>NZ_RBXT01000001.1:2682396-4023595 GCF_003635045.1 Terracoccus luteus | reverse complement strand
CCGCCGACGGTGCCGGCAGCGGGGTGGAACGGCCCTGCTGGTTCACCTTCTGGAAGCAGCCGTTCGCGGTCGTGCACGCGGGCAGGCCGAACTGGCTGCGGTAGACGGACAGGTCGGCCTCCGCGGTGGGGGCGTCGTAGGCGACGACGACGTACACGCGCTGCCCGCGCGTGCCCGCCAGGGCGGGGATGCCGTAGGCCGAGCGCAGGTCGGCGGGCCCGTAGCCCGCCGGTGCCGCGGCGAGGGCGCGCAGCTGTCCCGGCGTCCGGGTCGCGACGTCGGTGCGCCGCAGGGCGAAGCAGGTGAACTGCCCCGGGCTCGGGGCGCTGTCGCACACCGGCGTCGTGTCGCGCTGGGCGACCCGGCGCGGGGAGGGGGTCGTCGGCTGCGACGGCCGCGACGGCTGCGTCGCGGGGTGCGTCGACCCCGTCGCCGACGGGGGCATCGGCGCCGGTGACCACGTGCGGCCGGCGTCGGTCGAGCGGATGAGCAGCGAGTCCTGGTACTGGGCGTCGCCGAGCACGGCCCACACGGTGTCGCCGCGGGTGAACGTCGGCTGTCGCACCGCGAGGTCACCGGGCAGGTAGGTGTCGGTGGGCACCCAGGTCTTGCGCAGCGGGGGGCGCGCGAAGACGAGGTTCGCGGTCACGGTCGACACGACGAGACCGCCGGTCGGCGCGGCGGCGAGCTGGCTGCCGACGCCGAGCCGGCCCGGGATGGGCGAGTACGAGAAGGTCGCGCCGAGGTCGCTCGTCGTCAGCACGGTCTTGTCCGAGCTGCCCATGCCCACCGTGCCGTCGCAGAGCATCGCGAAGCGGCGAGGGGCCGTGGCGGCCACCGCGACGAGGAGGCTGTCGCCAACCGGGTCGGGGCAGATCGCCTGGCGCCGCACCGGAGACGCGCCGTCGCGCAGCACGGTGAGGGTGCCGGGCCCGGTGAAGGGGGCTGCGAGCACGACGGTGTTCGCGCCGGCCGACGAGATGCTGACGTGCCAGTCGGCCGGCACGTCGACCGGCACGGGCCGCCACGTCGTCGAACGGGGGCCGGTCGTGCGCCAGAGGTGCAGGGGCGTGTCGTCGCAGATGCCGGTGCCGACCTCGCAGTGCGACGTCAGCAGGTAGGTCGCCCCAGGGGTCGTGGTCAGCGTGACCACCTGACGGTCGCCGCCGGGCAGGGGCGAGGCCGCCCACGTGCGCCCCCCGTCCCCGGTCCGTTCGAGATCGGGGGTGTGCGCCCAGCCCACTGTGTCGTCGACCATGGCGAGGCCGGTGACGCCGTGCTCGCCCGACGGGGCCAGCGGCAGCGGCACCCGGCCGGCGAGGCTCCACGTCGCCCCGGCATCCGTCGTACGCCACACCCGCGTGCAGGTCGCGGCGCCGCACGTGTCGCGCCCGAGCACGAAGCCGTCGGTGCCCGACACCCACGACATCGACTCGGGGTGGAAGCCCGGAGCCAGGCCGGGTGGCGTCGACGCCGCGACGGCGGCCGGCCCACCGCCCGTCAGGAGCAGGGCCGCCACGGCGAGAGTCGCGACGACCCCCGCCAGTAGCCGCGACGTTCGGTCACGCGTCCAGCTGGTCACACCGCACTCCTTGGTACCGGCCGTCGCCCCCCGGCGACGGCACCGTCGTCAGCATGCACCTGCAGCCTGACGAAGTGGGCGCTGATGACCCGCGAACTTGTCGATCGCGTTGCGCGACAACAAAATTGGCAGGCTGTGCTCAGCCTTCATGCATGAAGCTCCCAGCCTGGAGAGACCGCCGTGGCCGCACCGCCCCGCGCGGGTACGACACGTCCATGACGAGCAGCGAGCAGACGGGTCAGGATGCCGGGTCGCGGCGGCTCGACGAGGGGCGGCACACGAGCGCCACCCGAGAACCGCAGCAGCAGGAGCGCAGCGACGACCAGCACCAGGGTGACGTCTTCGTCTCCTTCGGCGTCTCGGGCGACCTGGCCAAGAAGATGACGTTCGTCGCGCTCTACCGCCTCGAGAAGGCGGGACGGCTCGAGTGCCCGGTCGTCGGGGTGGCGGCGGAGAGCTGGTCGGACGACGACCTGCGCGACCGGGCCCGCACCTCGGTGCAGGACGTCGTCGGTGACGGCGTCGACCACGACGTGCTCGAGCGCCTCGTCGGCCGGATGACCTACGTCGGCGGCGACTTCGGCGACGACACCACGTACGCGGCGGTGAAGGACGCGCTCGGGGGCGCCCGGCATCCGGTCTACTACCTCGAGATCCCGCCGTCGCTGTTCCAGACGGTCGTCGACGGGCTGGCGGAGGCGGACCTGCTCGACGGCGCCCGGGTCGTCGTCGAGAAGCCCTTCGGGCACGACCTCGAGTCGGCGCAGCAGCTCAATACCGCGCTGCGCCGGCACCTGCGCGAGTCGCAGCTGTACCGCATCGACCACTTCCTCGGGAAGCTGTCGGTGCAGCAGATCCTGCGGCTGCGCTTCGCCAACACGATGTTCGAGCCGCTGTGGAACCGCACCTACGTGCAGTCGGTGCAGGTGACGATGGCCGAGGACTTCGACGTGTCCGACCGGGGCTCGTTCTACGACAAGGTCGGCGCGCTGCGCGACGTCGTGCAGAACCACCTCATGCAGGTCATCGCCATGGTCGCCATGGAACCCCCGGCGCGAGGCGGCATCGACGCGCTCTCGGACCGGCGGCGCGACGTGTTCGCCGCGATGCGCACCGCCGACCCCCACGACTACGTGCGGGGGCAGTACGACGGCTACCTCGACACCACGGGCGTGCAGGACGGCTCGACGACGGAGACGTTCTGCGCCCTGCGGCTGTACGTCGACAACTGGCGGTGGACCGGCGTGCCCTTCCTCGTCCGGGCCGGCAAGTCGCTGCCGGTCACGGCGACGGAGGTGCGGCTCGTGCTCACGCCTCCCCCGCCCCTGGGTTTCGAGGACGACGACGGCGTGCACGACCCGAACCAGGTCGTGCTGCGCATCGACCCCACGGCCGGGGCCCAGCTCGTGGTCCAGAGCCAGAGCACGCACGACGACACGGTGCGCACCGTCGAGCTCGAGGTCGACCTTGGCGGCGACGACGTGCCCACGCCCTACGAAGAGCTGTTGCACGCCGCCCTCGCCGGGGACGCCGCCCTCTTCACGCGCGAGGACGTCGTCGAGGAGACGTGGCGGGTGCTCGGCCCGGTGCTCGACCTGCCGTCGCAGCCGGACGCCTACGCCCCCGGGTCGTGGGGACCGCAGGCGGCGGATCGGCTGGCCGCCGACGTCGGCGGCTGGCGCGGCCCCTGGACGGACTGACGCGTGGTCGAGGCCGTCGTCTGGGGTGTCGTCGCCGCCCTCTCGCTCGTCATCGGGGCGGTGCTGGGGGTGGCCCGCTCGTGGCGCGACGGCCTCGTCGGCGGTGTGCTCGCCTTCGGCGCGGGCGCGCTCATCTCCAGCGTGGCCTTCGAGCTCGCGCAGGAGGGGCTGCAGAAGGGCGGGCCGGTCCCGGTCGCCGTCGGGCTCGCCCTCGGCGCCGTCACCTTCTTCGTCGCCGACCGGGCGGTCGAGCGCATCGGGGGGCGATCGGGTGGCGGGGCGTCAGGACTGCCCCTCGCGCTCGGAGCCCTGCTCGACGGCATCCCCGAGCAGGCGGTGCTCGGCATCGGGCTGGCCGCGGGCGAGGGCGTCAGCGTGGCCCTGCTCGTCGCCATCTTCGTCAGCAACCTCCCCGAGGGCATCGGCAGCGCGAGCGACATGCGCGCCGGCGGCAAGAGCCGCCGCCAGATCGTGCTGATCTGGGTCGCGGTGGCGGTCGTCTGCGCCCTCGCGACACTCGGCGGCTACGCGCTCGCCGACGTCGCGGGTGGCTCACTCAAGGCCGGCATCGACGGCTTCGCCGCGGGGGCGCTGCTCGTCATGCTCGTCGACTCGATGGTCCCCGAGGCCCGTCGCAAGGCCGGCCGTCGGGCCGGGCTCGTCACCGTGCTCGGCTTCGCCGTCGCCGCCGGGCTGTCGAACCTCACCTGACGCCCGGCCGGGCTCAGCCGTCCGGCCGTCCGGCCGTTCAGCGGGAGCCGGCGATCTTCACCTCGGCCACCGTCGTCAGGGCCGGGTTCTCGTCGTCGCCGCCGCGCACCTCGCCGCCGCGCCAGACCACGACGAGGTCGGGGCCCTGCACGTTGAGCTCGGCGAAGCAGTTGTCGTACCAGGGTCCGTGGGTCACGGTCCACGGGTAGGCCGGGTCGGGCACGCGCTTGCTGCGGCGGGCCCACGCGTTCATCGGCTTGACGAGGCTCTTGGCCATGCCCGACATGAGCACCCGCAGCGCCATCGGCATGGGGTTGCGGATCGGCGAGCAGACCGCCTGCACGATGGTCGACCGGGCGCCGTGGCGGGCGGCCGCGTCGGTGACGTGGGCGACGTAGGAGTTGTGCACGTCACCGGACAGGAACGTGACCGTCGCCGGGGCCCGCCCGCGGTTGCCGCGCGCGACGTCCATGACCATGTCGAAGACCGCCTCGAAGCCGTCGTTGAAGGCGGCCCAGTGCTCGAGGTCGACGACCTGCCGGATCTTTTCGCCGACCGCGGCGAGGGGCCGGCCGTAGGCACCCTGCGCGGTCACCTCGTCGATCGCCTCGAAGTCGTGCAGGCCGGGCGGCAGCAGGAACGGCAGCGAGGTGCCGATGAGCAGGTGGTCGACGTCACCGGTCAGCTGCTCGTCGAGCCAGCGCTGCTCCTGCTCGTCGAGCATCGAGCGGCGTTCCGGCTCGAGCACGCGGGCCGCGCGGGAGTCGACGACGACGAGCCGGCAGTCGCCGAGGTCACGCCGGTAGCTCCACCGGTACACCTCCGGATGCCGGTCGACGCGCTCGACGAGGTCGAAGACGGCATCCGTGAGGTCGAGCTCGTCCTGGTCGCGCAGCCCCGACGGACCGGCGTCCCGGGCGGCCGCGTGCTCGAGCACCCGGGCGTAGATCTCGTCGGCGGCGAGCTCGTCGGGGGCGAGGTTGCCGATGTGCTGGTAGACCCAGTACGACGCGAGCCCGCCGACGAGGCGGTCGTGCCACCAGCGCGTGCGGTTGATCTGCTCGTGCCAGGTCCACGAGGTGTTCCAGTCGTCGCGGATGTCGTGGTCGTCGAAGATCATGCAGCTCGGCAGGGTCGAGAGCAGCCACCGGTTGGCGGGGTCGCTCCACGCGAGCCAGTAGAGGTGGGCGTACTCCTCGTAGTCCTTGATCTCGACGCCCGGGTCCTCGTCGATGTCGCGCTTCGAGGCGATGAAGTCGCGCATCTCGTCTGAGGTCCAGTCGGCGTAGACCTGGTCGCCGAGGAAGGCCATGAGGTCGGGCCACTCCTCCTCGCCCCGCACGAGGGCCAGCGCAAGGGTGCGCAGCGCGTCGACCCCGTTCTTCTTGTTCGCCTTGGCGTCGTGGGGCTCGGAGACGCGGCACGAGCCGAAGGCGAGCCGCGTCGGGCGGTCGTGGTCCAGGGTGCGCAGCCGCGGGTGCGGGTAGGGGGTGTCGGGCTCGGGCCAGACCAGCCGGCCGTCGACCCGCAGCTCGTACTCGACGTCGCTGCCGACGGGCAGCCCGTCCGCGACGACGAGGGCGTAGTGGCCCTCGCGCACCCGGAAGGTGGGGGCGCTCCACTCCCGGTCGCCGGCCGTGACCGTCACCACGGAGTGCTCGGCCGTCTGTGCCCACACCGTCGCCGAGGTCTCGCCGACGTACCGCAGCATCGGTCCGAGCACGAGCGGGGAGTCGGTCGGCAGACCCATCGCGTGGGCGGGGTCGAACACGGGCTGAGCAGGGTGCATCCACCATCTCTACCACCCGGTAGCGATGCCCCGCCCATCCGTCGCGTGTGCGGGTGCTGTGACCGGCCGGGACCTGCGCGCTTCGTCCGAATCGCCGGCCACGGGTCAGCGCACCGTGACCGTCGTCACGACGTCGGTCACCGACGGCTCCCGCGGGGTCGACGAGAACCCGAAGCGGCACGGCGGGTCGACCGGACGCAGCTCACCGAGCCGGATGCCGTCGAAGCGACCCCGCGCGGACGTCACCGCGTGCACGTCGGTCGCCCCGTAGTACTCGCGGCGGCCCGCGAGCGCCGTCCCGCGGGTGCGGACCCCGTCGAGCACGATGCTCGCCACGGGGTCGACGAGGGTGGCCCAGGCCGGGCTCGTGGCCACGGGGCGGGGCACGAGCCGCAGCAGCCGGCCGAGAGGCCGCCGGCCGCCCAGGGTGAGGTCCAGCTCGAGCGACGCGCTGTCGACCCGCCAGGTGAGGATGCCGTCGGGGCCGCGTCGCTGCTCGACGGTGACCGGCTCGACCCGCACCTCGTCGAAGCCGTAGGTGGCGGTGATGAAGTCGGCCACCGCGTCCGACGGCGCCACGAGCACCCGGTGCCCGTCGGGCCGCTCGACCATGGCGTCCCCGAAGGCACCGAGCGGGGTGTCGACCCACCGGCCGACGACGACGCGCACCCCGCTCGTCGAGCCCACGCCGGCGATCTGCCCGCGGAAGCGCCGCCGCCGCGATCGATGGTCGGTCTCGTCGGGTGGGGGGCGGTCGGGCCCCGGTGAGGTCATGGGTCGATGCTAGGTGTCCGGTACCAGGACGAGACGACGGAGAGCATCCCCATGAGCGCACCCCTGCTGCAGGTCATCGTCGGCAGCACCCGACCGGGCCGCGTCGGCATCCACGTCGCCGAGTGGTTCGCCACGGCCGCGCGCCAGGACGGCCGGTTCGACGTCGAGGTGCTCGACCTCGCCGAGATCGCGCTGCCGATGTTCGACGAGCCCAACCACCCCTCGATGCACCAGTACACCCAGCCGCACACCGAGGCGTGGAGCGCCCGGGTCGCCCGCGGGGACGCGGTCGTCTTCGTCATGCCGGAGTACAACTGGGGCGTCAACCCGGCCCTGAAGAACGCGGTCGACTACCTCAACGAGGAGTGGGCGTACAAGCCGATGGCGACGGTCAGCTACGGCGGGGTCTCGGCCGGCCTGCGAGCGGCGACCGCGCTCAAGACGAACGTCCTGCCGCTGCGGATGATCCCGATCGCGGACGCCATCAGCATCCCCTTCGTCGCCCAGTTCGTCACCGACGGCACCTTCGTGCCCAACGACGTGCTGCGCGACTCCGTGGCGCCGCTGCTCGGCGAGCTGCTCAAGCTGACCCAGGCGACCGCACTGCTGCGCGGGCCCGCTTCCGAGCCCGTCCCCGACGAGGGGTGAGCCCGGCGTGACCGGGGCGGTCGGAGGCTCGCGGCCGGATGCGGTGCAGCTGGCGATCGCTCACGTGCGCGCGCTGTCGTCGGGAGCGCCGCTGCCCCGGACCGCCCGGGTCGTCCTGCACTTCCACCCCGACCGCCTCGTCGACGGACGGCCGATCCTCGCGGCGATGGCGGCCGACGGCCGGTACCGCTCCCAGTTCGAGACCGGCACGAGCAACGGCGGCCTCACCGCCCACCCCGGCGGTGACCGCTGGCGCTGGGAGAGCCGCATCTTCGGTGGGGCCTACGACGACGCGCCCGCCGAGCTGCGTCCGAAGTACGGGGGCCTCGACACCGGCGGGCGACCCGCCGGTCCCGCCCCACGGTTCGGCTCGGCGCACCTGCGCCTGACCGAGGCGGCGCTCGACCGCTCCACCTTCTGCTTCCCCGACAGCGCCCTCGAGCCACAGCACTTCGCCACGGCCGACGCCTACGGTGTGGAACCCTTGCAGCGTGCGGTGCACGAGGCCGCGGCCGACTCGACGGACGAGGAGGGGCCCGACCCCCTCGACGGCTACGTCGAGGCCCACGTCCACGGCCCCGTCCGCCTGCCCGCCGACGCCGAGGCGCTCGTGCTCGACCCCAGCCACCGCGGCACGCAGGTCGAGGCGCTCGCCGCGGCGACCGGCATCCGGGTCGAGTGGCACCCCGGTTACCGCCTCACGGTCGACGAGCTACGTCGGCACCCCGCCTACCGCGGGCCCGAGTACGTCGACCTCGGCGAACGGCTCGCGGAGGGCGGCGTGCTCACCCCACGCGTGATCGGCGACGCTGCCCGCACCGGGCGGTACGACGAGCAGGACCTCAAGCGGGTCTGGCACCTCATGGCCCGGTTCGGGCTCACGCCGCTCACGCCACCCGGTTGACCGTCTTCTCGACGCCGTCGACGATGCGCGAGAGGTCGGCGTCGAGCGGGAGCCCGAGGACGGCCGCCCACTCCGGCACGAGCTCGGCCCCGTAGCGGTGGCCGAAGCCGTCGGAGGGGTCGTGGCCGACGGCCATGTCGGTCGTCACCTGCCAGAAGGTCGCGAAGGGGATCCACGTGACGTCGGGGTTGACGTCGCTGCCGCGCGGCTCGCGCAGCCAGTCGGGCTGCGAGCCGAGCAGGGCCGGGTTCCACCACACGACCGGGTCGGACGGGTGCTGGGCGTAGACGAAACGCGGGAACTCCCAGTCGCCGTAGGGCCGCCCGTAGTAGTCGGTGAGCAGCTGGCTGCCGCGGGTCGCGAAGCGGACGTGCTGCCCGTCGTCGACGACCGGGGCGATCTCCGGTGACCCAGGGACACGGCTCTCGGTGAGCCGCTCGTGCATCGGGCTGAAGCTCGGCGTACCGACGAAGACGCCGCCCTGGGCCTTCGCCATCATGTCGTCGACGTCGGTGAAGGCGGCCTGCGCGCCGTAGGAGCCGAGGGACTCGCCCGCGACGACGAGGCGCGGGCGGCTGTCCGCGGGGCGCTTCGACCACTCGGCGTACACGGCGTCGAAGAGGGCGGCACCGGCCTCGCGAGGGGTCTGCCGGTCGGTGATGACCGCGAGCGCGCTGGGCAGGAAGGAGTACTGCATCGAGGCTACCGCGCTGTCGCCGTCGCTGAGGTACTCGATGGCCTGCACCGAGTAGTCGTCGACCCAGCCGGTGCCGGTCGAGGTGACGACGGCGAGCACCTTGCGGTCGAAGGCGCCGGTGCGGCGCAGCTCGGCCACCACCTGGCCGGCGACCTGGGCGATGTCCTCGTCGTCGGGGCGGCCGGCGTAGACCCGGATGGGCTCGGTCGCCGCCCGGCCGGTGGCGGCGGTGAGCTGGGCCGTCGTCGGTGCGCTCGTGACGAACATCTGGCCCTGGTAGCCGAGGCTGTCGTAGCCGACGAGCGAGCCGGGGCCGCCAGAGCGCAGCGACGACGTCGGCGCCGGCCGCCCGGTGGTCTCGTCGTTGACCTGCGACGCCGCAGCGGCCATGAGCTGCATCCCCCGCCGGAACAGGACGCTGTCGGAGACCCAGGCCGTGCCCGTGGCGACGACGACGACCGCCACGACGGACGCGATGGTGCGCGGCAGCACGCGGCCGACCGCGACCGCGAGCCGTCGGGTCAGCCCCCGCAGCCCGCGCGCCACGAGGAGGAAGGCGACGGCGATGACCGCGGCGAGGCCGAGCGCGAGCACCCAGTCGAGCGGGCTGAGCGGGGTGAGCCGCACGACCGACGCCGTGCGGGCCTGCGAGCGCACGTTCGACACGGTGACGAGCACGACGCCGGCCGCGACGAGGGTGGGCCCGACGATGCGCAGCACGTGACCGGCCTGCTCGCTGACGAAGACATGCAGCCCGACCGCCCGCGCCGCCCGGCGTGAGAGCCAGCCGAGCAGGACGCCCACGCCGTAGCCCGCCGCGGCGCAGAGCCCGGTGATGAGGCCCTGGAAGTACCAGGTGCGCGGCAGCAGCGACGGCGACATCGAGATGAGGACGTAGGCCGCCGCGAAGAACAGGCCGGAGCGGGACAGGTGCCACCACGGCGTCCGGCGCCGCAGCAGCACCTCGGTGCTGTGGGCGGGCAGGGCGGGCACGGCGGTCATGGCGACAAGGGTAGGAGGACGCGCCAGGGCGGGTGGCAGGCTGTGCCCATGGTGGACGAGCGGCTGACCGGGTTCGGGCGGGACGGCCTGCGCTTCGAGGTGACCGACGACGGGCCGCTCGACGGCATCCCCGTGCTGCTGCTGCACGGCTTCCCGACCGACCGCACGAGCTGGCGCCCGGTCGCGCGGCTGCTGGCGGCAGCCGGCCTGCGTACCTTCGCGCCCGACCAGCGGGGCTACTCCCCCGGCGCCCGACCCCGCGGGGTCGCGCCCTACCGCCTCGAGCACCTCGTCGCGGACGTCGTCGCGCTCGCCGACGCCGTCGAGGCGGCCACCGGCCACCACCGCGTCCACGTCGTCGGGCACGACTGGGGCGGTGCCGTCGCGTGGCTGCTCGCCGCCCACCACGCCGACCGGGTCGCCTCGCTCACCGTGCTGTCGACACCCCACCCGGCCGCCCTCTCGCGGGCGCTGCGCGACGGGTGGGACCAGCGCCGGCGCTCGTGGTACATGGCCGCCGTGCAGGTGCCGTGGCTGCCCGAGCAGCTGCTCGCGCGGCGCCTCACGTCGGTGCTGACCGACACCGGCCTGCCGCTCGACGACGCCCGCCGCTACGCCGCCCACCTCGGTCGGCCGCGCGACCTCAGCGGGCCCCTGGGCTGGTACCGGGCGACGCGTTCGTCGACGCTCGGCGCCCACCGCGTGACGGTCCCGACGACGTACGTGTGGGGCAGCCGCGACTTCGCCCTGGGCCGCCGCGCCGCGTCGCTGACGGCCGAGCACGTGACCGGCCCCTACGAGCTCGTCGAGGTGGATGCCGGTCACTGGCTCCCCGAGACCCGCGCCGAGGAGTCGGCCGCGGCCGTCGTCGCGCGCGTCGCGGCGGCGGACTGACCCACCCACCCGGCTGCCCGGCATCCGGACCGAGGTTCGGGACCCCGTGGGGCCACTCCCCTCGGCCACCCCCCACGCCCACGCCCGCGACACTGCTCACCTTGGGTGAGCACTGACGTAGGACGCGCATCCCCCCTCGAACTCCACGATTCGGACACACACAGCGCTACGTCACTGCTCACTCTCGGTGAGCAGTGACGTAGCGGCTGGTGACGGGGAGGGCGCCGGAGCGCCCGGCCGTCAGTTGTAGCGGGTGAAGTTGTACAGCGACCAGGCGTCGTCGTCGAAGTACGGCGAGAGCATGATCCTCGGGCCGACGATGCGGTCGATGCGGCTGTTGACGCCGTTGAGCCAGCCCCAGTTGCCGTCGTAGCCGAAGAGCCACGCACCGCCGCTGCTGCCACGGGTCATGTCGCACGGGATCTTGACCGTCTGCGACCAGAAGAACACCGCGTCCCACTCGGGCGAGGTCGTCCCCGAGCACCGCATGAGGTTGCCCCCGTCGAACGGCGACTCGGCCGGGTAGCCGAAGGCGTAGTCGTAGACGTTCTTGCCCCGGTTGACCGTGATGCCCTGGCCGCCGAAGTAGTCGACGATGTGCCAGCCCCAGTTCGTGTTCATCGTCGCGACGCCGATGTCCTGGCTGAAGTCCGAGCTGCCGGTCCAGGCGCTGCGCGAGCTGAGGTAGGCCGCCGTCCACGTGCCGTACGGCCGCGGGTTCGACAGGTCGTCGTCGTACGCCGGCACGAACGCCCAGTTGCGGTGCCACGTGCCGCCGGAGCCGCCGTGGACGCAGTGCCCGGCCGTCCAGACCGAGTCCTTGCCCTCGCTGTTGACGATGGTGGCCGAGCAGACGTACGTGCGGCCGTCGAGGGCGTTGGTGAAGAACACCTTGCCCATCGTGTAGGCGGTCGGCACGTAGTACGGCAGGTTCGGGTTGTAGGCGTTGGTGCCCACCGCGCCCTTGCCCGTGAACACCTTGCTCGTCGCGCCACCGACGCTACGGGCCGGCCCGTCGTTGCTCGTCGTCTTGACGCCCGACCGCTGCTGGACGGCCTGCTTGGCGACGAAGGCCGCGACCTGCGCCTCGTAGGCCTTGCTGTCCTCGACGGGCGTCGCCGCCTTCATGCGGGCCGGCGTCCAGTACGCGTCGAGCGCCTGGGCGTCGGTGACCGCCGACCCGAACTTCGCGACGCCGGCACTGCGGGCGTCGCCCGTCAGCCCGACCGTGCTCGTCGTGTTGGCCGGCGCCTTCGTCGTCGCGGCGTCCGGCGTGGCGGCCGTGGCCGACCCGACGGAGAGGCTCGCGGCGGCGAGGATGCCGAGGCCCAGCGCCAGCGGCGACCGGACCTTGGTGGTGAGAGTGCCCATGACAGGCCGTCCTTCCCCCGACTCGGTCGCCCGGTGCGACCGATCTCGACGGAGCAGAGGGCGTCGACGGCCGTCTGATACGTACGGTTCGCCGGATGCCGGGTGGCCGGGCCGGGCGCGACCGGGCGCGACCGGGAAGAGAGCCGGGGGCCCGGGCGTTGCGCAGGCGTGAGACTCGACATCTGGACCGACATCGTCTGCCCGTTCTGCTACCTCGGGCGGGCCCGCCTCGAGGAGGCGGTGGCCGGC
Organism: Terracoccus luteus; assembly: GCF_003635045.1. Taxonomy (NCBI): domain Bacteria; kingdom Bacillati; phylum Actinomycetota; class Actinomycetes; order Micrococcales; family Intrasporangiaceae; genus Terracoccus; species Terracoccus luteus. Next base: position 4,011,274 of record NZ_RBXT01000001.1, on the reverse strand, counting down.
TTCGAGCACCGCGACGAGGTCGAGCTGGTGTGGCACAGCTTCGAGCTCGACCGCGACGCCCCCGCCGTGTCGGAGCAGACCGTCGTCGACCTCGTGGCCCAGAAGTACGGCGCCAGCCGAGAGCAGATGGTGGCCCAGCACGAGTCGCTCGCCGCCCAGATGCGCGAGCTCGGCCTGCCCGTCGACTTCGACCGGGCCCGGCACGGCAACACCTTCGACGCCCACCGCGTCGTGCATCTCGCCACCGAGCACGGCCTCGGCGGCGAGATGCACGCCCGCCTCCTGCGGGCCTACTTCGCCGAAGGCCTGGCCATCGGCGACCGCGAGGTGCTGGCCGACCTCGCCGCCGAGGTCGGCCTCGACCGCGACGAGGTGGTGCAGGCCCTCGCCGGCCACGACTACGGCAACCACGTCCGCAGCGACGAGGCCACCGCGAAGATGATCGGCATCACCGGGGTCCCCTTCGTCGTGCTCGACCGCAAGTACGGCGTCTCCGGCGCCCAGCCCACGCAGGTCTTCGCCGACGCCCTCGCCACCGCGTGGGAGCACCGGCACGAGGTCGCCGAGCCGGTCGCCACCGGCTGCGGTGGCGGGTGCGGACCCGACGGCTGCGCCGGGGCCTGCGCGAGCTGACCGGGCCCTACGCTGGGCCGGTGAGCCACCCGCGACGGTTCGACCCCGACGACCCCTACCTGGAGCGTCTACGCCGGCTCTGCCTCGCCCTGCCGGAGGCGGCCGAGAAGGTCGCCCACGGGCGACCGACGTTCCACACCGTCAAGGTCTTTGCCTACTACGGCGGTTCGGTCAAGGGCGACCACGGCTCCGACCGGTACGGCTGCTCGGTGCTCTTCGTGCCCGACCCCGACGAGCGACCGGCGCTGCTCGACGACGAGCGCGTGTTCGAGCCGGCCTACCTCGGGCCCTCCGGCTGGCTGGGCCTCGACTTCCGCCCGGCCGGGTCCGTCGAGGCGGTCGACTGGGCCGAGGTGGGCGAGCTGCTCGACGCCTCCTACCGCCTCACCGCCCCCAAGCGGCTCGTGGCGGCGCTCGACGCCCGGGGCGATCGTGGCTGACATGATGGAACCCGTTGGACCACGGGCGAACTCGGCGCACCTGCAGCAGGCCAACACCGTCCGTCTCGAGTGGGGGCCGCCTTCCGTCGCCCTCGTCGCGGATGCCGTGGCGCGCGGTGAGCGGGTGCTCGCCGTCGTCGTCGACGTGCTCAGCTTCACGACCACCGTGTCGGTCGCCCTCGACCGCGGCGCCCGGGTGCACCCGTACCGGTGGGCCGACGGGACCGCCGCGGCTTTCGCGGCCGAGCACGGTGCGGTACTCGCGGTCGGGCGTCGTCAGGCAGCGGGCGACCCGGCGGCGGTCTCGCTCTCACCGGGCTCGGTCCGCCGGGCCGAGTGGCTCGACGCGGTGGTGCTGCCCTCACCCAACGGCAGCACCGTCACCGGGCTGCTCGCCGACGCCGGCGCGGAGGTCGTCGCGGCCTCGCTGCGCACCCGTGCGGCGGTGGGTCGCTGGCTCGTGGACCGCCTCGTGCGTTCTGCCGGGCACCCGACGGCGCTCGTCGTCGTGCCGGCCGGGGAGCGCTGGGCCGACGGCTCGCTGCGACCCGCCGTCGAGGACCTCTGGGGCGCCGGTGCGGTCGTGGCCGCCGTCGTCGACGAGCTCGAGCACCGGGCCGGCCCGCTGCTGCTCAGCCCCGAGGCGCGCGCCGCGCTCGCGGCCTGGGACGTCGTGGCCGACGACGTCGGGACGGCGCTCCGGGCGAGCGCGAGCGGAGTCGAGCTGGTCGAGGCCGGGTTCGGTGACGACGTCGACGTGGCGGCCGAGCTCGACGCCAGCGACCTCGTCCCGCTGCTCGTCGACGGCGCCTTCACCGACGCGACGGGGTCCGCCGCCGCTGGGGCCGGCCACCCGGCATCCTGACCACCCGGCATCCTGACCTGCGCGACGGCCGGGGCGTCACTGGCCGACGGCCGACCAGAACGTCGACGCGAGGCGGGACGGCCGGCCGGTGCGCTGCTCCTGGCGGTCGGCCGCGGTCATGAGCGCCGTGACGGCGTTGACGCCGAGCCACCGCAGCGGCTCGGGCTCCCACGAGCGGGACGAGCGGTTCGCCCACGGCAGCGAGGCGAGGTCGTCGGGGTCCTCGCCCGTGATCATCGCCGCGAGGGTGCGACCGGCGAGCGCCGCGGTCGCGACGCCGTCGCCGACGTAGCCACCGGCGAACCCGAGCCCCGTGCGCCGGTCGTGCCGCACCGAGGGGAACCAGTCACGGGGCACCCCGAGGTTGCCGCCCCAGGCATGGGTGAAGCGGGTGTCACGCAGCACCGGGAACAGCTCGCGCAGGATGCCGCGCAGGTGCTCGTGCACCCGGTCGTCACGGTCGAAGGCCGGCTGCACCCGGGAGCCGAAGTGGTACGGCGCGCCGCGACCGCCGAACGCGAGGCGCCCGTCGCGGGTGCGCTGCCCGTAGATCGTGAGGTGGCGCTTGTCGCTGAAGGTCGTGCGGTCGCGCAGGCCGACCTGCTCGAGCACGTCGTCGGCCAGGGGCTCGGTGGCCACCATGAGGGAGTAGACGGGCGCCACCGCGCGACGGCGCCCGGGGACGGTCGGCGTGTACCCCTCGGTGGCGAGCACGACGTGCTCGGCCCGGACCGTGCCGTGCGGCGTGACGACCCGGCCGGAGGCGACCTGCGTCGCCCGGGTCCCCTCGTGGACGACGACGCCGCGCCGCTCGACCGCTCGGGCCAGGCCCCGGACGAGCCGCGCCGGGTGGATCGCCGCGCAGTGGGGCGTGTACACCCCGCCGAGGGCGCCGGCGATGCCGGTCGTCTCGGCCACCTCCCCGGGGTCGAGCAGCCGGTGGTCGGAGTCGCCGAAGCCCCAGGAGCGGTACTCCTCCACGTCGGCGTGCTCGCGCTGCAGCTGCGCGGCGTTGCGCGCGACCGACAGGTAGCCGCCCTGGTCGAAGTGGCAGTCGATGCCCTCCTCGGCCGCGATCCGTCCGACGTCGGGAACGGTCCGGTGGAGCATGCGCTGCAGCCGCACCGCACCCTCGCGACCACCCTCACGCCCACCCTCACGCCCACCCTCACGGGCCAGCCGGCGCAGCGACGTCGGGAAGAGCGCCGAGCACCAGCCCCCGTTGCGGCCCGAGGCGCCGAACCCGGCGAACTCCTTCTCGAGCACGACGACGCGCAGGGAGGGGTCGGTGCGCACGAGGTGCAGCGCGGTCCACAGCCCGGTGTAGCCGGCGCCCACCACGGCGACGTCGGCCTCGACGTCGCCGAGCAGCGCGGGCCGGGGCACGACGGTCTCGTCGAGGGTGTCGTGCCAGAGGCTGAGCGAGCGCGGGTCGAGGGTCGCCATGCCGCCGAGTATGCCCCGTCGGCGTCGTCGCGGGAGCCGCAGTCGCCACGGATGCCGTCGTAGCGGAGCCGGGTGCCTACGGAACCCGTCGTCGACCTCCCATCAGGCGACCGCTTCCCTCGCCGACCGGCATTCGACACAATCGGGGGCGTGAGCAACCGGACGACCGACGTCACCCCCCTCGACCGCGACCGGCTCGCCCGGCTGCACGAGCGCGAACGCGAGGCCTTCCGGGCGGCCCGGCCCCGGTCGGCGGCCCTGGCCGAACGGGCCCGCGCCCACATGCCCGGCGGCGTGCCGATGAGCTGGATGGTCAAGTGGCCCGGCGACTTCCCCGTCTTCGTCGAGAGCGCCGAGGGGGCGCACTTCACGTGCGTCGACGGCATCGACCACGTCGACCTGTGCCTCGGCGACACCGGCGCGATGATGGGCCACTCCCCCGCCGCGACCGTCGAGGCGGTGACGCGCCAGCTGTCGCGCGGCATCACGACGATGCTGCCGACCGACGACGCCATCGCGGTGTCGCAGGGGCTGGCCGAGCGCTTCGGGCTGCCCTACTGGCAGTTCACCCTGACGGCCACCGACGCCAACCGGCACGCCCTGCGCTACGCCCGCCTGCTGACGGGCCGCAGCAAGGTCGTCGTGCACAACTGGTGCTACCACGGCTCGGTCGACGAGACGTTCGCGACGCTCGACGACCACGGCGAGACGATCGACCGGCCGAGCACCATCGGCCCGCCCGTCCCGGTGTCGGAGACGACTCGGGTCGTCGAGTTCAACGACCTCGAGGCGCTCGAGCGGGCCCTGGCCCACGGTGACGTCGCCGCCGTGCTCGTCGAGCCGGCGCTCACGAACATCGGCATCGTGCTGCCCGACCCCGGCTACAACGAGGGCGTGCGCGAGCTCGCCACCCGCTACGGCGCGCTGCTCGTCAACGACGAGACGCACACGGTCTGCGCGGGGCCGTCCGGCTACACCGGCGCCCACGGGCTGCAACCCGACCTCCTCGTCATCGGCAAGTCGATCGGTGGCGGGATCCCCTGCGGCACCTTCGGGTTCACCGCCGACATCGCCGACCGCATCGCACGGTCCGTCGAGCTGGAGGACATCGACGTGGGCGGTGTCGGCGGCACGCTGGCCGGCAACGGGCTCTCGTCGGCCGCCATGCGGGCCACCCTCGAGCACGTCATGACCCCGGCGGCCTTCGAGCACATGGTGCCGCTCGCCGACGCCTGGGCCGACGGCGTGCAGGCCGCGGTCGACCGCGTCGGGGCGGGGTGGAACGTCACCCGGCTCGGCGCACGAGCCGAGTACACCTTCGTGCCCCGCCCGCCGCGCACCGGCCAGGAGGCCCACGAGAGCGACGACTTCGAGCTGCAGCAGTACCTGCACCTCTACGCCCTCAATCGGGGCATCCTGCTGACGCCGTTCCACAACATGGCGCTGATGTCACCGGCCACGACGGCCGCCGACGTCGCGGCCCACACGACGATGTTCGACGACTGCGTCAGCGAGCTGTTCGCAGGGCGCTGACGAGGGCCGGCAGGGCCACCGCCGCGGTCTCTCGCCACCGGTGGTCGGCGACGTCGGAGGTCTCCGTCTCGACGGGGTTGATCTCGACGACGACGGCGCCACCGGCCCGCCCGACGGCCGGCAGGCCCGCCGCCGGGAAGACGAGGCCCGAGGTCCCGACGACGAGCACGAGGTCGGCCGCGGAGACGAGGTCGACGGCGCGGTCCCACGCGTCGGTGGGCAGCGGCTCCCCGAACCAGACGACCCCGGGGCGCACCCGAGCGCCGCACACGGGGCACGTCGGCGGCTCGATGCGGGCGACGGGCACGTCGGGCGCAGCGACCGTCCCGGGCCACGGGGCGTCGCACGACTCGCACCGGAACGCCGTGGCCGACCCGTGCAGGTGCACGACCTCGTCACTGCCGCCGCGCTCGTGCAGGTCGTCGATGTTCTGGGTGACGACGTCGACCCGGGACACCCCCGACAGCCCCGCCCATGCGGCGACGGCACGGTGACCGGCGTTGGGCTCGACGACCGCGAGCGAGGCGAACCGCGAGACGTACCAAGCCCACACGAAGGGCGCGTCCCGTTCCCAGGCCTCGACGCTCGCGAGGTCCTCCGCGTCGTAGCGGGCCCACAGACCGGTCTGCTCGTCGCGGAAGGTGGCGACCCCGCTCTCGGCCGACATGCCGGCCCCGGTGACGACGACGACCCGGGCGGCGCCGCGTGCGGCGTCGACGACCTCGGGCGGCACCGGCATACCTGAGGGTTTCACAGGGCATCCGACCCGCCGGGCACGCCCTGCCCCGCCCGTCCCCCGCCGGCACCCGCCCTCGCCCCCACCCTCGGGGGCCGGGGAGCACAATGAGCAGGTGATGTCCGCGGCCGCCCCCCTCCCCGAGAGACCGGAGCCGGCGACCCGTTCGACCTACCACCACGGCGACCTGCGGCGCGCGCTGCTCGACGCCGGCCTCGACCTCGCCCGCGAGGGAGGGCCCGACGCCGTCGTGCTGCGCGAGGCGACCCGCCGCGTCGGCGTGTCGGCCAACGCCGCCTACCGCCACTTCTCCGACCGCGACGCCCTGCTCGACGAGGTCGTCTCGATGGCCCAGTCGCTCGCGGCCGACACCATGGCCGACGAGGTCGACCGGCACGTGGGGGCGGTCGCCGAGGGGGGCGCTCACGAGGGCGCCGACGAGGGCGAGCGGGCGCAGGCGCGGCTGCGGGCCGTCGGCATCGGCTACCTGCGCTTCGCCATGGAGCAGCCGGGCCTCTTCCGCGCCGCCTTCGCCGTTCCGACCGACCTGCGTCGCGCCGCCTCGCCGGATGCCGCGGGGCTCGGCGGGCGCACCCCGTACCAGCTGCTCGGCGACGCCCTCGACGCCATGCTCGACTCGGGGGTGCTGCCCGCCTCGCAGCGGCCGGGCGCGGAGGCCCTCGCGTGGTCGACGGTGCACGGCCTGGCCATGCTCACGCTCGAGGGGCCGCTGCGCGACCTCGGCCCGGAGTTCGTCGCCGCGATCGGCCCGCGGCTCGTCGAGATGGTCGTCGTCGGCCTCGGCCTCCCCGGCACCACCCCCACCTGACCCGTCGAGAGGCCACGTCCCGACGCCCCTGGAACCGTCGAGAGGCCACTTCCTGATGGGAGTCAGCGACCCGGCATCCGCCGCACGGTGAGGATCTGCTCGGCGCGTCCGACCGGGCCGTCGACGTCGTGCAGGGTGGTCGACGTGATGCCGAGGCCGCCGGCGCCCATGCTGACGCGGGTGTCGAGGCCCACCCAGCCGGGTACCGGCTCGCGCAGCAGGTGGATGGTCAGGTCGACGTTGGGGAACATCCACTCGAGCGGGGAGGCCCGCACCGCAACGCCGTTGGCCGTGTCGACGAGCCGGACGAGGTCGGTCGTCGGGCTCGAGGTCTCCCCGTCGACGAGCGCGAAGTCGGTGCGCAGCCACGCCTGCGCGCGCCCCGGGCGGCGACCCTCCGCGATGCGGATCTCGAGACCGCGGATGTAGCCGCCGCCCCACGTCTCGGCGCCGTGCCAGAGGGGGAAGCTCTCGGGTGCTCCCATCGGCTCGAGCTCAAGGCCGGCGACGTCCGCCGAGTCGTGGTGGGCCAGACGCCACGCGGTGGCGCGCACGACGGCGCGACCGTCGACCTGCAGCTCGGCCTCGACGAGCTCGATGGTGCGACCGGGCCGGGTCGTTCGCACGGCGACGACGCCCGGCCGGGCGGGGATGAAGCCGAGGATGTCGAAGGTGATGCGCCCGACGTGCATGCCCTCGCGCGGCTCATGCGCGTCGATGGCGTGGGCGAGCAGTCCGCTAACCGGGGCCATGTGCTGCTCGTCGGTGCGCCAGGCCCCCTGGGCGTGCACGGTCGGCGCGAAGGTCGTCCCGTCGAGCCGACGGTAGTAGGCCGGCGTGGTCTCGTCGAGGACGTAGGGCTGGTCGGTGGCGCTGCTCACGACGGCCAGCCTAGGAGTCGGCACGTGGCCACTCGACGGGGTGGGTGGCGTCAGCAACTGGCCACTCGACGGGGTGGGTGGCGTCGGGAAGTGGCCACTCGACGGTGAGGGGGCGGGTGAGCAAGGGGGATCAAGCCACGGCGGGGTCGACCGCGTCACGATGGTCGACATGACCACCACCGGTGCAGCAGGCAGGGACGCCTTCGCCGCCTGGCTCGCGGTGCTCGTCGACACCCTCGACGAGCCGAACCTGGGCGGCGACGAGGTCGCCGCCCGCGTGCACCTCTCGCGCTTCCACCTCGACCGGGTCGTCAGCGCCATCGCCGGCGAGACCGCGGCGGCACTGCGACGCCGCGTGCTGCTCGAACGCGCCGCCCACCGGCTCGCGACCAGCCCCGACACCGGGGTCGTCGACGTCGCGGTCGAAGCCGGCTACGGCTCGCACGAGGCGTTCACCCGCGCCTTCCGACGCGCGTACGGCCGCACGCCCAGCGCCTGGCGCGAGCGACCCGGCATCCTGCGCCTCGAGGGCGCGAGCGGTGTCCACTTCACCCCGCCGAGCGGCATCCGGCTGCCGGCCCAGCAGAGAGTGACAGCCATGGACCTGTTGCAGAGCATGGTCGCCCACCACGTGTGGCTCACGGGCCGCATCGCCGACGAGGCCTCCCGCCTCACAGACGCGCAGCTCGACGAGCCGATCGTCGTCGGCATCGACGACGACCCCGACCCGTCGACGCTGCGCACCCTCGTCAGCCGGCTCGTCGGGCAGATGGCGATGTGGAACGCGCGGATGGCCGGGGAAGACTACGACTGGTCGCTCGAGGAGCGCGAGTCGATGACCTCGGCCCGCCGACGGCTCGCGGACGCGGCGCCCGTCTTCGTCGGGCACGTGCGGGAGGCGGTCGAGCAGGGGCGGCTCGACGACGTCTTCGTCGACGCCGAGTGCGACCCACCGCGCACGTGCACGTACGGGGCGATGGTCGCCCACGTGCTCACCTTCGCGGCCCACCGGCGGACCCTCGCCGTGCGGGCGCTCGACCACCACGGGGTCGGCGCCCTCGGCTGGGGCGACCCGATCGACTGGGTCGACGCCCCGGCCGCGACCCGCTGAGCGACGCCAGCGCGTCGGGAAGTGGCCTCGACGGTCGAGGGGGCGTCGGGACGTGGCCACTCGACGGTGGCGGTCAGGTCACTCGATGGTGGCGGTGACGTCGGCGCCGAGCATGACCGTGCGGCTGACGGTGCAGAACTCCTCGTGGCTGCGGCGCACGAGGCTGGGCAGGATGGCGCGGGCCTTGTCGCCGCCCTCGTCGTCGGGGAAGCGCACCCGGAAGGTGATCTCGATGTCCTTGAGGTGGTTGCCCTGCTCGTCCTTGACCTTGTCGGCGCTCACCTCGATCTCGAACGACTCCGGCTCTGCGCGTCGCGTCGTCACGGTGTCGACGTCGACGGCGGTGCAGCCCGCGATCCCGGCGAGCAACAGCTCGACGGGCGAGAGCTCGTCGGTGCCCGAGCTCGTCGTGACCGAGCCACCGCGGTCGTTGCGCACGGTGTAGTGGCCCTCGGAGTCGCGGGTCAGGGTGACGCGGCGCTCGTCGCGCCCGGTCGAGTCGCTGGCGGTCATGGCGGCAGCCTTCCAGATGAGGTGGGCGGGAGGGGATGCGGTGTGGTCGGCTCCGGGCGGAGCGTCAGCTCCACGCGTCGGCGAGCAGCTCGAAGCTGCGCAGCCGGTCGTCGTGGTCGTAGGCACCGCACGTGACGACGACCTCGTCGACGCCCGTCGCGTCGGTGAACTCCTGCAGCCGGTCGCGCACCTGGTCGGGTGTGCCGACGAACGACACCCGGATCATCTCGCTGACGGCCTGCCGCTCGGCCGGCGACCACGAGCCCATGAGGCTCTCGATGTCGCCCTCCGGCTTGAGCACGCCGCCGCGGCGACCGGTGATGATGCCGTGGAACCGGCTGAGCACGCTGGTGAAGAGGCGCTCGGCCTCCTTCTCGGAGTCGGCCACCATGATGTTGGCCGCCGCCATCGTGCGGGGCGCGTCGAACCCGCCCGGCTCGGTCGAGGGCACGAACCGGTCGCGGTAGACCTGCAGCGCGCTCATGAGCATGGCCGGCGCGAAGTGGGACGCGAAGCTGTACGGCAGCCCGAGCGAGGCCGCGACCTGCGCCCCGCCGTGGCTCGACCCGAGGATCCACACCGGCACGTGCGTCCCCTCCCCCGGGATGGCCCGCACCCTGGCGTCGGGATCGGGCTCGCCGAGGTAGCCGATCAGCTCCTCGACCTCGCCGGCGAAGTTCATCGCCGCCATGTCGTTGCGGCGCAGGGCCCGGCTCGTCAGCGGGTCGGTGCCCGGGGCGCGGCCGAGGCCGAGGTCGATGCGTCCGGGGTGCATCGTGGCCAGCGTGCCGAACTGCTCGGCGACGACGTACGGCGCGTGGTTGGGCAGCATGATCCCGCCGGAGCCGACGCGGATGCGCTCCGTCTTGTCGGCGACGTGCCCGATGAGCACCGCCGTCGAGCTCGACGCCACGCCGCGCATGTTGTGGTGCTCGGCCATCCAGTAGCGCCCGTAGCCCCACCGGTCGGCGTGCTGCGCGACGTCGACCGTCGCGGCGATTGCCTCGGCGGCGGTGCCGTCCTCGAGGACGGGCACGAGGTCGAGGATGTTCAGCTGCGGTCGGGTCGGGGTGCTCACACCCAGGCCAACGGCATCCCCGTCGTGGGCTATTCCGCCGCCGCCACCGGGCGGACCCCTCACGGCAGCTCGAGCGACGGGATCTGGTCGTCGTGGTCGGGGCAGAACGTCTGCACGCCGGCGGCCATGAGCCGCTTCGTGCGCAGCGCGTCGCCCTCGTTGCCGAGCGGGCGCCCGCCGTCATCGACCGCCACCTGCGCCAGCGTCGCGCCACCGCTGTCGAGGGCCCAGCACGTCGTCGTGCCGGTCTCGATGTCGTCGTCGACGCTCTCGCCGGTCACCGTCACGCCGAGCTTGCCGGCGGCGATGACGAAGTCGGCCTCCTCGGTCGTGATGCCCGGCCGCGCCTGGTATACCCCCGAGGGCAGGTCGGATGCCGTGGGGTCGCCGCCGCACGCGGCCACCGTCGCCAGCGTGGCGAGGGCGGCGAGCGTCACGGTCGCGTGGCGGAGACGGGAACGGCTCATCGCTACCCTGAACGCGTGACCGACCCCGATCGTCCCCCGAGGCTGCGCCCCGACGACGTACGGCTCGCCTCGGAGGCGCCGCTCGCCCGGGGCGCGGTGGTGTCGGCGGTGGCCGGCGTGCTGCTCGGCTTCTGCTTCGTGCCCCAGCTGCTCGCCCTCGCCCTGGCCGGTCTCAGCCTCGCGCGCCGCGAGCGGGCGGGCCGACGCCAGGCCTGGCTCGCGATCGGCATCGCGCTCGTGCTGACGGTGGTCTGGGCCGTCGCGCTCGGGGCCCTGCTGAAGTGGTGGGCCTCCACCCGCGGCTGACCCGCCGGCCGTCACGGGATGGGACCGGGTGACACTCAGCGACGCGCGTGGGTGGCGAGGAACTTCTCGATGCGCCCCACGGCATCCTCGAGCTCTTCGACCCGCGGGAGGAAGACGAGGCGGAAGTGGTCGGGCGTCGGCCAGTTGAAGCCGGTGCCCTGCACGATGAGCAGCTTCTGGTCACGCAACAGGTCGAGGGCGAACTTCTCGTCGTCGTCGACGGCGTACACGTCCGGGTCCAGGCGCGGGAAGAGGTAGAGCGCCCCCTGCGGCTTCGTGCACGACACGCCCTCGATCTGGTTGAGCAGCTCGTGGGCGACGTTGCGCTGCTCGAGAAGCCGCCCACCGGGGAGGATGAGCTCGTTGATCGACTGGTAGCCGCCGAGGGCGACCTGGATGGCGTGCTGCGCGGGCACGTTCGCGCAGAGGCGCATGTTGGCGAGGATGGTCAGTCCCTCGATGTAGCTGCGCGCGTGCTCCTTCGGGCCGGTGATGGCGAGCCAGCCCGAGCGGAAGCCGGCGACGCGGTAGGCCTTGGACAGCCCGTTGAAGGTCAGGCACAGCAGGTCGGGCGCGACGGCCGCGACGGAGGTGTGCGTGGCGCCGTCGAAGAGGATCTTGTCGTAGATCTCGTCGGCCATGAGGATGAGGTCGTGGCGCCGGGCGAGCTCGGTGATGGCCTCGAGCACCGGGCGCGGGTAGACGGCCCCGGTCGGGTTGTTGGGGTTGATGACGACGATCGCCCTGGTGCGGTCGGTGATCTTGCTCGCGATGTCGTCGACGTCGGGCGCCCAGTCGGCCTGCTCGTCGCAGACGTAGTGCACGGGCCTGCCGCCGGCGAGGCTCGTCGCGGCGGTCCACAGCGGGTAGTCGGGGGCGGGCAGCAGCACCTCGTCGCCGTTGTCGAGCAGCCCCTGCATCGCCATGACGATGAGCTCGCTGACGCCGTTGCCGAGGTAGATGTCCTCGACGTTGACGGGCGGGAAGTCGCGCACCTCGTAGTGCTGGGCGACCGCGCGACGGGCCGAGAGGATGCCCTTGCTGTCGCTGTAGCCCTGCGCCGTCGGCAGCTCGCGGATGACGTCGACGAGGATGTCCTGCGGCGCCTCGAACCCGAACGGGGCGGGGTTGCCGATGTTGAGCTTGAGGATGCGCTGGCCCTCGTCCTCGAGCCGCTTGGCCTCGGCCAGCACCGGTCCGCGGATCTCGTAGCAGACGTCGCGGAGCTTGCGGGACTGGGTGACCGGGCGCATGGCGACCAGCGTGTCACCCGAGGATGCCGGGAGCCGGGCATTTCCCACCATGTGACCCGGGCGCGTCGCCGGTCGGCCCGGCCCGCGTTCAGGCGACCGGCGGCGTCCAGCCGGGCTCGTCACGGACCGCGGCCGCGATGCGACCCGCCACCTCGCGCAGCTGCCGCTGCTGCGCCCGGGTGAGCGGGGCGAGGACGAGCCGCTGCACGGTGTCGGCGTGGCCGGGGGTGGCGAGGTCGTAGCGCGCCCTCCCCTCCGGGGTGAGGACGGTGAGGGTCGAGCGCCCGTCGGCAGGGTCGGCCTCGCGACGCACCCAGCCCTGGCGTTCCAGCCGGGTGACCGCGCGCGAGAGACGCGAGAGCGAGCTGTTGGCGTAGCCCGCCAGCACGCTCATCCGCAGACGGCCCTCGGGCGCCTGCGACAGGGCGAAGAGCACGCCGTACTCGAAGTGCGAGAGCCCCGCCGTGCGCTGCAGCTGCTCGTCGAGGGCGACGGGCAGCCACTCCATGACGGTCGCGAGGGCGACCCAGGTGCGCAGGTCGTCGCCCTGCAGCCCGGGGTCGGAACGGGTCTCGGCCATGCCCACCAGCCTAGGGCCAGCCCCGTCCATGACTTGCCTGAGCAAGCAAACCAACCTAGATTCACTTGCTCAAGCAAGCAAATGGAAGGATCACCATGGACCTCGACCTCACCGGCCGCACCGCCTTCGTCAGCGGCTCCACCCAGGGCATCGGCCACGCCGTCGCCGCCGCCCTCGTGGCCGAGGGGATGTCCGTCGTCGTGCACGGGCGCGACGCCGGCCGCGTCGAGGATGCCGTCGCGCGCCTCGTCGCCGCCGCTCCGTCGCCCGCGGTGCGGGTGCACGGCATCGCCGCCGACGTCGCCGAGCGCACGGAGGTCGGCCGGCTGCTCGCCGAGCTCGACGCGCTCGGGCCGGTCGACGTCCTCGTCAACAACGTCGGCCTCTTCGGCGTCGCCGCGTTCACCGACGTCGCCGACGACGAGTGGCACCGTTACCTCGAGGTCAACCTCATGAGCGCCGTGCGCCTCTCGCGGCACCTGCTGCCCCCGATGCTCGAACGCGGCTGGGGCCGGGTGCTCTTCGTCGGCAGCGAGTCGGGGGTCGACGTCCCCGCCAACATGGTCCACTACGGCGTGACCAAGGCGGCGCTCCTCGCGCTCGGCAACGGGCTGGCGAAGCTGACCCGCGGCACGGCCGTCACCGTCAACACGGTGCTGGGCGGGCCCACGTGGTCGGACGGCGTCGCCGACGCGGTCGAGGGCCTCGCCCGGCAGCAGGGCCTGGACCCCGCCGCCCTGCGCACCGCCCTGGCCGCCGAGCGACCGACCTCGCTGCTCGGCCGGTTCATCGAGCCCGACGAGCTGGCCGGGCTGCTGGCCTACCTCGCCAGCCCTCGTTCGTCGGCCGTCAACGGGGCGGCGCTGCGCGCCGACGGCGGGGTGCTCACCACCCTGCTGTGACGCCGTCCCCTCATTCGGCGACGACCACGACGAGGGTGCGGGGCCCGTGCACGCCCTCGACCCGCTGCAGCTCGATGTCGCTCGTCGCGCTCGGCCCGCTGACCCACGTGAGCGGCCGCGGCGACGCACCGGGCCGCAGACGGGCCACCGCCTCGGGCACGTCGTGCACGACCTGGTCCGCCCGGACCACACAGACGTGGACGTCGGGGACGAGGGTCAGCGCCCGTCGACCCTGGTCAGGCCCGTGGTCGAGCACGATCGTCCCCGTCGTCGCCACCCCGACCGCGGATGCCGTGACGACCCCGTCGATCTCGTCGAGCGCCTGCGCCGTGGTGGCGTCGCTCTCGCGCACCACCCGGAGCCGGTGCGACCCGTCGGCGGTGGCGTCCGTGGCTTCGGGCATGCCCTGGGTGAGGGCGGCCACCCACGCGGCGTCGAGCCCGTCGGGGACGGCCACCGACCGGCATCCGGCGTCGCGCAGGGCCCGGGCGACCGCGGCGCCGACCTCGGCGGCGGGGACGCGCACGACGACGGCGCGGTAGTCGGCGACGTTCTCGGCGAACAGCTCGACCGTCTCGTGGGCGCCGGGTGAGGCGACCTCGACGACCGGGGTGGCCCCCCGGTCGCCGACCGGGGCGGTCACGTCGGCCGTGGCCGCCCGCACGCGCGCCAGGATCTCGTCGCGGGCGCTCGTGGGGCTCATCGCCCGCCTCCCTGCTCGTCGCCCGCGTGGCCGTCGGCGTGCTCGCGGGCCCACCACTGCCGGAACGTCTCCGTCGGGGGCGTCGGCAGGTCGCGGGCGTCGGTCCACCCTCCGAGCCCCGGCACCCGGCGCACCGTGCGGTCGCCGACGATGCGCCCGGCGAGGGTGGCCCCGCGTTGTGCGATGGCGAGCCGCTTGGGGTCGGACAGCACCCACGCGGCCGCGCGCATCGCCGCCGACTCGGCGCGGTGGCCCCCCTGCTCGACCACGGTACCGCGCAGCTGCACGAGCAGCTCGGGGATGTCGATGCGCACGGGGCAGGCGTCGAAGCACGCCCCGCAGAGGCTGGAGGCGTACGGCAGCGAGGCGTCGATCTCGCTCGTCGTACCGCGCAGCTGCGGGTTGAGCACCGCGCCGATCGGGCCGGGATAGACCGAGCCGTAGGCGTGCCCGCCGGTGCGCTCGTACACCGGGCAGACGTTGAGGCAGGCCGAGCAGCGGATGCACCGGAGCGCCTGGCGGCCCACCGGGTCGGCGAGCACGTGGCTGCGGCCGTTGTCGACGAGCACGACGTGCACCTCCTGCGGGCCGTCGTCGTCGTGGACGCCGGTCCACATCGTCGTGTACGGGTTCATCCGCTCGCCGGTGCTCGAGCGGGGCAGCAGCTGCAGCATGACGCCGAGGTCGCCCCACGTCGGCAGCACCTTCTCGATGCCGACGACGGAGATGAGGGTCTCGGGCAGGGTGAGGCACATCCGCCCGTTGCCCTCCGACTCGACGACGACGAGGGTGCCGGTGTCGGCGACGGCGAAGTTCGCGCCCGACACCGCGACCTTGGCGCGCAGGAACTTCTCGCGCAGGTGCAGTCTCGCGGCCTCGGCCAGCCGGGCCGGCTCGTCGGTGAGGTCGTCGGGCGCGGGCCGCCCGACCTTGCCCATCTCGGAGGTGAAGATGTCGCGGATCTCGCTGCGGTTCTTGTGGATCGCCGGCACGAGGATGTGGCTGGGACGGTCGTGCCCGAGCTGCACGATGAGCTCGGCGAGGTCGGTCTCCCACGCCCCGATGCCGGCGGCCTCGAGCGCCTCGTTGAGCTCGATCTCCTGCGTTGCCATCGACTTGACCTTGACGACCTCGTCAACCCCCTTGGCGCGCACGAGGTCGACGACGATGCGGTTGGCCTCCTCGGCGTCGCGCGCCCAGTGCACGGCGGCGCCGCGCGCGGTGAGGCTCTCCTCGAGCTGCTCGAGGTAGTCGGCGAGGTGGGTCAGCGCCTCGTCCTTGGCGTCGGCGCCCGCGACGCGCAGCGCCTCCCACTCGGGCACCTCCGCGACCACCTGGGCGCGCTTGGCCCGGATCGTGTGGGTGGCCCCGCGCAGGTTGGCGCGCTGCTGCGTCTTGGCCAGTGCGGAACGGGCGGATGCCGGGAACGCGGGCATCCCGACGAAGGTGGCCGACGTGCGCTGCACCGGTCCACCCACTGTCAGGCCGGCCGTGTCCGACTGTGCCGCATGGCTTCTCGTGGTCACGCGACGTCTCCTTCAGTGGACGCCAGTACCTCGGCGAGGTGCAGGCGCCTGACGGTCGAGCCGCGACGGCCGAGGATGCCGCCGATGTGGGCGAGGCAGGAGTTGTCACCGGTGACGAGCACCTCGGCCCCCGTCTCGAGGACGTGGTCGGCCTTGTCCTGACCCATGGCGACCGACACGTCGGCGTTCTTCAGGGCGAAGGTGCCGCCGAAGCCGCAGCACTCCTCGGCGCCCGGCAGCTCGACGAGCTCGATGCCGCGCACCGCGCGGAGCAGCTGCAGCGGGCGGTCGCCGACGCGCAGCATCCGCAGGGAGTGGCAGGTCGGGTGGTAGGTGACGCGGTGCGGGAAGTACGCCCCGACGTCGGTGACGCCGAGGACGTCGACGAGGAACTCCGACAGCTCGAACACCGTCGGGCGGACGGCCTCGACGCGGCTCTCGAGGTCCGGGTCGCCGGCCAGCCTGGTGATCATCGGGTGCTGCTCACGGACCGAGCCGACGCACGAGCCCGAGGGTGCGATGACCGCGTCGTAGCCCTCGAAGACGTCGACGAAGTGCTCGACGAGCGGCGCCGCGCGGCGCGCGTACCCGGTGTTCGTCAGCATCTGGCCGCAGCAGGTCTGGGCCATGGGGAACTCGACCCGCACGCCCAGGCGCTCGAGTAGTCGCACCACCGCCTTGGGGGTGCCGGGCCACATCGTGTCGTTGAAGCACGTGGCGAAGAGCGCGACCCGCAGGTCGGCGGCGACGGCGCTCACGGGAGCATCCACGACAGCACGGTCGACTGCAGCCCGACGAGCAGGCACATCGCGAGGACCAGTCCGATGCTCCACGGCAGCACCTTACGGAGGATGTCCGACTCCCGCCCGAGCAGGCCGACTGCGGTCGCGGCGATGGTGAGGTTCTGCGGGCTGATCATCTTGCCGACGACGCCGCCGGAGGTGTTGGCCGCGACGAGCAGCGTCGGGTCGATGCCGGCGCCCCGGGCCGCGGTCTGCTGCAGGGTGGCGAAGAGGGCGTTGGCGCTGGTGTCCGACCCGGTGACGGCGGTGCCGAGCCACCCGAGCAGCGGGCTGAGGAAGGCGAACGCCGCACCGGTGCCGGCGATCCACGTCCCGATGGTGATCGTCTGTCCCGAGAGGTTCATGACGTAGGCGAGGGCGAGCACCGAGGCGACGGTGAGGAAGGCGAAGCGCATCTTGGTCGCCGTCGCTGCCATCTCGGCGGCGAGGCCCCGCACCCCGACGCCGTAGACGAGGGCGACGACGAGCGCACTGAGCAGCAGCATCGTGCCGGGCGAGCTGAGCCAGGCGAAGGTGAAGGTGGCGGACGTGTTCGGCGTGCCGCCGCTCGTGAGCACCTCGCCCGCGAGGCCCGGCCACGGGATCTTGACGTCGGTGCCGGCGAGCCACGTCTTGACCGCCGGCACGAGCTTGCCCACGGCGAACACGGCGATGACGAGCAGGTACGGGAACAGCGCCAGGCCGATGCAGCCGGGGGTCAGTCGGGAGGCACGGCCGTCGAGGTCGTCACGGCCTTCGTCGGCGTCCACCGCGCGCGGGGCTGCGGCGGCGACCGTGCCCGCGCCCGGGTCACGTCCGGCGCCCGCCGGCTCACCGGCATCCGCAGAGTCACGGAGACCGGCACCGGCACCGACGAGGTCACGCTCGCGCTCCCGGTCCAGCGAGACGAGCGCCTCCTCCCGTCCCGACGGCTGCCACACCCTCAGGAAGAGGACGGCGGCAGCGAGGGCGACGAGCGAGGCGACGATGTCGGTGAGCTCGACCGACAGGAACGTGGCGCTGAACCACTGCGCGACCGCGAACGCGGCGCCCACGACGACCGCGAGCGGCCACACCTGGCGCACGCCGCGTCGTCCGTCGGCCATGAGCACGAGCAGGAGCGGCACGAAGAGGGCGACGACGGGGGTCTGGTGACCGACGTAGGCGCCGATCTCGGCGTAGGGGATGCCGGTCAGCGTGCCCGCCGTGATGATCGGGGTGCCGATGGCACCGAAGGCGACGGGCGCCGTGTTGGCCAGCAGCACGACGGCGGCCGCCCGCAGCGGCGAGAAACCGACGGCCATGAGCATGACGCCCGTGATCGCGACCGGGGCGCCGAAGCCGGCGAGCGCCTCGAGCAGCCCGCCGAAGCAGAAGGCGATGATGACGGCCTGGATGCGGGGGTCGTCGGAGATGAGGTGGAAGGTCGCCCGGAGGTCCTCGAACCGGCCGGAGCGCACCGTCACCTGGTAGAGCACGATCGCGGTGAAGACGATCCACATGATGGGGAACAGCCCGAAGGTCGCACCCTCGGACGCGGCGAGGAGGGCCTGGCCGGCCGGCATCCGGAAGGCGAGGACCGCCACGACGACGGCGACGGCGACCGCGCTGAGCCCGGCCCAGTGCGCCTTCCACCGCAGCAGCCCGAGGGTGACGAAGACGGTGAGCAGCGGCAGGGCGGCGACGAGGGCCGACAGGGCGAGGCTCCCGGCGACGGGGTCCAGCTCGGGCCGGTAGGCGGTGGGCCAGGTGGGTGCCAGCAGCGGGCCGACCAGCGGCGTCAGCGCGGGCGAAAGCAGTGGTGGGGTCATGGCTTCTCCAGGGAGGACACGTCGGTGGGTCGAGCCGGGATCAATGGTCAGACCATTTGTTGAGCGCTGAGGTTACGAGCCGCCCGGTGCCGGCGTCAAGAGGTCTGACCATTTACGATGACGACGTGAGCGACGCCCCCGCACCGGACCCCGGCGACACCCCGGCCGTCCCCTCCCCCCGGGCCGCGTCCTCCGGTCTGCGCGCCTACGAGGTCGTGCTGCAGTGGGTGGACGAGCAGATCCTCGGTGGGCACCTGCGGGTGGGCGACCAGCTGCCGGCCGAGCGTGAGCTCGCCGCCTCCCTGGAGGTGAGCCGCTCGGCGGTGCGCGAGGCGGTGCGCACCCTGCAGGCCCAGGGCGTCGTCCGCTCGGCCGTCGGAGCCGGGGCGGCCGGGGGGACGACCATCACCGCGGTCCCCTCCGACGCCCTCGCCCGACTGCTGCGGCTGCACGTGGCCCTCGCCAACTTTCCCCTGCCCGACGTCATCGAGGTGCGAATCGCCCTGGAGCGGTTGAGCGTCCGCCTCGCCGCGACCAGCGCCGGCCCGGCCGACCTCGACCGTCTGCGCACGCTGCTCGACGTCATGGACGACCCGGACATCGCGCGCGAACGGTTCAACGACCACGACACGGAGTTCCACGTCGCCATCGCGACGTCCGCCGGCAACCGGGTCGCGACCGATCTCACCGTCGCCATCCGCGAGTCGATGCGGCTGCCCATCCTCGACCGCTTCCGACGCCTCGACGAGTGGGACGACGTCGTGCGCGAGCTGCGTGACGAGCACGCCGCGATCTTCGCCGCGCTCGCCGCCGGCGACGCCGCCACGGCGCAGCGCCTCATGGAGGCGCACATCCGGTCGGCGTGGCGGGCCATCGACCCCTGACTCCGGGATGTGGAGCGGCCCGTCAGCTCAGGCTGCCGTCAGTGGAACAGGCACCCGACGGCCGAGCCGGTCGAGGTGCCGACCAGCCGGTCGGGTAGCGCCGACAACGAGCGACCCGTGACGACGACGGTGACGACGCGTCCGGGCTGACCGACCACGCCCCGCGTCATCGTGGCCAGCGTCGTCGGACCACCCTGCCCCGACGGCGTGCCCGCGAGCCCACCCGACGCCGCCACGTCGGCATCCGACGCCCTGGTCCACCCGAGGGCGGTGAGGGCGCCGACGAGCTCGGCGGCCGACGGTCCGGTCGAGGGCGGGTAGGTGCGGGTGACGGTGCCGTCGGAGCCGTCGCGGCAGGGCGGCACCTCGCTGTGCTGGAGGTAGAACAGGCCGCGGTCGACGAGCTCGACGTCGCCGGCGAGCTGGTCGTACGCCGCCACGTCGTCGACGTACTGGCGGTTGCCGACCAGCCAGAGGCCACCCGTCGCGACCGCCAGCAGGAGCAGCGTGACGAGGGCGCCGACGAGCCGCGGACGACGGGGGGAGCGCCGCCTCCGACCGCCCGTGGCGCGCGGGTCGCCCGTGACGTCACTGAAGTCGGTGTCGTCCTCGTCGTCGTCACCGAAGGCCGAGACTGGCATCCCGACAGTGTGCCCTGCGTCGCCCCCGCGGGAGGGCCTCGGCGCGTGCCGACGAGCGGGTCAGGCGTCGACGACCGGCTCGTCGCCCCACGCGACGAGCCCCCAGCCGGTCGACGGCTCGTGCTCGAGCGTGACGACGAGGGTGTTGTCGAGGTTGCGGGTGGCGAAGAAGTCGGTGCCGAGGCCGAAGGTGGCCGTCGTCCAGCACCGGATGGCGGCGCCGTGGCTCACCGCGAGCGCCGCGGAATGGCCGTCGCCGGCGATGCGCAGCAGCGCGTCCTCGTAGCGCTGCATGAACTCGACCCCGGTCTCGCCGCCGGGGATCCGCTCGGTCGGGTCGTCGCCCCAGCGGGTGACCGCCTCGACGAACGGCATCCAGTCGTCGGTCATCTCCCAGTCGCCGGCCTGGATCTCGCGGAGCCCGTCGACCACGACGACGTCGAGCCCGAGCGACTGGGCGAGCGGGGTCGCCGTCTGCCGGGCCCGCACGAGGTCGGAGGCGTAGACCGCACCGAGGTCCTCACCGGCGAGCATCGTCGCGACCCGCTCGACGAGGTCGCGGGCCTGCTGCCGCCCGAGGTCGGTGAGGTCGGCTCCGGGGGCGGCGGTGTCGAGCAGCCGCCCGACGTTGGAGGCGGTCTGGCCGTGGCGGGTGAGGTAGAGGCGCACTCAGTCATCCTCCTTGACCGTCGCGCCGGTCAGGCACTCGACCCCGGTCGACGGTCCCGTCCAGAACGCGTCGGCCGTGACGGGCGCGGACGCCCCCGCCGCGAGCGGCACGACGATCTCCTTCGAGACGAGCTCGCTCGAGTCCGACGTGCGCACCACCGCGACGGCGACGGTGAACTCGTGCGCGTCGGCGTCGGAGTTCGTCAACGTGGCGGTGAAGCTCCACGTCCGACCCGTCGCGGCGCACGTGACGTCGGTGAGGCTCTGCGAGGCGTCGAACAGCCCGCCCGGCCCGGCCGCCGAGACCGGCGCGCTCGGCGTCGACGTCTCGGGCGGGTCGGCGGTGAGGGTGGGCTGCACGGGCACCTCGACGGTCGGTGCCACCGTGTCGTCGGGGTCGCCCGCGGTCGGCTGTCCACAGCCCGACAGGGCGAGGATGCCGGTGAGCAGGGCGAGCGCGGGCACCGTGGCCCACCCGCTGTCCCTCCTGCCACGCCGTCGCGTCATCGTCATCGCTCCCGTCCGTCCCGTCGACGGCGTCATTGTGCCGCCGGGCGGCTCAGAGCCCGAGCAGGCGCGCGGCGACCGCCGTCGCGACGACGAGCAGCCCGCCGATGACGACGACCGTGTCGGCCCGCCGCCACGGCGCGGCCCCGGCCCACGTGCGGCGGCGGGCGTCGGCGAAGCCCCGGGCGTCCATGGCCAGGGCGAGGGCCGCGGCCTGGCCCAGGGCGCCGATGAGCAGGCCGGCGGTGACGACGACGGCCTCGCGCCCGCGCCCGACGACGCGGGAGAGCCGGCCGCCGTGGTCGGGCCGCACGCCACGGACCCGTCGCGTCGTCATCAGCTCGGACCACAGGGCGTCGAACGACTGGAGGCGCTGCAGGGCCGCGGTGGCGGCGACCACGGGCCGCGCGGGGAGGCGCACGCGCTGGGCGAGGTGGTCGCCGAGCCGGTCGGGGTCGACGTAACCGAGCACGAAGGCGGACGGCACGACGAGACAGAGCACCCGCAGGGCGGCGCCCGCGGCGACCTCGAGGTCGCGCCCGCCGAGCAGCCACGCGGACCAGGCGACGCCGACGACGGCCAGGCCGGCCGGGGCGAGACGTCGCGCCAGCCCGGACAGCCGACCCTGCGGCGCCCGCGTCTCCTCCCCCACCTCCCCCCGTCGAGAGGCCACTTCCCGACGCCCCTCCCCCGACACGAGCTGGCCTCTCGACGGTGAGGGGCGGTGCCGGGGGCGGGGGGCGAGCAGGCCGACGAGGCCGAGCGCGACCTCGACCCCGAGCACGGCGAGACCCTGGCGCCACGAGTCGAGCAGGGCCGGGAGCGGCAGCACGCACAGGGCCGCCACGAGCAGCGCGAGCGGACCCGCGTGCGCGAGCAGGGTCCGGCGCTCGGGCAGGTCGGGCGCGGTCGGCGCCGCCGGGCGCTCGACGCGCACCGTGCGGTCGGCCCGGGCGACGACGCCCTCGTCGTGGGTCGTCACGACGACGGCGGCCCCGCCGCGCCGGGCGGCGTCGAGCAGGCCGGTGACGGCAGACCACGTGAGCCGGTCCTGCCCTACCGTCGGCTCGTCGGCGAGCAGCAGTGCGGGCCCGTGCAGCACGGCCGAGGCGAGGGCGAGCCGCCGCTGCTCCCCGCCCGACAGCAGTCGCGGGTCCACGCCGGCGAGGTGGGCGAGGCCGAGGGTCTGCAGCAGGACGTCGGCCCGCCGGGCGCTCTGCTCCGCGTCGAGGCCGAGTGCGCGGGCGGTGACGAGCACGTCGTCGCGCACGGTCGACCCGACGACGGCCGTGGCCGCCCGCTGCGGCACCCACGAGACGACCCGGGCGAGGTCGCGTGACGGCCAGTCGTTCACGTCGGCCGTCGCGGCGCCGCCCCGCCCAGCGCCTCGCGTGGCGGCGCGCCCGTCCCGGTCGGGCGACAGCCCGTCGGCCAGCGTCACCTCGCCACGCGCCGGACTCGCGAGCCCGCCGACCGCCGCCATGAGCGACGACTTGCCCGCCCCGCTCGGCCCGACGAGGGCCACGGACTCCCCGGCGGCGACGTCGAGGTCGGTGTCGCGCACCGCCACCACCGAGCGCACGTCGAACCCGAGCCGGGCCCCGCGGTGCTCGACGGTCACCCCGCGGGCGCTGACGACCACCTCGCCTGAAGGGACGTGCCCGGTCGCCACCCCGTCGAGGGGGGTGAGGTCGACCGGCAGCGGCTCCGGGTCGGCCCGGCCGGGCACCCAGATGCCCTGGGCCGTCAGCTCGTCACCGCGCTCGGCGAGAACGACGGCCGGGTCGCCGTCGGCGACCACCGCGCCCCGGGCGTCGAGCACGACGAGCCGGTCGGTCAGGCCGACCCAGCCGTCGAGGCGGTGCTCGACGACGACGAGGGTCAGGCCCCGGCGCCGGCACACCTCCTCGACGGTGCGCCGCACGGTCGCGGCCGAGACCGGGTCGAGCATCGCGGTCGGCTCGTCGAGCAGCAGCAGGCCCGGCGCCATGACGAGGGCACCGGCGAGCGCGAGCCGCTGCGACTCACCGCCACTCAGGGTGTGCGGCGGGGCCTCGAGCGGCAGGTCGAGGTCGACCTCCGCGAGCGCGGCGGCCACCTGTGCCGGCATCCGGTCGCATGGGGTCGAGACGTTCTCGAGGCCGAACGCGACGTCGCGGCCCACGGAGGAGGCGACGACCCCGGCGCCCGGGTCCTGCAGCACGAGGCCCACCGCCCCCGGTCTCGACTGCGGCGGCGCACCGTCGACGAGCACCTCCCCCGACAGCTCACCCGAGTCGGCGGTGAGCAGCAGGCCGGCGAGGCCGCGTAGCAGGGTCGACTTGCCCGAGCCGCTCGGCCCGGCGAGCAGCACGCGCTGCCCGGGTTCGACACGGAGGTCGAGCCGCTCGAGCACCGGCCGGGTGCGCCCGAAGGGGCGCCACGTGAGGGCACGCACCTCGACGAGCGCGCCCCCACCTGACGGCCCGCCGAGGGGCGGTGCGAGCTCAGACGAGCTGGCGCTCACGGATCTCCTGGCCCGGCGGGAACGGGTTGAGCGCGCCCGAGCTGGCGAGCGCCCTCGTGATGCCGACCGCGAGCAGCGAGCCGAACACGGCGACCGAGCCGCCGAGCAGCAGCAGGTAGGCGATCTTGTAGCCGAAGCCCCAGTCGGTCCAGTACGAGTACCACTCGTAGACGGCCTCGAGCGCGCCGCCGAGGAAGCCACCGAGCAGCAGCGGCGCCCACCGGTAGACGGCGTAGCCGAACGCGGCGAAACCGAGCTCGACGCCGAGGCCCTGGACGAGCCCCGAGACGAGGGTCGTGATGCCCCACTGCGTGCCGATGAGCGCCGAGACGACCGCGGCGAGCGTCTCGGTGAACAAGGCCGCGCCGGGGCGGCGGATGACGAGGATGCCGACGATGCCGGCCACGAGCCACGGCCACGCGAACAGCGCGCTGAGCGGCGGGAAGCCGGCCGACACGGCGTTCGAGGGGGCCTGGTACACCAGGCCCCACGCCCAGAACGCGACGCCGAAGGCGACGCCGAGGAAGGCGCAGGTGAGCAGGTCGATAGTGCGCCAGCGCATGAGCGGGCCTGACGCGGTGATGTTCTTCATGTCTCTCTCCCGGGTCCGATGGATTCCGGGGGAGGCCACACCGAGGCACGCCGCGACGGCGTGACGGGTGTGGCCTGAGAAATACCGACTTCCTTCGCCGGTGCTAACCGGAGCAGGTTCGAGGGTCTGCGGCGTCGGGTCGACGTGCCGCACTCTCAGCGCAAAGGGCGCTCCCCTGTCGTGATGGGTGGTACGTGTTCAGTTGTGCCGGCGGGTCGTTCGCCGTCGTGGCGACGCGGATGCCGGGTGGTCCAGGGTGGTACGTGGTGGTGCCGGTGGTGCGGAGATGACTTTACCCCCGGCGCATGGCAGATTCGCGGCATGGCTCCCCTCGGCATCCGCTCGCGCAAGGCCCGCCCCGCCGGCCGTGACGAGAAGACCCCTGCGCCCGTCAAGACCTCTCCCCTCGGCGGGGCGGTGTGGAAGGTGCTGAGCATCGTCGCCACCCTCGGTGCCAGCCGCCTCGCGACCCTCGTCGCGACGAAGGGCTGGCAGGCCGTCACGGGCCGGCCGGTCCCGATCCAGGGCGACTACGAGAAGGAGCGCACGCGCGACGTCGTCGCCTTCACCGCCCTGTCCGCGATGCTCGTCACCGCCGCCCGGATCGCCGCCGAGCGCAAGGCCGCCGACTACTACCGGCAGTCGACCGGTCACCTGCCCAAGGCGCTCGTCGACGCGCGCCCCAGCCGCAAGCAGCGCCGCGCCGCGCGCCGTCTCGAGAAGGCACGCAGCCGTGCCGGTCGCGCCGTCGAGCGCGCCACGTCGGCCGTCGGCAGCACCGCCAAGGACACGAAGGATGCCGTCGCCGGTCGCCTCCCGGGCTGAGGCGCGGCTCCGCCCGTCCCGGCCTCCTCGAGGAGGCCCGGGAGCGGTGTGCGGGGCGTCAGCGGTGGGGCGTCAGCGGTGGGGCGTCAGCGGTCGCCGATGCGCACGAGGCCGGTCTCGTAGGCGAGCACGACCATCTGCACGCGGTCGCGCAGCCCGAGCTTGGACAGCACGCGGCCGATGTGGGTCTTGACGGTGGCCTCGGCGACGAACAGCGCCGCCGCGATCTCGCCGTTGTTCAGGCCCTTGCCGACCGCCTCGAGCACCTCGAGCTCGCGCTCCGTGAGCACCTCGAGCCGCTCGCGTCCGGCGGTGGCAGGCTCGGCGAGCACGGGCAGGAAACGGTCGAGCAGGCGCTTGGTCGGCCCCGGGGCCACGACGGCGTCGCCGGTGTGCACGGCCCGGATGGCGGACAGCAGCTCGGCCGGGCCGGCGTCCTTGAGCAGGAAGCCCGCGGCCCCCGCCTGCAGCGCGGCGAAGACGTACTCGTCGAGGTCGAACGTGGTCAGCACGAGCACCTTGGGGTGCGGCGGCCGGCCCGACAGGATGCGCCGGGTGGCCTCGATGCCGTCGAGGCGCGGCATCCGGATGTCCATGAGCACGACGTCGACGGCGCGGCCGCGCAGGCCGTCGACGGCCGCCTGACCGTCGGGGGCCTCGGCGACGACCTCGAGGCCGGGCTCGGAGTCGAGCACGAGCCGGAAGCCGGCCCGCACGAGGGCCTGGTCGTCGACGATCATGACGCGGACCGGCCCGCTCGGGTCGTCGCTGACGTCGGCGGTCGGGTCGCTCACAGCGGGCTCTCCTCGGGGACGGGGATGGTGGCACGGACCTCGAAGCCGCGGTCGGCCGCGGGGCCCGCGGTCAGCGTGCCGGCGTGGACGGCGACCCGCTCGCGCATGCCGTGGATGCCGTGGCCCCGTCCGTCGGACGTGGCACCGGCGCCGAGGCCGTCGTCGACGACGGCGATGCGCACGAGGCCGGGGGCACGCTCGACGAGCACCCGGGCCCGGGCGGACGGCCCGGCGTGCTTGATGATGTTGGTCAGGGACTCCTGCACGACGCGGTAGGCGGCGAGGTCGACCGGCAGCGGCAGGGCGGGGCCGGGTGCGTCGACGTGCAGCTCGACGGGCACCCCTGCCCCGCGGACCCGGTCGACGAGCTCGCCCAGCTGGTCGAGGCCGCCGCGGGGGGCGAGCTCGGCACCCGACTCGGGGTCGCGCAGCACCCCCACGAGGCGACGCGTGTCGCCGAGGGCGTCGCGGGCCGTGGCGCCGATGGTCTCGAGGGCGGAGAGGGTGAGGGCGCGGGCGTCGTCGGGCCGGCGCTGGGCGGCGAAGGCGGCGCCGTCGGCCTGGACGACGATGACCGACAGGGCGTGGGCCACGACGTCGTGCATCTCGCGCGCGATGGCGGCCCGCTCCTGCTGACCGGCGAGGCGCAGCTCCTGCTCCCGCTCGCGCTCGACCGCCTCGGCCCGCTCGCGCAGGTCCTCGAGCCGCTGCAGCCGCGCGCGCTTGAGGTCGCCGAGGGTCCACGCCGCGACGGCCGCGGCCAGCAGGGCGAAGAACGTGAAGGCGAGGTAGGTGAGGCTCGACTGGCCGTAGCCGACGTAGCCGAAGAGGAGGGTGGCGACGAGCGCGGCCAGCACGGCGACGCCGAGCCCGGCGAAGCGCACGGGGCGTCGGCGCGGGACGTAGGCCGACAGGGAGTAGAGGGCGACGAGGAACGACAGGTCGCCCGGCATGATCTCGCGCACGAGCAGCGCCCGGACCGCCAGCGACAGGCACACGACGGTGAAGACCGTCACCGGCTCGGTGCGCCGCCACACGAGCACGAGCGGCGCCCCGGAGAGCAGCAGCAGCGGGAGGAAGGACACCCGGTCGAGCAGGCCCCCGAAGGTGAGCAGGGCGACGAAGCCGGCCACGGGGACGTCGAGCAGCCAGGGCCGGCGCTGCAGCCAGTCGTAGACGGAGCCCTCACGCACGCCGCGAGCCTACGGGGGTTCGTGGCTGCGACGCGTCAGACCGTGGTCGCATCCGGATGCCGCGGGGTCCCCCGTGCGGAGCACCTCGGTCGCCCCGCGTCCCGACCCGTCGGCCGACTCAGGTGGTCGTCACGAGACAGAACGGGTGGCCGGCGGGGTCTGCGAAGACCCGGTATCCCTCCCCGCCACCAGTGAGTCGGGTCGCACTGAGAGCGAGCACAGCCCGCTCGGCGGCGTCGAGGTCGGGCACCCGGACGTCAAGGTGGCGGTACTGCGGCCGCGGCCCCGTCGGCCATGTTGGCGGTTCGTGGTCAGCGACCCGGGCGAACGCGAGGCCCGGTCGGTCCGCGGCGTCACCGATGACGACCCAGTCGGGCGTGTCCACGACGCGCACCATGGTCAGCAGCGACTCGTAGAAGCGGGCGAGCCTGTCGGGGTCCGCGCAGTCGACCACGACACCGTGAAGAACCCCCACACCGACGGGGGTTGCATCGGAGCGCGCGAGGTCGGCCTCGGTATCCATCAGGTCATGCTGCCCCGGACGTCTGGTGGTTTCCAGTCCCTCCTGTGGCTGAGGCGGCGCAGAACTCGCGGTCGCCTCGCTTCCCGACCCGGCCGCGTCGGGTGGGGTCGGGTCGGGTCGGGTCGGGTCGGGTCGGGTCGGGTCGGGTCGGGTCGGGTCGAGGTATGAGGTCGCGGCCCGGCGCGACGAGCCACCTCCACCCGACCGAGACCGAGGCGGGTCGAGGTAATCAGTCGCGGCCCGGCGCGACCTTCTACCTCGACCCGGTCGAGGCAGCAGACTGCGCGGTGGTCAGCCGGGCAGCGACAGGGCCGAGGCGATCGGCACCCCGGCCCGGTAGGCGAGGTGCAGGTGGCTGGGCGCGTCGAGCACGGCCAGCTCGGCCGGCATCCCCGGTGCGACGCGGCGGTCGAGGCCGAGCGACCGGGCGGCCACGGCCGTCGCGGCGTGGAGGGCCTCGGCGGGGGTCATCCCCATCTCGCGCACCGCGAGGGCGATGACGAACGGCATCGACGACGAGTAGCACGTGCCCGGGTTGCAGTCGGTCGCCAGCGCGACGTCGACGCCGGCGTCGATGAGCCGGCGGCCGTCGGGGTAGGGCGAGCGGGTCGAGAACTCGACCCCGGGCAGCAGCGTCGCCACGGTCGTGCCGCGCGCGCCGACCAGGGCGTCGACGTCGGCGTCGGTGAGGAACGTGCAGTGGTCGACGCTCCGCGCGCCCAGCTCGCAGGCCAGGGCGACGCCGGGGCCGGGGGCGAGCTGGTTGCCGTGCACCCGCAGGGCGAGCCCGGCGCGCCGCCCGGCCTCCAGCACCGTGCGGGCCTCGTCGCCGTCGAAGGCGTGCGCCGAGGCCGGCTCGCAGAAGACGTCGACGTTCTCGGCCAGCGCGGGCCCTCCCCCGGCCACGACGGCATCCAGCATCGGGCCGGTGACGAGGTCGACGTACGCCCCTCTGTCGTGGGCGAACTCGCGCGGCACGACGTGGGCGCCCAGCAACGTGGTGTGGGGGGTGACCTCGCGCGCGAGGCGCAGGGCCCGCAGCTCGTCGTCGACGGTGAGCCCGTAGCCGGTCTTGATCTCGACCGTCGTCGTGCCCTGGGCGCGCATCTCGCCGACCCGCGCGGCCACGAGACGGCGCAGCTCGTCGTCGCTCGCGGCGCGCGTCGCGGCGACGCTGACGGCGATGCCGCCACCGTCGTAGGTCTGCCCGGTCATCCGCGCGGCGAACTCGACCGAGCGGTCACCGGCGAAGACGAGGTGGGTGTGGCTGTCGACGAAGCCGGGCACGACGGCCCGGCCCGCGAGGTCGTGGCGTCCGTCGGCCGCCGGGGCGTGGGCGGCAGGTCCGACCCACTCGACCAGACCGTCCCGCACGACGACGGCGGCGTCGCGCACGAGGCCGAGCAGCCGGTCGCCCGCGTCTGCGTGCAGGTCTCCCTGCGCGGGGTCGTTCGTCACGAGCTCACGGATGCCGGTCAGCACCGTCGCGCGGCCCGTGCCGTCGGTCACCGGCCCGCTCACGTCGAGGGCTCGAGGACGCGCGAGATCGCCTGTCCGAGAAGCCGGCCCACGTCGCCGATGCGGTGCCGCCCGTCACGCACGACCGGCTCGCCGGCGACGACGACGCTCGAGACGTCCGAGGCGACGCACGAGTAGATGATCTGCTCCGGCAGCGAGCCCGCGGTGTTGACGGTGTCGGTGGCCACCGTGACGAAGTCGGCCAGCGCGCCCTTGCTCAGGTGCCCACCGTCGCCCCAGCCGAGGGCCCGGTAGCCGTTGAACGACGCCGCGAGCAGCAGGTCGTTCGCGGCGAACCGGTCGCGCTCGTTGGTGACGAGGCGCTCGTGCATCTCGAGGCCGCGCAGCTCCTCGAACGGGTCGATGACGACGTGCTGGTCGGAGCCGAGCGACAGCGGCGAGCCGGCGTCGTGCAACGCCCGGCCCGGTCCGATGCCGTCGGCGAGGTCGCGTTCGGTGGTCGGGCAGAAGCAGGCGCCGGTCCGGGAGCCGCCGAGCCGGGCGATGTCGTCGTCGGTCAGGTGGGTCGCGTGCACGGCGGTGAGCCGGTCGCCGAGGGCGCCGGCCTCCTCGAGCAGTCGGGTCGGGGTCAGGCCGTAGTACATCTCGCAGGCGAGGTTCTCGCCCGGCTGCTCCGAGAGGTGCACGTGCAGCGGCAGGCCGTCACTGGCCTCGACGACCCGGTGCAGGTCCTCGCGTCGCACGGCGCGCACGGAGTGGATGGCCGCCCCGAGCCGCACCATGTCGGTGGCGTGGCGACGGCTGCTCATCCGCTCGGCCCAGGCGTCGACGGTGCCGTCGCTGAACCGCAGCTGGCCGGGGTGCAGCGGCACGTGCCCCCCGCCGTTGAGACCGCCCTCGAGGTAGCAGGTGTCGAGCAGTGTCAGCCGGATGCCGGCCTCCTCGGCGGCGTGCCGCAGCGCCAGACCCATGGCGTTGGGGTCGCCGAACGGCTTGCCGCCCGGGCGGTGGTGGACGTAGTGGAACTCGCCCACGACGGTGACCCCGGCGAGCACCATCTCGGCGAAGACCGCTCTCGCGAGGGCGAAGTAGGTGTCGGGGTTGAGCTCGGCGGCGACGGCGTACATCTGCTCGCGCCAGCTCCAGAAGTTGCCACCGCCACCGTTGACACGCCCCCGCAGGGCGCGGTGGAAGGCGTGGCTGTGCGTGTTCGCCATCCCCGGCAGCGTCACGCCGTGCAGGCGGACGTCCTCCGGCTGGGGCTCGGCCCCGACGTGGACGTCTCGGATGAAGCCGTCGGCCGTGGTGAGACGGACGTTGCGCGCGAATCCGCCTGTCAACCATGCCGACTCGCACCAGAAGCTGGTCATGACCCGACCCCGGGAGGGGCGTCGACGCCCGGCGTGGTGGCGTCGAGCAGGTCGGTCACGACGGTCGTCAGGGCCATGACCCCATGGTGACAGTCGTCGGGGCCGGCCCACTCGGCGGGTGAGTGCGAGACACCGGTGGGGTTGCGCACGAAGAGCATCGCGCTCGGGATGCCGTGTGAAGCGAGGATGCCGGCGTCGTGACCGGCGCCCGTCCCCAGCCGTGGAGCGTGCGGCAGGGCCCGGCCGAGGCGCTCGACCAGAGCCGGGTCGAACGCGGTGGTCGGCGTCCACGACTCCTCCCGGGTCGTGGCGCCCCACGACGCGGCGGCCTCGTCACGGACCTGCTCAACGGTCGCCCGCACCGCCCCCTCGTCGGCGCCCCGGGCGTCGAGCCACGCCGTGGCCCGGCTCGCGATGGCGTTGACCCCGCCCGGCTCGACCGCGAGCTTGCCCACGGTGGCGACGCAGCCGTGGCGACGGGCGTGCGCCCGGGCCGACTGCACCACCGCGGCGAGACCGAGCACCGCGTCGCGACGGTCGTCGAGGCGCGTCGTGCCGGCGTGGTTCGCCTCGCCGGGCACGTCGATGCGCCACCGCCCGTGGGGCCAGATGTCGGTGCCGACGGCGACGGCGCGCTCGACCGGGCCGGCCTCGGCGCCCCCACCCTCCCCGTCGGGCGGCAGGGCGAGCGCCCGTCCCTGCTCGACGTGCAGCTCGACGAAGCAGCCGACCCGTCGCAGCGTCTCGGGGTCGGGGCCGAGCAGCTCGGGGTCGCGTCCCGCGGCGCGCCAGGCCTCGGCCATCGACACCCCGTCGGTGTCGGTGAGGCCGAGCGCGCGCTCGGCGGCGAGCGCCCCGGTGACGATGCGCGAGCCGGCGCAGGCCACCCCGAAGCGGGCCCCCTCCTCGTCGACGAAGTTGACGACGGCGAGCGGCCGACGCGGCACGACCCCGGCCGCCCTCAGCGCGTCCACCGTGGCGAGCGCGCTGACGACTCCCAGCGGGCCGTCGAAGGCGCCACCGTCGGGCACCGAGTCGAGGTGCGAGCCGATGACGACGGCCCGGCCCGGCGTCGCGTCCGGGTCGCCCCACCAGGCCCACTGGTTGCCGGCGCGGTCGACGACGAGGTCGAGCCCGCGGGCGGCGCACTCTCCGGCGAACCACTCGCGCAGGTCGTGGTCGGTGCGGGTCCACGCGAACCGGCGGTACCCACCGGTCGAGGGCTCCCGGCCGATCGGCTCCAGCGCGGCCCACATGCGGTCGAACGCGCTCGTCGCGGCCCAGCCCGCCACGGCGGCGGCGTCCTCGCTGGGGGTGGCCCCCACGGCATCCGTCACGTCTGTCGTCCCTCCGATATAGCGTCTCTGTCATGCCCACCGACGACCCCGCCCGGACCGACGAGTCGTCGACGCCCGCCGTCGAGGCGGCCCGCGCGGCCGGCATCGAGTTCACCGTCACCCGCCACGGTCGGGTCGGCAGCCTCGCGGAGGCCGCCGCGGCGCGCGGCATCGAGCCCTGCGACCTCATCAAGACCCTCGTCGTGCGGCGCGGCGACGGCGACCACGTCTTCGTGCTCGTCCCCGGCGACCGCACCTTCTCGTGGCCCAAGGTGCGCGCCCTGCTCGGCACCAACCGCCTCTCGATGCCCGACGCCGCGGAGGCCCTCGAGGTCACCGGCTACGAGCGCGGCACCATCACCCCGTTCGGCTCGCGCACGACCCTGCCGGTCGTGGCCGACCGGGCGATCGTCGGTCGGCGCATCTCGCTCGGCGGCGGCGGGCACGGCGTGGGCCTCACGGTGTCGGGCGACG
Organism: Terracoccus luteus; assembly: GCF_003635045.1. Lineage (NCBI taxonomy): Bacteria > Bacillati > Actinomycetota > Actinomycetes > Micrococcales > Intrasporangiaceae > Terracoccus > Terracoccus luteus. Next base: position 3,979,085 of record NZ_RBXT01000001.1, on the reverse strand, counting down.
ACGTCGTGCGCCTCTTCGACGCGACCGTGGCCGACATCTCCGACGAGGAGGTCGGCGAGCGTCGCTGAGGCGACGCAGACCGGTGCCATGGGCCGACCTCCTCTCCCGACCAAGACGTGTGACCGCTGCGGTCGCACCATCACGTGGCGCAAGGCGTGGGAACGCGACTGGGAGTCCGTGCGCTGGTGCTCGTCGGCCTGCCGCAAGGCGGGCGTGAACGACACCGACCGTGAGCTCGAGGCGACGATGGAGCGGATGCTCGACGCGAGGTCGCGCTCGTCGTCCCTGTGCCCGTCCGAGGCCGCCCGGGCCGTCGGCGGCGACGACTGGCGCGACCTCATGGAGCCCGCCCGCAACGCCGCCCGGCGCCTCGTCGCCGCCGGCAAGGCGGAGGTGACCCAGGGCGGGCAGGTCATCGACCCCAGCCGGGCCAAGGGGCCGATCCGGGTACGCCGCCCGCGATGAGCGACACGAGCCGGCTGCCCACCCCGACCGAGGGTGACGAGGTCGCGTGGGTGCAGCACCACCTCGGTCACCTCAGCCTCGAGGATGCCGTCGCGGCCAGCCCCGCGTTCCGCGGCGGGCAGGGCGCGGCGGACGTCGCCCTCGCCACCTTCGACGTCACCGGGTACGCCCGTCGGCGCAGCGAGGTGCTGCCCGAGCGCTCGCGCGGGGCGAGCCGGCTCAGCCCGTACGTCCGCCACGGGCTCATCGACCTGCCGACGCTGTGGGCGCACGTCGCCGACGGGCCACCGCGCGACCGCGACAAGTACCGCGACGAGCTGCTCTGGCAGGAGTACGCCCGCCACCTGCACTCCCGCGTCGGCGAGGGGATGCGGCGGCCGCTGCGCCACGAGCCTCCCCGTCGCGACCAGGTCGGCGAGTGGGGCTGGGACCGCTCCATGGCGTGCGTCGACCTGACCGTCGGCGAGCTCGAGACCGACGGCTGGCTCGTCAACCAGACGCGCATGTGGCTGGCCTCGCAGTGGACCGTGCGAGCCGGGCACGACTGGCGCGACGGCGCCAAGCACTTCGAACGCCATCTGCTCGACGGCTCGGCCGCGGCGAACCTGCTCGGCTGGCAGTGGACCGTCGGCACCGGAACCGGCAAGCCCTACGGCTTCAGCCAGTGGCAGGTGCGCAAGCGCGCACCGGGCCTGTGCGAGCAGTGCCCGCTCGTCGACGCGTGCCCGATCTCGGGGTGGCCCGACTCGTCGGGCGGACCGTCGGTGCCCGACCCCACCGGCCTGCTGCGCAGCGACCCCGACCCGGGCGTCACCGCCGGCCCCGCCGAGGTCGAGCCCCTCACGACGGGAACCCGACCGGATGCCGTGTGGCTGACGTGGGAGTCCCTGGGCGACGGTGACCCCGCGCTGGAGGCCCACCCCGACCTCCCGGCGGTGCTCGTCTTCGACGAGCGGCTGCTCGCCCGCCGGCGGCTGTCCGGCAAGCGGCTCGTCTTCGTCGCCGAGACCCTCGCCGACCTCGCGACCCGCCGCGACGTCGAGGTGCACCTCGGCCGACCGGCCGAGGTGCTGCGCGACCGGCCGGTCGCGTCGACGGCCGCCCCGGTGCCCGGCTGGCGCCGGCTCACCGCCGGCCTCGACGTCGAGCGTCACCCGTGGCCGTGGCTCGTGCGGCCGCGCTCCGGCCCCGTCTCGAGCTTCACGGCCTGGCGCCGGTCGAGCGGTGCCCCCGCCACCGGCGCGGCCCGCGGCGGCCCCCGTCGCAGCGGTGGCCGCTCCGGCGGCGCCGGAGGCCGGGCCGGCCGACGCTGACGCGCGCGGAACACGAAGGGGGCTCACCGGCATCCGCTCAGGCAGTGGGCTGCTCGGGCTGGGTGGGCTGCTCGTGCATCGGCACCCTCACCCCTCGCTCGCGGGCCACCTCGTCGGCGAGGTCGTAGCCCGCGTCGACGTGACGGATGACGCCCATGCCGGGGTCGTTCGTCAGCACGCGGGCCAGCTTCTGCGCCGCGAGGTCGGTGCCGTCGGCGAGGCTGACCTGACCGGCGTGCAGGCTGCGGCCGATGCCGACCCCGCCGCCGTGGTGGATCGAGACCCAGCTCGCGCCCGAGCTCGTGTTGACGAGGGCGTTGAGCAACGGCCAGTCGGCGATGGCGTCCGACCCGTCGGCCATCGACTCGGTCTCGCGGTAGGGGCTGGCCACCGACCCGGAGTCGAGGTGGTCGCGACCGATGACGATGGGGGCACTGACCTCGCCGGTGCGCACGAGCTCGTTGAAGGCCAGGCCGGCCTTGTCGCGCTCGCCGTAGCCGAGCCAGCAGATGCGGGCGGGCAGGCCCTGGAACGCGATGCGCTCCTGGGCGCCGCGGATCCACTTGTGCAGGCGGTCGTTGTCGGGGAACAGGTCGAGCACGGCCTTGTCGGTCGCGGCGATGTCGCGGGGGTCGCCCGAGAGCGCGGCCCAGCGGAAGGGGCCCTTGCCCTCGCAGAAGAGCGGGCGGATGTAGGCCGGGACGAAGCCGGGGAAGGCGAAGGCGCGGTCGTAGCCGCCCTGCCGGGCCTCGTCGCGGATCGAGTTGCCGTAGTCGAAGACCTCGGCGCCGGCGTCCTGGAACTCGACCATCGCCTTGACGTGCTGCGCCATCGAGGCGCGTGCACGGTCAGTGAAGTCCTCCGGCTTCTTCTCGGCGTACTCGGCCCAGTCGTCGAGGTCGACGCCGACGGGCAGGTAGCTGAGCGGGTCGTGGGCCGATGTCTGGTCGGTGACGATGTCGATCTCGACGCCGCGCCGCAGCAGCTCGGGGAACACCTCGGCCGCGTTGCCGACGACGCCGACCGACCAGCCGCGACGCTCGCGCTTCGCGGCGAGCGCCTTCTCGATGGCGTCATCGAGGTCCTTCGCGACCTCGTCGAGGTAGCGGTGCTCGACGCGGCGGTGCAGGCGAGCCGGGTCGACGTCGACGACGAGGCAGGCGCCGTCGTTCATCGTCACGGCGAGCGGCTGGGCGCCGCCCATGCCGCCGCACCCACCGGTGAGGGTCAGCGTGCCGGCGAGCGTGCCACCGAAGCGCTTCTCGGCGACGGCGGCGAAGGTCTCGTACGTGCCCTGGACGATGCCCTGGGTGCCGATGTAGATCCACGAGCCGGCCGTCATCTGGCCGTACATCGTCAGGCCGAGGTGCTCGAGACGGCGGAACTCCGGCCACGTGGCCCAGTCGCCGACGAGGTTGCTGTTGGCGATGAGCACCCGCGGCGCCCACTCGTGCGTCTGCATGACGCCGACGGGGCGACCGCTCTGCACGAGCATCGTCTCGTCCTGCTTGAGGGTCGTCAGCGTGCGCACCATGGCGTCGAACGAGCGCCAGTCACGCGCGGCCCGCCCGGTGCCGCCGTAGACGACGAGGTCGTCGGGTCGCTCGGCCACCTCCGGGTCGAGGTTGTTCATGAGCATCCGCAGTGGGGCCTCGGTGGCCCACGACTGGGCCGTCAGCGTGGTGCCGCGCGCGGCGCGCACCGGTCGTGCACCGTCCATGGTCGTCTCCTCCTCGGTGATCCTCGGTGATCCTCGGTGATCCTCGGTGATCCTCGGTGATCCTCGGTGATCCTCGGTGATCCTCGGTGATCCTCGGTGATCCTCGGTGATCCTCGGTGATCCTCGGTGATATCGGTCGGTCCTGCGGTGGTGGGCTCCCCGCCCCCGTCGAGAGGGCGCTCACGCCCCGTCGAGTGGTCAGGCGAGGGGGCCGGTGACGGCCTCGGCCGCCGCCCGCGCGCGTCCGCTGCGCACGAGCTCGACGGCATCCTCGATCTCGGGGGCGAGGAAGCGGTCGGGTCCGCTGCCGGGCACCGTCTCGCGCAGCGCCGCGATGACGGATGCCGTGGCCGGCGCGGGTGCGAGCGGGGCGCGCAGCTCGATGCCGCGGGCGGCCGTGAGCAGCTCGACGGCGAGCACGCGGGTCAGCCCGTCGACCGCCCGCCGCAGCTTTCGGGCGCCCGACCAGCCCATCGACACGTGGTCCTCCTGCATGGCCGAGCTCGGGATCGAGTCGACGCTCGCCGGCACCGCGAGGCGCTTGAGCTCGCTGACGATGGCGGCCTGCGTGTACTGCGCGATCATGTGGCCGCTGTCGACGCCCGGGTCGTCGGCGAGGAAGGGCGGCAAGCCGTGGCTGCGCGCGGCGTCGAGGAAGCGGTCGGTGCGCCGCTCGCTCATCGAGGCGACGTCGGCGGTGACGATGGCGAGGAAGTCGAGCACGTAGGCGACGGGGGCGCCGTGGAAGTTGCCGTTGCTCTCGACCCGCCCGTCGGGGGTGACGACGGGGTTGTCGACGGCCGAGGCGAGCTCGTACCCGGCCACCCGGGCGGCGTGCTCGACGGTGTCCCGCGCGCCGCCGGCCACCTGGGGCGCGCAGCGCAGCGAGTAGGCGTCCTGCACACGCGTACAGGCGTCGGTGCGGTGCGACTCGCGGATGGGTGAGTTCGCCATGACGGCAACGATGTTCGCGGCCGAGCGGGCCTGGCCGGGCTGCGGCCGCAGGGCGTGCAGGTCGGCGGCGAACACGCTGTCCGAGCCGAGCAGCCCCTCGACGCTCATCGCCGCGGTGATGTCGGCGACGACGAGCAGGTCGCGCAGGTCGGTGACGGCGAGGGCGAGCATGCCGAGCATGCCGTCGGTGCCGTTGATGAGGGCGAGCCCCTCCTTCTCGGCGAGCTCGACGGGCCGGATGCCGTTGTCGCGCAGTGCCGTCCCCGCATCGGTGAGCGTGCCGTCGGCGAGGCGCACCGGGCCCTCACCCATGACGGCGAGCGCGCAGTGGGCCAGGGGGGCGAGGTCGCCGGAGCAGCCGAGCGAGCCGTACTCGTGCACGACGGGGGTGATGCCGGCGTCGAGCAGCGACGCGTAGGCGCGGGCCGTCTCGAGCCGCACGCCGGTGCGCCCCGTCGCGAGGGTCGACAGGCGCAGCAGCATGAGCGCCCGAACGACCTCGCGCTCGACCTCGGGGCCGCTGCCGGCCGCGTGCGACCGGACGAGCGAGCGCTGCAGCTGGGCGCGCATCGCCGTCGGGATGTGGCGGGTGGCGAGGGCGCCGAACCCCGTCGAGATGCCGTAGTGCGGCACGACGTCGTCGGCGAGGGCCTCGACGACCGTGCGGCTGGCCTCGATGGCGGAACACGCGTCGTCGCCGAGGCGCACCCCGGCCCCGTGCCGGGCCACCGCGACGACGTCCTCGATCGTCAGGGGGCCGGTGCCCACCGTGACCGTGCCGGTTGTCTGGGGCTGCGTCGGGTGCTGCATCGGGGCCGTCCTCGTCATGCCCCCATCGAATCGCGGCCCGGTCGGGCCCGAGAGCTATCACCGCAAGGTATCGTCTCGGATACGAGACACACGAGAGGCGGTCGCGCCACCCGGCTCACCGGCATCCGTGCGGGTGGGCCACGGCGGGGCGTGACCACTCGACGGGGTCCAAGCGTCGTCTCGACGGGGTCTTGGCGCCCTCTCGACGGGGTTGGGGACGGAGGGTGGTGGGGTGGCGAACGCACCGGCGGCGGCGAGCGCCCTCGACGTGCTCGAGCACCTGTCAAGCCATGCCGAGCCGCTGCCCGCGGCGGCGGTGGCCCGCGACCTCGGCCTGCCCCGGTCGTCGGTCTACCACCTGCTCACCGTGCTCGTCTCGCGCGGCTACGTCACGCACTACGCCGACGACCGCCGCTACGGCCTCGGCCAGGCCGCCTACGAGCTCGGCTCGGCCTACCAGCGTCAGGCCCCGCTCGCGCGGCTCGCGCGCTCGGCCGTGCGCCGGCTCGTCGACCGGTCGGCCCGCAACGCCCACCTCGCCACCCTCGACGGCCGCGACGTCATCTACCTGCTCGAGGAGCGCGCGCCCGGACAGCCCACCCTCGTCACCGACGTCGGCGTGCGCCTGCCGGCCCACCTCACGGCCAGCGGGCTCGCCCTGCTCGCCGCCCTCCCCGCGGCCCAGGTGCGCGCGCTCTACCCCGACCGGGCCTCGTTCACCCGGCGCCACGAGGCGGGGCCGCGGTCGCTGACCGAGCTGCGCAGCCTGCTCGCGCGAACCCGTGCCGAGGGGTTCGCCCGGGAGGACGACACCGTCACCCCCGGCCTGTCCTCGGTCGCGGTCGCCGTCACCGACCGGTCCCGCCGCCCCGTCGCCGCCATCGCCGTCACGGTGCGCGCGCAGGACGCCACCGCCGAACACCTGCTCTGCCTCGTCGATGCCGTCCGTGCGGCTGCCGCCGAGATCGCCCGGCGGGTGAGCCCGCCGCGCAGCGACCCGTCGCGGCCCCGGCGTCCCTAGGGTGGCGCCATGGACGTCCACCTCGTGGGCGGCGGGTGGGACGACTCCCACGCCGCCGCGCTCTACCGGGCCTTCGTCGACGCCGCGGCCCGCCGCGCCGGGGGCACGCCCACCGTCACGCTCGTCGTGATGGGCACCGGCCCGGACTCGCTCGAGTACCACGCGCGGTACGTGCACCTGCTCGACCTCGTCGGTGGCCACGAGCTGTCCGTCGTCCGGGTAGCAGAGGGGTCCGCCGTCGACGCCTCCGCGCTCGACGGCGCCGACGGCCTCTTCGTCGGCGGCGGCCCGACGCCCGAGTACCACGCGTCGCTCGCCCCCGCCTTCGACGCCATCCGTGAGCGCGTGCAGGGCGGGATGCCGTACGCCGGGTTCTCGGCGGGCGCCGCCATCGCGGCCGAGCACGCCGTCATCGGTGGCTGGCGTCTCGCCGGCCGCCCCGTATGCCCCGAGGACGGCAACGAGGGGCTCGACCCCGTCACGGTCGTCCCCGGCATCGGTCTCGTCGCAGGCGCCGTCGACGTCCACGCCGCGCAGTGGGGCAACCTCTCGCGCCTCGTCGCCGTCGTCGAGGCCGGCCTCGCCCCGCACGGGGTGGCGATCGACGAGGACACCGCGCTGCACCCCGGCGGGCGCGTCGTCGGGGCCGGGCACGTGTGGCACGTCGACCGGGCGCCGGATGCCTCCGCCTCCGCACCCGACGCACCGGACGCGCCGGTCACCGTCAGGCGGCTCGCCGCCGGTCAATAGAGTCGGACCATGCGCGCGATCACCCTGCCCCAGCCCGGTGGGCCCGAGGCCCTCGTCCCCGCCGACGTCGACGCCCCCACCCCGGGGCCGGGCGAGGTGCTCGTCGACGTCGTCGCTGCCGGCGTCAACCGGGCCGACGTCATGCAGCGCCTCGGTCACTACCCGCCGCCGGAGGGCGCCTCCCCGTTACCGGGCCTCGAGGTCAGCGGCCGGGTGGCCGCCCTCGGTGACGGCGTCGAGGGCTGGACCGTGGGTGGCGAGGTGTGTGCCCTGCTCGACGGCGGCGGCTACGCGGAGCAGGCCGTCGTGCCCGCCGGGCAGCTGCTGCCCGTGCCCTCCGGTGTCAGCCTCGAGGACGCCGCGGCCCTGCCCGAGGTCGCCTGCACCGTCTGGTCGAACGTCTTCCTCGTCGCGAACATCCAGCCCGGCCAGGTGCTGCTCGTGCACGGCGGCAGCTCGGGCATCGGCACGATGGCCATCCAGCTCGGCAAGGCGGTCGGCGCCCACGTCGCCGTCACCGCGGGCAGCCAGGCCAAGCTCGACGTCTGCCGCGACCTCGGGGCCGAGATGCTCGTCAACTACCGCGAGGAGGACTTCGTCGAACGCGTGCGCGCGCTGAGCGACGGCCACGGCGCCGACGTCATCCTCGACAACATGGGCGCGAAGTACCTCTCGCGCAACGTCGACCTCCTCGCCACCGGCGGCCGCCTCGTCACCATCGGCCTCATGGGCGGCCGCACGGGCGAGCTCGACATGGGCGTGCTGCTGGCCAAGCGCGGTGCCGTCATCGCCACCTCGCTGCGCTCCCGGCCGGCCACCGAGAAGGCCGCGATCGTCGCCGCGGTGCGCGAGCACGTCTGGCCCCTGGTCGAGTCGGGCGACGTGCGCCCGATCGTGCACTCGCGCCACCGCCTCGAGGACGCCGCCGAGGCCCACCGCGAGATGGAGGCCTCGACCCACATCGGCAAGATCCTGCTCACGACCTGACGAGCAGGGCGTAGCCGCGCACCGCCGTGTCCGGGGGCTCGACGAGCTCGATGCCGACGTCGCCGACCGGCAGCCGCCCCACGGCCAGCCTCACGGGCTTGCCGTCGCACGAGACGGGCCGCTGCAGCAGCCGCTGACGGTCGGTGTTCTCCTCCCCCGGCACCACCGGCCCGCGCGTGACGACGACGACGGTCGAGACCGGGCCGCCGTCGGCGACGCACGCGACCCGCACGGCGAAGGTCGCGCCCGACGACGACGCCCCGAGGTCACCGCTGTCCCACTCGGTGGCGCCGCGGCCCCGCACGACCCGCGCGAGCTCGGACGGCACCCGCGCCGGCACGCCCAGACCCACCTCCAGCGGGTCGCTCGCCTCGCTCTCGAGACTCCCGTCGACGGGCGTGAGCTCGGGCCGCGGCTCCGCGGTCACCACCGAGGATGCCGGGGGGCCGGGCTCACGGGGCACACCGGCATCCGTCGTGGTGCACGAGGCCGCACCGGCGGTCAGGGCGGTCGCCGTGAGGACGGCCAGCCCTGCGCGCGCGGCGGCCGACGGGACGGTGCCCCCGACGTGCCTGCGTGTGACGGCCACCGTCTGAGCGTAGGCGCCGTGGGGCAGGATGGTCGGCATGAGCCCCGACTCCCCCCAGCAGCCCGGAGACGACGACCGCCGCATCGTCGTCGTCACCCAGGACGGCATGGGCGTGTCCTCGCCCGGCGACGACCGTGACGACCGCGGCGGCGACGGCGACCACGACGGCGGACGCCGGCACGACCAGACGAACCCGGCCGACCTCGTCGAGGAGCCGGCCAAGGTGATGCGCATCGGCTCGATGATCAAGCAGCTGCTCGAAGAGGTGCGCAACGCGCCCCTCGACGAGGCGGGTCGCCGGCGGCTCGCCGACATCCACCACCGCTCGCTCGGCGAGCTCAAGGACGGCCTCGCCCCCGAGCTCGTCGAGGAGCTCGACCGCATCGCCCTCCCGTTCCGCGACGAGTCACCGAGCGACGCCGAGCTGCGCATCGCCCAGGCCCAGCTGGTCGGCTGGCTCGAGGGGCTGTTCCACGGCATCCAGACGGCCCTCGTCGCCCAGCAGATGGCCGCCCAGCAGCAGCTGCAGCAGATGCGGGCCCTGCCGCCCGGGCTCGGCGGACAGGGCGGCCAGGCTGTACCGGGTGGCCCCGCCGGGGCGGGAGCCCATCCGATGCAGGGGCAGCCGGGCGACGGCGGGCCCACCGGCCAGTACCTCTGACGGCGACCGGGTAAGCACCACCGACGACGACTGGCCTCAGAGCCAGCTGGCGCGTTCCCGCGCGGACGGCGTGACACCGGCGTCCCACTGCAGCAACGGCTTCGACAGCTTGTAGCGCAGGTCCGGCTGGCGCAGCAGGACCACCGGCTCACCGTTGGCGGGGTTCTCGAGCGACTCGAAGTACTCGACGCTCCAGTGGAACCAGCGCATGCAGAACAGCCGCATGGTCAGCCCGTGGGTGACGATGACGACGTTGCGCGGAGCGTCGGGGGTCTCGAAGTTGCGGTGCATCGACTCGAGGAAGGTCGAGACCCGGTCGTAGACGTCCGAGCCGGACTCGCCGTGGGTGAAGCGGTACCAGAAGTGCCCGTAGCGGTTGCGCGCCTCGCGCTGCGCGGCGATGTCGGCGGGGTCCTGGAAGTTGGCCCAGTCCTGCTCGCGCAGGCGTGGCTCGACCCGGACGTCCCGCTCGTCGACGTCGAGCCCGAGCAGCTCGAAGGTCTGGCGGGCCCGCACGTAGGGCGAGGCGTACACGGCCACCGACTCGTCACCGATGAGGGCGCGCAGCCGTGCACCGGTGGCGCGGGCCTGCTCGACACCGCGCTCGGTCAGCCCGAGCCGGTGGTCGGGCACCCGCTCGTAGACGGTGTCGTCGACGTTGCCCTGCGACTCACCGTGACGCACGAGCACGATGCGGGTCGGGCGGTTCTCGAGGCTCACGCGGGCCAGCGTAGGGCGGCTGTGGGCCGGCGTGGGGATGGTGCGGCCGGCGGTCCGGACGGCGGTGTCGGCGGCGCTCAGGGCTCGCGGCGTCGATCGCGGCCCTCGGTGGCCCACGGCGCGACGAGCAGCCACAGCCAGGCGAACCCGACGACGAACACCCCGACCATCGAGACGACGGCGGCGCTCGGCCCGAGGAGGCGACCGCCGAACACGAGCAGCAGGAGGTAGGCGACCGCCAGGGTCGCCACGACGGCCTTGCGCCGGGTCGCGCTCATCGTGCACCTCCTCGTGCACCTCATCCGACCAGCCGAGGGTGAACGGGGGGTGTGCCCGTGGTGGCCGTCGCGCGACGGTTGCCACCGACCGGCGCCGGATGCCGGGGCCTCGGCGGGGCGCGTCAGGCGCGCCCGGGCCCGCCGCCGCGCAGCTCGGGGAAGTCGTCGTCGCGCCACTCGAGCTCGGGCGAGCCGGCGCCGGTGTCGGACAGCTCGGTCTCGCGACCGCGCAGCTCGACCCGCCGGATCTTGCCCGAGATGGTCTTGGGCAGCTCGAAGAACTCGACGCGTCGCACCCGCTGCCACGGCGCCAGGCGCTCCCGGGCGTGGGCGAGGATCGACCGCGCGACCTCGGGCCCGGGCTCGTGACCCGGCGCCAGCGCGACGTACGCCTTGGGCACGGCGAGCCGGACGGCATCCGGCGCGGGCACGACGGCCGCCTCGGCGACGGCGGGGTGCTCGATGAGCACCGACTCGACCTCGAACGGGCTGATCTTGTAGTCGCTGGCCTTGAAGACGTCGTCGGTGCGCCCGACGTACGTGACGTAGCCGTCGGCGTCGACGCTCGCGACATCACCCGTGTGGTAATAACCGCCGGCCATCGCCTCGGCGTTGCGCTCGTCGTCGCCCTGGTAGCCCGTCATGAGCGGCACCGGTCGCTCGGCGAGGTCGAGGCAGATCTCACCCTCGGCCGAGTCACCTTGCGACGTGGGCGTTTCCACCCGCTCGCCCGACACGGGGTCGACGAGCACGACAGGGCAGCCGGGCAGCGGACGGCCCATCGACCCGGGCTTGACGGGTGACCCGACGGTGTTGCCGACGACCGCCGTCATCTCGGTCTGGCCGTAGCCGTCGCGGACCGTGAGGCCCCACGCCTCGTGCACCCGCGCGATGACCTCGGGGTTGAGCGGCTCCCCCGCCCCGATGACCTCGCGCAACGAGCCCGGCCCACCGGACAGGTCGGCGTTGATGAGCATGCGCCACACCGTCGGCGGCGCGCACAGCGAGGTCACCTCGTGCACGCGCAGCACGCGCAGGAGCGCGGCGGGGTCGAACCGCGTGTAGTTGTAGGCGAACACGGTCGCCTCGGCGATCCACGGGGCGAAGAAGCACGACCACGCGTGCTTCGCCCAGCCCGGGCTGCTGATGTTGAGGTGCACGTCGCCGGGCTTGAGGCCGAGCCAGTACGTCGTCGAGAGGTGACCCACCGGGTAGGAGACCTGCGTGTGCTCGACGAGCTTCGGGCGGCTGGTCGTGCCCGAGGTGAAGTAGAGCAGCAGCCGGTCGTCGGGCGCGGTCCCGGGATGCGCGGCCGGGCCGGTCTCGAGGGCGTAGGCGTCGTGCAGGTCGTGCCACCCCTCTGGCGCCGTCGTGTCGGCGCCCGTCGGCACCGCGATGCGCAGGTCCGCGCCCTCGACCATGTCGAACTTGTGGGCCTCGCGGGAGTCGGCCACGACCACCCGCGCGGCCCCGCGAGCGATGCGGTCGGCGAGGTCGCCCGGCCCGGCGGCGGTCGTCGTCGGCATGATGACCGCACCGATCTTCATCACCCCGAGCATCGTCTCCCACAGCTCGACCTGGTTGCCGAGCATGAGCAGTACGGCGTCCCCGCGGCGCATCCCGACCTGCGTCAGCCACGCCGCCACCTGGTCGGAGCGGCGCGCCATCGCGTCGAAGGTGACGCTCGTGACGCGCTCGTCGGGCGTGCCCGCGTCGTCGACGATGGTGAGGCACGGCCGGTCGACCCCGCGCGCGATGCCGTCGAACCAGTCGACCGCCCAGTTGAACCGGTCACCGACGTCCGGGGGCACGTGGCCCGCCACGGCCTCCTCGTGCTGCCCGCGCAGGGCGAGCAGGCGGTCGCGGGCCGCGCGGTACGCCGCGTGGGCTCGGTCGGATGCCGTCGTGGCCGTGGTCGCGTCGTCGCTCACCTCGTGCATGGGCCGACCCTACGACCCGGCGGGCGGGCGCGGCCCTCCGGATCAGCGCCCGTCGCGCCGACCCCGGCGGGGCCGCTCCTCGGCGAGCCTCGGCCGGCCGGCATCCGCCTCGTCCTCCCACGCCCCGTCCGCGTCCTCGTCGTACCGGCCGTCGTACTCCTCGTACTCGTCGTCGTGGTCGGAACGGCCGGCGCCGTGGCGACGGCGGCGCAGGTCGTCCTCGTCGATGAGGCGGTTGACGAGCTGCTGCACCTCGTTGCTGTCCGGGATGTTCGAGAACTGCTCGTCGGGGCTGTCGCCCGCCGACTCGATGCGCAGCGAGCCCGAGTTGATGATGCGGTCGAACAGGGTCTGCCCGAAGCTGACGTCGGTGATCTTCGACAGGGTGATGTCCTTGCCGCTCTTGTTGAGCACCCCGCGGCGCACCATGACGCGGTGCGTCGTCACGACGTAGTGGGTCGTGCGCCAGCGCAGGAACGGCACGGCGACGAGCCACACCGCGAGCACGGCGAGGACCGCCACGCTCACCCACTGCACGGCGTTGCCCGTGCTGTCGTCGGGCGTGACGACGGCGACGAACACCGCGAGCGCGATGAGCAGCACCCCGAGCACCGTCGGCAGCGCCACGGTCAGCCAGTGCGGGTGGATGCTGCGCTCGACCCGCTCACCCCGGGCGAGCACGTTCTCGGGAAACCCCACGTCGACCTCCTGGCCTGATCGCCCCGGCCGGCGGGGCCGGGGTCCGTCAACCCAGACTAGGAGGTGCGGCCACCGGTTCCCGGTCCGTTTCGGGTGGCGTCGCGGGTCTGCTGGTCCTACGTTCCACGAGGGACGCTCCGCGGGCCGTCCGCGAGCGACCTCCACTCGAAGGAGAGTGTCGTGCCGCCCGTAATCCGCCTGCACGCGTCCACCGCCCCGACCTCGGCCCTCGCCGGCGGTCCTTCCGGCCCCTCCGGCCGCCACCGACGGAGCCCTCGCCTCACCCGACCGATGCGGTGGGCGGCCGCCTCGGTGGCCACGCTCACCGGCATCCTCGGTGGGGCCGGTCTCGCCGGGCCCCCGTCCGCGGGCGCGGCCGGGACCGCCTACGTCGCGCTGGGCGACTCCTACAGCTCGGGCACCGGCACCCGCGCCTACCTCGAGGACGGCACGTCGTGCCAGCGCTCGGTCTACGCCTACCCCGCCCTCGACGCCGCGTCGCTCGGGCTCTCGCTGACCTTCCGGGCCTGCTCGGGCGCGACCGTCGCCGACGTCACCTCGACGCAGCTGTCCGCGCTGTCGACCTCGACCTCGTACGTGACGATCTCGGTGGGCGGCAACGACGCCGGCTTCGCGAGCGTGCTGACCACGTGCGCGCAGCCGAGCTGGCTGAGCAACTGCAACGCCGCCGTCGACAAGGCCCAGGCCTTCGTCGGCTCGACGCTGCCGTCACGCCTGACGACGCTCTACGGCTCGATCCGCGCCAAGGCCCCGAACGCCCGCGTCGTCGTCGTGGGCTACCCGCGCATCTTCAACGGTGACGACTGCAGCGCCCTGACGTGGTTCTCCGCGAGCGAGGAGTCGCGGCTCAACGCCACCGCCGACCTGCTCAACGCGCGCACCGCGACGGCCGCCGCGGCCGCCGGGTTCACCTTCGTCAACCCCACCTCCGTCTTCACCGGGCACGCCGTCTGCGACAGCCCGGAGTGGATCAACAACCTCTCGTTCCCGGTCAGCGAGAGCTTCCACCCCAACCGCAGCGGTCACGCCAGCGGATACGCGGTCGCGACCCGGCCGGCGTTCGGGCTCGGCCTCACCCGCACCGGCTCCGACGCGGTCCGCGCCGCCGTGGCGTCGGGACCCGCGCTGGTGGAGGGCAACGCGCGCTGGGCCGCCGTCGACCGCACGGTGACGCCCGAGCGGTTCGTCGCGCCCGACCTCACCACCCCCGCCGCGCGCGCCGCGGCCGCCCGCGCCGGCGTCGACCTGGGCAGCCGCGCGAGCATCGACCGGGTCGACCGGCAGGTGCAGGCGCAGCAGGATGCCGTGCGGTCGGCGTCGCTGCGCTGAGCCCGGTCCCGTGGTCGCGGGCCCACGTGGTCGCGTCGTCACCGGGACCGACCACCCGGCATCCGGTGCCTAGGGTGAGGGCGTGCGCTACGACGACGTCATCATCGGGGCCGGCCACAACGGACTGACGGCCGCCGCCTACCTCGCCCGGGCCGGGCGCCGGGTGCTCGTGCTCGAGCGCTCGGCCGAGGTGGGCGGCGCCGCCGTGTCGGCGCGCGCCTTCCCCGGGGTCGACGCGCGGCTGTCGCGCTACAGCTACCTCGTCTCGCTGCTGCCGCGCGCGGTCGTCACCGACCTCGACCTCGACGTGCGCCTCGTGCGCCGCCGGTACTCGTCGTACACCCCGGTGCCGGGCTCGCCCGGGCGTGGTCTGCTCGTCGACCACGGTGACCCCGAGGCGACGGCTGCCTCGTTCTCGGCGGTCACCGGCGACCCGTCCGCCTTCGACGCGTGGACCGAGTTCTACTCCCGCATGGGCTCGCTCGCGTCACGGCTGTTCCCGACGGTGCTCGAGCCGCTGCGCTCGCGCGCCGACGTGCGGGCCCTCGTCGGTGACGACGACCTCTTCGACGCCGTGACGACTCGGCCGCTCCTGTCGCTGCTGCAGCGGCACTTCACCGACGACACGGTGCGCGGGGTCGTCGCGACCGACGGCCTCATCGGCACCTTCGCGTCGCTCGCCGGGGACGACCTGCGGGCCAACGTCTGCTTCCTCTACCACCTCATCGGTGGCGGCACCGGCGACTGGGACGTACCCGTGGGCGGCATGGGCGCGCTCACCGGGGCGCTGGCCCGGGCCGCGGTGGCGGCCGGGGCCGAGATCCGCACCGGGGTGGAGGTGACGGCGGTCGACCCGTCGTCGGGCGAGGTGTCGTGGGCCGGTGGTCGGGTGACAGCAGGCACCGTGCTGGCCGGGTGTGCACCGACCGTGCTCGACCGCCTGCTGGCGGCCGCCGGGGCCGCGGCGTCGGGCGCCGACACGGCGGAGCCGGTCGAGGGCTCGCAGCTCAAGGTCAACATGCTGCTGACCCGGCTGCCGCGGCTGCGCGACGAGTCGGTCGACACGGCCGCGGCGTTCGCCGGGACCTTCCACGTCAACGAGGGCGCGGAGCAGCTCGAGGCGGCGTGGGCACAGGCCGAGGCCGGCCAGGTGCCTGACGTGCCGCCGTGCGAGATCTACTGCCACACGTTGAGCGACCGGTCGATCCTCGGGCCGTCGCTCGCGGAGTCGGAGACGCAGACCCTGACGCTGTTCGGGCTGCACCTGCCGGCTCGGCTGTTCCGCGGGCGCAACGACGAGGTGACCGCCGCGGCCCTGCAGGCGACGCTGCGCTCGCTCGACTCGGTGCTGGCCGAGCCGATCGAGAGCGTCCTGGCGACGGACGCCGACGGTCGGCCCTGTCTCGAGGTGAAGAGCCCGGTCGACCTCGAGGCGGCGGTCGGGCTGCCGGGCGGCAACATCTTCCACCGGCCGTTGCAGTGGCCCTGGGCCGAGCGCTCCGACGAGGTCGGGCGCTGGGGCGTCGAGACGGCGCACGAGCACGTCCTCGTCGCGGGGGCCGGCGCCCGTCGGGGGGGCGGCGTCAGCGGCATCCCCGGTCACAACGCGGCCCGGGCGGTGCTGCAGGGCTGACCCCGGGCAGCGGATGCCGGCCGGCCCGGTCCGCGCGGACCGTTCAGTCGGGCCAGACGCCCGAGCTGCCCCGCCGGTGGCTCGTGACGAGGTGCGTGTCGACGATGCCGACGGCCTCCATGAGCGCGTACATCGTGGTCGGCCCGACGAAGCGGAACCCCTTGCGCCGCAGCGCCTTCGACAGCGCCACCGACTCCGGCGAGACCGTCGGCACCTCGGAGAAGTCGCGCGGCCGTGGCGTGTCGGAGGGCTGGAACCTCCAGACGAAGTCGACCAGCCCACCCTCGTCGCGCAACGCGATCGTCGCCCGCGCGTTCGCGATCGTCGCCTCGATCTTGCCGCGGTGGCGGATGATGCCGGCGTCGCCGAGCAGGCGCTGCACGTCACCGTCGTCGAAGCGCGCCACGACGTCTGGCTCGAACCCGGCGAAGGCCGCCCGGAACGCCGGCCGCTTGCGCAGCACCGTCACCCACGACAGCCCCGCCTGGAACCCCTCGAGGCAGATCCGCTCGTAGAGACCGCGCTCGTCACGCACCGGCATGCCCCACTCGGTGTCGTAGTACTCGCGCAGCAGCGGGTCGGTCGCCGCCCACACCGGGCGGGTGAGCCCGTCGTCGCCGACGACCGTCATGCCAGCCTCACCGTCATGCCGCCCAGCCTAGGATCGTGGCCGTGACAGCAGCGATGCCCGCGATCATCCTCGTGGCTCCGGAGCACCCCGACGAGCTGGCCGGCGAGTTCGGCCGGTACGCCCGCGACTACGAGATCCTGCAGGCGGGCAGCACCGACGAGGCCGAGCAGGTCGCCGCCGACGTCGCCTCGCGCGGCGGCCAGGTGGCGATGTTCGTCGCCGAGTCGCGCCTGCCCGACGCGAACGTCCTCGCCGCCTTCGGCCGGTGGCGGTCCGTCGTGCCGACGGCCCGGCGCCTCATCGCCGCCCACTGGTCGGTCTTCCTCACCGACGCACCGAACCTGCGGACGGGGCTGGCCAAGGGCAAGTACGACGCCTATCTGCTGATGCCCCGCGGCGTGCGCGACGAGGAGTTCCACACCGCGGTCTGCGAGCTGCTGTCCGACTGGGGCTCGACGGTGGCGACGCCCGAGGTCACGAGCGTGCGGCTGGTCGCCCCGGCATCCGACGCCCTCACCCTGTCCGTACGCGACTTCCTCGACCGCATGGGGATGCCCAACCGCGTCTTCGCCCCCGACAGCGAGGTCGGCCGCGACATCGTCGCGCACCTCGAGCCCGCCGACGGCGAGCCGGCGTACCCCGTGGTCGAGGCGATGGACGGCGTGCCCGTCAGGGTGACGAGCGTGCGCGAGGTCGCCCACCGCATCTACGGCCAGCCCACCGACATCGAGGTGGATGCCGTCGTCGACGTCGCTATCGTCGGCGCGGGCCCCGCGGGGCTGGCCGCCGCCGTCTACTCGAGCTCGGAGGGCCTGTCCACCGTCGTGCTCGAGTCGGAGGCCGTCGGCGGGCAGGCCGGGACGTCGTCGATGATCCGCAAC
The DNA here is from genome assembly GCF_003635045.1 of Terracoccus luteus. Classification (NCBI taxonomy): domain Bacteria; kingdom Bacillati; phylum Actinomycetota; class Actinomycetes; order Micrococcales; family Intrasporangiaceae; genus Terracoccus; species Terracoccus luteus. The sequence continues at coordinate 3,961,683 of NZ_RBXT01000001.1, read as the reverse complement.
TACCTCGGCTTCCCCCGCGGGGTGTCGGGGATGCGGCTCGCGCAGCGGGCGCGCAACCAGGCCATCCGCTTCGGCACCCGCTTCTTCACCGGGTGGTCGGTCACCGGCCTCGAGCCCGGTGTCGACGGCGAGCCGCACACGCTGCTCACCGACGGCGGCCACGTGCGGGCGCGCTCGGTCGTCGTCGCCACCGGCGTGACCTACCGCAAGCTGCGGGTGCCCGCCGTCGAGGCCCTCGTCGGGCTCGGCGTCTTCTACGGCAGCGCGATGACGGCGGCCCGCGAGACCGAGGGCTACGACGTGGTCGTCGTCGGCGGGGGCAACTCGGCGGGGCAGGCCGCGATCCACCTCGCCCGCTTCGCCCGGTCGGTCACCATCCTCGTGCGGCGCGACACGGTCGAGGCGACGATGTCGAGCTACCTCGTCGGCGAGATCGCCTACAACCCGCGCATCACCGTCCAGACCTGCTCCGAGGTCGTCGACGCGGGCGGTGACGGCCGGCTGGAGTGGGTCGCGGTGCGCGACACCCGCACCGGGACCACCGAGCGACGCACGTGCGGTGGGCTGTTCCTGCTGCTCGGCGCCGAGCCGCACTGCGAGTGGCTGCCCGAGGAGGTGATCCGCGACGGGCGCGGCTTCGTGCTCACCGGCCGCGACGTCCCGGCGGAGCACTGGTCCGGGGCCCTGCCGCCCGAGAGCCTGGCCACCACGGTGCCGGGTGTCTTCGCGGCGGGCGACATCCGCGCGGGCTCGATGAAGCGCGTCGCCGCCGCGAGCGGTGAGGGCGCCTCGGTCGTGCCGCTCGTGCACGGCTGGCTCGACCCCGGCGACTGAGCCGCACGCCCGCCCTCCCTCGCTCTGCGAGGATGGGGCATGACCGAAACGACCCCGACGCGCGGGCCGTCCCGACCCGACGACCGCATCGGCGAGCGCGACCTGACGCACTGGCACACCCGGTTCGGGCGGTGGCTCGTGACGGTCGCCACCCGGCTCGTCGAGGCCGTGCCGCCCCGGGTCAGTCGTCGGCTCGGTCGCGCGGCGGCGTGGTCGCTCGCCCATCTCGCCTTCGTCGTCTTCACCGTCGTCTCGCTCGTGCTCATCACCCTCCTCGTGCAGGGCGCCCAGGAGGTCTACGAGGGCGTCGTCGGCAGCGACGGCCTCACCGTCGTCGACCGGCCGGTGCTCGACGCGATGGTGTCCGTGCGCAACCCGACCCTCGACACCGTGGTCACCGCCTACACCGACGTCGGCGGCCCGGTCGGCATGCCGCTGCTCGCCACCGCCGCGGTGCTGGTCATCGCCCTGCGCCGCCGACGCTGGACCCCGCTCGTCGTCGCGCTCATCGCCGCCGCCGGCTCGGTGCTCATGACCGTCGTGGGCAAGGACCTCATCGGGCGCGCCCGCCCGCCGGCCTCACTCGCCGTGCCGCCGCTCGAGGTCTCGCCCTCGTTCCCGAGTGGCCACACCCTCAACGCGACGGTGCTCACGACCGTCGTCGTCTACCTCGTCCTCATCGAGACGACCGCCCGCTGGCAGCGGACGCTCAGCGTGACGCTCGGCCTGCTCTTCGTCGTCACGATGGGCCTCAGCCGGGTCTACCTCGGCCACCACTGGCTCACCGACGTCGTCGCCGGCTGGGCCATCGGCCTCGCGTGGGCGCTCGCCGTCATCACGGCGCACCGGCTGTGGCTCACCCTCCGCGAGCACCGCGGTGGCGCCGAACCCCACCATGTCGACGGGGGACCCGCAGCGAGGGCCGGCCATGGTTCCTGAATCGTTCTCGCTGACACGCCTGCTGGCAACGCCCAATGTGCTTCACCTCCGGCTCGTGACTTCGCGAGACCTGCCCCCATGTGCAATGAATTGACTTCTGGGCCACGTCTGTCAGCTGCGGAGCCACGCAGTAGAAAAGGAGGTGGGTGAAATGCCGCACCGGCAAGAGACCTGGCTTCTGGGACAATGCGTCGGGTCCGAGCCAACGACAAGGTGACCTCCAGGTTCATTCGTCCCTTTTCAGAGATTTTGATGGACCGCATGTGCAAGCGAAAAAGTGCCACATCCTCGCTGAGGTATATACGAGCCCAACGGCCGGCGTGCAGTTACACTCCTAACCATTCAACGATGGGGCCTTGCCGTCAGGCAGCCGTTCAGGAGCATCTGGGGAGACATGAGCGTCAAGGAGACGGACGATTCCGGTTGGCGACGAATCGCCTTCTATTTCTTGGTTACCGTTGCGAGCGTGATAGCACCCGGGACCATCATCATTGGTTGCCTTATTGTCGTCACCGGGCAGCAGGCGCCAATCACAGCGTTGGCGGCTGCCACGGGCTCTCAAGCTGGCGAAAGTCGGTTTTTCGTCATACTGGCTGGGCTTAGTTCTGCATATCTGGTCGGTTATGTAGCACGGTACATCGGTTTCGTGGCCTTCAGATGGCTTACAAGTCGTGGCGGCAGCCAATCGACAATTGGTGAATTCCGTGAGGAGATTGTGGAGAGGCTGGGCTCCACTACTTTGCAGACGACGACCGGGGTACATCCGCACCTTCGAGAATCACTGGAAGTTCTAGATGACCGCACGCCACTGATTCACGACACGCTTAATGACGCGTTCGTATATTCCAAACTCTGGCTTCGACGCTATGCTCCGGTTCTAAACATCGACTCTATGGAATTCGAGATAAATGTGCTGGCGGCATGCTATGTCCCGACAATGTGTTTCGCGGGTGCCGTGATGGTGCAAGATGTCGGCCTCGTCGGCCGCTTGGCCGTCGTAGTTATATTTGCCATGATAGTAGGTGTGATAACGCACAACTTGAGGGATCTTCGGGTTGCCGAGCGAAAAGAAGCTTATCGCAACATCATCCTTGACGTGGCGATGAGGTCGGCGGCTAAATGACACTAGAAGGCGGGACGACTGGTAGCGACATAGGGCGGCTTCTTGACTTCAAGGGACTGCTCGATCCAAGCACGGTACGAGTGCTGGTGAATCGACAAGCTTTGGATGGGCTCAATCCCACAGTCAGCCTTCGATGGGGGACGGTTGAAAACTTCGCTGATTGTGTTTACCCACCCTGGTATTTCAACAGTGGTTCGGAAGTGCCCTATGACTCACCGTCCGGGAAACCAGTCAGCATGCGCGACATTGAGCTGACTGGCCTCTGCCCACACGTATTGGCGTTAAAGGAAGCGAGCCCTCTACTGGTCGTCGCATATCCACTCGTCGGGGGTTCTCTCCTATGCCTTGACGGGAATCACCGATTTCTTGGCTCACTCAGAGGTGGTTCTTCTCGGCCAGTTGCGCTTGTCGTCGTGAACGGTCCCTTGTCGCCAGCGATTATCCCGGACCTTGCTCACTGGACGAATGTCCCGAGATAAGGAATTTACAGCCAAAGCAAATCGACAACCGTCATGCAATAAACACTGCTAGTTGCGGCAGTCAAGTGGCACCGGGTGTGGCAATCTCACGCAATGAATGGACCGCTACAGGTGAGCGTCGAAGTCACACCGGGGTCGTGAGGCGGCTCAGCCGCCCGTCGGTGAAGAGGTAGCGCACCGCGCTCGTCGTGGCCGGCGGCAGGTGGGCCGGGTGCGCCGCGGGACGCGGCGGGCGCTGCTGACCCGGCTGACCGGCATCCTGCTGGTGCGCGTGGCCCGTGCTGATGCCGGCGGCGTGCGCCTGCGCGGCGCCGAGGCCGGCCGTACCGACGAAGGCGACGACGACGGCCGCTCCGGCGGCACCGAGGCCGCGGCGCAGAGAGGGGACGATGGCCAGGCGCGGGTTCGTGTTCATGGCTTGACGTTCTCGGCCGTGGTTGTGGGTGGTCTGTGACGATCCGCTGCGCCGGTGATGAGGTCGGTACGGGTGGGCACCGCCTACGTCGGCTGCCGTGGGTGGGGCGGAGGTGCTCGCCCTCAGGAGCACGGGCGGTGCTGCCGGATCTGCTCCTGCGGACGCCGCTGTGTTGCCGCACCGCCCGTGAATCGGGCTCACACCACCGCCCCACCCCCGGCCGGTCCCGCGGACGACGCTTGCTGCCGCACCGCCAGTGAATCGGGCTCACACCACCGCCCCATTCACAGCCCGTTCGGCGCGCGAGACCCATCTGCGCGTCATCAACTGGCGGATCAGTGGGCGTGCGGTGCTGCTCGGGCGACACCGGCCGCCGGTTGATTTGCCGGTTGATGGGCTGGTGGATCTGATCGGGGCCGGCGGGCGGGTCAGCGGGTGGTGGTCGGGTCGAGGCGGTCGGCGAGGCGACGCAGGACCTCGGCGGTGCGCGGGTGGCGGCGGACCACGGAGCGGTACTGGTGGTCGTCGCGGGCCTGCGCGAGCATCCCGGTGATGCGCTCGCGGGCGAGTGCCTGGTTGAGGTCGACGAGCGCGCTCACGACACCCTCACCCGGGCCCGGCTGACGAGCACGTCGCCGCTGCCCGACTGCACGGCCAGGCTCGCCTGCGACTCCGAGCCGTCGGGGCCGTCGGTCTCGTCGAGGTGCACGTCGACGTCGCCGGTGACCGTGTTGAGGTCGAGGTAGGCCGCGACGCCCGCCGCGACGAAGATCGCGACGTCACCGGTGCCGGTCTTGGCACGGATCTCGCCCCCGTGCACGCCCTCGAGCTTGACGTCGCCGGTGCCGGTCATGACGTCGAGGTCCCCCGCCGACGACCCGACGACCACGTCGCCCGAGCCGGTCTTGAGCCGCGCCGTCGCCTCCGCCCGGCGGAGCATGAGGTCGCCGCTGCCCGACACGAGGTCGACGTGGCCCCCGGCCGACTCGAGGGTGATGTCTCCGGAGCCGGTCTTCGCGGAGACGCCGCCCGCCACCGCCCGGGCCACGACGTCGCCCGAGCCTGACTTGAGGTCGGCGGAGTCGAGGTCTTGCAGCGAGAGGTCGCCCGAACCGGTGTGCGCCCGGACGTCACCGAGCAGCCCGTGGGCGCTGACGTCCCCCGACCCGGTGCGAGCGTCGACCCGGCTGCCGGTGGGCAGCTCGACGACGACGTCGACGTGCCCGCGCCAGCCGAGCCCGGAGAAGAGACCGTCGCGGCCCTTGGGCGCCGTCACGGTGACGTCGCTGCCGTGCGCCTCGACGGTGTACCGCTCGGCGATCTCCTCGCCGTTGCGGCCGTGGGGGACCAGTCGTACGACGGTGTCGGTGCGGTCGCCCGCCGTGAGCGTGACGTCCCCCTGCTGCACCTCGACGGTGAGCGTCGCGGCGCCGGGGGTCTCGAAGCGCTTCTCGATGTCGGTCATGGTCGTCCTCCTGCTGTGGTCGGTGGTGGTGTCGGTGTCGGTGCTGGTGGGTGTGGTGGTGCCGGTCGGGGCGGCGCTCATCGCACCCACCCCTGCACCCGCTTGTTGGAGCGGCGGTTGCGGCCGGGGGCGCCGGGCCCCTGCGTCGTGGCCGGGCCGACGGCGGTGGTCGCGGCGCGCACGGCACCGACGAGCCACGTGTTGAGCGACTGGCCCCGGCCCGCGGCCAGCTCCTCGGCCCGCGTCTTGAGCGCGTCGGGCAGGCGCAGGGTGATGCGGGCGGTCTCGGCGCCCTCGGCGTCGACGGCGAGGGCCGTCGTGTCACCGGATGCCGGGATGGCCGCGGTCTCGTCGGACAGGGCGGACGGCCCGGCACCGACGACGACGAAGACCGGCTCGCGGCCGTCGAGCCGCACCTCGACCGAGGCGCCCTCGAGGGCGGTCGTGATCTCGGCCGCGGCGTGCGACAGCGCGTCGAGCAGGGCGAGGCGCGCGGCCGAGTCGAGGGCGAAGCCGATGCGCTGCGCGACGTCCTCGACCTCCGGACCCATGGCCCGGGCCGTGCTGGTGAAGTCGCGGCGGAGGGCCTCGACGTGTTCGGTGATGTCCATGCACATCACAATGACACCATAGTGATGTCACGTCAACACCGTTCTGACATGACGCCTCGTCACCCCCGCCGATCCGTCCCCGCCGCGCACCCCGCCACGCACCCCGCCACGCACCCCGCCACGGCCCTGAAACGGACGCCCGACCCGGCACCCGCCGGTCCGGAACCCCACCACGGCCCGACGAGGGACGAGCCCGGATGCCGGGCCACCCGACCGTCGGCGGCCGACGGAGAACATTCGGTGACATCCGTGCGTTGAGGACGTCAGGAAGCCGCCGCCGGACCCTCACCGGCGCATCATCGGTGGGAGCCCACCGCCCGACAGGGAGCCACACATGACCACTCGTCCCGAGGCCACCGCCCCGACGCCGGACGCCGCCGGCACCACCTCGGACGGCGGCGCGAGCCTCGTCCGCACGGTCACGATGCGCGCCGGCGGTGTGCTGCCTCCTCTGCGTCGCATGGGGGCCGACGCCGAGTCGATCAACCGGAGGGTGTCGGGCTCCCCGAACTACCGCGACGGTCGGTTCCGGTCACCCGAACCGACGCGCCGACCCACGTCGGCCTCCCTGCCGCGCATCGCCGCCGCGGCTTGGCAGCAGCGCGGCCGCGGCAAGCCCGTCGCCGACGTCCCCGTCGTGCCGGCCGCGCCGCCCGCCGTGCCGGGAGTCCTCGCCGTCACCTGGTACGGCCACGCGACGACGCTCGTCGAGCTCGACGGCCGCCGCTTCCTGCTCGACCCGGTCTTCGGCCACCGTGCCTCCCCCGTGTCGCTCGCCGGCCCCGAGCGCCTGCACCCGACCCCGGGGTCCATCGCGGGCATCCCCACCCTCGACGCGGTCGTCATCTCGCACGACCACTACGACCACCTCGACGAGCCGTCGGTCGCCGAGCTCGAGCGCACCCACCGGCCGCACTACGTCGTGCCGATCGGGGTCGACCAGCACCTGCTGGCGTGGGGGGTGCCCGCCGACCGGGTCACCGCCCTCGACTGGTGGGAGCACACCGAGGTGGCCGGCATCCGACTGACGTGCACCCCCGCCCGGCACAACTCCGGACGCGGCTTCGTCGAGAGCCAGACGCTGTGGGCGGGGTGGGCGATGCGTGGGCCGGGGCACGCGGTCTACTTCGCCGGCGACAGCGGCGAGTCGGCGTGCTTCGGCGAGATCGGCGAGCGGGTGGGCCCGTTCGACCTCACCATCGTCCCGGTCGGGGCCTACGACGAGTTCTGGCACGACATCCACATGAACCCACCCGAGGCGGTGGCCGCCCACGTCGCCGTCAACACGACAGCCGAGGGCGAGGATGCCGCGTCACGCTCGGTCATGCTCCCCGTCCACTGGGCGACCTTCAACCTCGCCCGGCACTGGTGGTCCGAGCCGGTGCGCTGGCTCCGTCGGGTCGCGCCCGCCGCCGGGGTCCCCGTCGTCTACCCGCTCGTCGGGGCGCGGGTCGACCTCGACGTCGACGACGTGACGGATGCCGTGTCGCCCCATCAGGCGGACTGGTGGGCGGCTTGCGCCGCCCCCGACGACCGCGACTGAGCCCGGGGCGGCTCGGCCGCACGGCCGGGCGCCTCTAGGGTGCGGACGAGTCGGCGTCGGACCGCGCCAGCACCATCGCCTGGTCGTCGCGCTCGGTGCCCTGCGCTCGTCTGACCACGCGGGCCTCCTCGACGAGGCCCGCCCGGGCGAGCTCGTCCACGACGGAGTCGACGTTGAGCAGGTGGCGCACGAGGGTCACCTCGTGCCCGAGCCGACGGTAGGAGGGGGCGACGTCGCGGGAGCCCACCCCGGCCTGGAAGCCGACGAGGACGTGCCCGCCGGGCCGCAGCACCCGGGCCGCCTCCCCGACCGCGACCGGCACGAGGTCGGGGTTGAGGTGGATGAGGGAGTACCAGAGCAGGACGCCGTCGACCGACCCGTCAGCGAGCGGTAGGTGGGTCAACGACGCCGCGGCACAGGCGATCTCGCGATCTCCCGCCGTCGCCTCGCGCAGCATCCCCGGCGACAGGTCGACGCCGACCACCCGGAGGCCGCGGGCCCCGAGCACGCGGGCCACCCGCCCGGTCCCGCAGCCGGCGTCGAGGACGGTCGGTGTGGAGGTCTCGGACACACGGTCCGCGAAGTCGTCGATGGCGGCACGGTCGAGGGCGGACTCCGCCCGCAGGTCGGGCAGGTGCCGGGCGTAGTCGGCGGCCACGACGTCGTACGCGAGGCGGACTCCGGCCGGCGAGGTGGTGGGCAGGCCGACGTCGCTCATGCCCGCCATTCTGGCGGCCCGGCGAGCGGCTCCGCCGCCGGTCAGGCCGCCGGTCAGGCAGCCGGCCCGCGGTCCGTGAAGATCCAGCGCCGCATGGCGACGAACCGGGCCGCCGTCGACAACACGTTGGCGACGGCCACCACCACGGTCTGGGTCGTCGTACCGGCGTCGGGCTGCAGCCGGGCGAGCACGGCGAGGGCGAGCGTCGTCGCCGTCCACGTGATGGCGAAGACGACCAGGGCCTGCCCGTGGTGCACGCCCAGCCGTCGGCGACCGGAGATGCCGAACGTCCACGCCCGGTTCGCAGCGGTGTTCGCGACGGTGGCGACCACCAGCGCGATCCCGTTGGCGACCATCGTCGTCACACCGCCCTGCAGCAGCGCCGCGAACAGCGCCAGGTGCAGGGCGGTCGACCCGGCCCCGATGACCGCGAAGCGGCCGAGCTGGGCCGGCAGTGCACGACGGCCGACCGGGGCCGGGGCGTGGGTCACGACACCGTCGTGCCGGACGAGCCGGAGCCCGCGGCCCCCGACGTGAGCGGCTGCGTGAGGTCGTAGAACGTCGAGCCGTCGATGGTGACGGCGGTGTAGCCCTGCTCGACCCAGGCGCTGATCTCGGAGGCGGTGCTGCTGCCGCCGTTCTGGCGGCCGAAGCCGCCCCCGGCCGCGAACCAGTGGATGCGGCCCTCCCGCACGTACGACTGGAACTGCGCCAGCGTCGGGCTGGGGTCCGAGCCGTTGAAGCCGCCGATGGCCATGACCGGCAGCTGGGTGCCGAGCTGGAGCCCGGCCGCGGTCTGCGACCCGACGGCCGCGGCGACCCACGTGTAGCGCGAGCTGTCCTGCGACAGGGCCGAGACGACCGCGGTGCTCGGTGTCGAGGCGTCGAGCAGACCGCCCGTGCCCCCACCCCGCGTGGCCGTACCGGTACCGGCACCGGTACCCGGGACGGTGCCACCCGGCATCCCCCCGCCCGGCGCGAAGCCACCACCGGGCGCGCCGCCGCCACCCGGCATCCCCCCGCGACCGGTACCGGCGGGGCCGGCGGTGACGATGGAACCGGTGTGCGCCTGAGCGGTGGTCGAGAGGGTGAAGGCCGCCGGGCCGGCGACGCCGGCGAGCAGTGCGGCGACGAGCACGGCGGGGACCGCCCTCGCGTGCACCCAGTGGACCGCGAGGACGAGCAGGGCCGCGGCCATGCCGACCGCGAGCACGGAGACCCGAAGCCAGTCGCCGTAGGCCGTCGTGCGCGACAGGAGGACGAAGCCCCACACCGAGGCGGCCGCGGTCGCCACCGCGAGGGTGACGGTGCCGACGGCACGCGAGCGGTTCTCCCACGCCTCCGCGGCGCCCATGCCGACGAGGGCCGCGACGGCGGGCGCGAGCGCCACCGTGTAGTACTCGTGGAAGATGCCGGCCATGAGGCTGAAGGTCAGCATCGTCACGACGAGCCAGCCGCCCCAGACGAGGTAGGCGGCGCGACGGCGGTCGGTGCGGGGGCGGCGACCACGCAGGAAGAGCCCCACGACGAGCAGGACGAGGGCGCTGGGGATGAGCCACGAGATCTGGCCGCCCACGCTCGTGCTGAACATGCGCAGCAGGCCGGTCGAGCCCCAGCCACCGCCGCCTCCCCCGCCGACTCCCCCGCCACCGACCGAGCCGGTCTCGTCACCGTTGAGACGGCCCAGCCCGTTGTAGCCGAAGGTGAGCTCGAGGAAGGAGTTGTCCTGGCTGCCGCCGATGTACGGCCGCATCGAGGCCGGCACGAGCTCGACGATCGCGACCCACCACCCGGCGCTGACGACGAGCGCCCCGATCGCCATGAGGGAGTGGGTGATCCGGCGACGCAGCGTCGTCGGGGCGGCGATGAGGTAGGCGAGCCCGAAGAACGGCACGACGAGCAGCACCTGCAGGGTCTTGGTGAGGAACCCGAGGCCGATGAGGACGCCGACGAGCACCATCCAGCGCGCCGACGCCTTCTCGACCGCCCGCACGGTCGCCCACGCCCCGAGGGCCATGAGCAGCGTGAGCAGCGCGTCGGGGTTGTTGAAGGTGAACATCAGCGCGGCCACGGGCGTCAGGGCCAGCACGACCCCGCTGACGAGCCCGGCCATGGCGCCGAACTGCCGTCGCACGGTCGCGTACACGACGCCGACGGTGGCCACGCCCATGAGCGCCTGCGGGACGAGGATGGCGAACGAGCTGAGCCCGAGCACCCGCACCGACAGCGCCATGACCCAGAGGGATGCCGGGGGCTTGTCGACCGTGATCGAGCTGGCGGCGTCGGAGCTGCCGTAGAAGAACGCCTTCCAGCTCTGGCTGCCCGCCTGCACCGCCGCGGAGTAGAACGAGTTGGCGTAGCCGCTCGCGGTGAGGTTCCACGTGTAGAGCACCAGGGTGGCGAGCAGCAGGCCGAGGAGGGCCGGGCGGGCCCAGCCCGGGTCGTCGGCGTGCCCGCGCCAGAGACGGCGCAGCCGGCCGGTGCTGGCCGGTCGGCCCCCACCCGTCGCCGGGGCGCCGGGCGCGTCGCGGTGGTCGTCCGTCGACCGGGGGGCCGTGGCCACGGACGCGCCGGGGCCGGTCGTGGTGAGGCTCATGGTGTTCATGGGCACCACGGTCCGGCCCGCGGCTGTGCCGTTCCTAGGTCAGTGCTGGGGGGCGGTGGTGAGTGGCAGCAGCACCGAGAACGTCGTGTCCCCGGGGCGGCTGTCGAGCTCGACCCGACCGCCGTGGGCCTTGGCCACCGCGGTGACGATGGACAGGCCGAGTCCGGTGCTGCCGCCGGCCCGGTTGCGGGCGTCGTCTCCACGGGCGAAGCGCTCGAACACGTTCTGTTGCAACGACTCCGGCACTCCCGGGCCGTTGTCGTGGACGGAGATACGCACCCAGTCGCCCTCGGTCCGGACCGCCGTCGTCACCACCGTGTGGCGGGGGGTGTGCGTCCGGGCGTTGCCGAGCAGGTTGGCCACGATCTGGTGCAGGCGGGCGGGGTCACCCTGCACCTCGACCGGCTCGGGCGGGAGGTCGAGACCCCACCGGTGGTCGGGGGCAGCCGCGTGGGCGTCGCTGACGGCGTTGATGACGAGCATCGACAGGTCGACGGTCGTGTGGTCGAGGGGGCGGCCGGCGTCGAGCCGGGCGAGCAGCAGGAGGTCCTCGACGAGCGAGCTCATCCGGTTGGCCTCCGACTCGATGCGGCCCATCGCGTGCGAGACCGACCCGGGTACCGGCTCCGGCTCGCGTCGCGACAGCTCGGCGTAGCCCTTGATCGAGGCGAGCGGCGTGCGCAGCTCGTGCGAGGCGTCGGCGACGAACTGGCGCACCCGCTGCTCGCTCTGGTGTCGGGCGTTGAGCGCGCTGTCGACGTGGACGAGCATCTCGTTGAAGGCGGCGCCGACCTGGCCGACCTCGGTGCGGGTGTCGGTGTCGGCGGGGTCGACGCGCTCGGCGAGCGCCACCTGGCCGGAGTCGAGGGGCAGCTGCGAGACGCGGGTGGCGGTACCGGCCACGCGGCGCAGCGGCTCGAGGTTGCGCCGCACGATCCACGTGCCGACGAGGGCCACGAGGGTGATGCCGGCGAGCGCGGTGCCGATGGCGATGACGACCATGCGCTGCACCGTGCGCTGCTGCTGGTCGATGGGCAGGCCGACGACGAGGGTGACGGCGACCGAGTTGTAGTCCTGCGACACCCCCTGGGTGGCGACGAGGCGGTACGTGCCGAGGCCCGAGACCGTGAGGGTCGTCGGGCGCGGGCCGAGGCCGGCCCGGGACAGCTGGGTCAGCTGGGCCGCAGTGAGGTCGGTCGAGCGCTGGTCGCTCGACGCGGTGCCGAAGACCTGGAGGCCGCTGGCCGGGAAGACGGCGACGAGGCCCTCGTCGCCAGGCCCGCGAGGGCCGTTGTCGTCGGAGCCGGTGCTCGGGATGCGGATGGGCTTGCCCTGCACGTACTGGCTCAGCGACGCACGCAGCTGGTCGTCGACCTGGCTCGTCAGCTGCCGGTCGAGCGCGACGACGGTGAAGGCGCCCGTCGCGAGGCTGAGCACCGAGAAGAGGGCGAGCATCGAGGCCACGAGCTTGGCCCGCAGCGTCCAGGCCGACCACGGTCGGACGCGCTCGCGCCACGCGAGGGCGGGCGGGGACGGGAGGTCCGGCTCGGCCGGCTCCCCCTGCCCGGAGGGTGAGGGGGACACGGAGGATGCGGAGGGCGCCGAGGCGGGCCCACGCACGTCGTCGGCCGGGCCCGACGGCACGACGGGTCGCTCGTCGTCGGGGTCGGCGACCGGCAGGTCGGCGCGCTCGGGCGGACCGTAGTGGCCGTCGGGGTCAGCGGGTCCGTCGGGGTCAGCGGGTCCGTCGGTGTCAGTGGTGTCGGCGGGCTCGGCCGGGTTCTCGACCTGCTCAGACCGCGGGCTTGAGGACATACCCGGCACCTCGCATGGTGTGGATCATCGGGTCCCGACCGGCGTCGATCTTCTTGCGCAGGTAGGAGATGTACAGCTCGACGACGTTGGCCTGGCCGCCGAAGTCGTAGTTCCAGACGCGGTCGAGGATCTGCGCCTTCGACAGCACCCGCTTGGGGTTGCGCATGAGGTAGCGCAGCAGCTCGAACTCCGTTGCGGTCAGGTGGATCTCGGCCCCCGCCCGACGCACCTCGTGGCTGTCCTCGTCGAGGGTGAGGTCACCGACGACGAGCGTCGAGTCGCTGGCACTGATGGCCACGGTGGTGCGACGCATGAGGGCGCGCACGCGGGCCACGACCTCCTCGAGCGAGAAGGGCTTGGTCACGTAGTCGTCGCCACCCGCGGTGAGACCGGAGACCCGGTCCTCCACGGCATCCTTCGCGGTGAGGAAGAGCACCGGCACGCTCGCGTTGTCGGCGCGCATGCGACGCAGCACCTCCATGCCGTCGAAGTCGGGGAGCATCATGTCGAGCACGACCGCGTCGGGGTCGAACTCGCGCGCGGCCCGCACGGCCTCCATGCCGGTGCCGGCGGCGCGCACCTCCCACCCCTCGTACCGCAGGGCCATGCCCAGCAGCTCGGTGAGGTTCGGCTCGTCGTCGACGACGAGCACGCGGACGGGCGACCCGTCGAGGCGTTGCAGGCGGGCGGCGGCCTTCTTCTCGTTCATGCTCACCAGTTGACCTGTGGGGACTGTGTCGTCACCAGTATGTCCCTGTGCACTTCCTGTGCATCCTCTGTCGCCGATCGTCGGCGTCGACTCGCCCGGCCGGGGGCGCCCGGGATCCCCAGCACGTCCATCCCCCTCGCACAGCGCCGCCACAGTCGCCGGCGCGACCGTCGGACCATGAGCCACGAGACCGACGAGCAGGGACCGACGGCGGCGCGCGAGCTGCCGACCTTCGACCCCGGCGCCCCCGCCCCCACCATCGCGCCGACGACGACCTACACGTACGCCGTCACCCCCACCGTCACCCATGCCGCCGGCCCGCCCGACGCCGCGACCGGCCCGCGGTGGAGCGCCAGGAAGACCGCCGTCACCGCCGGCCTCGCGCTCGTCCTGACCTCGGCGGGAGCCATCGGCGCCGCGGCCGCCCTCCCGTCGGGCAGCACGACCCGGGATGCCGGGGGCTTCGGCGGCGGCCGCGGCACCTTCCAGCCCGGCACCGGTCTCGGGCAGCGCGGCCAGCAGGGCACGCAGCAGAACGGCGCCCAGCAGTTCGGCGGCCAGGGCAGCCTGCAGTTCGGCGGCCAGGGCAGCCAGCAGTTCGGCGGCCAGGGCGGCCGACAGGACGGCAGCCAGCTGCCCGACCTGCAGAACGGCCTGCCCGGTCAGGACCCCGCCCAGAGCGGCTCGGGCGCCCAGACCACCTGAGCCCCACCCTCCCGACGGCCCGCCCGCACCCCGTGCTGGTGGGCCTTCGGCGTGCGCCCACGCCGAGGTCGGTGATCGCGCGGCGCGCCGACCGGCATCCGCTAGACTCGGCGACAGAAGAGCTCACGCCCGGCGTGCGTCCAGCCGCGGCGCAACCGTCGCCGGGGGACGTCGCCCACAGGGGCGACGCGCGCACGTTCTCAGCTCGCTCTCCGTCGGGCCGTCGCCCGGCACCGGTCCGGTGCCGCCGCGAGGACAGCGGCTCGAGGTCACCACCTCGTCTCCAGGAGGAGCATGTCGTCCAACGTCCGTCGTCGGCCCACCGGCCGGTCGGGTGCCCGCACCGTCGTCGCGCGCCCTGACGACCCGGCGCCCATCATCCCCATCCTCGCCCGCCGTGTGCGCGAGGTGGAGGCCAAGATGGGCAAGGGCAAGATGAGCCCGGCGAACCGCACGAAGTTCCAGGTCATCGCCCTGCTCGTGCGCTCCGAGCGCTCCCGCATCAAGGCCGATCCCGAGATCGCCGGTGCGACCCGGGCCGAGCTGCTCAAGCGCCTCGACGGCATCGCCACGATCCTCGCCCAGGTCGCGTCGCGCGACACGAGCCTGCTCAACCTGCTCGAGGCGACGACGCCCGGGCCGGCCGCGCAGCAGCTGCGCCTCGACTGGCTGCTCGAGTCGGGGGCCCAGCTGAGCCCGGAGGAGCTCGTCATCCAGGCGCCCTCGCGCCCGGCCCCGCTCGTCCCGGCCGGGGTGGCCGAGCGCGCCGACCGCGCCGTCATGCCCCGCTCGGTCAAGGCCCGCGTCATGGCCAACCCGTTCCTGCCGCCCGACATCGAGCGCGCCCTGCGCCCCGAGCACCAGCCCGGCCGCCTCGCCGGCTGGGACCTCATGGACCCGCTCTACCGCGCCTTCGAGGAGGGCGCCGGCGGCGAGGCGGCCTCGATGCCGCTGCCCCCGGCCCCGAAGCTCGACCGCATCTCGCCGCCCGGGCTGCACCTCATGGCGCACCAGTCGCGCCTGCTCGAGGAGGTCCGCGCCGGCCACCGCACCTTCCTGCTCGCCGACGAGCCAGGCCTCGGCAAGACGGCGCAGTCGGTGCTGGCGGCCTCGGTCGCCGACGCCTACCCCATGCTCGCCGTGGTGCCGAACGTCGTGAAGATCAACTGGGCCCGCGAGGTCGAGCGCTGGACCCCGCAGCGTCGCGTCGCCGTCATCCAGGGTGACGGCCTCGACGTCGACGCGTTCGCGGACGTCTTCGTCGTCAACTACGAGATCCTCGACCGTCACTTCTCGTGGCTCTCGAGCCTCGGGCTGCGCTCGATGGTCGTCGACGAGGCCCACTTCATCAAGAACCTCAAGTCGCAGCGCTCGCAGCAGGTGCTCGCGCTCGCCGACCGCATGCGCGAGCTGACGCCGGGCGGCGACCCGCTGCTCATGGCCCTCACCGGCACGCCGCTCATCAACGACGTCAAGGACTTCCATGCGATCTGGCGCTTCCTCGGCTGGGTCAAGGGCGACAAGCCCGGCTCGGAGATCGTGCGCCGACTCGAGGAGACCGGGATGACCCCGGCCGACCGCGGCTTCTACCGCGAGGCCCGCAAGGTCGTCGTCGGGATGGGCATGGTGCGCCGCCGCAAGGTCGACGTCGCCAAGGACCTGCCCGACAAGCGCGTCGCGGACATCCCGGTGCAGCTCGACGACGACGCCGCCCGCTCGGTGCGCCAGGCGGAGACCCTGCTCGGCAAGCGTCTGCTGCAGAAGTACCGCGCCCTCATCGACGCCGGCGAGGGCCACGAGACCGACGGCGAGCCCGACGCCGCCGTCATGCGCCGCGTGGCCGCGGGCGAGCTGCGGGCCACCGCCGCGAAGACGGGCGACAACGTCTTCACGCTCGTGCGAAAGATCGGCCAGGCGAAGGCCAACCTCGCCGCCGACTACGCCGCCCAGCTCTCGCACTCGGTCGGCAAGGTCGTCTTCTTCGCCAAGCACATCGACGTCATGGACACCGCCGAGCGGGTCCTCGCCGACGCCGGCCTGCGCACCGTCTCGGTTCGTGGCGAGCAGACCGGGCGCCAGCGGCAGGAGGCCATCGACGCCTTCCAGCAGGATGCCGACGTGGCCGTGGCCGTCTGCTCGCTCACCGCCGCCGGGGTCGGCCTGAACCTGCACGCCGCCTCGAACGTCGTGCTCGCCGAGCTGTCGTGGACCGCTGCCGAGCAGCAGCAGGCCATCGACCGCGTGCACCGCATCGGTCAGGACGAGCCGGTGACGGCGTGGCGGATCCTCGCCGCCGGCACCATCGACTCCAAGATCAGCGAGCTCATCGACAGCAAGCAGGGCCTGGCCGCGCGTGCCCTCGACGGCAGCGACGTCGAGGTCACGAGCGAGGACACCCTGCAGCTCGAGGCGCTCCTGCAGCTGCTGCGTGAGGCCATCACCGCCGACCGCGGGTACTGACGGGCTCGGCCACACCACCCACCCCGGCGCCACGTCACTGCTCACTCCGGGTGAGCAGTGACGTGGCGAGCCCGGGGACCCGGGGACCGCCAGTCAGCGCCGCCGGGACCCCGACTCCGGCACGTTGGCCTCGAGCTCGTCGAGCCACGTCGTGGCCGCGGCGTCCGACGGCATCCGCCAGTCGCCGCGGGGCGAGAGCGACCCTCCCGCGACGACCTTGGGACCGTTCGGCAGGGCTGACCGCTTGAACTGGTTGGCGAAGAACCGGGTGAGGAAGAGCACCATCCAGCGGCGGATCTCGGCGAGGTCGTAAGCCACCCGCTCGTCGGCGGGGTACCCGGGAGGCCACTCACCGGCATCCACGTCGCTCCACGCGTGGTGCGCGAGGAAGGCGATCTTCGACGGCCGGTAGCCGCGGCGCAGCACGTGGTAGAGCGTGAAGTCCTGCAGCGAGTACGGGCCGATCTTGGCCTGCGTGCTCTGTGGTCGCTCCCCCGCCTTGGCCGGCACGAGCTCGGGGCTGATCTCCGTGTCGAGCACGGACGTGAGGGTCTCGCCGACGTGCTCCTCGAACTGGCCCGACGAGACGACCCAGCGGATGAGGTGCTGCATGAGCGTCTTCGGCACGCCGGCGTTGACGCCGTAGTGCGACATCTGGTCGCCGACACCGTAGGTGCACCAGCCGAGGGCCAGCTCGCTGAGGTCGCCCGTGCCGAGCACGATGCCGCCACGCTGGTTGGCGATGCGGAAGAGGTAGTCGGTGCGCAGGCCGGCCTGGACGTTCTCGAAGGTCACGTCGTACACCTCCTCGCCGCGACCGAACGGGTGACCCATCGCCTCGAGCATCGACGTCGCGGCGGGGCGGATGTCGAGCTCCTCCCACGTGACGCCGATCGACTCCATGAGCGCCACGGCGTTGGCCTTCGTGTGCTCGCTCGTCGCGAAGCCCGGCATCGTCAGGGCGATGATGTCGGTGCGCGGCCGGTCGAGCCGGTCCATCGCCTTGGCGGCGACGATGAGGGCGTGGGTGCTGTCGAGCCCGCCGCTGACGCCGATGACGATCTTCGGCTGACCGATGGCCCGCAGCCGCTGGATCAGGCCCGAGACCTGGATGTTGTACGCCTCGTAGCAGTCGAGGGCGAGCCGGTCGGCGTCGTCGGGCACGAACGGGAAGCGGTCGACCTTGCGCAGCAGGCCGATGTCGTCGGTCGGCGGGTCGAGGGTGAGGTCGACGGTGCGGAACTGCCGGGTGCGCGCCTCGTGGGTGCGGCGGTTGTCGTCGAAGGTGCCCTGCCGCGCCCGCTCCTGACGGAGGGCGTCGAGGTCGACGTCGGCGACCGAGTCGCGCGGGCCATCGGGGAAGCGCTCGGTCTCGGCGAGCAGGACGCCGTTCTCGTAGACCATCGTCTGCCCGTCCCACGACAGGTCGGTCGAGCTCTCGCCCTCGCCGGCGGCGGCGTACAGGTAGGCCGAGACGTGCCGGGCCGAGGCACTGCGACACAGCAGGTGGCGGTCGTCGGCGCGCGAGACCGTGATGGGTGAGCCGGACAGGTTGGCCTGCACCGTCGCCCCGGCGAGCGCCGCCTCGGCGCTCGGCGGGATGGGCACCCACAGGTCCTCGCAGACCTCGACGTGGAGCACGAACCCCGGCACGTCGACGGCCCGGAAGAGCAGGTCGGGCCCGAACGGCACCCACTGCCCGGCGACCTCGACGTCGAGCCCGCGCTGGTCGTCGCCGGACGCGAAGTGCCGCCGCTCGTAGAACTCGCGGTAGGTGGGCAGGTTCGACTTCGGGACGACACCGACGATGCCGCCGCCCTGGATGACGACCGCGCAGTTGTAGACCCGGTTGCCGCGGGCGATCGGCGCCCCCACGACGACGACCGGGCGCAGGTCGGCCGTCGTCTCGCAGAGGCGGGCGATGGCGTCGTCGACCGCGTCGAGCAAGGGGTCCTGCAGCAGCAGGTCGTCGATCGCGTAGCCGGTCAGCCCCAGCTCGGGGAAGACGGCGAGGGCGACGCCCTGGTCGTGCAGCTCGCGGACCCGCGCCAGCACGGTGTCGGCGTTGCGCTCGGGGTCGGCCGGTGCGACGGGCACCGTGCAGGCGGCCACCCGGGCGAAACCGTGGCGGTAGGCGCTCCAGAAGTCCATGGCCTCAGTCAACCGCACGGGTCGCCCGCCACGCCGTCTACCCTTGTGGGCATGCCGCCCGCGCCGAGCCCCGACGTGCCCCGGGCACCCGGGGGCTCGCGAGTTCCGGCGGCACGGCCGGCGCCGTCGGACCGGTCGGACCAGCCGACCCGGTCGGCCCAGTCAGCGCGGGCCCTCGTCCTGGCCCTCGTCGCGTCCGGGGCGGCCACGGTCGCCCACGCCGTCGGCGGCGGGCACCTCGTCTCGGCCACGAGCGCAGTCGTCGCGACGCTCGTGCTGGCCGGGCTCGCGCTGCCGTTCGTGCGCCACGAGCCGACGACGGGGCGCACGGTCACCCTGCTCGCGCTGCTGCAGGTCGGCGGCCACGTCGTGCACTCGCTCGCCGCCCTCGTCGGCGGCCCGGCCACGACCTCCGTAACCGGGGGGCACGCCCACGGGGCGGACGCCTCCGCCCTCTCATCGGCCACCACCGGCCAGCACGCCGGCCACGGCTCCGAGGCAGCGGTCGGCGTGGCCGGCCTGCTGCCCTCACCCGTGATGCTGCTCGCCCACGTCCTCGCGGCGGTCGCCGTCGGCAGCCTGCTCGCCGCGGCCGAGCGCTCGTGGCGGCTCACCTCCCGCCTGCTCGCGGTCGCCGTCGGTCACGTCGCCGGGGCGCTCGAGCGCGTCGCCGCCGCGGCCGCCCTGCTCGCCGGCGTCCTCTCGGCGGATGCCGGTGCGCCCGCCCGCGCGACCAGCGCCCCACCCGCTCGACGACGTCCCCACGACGTCTGGTGCTCCCCCTCGCCCGCCCGCCGCGGGCCCCCTCGCCTCCTCAGCGTCTGACACCCACGCAGCCCGCCCGTCCGGCGGTCGCTGCCCCCTTCCGTCATGCCCGAGGAGAACCCCCGCATGTCCGTCGTCGACGACCCCGCACGCCCTGGTCCCACCCCGTCCCCCGACCGCACCGACCGCAACCACCGCGCCCACCGCACCGACCCGCCCACCCCCGAAGGCACCTCGCCACGACCCGACCGTCCCGGCCGGCCAGACCGACCGCACCGGTCCGACCGACCGGGCCGGTCCGACCGACCGGGCCGACCGGCATCCGGCCTCTTCCGCGCGTTCTGGCGCTGGCACTTCTACGGCGCCGTCGTCGTCGTGCCCGTGCTGCTCGTGCTCGCCGTGACGGGGCTGGTCTACCTCTTCCGCTTCCAGATCGAGCCGCTCGTGCACGGCGACCTCATGCGCGTCGAGCACGTCGCCGGCCAGCTGACCCAGCCCGCCGAGACTCAGCTCGAGATGGTGCAGAAGGCCGACCCGGGCGCGACCGTCGTGTCGTACACGGAGCCCTCGGCCCCCGACGAGAGCAGCCGGTTCACGGTGACGACCGCCGACGGCGCCACCCGCGACGTCTTCGTCGACCCGTACACGCTCGACGTGCTGGGCTCGCTCGACCCCGACGGGACCATCAGCGGGACGGCCGTCAGGCTGCACGCCGACCTCATGGCCGGGCGGGTCGGCGAGACCGTCATGGAGCTCGGCGCCAGCTGGGCGATCGTCATGACGATCACGGGCTACTACCTCTTCGTGCGCGGTCGGCGGGCCCGGCGGCGTCAGCGCGAGCGGCACGCGCGGTCGGCGCGGCTGCGCAGGACGCACGCCCGCGTCGGGGCCGTCGTCGGCGTGGGGCTCATGGCCCTGCTCGTCACCGGCCTGCCGTGGACCGAGGTCTGGGGCGGCGCGGTGCAGAAGGTCGCGACCGACAACAGCAGCTCGATGTGGGCGGAGGACCCCGGCGCGCTGTCGAACCCGGCCTCGACCCTCGACGAGTCGCTGCCACACAGCCACCACGCCGTGCCGTGGGGCCAGGAGAAGAGCGGGGTGCCCCGGTCGACCCCACGCGCCGCCGGCGACGAGGAGAGCGTCGCGAACCTCGACACCGCCGTCGAGGTCGCCGACCGTGAGGGGCTCGCGCACCCGCTGACGGTGGCCCTGCCCGCCGACGACGGCGGCGTGTACTCGGCCATCGGCTACGCCTTCCACGACCCGGCGGCCGAGCGCACCGTGCACGTCGACCGGTACGGCGGGCAGGTGGTGAGCAGCTACGGCTACGACGACTACCCGGCGCTGGCCAAGGTCGTCGCGCAGGGCATCTCGGTGCACGAGGGCAGGCGGTTCGGCACGCTCAACTTCTGGCTGACGGCAGCCTTCTGCGTCGCGGTGGTCGTGTCGTGCGTGACCGGCCCGCTCATGTGGTGGCGCCGCCGCCCGCGGGGGGGCGGCTCCGTCGGCGCCCCCCGGGGCCGGATGCCGGTCGCGGCCTCGCCGCTGCTCGCCGTCGGTGTCGTCGCGCTGGGTCTGTTCCTGCCGGTCTTCGGGGCGTCCCTGCTCGTCGTGCTGCTGCTCGACCGGTTCGTGCTGCGGCGCGTCACCCGGCTGGCGAAGGCGTTCAACGTCACCTGACCCGGACCCGGGTGATGCCGACCGCGGTGTCGACCGGCGTCGGTGATGCCGGACGCGGCACATGGGCCGCGTCTGGCATCACACAGGAGCGCGGACGCCCGTCTGGCATCACACCGGTGCGCGAGGCCCGTGCTTTCGGCTGCCTCGGCCTCGGTCGGGCGGCTCAGGCCGGGTAGAGGGTGACGGCCGTGGCCTTGACCGCGAGGTGCACCTCGCGGCCGGGGTGCAGGTCGAGCTCGCCGACGGAGCCGGCGGTGACGTCGGCGAGCAGCACCCCGTCGTGCGCGTCGTGGGCCCGCACCCGCACCTGGGCGTCGCGCGGCTCGAGCTCGACGACGGTGGCGGCGAACGTGTTGCGGGGGCTGCCGCTCGGCGCCGCGACGTGGACGGCGACGGCCGTCGGGCTGAAGACGGCGAGGGCCGGGGCGCCGGCGACGAGGTCGCCGCTCGGGGTCCCCTCGACGAGCCGCCCGGCCCCGTCGCGCAGGTGGGTGCCGTCGACGGCGACGCCGCGCACGAGGTCGAGCCCGGCGAGGCGTGCCGTGAACGGGGTGCGCGGCCGGGCGACGACCTCGGCCGTGGGGCCCGACTCGACGACGCGGCCGTGGTCGACGACGACGACCCGGGTCGACAGGAGCACGGCGTCGAGCAGGTCGTGGGTGACGATGACCGCGGCGCGGTCGGCGAGCACCCGGGCCAGCACGCGACGCAGCATCGGGGCGGCGGCCACGTCGAGGGCCGCCATCGGCTCGTCGAGCAGCAGCAGCCGGGGGCGGGCGGCGAGGGCCCGGGCCACGGCGACCCGCTGCTGCTGACCTCCGGAGAGCTGGGCCGGCCGACGGTCGGCGAGCTCGCTCGCCTCGACCTCGGTGAGCCACCGCCGCGCCTCCTCACGCGCGGCCCGGGTGCGGGCGCCGGCCGAGCGCGGGCCGAAGGCGACGTTGTCGAGGGCGGTGAGGTGCGGGAAGAGCAGCGGGTCCTGGGCCAGCAGGGCGATGCCGCGGGCATGGGGCGGCACCCACCGGGTGTCTGGTCCCCCCTGGCGGTAGAGGACACGGTCGTCGAGGACGGCCTCACCGGCATCCGGTCGGACCACCCCCGCGAGGACGGCGAGCAGCGTCGACTTGCCCGCCCCGTTGGGGCCGAGCACGGCCACCCGCTCCCCGGCGGCGACCTCGAGGGTGACGTCGAGGCCGCGAGCGGCCACGACCGCGCTCATGGTCAGCCCCACTGCCGCCCCCGGCCCTGCGCGAGGGCGACGACGAGCACGGCGACGACGACGAGCACGAGCGAGAGGGCGACGGCGGCGTCGGCGTCGGTCTCGCGCTGGAGGTAGATCTCCAGCGGCAGCGTGCGGGTGACGCCCTGCAGGCTGCCGGCGAAGGTCAGCGTGGCGCCGAACTCCCCCAGCGCACGGGCGAACGACAGCACCGCGCCCGACAGCAGCCCGGGGAGCACGAGCGGCACCGTCACCCGCGTCAGCACTGTCGTGGGGCGGGCCCCGAGGGTGGCGGCGACGACCTCGTACCGCTGGCCGACCGCACGCAGCGTGCCCTCGAGGCTGACGACGAGGAAGGGCAGCGCGACGAAGGTCTGGGCCAGCACGACGGCCGTCGTCGAGAAGGCGATGCGGATGCCGAGGAGGTCGAGCGACTCGCCGAGCAGGCCGCGACGGCCGAAGGTGTAGAGCAGTGCGATGCCACCGACGACGGGCGGCAGCACGAGTGGGAGCAGCAGCAGCGACCGCAGGGCCCGTTGCCCGCGGAAGCTCGTGCGGGCGAGGACGAGGGCGAGCGGAATGCCGAGCACGAGGCACAGCGCCGTGGAGGCGGCCGACGTGCGCAGGCTCAGCTCGAGCGCCGCCACCGAGCTGTCGGAGGTGACGAGCGCGCCGAACTGCGACCAGTCGACCCGCGTCGTCATGGCCACGAGCGGGAGCACGACGAAGACCGCCCCGAGCAGGGCCGGGACGAAGACCCACCGCGGCAGGCCGGAGTACGTGCGGGTCACCGGCGCGCCGGTCAGGGCTGGCCGAAGCCGGCGGCGGCGAGCACCTGCTGGCCCTGCGCGCCGGTGACGAGGGCGACGAACTCCTCGGCGAGAGAGACGTTCTGGCTGTCGGCGAGCGTCGCGATCGGGTAGCGGTTCACCGCCGCCGACGACTCGTCGAAGGTGACGCCCTCGACCGTGTCGCCGGCCGCCTCGACGTCGGTGACGTAGACGAGCCCGGCGTCGGCCTCGCCGCTGCTCACCTTGCCGAGGACGTCGGTGACCGACGACTCCTCGCTGACGGGCTTGATGTCGATTTCGGCCGTGGTCTCTACCTTCTGCGCGGCCGTGCCGCACGGGACCTCGGGCGCGCACAGCACGACCTTGACCGCCGGGTTCGCGAGGCTCTTCAGGTCGGTCACCCTGCCCGGGTTGCCCGGCGGCACGGCGATCTCGAGGGTGTTGGTGGCGAAGTCGACGGGGCTGCCCTCGACGAGCGAGTCGCCGGTGGCCTTGTCCATGTTCTTCGTGTCGGCCGAGGCGAAGACGTCGGCCGGCGCGCCCTGCTGCAGCTGCGTCACGAGGTCGGACGAGCCGGCGAAGCTGAAGGTGACCGTCGTGCCCGGGTGGCTCGCCTCGAAGTCCTGGCCCAGCTGCGTGAAGGTCTTCTTCAACGACGCGGCCGCGAAGACGGTGAGGGTGCCCGAGGCCGCCGACGTCGTACCGGATGCCGTGGAGCCGGCCGGCGCGCCCGCGCCCGGTTGCGTCGTGGTGGCGTCGGAGCCACAGCCGGCGGCAGTGGCCATCAGGGCGGCGGCACCCATGGCGGAAAGGGCGGTCCGGGACGTCGCGCGGTGGCGGGTCATGACACTCCTGCGGGCGTCTCGATGATGACCGTCGTCGACTTGACGACGGCGACGGCGACCGCGCCGACCTCGAGACCGAGGTCGCGCACCGCCTCGCTGCTCATGAGTGAGACGACCCGGTAGGGGCCGCACTGCAGCTCGACCTGCGCCATGACCGTGTCGGTGACGACGTCGGTGACGAGCCCGACGAAGCGGTTGCGGGCCGAGCGCTGCACGCCCGACGGGTCGGCCATCGGGGTGGCGGCGTGCTCCTTGGCGAACCGGGCCAGGTCGCGCCCGTCGATGACCTTGCGGTTGCTCGCGTCGGTCTCGGCGGGCAGCTGCCCGGCGTCGACCCACCGGCGAACGGTGTCGTCGCTGACGGCGAGGAACGCCGCGGCGTCACGGATCCTGATCTTCGGCACGGACAGCACCCTAGATCATCATCTACGGCTCCACCCGGCGATCACCACCGCATCCACGGGCCCGCCTTCCCCCGTCGAGAGAGCGCGTGAACCCCGTCGTGTGGGCACGGCGGGTGGTGCGGACCGGTGAGAGCCCCGCCCACCGGCATCCGACCGGCGCGTGACGCGGTGGACGGGTGCCGTCAGCCCACGGCGTCGCGCGCGGCGACGAAGGCGTCGACGCAGGCGCGCACGTCGGCCTCCGAGTGCGCGGCCGAGAGCTGCACGCGGATGCGGGCCTTGCCGCGCGGCACGACCGGGAAGCTGAAGGCGATGACGTAGACGCCGTTGCCGAGCATGTGCTCGGCGATCTGCGCGGCGCGACGGGCGCCGTCCTCACCCGGGAACATGACGGGGCGGATGGGGTGCGTGCCCGGCAGCAGCTCGAAGCCGGCCTCGGTCATGAGCCGGTGGAACAGCTCGGTGTTGGCCTTGAGGGTCTCGCGCTTGTCGGCCGAGCCCTCGACGAGGTCGAGCGCCGCCATCGAGCCGGCGGTGACGGCCGGCGCGACGGAGTTGCTGAAGAGGTAGGGGCGCGAGCGCTGGCGCAACAGGTCGACGACCTCACGGTGGCTCGCGACGTAGCCGCCCGACGCGCCGCCGAGGGCCTTGCCGAGGGTGCCCGTGAGGATGTCGACGCGGTCCATGACGCCGAACAGCTCGGGCGTGCCGCGCCCGCCGTCACCGACGAACCCGACGGCGTGCGAGTCGTCGACGAAGACCATCGCGCCGAACTCCTCTGCGATGTCGCAGATCTCGTCGAGCGGGGCGTACGAGCCGTCCATCGAGAACACGCCGTCGGTCACGACGACGACCCGCTTGGCCCCCGCCTCGCGCGCCGCCTCGAGCTGCACCCGGAGGTCGGCCATGTCGGCGTTCTTGTAGCGGAACCGCTTCGCCTTCGACAGCCGCACGCCGTCGATGATCGAGGCGTGGTTGAGCTCGTCGCTGACGATGGCGTCGTCGGCGCCGAAGAGCACCTCGAAGACACCGCCGTTGGCGTCGAAGCACGACGAGTAGAGGATCGTCGCCTCGGTGCCGAGGAACTCGCTCAGCTTGCTCTCGAGGGAGGTGTGCAGCGTCTGCGTCCCGCAGATGAAGCGCACCGACGCCATGCCGAAGCCCCACTCGTCGAGGGCCGCCTTGGACGCGTCCACGACCGCCGGCTCGTTGGCCAGGCCCAGGTAGTTGTTGGCGCAGAAGTTGAGCGCCGTGGCCTTGAGAGTCGTGACGTGCGCCGACTGCGGTGAGGTCAGCTCGCGCTCGTTCTTGTACAGGCCGGCATCCTCGATCTCCCGGAGCGTCGCGGCGAGTTCGTCCTTGACTGTGCCGTACATCGGGGTCCTCACGTTCGGGTGCTGGTGGCACCCACCAGCGTATGCCGGGGGTGACGACGTGGGAGAATCACCGTGAGCCTCGGTACGCGTCCTGCGTCCGAGGCTCTTGCGTATGACGACTCCCGACATCCCACCGCTCCAGCCGGCCGCCCTCGTGGCCCGCCGGGCCACCGCTGCCGACCACGACGTGATGCACCGCCTGTGGCAGCTGTTCCGACACGACCTCAGCGCCGTCACCGGCGCACTCCCGGGGTCTGACGGCCGGTACCGCACCGAGCGCCTCGACCGCGCCCTCGCGGGTGAGACCGGTTGGCAGGCGAGGCTGCTCGAGTCCGGGCCCCACCCGGTCGGGCTCGCCGTCGCCCGGGCGCTCGACGAGCCCGTCGCCGTCATCAGCAGCTTCTTCGTGGTGGCCGGCGCCCGACGAACGGGGGCGGGGCGCCGACTCGTGGGCAGCGTGGTCGCCACCCGACCGGGACGGTGGAGCGTCGCCCATCAGCAGCGCAACGCCGCCGCGGCCGCCTTCTGGCCGGCCGTGGCGGCGGGCCTCGACCCGGGGTGGACCTCTGAACGACGCCCCGTCCCGGGCCGGCCCGAGCTCCCGCCGGACACGTGGGTCACGTTCAGCGTGACCGGTTGAGAACGGGTGAGACCGGATGCCGGTGGGCCCGGCATCCGGTCCGCCCTCAGGGGGTGCGGCGCTGGGTCCATTCCGGGGCGTGGTCGAGCGCAGGCACCGACGACCACGAGCCGGCCGCGGCCGAGCGGGCGGACGCGTCGGCGGTGGCCACTCCCGCCCACTCGCGCACCTGCTGCACGGCGACGGCGCGCTCGGCCTCGGGCAGCTGCGAGATCGACGAGCCGTGGTTGCCACCGGGGACGTAGAAGCGGAAGCAGTCGCGGCGGGCGGCCGAGGCGGCGGGGCCGCAGTCGAAGGGCTCGGCGCTCCACGGGTCGTTCTCGCCGTAGACGTAGAGCATCTGCGTCGAGCGGTGCGAGGCCCAACGGTCGACGTCGGGCATGGCCGCGCGGTCGAAGCGGGGCAGCGGCTTGAGCTCGCGCGGCACGAACGTCTTGGCGACGTCGGCGCCCGGGAACTTCAGCAGGTCGCCGAGGCGGTTCTCGTACGGCTCGGGCGAGCCGAGCTGCGTCGCCGCCTGGTAGTAGTAGGGCGCGTAGTACGCGAGCGTCTGGTCGGAGTAGAACGTCAGCCCGGCGACGCCGTCGAGGAAGGCGTAGATCTCGTCGCGGGTGGCGGTGCGTGCGTCCGGCACCGAGCCGCAGGCTGACTCGGGCTGGTACTGCCAGAACGCGAAGTAGGTGTCGACGACCGCCGACTCGTACGCCTTCTCGAGACTGCCGACGGTCTTCCACGTCAGACCCTGCTCGGCGCTCACGGAACGCAAGGTGCGCAGGATGCCGTCGCGGGCGGGGCCGAGCGCGCGCCGCTGCACCGCCGTGATGGCGTCACGGCACGCGGGTTCGCCCACCTGCGAGAGGAACTCGTTGTAGACGTCCTTGGTGTCGACGACGTCGTTCGGCGCCACGTAGGGGACGCTGCCCTGCACGTCGTCCGGGTAGAAGCGCCGGTGGTAGGTCGCGGTCATGCCGCCCTTCGACCCGCCGGTCGTCAGCCAGCTCTGGTCGTAGACGGTCTTGAACGCCTCGATGATGTCGTGCTGGTCGGTGGCCGCCTGCCAGATCGTCAGCTGGGTCGGCCAGCTCGGCGACGCGGGGATCGAGGGGCTGAAGAACCGGTACTCCATGCTCAGCTGGTTGCCGTCGACGATCTGCGTCGGCTCGGCACGCCCGGGGCTCTGCGAGACGCCGTAGCCGCTTGTGTACATGACCGTGGGCCGGTCGGTTCCCTTGTGCAGCAGCGTCAGTCGCTGCTCGAAGGTGCCCTTGGCGGGGTCGCGGTGGTCGACCTGCTGGCGGAAGGAGATGAGGAAGAAGCGGTACCCGGCGGGCACGCTCCCCTCCGACACCGAGGTGACACCGGGGACGGCGCGGATGCGGTCGAGGATGTCGTCGGATGCCGTCACCCCCGCGGATGCCGACGTGCTGGCCGACGTGCTGGCCGGCGTGCCCGGCGAGGCGAGGGCGCCGCCGGCAGCGGGTCCGGTCACGGTGAGACCGGTGACGATCAGGGCGGCCGCGGAGAGTGAGGCGGCGGTTCGGGACAGGGCGGGCATCGGCAGGCCTCTCGGACGACGGCGACGGCAGGGCGAGCAGCGCGGCGGTGGCCGCGCACCGACGCTAACGCCGGTGCGCGGCCACCGCTCGCCGAAACCCGCTGCTGTCCCTGACTGCCCGCGGCCGCCGTCGCGGAGGCCGGTCGGTCGCTACCGCGTCGCCGTGCCGCGGCCGGCGAGGTCGAGCAGGTCGTCGAGCACGTCGCCCATGCGCATGAGCAGCGACACGTGCCCCTCGCCCTCGACGAGGTGGGCGCGGGTACCCGCGACGTGCGTCGCCAGCCACTGCGCGTGCGCGAACGGGACCATGAGGTCCTCGGTCCCCTGCCACACCGCGGTGGGGACGGTGACGTCGTGGAGGTCGAAGCCCCACGGCCGGGTGTGCGTCAGGTCGTCGTCCCGCCAGCCGACGATGCCCTGGGCCCCGGCGTGCCGGGAGGCGGCGGCGAGGTACTCGCCGAGCTCGCCCGTCATGGCGGCGCGGTCGACCGGGGGCAGCAGCCCGCCCAGCTCGCGGACGATGTCGTCCCCGGTCGCCTGGAGCACGGGTGTCCCGTGCTCCTCGAGGAAGGCGGTGAGGGCGTCGGCGCCCTGGGCCACGGCGGTGTACTCGGCCACGTTCTCCGGACCCATGCCGTCGAGCGGGTCGAGCCCCACGGCATCCGGCGGGGCGATGCCGACACCGGAGACCGCGGCGAGGCACCGGCCGGGCAGCAGCGCGGCGCAGGCCAGGGCACGGGGGCCGCCGCCCGACCAGCCGAGGGTCACGAACTCGCGGTGGCCGAGGGCGTCGAGCACCGTCGCGGTGTCGGCCGCGTCGTCGGCGACGGTGGCGGTGGTCGCGACGTCGGCGCGCGGGGTCGACCGCCCGTAGCCCGGCCGCGAGCACTGGACGACCCGCAGGCCGCGCTGCGTCGCCGGGCGCTCGAGGATGCCGAACGGCACCGCCGCCTGCGGGGTGCCGTGGTGGAAGACGAGAGGGAGCCCGTCCTCCGGCCCGGTGAGGAGGACCTCGAGCGTGCGTCCGTCCGGCGTCGTGACCAGGCGCGTCTCGTGGGTGTCAGGGGTGGTGGGGCCGGTCATCGGGTGCCTTTCGTGGCGGGGGTGGCGACGCGGGTGGTGCCCTCTCGACGGTGGCCGAGCGCCCTCTCGACGGGGGCTACGCGCCCTCTCGACGGGGGTCGTGGGGCGGGGGTTCGGTGTCGAGGAAGGCGTGCGTGAGGTCGGCGAGCGCGGTCGCCGACTCGGTGTTGAGCAGGGCACCGGCGCCGTCGAGCACCTGCACCTGCGCGCCGGACAGCTCCTTCGCGAGCGCCTGCGCGGCGACGACGCCGGCCTTGTCCTTCGAACCGGCCACGAGCAGCGTCGGCGCGGTCACCGACCGCAGCTCGGTCGTGCCGTCGAAGTCGCGCAGGCCGTCGAGCACGGCGAGCATGCGCGGCCGCGAGACGCCGGCGTCGACGAGGCGACTCTCGGGCACCAGCCGCAGGGCGAGCTTCTGCATACGCAGCGAGCCCCGCGACGGGCGGACGAGCGCGCCGCCGAGCACGAGGCGCCCGACGAGCTCGGGTCGCTGCACCGCGAGCCGCAGCGCCACGCTGGCCCCGACCGAGACGCCGACGAAGTCGGCCCGGCGCACGCCCTGCAGCTCGAGCTCGTCAGCGACGCCCGAGGCCGCGTCACCGAGGTCGAAGCCCACGGCATCCTTCGGCTTGAGGCCACGCAGCCACGGCGCCGACATCGGCCGCCCGGCGCCGTACGCGGTGACGAAGTCCTGCCACGCGATGGGTGACTGGCCGAGGCCGTGCAGCAGCACGAGCGGGCGCGGACGGGGGTCCGGCACCGCGCGTCAGCTCCAGTCCATGACGACTTTGCCGCACTGCCCGGAGCGGGCCGTCTCGAAGGCGTCGGCCCACTGCTCGGCCGGGAAGCGGTGCGTGATGACCTGCGTCACGGCGCTGCGCAGCCGCTCGGACGTCGCCACCATCTGCGACATCGCGTACCAGGTGTCGTACATCTCGCGGCCGTAGATGCCCTTGAGCGTGATCATGTGGGTGATGACCTTGCCCCAGTCGAGCTCGTAGCTCGCGTGCGGCAGCCCGAGCAACGCGATGCGGCCGCCGTGGTTCATGTTCTCGATCATGTCGGTGACGGCGGGCGCGGCCCCCGACATCTCGAGGCCGATGTCGAAACCCTCCTTGAGGCCGAGGTGGCGCTGGGCGTCGCCGAGGGTCTCGCGGGTGACGTTGACGGTGAGGTCGGCCCCGGCCTTCTCGGCGAGGGCCAGCCGGTAGTCGCTCGCGTCGCTGACGACGACGTAGCGCGCCCCGGCGTGCCGGGCGATGGCGGCGGCCATGACCCCGATCGGTCCGGCGCCGGTGATGACGACGTCCTCGCCGATGAGCGGCCACTGCAGCGCGGTGTGCGTCGCGTTGCCGAGCGGGTCGAAGACGGCGCCGAGGTCGGGGTCGAGGTCGGCGGGCTGCACCCACGCGTTCGTGGCCGGCACGACGACGTAGTCGGCGAAGGCTCCGTCGCGGTTGACGCCGACGCCCTTGGTGCGGATGCAGAGGTGGCGGCGACCCGCACGGCAGTTGCGGCAGCGGCCGCACACGACGTGCCCCTCGCCGGAGACCCGGTCGCCGACCTTGACGCCGACGACGGCGGGGCCGGCCTCGACGACCTCCCCGTAGAACTCATGGCCGATGACGAGCGGGGGCACGACCGTCGCGGCGGCCCAGTCGTCCCACCCGGCGAGGTGCAGGTCGGTCCCGCACAGCCCCGCGCGCAGCACCCGGACCTTGACGTCACGGGGGCCGCACTGCGGCTCGGGGCGGTCGACGAGCTCGAGGCCCGGTCCGGCGGTCAGCTTCGTCAGTGCGCGCACGGCGGCAGTCTGCCACCCCGAGGTGGGCGGCCGGTCCGGGGCCGCGCTCGGCTCAGTCGACGGCGCGCACGTCGAGCAGGTACCCCTGCGCCGGCGCGAGCACCGGGGCGTGCAGGCCCACGCCACCGAGCACCGACCCGGGGACCCGCACCCCGGCATCCGTGAGGGCGGCCTCCCACCACGGGGACGGGCGGTGCTCGACGAGCGCGGGGAGCCCGGCTTCGGGGCGCACGCGCACGACGTAGGTGCGCTCCGGGTCGAGGCCGGGCAGCGGGAGGGGTCCCGGCCGCGTCGAGGCCGACGAGACGAGCCGCGCGACGGTGAAGACGGCGCGGTCACGCTCGGGCGAGACCGTGCCCGTCAGCTGCAGGGCGTCGTCGGGCAGGTCGGCCCGCACGAGGTCGCCGGAGTGCAGCAGCCCGCGCAGCTCGCGCACGAGCCCGGTCCACGCGGTGAGCGCGGCGAGCTCGTCGTCGTCGCACGTCGTGATGTCCCACTCGAGACCCGCGTGGCCCTGCAGCGCCATGAGCAGGCGGAAGCCGAGGTCGACCGCGCGGTGCGTCGTGTGCGCGACGGGTCCGCCGACGTGGCTGCCCATGAGCTCGGCGGGCACGAGCAACGAGGTCCACCGCTGGATGCTCGCGCGCTCGAGGGCGTCGTTGCAGTCGCTCGTCCAGATGCGGTCGGTGCGCTCGAGCACGCCGAGGTCGACGCGCGCGCCGCCGCTGCTGCACGACTCGATCTCGAGTGCGGGATGCCGGTCGCGCAGCTCGTCGAGCAGGCGGTAGGCGGCGAGCGTGTGCGCGTGCACGGCCGGGGCGTCGACGCGCCGGCCCCACGGGGTGCTCGTCGTGTGCACCGCCTCGAGGAGGTCGCGGTTGTGGTCCCACTTGATGTAGTCGATGCCGTACTCGGCCACGAGGGCGCTGACCCGCTCGAGCAGCTGGCCGAACGCGCCCTCGTCGGTGAGGTCGAGCAGCTGCTGGTAGCGCCAGGTGCGGGGGTCGCCGTCGGCCGGCCGCAGCACCCACTCGGGGTGCACGCGCACGAGGTCGCTGTCAGCGTTGACCATCTCGGGCTCGAACCACAGCCCGAACTGCAGGCCGAGGCCCTTGACGTGGTCGACGAGCGGGCGCAGGCCCTCGGGCCACACGTCGCGCGAGACGACCCAGTCGCCGAGGCCCGCGCGGTCGTGGCGACGGCCGCCGAACCAGCCATCGTCGAGCACGTAGCGCTCGACGCCGATGCGCTTCGCCGTGTCGGCGAGCGCCGTCAGGTGGGCGAGGTCGGTCTCGAAGTAGACGGCCTCCCACGTGTTGAGCACCGTCGGTCGTTCGGATGCCGGGTGGCCCGGTCGCGCGCGCAGGCTGCGGTGCAGGCGCCGCGAGAGCCCGTCGAGACCGTCGGTGGCGTGGACGAAGACGACCGCCGGGGTGGTATACGACTCGCCGGGGGCGAGGCGGACCTCGCCCGGGGCGAGCAGCTCGCCGCCGCCGAGGACGGCGGAGAGCCGGCCGGCGCCCTCGGGCAGCGACTCGACGAGGTGCTCGTGGTTGCCGCTCCACGCGGTGTGCACGGCCCACACCTCGCCGCGGCGGAAGCCGAAGCCCTGCTCGCCCGCCACGAGCAGCAGCGTGGCGTCGTGACCGGTGCGGCCGCGGCGGCTGGCCCGCAGGTGGGTGCCGTGGTCGAGCCGGCTGCGCTGCGGCGAGCGCTCCCGGCACCAGCGGCCGGTGAGGTCGAGCACCTCGTCGGCGCGCGGGGGCAGCGGCAGCAGCGCCCGCAGGGCGGCGACGTCGAGCGGCGCCCCCTCGACGGTGGTGTCGGTGTCGGCGGCGGCCTCCGTCACGGCGTTCGTCACGGCATTGGTGACGGCATTGGTGACGGTGGCGTGCACGCGCAGCACGCCGAACGGGTCGAGGGCGTGGCGCAGCTCGAGGGTCAGGCCGCTCGTGCTCCGGGCACGGGTGACGAGGGTGCGGGTCTCGCCGTGGGGCGCGCCCTCGGTCTCGACCTCGCACGTCGCGTCGACCCAGCGCACCGCGGCCGCCCCGCCGTCACGGTGACCGGCCCAGCCGGGCGTGCCCTGCCAGCCGTCCGACTCCCCCGGCAGCAGCGTGAGGGGCCAGGGCGTGTCGAGCGAGCTCGGCGGCATCGGCTGTTCGGTGGCGAGCACGAGGGCGTCGTAGGCGGCCGCACCACCGGCGAGCGAGGCGCCCCAGTGCAGCACCTCCGGCAGGCCGGCATCCGCGTCGCCCTCGCCTCCGGGACGGGGCCGCACCACGAGGGCGGTGCCGGCCGACTCGACGACGACGGTTGCGCTGGGGCTCATCGCTCTCATTCTGGTGTGGTGGTGGGGCGGGTCGGGGCAGGGCGTGCACCGGACACGCCACGGCCGCGGGGGACGGTGGTCGCCCGCAGCCGTGGTCGGTGGTCAGCCCTTGGTGGCGCCGAGGGTCAGGCCCGCGACGAAGTGACGCTGGAGGACGAAGAAGATGACGAGCGTCGGCACGGCGACGATCATCGAGCCCGCGGCGACGAGGTTGTTGTCGGTGAAGAACTGGCCGCGCAGGTTGTTGAGCGAGCTCGTCACCGGGAACTTGTCGCCCTGCTGCAGCAGCACGGTGGCCCAGAAGAACTCGTTGTAGATCCACGTCGTCTGCAGCACCGCGAGCGCGGCCAGCGGCGGGCGGCACAGCGGCAGCGTGATGGTGAAGAACTGGCGCAGCACCCCGGCCCCGTCGATGACGGCCGACTCGTAGAGCTCGCGCGGGAGCGCCCGCATGTAGTTGCTCAGCACGAACGCGCAGAAGCCGGTCTGGAAGGCGACGTTGACGAGGATGAGGCCGAGGTGGCTGTTGAGCAGCGTGCCCGAGTCGCTGACCCAGAACGGCACCTCGATGGCGCGGAACATCCGGTAGACGGGGATGAGCAGCGCCTGCGGCGGCAGCAGGTTCGCGGCCATGAAGAGCCCGAGCAGGGCGATGTTGAACTTGAACGAGAACCGCGCGACGACGAAGGCGACGCAGCAGGAGAGGAACAGCGTGAGGATGACCGCGGGGATCGTGATGATCGCCGAGTTGGCGAAGTGCAGCCCGAAGTCGGCCTGCTCCCAGGCGTTCTTGTAGTTGTCGAAGGTGAATCCGCCGAAGGAGATGTAGCCGTTCTGCGCCGTGTAGGCGTAGTCGCGGAAGCTGTTGACGAGGGCGAGCAGCAGCGGGCCCAGGTAGACCAGCGAGACGACGGTGAGGAACACCGGCAGCAGCCAGCGGCGGCCGGAGCGGGGGGCGACGGCGAGGTCCGACACGGTCAGTCCTCCTTCATGACGATGCGGAGGTAGAAGAAGACGAGCACGCTCGAGATGAGCAGCATGATCGTCGCGAGGGCCGAGCCGAAGCCGATGCGGCTGGCCTCCCCGACGACGTTCTGCGTCACGAGGGTCGAGATGAGCTCGAGCCCGTTGCGGCCCTTGTTGATGACCCACACGAGGTCGAAGGCCCGCAGCGACTCGATGAAGGTGACGACGAGGACGATGACGTTGATCGGTCGCATGACCGGCAGGACGACCCGGAAGAAGGTCTGGCGCTCCGTGGCGCCGTCGACCTTGGCCGCCTCACGCAGCGACGGGTCGACGCCCTTGAGGCCGGCCAGGTACAGCAGCATGATGTAGCCGGAGTGGCGCCAGGTGGCCGCGACGAGCGCGGCCCACAGGTTGACGCTGGGGTCGCCGTACCAGTCGACGGTGCTGCCCGTGAGGGTGTTGATCAGGCCCTGGTCGCGCGAGTAGATGAGCTGCCAGATGAAGCCGACGAGGGCGAGCGAGAGCACGACCGGCAGGTAGATGCTCGTCTGGTAGAACTTCGTGCCCTTGACGCCGCGGTCGATGAGCACGGCGAGGAACATCCCGAGCGGCGTCGCGACGAAGAACATCACGGCGAGCCAGATGAGGTTGTGCTGGATCGCCGGCCAGAACGGCGGGTAGATCGTCGTGATGTCGCGGTAGTTCTGCAGACCGACCGTCTTGATGCCGGAGATCGGCCCGATCCCGTCCCAGTTGGTGAACGAGAGCAGGACCGAGCCGATCGCCGGGAGCCAGACGAGCCAGACCACCACGAGGGTGGGCACGACGACCATGAGGCCGACGATGACCTTGTCCCTGCCCGAGAGCTGGTTGATGCCTCTGTACGTGGTGGCCATGCCGCCGTCCGTTTCGCTCAGGTGCCGAGTGGCAGCCGGTCAGGACCCGAAGATGCTCTTCTTCTGGGCCTCGATGCTGTTGACGAGACCGTCGATGTCCTTGGGGTTCTTGAGGAACTGCTGGATCGCCGGGATCATCACGGTGCTGGCGAAGTCCGGGCGCGTGTCGCGGTCCATGAACTGCGCGATCGACTTGGCGCCCTTGACGAACTCGACCGTCTTCTTCTGCAGCGCCGTGTAGCTCGCCGTGTCGGCACCGTCGTTCGTCGCGATGACGCTCGGGTCGGCCTTGACGAGGATGTCCTGCGCCGGCGGGGAGGCGATGTAGGCGAGCAGCTTCTTGGCCGCGGCCTCGTTCTTCGGGCGCTTGCTCATCATCCAGCCGTCGATCGGGGCCTCGATGGCGTCGGTGCCGATGGTGCTGTCGATCTCCGGGAAGGTGAAGAAGTCGAGGTCGTCCTGCTCCGAGCCCTTCTCGAACTGCTGGGCGAGGAAGGAGCCGAGCACGTACATGCCGGACTTCTTCTGCTGGAGCGACTGGGCCGCCTCCTGCCAGGTGCGACCGAGCGGGTCGGCCTGGTGGATCGGGAGCAGGCCGGCCCAGGTGTCGAAGACCTTCTTGACCTTGTCGCTGGACCAGGACTCCTGACCCGCCATGAGCGAGACGTGGTAGTCGTAGCCGTTGATGCGCAGGTTGAGCTGGTCGAACGTGCCCATGCCGGGCCAGCCGTCCTTGTCGCCGAAGGCGATCGGGTCCAGGCCGTCCTTCTGCATCGTGGTGCCGAGGGCCTTGAGGTCGTCGAGGGTCTTGGGCACCTCGTAGCCGCGCTGCTCGAAGACGCTCTTGCGGTAGAAGACCGCCCACGGGTAGGTCGTGGCCGGGATGAAGTACTGCTTGCCGTCGTCGCCGGTCGAGCTCTTCTTCAGCGCGTCGCTCATGCCGGTGATGCCCGACCACACGTCGGAGACGTCGCCCGCGAGGTCCTTGCTCGCGAAGAAGCGCATGCGGTAGCCCGCGAACCACGTGAAGACGTCGTCGGGCGAGCCCTGCAGGTAGTTGTTGATGTTCTCCTGGAACGTGTTGTGGTCGACGGTGTTGATCTTGGCCGTCGTGCCGCTGTTCGCCTTCTGGAACGCGTCCATGAGCGACTGCACGGCCGCCTTCGGCACGGCGTCCGACTGGTTCGAGCCGACCGTGACGGTGCCGCTGACCGGACCGGTGGGGACGCCGCCGGAACCGGTGTCGCCGCCACCGCAGGCCGCGAGCGTGCCGGTGCCGAGGAGGGCGCCGATGCCGAGGGCACCGCGCAGGACGGTACGGCGGTCGACGCCGCGGACGGACGGGGGGACGAGGCTGGCGAGGTACTGCGCCTCGTTCTCGGGACGGGACATGGCAGGGTCTCCTTTGACGGCCGAGACCGGATGCGTGGGTGCCGAGACGCACACCGACGACCACAACCGGTCAGCAATGGACAGAGAATGACGGCAACGAACACGCGTGTCAAGCAAAAGCAACATCTCCCTCCTGTGCCCGGCACCACACCCGTCCGGGTGGGGTCCCGGCACCCCTGCCGCTGTGCGTCGCCTGAATCCCGCCTGTGGGCGGTGCTGCCCAGCCCGCGCACCCCTGACGAAGGCTGAGCCGAGACGTCGGCCACCGGCATCCCGACTCTGGTCGGATCTGTTCGATTCTGTTGACAGACGGGCGGCGAACCCACCACTCTTCACCCCATGCGTGAATGGCCGACGAAGACCCTCGCCCTCGGATGCGACTACAACCCCGAACAGTGGCCGCGGCCGGTGTGGGACGACGACGTCGCCCTCATGCAGCGCGCGAACGTCGCCTTCGTCAGTCTCGGGATCTTCTCGTGGAGCTGGCTCGAGCCGGCCAAGGGCGAGTACGACTTCGAGTGGCTCGACACCATCATGGACAAGCTGCACGCGGGCGGCATCGCGGTCGATCTCGCCACCGCGACGGCCACCCCTCCCCCGTGGCTGTCGGCGGCGCACCCCGAGATCCTTCCCGTCGACGTCGACGGCCACACGCTGTGGCCCGGCAGCCGGCAGACCTGGTGCCCCACCTCGCCCGTCTTCCGCGAGTACGCCCTGGCCCTGACCCGCCAGATGGCGACCCGGTACCACGACCACCCGGCCCTCGCGATGTGGCACGTCTCGAACGAGTACGCGTGCCACAACCTGCCCTGCTACTGCGACGAGTGCGCCCGGCACTTCCGCTCGTGGCTGCGCCGCCGGTACGACGGGCTGGAGACCCTCAACGAGGCCTGGGGCACGGCGTTCTGGAGCCAGCGCTACACCGACTGGGACCAGGTGCTGCCGCCGCGCCGGTCCACGACGTTCAACAACCCGACGCACGTGCTCGACTACAAGCGCTTCTCGTCCGACTCCCTGCTCGACTTCATGCGCGCCGAGCGCGCCGTCATCACCGAGCTCTCCCCCGGGGTGCCCGTGACGACGAACTTCATGACGCTGCAGCACTTCCGGCACCTCGACTACGCGCAGTGGACCGAGACCGTCGACGTCGTCAGCACCGACCACTACATCGTCGACGCCCTGCCTCACCCGCGCGCCGAGCTCGCCTTCAGCGGCGACGTCACGCGCGGTCTCGCCGGCGGGGCGCCGTGGATGCTCATGGAGCACTCGACGAGCGCGGTCAACTGGCAGCCGACCAACCACGCCAAGGCCTTCGGCCAGACGCTGCGCGACGCCGTCGCCCACGTCGCCCGGGGTGCCGACACCGTCGCGTGGTTCCAGTGGCGGCAGTCGCGCGCCGGCTCGGAGAAGTTCCACAGCGCGCTCGTCCCCCACGCCGGCCCCGAGAGCGCACGCTTCCGCGAGGTCGAGCAGCTCGGCGCCCTGGCCGGACGGCTCGGTGAGCTCGTCGGCAGCCGGGTCGAGTCACGGGTCGCGGTGCTGCACGACT
Organism: Terracoccus luteus; assembly: GCF_003635045.1. Classification (NCBI taxonomy): domain Bacteria; kingdom Bacillati; phylum Actinomycetota; class Actinomycetes; order Micrococcales; family Intrasporangiaceae; genus Terracoccus; species Terracoccus luteus. The sequence goes on along the minus strand of NZ_RBXT01000001.1, from coordinate 3,923,811 downwards.
ACCAGGCCATCTGGGCCGCGGAGGGCCCGTGCATGCCGTCGTCCGAGCTCGACCCGCTCGAGGCCGCCCACGCCGTGCACCGGGCGCTGCACGCCCGCGGCGTCACGTGCGACGTCGTGCACCCCGGCACCGACCTGGAGCAGTACGACGTCATCGTGGTGCCCCAGCTCTACCTCGTCACCGACGAGCACGCGGATGCCGTCGCCGCTGCGGCCCGTCGCGGCGCGCAGGTCGTCGTGACCTACTTCTCCGGCATCAGCGACGAGAACGACCACGTGCGCCTCGGCGGCTACCCGGGCGCCTTCCGCGACCTGCTCGGCGTGCGCGTCGAGGAGTTCTTCCCGCTCGGCCCGGTCGAGACCGTCGCGCTCGAAAGCGGCACCGGCACGTGGTGGAGCGAGCACGTCGAGCTGACCGGGGCCGAGGTGGTCGAGACCTACACGTCCGGCCCGCTGACGGGCCGGCCGGCCGTCACCCGCAACGCGGTCGGTGACGGAACCGCCTGGTACGTCAGCACGTTGCCCGACGACGACCGGCTCGGGGCCCTGCTCGACGGTGTGCTCGAGGCGGCGCAGGTGCGCCCGGTCGTCGACGCCCTCCCGACGGGCGTCGAGGTCACCCGGCGCGTCGCCGACGACCGGGCCTGGCTCTTCGTGCTCAACCACACCGACGAGACGCAGTCGGTCTCGCTCCCCGCGGGGTTCGACCTCGTGCGCGAGGTGCCGGTGACGGCATCCGTCGACCTGCCCGCCGGCGAGGTCCTCGTCGTCCGGGAGGACTAGTGCTCGCCAGCCAGCGACGCTCCGTCATCCTCGACATCGTCGAGGACCACGGGGCGGTCAAGGTCTCCGAGCTCGTCGAGCGGCTCGGCGTCTCGGACATGACCGTGCGCCGGGACATCGAGCGGCTGTCCTCCGAGGGCCGGCTGCAGCGAGTTCACGGCGGTGCGCTCGCCGTCGGCTCGGAGCGGGCGAGCGACGAGCCGGGCTTCTCGGCGAAGTCGAAGCTGCAGCAGGCGCAGAAGCGGGCCATCGCCCGCGCGGCCGCCGAGCGGGTCGAGCCCGGCATCGCCATCGGCATCTCGGCGGGGACGACGACGTACGAGCTCGCCGTGGCGGTGGCCGACGTGCCGCAGCTGACGGTGGTGACCAACTCGGTTCCCGTCGCCCAGCTGCTGCACGACACCGGGGCACCGGGCCAGACCGTCGTGCTGACCGGTGGGGTCCGTACACCGAGCGACGCCCTCGTCGGGCCGGTCGCGGTCGGCTCGCTGCGCTCGTTGCACGTCGACCTGCTCTTCCTCGGCGCCCACGGGGTCGACGGTCGTGCGGGCCTGACGACACCGAACCTCGTCGAGGCCGAGACGAACCGGGCCCTCGTCGGGACCGCCCGCCAGGTGTGCCTGCTCGCCGACTCCTCGAAGTGGGGGAACGTCGGGCTGAGCACCTTCGCCGACCTGGCGGAGGTCGACCTGCTCGTCACCGACGACGCCCTGTCGTCGCGCGGCCGGGTCGCCGCTGCCGAGCTCGTGGGCTCGCTCGAGCTGGTGCACGTCGACGAGGCGGAGCGCGCCTGACCGTGCCGGCAGCGTGACCTCGGCGTGCCAGCGGGGCTTCAGCACAGGAGCGGCCGACCCCGCCGGGGTCGGCCGCTCCTGTGATGCGGGACGCCGCTGGACGGCATCCGTGGGTGGGCGCCGTCGGCGCTCCGTGCGGTGCTCAGGCGGGGATGATGAGCCCGGCCGTCGCCTTGGCGCGCTCGAGACGCGCGGCGACGTCCTGCCAGTTGACGACGTTCCACCAGGCCTTGACGTAGTCGGCCTTGACGTTCTCGTACTGGAGGTAGAAGGCGTGCTCCCACATGTCGAGCTGCAGCAGCGGGATCTGGCCGACGGGGATGTTCCCCTGCTGGTCGAAGAGCTGCATGATGTGCGGGCGGGCGGCGATGGTGTCCCACGCCAGGATCGACCAGCCGGAGCCCTGGATGGCGTTGGCGTTGGCGTCGAAGTGCGCCTTGAACTTCTCGAAGCCGCCGAAGTACTCCTCGATCGCGGCCTTGACCTCGCCCTCGGGCTCACCGCCACCGTCGGGGCTCATGTTCTTCCAGAACACCGAGTGGTTGGTGTGACCGCCGAGGTGGAAGGCGAGGTTCTTCTCGACGCCGTTGACGGCGGCGAAGTCGCCCGACTCACGAAGCTCCTCCAGCTTGGCCACCGCGGCGTTGGCGCCGTCGACGTAGGCCTTGTGGTGCTTGCTGTGGTGCAGCTCCATGATGCGGGCGCTGATGTGGGGCTCGAGGGCCGCGTAGTCGTAGTCGAGCTCGGGCAGGGTGTAAGCCACGTGTCGTTCCTCTCTGGGGACCAATCCGGCTCGTCCCACTCTAGGACGCGTGCGTTCGCGTCGGGCAGGGTGCCCGCGGGGGTCGGGTGGAGCCGGTCGGGCACGTCACTCGTACCCGCTGCCACCAGCATCCGAGCTCACGCGGGCTTGAGGTCAAGCCGACAGGGGCCGGGCCCGATCGTCCGGAACCCCGCCACGGCTGGGAAAGGAGCAGGTCCGGTCCAGAACCCCGCCACGGCTGGGAAAGGAGCGGCCGCTCACGGGCCCAACCGTCCGGAACCCCGCCGCGGCTGGGAAAAGAGCAGGCGCGGGGCGACCGCCCACCCCGAGACTGTCCGCATGCTCAGCCTCGAGGAGATCTTCCCCCCGTTCGCCCTGCGCGTGGCCTGCGGCCCGGTCGAGCTGCGCGTGCTGCGTGACGACGACGTGCCCGAGCTCGTCGAGCTCGTGCGCGGTGGCGTGACGGACCCGGCGCTGCCGATGCCGTTCCTGCAGGCGTGGCACGAGGAGCCGTTCACCCCCGGTGCCCCCGACGGCTTCCCGACGTCCTCGCTGCGCTGGTGGTGGACGCAGCGGGCGACGTGCAGCCCCGAGGAGTGGCGCCTGGCCCTGACGGTCCGCCGCGACGGTGTGCTCGTCGGCATGCAGGACCTCCACGCCGTCGCCTTCCCCCAGCGGCGCTCGGTGCTCACCGGCTCGTGGCTGGGCCGCGCCCACCACGGCGTCGGCACCGGCACGCTGATGCGCCGGCTGGCCGTCGTGCTCGCCCTCGACGAGCTCGGCGCCGCCCAGTGCGAGTCGGGCTACATCGTCGGCAACCACGCCTCGGCCGCCGTGAGCCGCAAGGTCGGCTACCGCGAGAACGGGCGGCACCGCGTCGTGCAGCGCTCGGCCGCCGGGGCGGTCGGCGCCGACGAGCAGCGGGTCGTCGTCACCCGCGACACCGTCGTGCGGCCGGGTGAGCCCGTCACCGTCGAGGGCGCCGCCGTGCTGCGCCGCTTCCTCGGCGTCGACGACCTCCCCCACGCCGCGGCCAGCGTCGACAGCCACACCGACGGCCACGACGTCAGCGACGTCAGCGACGACGCCGGCTGACCGCCCCCGTCAGGGCAGCCCGAGCAGGTCGCGCACGTCGGCGGCCGTGATCGCGCCCGACAGCGACCCACCCTCGTCGACGACGCGCTCGAAGAGGTCGCGCTTGCGCTCCTGGAGCGCGACGACCTTCTCCTCGATCGTGCCGGCCGAGACGAGCCGGTACACCGTGACGGGCCGGCTCTGCCCGATGCGGTGGGTGCGGTCGATGGCCTGCGACTCGGCGGCCGGGTTCCACCACGGGTCGAGCACGAAGACGTAGTCGGCCTCGGTGAGGGTCAGGCCGAAGCCACCGGCCTTGAGGCTGATGAGGAAGGCGGGGGCGTCGCCGCCCTTGAAATCGTCGACGACGCGCTGCCGGTCGGTCGTCGATCCGTCGAGGTAGGAGTGCCGGATGCCGGCCGCGTCGAGGGCGCGCGCCACCACCGCGAGGAAGCCCGTGAACTGGCTGAAGACGAGGGCCCGGTGGCCCTCGGCCGCGAGCTCGCGCAGGTGGTCGACGAGCAGCTCGACCTTCGCGGCGGTCGCCCGACCCGCGTACGTCTCCGACACGAGTGCGGGGTCGAGCGCGAGCTGCCGCAGCCGCGTCAGGGAGGCGAGGATCGCGACCCGGTTGGCGTCGGGGTCCTCGAGCAGCCCGAGCACGCGCTGGCGCTCGCGCTGCAGGTGCTGGTCGTAGACGTGCTGGTGCACGGGGTGCAGGGCGACCGGCATGACCTGCACCTGCTTCGGGGGCAGGTCGAGGGCGACCTGGGCCTTGGTGCGACGCAGCATGAGGGGGCGGATGCGCCGGCGCAGCAGGTCGAGCAGCTCGGGCCGGTCCCCCGACTCGATGGGTCGCCGGTAGTTCTTCGTGAACTGGTCGGGCCTGGGGTAGAGGCCGGGAGCCGTGAGCGAGAGCAGCGACCAGAGGTCCATGAGGGAGTTCTCGAGGGGCGTGCCCGTCACCGCAAGCGTGAAGGGCACGTCGAGCTTGCGGGCGGCGATGTGGGTCTTGGCCTGCCGGTTCTTGACGAACTGCGCCTCGTCGAGCACGACCCCCGACCACGGCAGCGACTGGAACTGCGCGTCGTCGAGCCGCAGCACGGCGTAGGAGGTGATGACCACCTCGGCGCCCGCGACGGCATCCTCGATCGTCGTGCCGCGCTTGCGCGAGGTGGCCGCGAGGGTGGCGACGGACAGGTGCGGCGCGAACATGGCCAGCTCGGAGACCCACGTCCCGACGACGCTCGTCGGTGCCACGACGAGCACCGGCCCCCGGTCGCCGCCGAGGTCGCCGCGCTCGTGCGCCCGGGCGAGGGTGGCGATGACCTGCAGCGTCTTGCCCAGGCCCATGTCGTCGGCGAGGATGCCGCCGAGCCGGGCGTCCCACAGCCGCGAGAGCCAGCGGAACCCGTCGAGCTGGTACGGGCGCAGCGTGGCGCGCACGGTGTCGGGCACGACCGGCTGCTCGGGCGCGGTGCCGTCGAGCGCCTCGACGGTGGCCGCCCACCGGGCGCTCTGCCGGTCGACGACACCGAGCGAGACGAGCTCGTCCCAGAGGTCGGCGTGGTGCGGGCTGAGGCGCAGCTCAGTCGAGTCGGGGTCGGCGATCTCGCGCGCCTCGCCGATGAGCGAGCGAAGCCGGGTCAGCTCGGGGCGGTCGAGGCGGAACCACGTGCCCGACTCGAGCAGCATGATCTCGTCACCGCGGGCGAGGGCGGCGAAGAGCGGCTCGAAGGGCACCTCCTCACCCTCGACCTCGACCGAGACGTGCAGGTCGAACCAGTCGGTGCGCTCGGCGTCGGGGTCGCGGTCGCCACGGCCGCCCACGCCGGGGACGGGAACGTCGTCGGCGCCGACCCCGAGCCGCACGACCGGCGCGCTCGTCACCTCGTCGTAGGCCGGGAACACGCCGTCGAACTCGACGGTGACGTGCTCGTCGTCCTCCATCGCGCTGAGGTGCTCGGCGACGAACGTCGTGGCCCGGATGCCGGTGAGCACGACCTGCGAGACGAGGTGCACCCCGCCGGAGGCGTCGGTGCGCGTGGCTCCGGGGACGGCCTGCACCGACGTCGCCCCGGCGACGGCCGCCGCCTCGGCCGCCCGGTCGCGGTCGCCACCGCCGAAGCGGGCCGTGCTGAAGCGCCGCGCCTCGCCGTCGTAGGCGTACCCGAGGTCGAGGCGCACCTCGCCGGGCACGTCGGCCGCGATGCGCACGTGCACCGTGACGGCCGCGCCACCCGTCTCGGCGTCGGCCTCGCCGCCCGCACCGTCGGCGCCACCCGCCGGCGTCTGCGACACCGGCAGCGGCACGTCGCTGCGCAGCCGCACCCGCTCGCGCAGCCCCGGCACGGTCGTGCGCAGGAACGTCGCCCGCTCGCCGGCCGGGACGCGCAGCCCCGCCAGCGCCTGGGTGAAGGCGCGGGGGTCGAGGCCGAGCTGCTGCTCGACGGGCACGAAGACGACGTCGCCCGCCTCCCGCTCGAGGGCGAGCGCGTGGACGGGGTCGCCCAGCGCGACGAGCTCGTCGGACCGCGGCCCCTGCCCCTCGTCCAGGGCCCCGAGGCCCGGGGGGAGCTCGACGTCGAGGCGCACCACGAGGTCGCCGCTGCCGTCGTCGGCGCGCAGCAGGGCCATCGACAGCGTGGCGGGCTCGTCGGCCACCGTGACCGGCCCGGCGACGCCGTGACCGGGCAGCAGCTCGACGCCGGCCTCGCGGGCCTCCCTCAGCAGCGGCCACACCTCGGCGCTCGCGTCGAGGGCGAGCGGCGGCGACTGGGTGAAGTACGTCGTGCCCCCCGACCCGTGTCGGGCGGCGTCGCGCAGGCGGGTGAAGAGGCGCTCGTGCTCGGGCAGCAGCCGGATGCCGGCCCGCCACTGCGGCAGCGCCTCGTGCCACGACAGGCTCTGGTGCCAGGCCCCCGTGCGGGTCAGTCGGGTCGGCCGCAGCCCGTAGCTGAGGTCGGCCTGGTCGCGCAGCCCTCCGGGTGCGCGGTAGATCGTGTCGACGTACAGCGCGCCGGGCATGAGGTCGCCGCGCGGCTGCGGCACCGGCAGGGTCGGCTGGCTCGTCGTCGCCCTCGGTCGCACGTGACCGAGCACGTCGGACCAGTGCACCGTGGATGCCGGTCGGCGGGCTCGCGCGCCCGCGTCGGCGCCCCCGAGGGCGGCGGCGTCACCGGCAGCCGAGGTGCCACCGGCGTCGGTCGCACCCGGACCGGCCGCGGCCCCGGCGCCCGCCTCCGCCGCTGCGTCGGCGGACGGGTCGAGCGACGGGTCGACGCCCTGCGCGACGTCGCGGGCCGTGAGCAGCAGGGCGACGGCGTGCTTGCAGTCGGAGGCGACGGGGCAGCTGCACCGGGCCCACCAGTCGATGCCGCGGGCGCGCCGCTCGGCGCTCGTCGACTCGACGATGACCTGGTAGGTGTCGGAGCGCGACCCCGAGACGGTGCCGAGCAGCATCCGGCCCTCGGGTCGCGAGGCGATGGAACGCACCCGGCGCTGGGCGGCGTAGGCCTGGCCGCGTTCGAACGTGCGGGAGCCGACCTGCTGCTCGATCGAGCTGTCGCTCAGGTCACCGACCCACGTCGCCCGCCCGACGCTCCACGCCATGACCTCAACTGTAGGTGGCCCCACCGACAGCGCCGTCCGTCATCCACAGGCTGCCGGCGCACCGGGCCCATGTGGTGGGCGGGGAGGACATGGCGAGGCGGTCAGGCGCCCCACTTCGCGGCGAGGGCACGCACGACCGTGGCGTTGCGGTTCGTCGACGTCCCCAACGCCTTCTCGACGGCGGCGTTCGAGCGCCTGGCCTCGTGGTACGGCTTGTCGTAGAGCAGGTGCACGGCCCGGCCGCGCACGTGCACGCGCTCCCCCTCGGGCGGGTCGGTCTCGATGGTGCGGCGGCCGGCGTCGGTGGGGGCGGTCTTGAGGACGCTGACGTAGTGCCCGCCCGAGGGTGGGTCCGCCTCGCTCAGCTCGTCGGCGTCGGCGGCGATCTCGGCCAGCTCGGCCGGCGTGAGGGCGACGACCTCGACGGTGAAGCCGCGGTCGTCGCTCAGCAGCCGCTCGAGCTCGGACTCGAGCTTCGCCCGGGAGCGCAGCGGCGAGGTGAGGCGCACGTTGCCGGTCTGGATGTGCGTCTCGACGTCGCCGTAGCCGGCCTCGGTGAGCACCGCCCGCAGCTGGGCCATGGGGTAGGACCGGCCGCCCACGTTGACGGCGCGCAGCAGGGCGATCCACGTCGGCATCCGGTCAGGCTAGCGGGGCGTGTCGGCCGCCGGCAGCGGTTCGCGGCGTCACCGCGCGAGGCGGCGGCCCGCCCGCCGCATGGCCGCGGCGTAGACCGGGTGGGCGAGGCGTTTGGCGCGCCAGGCGATGCGGCCGTCGCGGTCGGTGAGCACGAGGTGACGACGGGCGTCGACGCCCCGCAGCACCGTGGCGGCGACCTCGTCGGCCCCGCGCCGGGAGCCGTCGACGAGGCGGCGGCCGGTCTCGGCGAGGCCGGTGTCGGCGCCCGCGAAGGACGAGCCGAGCCCGGTGCGGAAGAACGAGGGGCAGGCGACGGTCACGTCGATGCCGTGGGGTGCGAGCTCGAAGGCGAGGGTCTCGCTCAGGGCGACGACACCGGCCTTGACGGCGTTGTAGGCCGACATCCCGGGAGCGTGCACGAGCCCGGCCAGCGACGCGACGTTGACGAGGTGCCCGCTCCCCTGCGCCTTGAACGCCGGCGTCACCGCCCGGCAGCCGCGCACCACACCGAGGAGGTTGACGTCGACGAGACGGGTCCACTCCTGCATCGTCTCGACGTCGATGCGACCACCGGCGGCGACGCCGGCGTTGTTGACGAGCACGTCGAGGCCGCCCCAGTGGCCGTCGGCCTCGGCCAGCGCCGCCGCCCACCCGTCGTCGTCGCGTACGTCGAGCGGGTGGTACCGCGCCCCCGTCGGCAGGGGGGCCGGTCGCTCGGTGGCCGTGTCGGTGGCGAGCACCTCGTCGCCCCGCTCGACGAGCAGCCGGGTCAGGGCGAGTCCCAGACCCGACGCCGCGCCGGTGACGAGCACCCGTCTGGTGGCAGGGCGGTCGTCGGCCCTCATGCCGTGCCCACCCCGTCGGTGGCACCGGGGTCGGGCCGCACCGTCACGGTGACCTTGCCGCGGGCGCGCCGCTCGTCGAGCTCGGCGAGGGCCTCGGCGACGTCGTCGAGCGGATGCCGGGTGCCGGGCAGCGCGGGCAGCGCGCCCGCCTCGAGCAGGGGCAGCAGCTCGTCCCACTGCCGCCTCGGGTAGGTCGGGTCGGCCGGCATCCAGAAGGCGCCCCACCCGACGCCGACGACGCTGACGTTGGTGAGCAGCAGCCGGTTGACCCTGACCTGCGGGATCTCGCCGGCGGTGAAGCCGACGACGAGGAGGCGGCCCTCCGGAGCGAGGCAGCGCAGGCTGTCGGTGAACCGGTCGCCCCCGACGGGGTCGACGACGACGTCGACCCCGCGGCCCCCGGTGAGATCGTCGACGGCGGAACGGAACCCCTCGGCCAGCACGACGTGGTGGGCGCCGGCGGCCTCGGCGGTGGCGACCTTGTCGGCGGTCGAGACGACGGCGACGACCCGGGCGTCGAGGGCGCGGGCGAGCTGCACCGCGGCCGTGCCGACCCCGCCCGCGGCGCCGTGCACGAGCACCGTCTCGCCCGGTGCCAGCCGCGCCCGCCGGGTGAGGGCGAAGTGCGCGGTGAGGTGGTTCATCGGCAGGGTGGCGCCGTGACGGAACGAGACCGCGTCGGGCAGGGGGAAGGTCAGCGTCTCGGGTGCGAGCACGGTCTCGGCGAGGGCGCCGGCCGTCGGGAAGGCGGCCACCCGGTCGCCGACGGCGAAGGCGCTGCCCTCGGCCGCCTCGCGGACGACGCCGGCGCACTCCGCGCCCGGGACGTAGGGCAGCTCGGGCCGCACCTGGTACTGCCCGCGCGTCATGAGCACGTCGGGGAAGCTCACCCCCGCCTCGTGCACGTCGACGAGGACGTGGCCCGGGCGCAGCGCAGGCACCGGGGTCTCGGCGACGGTGACGGCACGGGGTCCGTCGAGGGACGTCACTCGGGCAGCACGCACGGGCTCTCCTTCAGGCAGGGATCGGGGCACCGGCCGGGTGCACGGTGAAGCGGGCTCGTAGCAGGTCTGCGTCGCGCGACGACGGGCCGACGAGCAGGTCGAACGCACCCGGCTCGACACGGCGGTGGCCCCGGGCGTCGACGAGGGTGCAGTCGGCGACGGCCACCTCGACGCGTGTCGTCACCCGCTCGCCCGGGGGGACCGTGACGCGACGGAATGCCTTGAGCTCCTTGCTCGCCCACGTGACGCTGGTGACGAGGTCGGAGACATAGGCCTGCACGACCTCGTGCGCCGGGCGGTCCCCGGTGTTCGTCAGCGTCACCTCGGCCACGACGGTGGCGCCCGGGTCGTCGAGCGACAGGTCGCTCCCGAGGAGGCGCAGGTCGGACCACTCCACGGTCGTGTAGGTCAGGCCGTGGCCGAAGGGGAACTGCGGCTCCTGCGTGAGGTCGGCATAGCGGGAGCCGTGCTGCCCCCGCACCTGGTTGTAGAACGTGGGCTGCTGGCCGACGTGGCGCGGCACCGACAGGGGCAGCCGGCCGGCGGGCTCGACGAGGCCGAGCACGAGCTCGGCGACGGCGCGGCCGCCCCGCATGCCGGGGCTGAACGCCTCGACGACGGCCGCCGCCGCGAGGGCCGACGGCGGCAGGACGCAGGGCTTGGAGTGGACGAGCACGACGACGACCGGGGTGCCCGTGGCCACGACGGCGTCGAGGAGAGCGACCTGACCGCCCTGCAGCTCGAGGGTCGCCGTCGAGCAGCCCTCCCCCGTGAGGTCGATCGTGTCGCCGAGCACGACGACGGCGAGGTCGGCCTCGCTCGCGCGGGCGACGGCCTCCGCCAGCAGGGCGTCGTCGGTGCCGGCGGCGTGGAAGAGCCTCGGCCGCGGCTGGCCGTCGGGGAAGGTCGGCCCCTCCGGGTCGTCGTGGAGCGTCCCGATCTCCGCGCCGCGGGCCGTGGTGACGGTCCAGCCGGACGGCACGACGGCCCGCAAGCCGTCGAGCACGGTCTCGACCGTCTCGCGGGGGTGGCCGTCCGGCATCCAGTCGACCTGCCCGGAGGCACCCGCCCAGTCGCCGAGGTGGGCCTGGACGTCGTCGGCGTTCGGCCCGACGACGGCGACGGTGCGCTGGCCGCCCTCGGGCGCCGGCGTGAACGGGAGGGTGCCGTCGTTGGTGAGCAGGACGAGGCCGCGTCGGGCCGTCTCGAGGTTGAGCGCGGCGTGCTCGCGGCAGCCGACCACCTCGGCCTGCCGGGCGGTGTCGGGGGCGCGAGGGTCCTCGAAGAGCCCCAGCTCGAGCTTGAGGCGCAGCACCCGCCTGGCCGCGGCGGTGACGGCCGCCTCGTCGAGCAGCCCTGTCCTCACGGCCTGCTGGGCGGCCTCGAAGAACGCGGGCGTCGACATGACGAGGTCGTTGCCGGCCGTGACGGCGGCGACGGCCGCGTCGACGTCGTCGGCGTGCACCTGCTGCTCCCAGACGAGGCGGCCGACGTTGTCCCAGTCGGTGACGAGGGTGCCCGAGAAGCCCCACTCGCGCTTGAGCACGTCGTCGAGCAGCCACCCGTTCGTCGTGACGGGGACGCCGTCGATGGCCTGGTAGCCGAGCATGACGGTGCGGCAGCCCCCGCGCACGGCCCGCTCGAAGGGCGGCAGGAACCACGAGCGCAGCTTGCGCGGGCTGAGGTCGGCCTCGCTCGCGTCGCGGCCGCCCTGGGTCTCGGAGTAGCCCGCGAAGTGCTTGGCGCAGGCGAGCACCGCCGTGGGGTCGGCGAGCCCGTCACCCTGGTAGCCGCGCACCATGGCCGCGCCGAGCTCGCCGATGAGGTGCGGGTCCTCGCCGAACGTCTCGCCGACGCGACCCCACCGCAGGTCGCGGGCGATGCACAGCACCGGCGAGAACGTCCAGTGGATGCCGGTCGCCGCGACCTCGACGGCCGTGGCCCGGGCGGCGCGCTCGACCAGCCCCGGGTCGAAGGTGCACGCCTGACCGAGCTGGGTGGGGAAGATCGTCGCCCCGGGCCAGAACGAGTGACCGTGGATGCAGTCGTCGGCCGTGAGCAACGGGATGCCCAGCCGGGTGTCGGCGGCGAGCTCGACCGCCCGCACGAGGTGCTCGGGCGACGCGTGGAGGATCGACCCGGCGAGCCGGGCCTGCACGACGTCCTCGAGGTCGTCGCGGGCGTCGAGCTGGAGCATCTGGCCCACCTTCTCGGCGAGCGTCATGCGGCCGAGGAGGTCGTCGAGCCGGGTGTCGACCCCGAGGGCCGGGTCGCGGTACGGGGCGTCGGGGCCGGGTCGTGACTCGTCCGACGCCGGTCGTGGGCCGGCGGGGGTCGCTGCTGCTCCGTCGTCGGCCACGGCCCGACGCTAGCCCACCGCCGTGGGGCCGGCGTCGCCCGCTGTCAGCGGGCCAGCTCGAGGTCGTCGTCGAGGCGCCCGTGCAGCATCTCGCGGCGGTCCGCGAGGTAGCTCTGGCGCATGAGCCACGGCGCCCGGTCGCCCTGCTGCGGCAGCGTCGACCCGGCGCGCCGCACGTAGGTCGAGGTGATCGGCAGCAGCGGACGGCGCCCGAGGTCGGGCGGCACCCTCGGCGTCGCCCGGCGCAGCCCGTCGTGGGCCATGCGGTTGAGCAGCCGGCACACGTAGCGGCTGGTGAGGTCGGCCCGCAGCGTCCACGACGCGTTGACGTAGCCGACGCACACGGCGAGGTTGGGCACCCCGTCGAACATGCAGCCGCGGTGCACGACGAGGTCGGCCGTGCTGCGGGCCACGCCGTCGACGGTGATGTCGATGCCACCACCGATGAGCAGCGTCAGCCCGGTGGCGGTGACGACGACGTCGGCCGGCAGCTCACGACCCGACCCGAGCCGGATGCCGGTCGGCGTGAACCGCTCGACCGTGTCGGTCACGACGTGGGCCCGGTCGCCGGCCAGCGCGGTGAACAGGTCGCCGTCGGGGGCCAGGCACAGCCGCTGGTCCCACGGGTCGTACCGGGGTGAGAAGTGCTCTGACACCAGCGACTTCGAGCCGGACGCGCGTTCCATCGACCAGGTGACCAAGCGCCTGGACGCCGCCGGCCAGCGCCGGGTGAGCCGGTAGAAGGCGGACGACGTGACGACGTTGCGCGACCGGGCCAGTCGCGCGGCGACGCCGGGACCGAACACCCGTCGCAGCCGGCGTTCGCCGGGGTCGACCCGCGGCAGCGACATGACCCAGGTCGGGCTCCGCTGCAGCATCGTCACGTCCGCGCCGCGGGCGGCGAGCTCGGGCACGAGGGTCACGGCCGTCGCACCCGACCCCACGACGACGACACGACGGCCACCGACGTCCAGCCCCTCGGGCCAGTGCTGGGGGTGCACGACGACACCCTCGAACGTCCCGAGGCCGTCGAAGGCGGGGGTGTGGCCCGCGTCGTAGTCGTAGTAGCCGCTGCAGAGGTAGAGGAACGAGCACGTGAGCCGGACCAGGCCGTCGGGCCGGTGCACGGTCACGGTCCACCTGGCCTCGTCGCTGGACCACGCGGCCGCGACCACCTTGTGTCTCAAGCGGATCCGCTCAGTGATGCCGTGCCTGTCGGCGGTCCGGCGGACGTAGTCGAGGATGCCGGCGCCGTCGGCGATCGCCGCCTCCCCCGTCCACGGCTCGAAGGGGTAGCCGAGGGTGTGCATGTCGGAGTCGCTGCGCACGCCGGGGTAGCGGAACAGGCTCCACGTCCCACCGACCTCGTCGCGCCCCTCGAGCACCGCGTAGGTCCGGTCGGGGCACTCGGTCTGCAGGCGGTACGCCGCGTCGACTCCAGAGAGCCCGCCGCCCACCACGACGACGTCGAGGTGCTCGGTCGCGCCGCCCGTCATGCTGTCCGCCCCCGACCGCGGAAGAGGGCGTCGAGCACGGCCGCCGCGTCACCGGCACCGTCCTCTGAGCGCACCCGACGGCCCAGCGCGGATGCCGCTCTGCCGACCTCCGGCGACAGCGCCACCTCGAGCGCGGCCTCCAGCGCCTCCGGACCGAACCGCTTGCGGGGCAACGGTGCTGCCCCGACTCCGAGCTCGTGGACGCGACGCCCCCAGTAGGGCTGGTCGGCGATGTGGGGCACCGTCACCTGGGGCACACCGGCGCGCAGGGCCGCGGCCGTCGTCCCGGCCCCACCGTGGTGCACGACCGCCGCGCAGCGGGGGTGGAGCCATTCGTGCGCCACCGGGCCGGCGACGACGTGCACCCGACCGTCACCCCCATGCGCGAGGTCACGGTCGGTGACGCCCGACCCCAGCGCGGCGACCCCGGCGGAGACGACCCCGCGCCGGCCCAGCCGGGCCAGCACGCGGATGAAGACGTCGACGACGTCGTCGGGCCGGCCCGTCGGCATCGACCCGAGACCCAGGTACACCGGGGGCGGGCCGTCGTCGAGGAAGGTGGCGAGGCCGGCATCCGTCTCGGTCGGGTCGGCGCCCTCCGTGTCGCGGAACCAGAAGCCCGTCTGGCGCAGCGACACCGGCCAGTCGGGGGCCCGTGGCACGACGAGGGGGCTCGCGGCCAGCACCGTCGGGGTGGCGCGCAGCGCGGCGACGAACCCCGGCAGCGACCGACGGCGCAGGCCGAGTCGTGCGCGCAGGAGGTCGCCGGTCGACCGGACGATGTCGAAGGCGGCCCGCCCGGCGAGGGCGCTCCAGCCGAGGTTGAGCAGCGAGTCCGCCTGTGGGCGCAGGGCGAACGTCGACGACGGGCCGTGCCGGCTCGGCCACGTCGGCTGCAGCATGACGTGCGCGTGCGTGATGCCGGCCGCGGCGGTCAGCGACGAGGCGGCGTCGACGCTCAGGGCGCTCGAGACCACGGCGTCGGCCCGCCCGACCATCCGCTGCAGGTCGTCGGCGAGGGCCGGTGCGACGTGGGCCACGACCGTCTTCATGAGCCGGGCCTCCCGCACCTGGTTGGTGCTCGAGCCGCCGAGCCACTCGCGGCCGACCTCGGAGCGGACCCCCTCCTCGAGACCGAACGAGAACGGCTCGTGGCGCAGCCCGTGCGCGGTCACGAGACCGCCGAAGTCCTGCGCCGCCGCCACCCCGACGTCGTACCCCAGCGTGGCCAGGCGCTGGCCCAGGGCGACGAAGGGCTGGACGTCGCCGCGCGAGCCCATGCCGAGCAGGAGCACCCTCACGCGAGCAGCTCGCGCACGCGCGGCGCGACCTCCTCGGCGTAGAGGCGGATGCACTCGAGGCGCTGGGCGTGCGGCAGGGTGCCGAACGAGTACTTCAGCTGGAAGCGCGATAGGCCGAGCAGCCGCGCCGTCTCGGCGATCTTCGCGGCCACGGTCTCCGGCGAGCCGACGTAGGCGGCGCCGTCGGGCCCGAACTGTGCGCGGGCCTGCGCCTCGGTCATGGGGGCCCAGCGACGCTCTCGGCCGAGCATGTTCATGTAGCCGACGAAGTGGGGCAGGAACTCCTCGACCGCCTGCTCGTCGGTGGCGGCGACGTAGCCGGGAGAGTGCACCCCGATCGGCTGCGGGGGCTGCTGCAGCTCGCCGAGCGCGCGGCGGTACAGGTCGGCGAGCGGCACGAACTGGCGCGACGACCCGCCGATGATGGCGATGACCACCGGGAAGCCGTACTGCGCCGCCCGCACGACGGAGGCGGGGGTGCCGCCCACGCCGACCCACACCGGCAGGCGGCCGGACTCGGTCGCGGGCGCCACGTAGTCGACGTCGAGCGGCGCGCGGGTGCTGCCCTCCCAGCGCACCGGCTTCTCGGAGACGAGCGCCGCGAGGAGGTCGAGCTTCTCGGTGAAGAGCGTCTCGTACTGCTGCAGGTCGAGGCCGAAGAGCGGGAACGACTCGATGAACGAGCCCCGCCCGACGGTCACCTCGGCCCGCCCGCGCGAGACGGCGTCGAGGGTCGAGAAGCGCTGGAAGACCCGGACCGGGTCGTCCGAGCTGAGCACCGTCACCGACGTGCCGAGGCGGATGCGCTCCGTGCGGCCTGCGAGCGCGGCGAGCACGACGTCGGGGGCGCTGACGGCGTAGTCGCGCCGGTGGTGCTCGCCGATGCCGAAGTAGTCGAGGCCGAGGCGGTCGGCCAGCTCGCCCTCCGCGAGCACCTCACGCACGACGACGGCCGGGTGCAGCGGGGTCCCGTCGTCGCCGAGGGCCACGTCGCCGAAGGTGTCGAGGCCGAGTTCGAGCGTCATGCCCCCATCGTAGGTTCGCCGGTCGACGGTGGCCTCAGCCGCCCGGGGCCCCCGGGTCCTCGGGTCCTGCCGGGCCCTGCGGGTCGGATGCCGTGACGTCCCACACCCGCTTCACGTCCGGGTCCCAGCGGTGCACCGTCTCGATCCGGGCCGGCACGTCGACGCCGCCGGACCCCGATGACCCACCGGACCCACCGACCTCGCGCAGCACGGCCAGCACGTCGGGCAGCTGCTCGGGGTGCACCCCGCTCGCGAGGGTCACGTGCGGCGTCCACCGTCCCGGGCGCACCACCTCGGGCAGTGCCTCAGCCGCCTCAGCCGCCTCAGCCGCCTCGGCCGCCTCGGACGCCTCGTCGTCGAGGGCGGCCACGAGCGCGTCGTGCACCGCGGCCTGCAGCCGCAGCAGTCTCTGCGAGGCCACGACGAGGCGTGCGACGACGAGGCGCCGGCCCCCGAGCAGCACGAGCGGGCCGAGGTGGCACTCGACGGGCAGCCCACCCGCGGCGTCGAGCACGGCCGGCCACCCGGCATCCACCGACGCGGGCACGGACGGCAGCGCCGACAGCGTGACGTGCGGGGCGTTCGACTCGCTCGCGTGGTCGGCCTGGCTCGGCAGGCCCGCGTCGGCGAGGTGGCCCCACCAGCCGCGCACGAGGTCGTCGGTGGCGGCGTCGAACCGGGCGTCGACCGACTGCAGGGCCACCTCAGCCCTCCAACGTGACGAGCATCGTGCGCAGGGCGGCTCGCTCGTCGTCGGTGAGCCGGCCGAAGAACTCCGCGGCGCCGACGCGCCGGGCGGCGTCGACGGTCGAGAGCACCTGTTCGCCGGTCGGGGTCGGCCGCACCGTCGTCGCCCGCCGGTCGTCGGGGTCCGGCACGCGCTCGACGAGACCGCGCTGCTCGAGGCGGTCGACGACGTCGGTGACCGACCGCGGTGCGATGCGCAGGTGCTCGGCCACGACGCCGAGCCGGCAGGGCCCGTGACGCCCCACGACCCGTAGGGCCCGGGCGTCGTGCGGTGAGAGCCCGGCCTCCTGCAGGCCGTCGGCCCAGTGGTGGCGCAGGGCCCGGGCGGCGCCCATGAGCAGCTCGTCGAGCGGGCGGTCGTCGACCTGGGAGCTCTCAGGGGTCATCGAGGTCACCGACGTCACCGACGTCACGGAGGGGGCGGGGGGTGCGTCGTCGCGGGGCGCGGCCATGACGGCATCCTACCGTTTTGACTGCCTACCTCATTGTGAGGTAACCTCAGCATTATGCACAGGAGCCCACGAACGGAGTAGCCCTTGACCAGCCCACGGACCCACACCCCCGGCAACACCCCCGGCACCCACGGCGGCCGCCCCCCGCAGCAGCTCGACCCGCGTGACCGCGCCCAGCTCGCGGAGTCACCCGTCAGCCTGCGCCGCGTCGCCGCCCTCTTCCGCCCCCACCGCGCCACCGTCGCGGTCGTCACGGCGATCATCGTCGCCGTCTCGGTCATCTCGATGGCCCAGCCCTTCCTGCTGCGGGCCGTCATCGACGACGCCCTCCCCCACCAGGACGTCCCCCTGCTGCTCCGGGCCGTCGGCGGCATGCTCGCGGTCACCGTCGTGACGCAGCTGCTCGGGGTCGTGCAGACGTGGATGACGACCTCGGTCGGCCAGCGCGTCATGCACGGCCTGCGCACCGACGTCTTCGCCCACCTGCAGCGGCAGTCGATCGCCTTCTTCACCCGCACCCGCGGCGGCGAGGTGCAGTCGCGCCTCACCAACGACATCGCGGGCATGCAGACCGTCATCACGACGACCGCCACGTCGGTCGCCAGCAACCTCACGACCGCGGTCGCCACGGCGGTCGCCATGGTCGCCCTCAGCCCCCGGCTGTCGCTGCTCTCGCTCGTCGTCGTCCCGCCCGCCGTGCTCATGACGCGACGCGTCGCCCTGCTGCGCCGCGACATCACCGCCGCCCGGCAGCGCCGCATGGCCGACCTGCACTCGCAGGTCGAGGAGGGCCTGACCGTCAGCGGCGCCACCCTCGTCAAGACCCTCGGCGCCGGCAGCGCGACCGCCGCCCGCTTCACCGCCACCTCGCGCGACCTCGTCGACCTCGAGCTGCGCTCGCAACTGGCCGGCCGCTGGCGCATGGCGACGATGCAGATGATCTTCGCCGCGATCCCCGCGGTCATCTACCTCTCGGCCGGGCTGCCCGTGACCGGCAACGGCATGAGCATCGGCACCCTCATCGCCTTCACCACCCTGCAGGCCGGCATCTTCCGGCCCCTCATGGGCCTGCTCGACGTCGGGGTCCAGTGGGTCAGCTCGATGGCCCTCTTCAGCCGCATCTTCGGCTACCTCGACCTGCCCGTCGACATCGCACCGCCGGCCCACCCCGTCGCCGTCGACCACGACCGGGTCCGCGGTGACGTGCGGTTCGAGGGTGTCTCCTTCACCCACGAGAAGGATGCCGTGAGCCCCACCCGGGCGCTCGACGACGTCACGCTGTCGATCCCCGCGGGGACGACGCTCGCCCTCGTCGGCGAGACCGGCTCCGGCAAGTCGACCCTCGCCGGGCTGCTGTCCCGCCTGCACGACCCGAGCCTCGGCCGGGTGACCGTCGACGGGGTCGACCTGCGCGACCTGGCCCCCGAGGACCTCGCCCGCATCGTCGGCGTCGTGTCGCAGGACACCTACCTCGTGCACGCGTCGATCCGCGAGAACCTGCTGCTCGCCGCCCCCGGGGCGACCGAGCCCGAGCTGTGGCTCGCCCTCGAGGCGGCCCAGGTCTCAGCCCTCGTCGCGAGCCTGCCCGACCAGCTCGACACCGTCGTCGGTGCCCGCGGCCACCGGTTCTCCGGGGGTGAGAAGCAGCGCCTCGCCATCGCCC
This sequence comes from Terracoccus luteus, assembly GCF_003635045.1. NCBI lineage: Bacteria > Bacillati > Actinomycetota > Actinomycetes > Micrococcales > Intrasporangiaceae > Terracoccus > Terracoccus luteus. The sequence goes on along the minus strand of NZ_RBXT01000001.1, from coordinate 3,905,255 downwards.
GCACGCTGCTGCGCAACCCGCGCGTGCTCGTGCTCGACGAGGCGACCAGCGCCCTCGACAACGAGACCGAGCGCGAGCTGCAGGCCGCCCTCGACCGGCTCATGGCCGGCCGCACGACGCTGACGGTCGCCCACCGCCTGTCGACGGTGCGCGACGCGGAGCAGATCGCCGTGCTCGACCACGGCCGGGTCGCCGAGCTCGGCGACCACGACGCGCTGCTCGCCCGCGGGGGCCGCTACGCGCGGCTCGTCGCCGCGCGCGACGAGGGCGTCCCGGCATCCGCCCTCGCCGCCTGACCCAACCCCCCGTCGAAAGGCCAAATAGGGACCACCGAGAGGTCAGTGCCCCCGCTGCGGCGGGAGGGCGCTGGCCTCTCGATGCCCTCCAATTGGCCTTTCGACGGGGTGGGGCGGGGGGTGTGGCAGGTTGGTGGCGTGGACGACCTCGACGAGACCCCGCCGACGGCCGTGCTGCGTGACCCCGCACACCGCGTCTCGCCCCGCGCCCGCCGGATGTGGGCGCTCGAGGCGGTGCTCGGCGAGCTGGTCGTCCTCGCCGGGCAGGTGGTCTGGTGGTTCCTCGACGACGGCGGTCGCACCACGCACTGGGTCGTCTTCGCGGTGTGGCTCGTCGTGGCGGTCGCCTACACCGCGGTCATGCCGGTGTGGCGCTACCGCGTGCACCGCTGGGAGTCGACCGAGCACGCCATCTACACCCAGAGCGGCTGGCTCACCCAGGAGCGGCGCATCGCCCCGCTCAGCCGGGTGCAGACCGTCGACCTGCAGCGGGGGCCGCTCGAGCGCCTGTTCCGCCTCGCCACCGTGACGGTGACGACGGCCTCGGCCGCCGGGCCGCTCGAGATCTCCGGGCTCGACCTGCCCGTGGCGCAGCGGCTCGTCGAGGGCCTCACGGCCGCCGCGGTGCTCGACGAGGGTGACGCGACGTGAGCGAGCCACCCGCGGAGGTGGCCGGCGAGGCGAACCCCGCCGGGACGGCATCCGAGACGACTTCCGCGACGACTTCCGCGACGACATCCGCGGCGCCGCCGCCCGAGACGCCGTGGCGCCGGCTCGACGCCCGGATGCTGCTCGTCAACCCGCTCGAGACGCTCATCCGCGCGCTGCCCGCCGTCATCGCCATCGTGCTCGCCCGCGCCACGAGCGAGAGCGACGACCGGTGGGAGCTGCTCGCGGTGCCGGTCATCCTCGCCTTCGGCGCACTGCGCTGGCTGACCACCCGCTACCGCATCGACCACGGGCAGATCGAGCTGCGCCGCGGGGTGCTGACGAAGCAGACGACGACCGCGCGCCTCGACAAGGTGCGGGCCGTCGACCTCACCGCGAAGGTCTACCACCGCCTCCTCGGGCTGACGAAGGTCGAGATCTCGACCGGCAGCTCGGCCAAGGAACGGATCGTGCTCGACTCGCTGCGCCTCGCCGACGGCCGTCGGCTCCGGGCCGAGCTGCTGCACCGCATCGACTCGCGCGTGCTCGACCTGCCCCCGCCGACCGGCCCCTCGGTCGGGGGCCCCGCGGTCGGTGACCCCGCCACGACGGCAACCGCCCCACCCGCACCCGACGCCGGCGACGAGGTGCTCGTGCGACTCGACCCCCGCTGGGTGCGCTACGCGCCGCTCACCCTGACCGGGCTCGCGTCGGCCGCGGCCGTCGTCGGCTTCGCCCTCCAGGCCCTACGCACCGTGGGCGACGAGAGCCGCACCATCGTCAGCGGCGCGCGCCGGGTGCGCGAGCTCGCGATCTGGGTCGACGTCGTCGCCGCGCTCGCGGTCGTCTCGCTGCTCGCCGTCGTCGCCTACGTGCTGACGTTCTGGGGGTTCCGCCTCACCCGCAACCGGCTCGGCAGCTTCCACACCCGTCGGGGGCTGCTGACGAGCCGCGAGACGAGCATCGACCACGGCCGGGTGCGCGGGCTGCGCCTCGACGAGCCGCTCGGTCTTCGGCTGGCCGGCGGGCGCCGCCTCAAGGTCGTCACGACCGGCCTCGGCGACGAGCGCGGCGGCTCCGACTGGCTGTGCCCGCCCGCCCCGCGTGACGTCGTCACCCCCCTGGCCCGCCGCATCAGCGACGACGAGGATGCCGTCGAGGCCCCCGTCGTGCCCCACGGCCCGGCCGCGCGTCGCCGCCGTCTCACCCGAGCTCTCGTGGCCGTGCCCGTCGTGGCTGCGGGGGTGTGGGCCGTCGTCTCGCTGCTCGACTCGACACCGTGGCTCTGGCTCGCCGTGCCCGTCGTGGCGCTGGCCGCCGTCGCCCTCGGCGTCGACCGGTACGCCGGCCTCGGGCACCTCGTGACGCCGCGCCACCTCGTCACCCGGTGGGGCTCGCTCGACCGGCGGCGGGTGCTGCTGCGCCGTGACGGGGTCATCGGCTGGACCGTGCGCCGCTCGTTCTTCCAACGTCGGGCCGGCGTGGCCACCCTCGTCGCCACGACCGCCGCCGGGTCGCAGCACTACGACGTGGTCGACCTCGAGCTCGAGCGGGCGTACGCGTTGCTGCGCGAGGTCGACCGGTCCCTGGCCGACGAGTTCGCCTGAGCCGTCGGCCGACCCGAGACGGAGTCAGGCCCCCTCGAGGATGCGCACGATCTCGGCGTAGCCCTTCGACCGGGCGTGCTGCAGGGCCGTGACCCCGTCGCGGTCCGCGAGACCGGGGTCGGCCCCGGCGGCGAGCAGCGTGCGCACGATGCGCTGGTGGGCCGGGCCGCCGTCGCCGAGGATGACGGCCTCGAGCAGGGCGGTCCAGCCGAGGTCGTTGACGTGGTCCACGTCGATCCCGGTCTCGACGACCCGCTCGACGTAGTCGGCGTGGCCGCGCTCGCTGGCCGGGATGACCGACACCCCGCCGTACCGGTTGCGCACCGTGAGGTCGGGCCCGGCGGGCAGCAGGGTCTGGAGCATGGCCACGCTGCCGGTGACGCCTGTGACGAGCCACGGCGTGTCGTGCCGGTCGTCGAGGGCGTCGGGGTCGGCGCCCATCGCGACGAGCACCCGGGCCACCTCGACGTGGTCGCCCGTCACCGCGAGCAGCAGCGGCGTGCGGTCGCGGTCGTCGCGCGTCTCGAGGTCGGCGCCGGCGCGCAGCGCGCGGGCGGCGCGGTCGGCGTCGCCGGACGCCGCGGCCTCGAGCAGCACGCGGTCGGCGTCGGCGGCGCTGACGTCACGGTCGTCGTCGGTGGCCTTCACGAGCACTCCTTCGAGGGTGGGGTAGCGACGTTCACGGGCCATCTGCAGCGGCGTGAGCCGTTCGGTGCGCGAGGGGGTCTCGAGCTCGACCCCGCCGGCGACGAGCACCCGCACGGTGTCGACGTAGCCCGGCGTGTCCTCGCCCAGCCACACCGCCTCGTGCACGGCCTGGTACCCGATGCGGTTGACGTGGTCACGGTCGATGCCCGCCTGCAGCAGCCGGCCGACGACGAGGGCGTGGCCGCGCTCGGCGGCGCGGATGAGCGCGGTCCCGTACCAACCGTCCTTGTCGTCGACGGTGGCACCGGCGTCCAGCGTGAGCTCGAGCAGGTCGAGGTACCCCTCACTCGCCGCCACGAGGTAGGCCGACTGGTCGGTGTCGTCCTTGGCGTCGACGTCCGCGCCGCGCCGGACCAGGTCACGCGCGGCCCGCACGTCGTCCTTCCACGCGGCGGCGCGCAGCCTGCCGTCGAGGGCCGCCTGCTCGGCCGCCGAGAGCTCCGCACCGGGAGCGGACGTCGCGGATGCCGTCGCGCCGGGCGCCGCCGGGGACGTGGCCGTCGCCGACGGCGAGGGGACGGCCGAGCTCGAGGGGACGGCCGAGGTCGAGGCGGTCGAGGGGGTCGGGTCCGGCGCCGAGGCGGTGCCCACGGGTCCTCCGGCGGTGGGGTCGGGCGTCGGGGTGGAGCAGCCGGCGAGCAGCGTCGCCGTCAGCGCGCCCGCGGCCACCGCTGCCCTCGTCACGCGCCTCATCGTGCCACCGGCCGGGTGACGACCTCGTAGGGCGGCGCGGCCACGGACTCGTCGAACTTGCTGTCGACGTAGAGCACCCGGCCCCAGAGGCTCGCCGCCGTCGTCAGCACCCGTGTCGGGTCGGTGGCCTGCTGCGAGAGCAGACGGGCCCGGCGTCCGTCGGCCGACAGCGTGAGGGTCGCGAGCGAACGCGAGAAGTTGCGCACCACGAGCAGCCGGCCGCCCTGGCGCACGAGGCCGTCGGCGTCGACGAGGTCGGCGCCACCGGTGTCGACCGGGGTGACGGCGCGCGAGCGCAGGTCGACGCGCCAGAGCGCCCCGGTGTAGCCCTGGGCCACGACGAGGGCGCGCCGGTCGGCGGTCACGACGAGGCCGCCGAGGTTGAAGCCGTCGGCCCGGGGAACGGTGCCCGTCGCGTCGGCCCAGAGCTCCACCCCCCAGCCGTCGGCCCCACGGGCGACCCGGAACACCTGCGGCGCGTTCGAGTTCGTGAAGTACGCGGCACCGTCGGGCCCGATCACGACGTCGTTGAGGAAGACGTCGTCGGCGGGCGCCCGCAGCGCCGCGAGGAGGGTGCCGTCGGGCGAGTACACCCACAGGTCGGGCCGACCGGTGCCGATGCCGTTCGGGCCGCCGGCGACGTACACCCGCCCGGCGCCGTCGACCGTGACACCGCGGGCGGTGTGGCGACCGTCGGTCCCGTCGCCGGTCAGCCACTGCTGCGTCCCCCTGCGCAGGGCGTGCCCACGGTGGATCTCGCCGCCGGTCGTCTCGCTGACGTAGAACAGCCCGCTCCGCGGGTCGGCCCCGATGCCCTCGAACTTCGAGCCCCCCTCGTCGCCCTGCAGGCGGTAGGTCGTCGGCAGGCCACCGGTGGTCGCGGTCGTCATGGTCGCGGCGGTCGCGGTGGACACGGGGGCGGCGGAGGTCGTCGTCGGCGCGGCGAGCAGCGGCACGGCGGCGACGACGGGCAGGGCGAGGGCGGCGGTGAGGCGCTTCATGGCGGTCCTTCTCGGTCGGTCGATCGGGTCACCACCAGCCTCGCCTCGACAGACGACCGTGGCGTCGGGCGATCGGCTCGACCTCGGTAGCCGATCGGATGATGCCGAGGTCGCCGCCCCGTCCGTACGCTGGGTCACCATGGCGACGACGACCGGGCGGCCGGATGCCGGTGGGCGGGCGGGTGCCCACGGCATCCTCGTGCCCGACGCCCGGCTCGACCGGCTCCTGCACGGCGTGCTCGTCGCGCTGCTGCTCGTCTGCGCGCTGCGCTACGTCGACCGCCACGGCCTCGACGCGTCGGCCGCCTTCGTGCTCGCGGGCGCCGCCGGGCTCGCGGTCGCGTACACGGCGCGGCCGCTCGCCGCCCGGCACCGCAGCGGGCCCACCGGCTGGGTCGTGCTCCTCGTCGTGCTCTGGGCCGCCCTGACGGTCGTGGCCCCGTCCTTCGCCTGGACCGCCGTGCCCATCGCCTTCGCGGTGCTGCAGGTGCTGCCCTTCTCCGCGGCCCTCGTGGTAGTCGTCGCGATGACGGCCCTCGTGGGGGTCGCGTGGTCGCGCATCACGACCGCGCTCGACCCGACGGTCGTCGCCGGCCCGGTCGGCATCGCGCTCGTCACGGTCATGGCCTTCCGCGCCCTCGAGACGCAGGCGCGCCAGCGTCAGCGCCTCATCGACGAGCTCACCGACGCCCAGGCCGACCTCGCCGCGGCCCAACGGCGTGCTGGCGCGCTGGCCGAGCGCACCCGGCTCAGCCGGGAGATCCACGACTCCGTGGGCCAGGGCCTCTCGAGCATCAACCTGCTGCTGCAGGCGGCCGAGCAGAGCTGGGAGAACCGCCCCGACGCCGCCCGGGCCCACGTCGGCACCGCCGCGGCGACCGCCCGTGAGGGCCTCGACGAGGTGCGGCGTGTCGTCCGCGACCTCGCCCCCGCCGAGCTCGCGGACGACGACACCGGGGCGGCACTGCCGGCGGCCCTCGATCGGGTGGCCCGCACCGACGGCCACGGCGTCGCCGTCGACGTGCGCGTGCACGGGGACGTCGTGCCGGTGCCGCCCGAGGTGGCCGCCGCCGTGCTGCGCACCGCCCGCGGGGCGCTGGCCAACGTCGTCGAGCACTCGGGTGCGGCGCGGGCCGTCGTCAGCATCACCTACCTGCCCGACGAGGTGCTGCTCGACGTGCGTGACGACGGGCGCGGGCTGCCCGGGGGCGTCGTCGGCCCCGCCACGCACCCGGCCGGCGAACGCGGCCACGGGCTGCTCGGCATCCGGGAACGGGCAGAGCTGCTCGGCGGGCGCGTCGCCGTGGAGTCGTCCCCCGGCGACGGCACGACCGTGTCGGTCGCCCTGCCTCTCGCGCCGGCGGCCTCGTGAACGCCGACGCCCTGCCCCCCACGGTGCGCATCGTGCTCGTCGACGACCACCCGGTCGTGCGCGCCGGGCTGCGGGCGCTCGTCGAGGGCCAGCACGACCTCGAGGTCGTCGGCGAGGCCGCCACCCCCGACGAGGCGGTGCGGGCCGCCACCCTCGAGCGGCCCGACGTCGTGCTCATGGACCTCAGCCTCGGCGACGGGCCGGGCGGGGCCACCGGTGGCGTGCAGGCGACGGCCCGCGTCCGGGCCCTCGACCCGGCGCCGCACGTGCTCGTGCTGACGACGTACGACACCGAGGCCGACGTGCTGCGGGTGCTCGACGCGGGGGCGACGGGCTACCTGCTCAAGGACGCCCCGCCCCGCGAGCTCTTCGACGGCATCCGGGCCACCGCCCGGGGCGAGACGGTGCTCGCCCCGACGGTGGCCCGGATGCTCGTGCGGCGGGCTGCCTCCCCCGCCCCCGCCGTCACCGAGCGGGAGGTCGAGGTGCTCGAGCTGCTGGCGCAGGGGCTCGGCAACCGCGAGATGGCGCGCCGCCTGCTTGTGTCGGAGGCCACCGTGAAGTCGCACCTCTCGCATGTCTACGCCAAGCTCGGCGTCGACACGCGGGCCGGTGCGGTGGCCGCCGCCATCGAGCGGCGGGTCATCAGGCCCTGACGGGCTCCGACTCCTCCGACGACCCCTCTGACGACACTGCTGACGACACCTGACCGGGCGATCCGGCCTCGGCCGACGCGTCCGGGCGGTGCGAACCGCTCCGCTGCTCGGGGCCGCGGACCTCGTCGACGCTCTCCACGCTCACCGGCTCGGTCGCGACCAGCTCGCCGACGCCCTCCCCGGGGGCGGTCTCCTGCACGGTGAGCGAGAAGTCGTCGCCGTGCTCGCTGACACCGGCGACGACGGCGTGCTCGACCGCCGCGGCGGCGTACTGGCGACGCACGACCTGCGGGTCGTGGCTCAGGTCCTTCACGAGCGCCACCGCGAGACCGACCATGACGAGCAGGAACGGCAGCGCGGCCACGATGGTGACGTTCTGCAGGCCCGACAACGCGTCGGACCCGCCGATGAGCAGCATGACCGCGGCGACGGCACCGGTGGCCGCGCCCCAGAAGACGACGGTGCGCTTGTTCGGCTCGAGGACGCCGCGCTCCGAGAGGGTGCCCATGACGATCGAGGCGGCGTCGGCCCCGGACACGAAAAAGATGGCGACGAGGACCATGACGACGATCGAGGTGAGCGTCGACCACGGGAGGTTGGCCAGCATGGCGAAGAGCGTGCCCTCCGAGCTGGCGGCGCCGGCCAGGTCGAGGCCGTTCTGCTGCTGCTCGATGCCGGTGCCTCCGAAGATGGCGAACCACACGAGCGAGACGACCGACGGGACGAGCAGGACGCCGGAGACGAACTGCCGGATGGTGCGGCCGCGCGAGATGCGGGCGATGAACATGCCGACGAACGGGGTCCAGCTGACCCACCAGGCCCAGTAGAAGATCGTCCACGTGGCGAGCCAGTCGCGGACCCCCTCGGCGCTCGAGGCGTCGGTGCGGGCCGACATGACCGCGAGGTCGCTGACGTAGGCGCTGATCGTCGTCGGCAGCAGGTTGAGGATGAAGACGGTCGGGCCGACGACGAAGACGAAGAAGGCCAGGGCGAGCGCGAGCACCATGTTGATGTTCGAGAGCCACTGGATGCCCTTGGCGACGCCGGAGACGGCCGAGAGGATGAAGCAGACGGTGAGCACGGCGATGATGCCGACGAGGGCGCCGTTGCCGAGCGGGCCCCAGCCACCGACGATCTCGAGGCCCGAGCTGATCTGGAGGGCGCCGAGCCCGAGCGAGGTGGCCGAGCCGAAGAGCGTCGCGAAGATCGCGAAGATGTCGATGACGCGGCCGGCCGGGCCGGCGGCCCGACGTGCCCCGATGAGCGGCGCGAACGCCGAGCTGATGAGCAGGGTGCGGCCCTTGCGGAACACGCCGTAGGACACGGCCAGCCCGACGACGGCGTAGATCGCCCACGGGTGCAGCGACCAGTGGAACATCGTCGTCGCCATCGCGGTCTGCACGGCGTCCTCACCGGGGCCGCCCGTACCCGGGGGCGGGGTCACGAGGTGGCTGAGCGGCTCGGTGACGCCGTAGAACATCAGGCCGATGCCCATGCCGGCGGAGAACATCATCGCGATCCACGACGAGGTGCGGAACTCGGGGCGCTCCCCGTCGCCGCCCAGCGGGATGTTGCCGTAGCGGCTGGCGGCGAGCCAGATGACGAAGACGACGAACCCGGTGGCGACGAGCGAGAAGAGCCAGCCGGTGTTGTGAACGACGAAGTCGAGGCCGGACTCGGCGCTGCTGGCGAGGGTCTGCGTCGACAGCGCCCCCCAGAGGACGAACCCGACCGCGACCGCGGCGGCCACGCCGAAGACGACCTTGTCGAGCCTCGGGTGCCCGGTCTCCTCGTGGTCGACGGGTGGCGGTTCGAGGGCCGGGTGGCGCGGCTCCGGCAGTCGCAGCCGGTGGCGCAGGGCGTCCTTCACGGGGTGCTGCTTCGTCGTCTCAGGCATACGGTCACGGGCGCCGCCGAGCGGCGCCCTTCTCCTCACGTCGCGGTTCACATCAGTCAGGTGCGGTGTCTCTCAGCTGACCACTGTGCCCACGACGGCCTCCGTCGCGCAAAGCGGGACCCCGTACCCACGCCCGCGTCGGCGCGACGGCACACCACGCGGCATCCTCGAGTTCGGTTGTGCCGCAACACGACTCACGCCCCTCCGAAGAGGGGGCGTGAGGTGCGACACAGTCGAAGCGTTACCGCTTCGTCACCGCCGACGTCGGTGCGACGTGCGGGCGGGTCAGCGCGGGCCGCCGGAGAGCGCGGGCTCGCGGTCGGGCGGGACGCCGTCGTCGCCCACGGCCGGGTCGTCCTCGTGGTCGAGCATGCTCGCCTCGTCGAAGCGGTCCTGGCCGGCGAGCACGCGAGCCGCCTTCTCCTTGTCGATCTCGCCGACCCACGTGCCGATGACGACGGTGGCGATGGCGTTGCCGGCGAAGTTCGTGAGCGCACGGGCCTCGCTCATGAGGCGGTCGATGCCGAGGATGATGCTGACGCCGGGCACGAGGTCGGGCCGGTGCGACTGCAGGCCCGCGCTCAGGGTCGCGATGCCGGCGCCGCTGACGCCGGCCGCGCCCTTGCTCGCGATGATCATGAAGACGAGCAGGGAGATCTGCTCACCGATGCTGAACGGCTTGTCCATGGCCTCGGCGATGAACAGGCTCGCCATCGTCAGGTAGATCGCCGTGCCGTCGAGGTTGAACGAGTAGCCGGTCGGGACCGTGATGCCGACGACGGGGCGGGAGATGCCGAGGTGCTCCATCTTGGCGATGAGACGCGGCAGCGCCGACTCCGAGGAGGACGTCGAGAGGATGAGCAGGAACTCGCGGCCGAGGTACTTCAGCAGCGACCACACGCCGAAGCCGGTGACCATGCGCAGCACCGTGCCGAGGATGAGGAAGACGAAGACGATGCACGTGACGTAGAAGGCGATCATGAGCAGGGCGAGGTTCTTCAGCGCCCCGAGGCCCGTCGCGCCGACGAGGGCGGCCATGGCGCCGAAGGCACCGATCGGGGCGGCCCACATGACCATCGCCATGAGACGGAAGACGAGCCGCTCGATGTGCTTGATGCCGGTGAGGATCGGCTCGCCCGCCTTGCCCATCTTCTGCAGCGCGAAGCCGACGAGCAGGGCGACGAAGAGGGCCTGCAGCACCTCGCCCGACGTCAGCGACGACAGCAGGGTGTCGGGGATGAGCCCCTGCAGGAACTCGACCGTCGTCTTGCTCTCGGCCGGGGCGGCCGTGGGGGTGGTCGGGATGGTCAGACCCTCGCCGGGCTGCACGAAGTTGCCGACGACGAGGCCGACGGCCAGCGCGAAGGTCGACATGACGATGAAGTAGCCGAGGGCGAGACCGCCGACCTTGCCCACCTGGGCCGCCTTGCGCACCGCCCCGACGCCGAGCACGATCGTGCAGAAGATGATCGGGGCGATGAGCATCTTGATGAGGCTGACGAAGGTGTCGCCGAGCGGCTTGAGGTTCTTGCCGAGCTCGGGGAACAGCGCCCCGGTGATGATGCCGAGCACCATGGCGGCGATGACGGCGATGTACAGGAAGTGGGTTCTGTCGCGGCGCTTCGTCGAGGTGTCGACGGCGCTGTCGGCGGTGCTGCTCACGGAGACCTCCATGGTCCGGGTGGGCCCGTCGAGCGGCCCCACCGATCTGATCTGACCAGAGTGCCCCTCCCGGTGACTAGATTCACGGTTGTGTTCATTGAGTTCTCGGCGCGTCGCGGGTCGGCGTGACCCCGGCGCGCTGGAGCGTGGCCCGGCAGACATTCGCGCTGCAGGTGGGGCTGGCGGTGGTCGTCGTCGTCGCCGGCCTCGTCGGGGTGTGGGTGCAGGCCAACCGGGCCGCCGACCACGAGGCCTTCGCCCGCGCCGTCGCCGTGGCCGACACCGTCGCCGCCACCCCCGAGGTACGCCAGGCCGTGACCCGGCCGGCGACCGCGAGCGCGGTCCTGCAGGGGTACGCCGAGACCGTGCGCCGCGAGTCCGACACCGACTTCGTCGTCGTCATGAGCCGCGACGGCATCCGCTACACCCACCCCGACCCGAGGCAGATCGGCGGTCGCTTCCTCGGCCACATCGAGGCGGCCCAGCAGGGCGGCGTCGTGCAGGAGGAGTACACCGGCACGCTCGGCCCCTCGGCCCGCGTCGTCGTGCCGGTGCGCGACGCGGCCGGCGCCGTCGACGGCCTCGTCTCCGTCGGCATCCGCAAGGCCGCGGTCGGGGAGCAGGTCAGCGCCCAGCTGCCGGGGCTGCTGCTCGCCGGCCTCGCCGCGGCGATGGTCTCCGGGCTGGGCACCGCCCTCGTCGCGCGGCGCATCCGCCGACAGACCCACGGGCTCGACGAGCGCCAGCTGCGTGAGATGTACGAGTACCACGACGCCGTGCTCCACGCCGTGAGCGAGGGCCTGGTCATCACCGACCTCGACGGGCGGCTGCGCCTCGCCAACGACGAGGCCCGCCGCCTGCTCGACCTGCCCGACGCGGCCGTGGGTCGGCCGGTCGGCGACCTCGGCCTCGCCGAGCCGCTGGCCGCCGCGCTGGCCGGCGACGGGGAGCACGAGGACGAGCTGCACGTCACCGCCGCCCGGGTGCTCGTGGTCAACACCGGCCCGGCCCGGTGGGAGGGCCGCCTGCTCGGGCACGTGACGACCCTGCGCGACCGCACCGACCTCGAGGCGCTCACGGGTGAGCTCGACTCGGCCCGGGGCCTCACCGAGGCGCTGCGCTCGCAGGCGCACGAGGCCTCGAACCGGCTGCACACCATCGTCAGCCTCATCGAGCTCGGTCACACCGAGCGGGCGCTCGCCTTTGCGACCGACGAGCTGCAGGTCTCGCAGGGCCTGACCGACAAGGTCGTCGGCGCCGTCGACGAGCCCGCCCTCACCGCCCTGCTGCTCGGCAAGGCCGCCGAGGCGCACGAGCGCGGCATCGACTTCGAGATCGCCCCCGGCGCGCACTGGCCCGCCGGTGTCGCGCCCACCCGCGACGTCGTCACCATCGTCGGCAACCTCGTCGACAACGCCCTCGACGCGGTGGCGCAGGTGGATGCCGGTCGGCCGCGTCGCGTGTCCTTCGACGCCCACGTCGTGGCCGGCCCGGTCGACGACGGGCTCGGCGGCCCCGGCGACACCGCGGTGCTCGTCGTCGCCGACTCGGGGCCGGGACTGCCGCCCGGGGCGGCCGACGAGGTCTTCCGGCGGGGGTTCTCGACGAAGGCGGACGGCGTCGCCGGGCGCCGCGGGCTCGGCCTCGCCCTCGTCGCGCAGTCGGTGGCCCGGCTCGGCGGCCGGCTCGAGGTCGGCGGCCCGCCCGGCGCCGTGTTCACGGTGCGCCTGCCCGCACCGCCGACGGCGGGCGCCACGCCGGCATCCTGGCCCGTCACCCGGCGACCGGAGGCCGAGCGTGCCCGCAGGTGACCTCCGGGTGCTCGTCGTCGAGGACGAGCCGATCGCCGCCGAGGCGCACACCGCCTACGTCGAACGGGTCGAGGGCTTCACCGTCGTGGCCACGGTCGGCACCAACCGCGACGCGATGCGGGTGCTGTCGGAGCAGACCCCGGGCTCCCCCGTCGACGTCGTGCTGCTCGACATGAACCTGCCCGACCGGCACGGCCTCGACATCGTGCGGGCGCTGCGCGCGGCCGGCCACCGCACGGACGTCATCGCCGTCACCTCGGCCCGCGACCTCGACGTCGTGCGCTCCGCGGTCTCGCTCGGTGTCGTGCAGTACCTGCTCAAGCCCTTCGTCTTCGCCACCCTGCGCGACCGGCTGCTCGCCTACCGTGCCTACCGCGAGCAGCTCGCCGACGGCGCCCGCCTCGGCACGCAGGCCGAGGTCGACGAGGTCTTCGCCGGCGCGCGCACCGCCGCCGACACCCGCCTGCCGAAGGGCATGGGCGAGGAGCTGCTGGCCCGCACCTCCCGGGCCCTGAGCGGGGCGGATGCCGGCCGGTCGGCCTCCGAGCTCGCCGACACCCTCGGCGTCAGCCGGGTCACCGCCCGGCGCTACGCCGAGTACCTCTGCGAGACCAGGCGGGCCGAGCGCCGGTCGCGCTACGCCGGGGCCGGGCGCCCCGAGGTCGAGTACCTCTGGACCGGCTGAGGCCCCTCCCCTGTCGGGCTCAGGCGCGGCGGCCCAGCCGGGCGAGGACGCGCTGCTCCGCCGTCGCGTCGGGCGGCACGTCGAGCGCCGGGCGGCAGACGCCGTCGTCGTACAGGTGCTCGCCGAACCCGTCGGCCGCCCGGTCGAGCAGCGCGATCTCGTCAGGGGTGAGGTGGGCCTCGAGGCCGGCGGCGGTGGCGATGTCCCACCGGTGCACCACGAGGTCGAAGCCGTAGAACGCGAGCATCGAGGCGCCGACGGTGGTGCGTCCGAAGACGCCGTCGTACTCGCGGCCGGCCACCCCCGGGTCGGCGAGCAGGCCGCGCACGAGGTCGTCGTGCGCCCGCCAGCGTCGCGCCGGCCCACCGTCGACGTGGTCGGCCGTCGGGTCGTCGAGCACGCCCCGCTGCGTGAGGAAGTCGCGCTGGGTGCCGACGACGTGGTCGAGCACGTCGGCGGCGGTCCAGCCGTCGCACGGGCTGGGCGCCGACCACGTCCCGTCGGGCACGCGCTCGACGACCGCGCCGAAGGGGTCGGCCAGGCGTCCGTACTCGGCCGGCACACCGGCATCCGGCTGCGTCGGCGGCGTCTTCTCGGTGGTCTCGGTGGTGTCTGTCGTCATGCCGGTGACGCTAGGGCCGTGCCGGGCGCGCGGTCTTGATACTTTCCGACACGTGGTGACACCGGCCGGCGCGGGGCACGTGTCGACCCGCGACGACGTCGAGCGGGCCCACCTCGTCGACCCCGCCGACCACACTTTCGAGATCGCGCGGTCGGGTCCGTCGCCCGACGTCGCCGACCTCGTGCGCCGCTTCTGGATGCCGGTGTGGGACGTCCCCGACGGAGCCGCCTCCGAGCAACGGGTGCTGCAGTACCCCGTCTGCCTCGTCGTCGTGTCGAACACGTACGCGCGGCTCTACGGCGTCTCACGGGGCACGTCGGCGACCACACTGACCGGTCGCGGCTGGGCGGTCGGGGTCATGCTGCAGCCGGCGGCCGGCCACCTCGTCAGCGGGGTGCCGGTGCGGCGGCTCACCGACCGGCACGTCGACCTCGCCGATCGGTCGCTCGTGCCGGCAGTCGACGGCGCGCGGCTGACCGGGCGGCTGCGCCAGGTCATGTCACCCGACCCCACCGACCCGTCGGCCCAGGCGGAGGCCCGCGACCTCGTCGAGGACGCGCTGCGGCCGCTGCTGCCGGTCGACGACGAGGGCCGGCTCGTCAACGCCCTCGTCGAGCACGTCGAGACCTCGCCCGGGCTGCTGCGCGTCGACGAGCTGTGCGAGCGGTTCGGACTCGGTGAGCGGTCCCTGCAGCGGCTGCTGCACAAGCGCATCGGGCTGGGGCCGAAGTGGCTGATCCGCCGGCGCCGGCTGCAGGAGGCCGCCGACCGCCTGCGCGACCCGGATGCCGGGCTGGCCACGATCGCAGCCGAGCTCGGGTACGCCGACCAGGCCCACTTCACCCGCGACTTCCGCCTCGCGACCGGCCTGACACCCGGCGGGTTCGCGGCCCGCTTCCGCTGACAGGCCGGCCCCCCGGCATCCGCCGCCCTGCCCGATCGCGCCCCACCCGCGAAACACACCGAGCAATGAGCAGATCCGCGTGTTGCAACTCGTGGAACCGCACATTGCTCGGTGTGTTCGCCCGGCGACCCGGCAGGCCGGCCGGGGGCGGGGTCAGTGGGCGGAGGTCGTCACGGCCCCGGTGTGCACCTCGGCGCTGGCCATCCTGCGGCGGATCCACGGCACGAGCGCGAAGAGCACGCCCGCGACGACGAGGGTGATGACCGCGTTGACGAGGTAGTAGGTCGCGTCACTGAGGCCGGCGAAGGCCTGGATGAGCTGGGCTGCGATGGCCTGCCCGGCCGCCGTGCCGAGGAACCACAGCGCCATCGCCTGGCTCGCGAAGGCCCTGGGCGCGAGCCGGGTCGTCGCCGACAGCCCGACGGGCGAGAGGCAGAGCTCGGCGACGGTCTGCATGACGAAGACGCCACCGAGGATGTAGACCGGCGCCGTGTTGCCCTGGAAGGTCGCGAAGGCCCACGACATGACGAGGGCCGAGAGCCCGATGATCGTGACGCCGAGCACGAACTTCATCGGCGTCGACGGCGAGCGGCCGGCGCGCCTGGTCCAGATCCAGCCGAAGACGGGCGCGAGCAGCACGATGGCGAGCGGGTTGATCGACTGGAACCACTCCGGGTTGACGCCGACCCCGGCGGTCTCCTTCACCGTGTTGTTCTGGGCGAAGAGGGCCATCTTGCCGGCGGCCTGCTCGAAGATCATCCAGAAGAGCATCGCGCCGATCCACAGCGGCAGGTAGGCGAGCAGGTGCGACTTCTCCTCGCGCTCGACCTTCGGGCTGCGGAACATCATCGTGAAGTAGGCGACGGGCGTCAGCACCGCGACGATCGAGATCGCGTCGATGACCTGGTCGAGCACGGTGTCGCGCCACAGGCCGGCGAGCACGACGAGCACGGCGAAGGCGACGAGGATCGCGACGACGACGAGACCCAGCTGGCGCCGCTCGTCGGGGCGCAGCGGGTTGGGGACGTCGTCGACCCGGCGGCCGAGCGCCTTGCGGCCCACGACGAAGAAGACGATGGCGATGGCCATGCCGACCGCGGCGGCCGAGAAGCCGGCGTGGAAGCCGTACGCCTCGCGCAGCGCCCCGACGACGAGCGGGGAGAAGAACGAGCCGATGTTGATCGACATGTAGAAGATCGAGAAGCCGCCGTCGCGCCGCGGGTCCTCGGGCTTGTAGAGCGTGCCGACCATCGCCGAGACGTTCGGCTTGAGCAGGCCGGTGCCGAGGGCGACGAGGGCGATGCCGACCCACGCCGTCGCGGTCGCCGGCACGGCGAGGCAGAGGTGGCCGGCCATGATGACGACGGCGCCGTACAGGGTCGAGAGCCGGGCGCCGAACAGCCGGTCGGCGGTGAAGCCGCCGATGATCGACAGCAGGTACACCGACGCGCCGTAGATGGCGACGACGGCGGCACCGGTCGTCTCGTCGATGCCGAGCCCGCCGTCCGCCGCGGTCGCGGTGAGGAAGAACAGCAGGATGGCGCGCATCCCGTAGTAGGAGAAGCGCTCCCACAGCTCGACGAAGAAGAGGGTCGAGAGTCCCTTGGGGTGGCCGAAGAAGGCCCGGTCACCCGGAGCCGCATCGGTGCCGGCCGGCGGACCCGGCGGGCGTGGCTGCGTGCTGGCGGACATGTCTCTCCCATCGGCCCCCGAGCGGGGCATCGGCGCCAAGTCGCCACAGCAACCTAGGCCGGGCCCGGGCGTGCCTCAACTCCGCCCCCGCCGCGCCGGCCGTGCGCCGGCCGGTCGAAGGGGGCCCAGTCAGTCGCCCGAGGAGGTGCCCGGCGAGGGGGCCGGGGCGCGATCGACGGCGAGACCCGTGGCGGGATGCGTGGTGGCGGGCCGGGTGCGCGCGACGTCGGCGCGCAGGGCCCGGCCGGAGTGCAGCAGCCCGGCCGCGAGGGCGGCCCCCACCCCCTCGCCGGCGCGCAGGCGCAGGTCGAGCAGGGGCTCGAGACCGAGCTCGCGCAGCACCGCGGCGTGGGCCCGTTCGCGCGAGCGCTGGCCCGCGACGAGGTGGGCCGCGACCGCCGGCTCGGCGCGCACGACGGCGAGCGCCGCGACGGCGGTGGCGAGCCCGTCGAGCACGACGACCCCACCGCTCTCGGCCACCCCGAGGGTGACGCCGGCGAGCACGGCGAGCTCACCACCGCCGAGCCGTCGCAGCACGTCGAGGGGGTGCCCGAGACCGCCGGTGGCGGCCACACGCGCGAGGGCGTGCTGGACGACGTCGGTCTTGCGCGCCACCATGTCGGAGTCGGCCGACGAGCCCCGCCCGACGACCTCGGATGCCGGGAGGTCGAGCAGCGCGGCCGCCACCGCCGCCGCGACGGTCGTGTTGCCGACGCCCACCTCGCCGAGCGCGACGAGGCCCTGTGGTGCCAGCTCGGCCCCGAGCCGGCGGCCCCGGTCGACGAGAGCGTCGGCGGTCGTGACGTCGAGCGCGTCGGCGTGCACGAGGTCGCCGCGCCCGGCGGCCGCCTCCCCCACCCCGGCGTCGACGAGGCGCACGGACAGGCCGGACGCCCGGGCCGCGACGGCCCCCATCGACACCCCCTCCCGGGTGGCGCGCACGACGTCGGCCGTGACCGACGCGGCGAAGGCGCTGACCCCGTGGGCGACGACCGGGTGGTCGGCGGCCGCGACGACGAGGGTCCCCGGCCCGGGCGCGGCGCCGAGCGCCTCGACCCGGTCGAGGACGGTGTCGAGCACGCCGAGCGAGCCGGGCGCGGTGAGCAGGTCGTCGGCCCGGTCGCGGGCGTGCACGACCTCCTGCGGTCCGGGTGCGCGCAGGTGGGAGACCGGCGCGGGGGCCTCGCGCCACCGCTCGTGCATGACGACGTCGTCGAGGGGCTGGCGCCGCGACCACCCGGCTCGCTGCAGGCCCGGTTCGGGCGGACGCTCGTCGGGCCAGCCGAGGCACAGCCAGCCGAGCGTCTCGACGCCGTCGGGCAGGCCGAGCAGCCCGGCGAGGTCGGTGGGCTCGAAGAGGGTGACCCAGCCGAGGCCGAGGCCGTGGGCCCGGGCCGTCAGCCACATGTTCTCGATGGCGGCCGCGCACGACCACAGGTCGGCGTCCGGGAAGGTGGCGCGCCCGAGCACGCCGGCCGCCGCGGTGCGCCGGTCGCAGGCGACGACGACCCCGAGGGGCGCCTCCCGGATGCCCTCGAGCCGCAGGTCGAGCAGCCCCCGCGCCGACTCCGGCGCCATGCCAGCCGCCTGCTGCAGCCGGCAGCGGTCGGCCAGGACTGCGGCGGCGTCGCGGGTCGCCTGCTCGGTGACGACGACGAAGCGCCAGGGCTGGGAGTGACCCACGGACGGGGCGCGGTGCCCGGCCTCGAGCACGGCGCGCAGGACGGCATCCGGGACGGGGTCGGGACGGTAGCGACGGATGTCGCGTCGGGCGGCGACCACACGCTCGAGGGCGGCGACGTCGGCCGCCGGCAGGGCCCACCCGTCGGGGGCACCGGCGCGCTCGGCGGCCGAGGAGCGGTCACCGATCGTCGGCACCGGTCGGGCGTAGCTCATCCGCCGAGCCTAGGAGAAGCCCGACCGTGAGCCCGACCCGATGCCCGACCCGATGCCCGTCACCCCAGCCAGGTGCGGGTGGCGCCGAGCACGCGCTCGCCGTCGAGGTCGCCGAGCGAGAGGCCGACGAAGCGCTCAGCCGCCTCGGAGGTCTGCCAGCGGAACCGGTAGGCCGTCGCCGTGCAGGCGTCGGCCACGGCGACACCGGCGTCCTGCGCGCTCTGGGCGGAGTCGAAGGCCCCCGCGGTGCGCTCGAGGTAGGCCCCGAGCAGCCCGGCGTAGGGGTCGCCCACATCGGCGGCGTCGCCCCCGTCGGTGTTCCCGTCGGTGTTCCCGTCGGCGGACCCCGCCGCCGGCCGGTCGACGTTGCCGACGAAGTCGCTGGCCACCGCGGCCGGCTCGACGACGCTCACCCACACCCCGAGGGCCTGGGCGACCGGCGCGAGCGACTGCATGAAGCCCTCGACGGCGAACTTGGCCCCGCAGTAGGCGTCGGCGAAGGGCTGGCCGACCACCCCGCCGACGCTCGTGACCGTGAGCACCCGACCGCCGCCCCGGGCCCGCAGGTGCGGGAGCGCGACCTGGGTCAGGTGTACCGGCGCGACGTAGTTGAGCTCGAGCTGGTCGCGCACCTGCTCGACGGTGAGCTGCTCGGCGGTGGCGACGGCCCCCCGGCCGGCGTTGTTGAGCAGCACGTCGAGGCGCCCGTGGTCGGCGACGACGGCCTCGACGCACGCCCGCGCCGCCTCGTGGTCGACGACGTCGAGCGCCCGGACGTCGAGGGTCACGCCCGCCGCACGGGCCGCCTCCTCGAGCGCCCCCGACCGGGCCGTGTCGCGCATCGTCGCGACGACGGTGTGCCCCCGGCGGGCGAGCTCGACCGCGGCGTGCAGGCCGATGCCGCTCGACGTGCCGGTGACGAGGGTGACGGGGTGCTCGGATGCCGGTGAGCCGGCCTGGGTGCTCATGTCCCGACCGTACGCGCGACGCCGCGCGGGCTCAGCCCTCGGAGTCGTCGAGTCCGGTGATGACCGCCTCGAGCAGCCGGGCCAGCTCGTGCCGCTCGGCGTCGCTCAGGGCGGCGAGGGTCTCGCTCTCGACGACGTTCGCCTCGCGGATGGCCGTGCTGAACAGGGCCCACCCGTCGTCGGTGAGCGAGACGAGGGTGCGGGTGCGGTTGGCCTCGTCGGGGCGTCGTTCGAGCAGGCCCCGGGCGCTCATCTTGTCGAGCCGGTGCGTCATCGACGAGGGCGCGACGCTCGAGCGGTCGGCGAGGTGGCTGGGCGTCAGGCACCCCTCGGGGGCGCGGGCCAGGGCCGAGAGCACCGCCCACTCCCCCTGGCTGAGGCTGAGGTCGACGAACTGGCGCTGGTACCACTGGTCGAGCTTGCGCGTGACGGCGTAGAGGCCGGTGATGACCCGCTGCACCGACTCCTCGCCACCGGCGGCCACGTAGGTGGCGACGTCCTGGGCGTGCTGGTCCCGGATCGAGCGTCGACGGGCAGCGGCCATACGCGATTGTCGCACGCTCGCTTCGAATGCTAATATTTCGAAAGCGAAGTTCGATATCGAAATAATCGAGCCGACGCCACCGTTGACCGCGACGTCGACAGCCACCCGGCCGAGGCCGGGCCGTCGTCGTGCCCGGAGCCCTCCGGCCCGACGCAGCCGCCGACACCGCAGACACCGCAGACACCACCGACCCGACACCACGAAAGGGTGTGAGACCCGTGCGCACCAAGATCCTCATCCTCGCCTCCGCCATCGGCATGCTCGGCTGGGGCACCGTGCTGCCCTACCAGTACGCGTACGCGGCCAACACCCGCGGCTGGGGCGCCCTCGCGGCGGCCCTGGCCAGCACCCTGTTCTCGGTCGGGGCGCTCGTCGCCGCCCCCATCGGCGGCCGCCTCGCCGACCGCTTCGACCCGGTCGTCGTCGCGGTGACGGCCAAGCTCGTCGCGGCCGTCGGCGTGGGCGGCCTCGTGCTCGCCGACTCGCCGGCGGCCTTCTTCACCGGCATGTTCGTCTTCGGGCTCGGCCTCACGGCGGCCACCCCCGCGGCATCCGTGCTCGTGCTGCGCTGGGTGCGCGCCGAGGACCGTCGCAAGGTGTTCGCCTACAAGTTCACCGCCGAGGCGGTCGGCATGGCCGTGGGTGCGTTCGTCGCCGGGCAGCTCGTCGACCTCTCGCGCCCCGACGGCATGACGTGGGCCTTCGTCGCGGCGGGCGTGGGCTTCGCCCTGTCGGCCGGCCTCATCTATGTCGCCGGCGTCGGTGCGCCGTCGCTCGCCGACAGCGAGCTTGGGGCCACCGCCGGGCGGTCGGCCGGCGACGCCGTCGACCGCGTCGGCGTGCTCGACGGGCTGCGCCGCATCTTCGCGGTGCCCGCGCTGCGCTGGACCGCGCTCGTCACCGTCACCCTCGCCCTCGGCTTCTACGCCCAGTTCGAGTCGGGGCTGCCGGCGTACGCCCTCACCGTCCTCGACGTGCGCGAGTCGACCATCGGCCTCGCCGCCGCCGTCAACTGCCTCGTCATCGTCGCCCTGCAGGTCGTCGTCGTGCGCCTCACCGCCAAGCGCAGCGCCCCGTCGCTGCTCATGGTCGTCGGCGGCATCTGGACCCTGTCGTGGGTCGTGCTGTCGGTCGCCCAGCTCGAGCCGGCCATCGCCTCGGCCCTCTTCGTCACGACCTTCGGCATCTTCGCCGTGGGCGAGACGATGTACGCCCCGGTGCTCAACCCGCTGACGGCCAGCCTCGCGCCGGCCGGCATGGTCGGCACGACGCTCGGCACGTTCACCGCCATCCAGACGACGTTCTCGGCCCTCGGCCCGCTCGTCGCCGGGGCGCTGCTGGGCGCCGGCCTCGCGAACGGCTTCCTCGTCATGCACGTCGTCATCAGCCTCACCGCCGTCTACGGCGCGTGGCGGCTGCGGGGCGCGCTGCGCCGCCACGGCGGGGCGACCACCCGGCCGACGCCGGAGCAGGACGGGCACATGGATGCCGGGTCGCGGCGTCCCGACGCCCCGGTCGTCGCCCCGGCCGCCGCCTGACACCCGTCGAAAGGCCAGATAGACCGCACCGAGAGGTCAGTCGCCACCCCGATCGACCGCCGCGCCCCCGCTGTTCCCCGGGGGCGCGGCGGTTCCGGCATCCGGGCCCTTACGTGGCGGCGTGGAACGCCTCGATGCGGGCGACCGCCTCGGCCACGGCGGACGGGCCGGCGGCGAAGCTGAGCCGCACGTAGCGGCCGCCGGTGCGGTCGTCGAAGTCGCCCCCGGGCGTCACGGCGACGCCGGCCTGCTCGAGCAGGGCCGACGCGTAGGCGGCCGACCCTCCCCAGCGCCCGAGCTGCGGGCCGAGGTCGGCCCAGTAGTAGAAGGCGCCGTCGGGCGGGGCCGCCGGGCCCCAGCCGAGACGGTCGGCGCTGGCCAGCAGCAGCGCCCGCGTCGCGGCGAACTCGGCCACGGCGGCGTCGCACTCGCGGTACGAATCCTCGGCGAAGGCCGCCACCGCCGCGTACTGGGCCGGGGCCGGCGGGCACAGCGCGACGTTGCCGGCGAGGGCGTCGACCGGCCGGGCGAGGTCCTCCGGGAGCACGAGCCAGCCGAGCCGCCACCCCGTCATGCCCCAGTACTTCGAGAACGAGCTGACGACGACCGCCGTCGGGTCGCCCTCGAGCGCACAGACGCCGCGCGGGTCGACGGTGGCGGCGCCCGGCTCCGGGTAGGTCACGCCGTGGTAGATCTCGTCGCTGACGAGGCGCACCCCCCGGTCACGGCACCAGGTCGTGAGCGCCGCGAGCTCGTCGCGGTCGACCATCGTGCCCGTCGGGTTGGCGGGCGAGGCGAGCACGAGGCCCGCGAGCGGTCCGCCACGTTCCACGGCATCCAGCTGCTCGGGGGTGGGCTGGAAGCGGGTCTCCGGGCCGCAGTCGACCTCGACCACCTCGCAGCCGAGGGCGCGCAGGATGTTTCGGTAGGCGGGGTAGCCCGGCCGGGCCAGCGCGACCCGGTCGCCCGCCTCGAAGGCGGCGAGGAAGGCGAGCACGAAGCCGCCCGACGAGCCCGTCGTGACGGCCACGCGGGCCGGGTCGAGGTCGAGGCCGTACCAGCGCCGGTAGTGGGCCGCGATCTCGGCGCGCAGCTCGTGGGTGCCGAGGGCCGACGTGTAGGTCAGTGGCCGCCGGGAGGCGTGCACGGCGGCCGCGGCCTCCGACACGAGCGTCGGGGCCCCGCCCGCGGGCTCGCCGGCGCAGAGCGACACGACGTCGCGGCCCTGCGCCCGCAGGACGGCGACGCGGTCGAGCACGTCCATCACCTGGAACGGGGGGACCACGCCTCGGGACGACGGACCGAGCGCGCGGCGGGGCGAGGAGGAGGAGGAGGTTGCCACCTCGCGAGTCTGCCCCACCGCACCCGACGCGGCTCGGGCCGGAGGGGTGCGTGCGTCCGGCACCCCGCGTCCGGATGCCGGGTGGCCCGGCCGGCCGCGCCGTCAGCGCAGGTGGGCGAGGTCCTTGCGGGTGAGGAACTGCCGCGTGCCGAGCGCCATGAGCAGGGCGAAGAGGCCGGCCACGACGGCCACGCCGTAGCCCGCCGACGCGCCGACCCGGTCGACGACAGCGCCCGAGACCGCCGACCCGGCGGCGATACCGACGATGAGACCGGTGAGCACGATGGTCATGCCCTCGGTCATCTGGGCCTTCGGCGTGATGCGCTCGATGAGGTTCATCACCGTGATGAGGGTGGGCGCCGTCGCGATGCCGGCGAAGAGCATGAAGAAGGCCAGCAGGCCGATGTTCTCCCCCGCCAGCAGCACCGGCGACTCGAGCACGACCATCCCGGCGGTGCCGGTGACGAGCAGCTTGACGAGGCTGCGGCCGTGCGACCGGCCGCCGAACCACAGGCCGGCGAGCGCCGACCCGACGGCGTAGAGGGCCAGGATCGGCCCGGCGGCGTCCTTGGCCCCGGCCGCCTCCGAGACGGCGAGGGTGACGACCTGGTTGGTGCCGAAGATGGCGCCGGTCATGACCATGATGAAGGCGAGCGGCACGAGCCCCGGGACGCGGTGGGCCGAGAGGGTCGGCCGCTCGTGGTGTGGCACGACGGGCGGCTCGGTCGAGCGGGCCGAGATGAAGACGACGACGCCGACGCCGTAGCAGAGCGCCGCGAAGACGAACCCGGCCTCGGGGAAGAGCGTCGTCGCCAGCCACACCGCGAGCACCGGGCCGATGACGAAGGTGACCTCCTCCATGACCTGCTCGAAGGACATCGCCGTGTGCAGCCGCCGCGGGTCGTGCGCGAAGATGTGCGACCACCGCGCCCGCGCCATCGTGCCGAGGTTCGGGATGGCGCCCATGAGCGGGTAGGTGATGAACAGCAGCCACGCGGGCCAGTCGAGCAGCGAGGTGAGCACCGTCATGAGCGCCCAGAAGCCCGACCAGATGAAGAACGGGATGGCGATGCGCCGCTGGCCGTAGCGGTCGACGAGCCGGCCGAGCACCGGTGCGAAGAGCGCGAGCGCCACCATGCCGACGGCGAGCACCGCGCCGGCCAGCTCGTACGAGCCGCGCCGGGCCGCCACCATCGCGACGGTCGCCACCCCGAACATCGCGCCCGCCGAGCGCGCGATCATTCCCCCTGTGATGAAGACGCGGGCCCCCGGCACCTCGAAGAGAGG
Source organism: Terracoccus luteus (assembly GCF_003635045.1). NCBI lineage: Bacteria > Bacillati > Actinomycetota > Actinomycetes > Micrococcales > Intrasporangiaceae > Terracoccus > Terracoccus luteus. The sequence continues at coordinate 3,881,426 of NZ_RBXT01000001.1, read as the reverse complement.
TCGGTAGGTCGCCAGCACAGAAGCTCCTTCGCGGTCGGGGGCGCGGCACCGCCTCGCGGCAGCGGCCAACCGACCCATCCTTACATCCCTTCGCCCCGCTCGCCGGATGCCGGTCGGCCGCGTCCCGCGGGCCCGTCGGGTCGGTCAGTCGGTGGCCGCGGCGCGGCGTCGGGCCAGGGACCACAGCTGGGGCGCGTGCTCGAGCTCGACGGCGACGTCCCACGGCACGCCACCGGGGGCCGTCTCGCGGCGGAAGCTCGTCACGACCCGCCGGGCGAGGTCGGGGTCGCGGGCCACCCCGGAGGCCATCGCGAGCGCGGCGGGCTCCACGTCGGCATCCTCGTGCCACGACCAGGCCAGCCCGAGCGAGACGGCCCGCTCACCGTCGACCTCCTGGCCGAAGAGGCCCATCGCCGCCGCGGCCTCGCGACCGGCGACGCGCTGCAGCAGGGTGAAGTGGCCGCCACCGGGGTGGATGCCGATCTGCGCGAACCCCGGCAGCAGCCGGGCGGTGCGCGCGACCACCCGCAGGTCGGTCGAGAGGGCGAGGTTGAGGCCCGCCCCGACGGCCGCGCCACGGACCGCGGCGACCGTCGGCACGCCGATGCCGCCGACGGTCGTGAAGGCGGCGTAGACGTCCTCGAGGTCGCGGTACGACCGGTCACCGACCGGGTCGGCACCCGCGGCGGCCAGCACGTCGCGGGCGGCGCCGGCGCAGAAGTTCAGACCGCCGGTGATGACGACGGCGCCCACCGAGGGGTCCGCCTCGGCCGTGCGGGCCGCGTCGGCGAGCGCCCGCGCCATCGCCACCGTCAGCGCGTTGCGCCTCGCCGGTGCGTCGAGGGTCAGGACGGCGACCCCGTCCTGCACCGCGTAGCCGATCTCGTCACTCATGCCGGTCCTCTCCGTCGGGCTGGGGTCGTGGTGCCGGGCCGTCGGTCGTGACGAGGGGCCACAGACCGTCGCGACCGGCAGCGGCGGCGAGCCGCGTCAGGCGCCGGTCCCACTCGTGCACGGGGCCGGCGACGTTGCGCCACACCAGGACCGGTCGGGTCAGCCGGTGCAGCTCGTGCTCAGCCGTCGTCCCCATCGCCCCGAGCACCTGGTGCGCGGCGCGCACGACCACGGACGACGCGTGGCCGACACACGACGCCGCCACCGCGACGTCGACCTCGAGGCGCCGGTCGTCGGCACCCGTGTCGTCACGACCGTCGAGGCCGGCGCGGCCGCCGTCGTGGTCGGCCGCGTCACAGGCGGAGGCGACCGCGGCGTCGGTCGCGGCGCGGGCGAGCGCGGTCTCCATGGCGACGTCGGCGACGAGGTGCTGCACCGCCTGGAACCGCCCGATGGGCCGGCCGAACTGTTCGCGCTGCCGCGCGTGGGTCAGTACGAGCTCGAGCACGCGCTCCATCGCCCCGACCACCTGCGCGCAGCGCGCCAGCGCCTCGAGCAGGTGCAGCCGCTGCGCCACCGACGCGTCGACGACGACCCCCTCGGCGAGGTCGGCGGCCGCGAAGCGCACCGTGTCACAGGGCTGTCCGGCCAGGTCCCGGCCGGGCGAGACCGTCAGGTCCGTCACCGGGACGTCGGCCACCCGACACCTGCCGTCGACCCGGACCAGGGCTACGACGGACGTCGCGGCGGACGCCCACGCCACCCGGTGCGCGGTGGGCGCGGTGCGCCCGGAGTGCCCCGGCCGGTCGGAGCCACCGCCGTCGACCCGGGCCACGACGCGCAGGGCACCGTCGTGCGGCAGTCCCGCCCGCTCGAGCAGCCAGGCCGCCAGCTGGTGCTCGGCCAGCGGCACGGGAGCGGCCGCACCGGCCGCGAGCCCGAGCAGGGCCGACAGCTCGCGCCACGTCGCCCCGCTGCCCCCGGCGCTCTCGGGCGAGGCGAGGAGGGTCAGGCCCAGCCCGTCGAGCCGCGACCACAGGTCGGCGTCGAGGTCGACCGTCACCCCGTCGACCGCACGGGGGCCGCCCGCCCGCCGGTCCGCGAGGACGTCGGTGAGCAGGCGCACCACGTCGGCATCCGCCTGCGCCACCCCGACGAGGCCGGCGAGGTCGGCGAGGTCGGCGAGCGGGTCCGGGGTTACGGCCATCAGCGCAGCCCCAGGGCGCGGGCCACGACGCCGCGCAGCACCTCGTTCGTGCCGCCGCGCAGGGTGAACCCGGGTCGCTGCAGCAGGGCGGCGTCGAGCAGGCGCGACAGCTCGTCGTCGCCACCTGAAGCACGGCCCGTTCGGCCCGCCAGCAGGTCGACGTGCTCCGCGACGTCGCCCTCGAGGGTGGTGCCGAGCACCTTGACCGCGGCCGCGGCGCTGTCGGCGTCGTCGCCCTGCTGCAGCGCCGCGGCGACGGCCAGCGACATGTGGTGCAGCCCGGCGGTGCGGGCGAGGAGCCGGCCGAGGCCGGCGTCGTCGGGCAGCCGACCGGCGGCGGTCGCCCCGGCCGCCGCGGCGAGCAACGGGAAGGTCGAGAGCACGCGCTCCGGACCGCTGCGCTCGAAGGCCAGCTCGCCCGTCACCTGGCGCCAGCCCGACCCGAGCTCGCCGAGCACCCGGTCGTCGGGCACGAAGACCCCGCCGAGGTGCACCTCGTTGAAGTGGTGCTCGCCGTTCATCGACACGATGGGCCGGACCTCGACCGCCGGGTCGTGCAGGTCGACGACGAACTGGCTGAGCCCGGCGTGCCGGTCTGCCGGGTCGAGCGGCGCCGACCGGGCCAGCGCGAAGAAGGCGTCGGCCTCGTGGGCGCCGGAGGTCCACACCTTCGTCCCGGTCAGGCGCCAGCCGGACCGGCCCTCGACGACGTCACGCTCGGCCCGGGTGCGCACGCTCGCGAGGTCGGAGCCCGAGTCGGGCTCGCTCATCCCGATGCCGAACACGAGCTCGCCGCGGCTGATACCGGGCAGGAACGCCCGCTTCTGCTCCTCCGTGCCGTGACGCAGCAGCGTCGGCCCGATCTGTCGCTCGGCCACCCAGTGCGCGGCGACGGGAGCCCCCGCCACGAGCAGCTCCTCGGTGACGACGAACCGCTCGACGTAGGTGCGCCCCTGACCGCCGTACTCCCGAGGCACGACCATGCCGAGCCAGCCGCGCCGGCCCAGCTCGCGCGAGAAGTCGCGGTCCCACCGGGTGAGCCAGGTGTCGACGTGCGGCACGAACACCCCGGCGGCGACCTGCTCACCCAGCCAGCCGCGCACCTGCAGCCGCAGCTCGCGCAGTGCCGGCGCCTCGGTGACGACGGGCGGCACGAGCGTGCGCGAGGCGGGCGGCGAGGGTGGCGCCCCGGCGGACGTCGTCATGCCGGCCTCCTCCGTCGCGCGTGCCTCGTCCTGCCCCGACCTGCTGACCTCACCTCGGCGTCGCCGTCGTGGAGGCGCCCGGCGTCACTCTCGCACAGCCCCGTGGCGGATGCCGGGTGGCCCGGCACGCCGTCACCCCGGTCGTGGGGTGGGCTCAGCCGCCGCTGACGACGAGGTAGGCGCAGAGCCCGACGATGACCGCGGTGATGACGGCGGCGACGGCCGTCGTCGGGCGCCGGTTGGCGAGCGCGCCCATGAGGCGCGGGTCGCGGGTGAAGAGCAGCAGCGGCACGAGGGTGCCGGGCAGGGCGAACGAGAGCACGACCTGGCTCCAGACGAGCGCTGTCGTCGGCGCGACCCCCAGCCCGAGGATGGCGAGCGCGGGCACGACCGCGAGGCCACGCCGCACGAGCGGGCTGATCGGGCGTCGGCCGAAGCCCTCCATGACGACGTCGCCGGTCTGCACCCCGACGAGCGTCGAGGCCAGGCCGGAGGCGAGCAGGGCCACGGCGAGCACGGTGGCCGCGACCTGACCGGCGTTCGCCTGCAGGGCCGCGTAGGCCGAGTCGATGCTCGCCCCCGACCCGCCCGGCAGGCCGGCGGAGAACACGACGAGGCTGACGTTGGCCGCACCCGCCACGGTCATCGCGACGACGACGCTGCGCACGGTCTGGCGACCGGCGCGCAGCCGCTCGGCCTGGCCGACGCGCGGACCGGGCCCACCGGCATCCGCCGCCGTGTCGAGCCGTGCGTCCTGCGGCTCGCGCCCGGTGTCGGTCCCACGGGTGGCGGCCGAGTGGAAGTGCAGGGCGTGCGGCATGACGGTGGCGCCGACGATGCCGACGGCGAGCAGGGCGGCCGAGCCCTCGAGCGGACCGGGCACGACCGAGCGCAGCAGGGCGACGCTGTCGACGTCGGCCACCCCCACCTGCCACACCAGCGAGGCGACGATGACGACGAGCAGCACGAGCACGACGGAGTCGAAGTGGCTGCGGCCGCGCACCGTGAGGGCGAGTACGACGAGGCTGAAGGCGGTGACGACCACGGCGCCGACGACGAGGGGGACGCCGAAGAGCAGCCGCAGCGCGATCGCCCCGCCGACGATCTCGGCGAGGTCGGTCATGACGACGACGACCTCCGCCTGCGCCCACAGCAGCACCCGACCGACCCCCGGGTAGCGCGCGGCGCTGTGCTCGGCGAGGCTGCGCCCCGTCACCATCCCGAGCTTGGCCGCGAGGTACTGGATGACCATCGCCGACAGGCTGGCGAAGACGACGACCCAGACGAGCGCGTAGCCGTGCTCGCTGCCCGAGCTGATGTTGACGCCGAAGTTGCCGGGGTCGACGTAGGCGATGGCCGCGAGCAGCGCCGGGACGAGGGTCCGCGGGGCGCGCGCCGTGCCGCCGAGCCGGTGGATGCCGGTCGGCGAGGTCGCCGGCGCACCCGCCGCTCTGTCTCCCATGGCCCCAGCATCAGTGCTCGTGGAGGCACGCGCCACCGACTCGCCGGAACTCACTGCGTCGCAACGGTGCCCACGGATGCCCAGCCGACATGCAGCCGGTTCCCAGACGGCATCCGGTTCGTCCCCTCCGGACGCACTGTTCACGAGATGTCCAGCCGCAGGCCGCTGGCGGCGCCCGCGGCCCCGGGCGTGGACTGACCGGTGACCGCCCTCGACGGCCACCGGCACCCGCACCGGCACCCGCACCGTCGACCACCGTCGCGCGTGCGGCCCGCCGCCCGCCCGACCCGTCTCCCTCCGGAGGAACCGCATGTCCACACGCACCCGGCGCCGCCTGCTCGCGCTCGTCCCCGCCACGGCCCTCGCCGTCGCCGCCGTCCCCGCGATCGCCGGCAGCACCACCACCGACGACACCCAGGCAGCCCGGCAGGCCGTCGTCGGCGGCAAGGCCCGCAGCGTCATCCTGCTCATCGGCGACGGCATGGGCGACAGCGAGATCACGATCGCCCGCAACTACCAGGTCGGCGCGGCCGGCCGCCTCGCCATGGACACCCTGCCCCTCACCGGCGAGTACACGACCTACGCCGTGACCCAGGGCGACCCGAGCCGGCCCGACTACGTGACCGACTCCGCGGCATCCGGCAGCGGGTGGGCGACCGGGACGAAGACGTACAACGGCGCCATCTCCGTCGACGCGTACGGCAAGCCCGTCACGACGGTGCTCGAGCGCGCCAAGGCGGCCGGCTACCGCACCGGTGACGTCACGACGGCCGAGCTGCAGGACGCGACCCCCGCAGTGCTCGGTGCGCACGTCGTCAGCCGCGACTGCAAGGGGCCCGACGCCATGGCCGAGTGCCCGACGAACGACAAGGTCAACGGCGGCGCCGGCTCCATCGCCGAGCAGCTCGTGCAGACCCGCCCCGACCTCATGCTCGGCGGCGGCTCGGCCTACTTCGACCAGACCGTCAAGGCCGGGCGCTTCCGCGGGCTCACCGTCGCGCAGCAGGCCCAGGTCGCCGGCTACCAGGTCGTGCGCACCGCCGACGACCTCGCCGCGGCGAGCTGGCGCAAGCCGATCCTCGGCACCTTCGCCACCGGCAACATGGACCTCGAGTGGGTCGGCCCGACGCCGACCCCGGCCAACACGCCGGCGCAGGAGTGCGCGGTCAACACCGCCCGCACGGCCACCCAGCCGCACCTGAGCGACATGGCCGACACGGCGATCAAGGCCCTCGACCGGCAGAGCGCGGGGCAGCGCAAGGGCTTCTTCCTGCAGATCGAGGGCGCGTCGATCGACAAACAGGACCACGCGGCCAACCCGTGCGGCCAGATCGGCGAGACGGTCGAGTTCGACAAGGCCGTCAAGGTGGCGCTGGGCTACCAGCGCACCCACCCCGACACCCTCGTCGTCGTCACGGCCGACCACGGGCACACGAGCCAGATCGTCGAGGCCGGCTCGACGACGACCGGCGTCACCGCCACCCTCACGACCCACGACGGCGCGCCGATGACGGTCAGCTACGCGACCACGGCGGTCCCCGGGTCGCAGCAGCACACCGGCACCGAGGTCCGCATCGCGGCCGCGGGTCCGCAGGCGGCCAACGTGCTCGGCGTGACGAACCAGACCGACCTCAACACGACGATGCGCCGGGCCCTCGGCCTGCTCTGACCGTCGGAGCGGCCCGGGGCTCGTCGCCCCGGGCCGCCCCGGGCCGCCCAGGGCCTGCCCGCCCGGCCTGCGCGCTCGAACGAACCGTTCGAGGTCGAGCACCTCGGTGACGCTCGACGTCATCGGTGCACCGGCGCGTTCGGCCCCCGACAGCGCGTTCGACCTCGAACGGTTCGTTCGACGACGTCAGCCGGGAGGTCGGGGACGGTCCGGGGGGCGCCCGAATGCCGGTCCGCCTCCTCGGGCGGGCCGGCATCCTCACGCGTGCGGACCGTCTCCCGTCCACCCAGGCCGGCCGGGCCGGCAAGGTCAGGGGCGGGCCGAGGCGAGGCCGAGCAGGGCCGCGAGGCCGAGGGCGCTGCGCGGGTCGTACGCGCAGGTCCACAGGCCGCCGTGCGCCGCGGCCCGCGCCTCGTCCTCCCATGGCGTGGCCGGAGTCGCCGTCGGGCCGGACGCACCGTGGGAGGACGAGCCCCCGGTGTGGAGGTCGTGCACGAGCAGCGCCGCCATGAGGGTGTTGGCGGTGCCGGGCTCGAAGACCTCGATGCCGAACCGGTGCGCCCCGGCGTAGGCGGCGGCCAGGGCCCGGTTCTTGACGACCGAGCGGGTGCGGGTCGGCGGCGCGACGGCGAACGAGACGAGCCCGCCCTCGGCACGGTGCGTCGCGGCTCGCCACCGCTGGATCCGCTTGGCCAGCAGGTAGTTCGGCCCCTGCTGGGTGACGACGCTGTCGTTGATCCCGGGGCTGGTCCCCGGGGCGTAGTTGCGCCGCAGCAGCCGCCCGCCGCTCAGTCCGCGCAGCGGCACCCGCAGCACCTTCGAGGTCCGACGGTGCGCGTAGGCGTCGACCGACCGCTCGACGACCGACCCGGGCACCGCGAAGACGTCGGTCGGCGTGGCGAGGAAGGCCAGGCCCACCTCGCCGCGGCCGCGCCGCTCGACGACGTGCTCGCCCAGCACGTCGACCGCGGTCGACAGCCGCACGTTCGTCGCCCCGTCGGCGTAGACGTAGTTGCCGAGCACGAGCCGTCCGTCGAGCGCCTCCACCCAGCGGGCGACGGCGCCGACGTCGTGCAGCAGGTCGGCCCCGGCCCGCTCGGCCAGCGACGCCGACCCCGAGCTCACGGACGAACCCGCACCCGACGGGGCCCGGACGGGGACGACGAGCGTGCCGGCCGAGGCCGCGGCGTCGTCGAGCAGCCGGTCCCACAGCGGCCGGCGGGGCAGGTCGACCGCCGCGACGGTGGCCCCCCACCGCAGCAGCGAGCGCAGCGGGCCCATCTCCGCCGCCGCACCGAGCACGACGACGGTCGTGCCGTCGAGCCGCAGCCACTCCGGGTGGTCGACCACCCGACCGACGGCCTCGGCGCACGACGGCTCGATGACGCCGCCCTCGACCCACCGGTCCAGCCGCTCGCGCAGCTCGGCCCCCGCGAGCCGCCGCCCCTGGTACGGCAGGCTGAGCGCCGTCTCGGCCACCCCGGAGCCGCGCACGACCTCGTGACCGAGCCCACCGGCATCCGGGACCGTCTCGACGGCCGTCCGCAGCGGGTGCTCGCCCGCCTCGTCGGCCCAGCGCATCCGTTCGTGCGTCGACACCAGCCCGCGCCGCGCGATGTCGAGGGCCGCGTCGCGCGAGGGCAGGCCCGCCTCGACGAGGCGACGGAAGTGCGGCACGTAGCCCTGCCGCCAGCCCGTCTCGCGCTCGACGGCCGCGGCGCCCACGGGGTCGACCCCCCGCAGGGCGTCGGCGACGACGGACCGGCCGGTCGCCGTCGTGCTGCGCCGCCCCGTCCCGGGGTCGAGGGGGAAGACGACTCCGCGTGGCTCGCTCATGCGCCCATCCTGCCGGGCGCGGTGGTGGGCACGGACGCGTCGGCGCTGTCGGTGCCACCCGCGACAATGGCCGGATGCCGGAACGCCCCCTCCCCGAGCCGGGTGCCGACGTGCGTGGCGACGCGCGTGACGACTCAGACGGCGAGCCGGGCGGCCTCGACGACGCGGTCGTACGGCTCGTCGCCGACCGCGAGGCGACGACCGAGCGGGTCGCCGCCCTGCAGAGGGGTTTCGACGTCGTCGTGCAGGCGGCCGACGGGGCGAACGCCGACGACGAGCACGACCCCGAGGGCTCGACGATCGCCTACGAGCGGTCACAGCTGAGCGCGCTGGCGGCGGCCGCGCAGGGCCACCTCGACGAGGTCGAGCAGGCTCTGGCCCGGGTGCACGAGGGCACCTACGGCCGCTGCGTCGTCTGCGGCGTCACCATCGCACCGGGGCGGCTCGAGGCACGACCGACGGCGCGCACCTGCATCGACCACGCCGACCGGGGCCGACGCCGCTGACACGAGCCGGCCGCGGTCACTCGCGCGAGTTCGAGACGGCACGAGACAGGGTCGGGTCGGTAGCGAACCTCGGACCGAGGTGCTCGTGCGGTCGCCGGCCTCGGCAGTCGAGCGCGTCGTGTCAGAGGTCCATGAGCAGCGCGAGCACCTCGCGAAGCTCGCCGAGCACGACCGGCCCGACGTTTCCCGTGCACCCGTGGATGCGCGTCGTGGCCACGGAGCGAATGTGCTGGCACAGTGCGGACGAAGGAGCGGCCAGACCATTGCCCTCGTCCGGATCGATGACCACCTCGGTGCTGCTCTGCCGGATCGTCCGGGTCAACGGAATGACGTGTACGACGTTCGGCCGACCCCTCAGGACCCGACGTGCTGTGACCACGACGGCTGGTCGCCTAGGTCCCGCCTCACTGCCTGTCGGCATCCCCAGATCGAGCTGGACGACGTCACCCGGCGTCAGCATCCAGCCACGCGGTCTCGTCGTCGGTGAGCTCCGTCGCCAGGTCTCGTGCCATGACGTCCTGCCGGAGAGCCTGGATCGCTCTGCTGACCGTCTCGTCGATCGTCTCGTGGCGTTCGGCCGCCAGTCGGGTCACTCGGGCATGCGTGCCCCGACTGATACGGATCGTCGTCGTCTCGGCCATGGCGTCACGGTACGCCGGCGTAGACTGAATCGTCTACACAGCACGCGATGATCCCCGCCCATCGGCGTCGCGACGCCGCATGGACGACCCCACCGCATGGCCCGACGCTTTCGGGGCGCAGGCCCGGGCACAGGGCTCAGCGCACCCCGGCGGCGAGCTGTTCGAAGGCGGCGTCGATGTTGCGCTCGAGGCGACCGCCGCCGCCGTTCTGCTGGTGCTCGATGCAGGCCCGCACGGCGGAGATGGCGGCCGCCACGGTGACGCGCGCCTCGATGCTCGCGCCCGGGGCGAGACCGAGGCGGCGCTCGAGCGCCGCGGTGAGCGCGTTCTCGATGCGGATGTTGTTGCCGACCAGGGCAGGCGCGAGGGCCGGCTCGCCGAGCAGGATGCGCCGACGCTTGGCGCGTAGCTGACGGTCGATGGACGCGGGCGCGAGCATGCCGGCGAGGATGCGCCGCAGCACCTGCAACGGGCCCTCGTCGGGCTCGGCGGTCTCGAGCTGCTGGGCGTAGGCCTCGAGCTCGTCGGCCGTCGTGCCGATGACCGCGGCCTCCTTCGACGGGAAGTAGTTGAAGAACGTGCGGGCGCTCACGCCCGCTCGGGACGCGATCTCCTCGGTCGTCACCGCCACGAAACCGCGGTCCTCGACGAGGTCGAGTGCCGCGAGGTTGATCGCCCGCCGGGTCTCGCGCTTCTTGCGTTCTCGCAGGCCGCAGGACTCGTCGGCGGACACGGGCGCGTACGTGCTGGGCATGGCCCCATGTTCTCACGCACCGTGCACCGACTGCAATTTTGCAGTGACTGCACAACAGGCGTACCGTGGGACCCATGCCACAGACCACCCAGGGGACCACCGTCGACGGCGACACGACGGCATCCGCGCCCACGAAGGGCCTCGACCGGGCCACCCGCAACATCTTCGTCGCCCTCATGCTCGGCATGCTGGTCGCGTCGATCAGCCAGACGATCGTCGGCCCTGCGATGCCGCGCATCGTGGCCGAGCTCGGCGGCATCGACCACTACTCGTGGCTCGCCACCGCCGCCATGCTCGTCAGCGCGATCACCGTGCCGATCGTCGGCAAGATGAGCGACCTCTACGGGCGTCGCGGCTTCTACCTCGGCGGCCTGGTCGTCTTCATGGTCGGCTCGATCCTGTCGGGCTTCGCCCAGAACTTCTGGTGGCTCATCGCGGCCCGCGCCATCCAGGGCGCCGGCATGGGCACGCTGATGCCGCTGTCGCAGACGATCATCGGCGACATCATCCCGCCGCGTCAGCGAGGCAAGTACCAGGGCCTCATGGGCGGCGTCTTCGGCTTCTCGTCGATCCTCGGCCCGCTGGTCGGCGGCTTCGTCACCGACAACTTCGGCTGGCGCTACCTCTTCTTCGTCACGCTGCCCGTCGGCGTCTTCGCGTTCTTCGGCATCAGCAAGTTCCTGCACCTCGAGCACACCCCGCGCGAGACCGTCGTCGACAAGGCCGGCATCTCGCTGCTGTCGACCACGCTCATCCTGCTGCTCGTGCCGACCTCGCTCGGTGGCACGACGCTCGCCTGGGGCTCGCCTGCGATCATCGGCATGTACGTCGCCGGCCTCGTCGGCCTCGCCGCGTTCATCGCCGTCGAGCGCCGGGCCGTCGAGCCCGTGCTGCCGCTGCGCCTCTTCCGCAGCCCGCTCTTCACCCTGAGCAACATCGCCGCGTTCATGGTCTCGGTCATGATGTTCGGCGCGATGATCTACCTCCCGGTCTACGCCCAGGGCGTGCTCGGCGCGTCGGCCACGAACTCCGGCCTCATCCTCATGCCGATGTCGGTCGCGATGATCGGGCTGTCGATCATCGCCGGTCTCGTCATCACCAAGACGGGGCGCTACAAGCTGCAGACCGTCGCGGGCATCCTCATCATGGGCGTCGGCTACTGGCTGCTCACGCAGATGCACTACGGCTCGAGCCAGCTCGACCTCACCCTCGCGATGATCGTCTTCGGCGTCGGGCTCGGCATGGCCCTGCAGGTGTTCACCCTCATCATCCAGAACGGGGCCCAGCGCAAGGACCTCGGCGTCGCGACCGCCTCGACGCAGTTCTTCCGCAACGTCGGCAGCACCGTCGGCACCGCGGTGTTCGGCACCATCATGACGAGCGGCCTCGCCGGCAACATCGCCTCGCACCTCCCGGCCTCGGTGGCCGCGCAGCTCGAGGCCTCGGGGCAGCAGGTGAGCGCCGGCTCGGTGCTCGACCCGTCCGCGCTGGCCCAGCTGCCGCCGCAGGTGGCCGAGGGCGTCAAGCAGGGCCTGGCCGACTCGCTGCACAACGTCTTCGTCTGGGGTCTGGTGCCGTTCGTGCTCGCGCTCGTCGCGACGATCTTCATCAAGGAGGTCCCGCTGCGCGACACCGTGCACACTCCCGAGGAGGCCGGCCGCGAGATGCTCGACACCCTGTCGCAGAACAGCGACGAGCAGCTGGCCGTGCCGCTGGGGCGCGAGAGCGGCAACACCCGCACGAGCGAGCGGCTGCTCGGGCTGCGCCTCGGGCTGCTCGCCGACTCCGCCCTGCGGGGCGACCGCCCGCTGCTGACGCGGGCCGTGGCCCAGCTCGGCAACGGCGACCTCGACGAGGGCGCGGCGCTGCTGCACCGCACGTCGCGGATGCTCACCACCGAGGACAACGCCATCGCGGCCGAGACCGAGCGGTTCGCCGTCGAGGTCGCGGCCCGGGCCAAGGCCCCCGGCGGCATCCTCGACGCCGACCTCAAGCGCGAGCTCGTCACCGCGGTGGCCGAGCGCGACGGTGACGCGGTCATGACGGGCGTCGAGCCCACGGTCGCCCAGCGGCACGAGGCGATCGACATCCGGGTGCTCGGCGTCGTCGGTGACGACCTGACCGCCGCGTACCTCGTCGACCGGCAGAACGCGCGCCGCGAGGAGCAGGCGGCCGCGTCCGCCCGCTGACGCGCCTTCCCGCACGGATGCCGTGGGGCCCGGTCCATCTGGACCGGGCCCCACGCGCATGCACCGTCGAAAGGCCACCTCCCGACGCCCCACCCCGTCGAGAGGCCACGTGTCGACACGCCCCCTGACCTCGCACCGTCGAGAGGCCAGTTCCCGTCACCCGACGGGCGACAGGTGATGGCCTGTCGACGAGGCGCATGGGCAGACTGGGGTCTTCCGCCGGCATCACCATGGCGCGTACCGTCACCGACAGGTGGTCGACCGCGGGCGGCGTGGTCGGCACCGGCCGCCGGGGAGGCACCATGCCCGTTCTGCGCCCACTCGCCTGCACCGCGGTCACCGCTCTCGCGGCCGGCGCCCTGACGCTCGGAGGGGGCAGCGCCTCCGCCGTGACGACCGCGGCCGTGACCTCCCCGACTTCTGCGGCTGTTGCCGGTCGGGTGCTGCACGTCTCGACGACCGGCAGCGACAGCGGCACGGGCACGGCGACCCGCCCCTTCCGCACGGTGCAGCGCGGGGTCGACGCGGCCCGGGCGGGCGACACCGTCAGCATCCACGCCGGCACCTACAACGGCATCGTCCGCGTCACCCGCAGCGGCACCGCGACCGCGCCCATCACCGTCACGGCAGCCGGCGACGGCCCGGCCACCCTCACGGCGTCCTTCGGAACCCGTCCGTGCGACGCCCACGCACCCGCCCTCGACCGCACGGTGCAGTTCTCGGGCGGCGTCGACCACGTGACGCTCTCCGACCTCACCGTCGTCGGCGGCGTGACGATCAAGGGGCTCGGCGCGGGCGCGGCGATGAGCTACCTCACCCGCCTCGTCAACACCGACGACTGGCAGACCCGACGGCAGGTGCCCGGCCGCGGCGCGGACGACCCGGCGGCCGCGTCCTCCGCCTTCGCGTACCTGGCCGAGAGGACGGGCAAGCGCATCGACCCCTCCGACGGGCTGCGCATCGTCGGCAACACCATCACCGGCCGCGGTGTGCAGGTCATCGCGTCGCGCTACGGCGAGATCAGCGGCAACGAGATCGGACCCATCGACTGCGGCACCGGCCCCGGCGTCTGGATCAACGTCTACAGCGACGGCTGGACCGTCGCGGGCAACCACGTCCACGACATCGCCGCCTCGACCCACAAGCACTACATGCAGGAGGGCATCCGCCTCGGCTCCGCGTCGTCGTACAACGTCGTGACCGGCAACCTCGTCGAGCACCTCCCCGGCGACGGACGCGCGATGAACACCGACGTCGACGCGAGCTGGAACACCTTCCGCGGCAACACGGCGAACGACGTCGCCATCGGCTACAACGACCAGATGTCCGGGTGGGGCAACGTCTGGGACCACAACGTCGCGACCGGCTTCCGCGTCTGGGGCATCAACCTGCGCGGCCTCGACTCCGCGCTGACGCTGCCCTCTCTCGACAGCAGCCCCTACCTCGCCGTCGTCACGTGCAACACCGCCGTCGGCGGCCCGACCGACCCCGCCATCGGGGGCAGCCTGCGCATCGGCGCCGCCAAGTCGTCGACGTTCGCGAACAACACGCTGACCACGGCCGTGCTCGGCTCGCCCGCCGACGGCCAGACGTGGGTGCGCAGCTACTGGGCGGCCGAGGGCAACACGTGGGACGGCAAGCCGCGGCCCCCACGCTTCCGCCCGCCGGCCCCCGCGCCCGGCGTGTGCTGACCCGAGCGTCCCGGCCGGCGTCGGGAAGTGGCTACTCGACGGCACAACCACGTCGAGAGGCCACGTGCCGTCACGACACCCCGTCACGAACTGGCCACTCGACGCTGTGAGGATGCCGGGTGGTGACCTGCCATGGCCACGCGGGCGTCGGGAAGTGGCCTCTCGACGGTTCAATCCGACTGGTGGGTAACCGATCTCGGGTTGCCGCCCCCGCCGGGCCGGGGTAGACCGGGGGTGCCCGCAACGTCGCGGGCGCCCCCGGACCGGAGGAACCCATGGCATCGCCCCCCACCCGCTCGTCCGCCCCCGCCCCCACCAGCGCCGACGACCCGTCCCAGGCCGGGCCCACCCGGCGCTCCGTCCTCGGCGTTGCCGCCGGGGTCGCGGCGGTCGCGCCCTTCGTCGGGATCGCCCGAGCCGACGCAGCGGGCCACCCGGCCGCGGCGCCGGCCCCCACGGCATCCGACGGCACCGCCCGCACCCGTCTCGGCGCGGGCACCGACTTCTCCGTGCGGGTCTCCCCCGACGGTCGGCGCCTCGCCCTCGACCTGCTCGGCGTGCTGTGGGTGACCTCGGCGTCGGGCGGCACCGCGCGCCGCCTCACGAGCGACCTCTTCGACATCGCCCAGCCCGACTGGTCGCCCGACGGCGAGACGATCGCCTTCCAGAGCTACCGCGACGGCGTCTTCAACATCTGGACCGTGCGCCCGGACGGGTCGCAGCTGCGCCAGCTGACCCAGGGTCCCTACGACCACCGCGAGCCCCGCTGGTCGCCCGACGGCCGGCACATCGCCTTCTCGAGCGACGCCCGCGGCAGCTACGGCATCTACACCTACGACACGCAGACGGGGAACATCGCGGCCGTCGTCGACGGCACCGAGGAGGAGTACGAGCCGACGTGGTCGCCCGACGGCACCAAGGTCGCCTTCGTCGTCGCCGACACCCGCATCGACGTCGTCGACGTGCGCACCGCCGCCCGCTCGACCTACGTCACGCAGGCGACCGGCACCGTCATCCACCAGCCGCAGTGGCTGAACGGCACCGACGTCGCCTACCACTGGTTCCACGCCGGGCTCAACGAGTACTACGTCGGCACCGCCCCCCTCGTCACCGGCGAGGAGGTCTTCCCGTTCCGGGCCTCACCCGGCCCCGACGGTCGCTGGTTCTACACGTCCGACGGCAAGATCCACGTGCGTCGCACCGGCTCGGATGCCGTGGGCACCGTCGGCTTCACCGCCGCGGTCTCGCTCGTCACGCCCGAGTACACGAAGAAGCGCCGCGACTTCGACAGCACGAAGGCCAACCCCGTCGTCGGCATCGGCAGCCCGACCATCAGCCCTGACGGCAGGCGGGTGGCGTTCCGTGCCCTCGGCGACCTCCACGAGCTCGTCATCGGCGGGCGCGTCCGCCCGCTCGTGCAGGACCAGTGGTGGAAGGCCGACCCCGACTTCTCGCCCGACGGCAAGAGCCTCGCCTACGCGACCGACCGCAGCGGCACCCTCAACCTCTGGGTGCGCGACCTCTCCTCGGGCGCCGACCGCCAGGTCACCTTCTTCACCGACCTCGCGGCGCAGTCGTGCCGGTGGTCCCCCGACGGGCGCGAGCTGGCCTACCTCGACCAGAACGGTGCCCTCTACACGGTCGACGTCGCGAGCGGCGACGTGCAGCGCGTCTTCGAGGCGACGTTCGAGCCGGGGCGGCCGACGTGGTCGCCGGACGGGACCGTCATCGCCCTCGCGGCGGTGCGCCCGTACTCGCGGCGCTACCGCGAGGGCCTGAGCAAGATCCTGCTCGTCAACCGGCGCACCGGGGAAGCGACCTACGTCGACCCCGGGCCCGACCGGTCGCTGCAGACCCGCGGCGACGACGGCCCGGTGTGGTCGCCCGACGGCTCGAAGCTGCTCTACGCGATGGAGAGCGTGCTCTGGGTGCTCCCGGTCGGTCGCGACGGCCGCCCCACCGGGGCCCCGCGGCAGGTCACCGACCTCGTCAGCGACGCCCCGA
Source organism: Terracoccus luteus (assembly GCF_003635045.1). Taxonomy (NCBI): domain Bacteria; kingdom Bacillati; phylum Actinomycetota; class Actinomycetes; order Micrococcales; family Intrasporangiaceae; genus Terracoccus; species Terracoccus luteus. The sequence continues at coordinate 3,865,368 of NZ_RBXT01000001.1, read as the reverse complement.
CGTGGGCGGGTGACAGCAAGACGGTGCTCTACCTCAGCAACGGCACGCTGCGCACCGTCGAGGTCTCGGCCCGCGGGACCCGGCGCGACCGGGCCGTCGCCCTCCCGCTGACGTGGCGCAACGCCCCCGGCCCCGACCGGCTCGTCATCCACGCCGGCCGGCTGTGGGACGGCTCGAGCGAGCGGGTGCGGCGCGACGTCGACATCCTCGTCTCGGGTCACCGCATCACCGGCATCCAGCCGCACCGCGAGGGCCGGCCGGGCACGCTCGTCGACGCGAGCGACAAGCTCGTCATGCCCGGGCTCATCGACATCCACCACCACCGGCAGATGCAGGGCTACTCGTACGGCAACCGGCAGGGCCCGCTGTGGCTCTCGCTCGGCATCACGACGACCCGCTCGCCCGGCGACCCGGCCTACCAGATGGTCGAGGAGCGCGAGGCGGTGCAGGCCGGCAAGCGGGTGGCGCCCCGGTTCTACGGCACCGGCGAGGCCATCGACGGCCGCCGCATCTACTACAACTTCATGCGGCCGACCTTTGGCAACCGGCAGCTCGGGCTCGAGCTGTCGCGCGCCGGCGCCCTCGACTACGACCTCATGAAGTGCTACGTCCGGCTGCCCACGGTGTGGCACAAGCGGGTCATCGAGTGGGCCCACCCGCGGGGTCTGCCGGTGACGTCGCACTACCACTACCCGGCGATGGCCTTCGGCGGCGACGGGACCGAGCACATCGGGGCGACCAACCGCTTCGGCTACTCGCGCACCGTCACCAACGTCGGGTCGGGCTACAGCGACGTCATCTCGATGTTCAACGACAGCAGGATGGCCCGCACACCCACGCTGTTCGTCAGCTCGGCGCTCTACCGCGACGACACCTCGCTCGCCGACGACCCGAGGGTCAAGCGGATGTACCCGCTCTGGCGCCAGGCCGCCCTCGCCGCCACGGTGGCGACGGCCAAGACGACCGACCAGACGGTCACCCTCGCCAACCTGCAGAACCAGGTCGAGCAGGTCAAGGCGATGGTCCGGGGCGGCGGCCTCGTCACGGCCGGCACCGACTCGCCCATCGACCACCTCGCCATCAGCACGCACATGAACCTGCGCGCCATGGTGAAGTTCGGCCTGACCCCCTACGAGGCGCTCGTCACCGCGACGCGCAACTCGGGCGCCTACCTCGGGGAGCAGCTCGGGCAGGTCAAGGCGGGCTGGTACGCCGACCTGGCCATCGTCGACGGCGACCCGCTGTCGGACATCGCGGATGCCGCGAACGTCACCGCCGTCGTCAGCAACGGTCGCCACTGGACGGTCGAGCAGCTGCTCGCCCCCTGGGCCGGGCCGACCTCGACCAACCCTTCGGCGACGACGGTGACGGGTCAGTCGAGCACCGACGGCTCGGCCGCCGGCGGTTCGGCCGCCCGGTCGGCGACGCCCGCCCCGGCGGGACGCAACCGCGTGCTGGCACCCGTGCCCCGGCATCCGTCGACGCAGGGGTTCTGGTGGAACGCCCCCGAGGTGCTCGAGTCGGCGAAGCACTCGTGCTGCGCGGAGCACTGATGACGGTGTGACGACCCCGTGAGAACGACGGTGGGCACCTCGCCGGTGGCGAGGTGCCCACTGTCCCGTGGTCGCGTGGACCGTCGCGGCGTCAGCCCCAGACGAGCGCCTGGGCCGGGTCCTCGAGCAGCGCCGCGAGGTCGGACAGGAAACGGCTGCCCAGCTCACCGTCGATGAGCCGGTGGTCGAAGCTCACCGCGAGCTGGGTGACGTGCCGGACGACGATCTCGTCGTGGCCCGCGGCGTCGGTGACCACCCACGGCTGCTTGCGGATCGCCCCGAAGCAGACGATGGCCGACTCGCCGGGGTTGATGATCGGCGTGCCGCTGTCGACGCCGAAGACGCCGACGTTCGTGATCGTCATCGTGCCGCCGGACATGTCGGCGGGCTGGGTGCGACCCTCGCGGGCCGTGGCCGTGAGGGCCCCGATGGCCTGCGCCAGCTCGAGCATCGTGAGCGCATGGGCGTCCTTGATGTTCGGCACGACGAGACCGCGCGGGGTGGCCGCCGCGATGCCGAGGTTGACGTAGTTCTTCTGCACGATCTCCTGGGCGGCCTCGTCCCACGTCGCGTTCATGCCGGGGTTGCGGCGGATCGCGACGACGAGCGCCCGCGCGAGCACGAGCAGCGGCGTGACCTTGACGTCGCGGAACTCCCGCGAGCCCTTGAGCCGCTCGACGAGCTCGACCGTCCTGGTCACGTCGAGCGTCACCCACTCGGTGACGTGCGGCGCGGTGAAGGCCGAGCCGACCATTGCCTGCGCCGTCATCTTGCGCACGCCCTTGACGGGGGTGCGCGTCTCACGCTCGCCCGAGCCGAACGGCATCCGGACCTCTCCCGTGGTCTGGGCGGCGGCCGAGTGACCGCTCGCCGCGACCGGCTGCGACTCGTGCGCGGACGTGGCATGGGCGGCGGCGGGGCGGGCGTGGTGCCCGGTCACGTCGTCGCGGGTGATGACGCCCTCGGGGCCGGTGGCCGTGACGGTCGTGAGGTCGACCCCGAGGTCCTTGGCCAGCTTGCGCACGGGCGGCTTGGCCCGCGGGCGACCACCGTCGGATGCCGGTGCGCCCGCGGGTGCGGACGTGGCCGGCGGCGCGGCCGGGGCGGGCTCGGTGCGGGGCGTCGTGGTGACCGGCTCTGGTGTCGGCGTCGCCGCGGCGACCTGCTCGGTCTCGGTCGGCGTGCCCGCGGGGGCGGCGGCCTGGGCGCCCTTGCGCGGTCGGCGTGCGGTGGCTCCGGCCTTGGCGCCGTAGCCGACGAGGATGGCCTCGGTCGGGGTGGCGTCGACCGGCGCGCCGGTGGCACCGGTCGCGACCGCGCCCGCTCCACCGACCGCCGGGGCGTCGTCGGCCGCGCCGCCGGTGCCGTCGTCGACGGCGATGATCGGGGTGCCGACGTCGACGGTGTCACCGACCTCGACGAGCAGCGAGCTCACCGTGCCGGCCCACGGGATGGGCAGTTCGACGAGCGACTTCGCGGTCTCGACCTCGAGCACGATGTCGTTGACCTTGACGGAGTCGCCGACGGCGACCTTCCACTCGACGATCTCGGCCTCGACGAGGCCCTCACCGGGATCGGGCAGGTTGAACGTCTTGATAGCCATGCAGGTTCGCTTTCAGCCGGTCGCGTGTCAGTACGCGAGGGCGCGGTCGACGCCGTCGAGGATGCGGTCGAGGTCGGGGAGGAAGTCGTCCTCCATCCGGCTCGGCGGGTAGGGGATGTTGGCGCCGGCGACGCGGATGACGGGCGCCTCGAGGTCGTAGAAGCACTGCTCCGTGACCTGCGCCGAGATCTCGGAGGCCATGCCGAGGAAGCTGCTCGCCTCCTGCACGCAGACGAGCCGGCCGGTCTTGCGCACCGACTCGACGACCGTCGCGATGGGCAGCGGCGACAGCGAGCGCAGGTCGATGACCTCGATCGAGGTGCCCTCCGACTCGGCGGCCGCGGCAGCTTCGAGCATCGTCTTGACGACGGGTCCGTAGCCGAGCAACGTCACGTCGGTGCCGGCGCGCACGACGTGCGCGTCGAACAGCCCCCGGGGGGCGCTCCCGGCATCCGTGTCGTACTCCGCGCGGTCGTGGTAGCGGCGCTTGGGCTCGAAGAAGATGACGGGGTCGTCGCACTCGATCGCCTGCTGGATCATCCAGTGGGCGTCCTCGGGGTTCGAGCAGGCGACGGTGCGCAGACCGGCGGTGTGCGCGAAGTACGCCTCCGGGCTCTCCGAGTGGTGCTCGGGGCTGCCGATGCCGCCGCCGAACGGGATGCGGATGACCATCGGCATCTTCACGGCGCCGAGCCCGCGGGCGTGCAGCTTGGCGACCTGGCTGACGATCTGGTCGAAGGCGGGGTACACGAAGCCGTCGAACTGGATCTCGCAGACGGGCCGGTAGCCGCGCAGGGCCATGCCGACCGCCGTGCCGACGATGCCCGACTCCGCGAGGGGGCTGTCGATGACGCGGTCCTCGCCGAAGTCCTTCTGCAGGCCCTCGGTGATGCGGAAGACGCCGCCGAGCTTGCCGATGTCCTCACCGATGAGCACGACCTTGGGGTCGCGCTCCATCGCCTTGCGCAGGCCGGAGGTGATGCTCTTGCCGAGGGTGACCTTCTCGACCGCCATCAGATCGCCTCCTCGAAGCTCGCCTGGTAGGCCTTGAAGGCGGCGCGCTCGGCCTCCATGACCGGGTGGTCCTCGGCGTAGACGTGGTCCCACATCGTCTCGCCCGGCATCGTCTTCATCGTCACGCAGCCCTCGCGCAGCTCGGCCGCGAAGACGTCGGCCTCGGCGTCGACCGCGGTGAAGAACGACTCGTCGGCCATGCCCTCGTGGGCGAGGTAGGTCTTCAGGCGCAGGATCGGGTCGCGGAACTTCCACTCCTCGACCTCGGCCGAGACGCGGTACTTCGTCGGGTCGTCGGCGGTCGTGTGCGCACCCATGCGGTAGGTGTACGCCTCGACGAGCAGCGGGCCGTTGCCCGAGCGGGCCTCGTCGAGAGCGTGCTGGGTCACGGCGTACGTCGCGAGAATGTCGTTGCCGTCGACGCGGATGCCGCGGAAGCCGAACCCGGCCGCACGCTGGAAGAGCGGGATGCGGGTCTGCTTCGTGACGGGCTCGGAGATCGCCCACTGGTTGTTCTGGCAGAAGAAGACGACGGGGGCGTCGAAGCTCGCGGCGTAGACGAAGGCCTCGTTGACGTCGCCCTGGCTGCTCGCGCCGTCGCCGAAGTAGCAGATGACCGCCGTGTCGCGGTCGGGGTCGCCCGTGCCGACGTTGCCGTCCATCTTCACGCCCATCGCGTAGCCGGTGGCGTGCAGCGCCTGGGCCCCGATGACGATCGTGTAGAGGTGGAAGTTGTTCTCCTGCGGGTCCCACCCGCCCTGGCTGACACCGCGGAAGAGCTGGAGGCTGCTCTGCGGGTCCATGCCGCGCACGAAGCCGACGCCGTGCTCGCGGTAGGTCGGGAAGACGAAGTCGTGGGGCCGCAGGGCCCGGCCGGAGCCAACCTGGGCGGCCTCCTGCCCGAGCAGGCTCGGCCACAGGCCCAGCTCGCCCTGGCGCTGCAGGGCGTAGCCCTCGGCGTCGAGGCGGCGGATGAGGACCAGGTCGCGGTAGAAGCTGCGCAGGTCGTCGGCCGAGAGGTTCTCGACGTACCGGTCGTAGTCGGGGTGGGACACGCGCTGTCCCTCAGGGGTCAGCAGCTGGATCATGTCCGGGCCACCGTCACCGACCGAGGGGGTCGGCTCCTGCAGCTCGGCGACTACCTTGTCGCTCACTCGGGCTCCTTCACCGGTACGAACCGGCTGTGGTTCGGGCCGCTCGCGGGGGTCTCCCGCGCATCGGCTGGGGGTGGCGTCGCTGCCCGCCGTTGTGACGGCGGACACGGACGGGTCCTCGCTTCGTAACGTACCGGAGCCCTCGGAGGATCTCACAATGCGGGACGCTTGGACGCGCCGACGTGGCGGATGCCGAAGGCGGCTACCGGCGCGAGCCCCAGCTCCACGGCGGGGTGCTGAGCAGACCCTGCCCCTGCACGAACGTCTCGCCGAGGTCCTTGCCGAGGGTCACCGTGCGCGGCGCGGTGCCGAGCCCCGTCTCCCGGTCGTCCTCGTCGAGGCCGTCCTCCTCGGCGTCCCCGTCGTCCCCCTCGGCGCCGAGGGCCCGCACGAGCAGGTCGGAGTGCGACACGACCATGACCTGGCTGCGGGTCGCGGCGGTGCGGATGAGCCGGGCGAGGGGCGGGACGAGGTCGGGGTGCAACGACGTCTCCGGCTCGTTGAGCACCATGAGCGGCGGCGGGTCGACGGTGAGCAGCGCCGCCACCCAGATGAGGTAGCGCAGCGTGCCGTCGGACAGCTCGGCCGCCGAGAGGGGCCGCAGCATGCCGGGCTGGTGCAGCTGGACGTCGAAGCGGCCGTCGGTCACGGCCACGTCGAGCACGGCCCCGTCGAAGGCGTCGGCGACGGCCGCGTCGAGCTGCGACCGGCCGTTCTCGCGGATGGTCTGCAGGGCGGCGGCGAGGTCGGACGCGTCGTCGGCGAGCACCGGCGTGCGGGTGCCGACCTGTGAGCGGCGGGCGGGCGCGTCGACGTCGGTGCGGAAGCCGTCGTAGAACCGCCAGCCACGGATCATCCGGCGCAGCGCGAGCAGCTCGGGGGCGCGATGGGGGTCGGCCAGCTCGGTGAGCATGCTCTGCCAGGGCTGCAGCGACCGGGTCAGCTCGGTCCAGCCCTTCGGTGTCGGCCGCGCCCGGCCTGACGGCGCCCGCCCACCCGGGGCGTGGACGTGCCCCGGTTCCGCGGGATCGGACTCCCACTCGTCGAAGCCCCCGCCGCCGCCGTCGTCCCAGTCGTCGTCGCCCGAGCGTGACTGCACGACCGACCACTGTCGTCGGACGAGCACGCCGGCCGGCCGCATGACGGGGCCGGCGAAGACGACCTCCCGCTTGATCTCGGGGTCGCGCACGAAGGCGGAGGGGCTGTCGGGCGACTGGGACGGCAGCCCGAGGTCGACGAGGTAGCCGAGCTCGCCGGTGGTGAAACCGAGCCGCAGGCTGATCGGGCCGCGCCGCCGCGTCCCCTCGACGGCGTGCCCGCCGCGCCGCGTCCCGCCCAGGGTCGCCGGGCCCGCCCACAGCGCCGACTGCAGACCCCCCTCGCGCGCGAGGGCGCCGACGACGTCACCCCGCCCGCACCCGGCGAGCAGCCGCAGCGAGCGGTAGAGGCTCGACTTGCCGCTGCCGTTGGGGCCGCGCACGACGTCGAGACCGTGCAGCGGCACGACGACGTCGCGCAGCGACCGGTACCCGGACACCGCCACGCACGTGAGCACCCGCTCCCCCGACCTCTCCCCGTCGCCCGTCAGCCGCCGTACCGGAACGGGTCGCCGCCCCCGTGCTCGGCGTCGGTCGGGTGGGTCGGGTGGGCCGGAACGTGTCGCGTCTCCATGCCCCACGACGGTAGGGGTGGCCTCCGACAGTGGCCGTCCCCCGGGGCCGAGGGGCAACGGATGCCGGTCAGCGTCGCGGATGCCGGGGGGCGCGGTCGGTGGGTCCGTACGCCTCGTCGTCGGAGAAGCCGACCGGCGGCCCGTCGACGACGCGCCCACGACGTCGGTCCGGACGGGCCGGTGCGCCGTCGCCCGTGGGCGCGGGGTCGAGCCGGGCGACGCCGACCCGGGGCCGTCCCGGCCCGGCGTCCGCACCTGCGTCCGGTGCGAGGTCGGCCGAGGACCCCTCGTCCGGCCGGGGGCCACGACGGGCCCGGACCCGGCCCACACCCTCGAGCACGAGCGACCGGCCCGCCGGCCACAGGGCGACGACAACCGCGGCCACGAGCAGCAACGCCGCGACCGTCTGCACGTGCCCGGCCCACGTCGTCTCGACCCGGGCGCCCGGCCCGAAGACCTGCTGCTGCCCGACCCGTTCGGCGGCCTGGCCCAGCACCGCCGTGGCGGCGACCGTGACCCCGACCGCCCCGACGGGCAGGGCCCCCGGGCGCCGCACCCACCAGAAGAGGGCGGCTCCCCCGAGCCCGAGGGCGACGGCCACCGCCAGCCCGACGAGGAGGAGCACGTTGCCGGCACCGGTGAAGTCGACCCCGCCGAGGTCGGGCCCCTCGACCCGCGAGCGGCCCCACGTCCAGAGCAGGGTCCGCACCGGGCTGGGGTCGAGGGCGAGCCCGGACGTCGACCGGTCGCCCTCGGGCGGGTCGTAGACGATCGCCGACACCGGCCAGACCAGCTGGGCGACCGACAGCAGCGACCCCGCGGCCGCGAGCACCGCCGCCGCCACAGGGACCACCGGGACGGGCGGGCGCCCGGTCCTCACCGGTCGGGCTCCTCGGCGCGCAGGCCCACCTCCGGGCCACCCAGGTGTCGGCCGGGCGGCTGCAGCCCGTCGTCCGTCGCCCGCCGGGGCCGGGTCACGGCCGAGGCGTCCGAGGTGTCTGCGGCGTCGGCGACCCCGATGCCCGACACCGGGCCGTCGTCACCCGGCCTCGGCCCGAGACCCCGCACCGACAGCACGACGACGCCGGCCAGCGCCAGCACGAGCACGACCGCGGCCGCGTTCTCGGCGGCACCCGCCGCCGGGGTGTACGAGCGCACGTCGAGGCCCGTCAGCGCGTAGCGGTCGATGTCGGACGAGCGCCCGAGCCGCTCGACGGCGGAGTCGACCACGCGCGTCGTCGCCACGGCGAGGGCGACCACCCCGACCAGGGTCGCGCCCGGGCCACGTCGCCATGCCCACCCCACGACGGCGACGAGGGCCACGACGAGCACGGCGACGAACAGCACCCGCCCCGGCACGTTGTCGACGAGGTCCTCGCGCCCACCCGCGAGGCGGATCCGGGTCGCGCCGTAGCTGAAGGACTCCTGGGCCTGGATGACGACCCCACGGCCCGGGTCGGCGATCGCGAGCCGGTAGGTCGGCGCCACGACCGCCGGCCCCGCGAGGGCCAGGCCGAGCACGGCTGCCCCCGCCACCAGCGGGCGTGGGCCGGGCCGCGGACCGGGCCACGACGGCATCCGAGCGCGCACGTGACGGCCGCTCAGCGGGCCCCGAAGGCCCCGGCCACCTCGAGGAGGCGCGAGTTGGCCTCGGTCTCACCGATCGTCACCCGCACGCCGTCGTCGCCGTAGCGGCGGACCATGATGCCGGCCTCCTCGCACGCCCGGGCGAAGTCGGCGGAGTCGGTGCCGAGGGGGAAGTAGACGAAGTTGGCGTCGGACGCCGGCAGCTTCCAGCCCTGGTCGGCCAGCCCCTGGGCCACGCGGTCGCGCTCGGCGACGATGCCGGCGACCCGCTCGGCCAGCTCGTCGTAGGCGTCGAGCGAGGCGATGGCGGCGAGCTGCGCGACCGAGCTGACCCCGAACGGGGTCGCGGTCTGGCGCAGCGCCGCGGCCACCGGCGGGTGCGCGACGGCGTAGCCGACCCGCAGCCCGGCGAGGCCGTACGCCTTGGAGAACGTGCGCAGCACGACGACGTTCGGATGCCGGCGCCACACCTCGAGCCCCCGCACCGCGTCGCCGTCGCGCACGAACTCGACGTACGCCTCGTCGACGACGACCACGACGTCGTTCGGCACGCGGTCGAGGAAGGCCTCGAGCTCGTCGGCGTGCACGCACGGGCCGGTCGGGTTGTTCGGCGTGCACACGAGCACGACGCGGGTGCGGTCCGTGACGGCGGCGGCCATCGCGTCGAGGCGGTGACGCTGCTGCTCGTCGAGCCCGACCATGACGGGCACGGCGCCGGCGAGGCGGGTGGCGATCGGGTAGGCCTCGAACGAGCGCCACGCGAAGACGACCTCGTCACCCTCGTCGCAGGCCGCGGTGATGATGTGCGACAGCACGGCGACCGAGCCGGTCCCGAAGGCGAGGCACTCGGCATCCACGTCGAGGAAGCGCGACAGGCGCTCGGTCAACGCGGCCACGGACATGTCGGGGTAGCGGTTGACGGCGGCGGCGCCCTGCCCGATCGCGGCGAGGACCGACGGCAGCGGGCCGTAGGGGTTCTCGTTCGACGACAGCTTGTACGGGGTCACCCCGGCGGGGGCGCTGGCCGGCTTGCCTGGCACGTAGGCGGGCAGCTGCGACAGCACCTGGCGCAGTCGCACGCCACCGGCCTCCCGGGTCGGGGTGCCCTGGCCGTCCGCGCTCGACGCGTTCTCGCTCATGCCCGTCACTCTATTGCCGTCTCACGCCCGCGACCGTTCGGTGGACGCGGCCCTGTCGGCATACAGTCGAACTGGCTAGGCTCTGCGCCGTCGTGCCACAGTCGCCGCGACGGTCTCGTCGGGGTGCGTCGGGAGCCCTGAGGGGCCGCCGGGCGCCACCCCTCACCCACCGTTCGTCACCACCTCGCCACTGCTCGCGAGTCACTCACCGAAAGACGTCGCCACATGCGCATCGGCATTCTCACCGGGGGCGGGGACTGTCCCGGCCTCAACGCCGTCATCCGCGGGTCCGTCCGCGCCGCGGAGGCCACCTACGACAGCACCGTCATCGGCTTCCGCAGTGCCTGGACCGGCGTCATGCAGAACGACTACGAGATCCTCGACGTCGACCGCTGCCGCGGCATCCTCCCGCTCGGCGGCACCATCCTCGGCACGAGCCGTGACCAGCCCTTCGCCCACGACGACGGCCTCAAGCGGGTGCGCAAGGCCTACGACCGCCACGGCCTCGACGCCATCATCGGCATCGGCGGCGAGGGGTCGATGGGGGTCGTCAACCGGTTGCACGAGAAGGGTTTCCCCGTCATCGGGGTCCCCAAGACGATCGACAACGACATCGCCCTCACCGAGATGACCTTCGGGTTCCAGACCGCCGTGCAGGTCTGCACCGACGCCATCGACCGCCTGCACACCACCGCCGAGTCGCACCACCGCGTCCTCGTCGTCGAGGTCATGGGGCGGCACGTCGGGCACATCGCCATCTGGTCCGGCCTCGCCGGCGGCGCGGCGATCACGCTGACCCCCGAGGAGCCGTTCGACATCGACGAGGTCTGCGAGCGCATCGTGCACCGGCACCGCAAGGGCCGCTTCGCCACCATCGTCGTCGTCGCCGAGGGCGCGCTGCCCCGTGAGGGCACGTTCGTCATCCCCGAGCCCGAGGTCGACGTCTACGGCCACAAGATCCTCGGCGGCATCGGCAGCATCCTCGCCCGCGAGATCCAGGGCCGCACCGGCATCGAGAGCCGCATGACGGCCCTCGGGCACATCCAGCGCGGTGGGTCGCCCGTCGCCTTCGACCGCGTCCTCGGCACCCGCTTCGGCGTCGCCGCGGTCGAGGCCGCCCTCGACGGCGCGTGGGGTCAGATGGTCGCGCTGCAGAAGGGCCAGATCGAGCGGGTGCCGATCGCCGAGGCCATCGGTTCGCTCAAGATGGTCGACCCCGATCTGCTGCGCCTGAACACCATGTTCCAGCCGCGGCTGCCCGACGACGAGCACCCCGGCATGCCAGAGGGGCACCGCGACCGCCTCGGGCGGGCCGAGCAGGAGCTGCTGCACGCCGACGGCTGACGGATGCCGGTCGGGGCGCCGGGTGGGTGCCGCGTGGAACACTGAGCCATGCTCGCCAACTTCGCCATCAAGACCGTCATCAACGGCATCGCCCTCTGGGTGGCGGCGTGGGCCGTGCCGGGCATCACGTTCGGCCGCGACATGCCGGCGTCCTCGGTGTTCCTCACCGTGCTCGTCGTCGCCGTCATCTTCGGCGTCGTCAACTCGCTCGTGCGACCGCTGTTGACGGTGCTCACGCTGCCGTTCATCATCCTCACGCTCGGGCTGTTCGTCTTCGTCGTCAACGCCCTCATGCTGCAGCTGACCTCGTGGCTGGCCGACAAGTTCGACCTCGCGTTCCACGTGGAGCACTTCTTCTGGGATGCCGTCCTCGGCGCCCTCATCATCACCTTCGTCTCGATGCTGCTCGGCTTCCTCAAGCCCGAGAAGTGACGGTCCCGCCCTCACGACCGCGCCGTCGGGGGCCCCACGGAGTGGCAGGTTGGGCGGTGTCGGTGGGGGCGCCTACCGTCGTCGCATGCGGTTGCTCCACACCTCTGACTGGCACCTCGGGCGCACGCTCCACGGCGTGAACCTCCACGAGGCACAGTCGGCCGTCCTCGACCGCATCTGCGAGCTCGTCGAGAACCCGCCCGACGGCGTCCCGGTCGACGCCGTGCTCGTCGCCGGCGACGTCTACGACCGCGGCGTGCCACCGGTCGAGTCGGTGCAGCTCTTCGAGTGGACCCTGGCCCGGCTCTCCGAGATGACGACCGTCGTCGTCACCTCCGGCAACCACGACTCCGCCATCCGGCTCGGCTACGGCGCCGGGCTCTTCCGCGACCGCATCCGCCTGCTCACCGACACGGGGCGGCTCGACCTGCCCGTCGTCGTCGAGGGCAGCGACGGCGTCACCGCCGCCGTCTACGGCATCCCGTACCTCGACCCCGACCACGCCCGCGTCGCGCTGGGCGGGCGGGAGCCGCTCCCCCGCTCGCACCAGGCCGTGCTGTCGGCGGCGTGCGACCTCGTGCGCGCCGACCTCGCGCGGCGTGGGGGCGTGCGCAGCGTCGTGCTGGCGCACGCGTTCGTCGCCGGCGCCGAGCCGAGCGAGTCCGAGCGCTCGATCATGGTCGGCGGCGTCGACCGGGTCGCGGCCACCGTCTTTCAGGGAATCGACTACGCCGCCCTCGGCCACCTGCACGGGCCGCAGGCACCGGTCGGCGCGGAGGGCTCGGTCGTGCGCTACTCCGGCTCACCCCTGCGCTACTCCTTCTCCGAGCAGGACCACACCAAGGTCGTGCTGCTCGTCGACCTCCCCGCGACCGGCCCCGCCGTCGCCACCCCCGTCGAGATCGAGCAGCCGCGGCCGATGGCGAGCATCTCCGGGCGCCTCGACGACCTGCTCGCCGACCCCGCGCTCACCGTGCACGAGGCGTCGTGGGTGCGGGCCACCGTCACCGACCGGGTGCGGCCCGACCGCCTCGTCGACCGGCTCCGCTCGCGCTTCCCGCACGTCCTGCAGACGTTCCACCAGCCCGAGGGTGCGGTCGACCGTGGGCGCAGCGGCACCACCGCCGTCAGCGAGCGCGACCCGCGCGAGCTCGGCTCCGACTTCATCGCCCACGTCACCAAGGCCGAGGCGAGCGACGGCGAGGTGGCCGTCTTCACCGCCGGCTACGAGGCCGCCGTCCGCGCGCAGAAGGCCGCCGAGGCGCAGGAGGTGGCGTGACATGCAGCTGCACCTGCTCGAGATGACGGCCATCGGGCCCTACGCCGGCACCGAGCGCATCGACTTCTCCCGGCTGGGCCGGGCCGGCCTGTTCCTGCTCGAGGGGCCGACGGGGTCGGGCAAGTCGACCATCATCGACGCCATCACCTTCGCCCTCTACGGGCGCCTCGCGCAGGCGTCGGCGGATGCCGAGCGGATCCACTCGCACCACGCCGACCCCCGCGCCGTCCCCGTCGTCACCCTCGTCTTCGAGACGCAGTCGGGCCTCTACCGCGTGCAGCGCACGCCCCGGTTCGAGCGGCCGAAGTCGCGCGGCACGGGCACGACCGTCCAGCAGCCGAGCGTGAAGCTGTGGCGGCTCGGCTCCGTCGACGACCTCGAGCACGGTGAGCTGCTCTCGACCTCGATCGGCGACTGCGACGACGAGATCACGCGGGCGGTGGGGCTCACCCGCGACCAGTTCGTGCAGACGGTGATCCTCCCCCAGGGTGAGTTCGCGACCTTCCTGCGCGCCCGGTCCGAGGACAAGGGCAAGCTGCTCGAGAAGGTCTTCGGCACGGCCTTCTTCCGCCGCGTGCAGGACTCCCTCATCGAGGCCGGGCGCGCCGCCCAGGCCCGGCGTCAGACCGCCGCCGACGAGATCGCCATGGCCGTGCACGCCTTCGCCGTCTCGGCCAACCTCGACGACGAGCGCCGTGAGCGGCTGTCGGTGCTCGGCCGCAGCGTGGTGCCCTCGGCCGCGTCGGGCGGATCGGCCGCCGGGGCCACGGCGCCGGGACGCCCGACGCTGCCAGACGAGCTCGCCGAGGTGCTCGACGAGCTGCGCACCCGCGAGCGTCATGCGGGCAAGGCGAGCCGCGAGGCCATCGAGACCCACCGGCAGATGGCCGACATGGTCGGCGACGCCCGGCTGCGCATGCAGCGCCGCGAGCGGCTGCGCCAGCTGCAGCAGCAGGAGCACGACCTCGGCCAGCAGGCGGTCGCGTTCCAGTCCCTGCGTGACGAGGTCGCCGCGGCGCAGCAGGCCCGCCCGGTCGCCGGTGCGGTGCGCACGCTGGCCGCGTCCGAGGCGAGCCTGCGCAAGGCCGAGGCCACGGTGACGACCGCCCTGGCCCGCCTCGACCCCGCCCTGCGCGACCGTGGGGCGCCCGCCCTGCGTGAGGCGGCGACGGCGGCCCGCGAGGTGGTCGGCTCCCTCTCCGCGGCGACCGCTCTCGAGACCACGTTGCCGCAGCGACAGCAGGAGGTGTCCCGGCTCGAGCGGGAGGTGCAGGCCCTGACCCGCTCGCAAGCCGAGACCGTCGACGAGCTCGGTGCGCTGCCCGCGGTCGTCGCCGAGCACGAGGCCACCCTCACCGAGTCGCGTCGCCGCGCGGCCCTGCTCGACGACCGCACCGCCGACGGCGAGCGCGCGGCGGCCCGCCTCACGGCATCCGTCGCCTTGGCCGAGGCCCGTCGACGGGCCGACACGCTCGCCTCCGCCGCGACCGACGCCCTGGCCGCCGTCGCGACCGGCGAACGCGAGCTCACCGCCCTGCGCACGGCCCGGCTCGAGGGCATCGCCGGCGAGCTCGGGCTGGCGCTCGTCGACGGCGCCCCCTGCCCGGTGTGCGGCTCCTGCGAGCACCCGGTGCCGGCCAGACCGACCGACGGTGCGGTCACCGCCGAGGTGGTCGAGCAGCAGGAGCAGGCCGTGGTGCGCCTGCGCGCCGCCGGTGACCGGGCTGCGACCGCCCTCGTCGAGGCCCGTTCCGAGGTCGCCGGCCTGACGGTCGGTGCCGGCGGTCTCGACGTCGACGCGGCCCGGGCCGAGGCGCAGGCCGCCGCGGCCGCCCTCGCCGTGTCGGTGCAGGCGGCGGCCGACGTCGAGACCGGCGCGGCGCGGCTCACTGCCCTGCGCGGGCGCAGCGACGAGCTGACGGCCGTCGCCGCCGACCTCGGCTCCCGACTGGCCCGCACGCAGCAGGCCCTCGTCGACCTCCGGTCGCGCGTCGACGACGAGACCGCGCTGGTCGAACAGGCCCGTGACGGCCACCCCAGCGTCGCCGACCGACGTCGCCGTCTCGGCGAGAGCGCCCGCCTGCTCGACGCCGCGGTCGACGCCATCGCCGCCCGCGACACGGCCGCCACCGCGGTCGCCGACGACACCGCCGTCCGCGACGCCGACCTCGTCCAGTTCGGGTTCACCGACCTCGGGGCGTGGCTGGCCGCCCACCGGTCGAGCGAGTGGATCAGCGAGGCGACCGCCCGCATCGCCGACTTCGAGACGGCCTGCACCCGGGTGCGTGCCGGCCTCAGCGGCCCCGAGCTCGCCGACGTGCAGCTCGACGCCCTCTTCGACGACATCGAGCAGATGGCCGCGCTCGAGAAGGCGGCGAAGAAGGAGATGGAGACCGCGACCCACGAGCACGGCAGTCTCCGCGACCAGGTGGCCCGCACCCGGCGCCGGCTCACCGCTGTCATCGAGGCGGTGGACCGCAACGCCGAGGTGCTGGCCGAGACGGCCGACGCAGTGCGCGTGGGCCAGCTCGTCGCCGGGGGCGGCGAGAACCAGCTGCGCCTCGACCTCGCCAACTACGTCCTCATCCGCCGCTTCACCGAGGTGCTCACCGCCGCCAACACCGAGCTGGCCCGCTTCTCGGGTGGCCGCTACAGCCTCGAGCACACCGACGCGCGCAAGGGCAACCTCAAGTCGGGCCTCGGGGTGCGGGTCCACGACATGCACACCAACCAGGTGCGCGAGGTCGGCACGCTCTCCGGCGGCGAGACCTTCTACGTCTCGCTCTCCCTCGCCCTCGCCCTGGCCGAGGTCGTGCGGGCGGAGTCGGGCGGCGTCGACCTCGGCACCCTCTTCGTCGACGAGGGGTTCGGCTCGCTCGACCCCGACGTGCTCGACGACGTCATGCACACCCTCGAGGGGCTGCGCGAGGGAGGCCGCACGGTCGGCATCGTCAGCCACGTCAGCGAGCTCAAGGCCCGGGTCGCCGACCGCGTCGAGGTGCTCGTGCGCCCCGACCGCACCTCCACCCTGCGCGTCACCGCCTGACCCCCCTCACGTCGCGCCGCCGAGCGGGCGCGGTCCGGCGGGCCTATCGTCGGCACATGAGCGTCGTCGCGAGCGTGTTCGTCGGTCTGGCCGCCCTGCTCCACGTCTTCATCTTCGTGCTCGAGAGCGTGCGCTGGCGGGAGCCCGCGACGTGGCAGCGCTTCGGCGTCGCGAGCCAGCAGGATGCCGACACCACGGCCTCGATGGCCTACAACCAAGGTTTCTACAACCTCTTCCTGGGCGTCGGTGCCGCCCTCGGGGTCGTCCTGTACGCCACCGGCCACGAGAGCGCCGGGCGCACGCTCGTGCTGTTCTCCACGGCATCCATGTGGCTGGCGGCCACCGTGCTCATCACCACCGGACGCAGCTACCTCCGGGCCGCGCTCACCCAGGGCACCCTGCCGTTCATCGGCTTCGTGCTCTTCCTCTTCGTCTGACGTCCCCGCGTCCGACGGGCGAACGGGCCTGCCCGGCGTCAGGTCACATCGGCTCGCGCGGCGCCGGGGCGGCGGAGTGCGCGTCGACGAAGTCGCACAGCTCGGTCAGCGAGCCGAAGCGGACCTCACGCGGCAGCGCTCCGAGGCGCCACAGCAGCCGGCTCGGCGCGTGGGCGCGGACCAGAGCTGCGAGCAGCTCGTCCTGACGCCCGGGGAAGCTCGTCGCGCCGAGGTAGCCGGCCATCTCGTCACGCCACGACACCTGGTCGTGGCCGTCGGGCAGGGCTGCGACCTCGCCTCGGAAGGGAGCGAACTCGATCGTCATGACACACCTCCACTTCGCAGCGCCCGGAGAGAGTCCAGCGCTGCACCATCTCGTCGCCGTCTGCGTACCCTCGCGCCCCCGTCGCAGTCGCCCGACGCCGCCGTTCGGGGTGTGACCCCGGCCACCCGCTGACGGCGCCAGGTGCGCGCGACCTCGCCCTGAGGGGTGGGCCGGGCCGCTCGCCGCACGCACGACAGGGCATCCCGGGTATCTAGCACCCAGGGTGGCGTCACCGAGGTTGAGCCAACAGCTCCGGTGGCGCCACCCGTCCCCCTGCCGGCAGGGCCGGCGGCGCACGCCCGACGAGGCGCCGGCGGTCAGACCGCCGGCCGCAGGCGCGACCGGTGGGTGGTCGTCACGAGCGCGACGACGACGACCCCGACGAGGGCCGCCGACGTGGCCAGGCTGGCGTAGCCGAAGCGCCCGACGACGACGCCGGCCACCGCGCCGCCGCCCGCCCCGGCCAGCCCCATGACGAGCTCGGAGAGACCTTGGACGGCGGGCCGTTCGGACGCGCCGACCGACGACGTGAGCAGCGTCGAGCCCGACACGAGGGTGCACGACCAGCCCAGCCCGAGCAGCACGAGCGCCGCGAGCAGCAGCCCCGACCACCCGAGGTGGGCCCGCGAGGCCAGGACGCCGGCTAGCGCGAGCACGACGCCGCCGGTGACGGCGACGGGGCGCCCGCCGACGCGGTCGACGGCGAGACCGACGACGGGCGAGAGGGCGTACATGCCGACGATGTGCATCGAGATGACGAACCCGATCACCTCGAGGTCGGCGTCGCCGTGGCTCATGTGCAACGGGGTCATGACCATGACCGAGACCATGACGAGGTGCCCGAGCGCCGTCGTCAGCAGCCCGAGCCGTGCCGTGGGGTTGGCCCGGACGACCCGCAGCCCGCGGGTCAGCGACCCGTCGTGGTCGTCGGGGTCCGGGTCGGAGGTGCCTCCGGTGCGGGTGCTCGCGAGCGCCGGCGCCGCCGGACCCTCCGCTGCTGCCGTCGCCTCGGTGACGGGGTCGACGACACCGGATGCCGGTCGGCTCGCGTCCGGGGCCGCGGCCGCCGTGGCGACGCGTCCCTCGCACTCGAGGCGTCGTGAGACGAGCAGGGGGTCGGGGCGCAGCAGCCGGTTGATGACGAGCCAGGCGAGCACGAAGCCCACGAGGGCGAAGACGTACGACCCGGCGAGCGGGGGCAGGCCGACGGCGGTCGCGAACGCCCGCCCGGGCCCGACGAGGTTGGGGCCGAGCACCGAGCCGATGGTCGTGGCCCAGACGACGACCGACAGGTCGCGGCCCCGGCGTCCCTCCGCGGCGAGGTCGGCGGCGGCGTAGCGCGCCTGGCCGTTGCCCGAGGTGCCACCGCCGAACAGCAGCATGCCGAGCAGCAGCAGCACGAACGAGCCGGCCACCGCGGCGACGACGACGAGCGCCGCCCCGAGCAGGGCGAGCAGGTAGCCCAGCTGCAGGCCGGGCCGGCGTCCCCGGGCGGCCATGAGCCGGGCCACCGGGATCGAGATGAGCGCGCCGCCGAGCACCTGGAAGGTCGTGCCGAACCCCGCGAGCGAGGCCGAGCCCGACAGCTGCTCGGCGAGCAGCACGCCGACGGCGATGCCGCTCGCCATGCCCAGCCCGCTCAGCACCTGCGAGAGCACGAGCACGCGCACGGTGCGTCGCTGCACGGCCGCGCGGCCGGTGACGGCGCCGGCCTGCTCGTGCAGCGCCCGACCCGTCGTCACGACGTCGCCCTCACCGCGTCCACGCCCCCGTCGCCCACCAGACCGACCGGATGCCTTAGGCGACGTGCCGGCGCGAGGTGATGACGCGGAACCGGTTGGCGACGAACGCGGCGTCCGTGTACGCCGCGTTGGCCGCGGGGTTGGCCCCGGTGCCGTGCAGGTCGCTGAACGCGGCGGTCTGGTTGACGAAGACCTGACCGGTGAGGTTCTCCGACAGCGCCACCCCCGCGTCGGCGGCGGCGTCGCGGGCGGCGTCGAGCACCCGCTCGTCGGTCGAGTACACCGCCGCCGTCATGGCCCCGTGCTCACGGACGGTGTCGGCGAGCTGGGCCAGCGACTGCTCCGTCGAGGCGGTGCGCACGAGGAAGCCGACCGGGCCGAAGCACTCCTGCGTGTAGACGTCCTCGCGCGACACGTCGAGGGCGACGAGGCCGGGAGCCCGCACGACGGCATCCGCGAAGGTCGGGTGCGTGACCCGGCGCGACTCGAGCACGACCCGCCCGCCCGCCTCGTCGGCGATGCGGCCGAGGGAGTCGGCGTTCGAGCGCACCTGGTCGTTGACCGTCGCCCCGAGCAGCTCGACGGCCTTGGCGTCGTCGCCCGTGAGCCGGCCGATGGCGGCCGCGAGGCGCTCGCCGAACTCGTCGAAGCCGAGGTGGCCCTCGTCGGTGTCGACGCCGCCCTCGGGCACGTAGATGTTCTGGGGCGCGGTGCACATCTGGCCCGAGTAGAGGGTGAGGCTGAAGGCGAGGTTGCCGAGGGCACCGCGCAGGTCGTCGGTCGAGTCGACGACGACGGTGTTGACGCCCGCCTTCTCGGTGTAGACGAGGATGCCGTTCGCCGCGGCGTTCTCCTCCAGCCACGAGCCGAAACCGGGGCCGCCGGTGTAGTCGACGACGACGATCTCGGGCCGCTCGACGAGCGTCCTGGCCAGGCCCTCGCCGTCGGCCTCGGGGGCGAGCTGCACGAGGGCCCGGTCGAAGCCGGCCTCGGCGAGCACCTCGCGCGCCACCTCGACCGTGACGGCGAGGGGCAGGACGGCGCGCGGGTGGGGCTTGACGACGACGGGGTTGCCCGTGACGAGCGAGGCGAAGAGGCCGGGGTAGGCGTTCCACGTCGGGAAGGTGTTGCAGCCGATGACGAGCGCGACCCCGCGCGGCACGAGGCGGTAGTCCTTCTGCATCCGGGTCGGGGCCGGGTTGCCCTGCCGGTCGCGGCCCGGCTTCTCCCACACGACGGAGGTGGGCACCCGCTCCTGCTCGACGAGGCCGGCGACGACCGCTTCGACGGCGCGGTCCTGCGCGTGCGGGCCACCGGCCTGGAACGACATGACGAAGGGCTGGCCCGAGGTGTGCATGACGGCATTGGCCATCTCGAAGCTGCGGGCGTTGATGCGGTCGATGATCTCGAGGCACACGGCGGCGCGCACCTGGGGCCCGGCGTCACGCCAGGCGGGCAGCGCGGCCCGGGCGGCGGCCAGGCCCCGGTCGAGGTCGAGCACCGGGTAGGTGACGCCGAGCCGCGGGCCGTAGGGCGAGACCTCGCCGCCGACGTGGCTGCCGTCACCCGGCTGGTCGTCGAGCGCCGCGTAGGGGTGACCGAGGTGCGCCTCGTGGGCCGTCACGCCAGCGCCCGCCGCCTCCTCGCCGTAGACCCGGGGGCTGGGCGACTCGGGGTAGCGCGAGAACCAGGTGCGGCCGGCGAGCGCCGCGCGGGCCTCGTCGAGGGCCGTCGCGTGGGTCTCGAGCAGCGGGTGAGTGGGCGTCGTTGCCGGTGCGATCACGGCCCCGACTCTAGCCGCGCCGCCCGCAGGGCCCTCCCACCCCAGGCGGTGCCCGGCGGCGGGCAGGATGGGGGCATGGACGACGAGACGGACATCGACGACACCCTCGGTCACGTCGCCGTGGTGGGGGCCGGGGCGATGGGGGCGGGGATCGCCCAGGTCGCAGCCGCCGCCGGGCACCGCGTCTGGCTCGTCGACGCCGCTCCCGGCGCGGCCGAGCGGGCCGTGGCGAGCACCCGCACGGCCCTCGACGGACGGGTCGCGAAGGGGCGGCTGGGCGCCGACGAGGCGGACGGCATCCTCGAACGCATCGAGGTGGCGACATCGGTGGGCGACCTGCCCGAGTGCGCGCTCGTCGTCGAGGCCGTGCCTGAGTCGCTCGAGCTGAAACGGGAGGTGTTCGGCGCGCTGGCCGAGTCGCAGCCGCCGTCGACGATGCTCGCCACGAACACGTCGAGCATCGACGTCGACGCCGTCGCCGATGCGGTGGCCGACCCCGAGCGCGTGCTCGGGCTGCACTTCTTCAACCCGCCCGTCGCGATGCGGCTCGTCGAGGTCGTGCAGGGCTCACAGACGTCGAGAGCCTTCGTCGAGCACGCCGTGCGCCTCGTACAGGCGTGGGGCAAGACGCCGGTGCGGTGCCGCTCGACGCCGGGCTTCATCGTCAACCGCGTCGCGCGCCCGTTCTACGGCGAGGCCCAGCGCCTCGTCGAGGCCGGGGTGGCCGACGCGGCGACGGTCGACCACGTGCTGCGCGAGCACGGCGGCTTCCCGATGGGACCGCTCGAGCTCACCGACTTCATCGGCCAGGACGTCAACCTCGCCGTCGGCACCTCGGTGTGGGAGCAGACCGGTCGCGACGAGCGCTACGCGCCGACGCGGCTGCAGCAGCAGCTCGTCGAGCGCGGCGACCTCGGCCGCAAGACCGGTCGCGGCGTCTACCGCTGGGAGGGCGGCCGGGCGGTGCTCGACCAGCCCGATCTCGAGCTCGCCGCACGCCTCGTCGGCGGTCCGGTCGAGACCGACCCGCTCGCGCGGACGCTCGCGATGCTCGTCAACGAGGCCGTCGACCTCGTGCACCGCGGGGAGGCGACCGCCGAGGACGTCGACACCGCGATGGTGCTCGGCGTGCGCTACCCCAAGGGGCCGATCGCGTGGGGCCGCGAGCTCGGCTTCGACACCGTCGAGCGCACGATCGTCGCGCTCGACGCAGCGTTCCCGGGCGGTCGCTACCGACCGAGCCCCGCCCTGCGCGACGGCGGGCTCACGTGAGCGGCACCGACGACGGCGAGACCGACGACGTCGAGGTCGCCGAGGGCGTCGGGTTCGCCCGGCGCATGTGGCGTGACGACGCCGCCTCGCGGGCCCTGGGCATGGAGGCGACCGTCGTCGAGCGTGACCACGCCGTCGTCCGGATGCCGGTGCGGGCCGACATGGTCAACGGTCACGGCATCTGCCACGGGGGTCTCGTCTTCAGCCTCGCCGACTCGTGCTTCGCCCTGGCCTGCAACTCGCAGGGGGCACTCACGGTGGCGGCGGGCGCCGACGTCACCTTCACGGCATCCGCCCGGCTCGGTGACGTGCTCGTCGCCGAGGGACGGGTGCGGGCGTCGTTCGGCCGCAGCGGGCTCACCGACGTCACGGTGACGCGCGAGGCCGACGGCCTCGTCGTGGCCGAGTTCCGCGGCCGCAGCCGCACGCTCGTGCCCCGCTGACACCCGTCGAGAGGGCCCGTAGCCCCCGTCGAGAGGACGCCTGGCCCCGTCGAGAGGTCACCGGCCGCCGGCACGGCCGAGGTCGTGACCACTCGACCTCCGGGGGGCGCCCTCCCGAGGGAGGGCGCCAGCGGGTCAGCGGGAGCGGCGGCCGCCGGCGCGGGTGCCGGCCGAGAACGAGGCGGCGCTGCCGCCCGAGGTGGTCGAGTAGACCGTCGAGCTGCCACCGCGGGGGCGGGACTGGCCGCCACCCTGACGGCGACCGGCCGACTGGCCGTCACCGGCGGCACCGCGACCGCGACCCGCACCACCGCGACGGGGCGAGCCCGTGGGCGACGGGGCCGAGGCGGATGCCGGGGCGCTCGCGCCGCGGCCACGGCCACGACCGCGGCCGCCACCGGACGAGGTGCCGCGGGACGCGCCGCCGGAGCGCGGGGCGGCCGCCACGGGCTCCTCGCGGACGAGGCCACCGGCGAAGCTGCGCTCGCCCGGTGCCAGCTCGGCGAGCAGCGGGTGGCCGAGGGCCACCCGCGTCGTCGTCGGCTTGATGCCGGCCTTGCGGGTCAGGTCGCGCACGTCGCGGACCTGGTCGTCCATCATCATCGTCACGACGATGCCGTCGTTGCCGGCGCGGGCGGTGCGGCCCGAGCGGTGCAGGTAGGCCTTGTGCTCGACCGGCGGGTCGGCGTGGATGACGAGCGCGACGTCGTCGACGTGGATGCCGCGGGCGGCGATGTCGGTCGCGACGAGGGTCTGGGCCCGGCCGGCGTGGAAGTCGTCCATGTTGCGGGTGCGGGCGCCCTGGCTGAGGTTGCCGTGCAGCTCGACCGCGGGCACGCCCGAGGCGTTGAGCTGCTTCGCCAGCTTCTTCGCGCGGTGCTTGGTGCGGGTGAAGACGACCTTGCGACCCGGCGCGGCGGCGAGGTCGAGGATGACCGGCAGGTGGGCGTCGGAGGCGACGTGCAGCACGTGGTGGCTCATCGTCGAGACCGGCGACTGGGCCGAGTCCGCCTCGTGCGTCTTGGGATCCGTGAGGAAGCGCTTGACGAGGACGTTGATGGCGCCGTCGAGCGTGGCCGAGAACAGCAGGCGCTGACCGTCGCGGGGCGTCTTGTCCATGATGCGACGGACGCCGGGCAGGAAGCCGAGGTCGGCCATGTGGTCGGCCTCGTCGAGGATGGTGACCTCGACGGCGTCGAGGAAGACATGGCCCTGCTGCATGAGGTCCTCGAGGCGACCGGGGCAGGCGACGACGACGTCGACGCCGGCCCGGAGGCCCTGCACCTGCGGGTTCTGCCCGACGCCGCCGAACACGGTCTGCGAGCGCAGGCCGAGGGCCTTGGCGAGCGGCGCCATGGCGGTGTCGATCTGGGTCACGAGCTCGCGGGTCGGGGCGAGGATGAGGGCCCGGGGCCGACGGGCCTGGCGGGTGCGGCCGGCGGCCGAGAGCCGAGCGAGCAGCGGCAGCAGGAAGGCGTAGGTCTTGCCCGAGCCGGTGCGGCCGCGGCCGAGGACGTCACGACCGGCGAGCGAGTCGGGCAGCGTCGCGGCCTGGATGGGGGTCGGGGTGGTGATGCCCTGCGCGTCGAGGACGGAGACGAGGGCGGCGGGCACGCCGAGAGCGGCGAAGGTGTCGATGGACACGGGTGATGTACTCCAAGAGCTGGAAAGGGTCGTTCTGCCCGGCGCGAGCCCGTTCGTCGGTGGACGTGGTCGCGGCGCAAGAGCGAATCGACGGGGTCGGCGTGAGCCGGACCTAGAAGAACGGCCCGAGGCAGAACTGGGCGGGCCGTCCGCACCAGTCTACGGCATGCCACCGGCACCGCCGACTACGTCGTCCCCAGGCTCCCCGAGCGCTCCGTTATCACGAGTTTCCGAAAATCGCATGCGCGGGACGCCCGGGGTCCCTACCGTGGTGTGACCGTCGTCACAGGGACGGCGCGGGGCGACGAGGTTCCCGACGGGGACACGACGGGGCGCGTCACCTCTGCTTCTCCTCCACAAGGACAGAACGCATGCGCAGAACCCGCCTCATCACGGCCGCGACCGCCGCGGCCGCCCTCACCACCATCGGCCTCGTCTCGGCGCCCGGCGCCGGCGCGGCCGGCTCCACGGGCAGCTCCGACACCTCACGCGGTCGGGTGCTCACCACCGACGTCATCGCCCCCTACCAGATGGCGGCCACCGCCAAGGGCGCCTACGTCGCCGACGGCTTCACCAACACCCTCAGCCTCCTCCGCAAGGACGGCTCCCTCAGCGTCGTCGCCACGGGCACCGGCAGCGAGATCGGCGGCGTCGACGCCAGCCCCGACGGCAGGTCCATCGCCTGGCTCAGCACGACGTTCCCCTCCGGCCCCGGTGAGAGCTTCAGCTCCTCCATCACCATCCGCACCCAGGGGAAGAAGGACGTCGTCGCCAACCTCGGCAAGTACGAGAAGACGATGAACCCCGACCGGGACGTCACCTACGGCATCGTCAAGAACGGCAACCCCTGCGCCCGCGAGGCCCTCAGAGGTCTGACGGGTGGGCCGGCCACGTACAAGGGGCTGCTCGACTCCCACCCCTACGCCGTCGCGAGCTGGGGCGACGGCTGGATCGTCGCCGACGCCGCCGGCAACGACCTGCTCAAGGTCGACGCGAAGGGCGCCATCTCGACCCTCGCCGTGCTGCCCGCGCAGCCGATCACCTTCACCGCCGAGATGGCGGCCGCCGTCGGGGCGCCCGACTGCGTCGTCGGCGTGACCTACGCCTTCGAGTCGGTGCCCACCGACGTCGAGGTCGACTACCGGGGCAACCTCGTCGTCACGACCCTGCCGGGCGGCCCCGAGAGCCCTGCCCTCGGCGCCCGCGGGTCGGTGTGGACGCTGAACCCGACGAGCGGCGCCCTCAAGCGGCTCGCCACCGGCTTCCTCGGGGCGACCAACGCGGCCATCGGCCCCGACGGCGTCTACGTCGCCGAGCTCTTCGCCGGCAGGATCACCAAGGTCGACTGGAGCGGCCGCAAGAGCCTCTTCACCAAGGTGGCCAACCCGCTCTCCCTCGAGGTGCGCGGCGGCACGCTCTACGCGGGCACCCTCGCCGACATCGACATGAGCACCGGCCAGGTCGACGGCCCGGGCAGCATCCGCTCGTACTGGATCCTCTGACCCGAGTCCTCCGACCGAGCCCTCGCGCCCGGGTCCCCACCCGCACGGGGTCGCCCCGGGGCAGCACGGGGCAGTACGGGGCAGCACGGACCCACCGACCGCGCCCACCGGCATCCACGCCCTCCCGGATGCCGGTGGGCGTCGTCGTGCGCGCGCGTGGTCCTGGGCGCGCCCGCGGGCGGTCGGGCCCGGGTGCGGGGCGCCTCAGGCAACGGTTCGGCCGCAATCACGTGTGCGTACGGCCGGAGGTGGCAGGATCGCCCCCAGTCGACCGCCGCACCGCCGCCCGGTCGCCCGCACACCACCCCGTCCGCGCGGCTCGTCCGCGCGGAGCGTTCGTTGGAAGGACTCCCCACATGCGCCGCATGTCCCTCATCGCCCTCACGGGCGTCGCCGTCGCCGGCCTGTCCCTGTCGGCCTGCGGGTCCGACTCGATGTCGACGTCGCCCGGCGCCGGCTCGACGCCCGTCGGGAGCGGTTCGGCGGCCGGTGGCGGCGCCGACGCCACCCTCGCGGCCAAGGTGCCCGCCGACCTCAAGTCGGCCGGCAAGATCGTCGTCGGCACCGACCCGACCTACGCCCCCAACGAGATGCTCGCCTCCGACGGCAAGACCGTCGAGGGCTTCGACCCGGCCCTGTTCGACGCCGTCGCCGCCAAGCTGGGGCTCAAGACCGAGTACGTCCCGGCCGGCTTCGACTCGATCATCCTCGGTGTCACCGGCGGCAAGTACGACGTCGGCGTCTCGAGCTTCACCATCAACGACGACCGCAAGAAGCAGGTCAACATGGTGAGCTACTACAGCGCCGGCACCCAGTGGGTCGTGCAGAAGGGCAACCCGGACAACGTCAACGCCGACGACGCCTGCGGCAAGAGCATCGGCGTGCAGAAGGGCACCGTGCAGGTCGACGACCTG
The DNA here is from genome assembly GCF_003635045.1 of Terracoccus luteus. NCBI lineage: Bacteria > Bacillati > Actinomycetota > Actinomycetes > Micrococcales > Intrasporangiaceae > Terracoccus > Terracoccus luteus. The sequence goes on along the minus strand of NZ_RBXT01000001.1, from coordinate 3,839,483 downwards.
ACCGCCCGCAGCAAGAAGTGCACGGACGCCGGCAAGCAGGCCATCAACCCGATCGTGCAGGAGGGCCAGGACCAGGTCACCGCCGACCTGGCCAGCGGCAAGACGGTCGCCATGCTCGCCGACTCGCCCGTCGGCCTCTACGCCGTCAAGCAGACCGGCGGCGCGCTCGAGGCGCTCGGCGACATCTACGACTCGGCCCCCTACGGCATCGTCGTGCCGAAGAACGACACGGCGCTGGCCGACCTGCTCGTCGAGGCCCTCAAGGCCACCAAGGCCGACGGCAGCTACGAGGCGGCGCTGAAGAAGTACGCGGTCGAGGCCGGCGCCATCGACGACTTCGCCGTCAACCCCTGAGCCGTCGATGAGCCAGACCACCACCGACGCCGGCATGCCCGGGAGCCCGGGCACGCCGGCCGACGGACGGCCGGGGGCCATCGACGCCAAGCCGGTCCGCCACCCGGGGCGCTGGGTGGCGCTCGTGGTCATCCTCGTGCTCGTCGCGATGATGATCAGCTCGTTCGTCACCAACGAGCGCTGGGGCTTCTCGACCGCCCTCGAGATCATGCAGCAGAACCCCGTGCTCGAGGGCCTGTGGAAGGGCACCATCGTCGGCACCCTCGGCTCGATGGCGATCGGCATCGTGCTCGGCGTGCTCATCGCGGTGCTGCGCCTCTCGCAGAACCCCGTGCTGCGCTTCGTGTCGTTCGTCTACACGTGGTTCTTCCGCGGCATCCCGCGCCTCGTGCTGCTGGCCATGATCGGCAGCGGCATCGGCTTCCTCTACAACCGCGTCGACTTCGGCCTCCCCTTCGGCCAGCAGCTCGCGTCGTGGCTGGGGCTGTCGAGCGACTTCACGTTCTTCACCCTCAACGTCAACCAGTTCAGCAGCACGCTGCTGGCCGGCATCATCGGCCTCGGCCTCTCCGAGGCGGCCTACATGGCCGAGATCGCCCGCGCCGGCATCCTGTCGGTCGACAAGGGCCAGGGTGAGGCGGCAGCCGCGCTGGGCATGAGCCGCGGCAAGGCGATGCGCCGGGTCGTGCTGCCGCAGGCGATGCGCGTCATCGTGCCGCCGACCGGCAACGAGACGATCGCCATGGTCAAGGACACCTCGCTGCTGTCGGCCATCCCCGTCATCACCGAGCTCTTCTACCAGACGAGCGCCATCGGGACCCGGACCCTGCAGATCATGCCGGCGTTCGTCGCCGTCACCGCGTGGTACCTCATCGTGGGCTCCGTGCTCATGGTCGGCCAGTACCTCCTCGAGCGCCGCTTCGGCCGCGGCTTCGGCACCGGTGCACCCTCACGACGCTTCGCGAGGCCGGGCGGGGCGGGAGGCGCCTGATGAGCGAGACGAGCACGACGGCATCCGACCGGGGTTCCCGCACCGGGGGCGAGGCCCCGCTGGTGCGGGCGGTCAACGTCACCAAGAGCTTCCACGGCAACGAGGTGCTCAAGGGCATCGACCTCGAGGTCGGTCGCGGCGAGGTCGTCTGCCTCCTCGGGCCGAGCGGCTCGGGCAAGACGACGTTCCTGCGGTGCATCAACCAGCTCGAGACGATCGACGGCGGCCGCATCTGGGTCGACGGCGACCTCATGGGCTACCGCGACGAGGGCGGACAGCTGCACCACCTCACCGACAAGCAGATCGCGGCCCAACGGCGCGAGATCGGCATGGTGTTCCAGCGGTTCAACCTCTTCCCGCACATGACGGCCCTGCAGAACGTCGTCGAGGCGCCCACGCAGGTCAAAGGCGTGGCCCGCAAGAAGGCGCGCGCCCGCGCCACCGAGCTGCTCGAGCAGGTGGGCCTCGGCGACAAGCCGGCCGCCTACCCGGCGCAGCTCTCCGGCGGCCAGCAGCAGCGGGTCGCCATCGCGCGCGCCCTCGCCATGGACCCCAAGCTCATGCTCTTCGACGAGCCCACCTCGGCGCTCGACCCCGAGCTCGTCGGCGAGGTGCTGCGCGTCATGCGCGAGCTGGCCGACCGGGGCATGACGATGATCGTCGTCACCCACGAGATGGGGTTCGCCCGTGAGGTCGCCGACCACGTCGTCTTCATGGACGGTGGCGTCGTCGTCGAGCAGGGTCCGCCCGCAGAGGTCATCGGCAACCCGCAGCACGAGCGCACGAAGAGCTTCCTCAAGCGCATGCGCAGCGAGCACCACGACTGAGCGGGCCTGCCCCGGCGGCCCCTTCCCCCGTCGAAAGGCCAAATAGACAGCACCGAGAGGCCAGTCCGTCACCGGGCTGGCCTCTCGCGTTGTCCCCGTTGGCCTTTCGAGTCGCCATCTGGCCTCTCGACGGGGGGTGGATGCCGGTGGGCTCAGTCGGCGGGGCGGCGCGCGCGCCGGGTGGCCCGGCGGTCGGCGGCGTCGAGTCCGCCGAAGCCGCGCACCTCGCCGGCGACGGTGCGCCGCGCGGTCTCGAGCTCGACCGCGAGGGCGATCGCGGCCCAGCGGCTCGTGCCCGGCTGCGGGTGGCCCAGCACCGCCATGATGCGCTCGAGGCGCTGGTAGAGGCTCTGCCGCTGCACGTGCAGCCGCGCCGCCGTCTCGGTCTTGTTGGCCGAGTGCCGCAGGTAGAGGGCGAGGGTCTCGAAGAGGCTGCCGGCGCGGTCGCGGTCGAGGGCGAGCAGGTCGCCGATCTGCTCGTCGACGAACGCCTGCAGGAGGTCGTCGCGGTCGACCGCCGTCACGAGCCGGGTGATGCCGAGGGCGACGGAGTCGGCCACCACCTGGTGCGACTCGTCGGTCAGCGCCAGCGTGCCCTCGGCCTCGGCGAGGGTGTGCGGCAGCCGCTCGACGCTGCGCGCGCCGGGGCCGACCGCCACGGTGACGTGGGCCGGCAGCGCGACCGACCGCAGCTCGGTGACGACGTCCTGGCGCGCCTGCTCGAGCGACCGTCCGCCGAGGGACAGGCCGACGACGCACGTGTGCACGTGCCGGTCGACCTCGCTGACGAGGGTGCGGCCGGTGCGCCCGACCGCCGCCTCGATGCCCGTCGCCAGCGACGGCCCGGGGCCGATGCGGGCGACGGTCACCACCCACGCGTCGTGCCCCGCGAGCCCCAGCCGGGTGGCCACCTCGCGCAGCCGGCGCGTCGAGGCGCGCTCGCCGGCGCGGGCCAGCTCGAACAGCTCGTGGGTGTCACGCTGCCGGCGCGAGAGCGGGCGGAATCGCAGCATGGCGAGGCCCAGTGCCTCCGGGGCGCGGTCGAGGGCGGCGTCGAGCACGAGCAGGTTCGCGCCCGGCCGGGGCGTCAGCGTCAGCAGGGCCACCGTCACGCCGGCGCTGTCGACGGGGGCGACGACGGGGGGCATCCCGACGGGGGCCGCGGTCGACGGGCCGGTGACGACATCGTCGGCAGGGTCGCCGGCGGGGTCGTCGGCCTCTGCGGTCGAAAAGCTCCCGACCCCAAGGGCCGGCGCGGCCGCCTCGGCGAGCAGCTCACCGTCGGGGGCGGTGAGCCGTGCGTCGGCCTGCGTCCGCTCGGCCAGCACGGCCATGAGCTCGGGCAGCTCGGCGCCCCGGGCGAGGGCCAGCGCGAGCGCGTGCGACACCTCGTCGGCGAGCTGGAGGCGCCGGACCGACTCGTTGACGAGCAGCCCGTTGACGGCCTGGGTGACCTCGATGAAGCGCACGACGCGCCGCAGCTGCACGAGCGGCAACGAGACCCGCTCGGCCTCCTCGACCATCTCCGGCGGCACCCGGCGCAGGCGGGCCCCCGTCTCGATGGCGATGCCGGAGGCGCCCCGCTCGGCCAGCTCGCGCACGTAGCGGGCCCGCTGGGTCGGGCTCGCGTCGGCCAGCCCGACGCCGCCGACGAGCAGCAGCTCACCGCCCCGCAGCAGGGGCGCGATGTCGAGCACCTCGCTCGTGTGCACCCACGTCACCGCGTTGTCCAGGCCCGCTTGGCCGGCGAGGACGACCGGTTCCGCAGCGCGGATCGTCGGGTCGCACAGGACCTCGCTCACCGGCATCGGCATGACACTTCGTCCGTTCTCAGGCTCACACGACTGACACAACGTACCTTGTCGCACCCCCCGCACGGGGATCACTCTGGTTCCCACCATCCGACGAAATGGAGGCGCAGATGAGCTCTGCGAACCAGTCCCACACGGTGTTCGAGGTCGAGCAGGTCCTCCAGCCGGTCCCCGACGAGGCCCGCACGAACGACGTCTCCGGCCAGTTCTGGATCTGGTGCGGGGCCAACATCGCCCCGATCAACTGGATCCTCGGGGCGCTCGGCATCGGCCTCGGCCTGGGCCTGCGCGACACCCTCATCGTGCTCGTGCTCGGCAACCTCATCGGCATGGCCCTCTTCGGGCTCTTCGTGCTCATGGGCCAGCGCACCGGCGTCACCGGCATGGTGCTCTCGCGGGCCGCCTTCGGCCGCCGCGGCGCCTACGTCCCCGCCGGCATCCAGGCCACGCTCGCGGTCGGGTGGTGCGCGGTCAACACGTGGATCATCCTCGACCTCGTCATGGCCCTGCTCGGCAAGGTCGGCCTCGTCGACCCGGCCGCCGAGAACCACCTGGCCAAGATCCTCGTCGCGACGGTCATCATGGGCACCCAGGTCGCCATCTCGTGGCGCGGCTACCGCACCATCGCCGCCTTCGAGCGCTGGACCGTGCCGCCCACCATCGTCGTGCTCGTCGCCATGTCGGTCGTCGCGTGGTTCTTCCTCGACGTCGACTGGGGCTACGCCGGCCCCGCCGGCCAGGTGCTGACCGGTTCCGAGCGCATCGTCGTCATGTCGGGCGTCATGACCGCGATCGGGATCGGCTGGGGCATCACGTGGTTCACCTACGCCGCCGACTACTCACGCTTCGTCAGCCGCGCGATGCCGCGCCGCAAGCTCTACGCCGCCAGCGTGCTCGGCCAGTTCGTGCCCGTCGTGTGGCTCGGCGTGCTCGGCGCGACCCTCGCGACGAAGAACGGCTCGGTCGACCCGGGCGCCCTCATCGTCGACAACTTCGGTGCGCTCGCGATCCCCGTCCTCCTGCTCGTCGTGCACGGCCCGATCGCGACGAACATCCTCAACATCTACACGTTCTCGGTGGCCGCGCAGGCGCTCGACGTCAAGATCAAGCGCAACACCCTCAGCCTCGTCGTGGGCGCCTTCGCCATGGTCGCGGTCGTGTTCTTCATCTACGCCGGCGACCTCGCCGCCGTGCTCGACACGTGGCTCATCGGCATCGTCGCCTGGATCGCCGCCTGGGCCGGCATCATGCTCGTGCACTACTTCCGCTTCGCCCGCCGCGACATCGACGCTCAGGTGCTCTTCGACCCGGTCGGCAGCCGCCGTCTGCCCGACGTCAACTGGGCCACGATGTTCTCGTTCGTCGTCGGCATCGTCGCGACGTGGATGTTTCTCTACGGCCTCGTCCCGCCGCTGCAGGGCTTCGCCGCCCGCGCGCTCGGCGGCCTCGACCTCTCGTGGCTGGCCGGCGGCCTCACCTCCGCGGCCGTCTACGCCGTCGTCGGTCGCCGCCCGTTCGAGAGGTACGCCGCCCTCCGCCGCGCCGAGTCGCGCGTCGACGGCGCCGTCCCCGCGCCGAGCCCGGATGCCGGGTCGCTCACTCCCGCAGCCCAGTCCGACCTCGCGGCCGCCTCGTCGACCGCCCCATCGAGCGCCACGTCGAGCACGGCGCACACCTCCTCCACGCCCGCCGAGATCGGAGCCGACTCGTGACCGCCACCCCCTCCCCCGCCGCCACCGACGAGCCGATCTTCACCTGGCCCGACGGCTACCGCGCCGCGGCGTCGTTCACCTTCGACGTCGACGCCGAGTCGTGCGTGCTCGCCCACGACCCGGCATCCGTCTCGCGCATGTCACTCATGTCGCACCAGTCGTACGGTCCGCTCGTCGCGGTCCCGAAGCTGCTGCGCATCCTCGAGCGTCAAGACGTCAGGGCGACCTTCTTCGTGCCCGGGTTCACCGCCGAGTGCCACCCCGACACGGTGCGCGCCATCGTCGACGCGGGGCACGAGGTGGGCCACCACGGGTACCTGCACGAGCAGATGCAGGGCATCGACCGCGAGACCGAGGCCCGCTACCTCGACCGCGGCCTCGAGGCGCTGCAGAAGGTCGCCGGCGTCGTCCCCGTCGGCTACCGCGCGCCGTGGTGGGAGCTCAACTGGCAGTCGCCGGCCCTGCTCGCCGAGCGCGGGTTCCTCTACGACTCCAGCCTGCTCGACGGCGACGCCCCCTACCGGTTCACCGCCCCCGGCACGGCGGACACCCTCATCGAGATCCCCGTCGACTGGGCCCTCGACGACTGGGAGCAGTACGCCTTCTACCCGGGCTGGACGGGCAGCGGCGTCATCGAGAGCCCCGTCAAGGCCCGCGACATGTGGCAGCTCGAGGCCGACGCGCAGCACGAGCAGGGCGGCTGCTGGGTGCTGACCAACCACCCCTTCATCTCCGGCCGGCCGTCCCGGGCCCGCGCGCTCGAGCAGCTCGTCGAGGGCGTCAAGGCCCTCGACGGCATGTGGGTGACGACGCTCGAGGACATCGCCCGCCACGCGGCATCCGTCGTCACCGAGACGAGGACCCACGCCCGGTACGCCGTCCCCGGCTTCCCCGACACCGGCATCACCCGCGACGGTCGCCCCGTCGCCTCCTGAGACCACCCTCCCCGGCTCGACCGAGCCCACTCCGTCGCGCGGCACCCGGCCGGCGTGGCGACCCACCCTGCCCAGAAAGGCACCGACATGACCCTCACCACCGCCGCCCCCGCACAGCCCTCGCAGCAGTCCCTGCACGGCTCGGCCCGTGACCTCGCCGAGCTCGAGCGCCTCAAGGTGCTGCACAACGGCGAGAAGCTGGCGCTGACCTTCTCCGACGCCGAGTTCGAGCGCCGCCTGGCCGGGCTGCGCGACATCATGGCCGAGAAGCAGCTCGACGCCGTCGTGCTCACCTCCTACCAGGGCATCAAGTACTACTCCGACTTCCTCTTCACCTACTTCGGCCGCTCCTACGCGCTCGTCGTCACCGCCGACGACCAGGTGAGCGTCACCGCCAACATCGACGCCGGGATGCCGTGGCGGCGCAGCTACGGCGAGAACGTCGTCTACACCGACTGGCAGCGTGACAACTTCCAGCACGGCGTCGCCGAGGTGCTGCGGCAGCGGGGGGTGCGGCCGCGCCGCGTCGGCATCGAGACCGACACCGTCTCGCTCGACACCCACGCCAAGCTGCAGGCCGCCCTCGACGGCGCCGAGCTCGTCGACGTCGCCCAGGCCGCGATGCGCCAGCGCATGGTCAAGTCGGCGGAGGAGATCGCCGTCATCACCCACGGCGCCCGCATCGGCGACCTCGGTGGCGAGGCCATCCGGGCCGCCATCCGCGAGGGCGTCAGCGAGTACGAGGTCGCGCTCGTCGGCACCGAGGCGATGGTCCACGAGATCGCCAGCACCTTCCCCGACAGCGAGATCCGCGACACGTGGGTGTGGTTCCAGTCGGGCATCAACACCGACGGCGCGCACAACTGGGCCACGACCCGGCGCCTGCAGCCCGGCGACATCCTGTCGCTCAACTGCTTCCCGATGACGTCGGGCTACTACACCGCCCTCGAGCGCACCCTGTTCCTCGGCCAACCCGACGAGCGCTCCCTCGAGCTGTGGAACATCAACGTCGAGGTGCACCGCCGCGGCCTCGAGCTCATCAAGCCCGGCGCCGTGTGCAAGGACATCGCACACGAGCTCAACGAGATCTACGTCGCGCACGGCCTGCTGCCCAACCGCACCTTCGGCTACGGCCACTCCTTCGGGGTGCTCTCGCACTACTACGGGCGGGAGGCCGGCCTCGAGCTGCGTGAGGACATCGACACCGTGCTCGAGCCCGGCATGGTCGTGTCGATGGAGCCGATGATCACCGTCGCCGACGGCCAGCCCGGCGCCGGCGGCTACCGCGAGCACGACATCCTCGTCGTCAGCGAGGACGGCGCCGAGAACGTCACGCACTTCCCCTTCGGCCCCGAGCACAACATCATCGACTGAACCCCCTCCCCAGCCCGTCGAAAGGCCATATAGCCATCATCGAGAGGCCAGTCCGTGACCGGGCTGGCCTCTCCCGTCCACCCCGTTGGCCTTTCGACGGTGTCCATTTGGCCTCTCGACGGTGTCCAGCTGGCCTCTCGACGGGGGCTGCGCGACCTGTCGACGGGAGCGAGCAGAATGGCAGCCATGACGACGGAGTCACCCGCGAGCACCACCGGCCCGGCACCCGCCCTGCCCGACCACGAGATCCCGACCATCGAGGTGGGGCCGCTGCGCGAGCTGCAGCTGAGCCGCCTGCAGGCCACGGTCCGCCACGCCCACGACAACGTGCCGCACTACCGGGCGGCGTTGCAGGACAACGGCGTGCACCCCGACGACGTCCGTTCGCTCGACGACCTCGCGCGCCTGCCCTTCACCACCAAGGCCGACCTGCGCGCCAACTACCCGTTCGGGATGTTCGCCGTGCCGCGCGAGCGCATCGTGCGGCTGCACGCCAGCTCGGGCACGACCGGGCGTCCGACGGTCGTGGGCTACACGGCATCCGACATCGACACGTGGGCCGACCTCATGGCCCGCTCCATCCGGCTCGCGGGCGGGCACCCGGGCGACATCGTGCACGTCGCGTACGGCTACGGCCTGTTCACCGGCGGGCTCGGCGCGCACTACGGGGTCGAACGGCTCGGCGCGACCGTCGTGCCGGTCAGCGGCGGCATGACGGAGCGCCAGGTGCAGCTCATCACCGACTTCGGGCCGCGCGTCATCATGGTGACGCCGAGCTACTTCCTCAGCCTGCTCGACGGCATGGAGCGCGCCGGCATCGACCCCGCCACGACCAGCCTCAAGGTCGGCATCTTCGGCGCCGAGCCGTGGACCGAGGCGATGCGCCAGGAGATCGAGGGCCGCACCGGCATGGACGCCGTCGACATCTACGGCCTGTCCGAGGTCATGGGCCCGGGCGTCGCCATGGAGGCCGCGACGACGAAGGACGGCCTGCACCTGTGGGAGGACCACTTCTACCCCGAGGTCATCGACCCGGTCACCGAGGAGGTGCTGCCCGACGGCGAGCTGGGTGAGCTCGTGCTCACGTCGCTGACGAAGCAGGCGATGCCGGTACTGCGCTACCGCACGCGTGACCTCACGCGGCTGCTGCCGGGCACGGCCGTGCCGTCGATGCGCCGCATGCAGAAGATCACCGGCCGCACCGACGACATGATGATCATCCGCGGCGTCAACGTCTTCCCGACGCAGATCGAGGAGCACGTCCTCGCCGAGCCCCGCCTGTCGCCGTACTTCCAGTGCGTGCTCACGCAGCCCGGCCGCATGGTCGAGCTGACCGTGCTCGTCGAGCCCCTCGAGCAGCTGGATGCCGGGGCCGCCGACGCGATCGCCCGCGAGCTCGAGCGCGCGGTCAAGACCCACGTCGGCACGACGTGCCGGGTGCAGGTGCGCGATCCCGGCACCATCGAGCGCTCGATCGGCAAGGCGCGCCGCATCGTCGACGAGCGTCCCAAGAACTGAGACCACCTGTCCGGATGCCGGGAAGCCCAGCGCCGGCGTCAGGCGCGGCCCACACGGGGCGGGCGCAGGTCAGGCGCGGGTGACCGCCACCTGCACGGCATCCTCGTGGAAGCCGACGCTCCGGTAGAGGCGGCCGGCCGGGTTGGTCGTCTCGGTGACGATGACCCAGGCCGTCGCGCCCCGCGCCTGCGCCCACCGGGCCGCGACACCGAGCAGGTGACCGGCGAGGCCCTGCCGGCGGTGGTCGGCGTGGGTGCCGACGCTCTGGTAGCGGGCGAGGTCGCCGCACAGCACGACTCCGAGGGAGGCGGCCGGCGCGCCCGTGTCGGTGACGGCGGTGAACCAGCGCATGACGCCGCCGGCGACCAGCCGGCGGCGGCCCGCGACCTGGCGTCGCACGAAGACCTCGTAGCCCTGAGGCTCGTGCTCCCTCGTGCGGGCGTTCTCGGCGAGGTCGAGGGCCACGAGCGCCTCCCACTCGGCGTCGCCCTCCGGCCCCGGGTCCGGCTCGCGCACGACGTAGCCGTCGGCGAGGGGGCGCTGCTCGGGCAGGGTCTCGGTGAAGAGGACGTCGTCGGTCTCGACGACGAGCCCGGCCGCACGCCAGGGCTCGGCATCGGGAAGCCGGGCGAGGCCGATGGCCACGTGCTCGGCGGCCGGGAAGGCGTCGGCGAAGACCGAGCGACAGCGCCCGGCGTCGTCGACGGCGGACACGTCGGTGACGAGCACGAAGTTGCCCCAGTGGAAGGTCGGGTTCGCGGGGGTGCGCACGACGAGGTGGTCGTGGTGCTCCTCGACGCTCGAGCCGCCGTGCTGCAGCACCGCGAGGTCGGTGAGCCAGCCCCGGGACAACACCATCCCCGCAGCCTAACGACCGTCGAGAGGTCAGGGGTGCTGGGCGGCGCGGACGAGGTCGAGCGTCTCGGCGTCAGTGAACCCGCACCCGCGGGCCAGCCGCACGAAGGCGGCCGCCGCGCGTTCGACCGCGACCCGCCCCGCGTGCTCACCGGCCGCGACCGTCGTGCCCGCGCGCCCGTTCGTCGTCACGACCCCGTCGGCCTCGAGCTCCTTGTACGCGCGCGCGACGGTGTTGGCCGCCAGCCCGAGCGTCCCCGCCAGGGCCCGCACCGGCGGAAGCCGGTCGCCGGGGGTCAGTCGGCCCTGCTCGACGAGCGCGGTCACCTGCACGCGCAGCTGCTCGAAGGGGGCCACGCCCGATCCGGCGTCGACGACGACCGGGAGCGACACGGCATCCGAGGGCGACGGCATGGGCCCAGCATCGCCGAGACCGGCGGCCCCGACCACCCCACCCGCCGCCACCTCCCGACCGGAGTGAGAGCCACCACACCGGCCCGGTCCCGCTGGCCACCTGTCAACTACGCGTCGTAGTATCTACTACGTAACGTAGTTACCAGCCCGGGAGACCCCGATGGACGCGACAGACCTCGCCCGGTGGCAGTTCGGCATCACGACCGTCTACCACTTCCTCTTCGTCCCGATCACGATCGGGCTGTCGGCCATCGTCGCCGGCTTCCACACCGCGTGGGTACGCACGCACAACCCCGAGTGGCTGCGGCTGACGAGGTTCTTCGGCAAGCTCTTCACCATCAACTTCGCCCTCGGGCTCGTCACCGGGCTCGTGCAGGAGTTCCAGTTCGGCATGAACTGGTCGAGCTACTCCCGCTTCGTCGGCGACATCTTCGGCGCACCCCTGGCGGTCGAGGCCCTGCTCGCCTTCTTCCTCGAGTCGACCTTCCTCGGCCTGTGGATCTTCGGCTGGGGCCGCATCCCCGAGCGTCTGCACGCCGCCACGATGTGGGTCGTGCACGTCGGCACGCTGCTGTCGGCCTACTTCATCCTGTCGGCGAACTCCTTCATGCAGAACCCGGTCGGCTTCCGGTTCAACGCCGAGACGGGCCGCGCCGAGCTCACCGACTTCGTCGCGATCCTGCTCAACAAGGTGCAGCTCGTCACCTTCCCGCACGTCATCCTGTCGGCCTACCTCGTCGGTGGGGCCGTCGTCATGGGCGTCGCGCTCCAGCTCATGCGGCGGGAGTGGCTCCGCTGCAGTGAGATCCACGACGAGGATGCCGGTGGCGCCGCCGACGTGCCCATGTACCGTCGCGCCGCCCGCCTCGGGGCCGTCGTCACGCTCGTGGCCGGGATGGGCGTCGCCGCGAGCGGTGACGTCCAGGGCAAGATCATGACCGAGGTGCAGCCGATGAAGATGGCGGCGGCCGAGGCCCTCTACGAGTCGGTGCCGGCGGGCGAGGGAGCACCCTTCTCGGTGCTGACGATCGGCTCGCTCGACGGCGAACGCGCCCGGCCCCTCATCGAGGTGCCCAACCTGCTCAGCTTTCTCGCCACCGGCTCCTTCGACGGCGCCGTCAAGGGCATCAACGATCTCAAGGCCGAGTACGCCCAGACGTACGGCACCGCAGGCATGGCCGAGCTCGCCGACCCGTCGACCGGCTACGTGCCGAACATCCCGACGACCTACTGGATGTTCCGCCTCATGATCGGGCTCGGCATGGCCGCCAGCGCCGTCGCGCTCGTCGTGCTGTGGGCCACGCGCCGAGGCCGCACCCCCACCGGCCGCTGGCTGCTGTGGCTGGCCGTGGCCGCACCGGTGCTGCCGCTGCTCGGCAACAGCGCCGGCTGGGTCTTCACCGAGGTCGGTCGCCAGCCGTGGGTCGTCTTCGGCCTCATGACCACCGCGAGCGGCGTGTCTCCGGGCGTCTCCCTCGGCGAGGTCGTCACGTCGATGACCGTGTTCACCCTGCTCTACGGGGCACTCGCCGTCGTCGAGGTCAAGCTGCTGCTGCGCACGGTGCGACAGGGTGCGGCCCCGTTCGAGCAGCCGGTCGACCCGGCCGAGCAGGACGAGGACGCCCCCCTCGCCTTCGCCTACTGAGCCGGCCACCCGGCATCCGGATCTCGCGAGAAAAGCGACGGGACAATGGAACTCACCACCTTCTGGTTCATCCTCATCGGCGTGCTGTGGACCGGGTACTTCGTGCTCGAGGGCTTCGACTTCGGCGTCGGGCTGCTGCTGCCGGTGCTCGGCGGGCGCCGACTGTCACGTGACGCCGCTGACGCCGAGAAACGTCGGCGGGTGCTGCTCAACACCATCGGCCCGGTGTGGGACGGCAACGAGGTGTGGGTCATCACCGCCGCCGGCGCCACCTTCGCCGCCTTCCCGAACTGGTACGCCACGATGTTCAGCGGGTTCTACCTCCCACTGCTGCTCGTGCTCGTCGCGCTCATCGTGCGCAACCTCGGCTTCGACTACCGGCACAAACGCCCCGAGGCGCAGTGGAAGGCCCGCTGGGACCTCGCGATCTTCTGGGGCTCCCTCGTGCCCGCCTTCGTCTGGGGCCTGCTGCTGACGAACATCGTGCGCGGCGTGCCCATCGACGCTGACATGGAGTTCACCGGCGACGTGCTGTCGCTGCTCGACCCGACCGCGCTGCTCGGCGGGCTCGCCTTCACCGCCCTCTTCGTCACCCACGGCGCGATCTTCCTCGCCCTCAAGACCGACGGACCGGTGCGCGCCCAGGCCCGCACCGTCGCCGCGGTCGCAGGCGTCGCCGCGGCCGGGCTCGCCGTGGCGCTGCTCGCGGTGCTCGGGTCGGCCCACGGCAAGCCGGTCACATGGGTGACCAGCGGCGCCGCCGCCCTCGCCCTGGTGACGGCGCTGGCGGCGAACCGTGTCGGCCGCGAGGGCCGTGCCTTCATCGGCACCGCGGCCGCCATCGGCCTCACCGTGGCCACGTACTTCGTCATGCTCTTCCCTGACGTCATGCCGTCGACGAGCAACCCGGCGTGGTCGCTGACGACCGAGAACGCGGCCAGCACCGAGTACACCCTCACCGTCATGACGTGGGTGGCGGTCGTCTTCACGCCGGTCGTGCTGCTCTACCAGGGCTGGACATACTGGGTGTTCCGCAAGCGCCTCACCACCCGGCACATCCCCGACGACGTCGCGCCGGCCACCCCGGCGGGCGACGCCACGGGCGTCACCGGCCCGGTCCGGACCTGACGTGCGCCCCTTCGACCTGCGGCTGCTCCGCGAGGTCCCCGAGAGCCGGCGACCGGTGCTCGCCCTCGGGGCGGTCGGCGTCGCGTCCGGCGTCGCCACCGTGGCGACGGCCTTCGCCCTGTCCGCCGTCGTCGTCGCGGTCGTCGAGCGGCGGCCCGTGACGGGTCCGGTGCTCTGGCTGCTCGCCCTCTTCGCCGCGCGCGCCGCCCTCTCCGCCGCCACCGAGTCGGTCGGGGCCATGGCCGGCGTCCGGGTCTCGACCGCCCTCCGCTCGGCGCTGCTGCGTCGCTGGTCGCACCTGGACGCCGACTCCCGTCCGGACCCCACGGCCGCCGCCACCCTCGCCACCGCGGGCGCGTCGGCCGTCGAGCCCTACGCCGCCCGTTTCCTGCCCGCCCTCGTCACGGCGGCCGTCGTGCCCGGTCTCGCCGTGGCCACCCTCCTCGTCGTCGACTGGCCCAGCGCCGTCGTCGTCGCGCTCACCCTGCCGCTGCTGCCGCTGTTCGCCGCCCTCATCGGACGCGCCACCGCCGACGCCACCGACCGCCGCTGGGCGGCCCTGCGAGGCCTGTCCGGCCACTTCCTCGACGTCGTCCGCGGTCTGCCGACCCTCGTCGGGTACGGCCGCGCCGAGCGCCAGGTCGAGGTCGTCCACGACGTCAGCGCGCGCCACCGCCGGGCGACGATGCGCACCCTGCGCCTCGCCTTCCTCAGCTCGGCGGCCCTCGAGCTGCTCGCCACCCTCTCGGTCGCCCTCGTCGCCGTCACCGTGGGGCTGCGCCTGTCGCACGGCTCCATGCCCCTCGGCGCCGGCCTCGTCGCCATCCTCCTCGCCCCCGAGGCGTACTGGCCGGTGCGTCGCGTCGGCGCCGAGTTCCACACGGCCGCCGACGGATCCGTCGCGCTGACCGGCATCCTCGACGAGCTCTCACCGGATGCCGGTGAGCCCGCGGGCGCCGCCCGCCCCGACCCGCGCGGCGGGCTCAGCCTGCGTGGGGTGACGTACGCCCACCCGGGCAGCAGCGTCGCGGTGCTGCGTGATCTCGACCTCGACGCCGGGCCGGGTCTCACGGTCGTCGTGGGGCCGTCGGGCTGCGGCAAGTCGACGTTGCTCGAGCTCGTCGCCGGGCTGCGGAGACCGGTGTCAGGGGCCGTGCGTGCGGCCCCGGCGCACCTGCTCACCCAGCGCCCCTTCCTCGCCGCCGGCACCGTCCGCGAGTCGCTGACCGTCGCCCACCCCGCGACGGACGGCGAGCTCTGGTCGGCGCTGCGCGCCGTCGGGGCCGACGGCGTCGTGGCGGCGCTACCCCGGGCACTCGACACGCCGCTGGGAGACGACGGTGCCGGCCTCAGCGCCGGGCAGCGTCAGCGTCTCGCCCTGGCCCGGGCGGTGCTCGCACCCGAACCGGTGCTGCTGCTCGACGAACCCACGGCCCACGTCGACGCCGACTCGGTGGCGCCGCTGGTCGACCTCGTCGTCGGCCTCGCCCGCGACCGCGCCGTCGTCGTCGTCGTCACCCACACCGACGAGCTGCTCGCCCGCGCCGACCACGTCGTGCGCCTGCACCTCGCCCGAGAGGCGGCCACGGCATGACCACGACCCCCGCCGACCCGACCACCGCCGGCCGACCGTCGGTCGACACCGGCCCGGACGGCCCGGACGGCCCTGCCGGCGCCGCCACCCGCGAGGAACGGCCGGCCGGCCGACGCCGCCGGACCGTCCGCGACGTCCTCCCGGGCCCCGTCGCCAAGGCAGGGCTCATCGGCGGGGTGGCCACGGCATCCGGCATCGCCCTGACGGCGACGTCGGGCTGGCTCATCGTGCGCGCCGACCAGCGCCCGGTCATCCTCACCCTGCTCACCGCCATCGTCGCCGTGCGGGCGTTCGGCATGGCGCGCCCGGTGTTCCGCTACTGGGAGCGCCTCCTCAGCCACGACGCCGCCCTCGGCGCCCTCGCCGAGCGGCGCACCGCGGTGTACCGGGCGCTCGTCCCGCTGACGCCCGCCCGGCTCGGCCGGCGCCGCCGCAGCGACGTGCTCACGGGGGTCGTCGACGACCTCACCGACGAGGTCGAGGCGCAGGTGCGGGTGACCGTGCCCGTCGTGTCGACCGCCGTCGCCGGCGTGGCCACGGTGGCCCTGACGACCGCCCTCGCCCCGCCTGCGGGTCTGGCCCTCGTGACCCTCGCCGTCGTCGTCGTGCTGGGGTGCCTCGTCGCGGCACGGCTCGAGAGCCGCTCCCTCACAGCGCTGCTCGACGCCCGGGCCGACGTCACGGGGCTGACCCAGCTCGCCACCACCCAGGCGAGCGAGCTGCAGGCCGTGGGCGCGTGGCCCACCGTTCTCCGACGTCTCGACGCGGCGCAGGCGGTGCTCACCGCAGCCACCCGGCGCACGAGCCGTGGCCGGGCGACGGCCTCCGCCCTGTTCCCCGTCGCCGTGGCGGGCACCGTGGCGTGGGTCGCGGTCGTCGTGGGAGGACTGGGGCTGCCCACCCCGGTGACGGCCCTGCTCGTCGTCACCCCGGTCGCCGTGGCCGACGCCGTCGCGCCGCTCGTCGACGCGATGCGGGCCCGGGCCCGGGCGAGCGCGGCGTCGCAGCGGGTGCGGGCCCTGACCTCGATGCCACCCGCCGTCGTCGAGCGTCCCGGCGCCGTCGCGGTCGCCGTCGCGGTCGCCGTCATCGAGGCCGCCGAGGACGCCGACGGCGGCCCGGAGGCCCGGCCACACCTGCGCCTCGACGGGGTCGCCGCGGCGTGGGGCACTGACGGCACTGACGACTCCGACGGCATCCGTCGCGACTCCCCCGACCTCGGACCGGTCGACCTCGATCTCCCCTTCGGCTCGCGAGTGCTCGTCACCGGCCCCAACGGCAGTGGCAAGTCGACGCTGCTCGCGGTGCAGGCCCGCCACCTCGACCCGGTCGCCGGTCGGTACGCATGGGACGGCGTCGACGTCACCGACCTCACCCTGTCGTCCGTGCGGGCGCAGGTCGCCCTCGTCGACGACGACCCGCACGTCTTCGCCTCGACGCTGCGCGCCAACCTGCTGCTCGCCCGCCCCGAGGCCGACGACGACGCCCTGACCGCGGCTCTCACGTCGGCGGGCCTCGCCCCCCTGCTCGCCGGGCTGCCCGACGGGCTCGACACCGTGCTCGGGACCGGTGGCCGCGGCCTCTCCGGCGGCGAGCGTGCGCGCCTCGCCGTCGCGCGTGCCGTGCTGAGCCGCCGGCCGGTGCTGCTGCTGGACGAGCCGGTCGCCCACCTCGACGCGCCGACCGCGCGGGCCGTCCTCGTCGACCTGCTCGCCGTGCCCGACCGCACGGTCGTCATGGTGACCCACCGCCCCGACGGCGCCGACCTGTTCGACCGGGTCGTCGACCTCGGCCGGGGCCACCCGACCGCGCCGGATAGTGTGGACGCACCATGAAGACCTCGCGACGCACCGTGCTGGGCGACCTCGAGCGCGCGGTCATCGAGCACCTCTGGGCGCAGGCCGAGCAGGCGGGCGGCGTCACCGTGCGCGAGGTGCACGACGCGATCGGTGTCGAGCGCGGCCTCGCCTACACGACCCTCATGACGGTCCTCGACCGGATGGCCAAGAAGGGCCTCGTGCAGCGCGAGCGCGACGGTCGCGCCTGGCGCTACCTCGCCGCCGCGTCGCGTGAGCAGCTCACCTCCGACACGCTGCACCAGACCCTCGGCGAGCTGGCGGGCGAGCAGCGCCGCGGTGCCCTGCTGCACTTCGTCGACTCCTCCACGCCCGAGGACGTCGCCGCCCTGCGTGCCGCCCTGGCCGACCTCGAGGCGCGGCAGGCGGCCGACCCCGAGGGTCGTCGCTGAACGTCCACGTCGCAGTCCTCGCCGTCCTCGCGGTCGTGCTCGCGTGGCCCGTCCCGCGGCTGCTGGCCCGTGCCACCGCGCTGCGTCGGGTCCCCCGACCCGCCCTCGTGCTGTGGCAGTCGACCGCCCTCGCCGCCGTCGTCGCCGCGCTCTTCACCGCCCCGGCCGCCGTCCTCGGCCTCGTCGCCGGGCCGAGCCGGGTCGACAGCGTCTGGCCCGTGCTGCTGGCCGCCGCCGTGAGCGGGTCGGTGGCGGCCCGGCTGGCCCTGTCCGGCGACCGCGTCGGGCGTGGCCTGCGCGCGAGCCGGCGTCGCCAGCGCGAGCTCGTCGACCTGCTCGCCACCCCCGACATCACGGATGCCGTCGACCCCGAGCAGGCGCGCCGCGACCGGCTCCGGGTCCTGGCCGCCGAGACCCCCACCGCCTACTGCGTGCCCGGCCTGCAGCACCGGGTCGTCGTCACGCGCGGAGCCGTCGAGTCGCTCGCACCGGTCGAGCTCGACGCCGTGCTCGCCCACGAGCGGGCTCACCTCGTGGCCCGGCACGACCTCGTCCTCGAGTTCTTCACCGTCGCGCACGAGGCGGTGCCCGCGTTCGTGCGGTGCGAGTCCGCGTTGCGGTCGGTGACGCTGCTCATCGAGGTGCTCGCCGACCGCGCCGCCGTCAAGGCGGTCGGTGTCGTGCCGACCGCGCGGGCCATCGTCGCCATGGTGGGCGCCGGCCGGCCCGACGGGACCCTCGGCATGACCGACACGGCGGCCGACGCCGCGGTGCGCATCGGGCTGCTCGAGGGCGGACCGGTGGTCGGCCTGCCACCGCGGGTCGCCGCGGGCCTGGTGTACCTCGCCGCGGCTCTCGTGCTCGCCCTTCCGGTGGCCCTGCTCACGGTCGCCTGGTCCGCCGAGCTGGCGTGAGCGCGGTCAGACCCCGAGGGCCGGGACAGGCCTGCCGCCGACGGTCGTGGACCTCGCGGCCACGTGGCTAGGCTGCGGGCATGCGCGTACTCGTGAGTGGAGGGGCCGGTTACATCGGCTCGCACACCGTGGTCCAGCTCGTGGCGGCCGGGCACGACGTGCTCATCGTCGACAACTTCGCCAACAGCAAGCCGACCGTGGTCAACCGGCTCGAGTCGCTGACCGGCGCGCACCTACCGGTGCACTCGTTCGACCTGCGCGACGTCGACAAGACCGAGCACCTCTTCGCCCACGAGCCCGTCGACGCGGTCATCCACTTCGCCGGCCTCAAGGCCGTGGGCGAGAGCGTCCAGCTGCCCCTCGAGTACTACGAGAACAACCTCGAGAGCACCTTCTCGCTCGTGCGGGCGATGCGCCGGCACGGCGTGAGCAAGCTCGTCTTCAGCTCGTCGGCCACCGTCTACGGCGAGAACGAGCCCCCGTTCACCGAGGACCTCGCGACGTCGGCGACGAGTCCGTACGGCTGGACCAAGGTCATGATCGAGCAGATCCTGCGCGACGTCGCCGTCTCCGACCCGTCGTGGCGCATCGCACTGCTGCGCTACTTCAACCCCGTCGGCGCCCACGCCAGCGGCACCATCGGCGAGGACCCGTCCGGCATCCCGAACAACCTCATGCCGTTCATCGCCCAGGTGGCCGTGGGGCGGCGCGAGAAGCTCATGATCTTCGGTGACGACTACCCGACGCCTGACGGTACGTGTCTGCGCGACTACATCCACGTCGAGGACCTCGCGGCCGGGCACCTCGCGGCGCTCACCGCCCTCGGCCGCACCGACGACGCGGTGTCGACGTGGAACCTCGGCACCGGCGAGCCGCAGAGCGTGCTCGAGGTGCTGCACGCGTTCGAGCGAGCGGCCGGGCGCACCCTCCCCTACGAGGTCGCCCCCCGGCGACCCGGCGACCTGCCGGCCAGCTTCGCCGACCCGTCGAAGGCCAACCGCGAGCTCGGCTGGACCGCCACCCGCACCATGGACGACATCTGCGTCGACCAGTGGCGCTGGCAGAGCGGCAACCCGAACGGCTACCCCGACTCCGACGGCTGAGCCGACCGCCCGTCAGGCCGCGGCGACCGCGTACGCCGCCACGCTCGGCAGCACGACCCGCCCCTGCGGGTCGGCGTCGAGGCCGGCCGCGAGCACGTGCAGCTCGCCTTCGAACCGGCGGCGGACCTCCTCGTTCTGGGCCAGGTAGGTCTGCCCGACGGCACCCACCCCGCCCCGGATGCCGGTGAGCAGGGCCTGCTCGTCGACGTGCCAGTCCCAGCGGTGCTCGCCCCCGTCGACGACCCGCAGGCCGCCGCCCGCGAGCAGGTCGACGAGCCCGTCGGCCGACCGGTCGTAGTCGAGGTGCTCGGGGAGCCGCTGACCGGGCACGGGGCGCGCCCCCGACGCCTCGAAGGCCCGTCGGAACAGGACCGCCTGCGCCGTGGGGGCGCTCGTCCACGACGTCACCGCGAGCCGGCCGCCGGGGCGCACGACGCGGGCCAGCTCGGCGACGGCGGCCCACGGGTCGGGCACGTGGTTGACGACGAAGTTGGCCGTAACGGCGTCGGCCGACCCGGAGGCGATCGCGAGGGTGGGCAGGGCCGCCTGCGAGACCCGCACACCGAGACCCACGGTGGCTTCGCGCGCGAGGGCGACCATCTCGGGGTCGGAGTCGACGGCGAGCACCCGGCGACCCCGCCCCGCGGCCGCCCGGGCCAGGGCGCCCGCCCCGCACCCGACGTCGAGGTGGTCGCCGTCCGGCGTGCGGTCCAGCAGCAGCGGCACCGTGCCCTCGCAGAGCGATGCGAACGAGCGCGCGTACGCCGCGCCGACCCCCGCCCAGGCTGCCGTCACGACCTCGTCACCACCCCGGCATCCTGTCAGGCGGGCCGATGCGTCACGACGAGACCGACGAGACCGACCAGTGACGGCCGGTGGCTCAGGGCTGTGGGTGCAGGGAGTCGTAGTCGCGGAAGCTCGCGACCCGCGACACCGACCAGACGACGAGCACCACGACGAGGACGCCACCGACGACCGGCGGCACCCACGTGGCCGTCAGGGTCGCGAGCGAGCCGGCGAACATCTGGCCGAGGCGCGGGCCGCCCGTCACGACGACGGTGAAGACGCCCTGCGTGCGGCCGCGCAGGTGGTCGGGCACGGCCGCCTGCAGGATCGACTGGCGGAAGATGGCGCTGATGTTGTCGGACCCGCCCGCGACCGCGAGCGCGACGGCGGCGAGGGCGAGGGCCGGGCGGTTGACGTCGGCGAAGTCGCTCGAGTCGACGGAGTGCCCGCCGAGCATGACGACGGCGAGCACGAGACCGAGGGCGAGCACGGCGAGGCCGTAGACGGCGATGGCGTTGCGGATGGCCCGCCCCTGCCACCGCAGGTCGGTGACCCGGCCGGAGCCGAGGCTCGAGACGATGCTGCCGACGGCGAAGGAGGCGAGCAGCACGCCGGCGGTCACCGAGCCGCCGCCGATGACGACGGCACCGACGGCCGGGAAGAGCACCATGGGCTGACCGAAGGTCATGGCGATGATGTCGACGACGAAGCTCATGCGCACGTTCGGCGCCCGACGCAGGTGCGAGAGCCCGTCGACGACCGAGCGGAAGCCGCCCGCCGGCAGGTGGTCGCCGGTGGGCCGGATGCGCGGCAGGGTCCACAGGCCGAAAAGACCGGCGAAGAAGAGCAGGACGTCGACCGAGTAGGTCCACGCGTACCCGACGTGGGCGACGAGCACGCCGGCGATGCCGGGGCCGACCGTCACCATGAAGCCCGACGAGATGCCCATGAGGGCCGCCGCCTTGGGCAGCAGCTCCTTGGGGAGCAGCCGGGGCGTGATGGCCTGGCGGGTGGCCGAGGCGATGGTGGCGGCGACGGCCTGCACGGTCGTGATGACGTAGAACGGCCACAGCACCCGTACGTCGCCCCAGGCGATGAGGGCGAGCGACACGGTGGCCAGCCACGCGACGAGCGAGCTCGAGAGGGCGACCGACCGACGGTCGAACCGGTCGGCGATGGCGCCGCCATAGAGACCGGCGACGATCATCGGCAGCAGCGAAAAGGTGGCGACGAGCGAGACGGCGAAGGTGGAGCCGGTCAGGTCGTAGATGTTGAGGCCGACCGCCGTCGTCGTCACGAAGGTGCCGACACCCGCGAGCGAGTTGCCGAACCAGAGCCGCGCGAAGGCGGGGCTGACCCGCAGGGGCGTGACGTCGACGAAGTGCGACCGACGAGGGGTGGGCGTGCCACCCGGACCGGGCAGCGTCTGCGGGTCACCGAGCGGGTCACCGAGCGGGTCACCGAAGGGGTCGACGAGCGGGTCGGTCCCCGGGTCGGGCGGAGGTGTCACTCGCTCGAACCTACGCCACCTCGAGGGCGACCTCTGCGCCCACCTCTGCTCCCACCTCGCCGGCGGGCGGCAGCTCGACGTGGGCGAGGTGGCTGCCGTCGCGCCACCACGTCCAGCGCCCGTCGACGAGCCGGGCCACCTGCGTGCGGACGACGCCGTCGGAGCCGGTGGCCGAGGTCATGGCCAGCGCGCCGCAGACGACGACGCGGGTGGACGAGACCCCGCCGCCGGTGAGGTCGAGCCCGGAGGCAAGGGCGGCGGCCCACGCCGCGCGGATGGCGGCCGAGCCCGCCGCCTCCCGCCCGTGCGCCAGGCTGACGACGGCGTCGGCGGCGTAGAGGTCGACGACGGCGTCGAGGTCACCGGCGGCGACCGCGGCGCAGAGTCGTTCGCAGAGGCTCTCGAGGGCTGTCGTGCTCATGCGCAGACCATGGCACCGGCCACCGACAGAGCCGACGACTCTGCCGACCGCACGGCCGACCGCACGGCCGACCGCACGGCCGACCGCCCTGCCCGCCGACCGGCATCCGGACCGCGGCGGGCGACGCCGGGCCAACACGGCGAGCCGTCACGAGACCAGGTCGAGACGCGCGGTGGCGTCGGTGTTTCAATGGGGGCCATGCCCGCCCGCCCCATCCGCGTGACGTTCGTGTGCAGCGGCAACATCTGTCGGTCACCCATGGGGCACGTCATCCTCGAGCGGCTGGTCGACGACGCCGGCCTCGCCGACCGGGTCGCGATCACCTCGAGCGGCACCGGCGACTGGCACGTCGGCGAGCAGGCCGACCCCCGCACCATCGAGGTGCTGGCCGAGCACGGCTACGACGGCACCGGTCACCGGGCCCGCGAGTTCGACGTCACCGAGTTCGACGACCTCGACCTCGTGCTCGCCTCCGACGAGGGCCACGTCCGCTTCCTCCAGCGGGCCGCCGGGACGCCGCACAACCGCGCGAAGATCCACCTCACCCGCGAGTTCGACCCCACGGCCGTGGCCGAGGGAACGCTCGAGACGAGCGACCCCTGGTACGGCGGAGAGCCGGAGTTCGCGCGCTGCTTCGCCGAGGTCGAGCGGGCCTGCCGCGGCGTGCTCGAGCACCTCGAGCAGCAGCTGGCCGACGAGCCGTCCCGCGGGGCGGACAGCGGGCGCCCCTCACCCTCGGGACGGACCTGACCCATGGCCGACGACCTCGACCTCGGCGCCCCCGACTACCCACCCGGCGCCCCCTGCTGGCTCGACCTGCTCGCCACCGACGTGTCCCGGGCGCGGGAGTTCTACTCCGCCGTGCTCGGCTGGCAGTGGCGCGAGGGTGACGACCGGACCGGCGGGTACACGCTCGCCATGCTCGGAGACCACCCCGTCGCCGGCCTGAGCCGCCGCCCCGCCGACGCCCCGGTGCCCAGCCAGTGGACCACCTATCTCGCGGTGCGAGACCTCGAGGCCAGCTCGCGCACCGTCGCGGATGCCGGTGGGCGGGTCCTCGGGCGGCCCGCCCGTCTCGGCCCGCTGGCCACCACCGCCATCGTCCGCGACCCCGGTGGGGCTCACGTCGGGCTGTGGCAAGCCGGCACCCTGCGCGGCTGCGGCGTGCTCGACGAGCCCGGTGCCCTGGCGTGGAACGAGCTGCTCACCCGCGAGTACGAGCCGGTGCAGGCCTTCGCCGGCGCCGCCTTCGACCACCGCTTCGAGGAGGAGGGCGAGCCCACCGGCCCCCGGTGGGCCTTGGCCCGCACGAGCGACGGCAACCCGGCGTACGGGCTGTCGGAGATCGGTCCGCAGTTCCCCGCCGACATCCGCGCGCACTGGCTCGTCGCTTTCGCGACGACCAGCGTCGTGCCGAGCGTCGCCGCGGTGCTCGAGCACGGGGGTAGCCTCGTGCAGGGCCCCTACGACGGCCCGTTCGGGGTCGCCGCCGTGGTGCGCGGGCCCGAGGGCGAGACCTTCTCCCTCCTCGTCACCGACGACTGAGTAGCGTTGCGGCGACGAACGATCCGCGCCGACGCCAAGACCAACCCAACCGTCCCCGTCGTGGTGGCGGCCCCAGCGTGACGAGACGACGAGGAGACCACCGTGCCGGTCGACACCGACGCCTCCGCCCCGGGGACCCCGTGCTGGGCCGACGTGCTCGTCGACGACCTCGAGCGGGCCCAGCGCTTCTACGGCGGGCTCTTCGGCTGGGTCTTCGAGCCGGTACCGGGTGACGCCGGGCCGTACGTCACGGCCACCCTCGGTGGTCACGCCGTGGCGGGCCTGTCGCAGAAGGACCCGTCACGCGGGCGCACCGTGTCGACGTGGACGACCTACCTCGCCACGACCGACGCCGAGAAGACGGCCCGCGCGGCCCGCGCCGCAGGTGGCACCTTCTACGTCGACCCCCGTGCGGTGCTCGAGCTGGCCGAGGTGGCGCTCGGTGCCGACTCGGCCGGCGCCGTGTACGGGCTGTGGAAGGGCATCTCCCACCGGGGCGCGAGCCTCGTCGGCGAGCCCGGCTCCGTCTGTTGGAGCGAGACGCTGACCCGCGACTACCCCGCCTCCCTCGCCTTCTACCGCGACGTCTTCGGCTGGCAGCTCGAGGAGGTCGGCGACCGCACGTACCAGTACAGCCTGGCGACCCTCGCCGAGGCCGACGAGGGTGACGACGACAAGGGCGACGACACCGGTGACGACACCGGTGCCCCCGGCTCGACCGTCACGGCGGATGCCGGTGAGCCCGCCCACACGGCAGGCGAACCCACGCACGTGGCCGGGGTGGGCGGCATCCCCTCTGCGACGCCGACGGACGTGCCGTCGCACTGGATGACCTACCTCGGGGTGGCCGACTGCGACGAGGCCGCGGCCCGCGTCGAGCAGCTCGGCGGCACGGTCGTCGTCGCGCCCGCGGACGCGGTACGCGGGCGGGTGGCCCTCGTCGCCGGACCGGAGGGCGAGACGTTCTCACTGCTGCACGTGGCGACGGTCGAGCCGGGGGCCGACGCTCTGGGAGGATGACCGCATGGTCTCCCTCGCCGACGCCGACCCGCCCATCGCACTCGGGGCGCTCGACGGCCGCTACCGCGGCGCCGTCGCTCCGCTCGTCGACCACCTGTCCGAGGCGGCGCTCAACCGCCGGCGGGTGCACGTCGAGGTCGAGTGGCTCGTGTTCCAGACGACGCACGGCGTGGTGCCTGGCGTGCGGTCGCTGACCGACGACGAGGTGGAGGCACTCCGTGCGGTCGTCACCGACTTCGGGCCGGCGGAGGTGGCCGAGCTCGGCGAGATCGAGCGCGTCACCGTGCACGACGTCAAGGCCGTCGAGTACTTCCTCAAGGAGCGCCTGACCCGGATCGCCCCGGCCGACACCGACCGCGGGCTGGCCGAGCTCATCCACTTCGGCTGCACGAGCGAGGACGTCAACAACCTCTCGTACGCCCTCATGGTCAAGGGCGCCGTCGAACAGGTCTGGCTGCCGAAGGCGCGCGCTCTCGTCGAGCAGGTCTCGTCGATGGCCCGGGAGCTCAAGGACGTGCCGCTGCTCGCGCACACCCACGGCCAGCCGGCGACGCCGACGACGATGGGCAAGGAGCTGGCCGTGCTCGCCCACCGCCTGGGTCGTCAGCTACGGCGCATCGACGGCCAGGAGTACCTCGGCAAGTTCAACGGCGCCACGGGCACGTTCGGCGCCCATGCCCTCGCCCTGCCCGACGTCGACTGGCCCGCTGTCTCGCGTGAGTTCGTCGAAGGCCTCGGCCTGGAGTGGAACCCGCTGACCACCCAGATCGAGAGCCATGACTGGCAGGCCGAGCTCTACGCCGACGTCGCGCGCTTCAACCGCATCCTGCACAACCTCTGCACGGACGTCTGGACGTACATCTCGATGGGCTACTTCGCCCAGGTGCGCGGCCAGGGGACCGTCGGCTCGAGCACGATGCCGCACAAGGTCAACCCGATCCGCTTCGAGAACGCCGAGGCCAACCTCGAGGTCAGCAACGCGCTGCTCGACGTGCTGGGCAGCACCCTCGTGCAGAGCCGGCTGCAGCGCGACCTCACCGACTCCTCGATGCAGCGCAACATCGGGACGGCCTTCGGGCACAGCCTGCTCGCCCTCGACAACGTCGCCCGCGGCCTGTCGGGGCTCGACGCCGTGCCGGAGGCGATGGCCGCCGACCTCGAGCGCAACTGGGAGGTACTCGGCGAGCCGATCCAGTCGGCGATGCGGGCCCTCGGCGCCCAGGGGGTCCCCGGCATGGATGAGCCCTACGAGCGGCTCAAGGAGCTGACCCGCGGCCGCCGCATCGACGGGGGCGACCTGCGGGAGTTCGTCCGCGGCCTCGGCCTGCCCGCCGACGTCGAGGCCCGCTTCGTCGCCCTCACCCCGCAGACGTACACCGCGCTGGCCTCCCGCCTCGTCGACGACCACCTCGCCTGACGCGCCCGCCGGGCCCCCCGGCATCCGCCGCCTTCACCGTCGAGAGGCCACTTCCCGACACGGTCCGGGCGTCGCTACCGTTGCGCCCATGGCTCGATCACGGGCGGCCGGGCTGCGCGCCATCGACGAGGCGGCCCTGGCGCTGCCCGAGGTGACGCGCGACCCCGCGACGGGAGGCCGGCCGAGCTACCTTGTGCGCGGCAAGGCCTTCGTGTTCGCCCGGGAGCCGCGCAAGGATGCCGTGGACCCCGGGACGGGCGAGCGGTACGAGGACGTCCTCGTCTTCTCGTGCACGGCGCAGGACAAGGAGGCGATGGTCGGGGACCCGGACAGCCCGTGGTTCACGACGCCGCACTGGGACGGGTACGCCGCGGTGCTGCTGCTCGAGCGCGACCTCGTCCGGGTCGGGGTGGCCGAGCTGCGCGAGGCGGTCACCGACGCCTGGCTGACCAAGGCGCCGAAGCGGCTCGCCGCCGACTTCCTCGCCCGCGGCTGAGGCAGCCGGCCGCCCCACCCCGTGCGTTCGGCACCTCCGAACGCCCACGGGTGCCGAACGCGCGTCGTCATGAGCGTCTGACACCCCTGTCGGCCCAGGGGTGTCGAACGCACGGCCCCGCGAGGCTGTGTGGTGCCAACCACGGCCATGTCGCGCGGTTGGCATCACCGAGGCCGCCCGACACCGCAGTTGGCATCACGCAGGCGCCGCACGTCCGGCGGCTGTCCGGTGACTGCGGCGGAAATACCCAAGGGGGGTATGCTGTTGTCACCGGTGAGGAGGAACGACATGGCAGGGTACAGCGGCAGCAAGGACGACTACCTGAAGCGACTGCGGCGCATCGAGGGACAGGTGCGCGGGCTCCAGCGGATGGTCGACGACGACACCTACTGCATCGACATCCTCACCCAGGTCAGCGCCGTGACGAAGGCCCTGCAGGCCGTCAGCCTCGGCCTGCTCGAGGACCACGTCGCCCACTGCGTCGTCGACGCCGCCCGCGAGGGCGACGAGCAGGCGCAGGTCAAGGTGCGCGAGGCCGCCGACGCCATCGCCCGCCTCGTGCGCAGCTGAACCGCGCCCCCACCCAGCCAGACCGAACGCAGAACGCACGACCGCAACCCGAGGAGACAGCGTGAGCACCACCCCCACCACGACCGAGATCACCGTCGCCGGCATGACGTGCGGCCACTGCTCGGCGGCCGTCAGCGGCGAGCTGTCGGCCCTGCCGGGGGTCACCGCCGTCGCCGTCGACCTGCACCCCGGCGAGGACTCCCCCGTCTCCATCACGAGCGAGGCCCCCCTCGACGCGGATGCCGTCCGCGCCGCGGTCGCGGAGGCCGGGTACGAGGTCCGATGACACCGCGCCAGAGCACCCCCACCGCCGCCGGCTCGCCGCAGGGCGCCGACGTGCAGGACGTCCAGCTCGCCGTCAGCGGCATGACGTGCGCGTCGTGCTCGGCCCGCATCGAGCGCCAGCTCGGCAAGGTCGACGGCGTGCGCGAGGCGACCGTCAACCTCGCGACCGAGAAGGCCCGCGTCAGCTTCACCGCCCCCGTCACGGTCGAGCAGATCGTCGCCACCGTCGAGAAGGCCGGCTACCGCGCCTCCGTCATCGACCGGATGCCGGGGGGTCGGCGACCCGACGCCGCCGCCCTTCTCGGAACCCTCCGTTCGGCCCTGCCCGGCCAGCGGCCGGCCGCGGCCGGGACACACCCGGCGGACCACCACAGCACCCATGACGACGCCCACGGCGGCTCCCATGACGGCGTCGCCCCCGGCAGCCACGACGGCATGGACCCGGCCGACCACATGAGCCACGGGCCGGCGGCCGACGAGATCCGCCCGCGCCTGACGGTCGCGGTGCCGCTGACCGTCGTCGTCTTCCTCCTTGCGATGGTCATCCCCGCCTTCACCGGGAGTGGCTGGCTGCAGCTGCTGCTCGCCACCCCGGTCGTGCTGTGGTGCGCGTGGCCGTTCCACCGGGCCGCGGCGATCAACGCCCGCCACGGCGCCTCGACGATGGACACCCTCGTCAGCCTCGGGGTGGGCGCGGCCTACCTCTACTCGATCGGGCAGCTGCTGACCGGTGGTGAGCACCTCTACTTCGAGGTGGCCGCCGTCGTCACGACGTTCCTGCTCGTCGGGCGCTTCCTCGAGGCCCGGGCCAAGGACTCCGGCAAGGACGCCCTGCGGGCCCTGCTCGACCTCGGGGCCAAGGACGTCGCCGTGCTGCGCATCGACCCCGCGACGCGGGTCACCGGTGAGCAGCGCATCCCCGTCGAGCAGCTCGTCGTCGGCGACCAGTTCGTCGTGCGGCCCGGTGAGAAGGTCGCGAGCGACGGCGTCGTGCGCGACGGCGCCAGCGCAATCGACGCCAGCCTCGTCACGGGCGAGTCGACGCCCGTCGACGTGGCGCCGGGCGACACCGTGACCGGGGGCTCGGTCAACACGACCGGGCGGCTCGTCGTCGAGGCGACCGCGGTCGGCAGTGACACGATGCTCGCCGGCATCCAGCGCCTCGTCGAGGACGCCCAGACGGGCAAGGCCGCGATCCAGCGCCTCGCCGACCGCGTGTCGGCCGTGTTCGTGCCGGTCGTGCTCGGCATCACGCTCGTCACCCTCGTCGCGTGGCTCGTCACGGGCCACGACTTCTCCCGCGCCCTGTCCGTCGCGGTGACCGTGCTCATCATCGCCTGCCCCTGCGCCCTCGGTCTCGCGACCCCGACCGCGCTGCTCGTCGGGACCGGCCGCGGCGCGCAGCTCGGCACCCTCATCAAGGGTCCGCAGGTGCTCGAGGACACCCGCCGCGTCGACACCGTCGTGCTCGACAAGACCGGCACCGTCACGACCGGAGACCTGCGCCTGCGCAGCATCCGGGTACGCGGCCGCCTGTCGAAGAAGGCGGCCCTGACGGCGGCGGCCGCCGTCGAGCAGGGCAGCGAGCACCCGATCGCCCGGGCGGTCGTCGACGGTGCGCGGCAGGCCCGCATCACCCTCCCGGCCATCCGCGACTTCGCCACCAACCCCGGCGAGGGGGCGACGGCCCGGGTCAACGGCACCGAGGTCATCGTCGGCAAGGCGGCGCTCTTCGAGTCCGTCGACGAGAGCCTGCTCGAGCACGCCCGCAGCCACGGCGGCACCACCGTCTTCGTCGGCTGGGACGGCGTGGCCCAGGCCGCGCTCACGGTCGAGGACACCGTCCGCGAGTCGTCGCGGGCCGCGATCGAGCGGCTCGGCCGCCTCGGCCTCACCGCACACCTGCTCACCGGCGACGGGGCGGCGACGGCCCGCAGCGTCGCCGAGCAGGTCGGCATCCCCGAGAGCCGCGTCGTCTCCGACGTGCTGCCGGCCGACAAGCACCGGGTGGTGGCCGAGCTGCAGCAGCAGGGCAAGGTCGTGGCCATGGTCGGCGACGGCGTCAACGACGCCGCCGCCCTCGCCCAGGCCGACCTCGGCCTCGCCATGGGCAGCGGCACCGACGTCGCCATCGACAGCGCCGACATCGTGCTCGTGCGGGCCGACCTCGACGCCGTCGGCGACGCCATCGAGCTCTCCCGCGAGACCCTCAAGGTCGTCAAGCAGAACCTCGCCTGGGCCTTCGGCTACAACACCGCCGCCATCCCGCTCGCGGCGTTCGGGCTGCTCAACCCCATGATCGCCGGCGCCACGATGGCCCTGTCGTCGGTGCTCGTGGTGGCCAACTCACTGCGCCTCAAGCGCTTCGGGAGCTGACCGGCATCCTCGCTGCCCACCCCGGCGGACGACGAAGGGCCACGGACGCGTACGTCCGTGGCCCTTCGTCTGCGCGTGACCGGTCGGTCGGTGGGTCAGATGGTGACCTTGCCGTCGGGGGTGTCGAAGGTGACCGCGAGCAGGCCCGGGGTGCCCTTCGGGGCGACGAACGTGAAGGAGATGCCCTCCTTGTCGAAGGTGTCCTCCGGGCCGAGCCACTCGCGCACGCGCCCGGGGTCACCGGCGATCTGGAGGTTGTCGATGATGACGGTGCTGTCGCTGCCCGCGGACGGGTGCAGCGTCATGTCGTCCCACTGGATGAAGTACGGCACCTGCGGGTCGGCGAGCAGACCCTTGATGCCGAGCTGGCGCCAGCGCAGCTCGGTGCCGTCGGGGCGGTGCCGGTTGCCGGGCACCGACTCGCGGCCGAGGCGCTGCTCGACGTGGTGGATGTCGTCGACCGCGACGACCCAGCCGAGCCAGCCGCCACCGTGCGACGAGGCCGCGCGGACGGCCTGGCCGAAGGGGGCCTTGTCGGATGCCGGGTGGTCGAGGACCTCGACGACCTCGAGGTAGTGGTCCTTGGCCAGGGGCAGGATCACGTTGCGGGTGCCGAAGCGGGGGTGGACCCCGCCGTCGACCGGGGCCACACCGATGAGCGCCGACAGCCGTTCGGCCGTCGCCCTGAGCCCATCCGGTTCTGCTGCATACGAGACATGGTCAACGCGCATGCCCTCAATCGTGGCACACGCGCGGACGGGCTCTTGACCGGGTCCGCCCCGCTCGACTAGTGGGCCGCTACCCGCTGCGGTGGCCGCTCATACCCCGCTGGCGCACCGCCTCGTAGAGCACGATGGCCGCCGACGCGGCGACGTTGAGGCTGTTGGCCCGCCCGTTCATCGGGATGCGCACGCGGTGGGTGGCCGCCCCGAGCAGGACGTCGTCGGCACCGTGCTTCTCGCTGCCGACGGCGATGGCGACACGACCGGTGAGGTCGACGTCGGTGTGCAACAGGTCGGTCTCGGGGGTGGTGACGACGAGCGCGACGTCGTGGTCGCGCAGCCACTGCACGGCCTCGTCGGTGGATGCCGTGGCGACCGGGAGCGCGAACAGTGTGCCCTTGCTCGCGCGCACGACGTTGGGGTTGCCCCAGTCGGTGACGGGGTCGGCGGCCACGACGGCATCCACGCCCGCGGCGTCGGCGGTGCGCAGCATGGCGCCGAGGTTGCCGGGCTTCTCGACGCCCTGGCTCAGCAGCGTGAGGTGCTCGGCGCCGGGAGCCGGGAGGTCGGCGAGCGTGCCGCCCACCCGGTCGACGACCGCGAGCAGCCCGTCGGGACCCTCGCGGTAGCTCACCCTCTCGAACGCGGTCCGGCTCAGCCGGACGACCTCGGTGCCGGCGGTGCGCAGCTCGGCGAGCAGGTCGTCCTGGTGACCGATCTGCTGCGAGCCGGCCCGGCCGGCCGGGCTGAAGAGCTCGGTGCAGACGTAGACGGTCGCCGGTCGCACCCCGGCCGAGAGGGCGAGGCCGATCTCCTCGTGGCCCTCGACGAGGGTCTGGCCGCTCTCCTCGCGGGCGCGGCGACGGCGCAGGGCGAGCAGACTCTTGAGGCGCGGGTTGGCGGCGGAGGTGATGACGAGGTCGGGCATGGCGGCCCCAGCATCCCACTCCCGGCCGGGCGCACACTTTTCCCGCCACGGCCCGGTTCCGGACACGCCTCCGGCCCGGGCGCACACTTTTTCCCGCCACGGCCCGATTCCGGACACGCCTCCGGCCCGGGCGCGCACCTTTTCCCGCCACGGCCCGGTTCCGGACACGCATCCGGCCCGGGCGCGCTCCTTTTCCCGCCACGGCGGGGTGGTGACAGTGTCGGCGGGCGGTCGTAGGTTCGGAGGCGCCGGCAGCCCCGGCCGCACCTCGACGAGGAGGACCCATGACCACCCTGACCAACCGACCCGGCACCGCTCTCGTCGTCATCGACGTCCAGCGCGACGTCGTGGCCCAGTCGCACGACCGCGACGGCGTGGTCGAGCGCATCGCCTCGCTCGTCGACCGCGCCCGGGCGAGCGACGTCCCCGTGGTGTGGGTGCAGCACTCCGACGACGACCTCGCGCAGGGGTCCGACGGCTGGCAGTACGTGACCGAGCTGCAGCAGCGTGACGGCGAGCCGGTCGTGCACAAGCGCTACGGCGACTCCTTCGAGGGCACCGACCTCGAGCAGCGGCTCGCCGAGCGTGGTGTCGGGCGCATCGTCGTCGTGGGCGCCCAGACCGACATGTGCATCCGCTCGACCTTGCACGGCGCCCTCGTCCGCGGCTACGACGTCACGCTCGTCTCCGACGCCCACACCACCGAGGACCTCCGCGAGTGGGGCGCCGGGGCCAGCGCCGAGCAGGTCATCGCCCACACCAACCTCTACTGGTCGTGGGCGGAGGCGCCGGGCCGCACGGGCGAGGTCAAGACCGCCGCCGAGGTCGAGCTCACCCCTGCCTGAGCCACGCCGGTCGTCCGCTGTCGGGTCCACCTAGGGTGTGGGCATGCTCGACAGGCTGGCCGAGCTGCCGTTCTGGCAGGCGTTCGCCGCGCTCTTCGTCATCGTGTTCGCCCGGTCGAACGCGACGTACTGGGTGGGCCGCGGCGCCGTCGCGGGCTGGCGCCGTCGGCGTACCGCCCGCGCCGCCTCGCCGACGCGGACCCCCCGGCCGGATGCTGGCACGCCCCCTCCCAGCCCACCCACCCGTAATGACGCCGCCGAGCCTGACACCACCGACCCCGACACCACCGACCCCGACACCACCGACCGACACCTCGACCGCGGGACCGCCCTCGTGCGCCGGCTCGGGCCCGTCGCCGTCACCCTCAGCTACCTGACGGTCGGCGTGCAGACGGCGGTGCACCTCGCCTCAGGCGCCCTCCGCATGCCGCTGCGCCACTACCTCCCGGCCGCCGTCGTGGGGTCTTGCGCCTGGGCCGCGCTCTACGCCACGGTCGGCATCGCGGTGGTGCAGGCCTGGGTCGCCGCCGAGGCGGGCTCGTGGTGGGGCGTGGCCGTCGTCGGGCTCGTCGCCGTCGCCGCGCTGGCGTGGTGGGTGGGCCGCCGCCGCACCCGAACACGACCCTGACATCGGCGCGGCCGAGCCGTGAGCCGCCGCGTCTAGAGTGCGAGCGTGCCCGCCGACCAGCGCCCCGCGGATGCCGTCAGCCGTGGCCTCGTGCTCGTGGTGGAGGACGAGCCGGCGATCGCCGACGTGCTCCGGCTCAACCTCCGCGCCGCGGGCTACGGCGTCGAGGTCGTCGGTGACGGGGCCGTCGCCCTCGACCGGGTCCGCCGGCTGCGACCGTCGGCGGTCGTGCTCGACATCGGGCTGCCGACCATCGACGGCATTGAGGTGTGCCGACGGCTGCGCGCCGAGAACGACTGGACCCCGGTGCTGTTCGTCACCGCCCGCGACGACGAGGTCGACCGCATCCTCGGCCTCGAGCTCGGCGCCGACGACTACGTCACCAAGCCCTTCTCGCCCCGTGAGCTCGTGGCCCGCATCGGCGGCGTGCTGCGACGGTCGCGCGGCACGACCGACCACGACGACGTCCTGCGCAGCGGAACCCTCACGGTCGACCCGACGAGCCACACCGTGACCGTCGACGGCGAGCCGGTCGCGCTGACGGCCACCGAGTTCGACCTGCTCAGCCACCTCATGCGCCGCCCCGGCGTCGTCTTCACCCGGGAGCAGCTGCTCAGCGACGTGTGGGGCTACGCCGCCACGGCCGGCGCCCGCACCGTCGACGTCCACGTCGCGCAGGTGCGGGCCAAGCTCGGCGGGGCGAGCCCCATCCGCACCGTGCGCTCGGTCGGCTACGCCGCCGAGCGGCGGGACGGCGAGCGGCCGTGAACCGGACAGGGTGGCGCCGCACCAGCCTCTCGACGCAGGTCATCGGCCTGGCCGTCGCCATCGCCGTGCTGACCGCGACCCTCGCCGGGGTGCTCGCCGTCGGGCTGACGCGGTCGTCCGCCGACGAGGCCGCGCGCAGCACGCTGGCCCGCATCGCCGACGGGGCCGCCGCGCGGGCGGACAACCAGTCGACCGTCGCCGCCCAGACCCGGGCCGTGCGACTGCTCGGGGCCCTCAACGTCGAGTCGGCCAGCGTCGGGCGCGGCGGGGGCATCATCTCGACGAGCCGCCTCGCCCGTCAGGCCCTGACCCCCGAGCGCCGGCAGCTGCTGCTGGGCGGCACGGCGGTGTCCGACCGGCAGGACGTCGACGGCCAGGCGGTGCTCATCGAGGGTCGCCCGACCGACGCCGGCGGCATCATCCTCGTGCAGCGCCGCTCCGACGCGACCGCCGAGTCGGACCAGCTCGTGCGCCGGGTGCTCCTCGCCCTGCTCGTGGCCGCGGCCGTGGCCGTGGCCGTCGGCGCCCTGCTCGCCCGCCGGCTGTCCCGCCCGTTGCGCGGCACGGCCGACGCCGCCCACGCCCTGGCCGCCGGACGGCGCGACGTCGCCGTCCCCGTCACCGGCCCGCGTGAGGTGGCCGAGGTGGCGAGCGCCCTCAACCGCCTCACCGGCTCGCTCACCCGGTCGGAGGGTCGCCAGCGTGACTTCCTGCTCTCGGTGAGCCACGACCTGCGCACCCCGCTGACCGGCATCCGGGGCTACGCCGAGTCGCTCGCCGAGGGCGTGGTCCCCGCCGACGAGACGGCCCGGGTGGGTGGCGTCATGGCCGGTGAGGCCCGTCGCCTCGACCGCCTCGTCGCCGACCTGCTCGACCTCGCGCGGCTCGACGCCCAGCAGCCGCGGGTCGAGCCCCGGCTCGTCGACCTCGTGGCGGTCGCCCGCGACGTCGAGGCGGTCTGGTCGCGCCGGTGCGCCGAGGTCGGGGTGCCCTTCCGGCTCGCCGTGCCCGGGGCCGGCGTGTGGGCGACAACCGACCCGGCCCGGCTGCGCCAGGTGGTCGACGGCCTGCTCGAGAACGCGCTGCGGGTGACGCCGACCGAGGCGCCCGTCGTGCTCGAGGTCCGGCCCGGCGCGCCCGGGCACGCCGTCGTCGAGGTGCGCGACGGCGGCCCTGGCCTCACCGACGACGACCTCGGCGTCGCCTTCGAGCCGTCGGTGCTGCACGAGCGCTACCGCGGGCTGCGGCCGGTCGGCACCGGTCTCGGCCTCGCCATCGTCGGCCGTCTCGTGGGTCTGCTCGGTGGCACCGTCGAGGCGGGCCACGCCGACGAGGGCGGCGCCCGGTTCACGGTGACCCTGCCCGCCTGACCCGGCGGCCACCCTGCGGCCACCCTGCGGTCGCCCGTCCCTGCGGCACGGAATGACCGCCGCCGCAACGACGTTGGCCTCCTCATGACCACCTGGGGACTCATCGGAAGCGGAAACATCGGCAGCACCCTGGCCCGTCTGGCGGTGGACGCCGGCGACCACGTCGTGATCAGCAACAGTCGAGGGCCGGAGACGCTCGGCGACCTCGTCGCGCAGCTTGGCCCGAACGCCCGGGCCGCGACGACGAGCGAGGCCGCCACGGCCGGTGACGTCGTCGTCGTCACCATCCCGCTCAAGAACAGGGACGAGGTGCCCGTCGACGAGCTCGCCGGCAAGGTCGTGATCGACACGATGAACTACTACCCGGAGCGCGACGGGCAGATCGCAGAGCTCGACGACGAGACGAGCACGACGTCCGAGCTGCTGCAGCAGCACCTGCCGACCTCGAAGGTCGTCAAGGCCTTCAACAACATCTTCTTCCAGCACCTCGCCGTACTCGGTCGCCCGTCCGGCGACCCCGAGCGCACGTCCCTGCCCATCGCGGGCGACGACGCCGACGCCAAGGCGACCGTGACGGACGCGCTCGACCGCCTGGGCTACGACGTGGTCGACCTCGGCCCGCTGGCGGAGGGATGGCGCACCCAGCGCGACACCGCCGTCTACGTAACCCCCTACGCCGCCGACGCGGGCGACCCCACGAAGGGGGCCTCCCCGGCATCCGCCGACGCCGTGCGCGAGAAGGTCGCCCAGGCCCAGCGGTACCGCGACCAGGCCTGAGGCCCTCTCTGCCCAGGGGAAGGTGAGCCTCACCTGCGATGACAGGTCGTGGCCTCGGTGCCACCATCGTCGTGACGGCTGCGCCCGGGCCCACGGGCAGCGGCCCACGCCACGACCGAGGAGAAGACGATGTCCGACGCCACGGCCGCGGTGACGTCCACCGAGCCGCACGACGGCAGCCTCGCCCGCCGCCTCAACTGGCTTCGCGCCGGTGTGCTGGGGGCCAACGACGGCATCGTCTCGACGGCCGGTGTCGTCGTCGGTGTCGCCGGCGCCACGAGCGACCACGGCGCCATCCTCGTCGCGGGCGTGGCCGCGCTCGCCGCGGGCGCCATGTCGATGGCGGCGGGCGAGTACGTCTCCGTGAGCACGCAGCGTGACTCCGAGAAGGCCCTCATCGCCCTCGAGCGGCGAGAGCTCGCCGAGGACCCCGAGGGCGAGCTCGCCGAGCTCACCGAGCTGTACGAGGCGAAGGGACTCACCCCCGAGACGGCCCGCCGGGTCGCCGAGGAGCTGACCGCCGTCGACCCGCTCGCCGCCCACCTCGACGCCGAGCTCGGTCTCGACGAGGACGCGCTGACCAGCCCCTGGCAGGCCGCGGGTGCCTCGATGCTCGCGTTCACGGTCGGTGCCCTCCTGCCGTTGCTCACCATCGGCCTGGCACCCGAGTCGGTGCGCACCGTCGTCACCGTCGTCGCCGTGACCATCGCCCTCGCGCTCACCGGCTGGGTGAGCGCCCGCCTCGGTCGCAGCCCCGTCGTGCCGGCCGCCGTGCGCAACGTCGCGGGCGGCCTGCTCGCGATGGGCGTGACCTACGCCGTCGGCGCGCTCGTCGGCACGTCCATCGGCGGCTGACCCCGCCGCCTCGCCGGGCCGACGTGGGCGCGGATGCCGGCCACCCGGCATCCGTGCCCGTCCCCGGTGACGTGGGGTGGAGTTGAAGGCGGCGCCGACCTGCTTTACGCTTCAAGTGAGGGGAGTACTTCCTCGCTCGTTCCGGTCAGTACGGTGGTCCCGCGACCACCCCGGTGCGGGGCCGGCAGTCGCCGGTGAAGGAGACCTCAGACCGCAATGATCTGAGGAGACCCATGTTCTCTGCCTCCACCCTGCCCGCCGTCTGGTCGACGGCCGAGCAGCCCGTGACGTCGACGGCCTCGATCGCGAGCCCGACGCTCTGGACCGTGACGATCGTCGGCGTGATCGCCCTGTTCGTCATCGACTTCCTCATCACCCGCAAGCCCCACGACCCGAGCATGCGCGAAGCGGTCGGCTGGTCGGCGTTCTACATCGCCATCCCGCTCGCCTTCGGTGGCTACCTCTGGTCGCAGTACGGCTCGCAGCAGGGCGTCGAGTACTACACCGGCTACATCGTCGAGAAGGCGCTGTCGGTCGACAACCTCTTCGTCTTCATCATCCTGCTCTCGGCCTTCGCCGTGCCGCGTGAGCTGCGCCAGCGGGTGCTGCTCATCGGCGTCGGCGGCGCCCTAGTGCTGCGGGCGATCTTCATCGCCGTCGGCGCGCAGATGATCTCGTCGTTCTCGTGGACCTTCCTGCTCTTCGGCGCCATCCTGCTCGCGACCGCCGTCAAGGTCGGCCGTGACGCCCTCTCGCACGCCGACCACTCCGTCGACGTCAGCACGATGCGCAGCGTCCGCCTGCTCCGCCGCTTCTTCCCCGTCACCGACGACTACGAGGGCGCCAACCTCACGGTCAAGCGTGACGGCAAGCGCTGGCTCACGCCGCTCGCCATCGTGGCCGTCGCCATCCTCGGCACCGACATCGTCTTCGCCATCGACTCGGTGCCGGCGGTCTACGGCATCACCGGCGACCCCTACCTCGTGTTCGCCACCAACGCCTTCGCCCTGCTCGGCCTGCGCGCCCTCTACTTCGTGCTCGAGAACGCCCTGAGCAAGCTCGTGCACCTCGGCCACGGCCTGGCGATCATCCTCGCCTTCATCGGCGTCAAGCTCGTGCTGCACTGGGCCCACGGCGTGTGGCCGTCGGTGCCCGAGGTGCCGACCCTGCCCTCGCTCGGTGTCATCATCGGCGTGCTCGTCGTCGTGACCTTCACGAGCCTGGCCGCCACCCGTCGCGCCGAGCGCGAAGGCGGCGGCGAGCCCGACGTCGCCGAGGTCGAGGCGGCCTCGGTCAGCTCGTCGAGGACGACGCCCCGGTCGAAGGACTGACCGACGGGGCCGAGGGGCTCGACGGGGCCGACGGCTGCGCCGTCTTCGCCGGCCGCTGGCCGGTCAGGGAGACGACCCTCGTGGCCGTCGGCCCCGTCGCCCCGGTACCGACGACGAGGGCCCGGGCCCCGACCGACACCGTCGACAGCGACGAGTCGACCGGCTTGCGCTGGCCCTTCGGTGCCGAGAGGTCGCGCTGCTTGACCATCGTGGCGGAGTTCGCCGTGAAGGTCAGGGAGTAGCCGTCCTTGGCCTTGACGGTGACGGAGGTCGCGGTCACGGCCGTCACCTCGCCGCGGATCGCCTGGTGCGTCACCGGCCCCTGCTTGCTCATCGTCACCCACGTCGCGTGCAGCGCACGGATGAGCCGGTCGCGGGCGTCACCCTTCCGGCCGGCCTTGCCCGCTGGGCCCGGGTCGGCCGCGGCCATCGCCGGGACGAGCGCGGCGGTGTCGGCGTCCACGACGGTGCCGGGGCGTCCGGATGCGGTGGTGCCGGCTCCGGCGACCGCGTCCGAGGAGGCGGTGGTGACCTTGGCGTCGGCGAGCGGGCCGGCGGGGCCGGTCTTGGAGCAGGCGGAGAGGCTGAGGGCGGTGGCGCCGGCGAGGCCGAGGGCCAGCAGGCGGCTGCGGGTGGTGCGCGTCGTGCTCATGGTGGTGCGGTCCTTCTCGTCGAGAACGAAGGCGGCCCGGCTCGGGCCGCACTCACCACTGTGCGCCGCGCAGGTCAACGTGGGGCGAGAGTCGTGTTCGGGTCGTGTTCGGACCGGCGACGACGGCGCCCCGATCTGCTCGAGCGGCCCTCACGCCTCGGGCGGAGCCGCATCCAGGGCGTCGGCCCGACGCTCGAGCAGGGCACGTTCGGCCTCGTTCGAGGTCATCGCCGCCGCACGGACCAGCTCGGCCCGTGCCTCGGACGGCCGGTCAAGCCGCAGCAACAGGTCGGCGCGCACGCTCGGCAGCAGGTGGTAGCCGTCGAGCGCCCCGCCGGCCATGAGGTCGTCGACGGCCTCCAGGGCAGGGGCGGGCCCGACGGCGTACGACAGCGCGACGGCCCGGTTGAGGTCGACGACGGGAGAGGGGCGCGACTCCCGCAGCAGGTCGTAGAGGCCGACGATGCGCTGCCAGTCGGTGGCGTCGGCGGTGGCGGCCCGCGCGTGCACGGCCGCGATCTCGGCCTGAAGCTGGTAGGGCCCGATCGGCCGGGTGGGTAGTCCGCCGCCCTCCGGCACGCCGACGAGCTCGGCCGCCCGGTCGAGGGCCGCCAACGCGTGCCGCACGAGGGCACGGTCCCACCGGGTGCGGTTCTGGTCGAGCAGGAGCACCGGCTCCCCGCGCGGGCCGAGGCGGGCACGGGTGCGCGAGGCCTGGATCTCCATGAGGGCGAGCAGCCCGTGCACCTCGGGCTCCCGCGGCGTGAGGGAGGCGAGGACGCGGCCGAGGCGCACGGCCTCCTCCATGAGGTCGCCCCTCACCCAGTCGCGGCCCGTCGTCGCCGAGTACCCCTCGTTGAAGATGAGGTAGACGACCTCGAGCACGGAGGCGAGACGCGGCGCGAGGTCGGCCCCGGTGGGGATCTCGAGCCGCACCCCGTCGGCCGAGAGTGTGCGCTTGGCCCGCGAGACCCGCTGCGCCACGGTCGACTCGGGGGTGAGCAGGGCGCGGGCGATCTCACGGGTCGTGAGACCTCCGATCATGCGCAGGGTCAGCGTGATCCGCACCTGGGCGCCGAGCGCCGGGTGGCAGGCGGCGAAGACGAGCGCCAGCACGTCGTCGCGGACGTCCTCCAGTGCGAGGTCGAGGTCGCCCTCGGTCAGCGCCGCCACCCGCAGCTCCTCGGCCGGGCCCAGCAGCTGCAGCTTGCGGGCCAGCGTCACGTCGCGGCGGATGCGGTCGACCGCCCGGCGCCGCGCGGTGGCGGTGAGCCAGGCCCCGGGGCGGTCCGGGACGCCGTCGCGGGGCCACTGCTCGATGGCCTGCACGACGGCGTCCTGGGCGAGGTCCTCGG
This sequence comes from Terracoccus luteus, assembly GCF_003635045.1. Classification (NCBI taxonomy): domain Bacteria; kingdom Bacillati; phylum Actinomycetota; class Actinomycetes; order Micrococcales; family Intrasporangiaceae; genus Terracoccus; species Terracoccus luteus. The sequence goes on along the minus strand of NZ_RBXT01000001.1, from coordinate 3,799,403 downwards.
CAAGGCCGATGTCCCCGACGAGCCGCGCGACGACGGCGGTCACCCGGGCCGCCTCGATGCGCCACACCGCCTCGACGGTGCGCCGGACCTCCTCGGGGCTCGCGGTCATACGTCCGTCACGTCCGTCACGTCCGTCACGTCCGTCGGCCCCGTCGGCCCCGTCAGCCCTGGGCGGCGTTGCGGGCCGCCTCCTCGCGCATGCGGTCCTCCCGCTCACGCAGCTCGGGCGTCAGCTCGTCGCCGAAGTCCTCGGCCGAGAAGACCTGACGCAGCTCGATGGTGAACTCGGGGTCGCTCGCGCTGCGCGGCCACTTCCGCAGCCACTCGAGCGCCTCCTCCTTCGACGAGACGTCGATGATGGTGAAGCCGGCGATGAGCTCCTTGGTCTCGGCGAAGGGGCCGTCGGTGACGCTGACCTCGCCGTCGGGGGTGTAGGTCACGCGGGCGCCCCGGCTCGTGGGGTGGAGCCCCTCGCCGGCGACGAGCACACCGGCGCGCAGCATCTCCTCGTTGTAGCTCGTCATGGCGGCGAGCTCCTGCTCGGTCGGCATGCGGCCGGCCTCGGAGTCGGCGGTGGCGGGGACGATGAGCATGAATCGCATGGGTCTCTCCTCTGTCGTCGGCCGGGCCCGTTGCCCTGCCTCACCCTCACGTCGAACGGGGGCTGAGGCCCTCGACACGACGTCCCCATCTTTTCTCGCTACCGCTCCCCCGCGGCCAGGCTCGCCCGGACCCGCTCGGCGAACAGGCGGTAGAACTCCGGCTGCACGAGGTACTTGTTGTGATCGGTGGCGAGTGAGCCCGAGGCGAAGAAGGCCGAGTCGTCGACCCCGTCGATGATGCCGGCCGCACGGAAGCTGAGCAGGTCGGAGTGGTCCCACACGTTCCACCAGCCGCCGAGGAACTGCTCCGACGGCATCGGCGTCAGCCCGCCGGACGGGTCTCCCTCGTGCGGACCGCGGTCGGGGTCGCTCTCGAGGAAGAGCCCGAGCTCCTCGAAGAAGCCGACCTGCGAGGCGGCGGCGCACCAGAAGTCGACACGCACGTCGTGCAGCTCGGGCATCCGCGGCAGGAAGTGGGTGAGCACGTCGTAGACGATCTGCCCGCCCATGCTGTGGGTGAGCACGACGAGCGGCTCACCCCGGCTGTGGGCGGCGAACGAGGCCACCTCGAGACCGTCGAGCACCCGCTGCACGATCGGCCCGGGGGCCTCGGCGGTACCGCGGGTCGCGACGTAGGTCAGCACGTCGCCGATGAACACCGGCACGAAGTCCTCGAACGGCCGCCTCAGCGCCGTGACGGTCCGGCTGAGACCGCGGATCCCGCGCTCGCGCAGCCCGATCCGATCGGATGCCGGCGGGTCGGCCTGCCCGGCGGACGGACCCGCCGAAGACGCTGGAAGTTCTGAGGCAGGCGAACCCGACCCTGGCCCGTCTGTCGTCTCATCGGCGAGGTCGGCCACGGCATCCTGCGCCCGGGCGACGCCCTCGAGGGCGGCGGCCGGCACCCCGGTGGGGTTGCCCGGGCGCGAGACGAGCGAGCGCCCACCCCACGCGAACCGGGCTCCGAGGTCGCCCCAGTGGACCCGGAGGACGGGTACGCCCTCCGGGTCGTCGCTGACCGCCGGTGCGACGTGCTCGCGCAGGTGGGCCTCGATGGTCGGCCACGGCACCTCACCGAGGGGCTTGGCCCGTCGGGCGAGGTCGGGGTCGTCGTCGCGGACGGCGACGCCGTGCACGTAGACGATGGGCACGGCCGGCCCCCGTCAGAGCTCGACGCGGGACGTGGCCTGGGAGGCGACGTTCTCGCGGAACGGCGTCCCCGACCGCACCGACTGCGTGAGTGCCTCGAGCACGGGCACGAGGCCGTCGTCGTCGACGTCGCCCGTCACCTCGTCGGCGACGGCCTTGACCGCGTCGGGGGCGTTGCCCATGGCGACGCCCCACGCGGCCCAGTGCAGCATCTCGACGTCGTTGCGCTGGTCGCCGCAAGCGACGGTGTGGGTCGGCTCGACCCCGATGCGCCGGCGCACGAGCTCGAGGGCGGACGCCTTGGAGACACCCTCCGGGTTGATGTCGAGCCAGGCCGACCAGCCGACGGCGTACGAGACGCCGTGCAGGCCGGCGCGCTCGACCAGCTCCATGAACTCCTCGGCGCTCGACTCGGGCTGGCGCAGGGTCACGCGGGTGACCGGGTGCTCGACGAGCTCGTCCCACGTCGCCACCCGCGACTCGCCCATGAGCTCCCCGTCGGGGAACGGGGCGCTGACCTTGAAGCCGACGCCGAGCTCCTCGACGGCGATGAGCGCGTCGGGCAGGGCGATGCGCATCTTCTCGAGCACGGCCTTGGGGTCGAAGGTCACCTGGTCGACGACCTCGTAGCCGAGCGGCTCGTCGGGGTCGAGACGCAGCGTGACGGCGCCGTTGGCACAGACGGCGAACCCATGCCTCAGCCCGAGCTGGTCGAGCACCGGGGTCGTGGCGAGGATCGAGCGCCCGGTGGCGATGACCACCTCGAAGTCGTCGGGCAGGGCCGCTACCGCGTCACGGACCCGGGGCGAGAGCTCGCCCATGTGGTTGAGGGTGGTGCCGTCGAGGTCGAGGGCGAGCAGACGCTGGGCCATGCCCCAACGCTAGCCGCCGCTCACTCGAGCCGAGAGATGGCGTCCTCGATGCCACGGTGGAAGGTCGGGTAGGCGTAGATCATCGAGCGCAGGGTGTCGAGCGGCACCTCGGCGTGCACCGCCACCGCGAGCGCCCCCATGACCTCGCCTCCGGCCGGTCCCATCGTCGTCGCGCCGACGACGACACCGCGGTCGGCGTCGGCGACCACCTTGATGAAGCCCTCGTGGCCCTTGGCGTGGATCCAGCCGCGGGTCGTCTCGGCCAGGGGAGTCAGGCCCACCTGCACCGAGTCGTACCGGTCGCGGGCCTGCTTCTCGGTGAGCCCGACCGCCCCGATCTCGGGGTCGGTGAAGGTGACGCGGGGCAGGGCCTCGTAGTCGGCGGCCGGCCCCTCCTGCCCGAGGACGTCCCGGGCCACGATGCCGGCCTGGTACATCGAGACGTGGGTGAAGGCGCCCTTGCCGGTGAGGTCCCCGATCGCCCATACGCCGTCGGCGCCCTCGACCCGGCAGCGGTCGTCGACCGGGGCGAACCGCGCGCCCGACGCGACGCCGACGGTGTCGAGGCCCACGGCGACGGGGTCGGCCCGGCGGCCCGTCGCCACGACGACCCGCTTGGCGACGACCTCGGTGCCGTCGGCGAGCACAACCTTGACGCCCTCGCCGCCGCCGGCACCCTCGTCGAGCGTGGCCTTCTCGACACGGTCGGCGCCCACCCCGACGTGCACGGTGATCCCCTCGGCCTCGAAGACCTCCTTGAGCAGGTCGCCCGACTCGGGTTCCTCGGCGGCGACGAGCCTCGGCGCGGCCTCGACGACCGTCACGGTCGTGCCGAAGCGGGCCATGACCTGCGACAGCTCGGACCCGATGGCCCCGCCCCCGAGCACGACGACCGAGGCGGGCAGCTGCTTGGCCTCGATGAGCTCGTGGTTGGTCCAGTAGGGCACCGTCTCGAGACCGTCGACGGGCGGCACGGCCGGGGTCGTGCCGGTGTTGACGACGATGCCCCGGCGGGCGGTGTAGGTCGTGCCGTCGGCCTCGACCTTGCCGGGTCCGACGATGCGGCCGGTGGCCCGGCGGAAGGTCACGCCCTTGCCTTCAAGCCGCTCGACGGCGACCGTGTCATCCCAGTCGTCGGTGGCCTCGTCACGCACCCGCTGCGCGACGACCGACCAGTCCGGCGTCACGGCACCCACCGTGCCGGCGAGGCCGGGTACCCGCCTCGCCTCGGCGAGCGCGTCGGCGGCGCGGATCATCATCTTGGAGGGGATGCAGCCCCAGTACGGGCACTCGCCCCCGACGAGACGGTGGTCGAGCGCGAGGACGGACAGGCCGCCCTGGGCCAGTGTCCCGGCGACGTCCTCACCTCCGGGCCCGAGGCCGATGACGATGATGTCGAAGGTCGTGTCGTCGCTCATGCCCCCCAGCCTTGCGTGCCGTCGCCCCGGGGGGAAGGGGCCCGGCCTGCGGTGGTGCGGGAGACGGCATCCGCCGCCCGCACCACCGTGACGACCGGTCGGGTCAGGCGATGGTCTTCGCGTCGATGACGAAGCGGTAGCGCACGTCGGAGGCGAGCACGCGCTCGTAGGCCTCGTTGACCTTGTCGACGGGGATGACCTCGACCTCGGCCCCGATCTCGTGCTCGGCGCAGAAGTCGAGCATCTCCTGGGTGAGGGCGATGCCGCCGATCATCGAGCCCGCGTACGAGCGGCGGTTCGTCAGCAGCGAGAAGACGTTGACCGCGAGCGGCTCCCCGGGCGCGCCGACGTTGACGAGGGTGCCGTCGACCGCGAGCAGACCGAGGTAGGAGTCGACGTCGATCTTCGCGCTCACCGTGTTGACGATGAGGTCGAAGCTGTTCGCGAGGTGCTCGAACGTGTCGGGGTCGGACGTGGCGAAGTAGTGGTCGGCCCCGAGTCGCAGACCGTCCTCCTGCTTCTTCAGCGACTGCGAGAGCACGGTCACCTCGGCGCCGAGGGCGTGGGCGATCTTGACGGCCATGTGGCCGAGACCGCCGAGGCCGACGACGGCGACCTTCTTGCCCGGCCCGGCGCCCCACTTGCGCAGCGGCGCGTAGGTCGTGATGCCGGCGCACAGCAGCGGGGTGGCCGCCGCGGGGTCGAGGCTCTTCGGCACCTGCAGCACGTAGTCGGCGTCGACGACGACGTGGGTCGAGTAGCCGCCCTGCGTCGTCGTGCCGTCGTGGTCGGTGGCGGCGTAGGTGCCGACCATGCCCTTGACGCAGTACTGCTCGTCACCGTTGCGGCAGTTGTCGCACTCGCCGCACGAGTTGACCATGCAGCCGACGCCGACGCGGTCGCCGACCTGGTGGCGCTTGACGTCGGAGCCGACCTCGGAGACCGTGCCGACGATCTCGTGGCCCGGCACGACGGGGAAGGGCTGGGGGCCCCAGTCGCCGTTGACGGTGTGGATGTCGGAGTGGCAGATGCCGGCCCACTCGATGTCGATGAGGACGTCGTTGGCACCGACCTCGCGGCGCTCGACGGTGGTGGGGGCGAGGGGCTCGCCGGCCGCGGGGGCGGCGTACGCGTTGACGCGCATGTCGGATCTCCTTCTGGGGATGGGTTTCTCGGTACGGGGGCCGGTGCGGCCCCGGGTCTCCTGTCGGGCGTCGGTCACGCCCGGGGGTGACGTCAGTCGGATGCCGACGCGGCCAGGTACTCGTCGTCGGTGACCGGCGCCAGCCACTGCACGACGTCGTGGTCGTCGTCGCCCTCGTTGATGGCCACGTGCACCATGAGCCGGTCGGGAGCCGCGCCGTGCCAGTGCTCCTCGTCGGCCTCGAAGAGGACGCGGTCACCGGGCCGGATGACCTCGACGGGCCCGCCGCGGCGCTGGCAGAGGCCGACGCCCTCGGTGACGAAGACGGTCTGGCCCAGCACGTGGCGGTGCCAGTGGGTGCGGGCACCGGGCATGAAGTGGACGAGGTTCGCCGACACGCGCGAGGGCGAGGGGGCCGCGGCGACGGCGTCGATCCAGACGTCGCCGGTGAACCAGTCGGCGGGGCCCTTCGCGGTGGCGACGGAGCTGCGGGTGATCTGCATCGGCGGTGTCCTCTCTCTCGGGCGGCCACCGGGAGGTACCCGGTGGCCGTTGTCAGCCAAACCTCAGGGAGCGCGCCTCGTCGGCCCGTCGACGAGGTCAGGCCTCGCGCGTCCCGTGCAGGGCGTCGGCGAGCGACCGGGCCTCGGCCCCGATGAGCTCGGCCCGCTCGGTGTCGCCCGCTGCGACGGCGTGCCAGTAGTCGACCTTGAGCCGCACGTAGCGCGTGCGCAGCTCGAGGCGTCGGGCCTCGAGCTCGAGCCGCGCGGCCTGGGCCTGCATGAGCTCGAGCTGCTCGGCGGCGGCCGCCGCCCCCGCGGCGCCGTTGGCGACGTAGCGGCGCATGTCACCGACGGACATCCCGGTGGCGGCGAGGCAGGCCACCCACATGACCTTGTCGAGGGTGGCCTCGTCGTAGACGCGGTGGCCGCTGCTCTCCCCCCGCCCCACGGGCGGGATGACGCCGATCTGCTCGTAGTAGCGCAGCGTCGAGGCCGGCAGCCCGGTCAGGGCGGCTGCCTCCTTGATCGTGTACGTACGGCTCGTGGTCGACTGGCTCACCCACACGACGCTAGGAACTTCGAGTGCTCGAAGTCAAAGCCCGGATGCCGGGTGGGCCGCACCGGGCGCGGCGTGACCGTCCGCGTGGACCCGGCGACCCGGCATCCGGCGCGACGTCTCACAGGCAGGTCAGTCGACGGGGGTGAGGACCTCGCGCCCGAGGAAGGGCTGCAGCGCGGTGGGCACGCGGACCGACCCGTCGGCCTGCTGGTGGTTCTCGAGGATGGCGACGAGCCAGCGCGTCGTGCCGAGGGTGCCGTTGAGGGTGGCCACCGCGCGCGTGCCCGAGCCCTGCGGGTCGCGCTCGCGCGTGTTCAGACGACGGGCCTGGTACGTCGTGCAGTTCGACGTCGAGGTGAGCTCGCGGTAGCGGCCCTGGGTGGGCACCCAGGCCTCGCAGTCGAACTTGCGCGCGGCCGGGCCACCGAGGTCACCGGCGGCGGTGTCGATGATGCGGTAGGGCACCTCGATCTTGGCCAGCATCTCGCGCTCCCAGGCGAGGAGGCGCTGGTGCTCGGCCTCGGCGTCCTCGGGCCGGCAGTAGCTGAACATCTCGACCTTGTGGAACTGGTGCACGCGGATGATGCCGCGGGTGTCCTTGCCGTGCGAGCCCGCCTCGCGGCGGTAGCAGGCCGACCACCCGGCATAGCGCTTCGGGCCCTTCGACAGGTCGATGATCTCGTCGGCGTGGTAGCCCGCCAGGGCCACCTCCGAGGTGCCAGTGAGGTAGAGCTCGTCGTCCTTGAGCTTGTAGACCTCGTCGTCGTGGGCGTCGATGAAGCCGGCCCCGGCCATCACCTCGGGCCGCGCCAGCGTCGGCGTGATCATCGGCGTGAAGCCGGCGGCCGTGGCCTGGGCCATGGCCATGTTGAGCAGCGCCAGCTCGAGCAGGGCCCCGACACCGGTGAGGTAGTAGAACCGGGCGCCACCGACCTTGGCCCCGCGCTCCATGTCGATCGCGCCGAGGCGCTCACCGAGGGCGAGGTGGTCGAGCGGCTCGAAGCCCTCTGCGGCGAAGTCACGCGGGGTGCCGACCGTCTCGAGCAGGGCGTAGTCGTCCTCGCCCCCGACCGGCACGCCGTCGATGATGACGTTGCCGACCGTGCGCAGCAGACGGTCGAGCTCGGTACCGGCCTCGTCGGCCAGACCCTCGAGGCCCTTGACCTTCTCGCTCAGCGTCGCCGCGTGGGCGCGGGCCTCGTGGGCCGCCTTCTCCAGCGCGTCGGCGTCGTCGGCCCCGCTCTTGCGCGCCTTCTGGAAAGCGCCCATGGCGGCGCCCACCGACTTGCTGACCAGCTTCTGCTCGGCGCGCAGCGACTCGAACTCCCCGAGGGCGGAGCGGCGCTGCTCGTCGGCGGCGAGGATGGCATCGACGACCCCCGGGTCCTCCCCGCGGGCGGCCTGCGAGGCCCGCACCCGGTCGGGTTCGTCACGCACGAGCTTGATGTCGATCACGCGGGCCAGCCTAACGGCGGGCGGCTGCCGGCCTCGACCGCATTCGGGCCACCCACCGGCATCCTCGCTGGGTGCCCGCCGTGATTCCGGCGCGTCGCGCGCAGGAGGGCGGTCGACGGGGTAGGGACGAAAAGGAAGCACCGGTCGTGACGTCACGGCCGAGCACCCCACACCCCAGGAGTGAAGAGATGACGGACACCATCCGCGACGGCCAGTCGGTCAAGACCGCACCCAGCGAGGAGGCGCACCTCGGGTCGCACACCGACAACGGTGCCCCGGCCCCCAGCGACCGTAACTCGCTCACGATGGGGCCGGACGGTCCGATCCTGCTCCACGACGTGCACTTCCTCAACCAGATGGCGCACTTCAACCGCGAGCGCATCCCGGAGCGCAACGTCCACGCCAAGGGCTCGGGCGCCTTCGGATTCTTCGAGACCACCGAGGACGTCTCGCGCTACACCAAGGCGGCGCTGTTCCAGCCCGGCGTCAAGACCGACATGCTCGCCCGCTTCTCGACGGTCGCCGGCGAGCAGGGCAGCCCCGACACGTGGCGCGACCCGCGCGGCTTCTCGCTGAAGTTCTACACGACCGAGGGCAACTACGACCTCGTCGGCAACAACACCCCGGTGTTCTTCATCCGCGACACGATGAAGTTCCCCCACTTCATCCGCAGCCAGAAGCGTCTCGGCGGCTCGGGCCTGCGCGACAACCACATGCAGTGGGACTTCTGGACCCTCAACCCCGAGTCGGCCCACCAGGTGACCTACCTCATGGGCGACCGCGGCATCCCCAAGACGTTCCGCCACATGAACGGCTACGGCAGCCACACCTTCCTCTGGGTCAACGCCGAGGGCGAGAAGCACTGGGTGAAGTACCACTTCCACTCCGACCAGGGTGTCGAGGGCCTCACCGGCGAGGAGGCCACCCGCATCGCCGGGCAGGACGCCGACCACCACCGTCGCGACCTCTACGAGACCATCGACAAGGGCGACTTCCCGACGTGGACGCTGTCGATCCAGGCGATGCCGTACGAGGACGCGAAGGGCTACCACCTCAACCCGTTCGACCTGACGAAGACGTGGCCGCACAGCGACTACCCGCTCATCAGGGTCGGCACGATGACCCTGAACCGCAACCCCGAGAACTTCTTCGCCCAGATCGAGCAGTCGGCCTTCGAGCCGAGCTCGGTCGTGCCGGGCATCGGGTTCAGCCCCGACAAGATGCTGCTCGGGCGCGCCTTCGCCTACAGCGACACCCACCGCTACCGCATCGGCCCGAATTACCTGCAGCTGCCGGTGAACCGCCCGCGCGTGGAGAACCTCAACACGTACACGCAGGACGGCCCGATGGCCTTCGACCACAACGGCGACGCGCCGGTCTACGCCCCGAACAGCATGGGCCGTGGCTACGCCGACAACGTCGGTGAGGTCGAGGACGGCTGGGAGGCCGACGGGGCCATGGTGCGTCAGGCCTACACGCTGCGCCCGGACGACGACGACTGGAGCCAGGCCGGCGCCCTCGTGCGCGAGGTCTGGGACGACGCGCAGCGCGAGGCATTCGTCGAGACCGTGGCCGGGCACCTGCTCGGCGGCGTCAAGAGCCCGGTGCTCGAGAAGGCCTTCCAGTACTGGAAGAACGTCGACGCGGGCACCGGCGCCCAGATCGAAGAGCTCGTGCGGGCCGGTCTCGGGGGCGACAACCCCGGCGGCATGGCCGACGACGCCAAGGTCGTGACGGAGCCCGTCCGCGAGAGCGCGACGCACGCCGCACACTGACGCGCCACCGACGCCCGCTGGCCCCTGACTCGGCCGCCGAGCCGAGAAATGGCAAAGGGATGCCGCTCACCCCCGTCCGGTGAGCGGCATCCCTCGTCTGTGGGTGAGTGCTACTTCACCTCGGCGCGGGTCAGGCGCCAGATGCCGACGGCGAGCGGCAGGGCCACCCAGACCGCGGCCGACGTGCCCAGCTGGGCCCACTGCTCACCCGTGAGCGACCCACCGAAGAGGGGCTGCATGGTGCGGCTGAGGTCGAGCCACTGGGCCGGCTTCTCGAGCCAGCTGATGAGCGCCCCGAGGATCGTCCAGACGGTCGGCAGGACGAAGTACGTGACGATGGCGGCCGGGGTGTTGCGGAAGAGCATGCCGAACGCTACGCCCTGCACGAGCCCGAGCAGCACGTAGAGGGCCGCGCCGACGACCGCGAGGCCCTCGATGCTCCAGCTGCCGTCGGCGCCACGCAGCGTGATGGCGGCCTGGTGGGCCAGGGCGGCGAGGGCCAGCGAGAGCACGACGGCCGCGACGCCGATGAGCAGGGACGAGACGAGCTTGGCCCAGGCGACCCGGGCCCGGCGCGGCTCGAGCGCGAAGGTGACGAGCCCGGTGCGCTGGCTCCACTCGGACGTCACGGCGAGGATGCCGACGACCGGCAGGATGATCGCGGTCGGCATGGCCGTCGCCTGCAGGTAGTCGCCGAACGGGTGGTCACCGCCGTCGGTGAGGAACATGATGACGAGCGCGGCGACGACGACGAGCCCGATGGCCCCGACGAGCCACTGGCCGGCTCGGGTGTCGAGCTGCTTGCGCAGCTCGACCCGCACTAGGCGGGCGAAGGGGACGCCCGAGGTCGGGCGGGCACCTGCGAGGCGGGACGGCATCCGGGCCACGGTGGGCAGGGCCGACTCGGCCTTGGCGGAGACGTTCTGGTGGGGGGCGGTGGTGCTCTGGGTGCTCATGCCGCCACCTCCTCTCGGGCGTTGGTGGCGGTGAGCTCGAGGAACATCTCCTCGAGCCCGCGGCTGTCGCCGCTGCGCAGCTCGGTCAGCACGATGCCGCGGGCGGCGGCGACCTCGCCGACCTGCAGCGGCTCGGCCTCGACCTGCAGGCCGCCGGTGGCGGCGCGGTGGGCGACGACGGCCCGCTCGGCGAGCGCGCCCATGAGGGCCTCGTCGTCGGTCGAGCGGACGAGGGTGCCGGCCCCGGCGAGCAGCTGGTCCTTCGTGCCGCGGGCCACGATGGTGCCGTTGCCGATGACGATGAGCTCGTCGGCGACACGCTCGATCTCGTTGAGCAGGTGCGAGCTGAGCAGCACCGTGCCGCCTTCGTCGGCGTAGCCGCGCAGCAGGTCACGCATCCAGCGGATGCCGGCGGGGTCGAGGCCGTTGGCCGGCTCGTCGAGGATGAGCACCTCGGGGTCGCCGAGCAGCGCGTGGGCGATGCCGAGGCGCTGGCGCATTCCGAGGGAGTAGTTGCGGACGCGGCGACCGGCCTCCTTCTCGGTGAGGCCGACGACGGCGAGCATCTCGTCGACGCGCTTCCGGTCGATGCCCATGAGCATCGCGCCGAGGGTGAGCACCTCGCGACCGGTGCGTCCGGCGTGCTGCGCCGACGCGTCGAGCAGGAGCCCGACGTGCCGGCCCGGGTCGGGGAGCTCGGCGTAGGGGCGGCCGAGCACGGTGGCCGAGCCGGAGGTCGGCGGCGTGAGGCCGGCCATGATGCGCATGGCCGTCGTCTTGCCCGCGCCGTTGGGCCCGAGGAACCCGGTGACGAGGCCGGGCTTCACCTCGAACGAGATGTCGTCGACGGCCGTGAACGGCCCGTACCTCTTGGTGAGACGCTCCACTGTGATCATGGCTCAACCCTGCCGCGCGCCGGGGTGCGCGCACATCAGTCATCAGCCTGATCCTGACCCCTACCAAAGTCGCGTCCGACCCTGACCGGGGTCAGGGTGGCGACCCCGAGACCCCTACCCCGGGCGGATGCCGGTGGGCCCGCGAGGCTCCTACGCTGGGCGGGTGCCCCTGCCCCGAGTCGCCCGCACCCGGTCGGGCCACGTGTGGGGCGAGACGTGGCGCCTGCTCGTCGCCCTGCTGTTCGGTCTGCTCGTGTGGTGGTTCATGTGGCTCGGCCTCGACCGCGGAGACCTGTCGGCCCGGTTCGGCGGCTCCTGGCTCTGGGTCGACCTCGCGCTCGGGCTGCTCGCGGTCGCCGCCCTGCCGGTGCGGCGCCGGTGGCCCGTCGCGACCGCCCTGGGCACCGCCCTGGCCAGCGGCCTCGGGGCGAGCGCGATCGGCGCCTCGGGGGTGGCCCTCGTCTCGCTCGCGACCCGCCGGCGCTGGCGCGAGCTCGTCGTCATGGTGGTGCCGTGGATGGCCGCCGGCTACGCGAACCAGGTGGTCTACCCCGCCCGGCAGGACGAGACGCTGACCAACGTCGCGATCGGGGTGCTGACGTACGTCGCCGCCATCGGCATCGGCTGGGCCATCGGCGAGCGCAGGGCGTTCGTGGCGTCGCTGCAGGAGCGCGCCATCACCGCCGAGCGCGAGCAGGCCATGCGAGTCGTGCAGGCGCAGGTGGCCGAGCGGGCGCGGATCGCCCGGGAGATGCACGACGTGCTCGCCCACCGGATCTCGTTGGTGGCCATGCACTCCGGCGCGCTCACCTACCGCACCGACCTCTCCCCCGACGAGGTCGCGGCGACCGCCGAGGTCGTACGCAGCAACGCCAACCAGGCCCTGACCGAGCTGCGGGCCGTGCTCGGCGTGCTGCGCGACGTGCCCACCACCACCGACCCGTCGCCCGCCGGAGCCGCGCCCGACGCCCCCCAGCCGACGCTCTGCGACCTCGACGCCCTCGTCGAGGAGACCCGCTCGTCGGGGGCCGACGTGCGGTGCACGGTCGACGGGGACACCGCTCTCGTGCCGTCCGGGGTCTCGCGCAGCTGCTACCGCATCGTGCAGGAGTGTCTGACGAACGCCCGCAAGCACGCCCCTCGGATGCCGGTCCAGGTGACGGTGCGCGTGTCGGCCCACGACGGGCACGGGAGCGGTCGTGGCGACACGGGGACGGGGGCCGTCAGCCTCACGGTGCGCAACGGCATCCCGGTGCTCGTGGGTCGTGACACCGCGAAAGGCACTGCGGCGCCGACGGGTTCGGGTCTCGGGCTCGTGGGCATCACCGAGCGGGCGGTCCTCGCCGGTGGCGAGCTGACGTACGGTCCCGACCGGCGCGGTGACTTCGTCGTGCAGGCCCGCCTACCGTGGTCGGCATGAGCGAGGCGGCGGGTGGGTCGGTGACACGCATCGTGCTCGTCGACGACGACGCGTTGGTGCGGGCGGGGCTGCGGCTCATCCTCGGCGGGGCGCCCGACCTCGAGGTGGTCGCCGAGGCCGGCGACGGCGTGGAGGCGATCGAGGTCGTCGCGCGCGAGCGGCCCGACGTCGTGCTCATGGACATCCGCATGCCGCGGCGCGACGGGCTGGAGGCGACGCGGATGCTGCTGCAGGGGGACCGGGCTGCGGGTGCCGGGCGGCCCGGTCTCCGGGTCATCGTGCTGACGACCTTCGACGCCGACGAGATGGTCGTGCAGGCGTTGCGGTCGGGGGCGCACGGCTTCCTGCTCAAGGACACCGAGCCGCGGCGGCTCGTCGAGGCGGTGCGCGCGGTCGCACGCGGCGAACCCATGCTCAGCCCCAGCGTCACGGCCACGCTCATGAGCCATGTGGCCTCCGGTGAGACCGACGGCGAGGCGCTGCGGCGGGCCGAGGCGGTGAGCCGGCTCGAGTGCCTCACCGACCGCGAGCGCGAGGTGGCGCTCGCCATCGGCCGGGGCCTGTCGAACGCCGAGATCTCCCGCGACCTCTTCCTCTCCGTGCCGACCGTCAAGGCGCACGTGTCCCGGGTGCTGGCCAAGCTCGAGGCGGAGAACCGGGTGCAGGTCGCCATCGCCGTCCACGACGCCGGCCTCAGCTGACCCCCTCCCCCCGTCGGGAGGGCGCTTGGCACCGTCGAGTGGTCGACCCCCCCCGGCCCCCCCCCGGGCCCCCACGCCCCCGGGCGACTGCGCCGAACGAACCGTTCGAGGTCGGCCGCGCTGTTCGCGGCCGAACGCGCCGGTGCACCGCGGCGTTCGGCATCCAGCAGTGAGTTCGACCTCGAACGGTTCGTTCGACCAAGCCGGGGTGGGGCGGGGTGGGGCGGCCTGTTTCGAGGGCCCGAGCCCGGCCGAGCAGCATCCGGGTCGCTTGCAGGTGCGCCGGAAATCGGTTGAGGTCGCTCGGGGTGCGCGGCTAGCGTCGCGACCATGGACCTGTCCTGAGCCGCCCACCCGCCGCCTCGACCCCCAGGACACCCATGTCTACGACCCTCCGCGTCCGCGACCTCGACGTCGCCTACGGCGCCCGCCTCCTCTTCACCGGCCTCGACGTCACGGTCACCGACGGCGACGTGCTCGCCGTCGTCGGCCCCAACGGCTCCGGCAAGTCGACCCTCATGCGCACCCTCGCCGGCGACCTCGGCGTCGACCCGGCGCTCGGTCCGGGCGCCGTCAAGCTCGCCCCGGCCGACGCGACCATCGCATGGCTGCCCCAGGTCATCCCCGACCCGTCCGAGACGCTGCTGACGTACGCCCGGCGCCGCACCGGCGTCGAGGATGCCGACCGCGCCCTCGAGCGCACGAGTGCCGCCCTCGCGTCGGCGGGCGATCACCCCGAGCGCGCCGACGAGGACGCCTACGCCGCGGCCCTCGACCACTGGCTGGCCCTCGGCGCCGCCGACCTCGAGGAGCGGCTGCCGGAGGTGGCCGCCCGGGTCGGCCTCGGCGTCGACCCGCACCGGCAGCTCGGCTCGCTGTCGGGCGGGCAGGCGGCGCGGGCCGCCCTCGTCGCCGTTCTGCTGAGCCGCCACGACGTCCTGCTGCTCGACGAGCCGACCAACGACCTCGACGTGCGCGGCCTCGACCTCGTGGCCGACTTCGTGGTGACCCACCCGGGCCCGGTGCTCGTCGCCGGGCACGACCGCCGGTGGCTCGACGAGGTGGCGACGGGGGTGCTCGAGCTCGACGTGCACCAGCAGCGCATCGGCCACTACACCGGCGGATACAGCGAGTTCGTCCACCAGCGCGAGGTCGTGCGCAGCCACGCCCGGCAGGCTTACGAGCAGTACGCCACCGAGCGCGACGGCCTGCTGGCGCAGAGCCGCCAGCGCCGCGACTGGGCCGAGCGGGGCCGGCGCAACGTCGCCCGGGGTGACGAGGCCGACAAGCACATCCGTGAGAAGCACCTGGCCCGCGCCGACCGCCAGGCCGCCAGGGGCGCCCGCCTCGAGCGGGCCGCCGACCGCCTCGACGCCGTGGAGCAGCCCCGCAAGGAGTGGCGGCTGCGCTACACCGTGGGCGAGGGCCCGCCCTCCGCCGACGTCGTCGCCACGCTGTCGGATGCTGTGGTGCACCGTGACGCGTTCACGCTCGGACCCGTGACGCTCGGTCTCGGGCGCGGTGACCGGGTGGCGCTCGTCGGTGAGAACGGCAGCGGCAAGACGACGCTGCTCGACACGCTGCTCGGTGACCTGCCCCTCGACGCCGGGCGACGGTCGCTCGGCGCGCGGGTGACGGTCGGCCGGCTCGACCAGCGCCGCTCGCAGCTCGACTCCGACGAACCGCTGACCGAGCTGGCCCGCACGGCGCTCGGACCGGCATCCGGCACCGGTCGACCGTGGCAGCCCGCCGACGTGCGGACGCTGCTCGCGAAGTTCGGTCTCGGCGCCGAGCACGTCGCTCGTCCGGCGCGCAGCCTCTCGATGGGCGAGCGCACCCGGGCGTGCATGGCCCTGTTCCAGGGGAGGGCCGTCAACGTGCTCGTGCTCGACGAGCCGACCAACCACCTCGACGTCGACGCCATCGAGCAGCTCGAGGCGGCGGTGGCGGCGTTCTCGGGCACGGTGCTCGTGGTGAGCCACGACGTCGGGCTGCTCGACGGCATCCGGCTGACCCACCGGTGGCACGTCGACCGTGGGCGGGTGCACGTCGAGTCCCTGTGACCAGAAGGACGTCCACCCCTCCGGGCGGTGGGGCCCCTCGCCCCCGCGGGCGATGTGCGAAAGGGTGGGTGCATGTCAGCCACCACGGTCGTCCTGTTCGGTGCCACCGGTGACCTCGCTCGCCGCAAGCTGCTGCCCGGACTGTTGCACCTGCACGAGTCGCAGCTCATCGAGGGGCTGCGGGTCGTCGCCACGAGCCTCGACGAGCTGAGCCGCGACGAGTTCCTCGAGATCGCCTTCGATTCGGTGCGGGAGTTCAGCAGCCGCGACGTCACCGACGACGACCTGCGCGAGTTCGCCGACCGCATCCACTGGGTGCCGGGCAGCGCCGGGCCGCAGGGCATCCGGGCGGCGGTGGAGGAGTCGGAGAAGATCCTCGGGCCCGAGGCGTGGCGGCTGCACTATCTGTCCGTGCCGCCGAAGGCCGCCCTCGCGGTGGTGCACCAGCTCGCCGAGGCCGGCCTCGTCGAGCGCAGCCGCATCATCATGGAGAAGCCCTTCGGCACCGACCTCGCCAGCGCCCGGGCGCTCAACGCCGAGCTGCACCAGGTGTTCGACGAGGAGCAGATCTTCCGCATCGACCACTTCCTCGGCAAGGAGGCGGCGCAGAACATCCTCGCCTTCCGCTTCGCCAACGGCCTCTTCGAGCCGATCTGGCACCGCAACCACATCGACCACGTGCAGATCGACGTGCCCGAGACGCTCGGCCTCTCGCAGCGCGCCGACTTCTACGAGGGCACCGGCGCCTACCGCGACATGGTCGTCACCCACCTCTTCCAGGTGCTCGCCTTCACCGCGATGGAGCCGCCCACCGCCCTCGAGCCGGGGGCGATCAGCGAGGAGAAGAACAAGGTCTTCCGGTCGATGCTGCCGATCGACCCCCACGACGTCGTGCGCGGACAGTACGTCGGCTACCGCGACGAGCCCGGTGTGAGCCCCGAGTCGCAGACCGAGACGTTCGTGGCTCTCAAGTGCTACGTCGACAACTGGCGCTGGGCGGGCGTGCCGTTCTACCTGCGCACCGGCAAGCGGCTGGCCGAGGGCGCGCGCATCATCTCCATCGCCTTCAAGGAGCCCCCGCGCTCGATGTTCCCGCCGGGCTCCGGAGTCGGCGACAACGGCCCCGACCACCTCACCTTCGACCTGGCCGACAAGGCGCGGATGTCTTTGTCGTTCTACGGCAAACGGCCCGGCCCCGGCATGAAGCTCGACAAGCTCTCGATGCAGTTCTCGATGCAGGAGACGCACTGGGCCGGCGCCGTGCTCGAGGCGTACGAGCGCCTCATCTACGACGCCGCCCGCGGCGACCGCACCCTGTTCACGTCGGCCGAGGGCATCGAGAGGCTCTGGGAGATCTCGTCGCCGCTGCTCGAGCAGCCGCCCATCGTGCGCCCCTACGACGTGGGCACGTGGGGTCCCAACCAGATCCACCAGCTCGTCTCGCCCTTCACGTGGCGCCTGCCGTTCGAGCGGCGGTGGCGCGACCCGAACTCGACGGGCGCCTGAGCCGCAGGATGTCGGCCGGCCGCAACCTGGACGTCGACCGCCTGCACAGCCGTCACGTCGGGACCGAGGGCTCGGGGTGCTGGTGCACAATGCCCGTACCGATGCCGAGCTCCACGCGTTCGGCAACGCATCCGGTCCGCCCCCGCCGCGGGCCGCGTCGACGTCGAGGTGGGTGGTGATGGGATGGTCGAGTCAGGGCTGGTGCCGCGCGGCGCGTCAACGTCCGGAGACCCGGCCCGGAGTGGCCGGAGCCGTGTCCACCACCGCACCCGGGCCGGCGCCGAGCCGCCCCCAGGATCCGCAGTCGTGGCGGACGGGGCCGATCGGGTGACGGGGCCGGTGCCGCCCAGCGAGGTGTGGCCGGCTGTGGTCGAGGCCGACGCCCGCTTCCGCGAGGCTGTTCTGAGGATCCCGCGGGGCGAGCTGCAGGCGACCTTGGGCTGGGCGCTCGGGGACTTTGCGTCGCGTCCGACGGCGCTGAGGATCCTGGGCTCGGCCGACCCGTCGCTGACGGTGTCCGTGCTTCCGGCGTTGGAGCCGTTCCTGCTGGTCTCGCACTCGGCTCTGGTGGAGTGCCGAGCGCTCGTGCTGCGGCTGCCGCCGGCCGAGCGCACGGCGTGCTTCGACCGCCTGACCGCCCGGGTGATCGCCGACACCGGCAGCGACGACGAGGCGTACCGCCGGTTGGCCGAGCTGCTGAGGTCCGCCGGCGCTTCGGGGGCTCTCGCGGTGCTGCTCGCGGCCGCTTCCACCTCTGACGAAGCAGTCCTGCGCGAGGTCGCCGATGACTTCGCCTGAGCGTGCGAGACGACCGCGCGCAGCACGTGTACCCGTGTGCGCACGGCAGGTCGAGGCCGGGTGGGTTCGACGAGCTCGTCGTTCCGGTGACCGGACGCCCAACTGGGCCGACCGACTCGTCCGCGTCCCCGACCGAGAGGTGCCTGCCGGTGGACCTGCAGATCCTGGCCGCCAGCGCTGACGTCTCCGACCTCGTCCGGGTCGAGGCACCCGGCCTGTCGGGCTGGTGCGTCTGGCCTGACGCACCTGCCGCCGGCGCGGTCGTCGACGTCGAGCTGGACGTCCCGGGCGAGGTGGCATGGGACGACGTCGAGGTCGACGACGACGATGCGGGTGGAGCGTCTGACCCCGGGCCGACCGACGGGTTGACGGTGCGCGCGAGGGTGTCGGACGTCGACGAGCACGGCGTGGCGACGCTGAACCTGTCGGCCGGCGGGATCCTGCTCGTGGACACCGTGGGGGAGCGACCACCCCACGTCGTCGGACGAGCCGTGACACTGCACCTGAACCGGGTGCTGGCCCACCCGAAGGCGGTCTGACCGCCCCGCCGACCGCGCCATCGATCTAGGGTGAGCACCGTGAGATCGCTTCGTCTGATCGCCGACCTCGGCAAACCGACACTGGGCGGGCTCGACGCAACGGTCGATCTCGACGCGCTCGGACTGAGACGGGCACTGGTCGAGGGCTTGACGGCGTGGGACGCGGCGTGACCGAGCCGACCGGGTCCGAAAGCGTAGGCCCGATCCCGGAGCTGCTGCCCGAGGACGCCCTGCCCGTGGGCTTCGCCTACCCGCCCGAGCTGCTGCGCATCCTCCGGCTGGGTCTGGTCGACCTGGAGCCCTGGCTGGTCCTGCGGGGCGAGCCCCTGCTCGCGCTCCACCATGGGCTGCGTACGCGGTATCCGGCTCGGCACCTCGTGCCCTTCGCCCGGCGTACTGACCGTGACGACGTCGCGTGCTGGGATCTCGAGCCCGGCGCTGCCCCCATCTGCGTGGTCGGCGACTACGAGGTGCCGGGCTACGAGCAGGGAGAGACCCACGCGACCTTCTACGGGTGGTTCAGGTCCGCGGTCGACGACCTCGTCGAGTGGGACGACGAGTCGCTCTCCGCGTCCTGATGCCCGAGGCCACGTCATGACGTCGTCGGCCCGGACCCGGTCACCCGCGGGTTAGGTTGGCGTCTCGGTCTGGCCGAACCGCCGGGAGCGACGCCCTCGACGATCGGGGGACCGCCACCCTGGCTCGTACGGCACTCGACCAGCGAACCCACCCACTCCCGGAGGGTATTCCGTGGCACCCACCCACCACGACGACGGTGACCTGCGCGACGTCACGCAGCAGGTGGTCGCACCCTCGGCGAGCCGGGGCGTCGCGAGCCGGTTCGACCCCGGACGCATGCTCCGCGTCGAGATCGACTCCGCGCCGAAGGGCTCCCACTTGGACTTCGACACGTATGGGGTGTGCTCGACGCAGGGTCCGTCGCGCTGCGCCTCGAGCTGGGCTGACGCCCGGCTGGCGACGACTTCCGAGCGCCTGACGACCCCCGAGCTGGTCGACGTGGTGGACGACGGGTGCAGCTGGTCGGCGGCGAGGTCACCTGCTTCGTCGCGGACGACGAGGTGCCGTTCCTCGTCTTCGTCTCGGTGCGCGGGGACGAGTGGGAGGTGCGCGCTGACGACGAGGGCCTGCTGGCCGCGGTCCGGGCCGCGTTCCCCGGCTCGACGAACCTGCCCCCCGGCGACCTCGAACGGTCCCGACTCTGCCGCGTCTGCGGCTACCAGGACCTCGACCTGCCGTGGGGTGCGGACGGGCGCACCCCGTCGTTCGCGTTCTGCCCCTGCTGCGGCGTGGAGTGGGGCTACCAGGACTCCTCGCCCGTCGTGGCCGCGCGGTTCCGGGAGGCCTGGCTCAGCGTAGGCGCTCCGTGGCGGGACCCGGCCATCCGTGCGGACGGGCTGACCTCGGTCGAACGGCTGCGACGGCTGGGTCCGTCCACCGGCGGGCAGGCCGCCGACGGACGGTCCGAGGGCTAGGAGACCGCGGCGCCGTCGTCCGTGACCATGGCGGTCCGGGGTCAGCCCTCGCAGTGGGCGCGGTACCAGCGCACGAGCGACTGCGTCGAGCCGTCCTGCTCGGCGATGGCGCTCTCGTCGCCGCCCACCGCCGGCGTCACCTGCTTCGCCAGCAGCTGGCCGAGCACCGACGGCGTCAGCGCGGGGGCCATGATCGAGGTCGTCGGCCGGTTGCCGCTGAACACGCGCGCCGGGACGATCGCCTCGTCGGTGCCCTCGGCGCGCACCTCGTCGGCCGTCTCGCCGAACGCGAGCGCCCGAACTCGATGGGCGCCTTTCGGCCGACACGACACCACAACAGGTCACGAAACGGCGACGTCTGGTCGGGGTCACCCCTGAGGGGGTTGAGGTGCATAGAGGAACTACGTAACCTCCCCGCCGGGGGAGCAGCACGGCCCGCGGTGGCATGTGCCCAGGGAGGGTGTCGCCGCGGGTCGGGCCACCGCCCCGGCACCCGGCCCCGAGGGGGCACGGCGGGGGAGGGCGGCGGCCCGACCGGGTCCGCCTGTCAGCGCAGGGCGCCGATGCGGAACGTCGCCAGCTCGGCGGCCGGCCGCCGCTGCTGCCCGTGCTGGGCGTGGAAGGCCGACGTCGCGTCGGAGCCGCAGATGCCGAGGATGGCCTCGGGCCCGCCGGGGTGCCGGCCGACCCACCGGTTGAGGTCGTACACGGAGCCGTCGACCGCGACCCAGCACGACGAGCGGTCACCGTGCCGGTGCACCTGGGCGAGCGTGTACGTGTGGGCCACGGATGCCGCCCGTTTCGGCCTGGCGGGAGAGCCGGTCCGCGTCCCCGACGAGGTGGCCGACCCGGCGGTGGTCGACCCGGTGGCAGTCGACCCGGCGGTGGCGGTCCCGGCGGTCCCGGCGGTGGCCGTCCCGGAGGGCGCGTCGGGAGCGGCCGCTCCCTCGTCGTCACCCTTCGAGGTGCTCGCGGCAGGAGTGTCGCCCCAGACCGCGGTGGCACCGGTGTGCCCGACGACGACGGTGAGCGCGAGCACGGCGACCGCGAGGATGCCCGCCACAGCATTGACGGCGCTCAGGATGCCGGTGGGTCGGGCCCGGCGATCCGGTATCGTCGCACGGCCGTCACGGCCGTCACGGTCGTCACGCGAGTCACGGCCGATGTCCGCGGCGACGGTCTGACGGGCCTGGCGACGGTGCAGCACGAACCACACGACGGTGACGACCGCGTAGACGACGGCGACGAGGAAGAGTCGGTCACCCCACTCCGCGTGCTCCGCCGGCAGACCGACGCGGTCGGCGAGGGCCTCACCCGACTCCTTGGCAGCGAACGCGCCCGCCGTCCCGAGCAGTGCGGCGGCGACGGTGAGAGTGGCGTAGCGAGCGCGCCACCGTGGGACGAGCACGAGGCCGACGAGGGCCAGGGCCGACGCCGGGAGGACGACGACGGCGAGGTGCACGACGAGCGGGTGCAGGGGGAGCCCCGCGATGGCGGAGAAGAGGCCTGAGTCCTCGGCGGGAGCGATCATGAGCGAGAACGTAGGTCGCGCTCGCTGAGGCGAGGCTGAGGGAGGTCCGCGTCGGTCGTCGCCCGCGCGGACGGCGGTCGTACCGCGAGCGTGGCCCCGACGGCGAGCACGGCGACGACCACCCCGGCGACGATGTCGACGGGGTGGTGCACGTGGGCGAGCACCCGGGCGGCGCCCACGAGCACCGACCCGACCAGCAGCACGAGGCCGACGCGGCGCCGGACGATCATGACGAGGAGCGCGATGGCGGCCGTGAACGCCGTGTGGTCGGAGGGGAACCCGTTGTCGGCCGGGTGCGGGAAGAGCGGGCGCAGCGACGGGGTCTCCACGAACGGTCGCGGGTCGTAGTGCAGCAGCCCGGCGACGAGCACGAGCAGCCCGCAGAGCGCGAGCGCCGCGACCGCCCGGACCGAGAGGTCCAGCCTGCCGCGTCGGTCGAGGCCCAGCCAGACGACCGCTGCCACGAGGGGGAAGGCGAAGGGCAACAGCTGTGCGATGCCCGTGACGAGGGTGTCCATGGTGCGAGGCTCCCCCGACACCACTGAGAGGAGGCTGAGCGACCGCTCTCAGGGCCCTCTCAGCGGGCCCGCCATACGGTCGCGGCATGATGACGCCCTCGCTCGGCCCCGGCTGGCTCGACCCCTCGTGGCTGCTGACGCGCTTCGGACAGCAGCTCGTCGCCGTCGCCGCTCTCATGGTCTTCGTCGAGTGCGGGCTGCTCTTCCCGTTCCTGCCCGGTGACTCGCTGCTCTTCGCGGTGGGGCTCTTCGTGCGCCGCGCCCAGCTCGGACAGCCGGGGCTCGACCTCCCCCTCCCCCTGGCCGGCGTGCTGCTGTCCGCAGCCGCCTTCACCGGCAACGTCAGCGGCTACGAGATCGGGCGCCGCCTCGGTCCGTCGCTGCGCGAGCGACCGCGTCGCCTCGTCCGCGTCGAGCACCTCGACAGCACGCAGGAGTTCTTCGAGCGGCACGGCCCGGCGGCCCTCGTGCTGGGCCGGTTCGTCCCCGTCGTGCGCACCTTCGTCACCGTCGTGGCGGGCGTCGGTCGGATGCCGCGGCGCGTCTTCTACACGTGGTCCCTCGTCGGGGCGGTGCTCTGGGTGACCGCCCTCGTCGTGGCCGGCTACCTCCTCGGCGGGATCGCCTGGCTGCAGCGCAACCTCGACGCCCTCGTCCTGGTCGTCGTCGCGGTGTCCCTGGTGCCGGCGGCCGTCCACTGGTGGCGAGCACGCCGGCGCACCGCGCCCGTGCGCAGCACGCCCTGACGTCCGGTCGGCGGGCACCGTGGACACGCGGCAGGATGGGCGTATGAGGGTGCTGCTCGTCGAGGACGAGGTCGCGCTGGCGCAGGTCGTCAAGCGGGGCCTCGAGGGCGAGGGCTGGGTCGTCGACGTCGAGCACGACGGCGAGAGCGGCCTCTGGGCGGCGACCGAGAACGCCTACGACGCCATGGTGCTCGACATCATGCTGCCGAGGCTCGACGGCTACCGCGTGCTCGAGCAGCTGCGGGCGCATGAGGTCTGGACCCCCGTCGTCATGCTCACCGCCAAGGACGGCGACTTCGACCAGACCGACGCCCTCGACCTCGGGGCCGACGACTACCTCACCAAGCCCTTCAGCTTCGTCGTGCTCGCCGCGCGGCTGCGGGCCCTGGTCCGACGTGGGGCGCCCCGACGACCGGCCGTGCTGCAGATGGGGACGCTGCGCCTCGACCCCGCGACCCACCGCGTCGACCGGTCCGGCACCCCGATCCGGCTCACGGCCCGGGAGTTCTCCCTGCTGCACCACCTCATGCGCCACCCCGACCAGGTCGTCGGCAAGACCGAGCTGCTGGACCAGGTGTGGGACGGCGCCTACGAGGGCGACGTCAACGTCGTCGAGGTGTACGTCGGCTACCTGCGCCGCAAGATCGACGTGCCGTTCGGGGCGACGACGATCGAGACGGTGCGCGGCGCCGGCTACCGGCTCGTCGCCGGCTGAGCCGGCACCGTCGCCGAGGGTGCGGCGGCGAGGGTGACGACGAACCGGGCGCCCCCGAGCGGGGACGTCTCGACCCGGACGGTCCCGCCGTGCGCCGCGGCGATCTCGTGCACGATGGCGAGGCCGAGCCCCGATCCACCCGAGTGGCGCGCCCGGCTGGCGTCGAGCCGGGTGAAGCGCTCGAAGACCCGCTCCCGGTCGTCCGGCGCGATGCCGGGGCCGTCGTCGTCGACGACGAGCACGGCCCCGCCGTCGTCACCGGGACGCACCCGCACCTCGACGCGGCCGGCCAGCCGGGTGGCGTTCTCGACGAGGTTCTGTGCGAGCTGACCGAGCCGGTGGGCGTCACCCACGAGCCGTACCGGGACCGTATCCACCTCGACGGACGCGGCAGACCCGCGTCGCGCCCGCCGGGCCACGTCGCCGACGACGTCGTCGAGGTCGACGTCGTCGTGGGCCACGCCCAGTGCGTCACCGTCGGCCTTCGACAGCAGCAGCAGGTCGTCGACCATGCGCTGCATGCGGGCCGACTCCGCCGCGACCACGGGCCCCAGCTCGTGCCACCCCCGCCCGCCGGGGTCGGCGTCGGCGACCTCGACCGCTGCCGTGAGGGTGGCGAGGGGCGAGCGCAGCTCGTGGCTGGCGTCGGCGACGAACTGCCGGCGGGCGTCGTCGCTGCGCTGCAGCCGCGTGAGCATCTCGTTCATCGTCGTCGCGAGGTGGGCGACCTCGTCGCGGGAGGGGGGCACCGGCACCCGTTCGGCCAGACGACCGCCGCCGATGCGCTCGACCTGCGCCCGGATGTCCTCGACGGTGCCCAGGGCCCGCCCCACCCGCCACCACGTGACGACGGCGGCAACGAGCACGAGCAGCGGCACGCCGACCACGAGCATCCCCCCGACGACCTCGACCGCCTCCTCCTGGGCCTCGAGGTCGCGACGGGCCAGCACCACCACGTCGCCGCCACCCGGGACGGTGGCGCCCCGCGCCACGACCATCGGCTCGGTCAGCGCGTCGGGCAGCGGGAGCGGGCTGCGCCCGCTCACGGCCTCCTCCCCCGGGCCCGGCCGCAACGCCGAGACCGGGGTGCCGGTGCGGCCGGCCGACGTGTACGCCACGGTGCCGTCGGCGGCCACCACCTGCACGAGGATGCCGTCCGCGCCGCGGTCGACCTCGCTCGCGCGCAGCCCCGCGACACCCCGGTCGGCCAGCACCGCGGCATCCTCGTCCACGACGGCCTCGAGCGTCGACTGCACGGTGCTCGTCAGGGAGGTGTGCAGCAGCAGCACGAGGCCCGTGCCCCCGGCGACGAGGGCGACCGCCACGACGACGGCCGCCGCCCACGTCGCCTGACCGCGCACCCCACGCGGGGCGAGCAGGTGGAGCCAGCCGCGGACCACGGAGGGGTCAGCCCTCGCGGTGGGCGCGGTACCAGCGCACGAGCGACTGCGTCGAGGCGTCCTGCTCGGCGATGGCGCTCTCGTCGCCGCCCACCGCCGGCGTCACCTGCTTCGCCAGCTGCTTGCCGAGCTCGACGCCCCACTGGTCGAAGCTGTCGATGCCCCAGACGACGCCCTGGGTGAAGGTGATGTGCTCGTAGAGGGCGATGAGCTGGCCGAGCACCGACGGCGTCAGCGCCGGGGCCATGATCGAGGTCGTCGGGCGGTTGCCGCTGAACACGCGCGCCGGGACGATCGCCTCGTCGGTGCCCTCGGCGCGCACCTCGTCGGCCGTCTTGCCGAACGCGAGTGCGGCCGTCTGCGCGAAGAAGTTGGCGAGGAACAGCTCGTGGACGTCGGCGTCGCCGTCCTTGAGCGGGTTCGCGGGCGTGGCGACGGCGATGAAGTCGGCGGGGATGAGCCGGGTGCCCTGGTGGATGAGCTGGTAGAACGCGTGCTGCCCGTTGGTGCCGGGCTCGCCCCAGAACACCTCGCCCGTGTCGGTCGTCACCGGCGAGCCGTCGTAACGCACGCTCTTGCCGTTGCTCTCCATCGTCAACTGCTGCAGGTACGCCGGGAAGCGGTGCAGGTACTGGGCGTACGGCAGCACGGCGTGCGTCTGAGCGTCGTGGAAGTTGACGTACCAGACGTTGAGCAGGCCCATGAGCGCCGGCACGTTCTCGGCGAGGTCGCTCTCGACGAAGTGCCGGTCCATCGCGTGCATGCCGGCCAGGAACGCGGAGAAGTTCTCGGGGCCGACGGCGACGGCCACCGACGTGCCGATGGCCGAGCCGACGGAGTAGCGCCCGCCGACCCAGTCCCAGAAGCCGAAGGCGTTCTCCGGGTCGATGCCGAAGTCGGCCACCTTGTCGAGGGCCGTCGACACCGCGACGAAGTGCTTCGCGATGGCCTCGGATGCCGCGTCGTCACCGTCGGCGATCGCGCCGGAGGCCCGCAGGCCGTCGAGCAGCCAGGCCCGGCACAGCCGGGCGTTGGTCAGGGTCTCGAGAGTGGTGAACGTCTTCGACGCGACGATGAACAGCGTCTGCTCGGGGTCGAGGTCGCGCGTCTTCTCGGCCACGTCGGTCGGGTCGATGTTCGAGACGAAGCGCGCGCTCAGACCCGGCTGCACGTAGGGCTTGAGGGCCTCGTAGACCATGACGGGCCCCAGGTCGCTGCCGCCGATGCCGATGTTGACGACCGTCGTGATGCGCTTGCCGGTGACGCCGACCCACTCGCCGCTGCGCACCTTCTCGGCGAAGGCGTAGACCTTGTCGAGCACCTCGTGCACCACCGGGACGACGTCCTCGCCGTCGACCTCGACGCGCACGCCCTCAGGGTCGCGCAGCGCCGTGTGCAGCACCGCGCGGTCCTCGGTGACGTTGATGCGCTCGCCCGCGAACATCGCGTCGCGACGCTGGGTGAGGCCCACCTGGCCGGCGAGGTCGACGAGCGCAGCGAGCACCTCGTCGTCGACGAGGTTCTTCGACAGGTCGACGAAGAGGTCGGCAGCGTCGTACGAGAACCGTTCGGCGCGCTGCGGATCGGCGTCGAACGCCTGGCGCAGGTCGACCTTGCGGTCCGCCAGCTGCTGCAGGCGACCCCAGGCCTCGGTCGTCGTCGCGTCGGTGGGGGTGCTGCTCGGCGTGCTCATCGCGTGCTCCTTCGTCGTCGTGCGCTGTCCGGCGGGAGCCGGCCATTCGGCGTCCCGCCCTTCGTCCCGGATCGGGCGCCGGTGTCGCGCCCTCGTCGCTGCGTACCCGTCACTCGCCCGGGTAGGTCATGCCCAGGCGGCGCCTCACCTCGTCCATGGTCTCCATGACGCGCAGCGTGGTGGCATGGGTCATCACGGCCGTCTCCGGCTCACCGGCGGTCAGGGCGCGGGCGAACTCGGCGATCTCGTAGCTGAACCCGCGCACGTCGTCGGGGAACCCCCCGGGCCGCTCGTCGACCACCCGGTGCTCGCCGTCGACGAGGCGCACGTCGGCCGCCCCGTAGAACGCGCCGCTCAGCTCGAGCCGCCCGCGGGTGCCGACGACGGCGGCGGTGCAGGGGGTGGCGGCCAGCATGGTGCACGAGAGCACCGCCTGGGCGCCGGCGTCGTTGCGCAGCAGGACGTTCGACTGGGCGTCGACGCCGAGGTCGGTGAGGGTGCCCGACGCCATGACCTCGGTCGCAGGCCCCATCACGTGGTCGGCGAAGCTGATCGGGTAGACCCCGAGGTCGAGCAGGGCGCCACCGGCCAGCTCGGGTCGGGCCAGCCGCTCGGGGCCGTCGGGGAAGAGGGGCTGGCCGTGGTCGGCGAAGACGGTGACGAGCTCGCCGATGAGCCCGCTCCCGACGACCTGCGCGACGACGTCGTACTGGGGCAGATGGCGGCTCCACATCGCCTCGGACACGAGCACGCCCGCCGCACGGGCCGCGGTGAACACCTCGGCGGCCTCGGCGGCGTTGCGGGCGAAGGCCTTCTCGACGAGCACGGCCTTGCCGGCCTGAAGGGCGAGCAGCGCGTGGTCGCGGTGCTCGCTGTGGGGCGAGGCGACGTAGACGGCGTCGACCTCGGGGTCGGCGACGAGGTCCTCGTAGCTGCCGTGCGCCCGCGGCACGTCGAAGTCGGCGGCGAAGACCTGCGCCCGGTCGAGGCTGCGCGACCCCACGGCCACGACCCTCGACGCGGTGCCGACCGCGACGGCATCCGCGAACGACCGGGCGATGCCGCCCGGCCCGAGCACGCCCCAGCGGATGCCGGGCGCCTCGTGCGGGTCGGGCACGCGGGTCTCGGGCAGCTTCATGCGGCCACGCTCCCGTGGGCGATGAAGACGGTGGCGACGGCGGTGGCAGCGGTGGCGACACCGGCGGCGGACGCCGCCGGGTCGGGACGCGGAGGTGCGACCGAGGGCATGGGGCCAGCCTAGGGCCGCCGGTTCGGGCCCGTCCGGCCTGCTCGGCTACCGTGCACCAGTGCTCACCGAACACCTCCCGTGGATCATCGCCGGCATCGTCGTGCTGGCGCTGGTCGTGGGGGGCGTGGTGCTCTCACGCACCGACTCGCAGGCCTACGCCGGGCTGCTGCGCCGGGGGCGGGCGCGTCCCCCGCGCGACCACTTCCGCCCCGACGACGACGAACCACCGGCCCCGCTGAAGCGCGCCGCCGTCATCGTCAACCCGACGAAGTTCACCGACCTCGTCGCGACCCGGCAGCGGCTCACGGCGGCGTTCCTCGCGGCGGGCTGGGCCGAGCCCACGCTCGCCGAGACCACGGTCGCGGACCCGGGCCAGGGCCAGGCCGAGCGCGCCCTGCGCGACGGCGTGGACCTCGTCTGCAGTCTCGGCGGCGATGGCACGGTGCGGGCGGTCGCGTCGGCGCTGCTCGGCTCGGACACCCCGCTCGGCATCCTGCCCGCGGGCACCGGCAACCTTCTGGCCCGCAACCTCGACCTCCCGGTCGACGACCTCGACGCTGCCGTGACCGTCGCCCTCACCGGGCGCAACCGGCGCATCGACGTCGGCGACCTCGTCGTCGGCGACGAGGAGTCCGTGGCGGGGGCGGACGCCGACGCCTCGGGAGCGGCGACGGCGGTGAGCGCCGCTGGCGTGACGGGCACGGTGGAGACCCACCACTTCCTCGTCATGGCCGGGATGGGCATGGACGCCGCGATCATGGCCGGCACCAACGAGATCCTCAAGGCGCGCGTCGGCTGGCCGGCGTACATGGTCTCGGGGCTCAAGCACCTCGTCTCGCCCGAGTTCCGGGTGCGGGTGCAGGTCGACGGCCAGCCGGCGTTCCGGCGTCGGGCGCGCATGGTCGTCATCGGCAACTGCGGCCGCCTGCTGGGCGGGCTCGTGCTCATGCCGAACGCCCGGGTCGACGACGGGCAGCTCGACGCCGTCATCGCCTCCCCCCGCGGCGTCGTCGGCTGGGTGCCCGTGGCCACCCGGGTCGCCACCCGCCAGCGCAAGGGACACCCGACGCTCGACCACCACACCTGCCGGGAGGTCACGGTCCGCAGCGACCGCCCGCTGCCGGTGCAGATCGACGGTGACGTGATCGGCGAGGCCCGCACCGTCCGCGCGGTCGTGCGCCCAGGAGTGCTGACCGTCCGCGTCGGCCCCGCCTGACGACCCCACCCTTCCCGTCGAGAGGGCGGGTAACCCCCGTCGAGTGGTCACGGTGACCACTCGACGGGAGCTGAGCGCCCTCCCGACGGGGCGATGTGGATGCCGGTGGGTGGGCTTGTCAGCCGATGCGCAGAGGCAGCCGGGAGTACCGCTTGACCGCTTCCGGCGGCAGTGCCAGCTGCCCGTGGTAGCTGTCGCCCCAGCACCACACCGACGGGCGGGCGTCGAGCACGCAGGCGAACCCGCTGCCGACCGCCACCCGGCGGACCGCCGCCCCTGTCGACCCGACCTGCTTCGGCACCGACGACCAGTTGACCGAGGCGTTGCCGAGGCCGGCCGAGCTGCCACCCCAGCACCTCGTCGGGCCGGCGGCGAGCACCGCGCACGTCACACTGCCGCCTGACGAGATCGCCGTGACACCCGACTCGAGACCACGCACCAGGCGGATCCCGGTACGGGGAGTGAGCGTCCCGTCGCCCAGATAGCCGAACCGGTTGTCGCCCCAGCAGTAGACGGCCCCCGTCGTGAGCAGCGCGCAGGCGGCCTCTCCCACCGTCACCGACGTGGCGGCGGCCGGGAGCGGCACGACGACGGGTGTCGCACTGTCGCGGGTGGGTGACGCGAAGCTCCAGCAGCGCACCTGCCCGGACGTCATGAGGACGCAGTTCGGCGTGCCCTCGGCCAGAGACGCGACGCCTGACCCGAGCCCGACGGGGACGACCGGCGTGGCCGAGTCGTCGGACGTCCCGTCGCCCAGTCCGCCCTGGAAGTTGCTGCCCCAACAGCTGACCCCGCCCGCGGTGCGCAGCGCACACGAGTGGGCGAGTCCGCTGCCCACCTGGGTCACGTCGACGGGAAGGGCGTCGTACCGCGTGGGCGTGGCGACGTACCATTCCTCGTCGCTCGGTGAGACCTGGTGCTGGAGGTTGAGCCCCCAGCACCACGTGCGCGACGAGACCACGGCGCAGGTCGTGTCATCACCCAGACCCACGTCGGTCACGCCGCTGAGCGCGGTGACCTCGGTGGGCGTCGTCGTCAGCGGGCCCTGCGCCCCCGGCGCCTGGCCGTATTGGTTGTCACCCCAGCACCACAGGCGTGCCGTCGTCGTGCGGGCGCACGCGTGGGTCGCGCCGGTCGCGACCTGTGCCACCGTGGGCAGCACGGCGGAGACCTCCGACGAGAGGTTGCCGGTGGGTGCGCCTTCCGGGCCGGACCCGGCACCGCCGGGGCGGGCACCGGTACGCACTCCGCGCTGCACGGCATCCATGAACGTCGTTGCATCGGTGCGCCATGCACCCGACGCCGATCGGTCGCTCCGGTCCCTCGAGGGGCTCGGAGCCGCAGCCGTCGCGCTGCCGCGTCCGAGCTGGCCTTCGGCGCCGCGGCCCCAGCAGAGCACGGCCCCGGCGGAGGTCAGCGCGCAGCGGTGGTCGTAGTTGTCCTCCACCTGCACGATTCCGGAGGCAAGCCCGGTGACGGACTGCGGACGCCATGCGCCGATGGTGCGGCTGTTGCCGTAGAGCAGGTCGCCGAGATCGAGGTCGCTGGTGCCCCAGCAGCGCACCGCACCGGCGGGGGTGAGCACGCACGTGCTGGCCTGACCGGGTGCCACGGCGCTCGTGCTGCCGTCGCCGAGGGTCTCGACGCGGGAGGGCACGGGGGCGTCGGGGACGTAGTTGCGCCCGTCGCCGATCTCGCCCGGCCCGCCCCAGCACCACGTCGCCCCCGCCGTCGTCACGGCACACGTGCGGTCGAGGCGGGCGGCGATCTGCCTGACCCCGGTCAGCCCCACGAGTCGCGGCGTCGTCAGGGCGAAGTACTCGCCGGCGCCGGCCAGCCAGCGGCTGCCTCCCCAGCACCAGAGGCGCCCCCCGCTGGTGAGCGCGCACGCGTAGGTGAAACCGGCCGAGACCGAGGTGACGTCGGAGGGCAGTCCCTTGACGGTGACCGGGCTCAGCCGGTCGGTCGTCGTGCCGTCCCCGAGACCGCCCGAGCCGTTCCACCCCCAGCACAGCACGGCGCCGATGGTCCGCTGGGCACACGTCTGCTGGGCTCCGGCCGAGACCGACCTCATACCCGAGGTGAGAGCGGTCGGGGTGACGGGCGTCGACCGGTCGACCGTGGTCGCGTCACCGAGCATGCCCCACGTGTTGCTCCCCCAGCAGCGCACGGCTCCAGCGGTGGTGACGACGCAGGTGTGGTCCTCCCCCGCCGACAGCGATGCGACGCCCGACCGCAGTCCGCTCACCCACTGCGGCACGGCGGACGACGCCCCGCTCGTGCCACGACCGAGCTGGCCGTACGTGTCGTCGCCCCAGCACTGCACGCCGCCGGTACGGGTGAGCACGCACGTGTGGCGGAAGCCCACCACGACCCGGGCGCCGACCGCCCCGTCGGCCAGGCGCGCAGGCGCCGGGGCGGGCGGGGCCACCGACGCGGGGGTGCGCGCACCGGGCGGGGCGGCCGTGGCCGGCACCGTCAGCGCAGCACCAGGCGGCCCTGCCGAACCGGATGCCGACACGGTCGGTGTCGCCACGAGGGCGAGCACCAGCGTGGCCAGCACCACTCCCAGCCACGTCCTGAGCGCACGTCCGTGGCGCCGTTGCCTCGGGTACAGTCGCATTCGTTCCTCCGTCTCCTCGGATCTCCCACCTACGAGGACGCGACAGCAGCCCGTGTGATTGCATCCCGGTGCGACCCGCACCGCCGGGCCCGACGCAGGAGGACCATGCACTTCGAGGAGGCCGTGCGCGCCGACGCGGCGCGGCTGCACCGGCTCGCCCGGCGACTGACGGACAGCTCCCACGACGCCGAGGACCTGCTGCAGGACACCTACCTGCTGGCCTGGCGCTCGTGGGAGCGGTCGGGGCCGCCCGACCGGGTGACCCCGTGGCTCGTGACCATCTGCCTCAACCAGGCCCGGTCACGTCGCCGTCGCACCTCGTCGCTGCCGTTGACGCCCGAGGACGTCGGGGCCGTCCTGGATGCCGACGTGGTGCGTCAGGTGACCGCGGGCGACGTCGAGGACCGCGTGCTGGGCAACCTCGACACCGGACGGGTGCGGGCCGCCCTGCGCCGACTGCCCTACGCGCAGCGGGAGTCCCTCGTGCTCATGGACCTGTGCGGCCTCACCGCGGCCGAGAGCGCCGGCATCCTCGACGTCCCCCGCGGCACGGTGCTGTCGCGCGTGCACCGCGGACGGCAGGCCCTCGCCCTGCTGCTGCTCCAGACCCAGGAGGTCTCGTGATGATGGTGACCGACGACCGCACCACCCCGTCCGGGGGCCACGGGCAGCCGCTCGCCGAGCTCGTCGAGGGCCTGTTGCCGGCGCCGCGGCGCCGCGAGGTCGAGGCCCACGTGGCCACCTGCGAGGCGTGCACGGCCGAGGTCCGGCTGGCGCGCCTCGGTCGCGAGGTCGGGCGCCGGGGCAGGTTCGACCGACCGGCCGACGGGGCCGGCTACGGGGCTGACGCCGGGCCCGACGCTGTCGAGGCCTCTGACGCAGGGCTGCACGATCGGCTGATGGCGCGGCTGCCGGCCGCCGCCCGGGCACAGGCGACGGACGGGGGCGGGAGTGCGGCCGGGTCGCAGCGAGGCCTCTCGCGCCGGGGGCTGCTCGTCGCGGCTGCGGGGCTCGTCGTCGCCGCGGCCGGCGTCGAGGCGGTGCGCCGCACGACCGGGGGCGGCGAGACGCCGGTCACGAGCCGACCCGGCACCGGGGCCTCCTCCGGCGTCGGTGGCGCGGACGGTGGCGTGGGTGACGGCGCCGGGGTGCTCGAGACCGCGGTCGCCGACTACCGCTCGGGTCGTCTGCCCGTCACCGGTCGCCCGGCGGCCATGGCGCCGGACCTGCGCGGCCTCGGACTATCCGTCGAGGCGTCGGGTGGCGGGCGCCTGGCCGAGCAGCCCGTCTCGGCCTTCCGCTACCGCACCGGCTCGGGCGAGCGGGTCGTCGTCTACGTCAGCGACCGTCCGTTCACCGCGCCCGCGCTGCAGGACGCCCAGTACGTGCCGAAACCCGTCGAGGACATGTGGGTGACGTGGATCCCCGGGCGCGCGCCGACCCTCGTGCTGGGGGAGGACGAGCGCCTCGTCCACGACGTCTGCGAGGCGCTCATCTGAGCCCGCCCCACCCCGTCGAGAGGGCGTCTGGACCTCGTCGAGTGGTCACGCGTCAAGGGGCTGTGCGGCAAGTCGGTGCCGGACGCCGTGAGGGCCGGGAGCGCGGCCCGGCGCGGCCCTGATCAGGCGAGCCCGCGGTGCGACGACCAGAGGCCGGCCGCCCGCGCCGCGGCCTGCTCGACGAGCCGTACGAGCGCCGGGTCGTCGGGCACGTCCGCGGCATCCGGGCGGGGTCGGTCCATGAGCCATGGTGCCACTGCGAGGCACAGCGCAGAAGCGTCGACCGACTCCGGCCGGTGACCTCTCGACGTGGTCTATCCGGCCTTTCGACGGGAGGGTCGGGACCGGGGCGGCCCCGACCGCCGGGTGAGCGGTCGGGGTCGCCTCGGGTTGTGCTCAGCGACCGCCGAGGGCGTGTTCGACGGCCAGCTGGTTCAGGTGCACGAAGGCGTAGCCCTCGGCGGCCACCGCGTCGACGTCGAGCTCCTCGAACGCGGCCGGGGTGGCGAGCAGGTCGGCGAGGCTCTCGCCCTCGCCGAGGGTGGGCTTCGACAGCTCGAGCACCTTGCTCGCCTCGAGGGCGGCCTGCACCTCGGGATCGGCCCGGTAGGCGAGGGCGCGCTCCTTGAGCAGCAGGTAGGTGCTCATGTTGGCCGCCGCCGAGACCCACACGCCGTCGACGTCCTCGGTGCGCGAGGGCTTGTAGTCGAAGTGGCGCGGCCCGTCGTAGCGGGGCCCACCTCCCGGGAAGCCGTTCTCGATGAGGTCGACGGTGAAGAAGGCCGAGAGCAGGTCGCCGTGACCGAAGACGAGGTCCTGGTCGTACTTGATCGAGCGCTGGCCGTTGAGGTCGATGTGGAAGAGCTTCTCGGCCCACAGCGCCTGGGCGATGCCGGCGGTGTAGTTGAGCCCGGCCATCTGCTCGTGGCCCACCTCGGGGTTGAGGCCGACGATGTCGCCGTGCTCGAGCTCGGCGATGAAGCCGAGGGCGTGGCCGACGGTCGGCAGCAGGATGTCGCCGCGCGGCTCGTTCGGCTTCGGCTCGAGCGCGATCTTCAGGCCGTAGCCCTTCTCCTTGATGTAGGCGGCGACGGTGTCGATGCCCTCGCGGTAGCGGTCGAGGGCGGCGTTGACGTCCTTGGCGCCGTCGTACTCCGACCCCTCGCGGCCACCCCACATGACGAAGGTCTCGGCGCCCAGCTCGGCGGCGAGGTCGACGTTGCGGATGACCTTGCGCAGGCCGTAGCGGCGCACCTCGCGGTTGTTGGAGGTGAAGGCGCCGTCCTTGAAGATCGGGTGGCTGAAGGTGTTCGTCGTCACCATCTCGCAGACGATGCCGGTCTCGTCGAGGGCGGCCCGGAAGCGCTTGATGATGTCGTCGCGCACCGCGTCGGAGCTGCCGAAGGGCACGAGGTCGTCGTCGTGGAACGTGACGCCCCAGGCACCGAGCTCGGCGAGGCGGCGCACGGACTCGATCGGGTCGAGCGCCGGGCGGGACGCGTCACCGAACTGGTCGCGGGCCTCCCAGCCGACGGTCCACAGTCCGAACGAGAACTTGTCTGCAGGGGTGGGCTTGACGGGCATGGGGGCTCCTCCTCGAGCGGCGAACAACGGTCCAGCCATTTGTTTGTTGAATCAACATATGGTCGTCGGCACGCTAAGGTCAAGGGGTGACGAGCCAGCGGATGCCGGGCGGACGTAGTGGTGTGCGCCAGGCCTCGCTGCGCTCGCAGAACCTCGCGCTCGTGCTCGGGGAGATCTACGAGGCCACCCGGCCGACCACCCGGGCCAGGGTCGCGGCAGCCCTCGACATCACGCGGGCCACCGCCTCCGACCTCGTCGAGCGCCTCGTCGACGCCGACCTCGTCGACGAGCTGGCACCCGAGGCGGCCACGACCCCCGGCCGGCCCGGGGTCGTCGTCGCGCCGTCGTCCGACGGGGTCGCGGCCCTCGGGCTCGAGATCCAGGTCGACCACCTCACCGCGCAGGTGCTCGCCCTCGACGGCACCGTGCTCGGCCGCGCCCAGGCCCCCGGCGACCACCGCGACAGCGACCCCCGGCGGGTCACCCGCGAGCTCGCCCGGCTCGCGGGCCGCGCCCTCGAGACCCTCCCCACCCGCACCCGGCTGCTCGGCGCCTGCGTCTCGGTCCCGGCGCTGCTGCGCTCCGGCGGCAGCGTCGTGCAGCTCGCCCCGAACCTCGGCTGGACCGACGTCGACCTCGCGGCCCTGCTCGACCGGCAGGCCCCGCTCACCGGCATCCGCGTCGAGGTGGGCAACGACGCCGACCTCTCCGCCCTGGCCGAGACACGGGCCCGCTCCCGGGCCGACGGCTCCCCCCGGGGCGAGCAGAGCTTCCTCTACCTCGCCGGCGAGGTCGGCATCGGCGGGGCCGTCGTCATCGGCGGCGAGACCACGCGCGGACGGCACGGCTGGTCGGGCGAGATCGGCCACGTCGTGGTCGACCGCTCGGGCCCGCGCTGCGCGTGCGGCGCCACCGGCTGCCTCGAGCAGTACGCGGGCCTCGACGTCATCCGGCGCCGGGCCGGCCTCGGTCTCGGCGCCACCCCGGCCGACCTGCTCACCCGCGTGCCGCGCGGCGTCCGGGCCGGACGCGCCCTCGGGTGGGCGGCGGAGGCGATCGGCGTCGCCGTGGCCAGCACCCTCAACATCGTCGACGTCGACCGCGTCGTGCTCGGCGGGGTGTACGCCGAGCTCTTCGACCACCTGGCCGCCGGCATCGAGGCCGAGGTCGCCCAGCGCGTGCTCGCCGCGCGCTGGGCGCCGGTCGCCGTCGAGCGGGCCGTGGCCGGCCCCGGCTCGGCCGTGACCGGCGCCGCGCTGCGGGTGCTCGAGCGGGTCGTCGCCGACCCCGCCTCGTTCATCGAGGCCGGCGCCTGACCGGGCCGGACGCGTCGAGGGCAGCCCCTACGAGCGGATCCTGCGGGCCCGTCGCTCAGCCCTGGCGGGTGACCGCCTGCAACGAGCCGTCCTTGAAGCGCCGCACCTCCTGCGGCCACCCGCACCCCTCGGCCACCCGACCGGCCCACTCCCGGGCCGACTCGTCGTCGGGCACGTCGATGATGGTCAGGCCGCCCAGCCACTCCTTGGTCTCGGCGAACGGCCCGTCGGTGACGATCACCTCGCCGCTCGTGGCGTCGGCGCTGGCCGCCTCCTCGAGCTCCTCGACGAGGCCGCCGGCGTAGACGAGGACGCCTTGCCGCTGCATGTCCCGCACGACTGCGGTCGACGGTTCGACGCGGGACCGGAACCACGCCTCGTCGTGGTCGCCCACCCACTGCTGGTTGAAGTAGACGAGGTACTGCGGCATGGCTGCTCCTTCGCGTCGGCCCGCCCAGCGCGGGCTGCTACCCACGCTACGAACAGGAGCGGGCCGATACGACACGAAGCGCCCTGCCGATTCCGGCCAGACCGGGTCGAGCCCGACCGAGCCCGACCGAGCCCGACCGAGCCCGACCGGGCCCGACCGAGCCCGTCGTCCGCTCCGGCCGACGTCGACGGTCAGGCGAAGAGCTGCTGGCCCCAGAACTGGCCGGGCTGCGTCCCGGGAGGGCAGGCGAAGACGGCCGAGCCGTTGTGCTCGATGTACTCGTTCAGCCCGTCCTTCTCGGCGAGCGCCTGCTGCATCGGCACGAACTGCCGACGAGGGTCTCGCATGAAGGCGACGAAGAACAGACCCGCGTCGAGGTGACCGACCCCGTCGGTGCCGTCGGTGAAGTTGTAGCCGCGGCGCAGCAGGCGCACGCCCTTGAGGTTGCTCTCGTGGGCGAGGCGCACGTGCGCGTTCATCGGGATCGCGGGCTGACCGTCGGGCGCCTTGCGGGCGAAGTCGAGGGCGTCGAACTCCTTCGCGCCGCCGAGCGGCGCGCCCTCCTTCTTGTCGCGCCCGATGACGTCCTCCTGCTCCTGCAGGCTCGTGCGGTCCCACACCTCGATGTGCATGCGGATGCGCCGCGCGACGAGGTAGCTGCCGCCCGTCATCCAGCCGGCCGACGCATCGTCGTCGGACGCCACCCACACGTGCTGCGCCAGCGCCTCGGTGTCCTCGGCCTTGACGTTGGCGGTGCCGTCCTTGAAGCCGAACATGTTGCGGGGCGTGGCCTGGGAGGTCGAGGTCGACGACGTGCGCCCGAAGCCGAGCTGGCTCCACCGCGCTGAGACGGTGCCGAAGCCGAGCCGCACGAGGTTGCGCACCGCGTGCACGGCGACCTGCGGGTCGTTGGCGCAGGCCTGGATGCACAGGTCGCCCCCCGAGCGCGCCGCCTCGAGCTGGTCGCCGGGGAACGCGGGCAGGTCGGCCAGCGCGGCGGGGCGCCGGTCGGCGAGGCCGAAGCGGCCGTCGAAGAGCGAGGGACCGAAGCCGATCGTGACGGTCAGGCCGGACGCCGGCAGCCCGTACGCCTCGCCGGTGTCCTCGGGCGCCGCGAACGGTCCGCCACCGACGAGCCCGCCGGGGGCGGCCTCCGCCCCGGCCGTCATGCGCTCGGCGGCCCGGGTCCACGTCTTGAGCAGGGCGACGAGCTCGGCGCGGTCCTTCGTCACGACGTCGAGGGCGACGAAGTGCAGCCGGTCCTGCGCCGGGGTGACGATGCCGGCCTGGTGTTCGCCGTTGAAGTCGATGGCGGCGTCGAGCGCGGCCGCGCCCGACGGCGCAGCGAGCGCACCGGCATCCGATGTCGTCGAACCGGAGGCACGCTCGGCGGCCCAGAGGCCCCCGGCCCCCGCCACGACGCCGGCGACCGCCGCCGTGCCCGACACCCCGAGCAGCCGTCGACGGCTGACGCCGGGGACCTCGGCAGGCGCCTCCGACGACGGCTCCGGCGGCTGCGGCGGCGTCGCGGTCACTTGGTCTCCACCACCGCCGGCACCTTCGAGACCTCCTCCGACAGCGCGTCGAGCGACACGGTCAGGGCCTTGAGGTCGGCGTCGGTGAGCGTCGTGTAGGAGACGAAGCGGCCGTCGACGCGGTGCGACTCGAGCAGCTGGTTCAGCTCGGCGAAGCGCGAGTCGAGGGCCTTCTGCAGCGCCGCGTCGCGCTCGGTGACGACGGGGCGCAGGGTCTCGAGGGCCGACTGCGAGCCCTGCAGGTTGCCGCGGAAGTCCCAGAGGTCGGTGTGCGAGTAGCGCTCCTCCTCGCCGGTGATCTTGCCGGTCGCCACCTCGTCGAGCAGCGCCTTGGCGCCGTTCGCGATGGTCAGCGCCGTCGGCGTGACGCCCTTGCTCTTGGTGACGATCTGCTTGACGTCGGCGAGCAGCGTGTCGGCCACCTGCCCGGAGTCCTTCTGCAGGCCGGAGACCCAGAGGTCCTTCTCGAGGCGGTGGTAGCCGCTGAAGGTGGGGTTGTCGCCCTCGCGGCCGTCGATGCGCGGGTCGAGGTCACCGAAGCTCTCGGCGACGGGCTCGATGGTCTCCCAGGGCAGCCGGGCCGTGGGATAGAGCTGCTTGGCCTTCGCCACGTCGCCCGCCTTGACGGCGGCGACGAACTCCTGCGTGCCGGCGAGCAGCTTGTCGCTCTCGGTGGCAACGAAGGCGCGGTAGTCGCTGATGGCCTTGGCCACCTTCTGGTCGGCGCTGCCGGCGACCGCGGTGCCGGTGACGGTGAAGTCGCCACGGATGCCGTCGCCGACCATCCCGGGCTTGCACGCGGTCTGGAACGTGCCCGGCTCGGTGATCTCGACCTTGAGCTGGCGCTTGAGGCCGGGCGTGATGTTCTCGACCTCGGAGACGATGCGGTCGCCGGCGGCGTAGACGTAGAACTCGTTGACCTTCGTGCCCGCGTTGGTGATGTCGAAGGTGACGGTGCCGGCCTTGGCCGTCGTCGCGCTGAGGGCGCACGTCGTGTCGTCCGCCTGCACGGTGATCGGCCCGCCGGCGCCACCCGACGCGTTCGCCGAGGCGTCGGCCTTGTCGGTGCAGGCCGAGAGCCCGAGGGCGGCGAGGGCGACGAGCGCCAGTGGGGCGGCGGCACGCCGGGTCGGACGGGCGGGGCGGGACATGGTGCTCCTGGTCGGTGGTGAGGATGCCGGTCGGTCGGCGTCAGGGGGACGGGAGGCGCGCGCCGTGGCGCGGCGCCGTCCCGCGGCGAGGTCGGGTGAGGAGGGCGGGTCAGGCGTGGACGGACGCGCGGGGGGCCGCGGCCGGCGCGACCGGGGCGGGCACCGGGCGCAGGAAGAGGGTGAGCACGACGCCCACGTAGAGCACCCAGGCGATGGCCTGCAGCCACGTCGTGGCCGGGCTGAAGTTGAAGATGCCCTTGAGCAGGGTGCCGTACCAGCTGTCCGGCGGGACGGCGGCGCTGACGTCGAAGGCGAGCGCGCCGAGGCCGGGGAGGAACTGCGCCTCCTGCAGGTCGTGGATGCCGTAGGCGAGGATGCCGCCGGCCACGATGACGAGCAGGACCCCCGTGTAGCGGAAGAACTTCGTGAGGTTGATGCGGACGGCCCCGCGGTAGATGAGCCAGCCGAGCACGACGGCGCCGCCGAGGCCGACCACCCAGCCGAGCAGGGGCTGGTTGTTGCCCTGGCCGGCGGCCTCGGTCGTGGCGTAGAAGAAGATCGCCGTCTCGAGGCCCTCACGGCCGACGCCGAGGAAGGCGACGAGCGCGACGGCGAGCGGCCCCATCTCGAGGGCCCGGTCGAGCTTGCCCTTGAGCTCGCCCGAGATCGTGCGGGCGGCGCTGCGCATCCAGAAGACCATGAAGGTGACGAAGACGACGGCGACGATCGAGGCGGACCCTCCGATGAGCTCCTGCGCCTCGAACGTCAGCTGCTTGGTGCCGAAGGTGAGCACCGCGCCGAGCACGACGGCGAGGGCCACCGCCGCGCCGACGCCCGTCCAGACGTGGCGCAGGGCCCAGCGGCGGTCGGTCTTGACGAGGAAGGCCACGAGGATGACGACGACGAGGGCCGCCTCCAGTCCCTCACGCAGACCGATGAGCGCGTTGCTCACGAGCATGGGTGTCTCCACTTCTGCCACTTCGACGGCCCGTCTCGGGCCCCGGCAGCCGGGCCGGGTGCGGCTCGCTGCAGCGGTCGGGTGGCGCGCCCTGGAGCGCGTCGGATCGCCGATGTCAGGAAAGCACAGGCAAGGCTTGCCTAACAACTCTGGGAGGCCCGTGTGAGACGCAGCCCACACGGACCGACCGGGGTGTGGAGACCCGTCGCTAGGTTGGCCCGGTGAGCCGCCGACGCCCCTCCTGCGCCCCTCCCGTGGCGGTCGACGCCCTCGTCGTCGGGGCCGGCCCGGCCGGGCTCGCGGTCGCCGCGGCCCTGCGGGCCCGCGGCCTGCACGCCGTCGTGCTCGACCGTGAGCCCGCCGTGGGCAGCGCCTGGCGCCGCCACTACTACCGGCTGCACCTGCACACCCCGCGCGAGCTGTCCGCGCTCCCGGGGCTGCCCATCCCGCGCGAGATGGGCCGCTGGGTGGCCCGCGACGACGTCGTGCGCTACCTCGAGCTCTACGCCGAACACCACCGCCTCGACGTGCGGCTGGGCACCGGCGTCCGTCGCCTCGACCGGGGCGAGGCCGGCGGCTGGTCTCTGACGCTGGACGACGGATCCGTCGCCACCGCGCCCTACGCCGTGGTCGCCACCGGCTTCAACCACACTCCCCGCGAGCCCACGCTGCCCGGTCGTGACACCTTCACGGGCCGCGTCCTCCACGCGGGCGAGTACCGCAGCGGGGCCGCCTTCGCGGGTCAGGACGTGCTCGTCGTCGGCACGGGCAACACCGGCACCGAGATCGCCGTCGACCTCGCCGAGCAGGGTGCGCGGCGGGTCCGCCTCGCGGTCCGCACCGCCCCGCACGTGCTGCGACGCTCGGCCGGACCGTACGCCGCGCAGTACACCGGCATCGCGGTGCGTCACCTGCCCCGCGCGGTCGTCGACCGGGCCGCCCACGTCGTCGGTCGGCTGACCACCCCCGACCTGTCCGCGCACGGGCTGCCCCGCCCGACGACCGGGCTGCTCACCCGCGTGCAGGACGACAACGCCATCCCCGTCCAGGACGTCGGCATCGTCGACGCCGTGCGCCACGGCGCCGTCGAGCCCGTGTCCGCGCTCACCGCGTACGACGGTCGCGCGGTCGTGCTCGCCGACGGCACCCGACTCGAACCGGATGCCGTCGTGCTCGCCACCGGCTACACGCGGGGCCTCGAGCCGCTCGTCGGCCACCTCGGCGTGCTCGACGCCAGGGGCCACCCGATCGCGTCGGGCGGCCGAACCCCGCCCGCTGCTCCGGGTCTCTGGTTCCTCGGGTACACCAACCCCATCTCTGGGATGCTGCGTGAGATCCGGCTCGACGCCCGTCGCATTTCCCTCGCCATGGCGCTGGCCAAGGACGACCGCGTGCGCGAACTGACCGGCATCCCCCTCTAGGCGGGCGCGGTCGGCGACGTCACGAGCCGTGTCGGATGCCGGGTGGCGCGGCGGGTGCCTCAGGGCACGAAGCGCCCGCCGAGGTTGAGGAAGGCCGCGGCCACGGGGTCGGTGGCGGCCACGGCGGCGGCCAGCGCCTCGTCGCTCGCGGAGCCACGGGCGAGGGCCTCGTGGTGGGCGGTCATCGTCGCGGCGGCGACGTCGTCGGGAATGGGCGCGGTCGACGCGACGACCGAGTGCGCGCCGAGCGAGAACACCGAGGCGGCGAGGCCGAGCTGCTCGTCACCGGGGCGGAAGGTGGCCGAGCCGACGTCGCACGCCGACAGCACGACGTGCTCGGCGGTGACCCCGACAGGCTGCAGCTCGTGGGCGAACACCGGTCCGTCGTGCAGCTCGAGGTTGGAGAACAGGGGCGACTGGACCGCGTGGGTGCCGTGGGCGGCGGCGTGCACGACCCGGCCGTGCGCGAGGGCCTGCACGAGCCCCCGGCCGGTCGACGGGTCGGCCACCTCGACCTCGGCGCCGGCGGCACGCCACGTCGCCGCGACGGCCCGGGCCTCGTCACCCGCGCGGGTCAGGCCGGGGCCGACGGCGACGTGCACCGTCGGCGGGCCGTCGGGGCGCTGCTCGCGCACCACGGCGCGACGGGCGAAGGAGGTGAGCGACCGTGCGACGGTGAGCGGGCGGGCGACGAGCGAGGGGCACAGCGCCCACGGCAGCGCCGACACCTCGGGGCTCGTCACGAGCACGAGACCCGCCCGCTGCGCCCGCCACGGACGCACGAGCGCGTCGTCGAGCCGGGCGACGTCGGTCTCGAGCGAGCGCCACACGACGCCGGCGAGGGGTCCGAGGTGCTGCGTCGCCGCCGCGCGGAGGTCGAGCCGGATGCGGCGGGCGACCTCCCGGGCCTCGGCGAGCGGCATGAGGTCGCGCAGGGCCGCCCGGCCGCCGACGACCCCGACGCCGCAGAGGCGGCCGCGATGGGCGAAGAGCCAGACGAGGTCACGGTCGGCCCGGTCGAGCAGGGAGCGCGCCTCGCGGACCCGGACGGGTACCGCTGCGGCAGCGCCGTCGCGCGAGCCGAGGGCCCAGTCGCGCGCGCGGATCTGCTGCTCGAGGCGGGTGGCGCGCCGGTGCAGCTCGAGCAGAGCGGGGTCGGCTCCGGGGTCGGCTCCGGGGCTCTCGGGGCCGGCGGGGCCGGGCTGGCCGGCCGCGGCGCGCTGCTGGGCCCGCACCGAGCGCAGCGTCTCGGTGAGCTCGGCCAGCCGCTCGTCGTCGGGTCGGGCCAGGGAGGGCAGCCGGTCGGTGGCGCTGCGCCAGCGCTCGAGGGTCTCGAGCACCGCGGCGCTGCCCCGGGGGACGGCGAGGTCGAGGTCTAGGGCGGCGAGCCGGACCCCGTGGACGGCGCGGGCCGTGCGCAGGTCGAGGCTGGCGCTGCCCTGCTGACCGGCCGCGAGCCGCTTGACGGCGCCGGCCAGGACGCGCCGGGCGGCCCGGGGCTCCCCCTCGGTGACGTGCAGCTCAGCCGTGGCGGCGGCGAGGCGCAGCTCGTCGGCCAGCGACCCGGGGGCGGACCGGCGCGGCCCGACTAGCCGGTCGCGCGCGGCGTCGACGTCCCCGGCGAGCAGCAGCGCCTCGCCAGCGACGACCCGCGCCTGGTCGGCGAGCTCGGGGTCGCCCAGGCCGACGGCGCGGCGGGCGAGGTCGTCGGCCGTCGCGGCGGCGGCCGCGGTGAGGGCCGCCCGCCCCGTCGCGGTCAGCGCCCCGGCCTGCGCGTCAGTGGCGTCGACGACCCCGGCATCGACCAGCGCCCGGCGGTGGCGGTCGAGGTCGACCTTGAGCGCCGTGAGGGTGGCCCGGGCCTCCCACGCCGTGGCCCCGAGCCGGGCGTAGGCGGCGGCCGACGACTCGGCCGCGACGGTCGCCGCGTCGGCCCGGCCGAGCAGGTGGTGGGCACGGGCGAGCTCGAGGTCGAACTCCGCCTCGAGCAGGTCGTTGCCCGCTCCCGCCACCTCGGCGACCCCGGACCGCAGGGCCTCGACCGCCTCGGTGAGCAGGCCCGCCTCGAGCAGAACGCGCGCCCGGTCGAGCTGCTCCATGCCGCGCGAGGTGTCGGGGTCGGCGAGGTCCTGCGCGCGGTCCATGAGCGCGAGGGCGCGCGGCAGCTCGCCGAGCAGGTACGTCGCGTAGCCGCTGTTGTGCCGGGCCATGTGCTCCTGGGCGGTGAGGCCGTGCTCGGCCGCGATGCCCGCCGCCTGCTCGAACGACTCGAGGGCGGTCGTGGCCCGGCCCAGCTCGAAGGCGAGCATGCCGCGGCTGAGGTGCACCGAGCACTGCTCCCGCGGGGAGAACGCGCTGAGCCGGCGCAGCGCCGCCTCGAGGCCGTCGAGGGCGGCGGCGAGCTGGCCGGAGCGGCCGAGGATGTTGGCGCGCTGGTACTCGAGCCGGGCCATGAGGTCGGCGTCGGCCGCCTCCTCGACGACGCGGCGGGCCTGCTCGAGCCGGGCGGTCGCCGGCGCGAGCCCCCCGACGAGGAACTCGGTGAGCGAGAGCGTGATGAGGGTGTTGGCCCGCAGGGTGAGCCGGGCCCGGATGCCGTCGTCACCGTCACCGTGGACAGCACCGTCGCCGTGGGCGTCCGCCGACCCGTCGTGGTCGGGCGAGTCGTGGTCGGGCGAGTCGCGACCGTCCCGCGCGTCGAGGGCGTCCAGCTGCTGCAGCGCCTCCCCGAGGGCGAGCGCCGCCTCCGCCGGCCGGCCGGCGGCGTTGTCGGCCGCCCCCTGGTCGCGCAGCTCGCGGGCTCGCTGCAGCAGGTCGATGGTGGCCTCGTCTCGGGTGGGCCCGCCGTCACCGACCGGCGGCCCACCCGTCCTCGCCAGCCGGTGCTGGGGGTGTCAGACGGTGACGGTGGGGGTGATGACCGGCCGGGCGTCGGGGTCGTCGGGGCGGGTGCGGATGACGAAGTGCACGGGCCCGTGGGGCAGATCATCCAGCACGAACCGCCCGTTCGCATCCGCGTTCTCGACCCGTGAGCCCTCGGCCGTCACGGCCTCGATCGACGAGCCGGGCACCGTCACCCAGCCGTCGACGGTGACCCGGTCGCGGTCGGGGTCGCTCGTGGCGGTGACCATGAGGCTGACGGAGGCCGCGGTGAACGTCACCGACTCCGTCGGCGTCGGCTCGTGGCGGGGCGTCGCGTGCCGGGTCGAGAGCAGCGCCGAGTCGACGAGCTCGGCCACCTCGGCCTGCAGGGCCGCCACGGTGATCTCGAACTTCACCCGCTCGGCGAGGTCCGGCGGGACCGGGTCGGCCCGGTCGTAGAGGCCGCGCACCGCGGCGAGCGTGGCGAGGTCACGGGCGTCGACGGCATCCGTGTGCGAGGTCATGTCAGACCGCCCATCCTGGGTCGGAGCCGAGGGCGACCCTCAGCTTCTGGAGGCAGCGGCCACGGGTCGGGCCGATGCTGCCCACCGGCATCCCCAGCGCGTCCGCGATGGACGCGTAGTCGGGCCGGTCGGCGAAGGCGATGAC
This sequence comes from Terracoccus luteus, assembly GCF_003635045.1. NCBI lineage: Bacteria > Bacillati > Actinomycetota > Actinomycetes > Micrococcales > Intrasporangiaceae > Terracoccus > Terracoccus luteus. The sequence continues at coordinate 3,754,438 of NZ_RBXT01000001.1, read as the reverse complement.
GCGGATGAGCTCCTGGCACCGCGGGGTCAACGTCTCGATGTGGTGCCACAGCACCCGCTGGCGCTCGTCGAGGATGGCGTGCGCCTCCGGGTCGATCTGCTGCGTCGGGGCCTCGGGCACCTCGTCGACGTCGACCTCCCGACGGGCGCCGCGGCCCACGCGCCACACCTCGCGCTTGACGACGACGACGAGCCACCCGAGCACCGCCGCGGGTTCGTGGATGCCGTCCGCCCGGTCGACGAGCTGGAGGAAGGCGTTCTGCACGGCGTCCTCGCAGACCGCGTGGCTGCCGCCCTGCGCGCGGGCGGCGTTCCACAGGACCGGGGTGACGAGGTCGACGAGCTCGGAGAGTCGTTCCCGCTCACCGTCGCGGTAGGCGGTGAAGGCCGCCGCCGCACGGACACCGAGGCCGTCGGGTGCGGTCGGGGTCGGGGTCATGGCTTCTTCCCCCGGTGGGTGCAGACATCAAGGGCCTTGACGGCGCGGCGACGCATGGCGTCGGGTGCGACATCGTCGAGTCCACCGGCATCCACGAGGGCGGCGGCCAGCTCGGCCGAGAAGACCGGGGTGGCGAAGGACGTCCCGCTCCACACGCCGAAGCCGCCGGTGTAGTCGTCCGGGTCCACCGTGCAGCGCACGGTGTCGCCGCTCTGCACCTTGGCCGACGGCTGGCCCATCCCGTTGGTCAGCGGCAGGGTGCTGACGAGTGAGACCCCCAGACGCACCGCCGTCACGACGGCGAGGTCGTTGGAGAAGAGGGCGACGGTCGTGCCGTCGGGGTTGCAGGCGCCGACACTCGCGACCGGTGGCGGCTGGTCGTCGGGCACGGCCGGCCACGTCATCGTCGGAGCGAGGGACGCGGGCACGAACGGGTCGGTCGTGCCCTCGTTGCCGACACCCGCCACGACCGCGACGCCGGCAGCGGCGAAGCGGTCGAGCATGGCGTGGACGGGGCCGGAGAGGTAGGTCGAGTCCTCGGCGTAGTAGCCCATGGACAGCGACAGGACGTCGACGACGTCCGACGGCTCTCCCCCGCCCTGCCCCCCCTCGTGACGGCGCAGCAGCGCTTCGAGCACGTCGAGCAGGTAGCCCTCGTCGACGACGCCGTCGTCGCCCATGACGGGGATGGACACGATGGTGGCCTCGGGGCAGCCCTGCCGGACGAGCCCGGCGATGAAGGTGGCGTGCCCCGCGAGCAGGCCGGCGGGATCCGACGGTCTCGGGGCGCTCTCGTCACCGCCGGCGCCGTCACCGGCCCCGGGCTGCCCCGTGTCCGCGACGTGCAGCTCGCGGGTGTCGGGCTCGAGCCGCCCGTCCCGGTAGCGCAGACGGACCACCCCCTCGTCCTTGAACCACGGGTGCGGTGCCACGCCCGTGTCGGGGACGACGACGACCGGCGGGCGCGCGAGGGCGCGGGCGCGGAGTGCGGGGTCGGGCAGGGCGAGACTGACCGGCATCCGACCACCACGGCCGGCGACCGCGTACTCCTGCAGCGCGTCGGCACCCGTGCCGATTCCACCCCAGTAGCCGCCGATCCCGCCCCAGTACCCGCCGATGCCGCCCCAGTAGCCGCCGATCCCGCCCCAGTACCCGCCCGCCGGACGCAGCACGTGCTCGAGGCTGAGGCGCGCGGCGACCTGCGGGGCCCGCACGCGCAGGTCCTGCAGCACCGACCAAGCGTCGACCGGCTCGATCGCGTCGCGGGACCGCAGGGTGATGCTCCGTCCCCACCGCGGGGGGATGAACTCCTGATCGCTGGAGGGAGGGTCGACCGTCGGCTCGAAGTCGAGGCCGATCTCGTCCAGCGCCTCGGAGAGTGAGACATCGTCGCCGCGACGGCGTCCGGTCTCAGGGGTGTCAGGGGTGTCGGTGGAGTCCGGGGCGTCAGAGCTCTTCTTCACTCCGTCACCACGCCGCTCGAGCAGCCGGTCGGTGAGGTAGAGGGCGGGAAGAGCCGCGAGTCCGTTCGTGCGGCGCTTGTCCGACGCCGGGTCGAGCGCGCGGATCGGCGAGCGAGCCACGAGACGGCCGGTGGCGTCGCGCACGCCCCGGGCGTCGTCGGGGTCTGACGCGCGGGGGGTCCCACGGTCGTCGCCCGGCACCGGGCGTCGTCGTGTGGCGTCCTCGTCGGACGACGAGGGTTCGACGGGGGTGGTGTCGCCTGCATCTGCCATGGAACTGCCTCCTGGAGCGACGCGCGATGGGGTGGACGGGCGGACCCACGGCTCGCGGGTCTCTCACCGAGCAGAGCCGGTCGTGGGCCTCCTGATACGTACCGGTCGGAGCACCCGGTCCACAAGACCCGGGTCGTACCGAAAGGCCGGGGAAAAGAGTTGACGCGGGGACGTATCAGCGCCCGGGCGGCCCGCACCGACCGTCGCAGGGGAACCGAGCGGACACGGGGACGTCGGGGGACGACGGGCTCGGACGGATGGGGAACGACCGGTGCGGCGCAGGGGCCCGCACAGGTCGGGGTGGGGCGTCGGCCGGGTGGGCCGACGCCCCACCGTTCGTCCGCGTACCCCGCCTTTCGTGAGTCGCGAAACCCAGCCGCCTGTGCGCGTTACAAGTGTGATGCCCTCGCCAGTTGGAAGACATTCGGAGAGCACGCTTCAAAAGGAAACCGTACGCTCCGTGGATGACGCGAAGAGCGATTCGAGTATTACTTGCGCTGACGGCGGTCGCGACCGTGTCGGTGCCGGGCTTTGCGCGAGCGTCTGAGATGCACGAGCGGGCGTCCACCCTCAATAACGGTGCCCTTCTCATCTCGGCAGAAGACGGGGTTTACACCATCTATCCCGACGGCTCACGCAAGACTTTGGTGTCGACGTGGCTGCGAGGGGGTCAGTTCTCCCCAGATGGCAAGCTCATCGCGTGGTCAGGAACTGTGGACGGGAACACCGACGTCTACATCACTGATGATCGCGGCGGCAGTTTGCGCCGCGTGACCAAAGCCGCAACGTACGAGGCCACCCCAACGTGGTCCCCCGACGGCAAGAAACTGGCCTTCGAGTCCTGCCGCCCACCCGGCACGTGCGACGTCTACACCCTCAACTCAACCGTCCCGTACGGCAAAGCTAAGCGCATCACAGACTCACGCGTCATCCCCAACGGATGCGACTCGTTCCGCTACCACAACCCCAAGTGGAGCCCCCGAGGCAACGAGATCGTCGTCGGAGGCTACTGCGGTATCGACAACTGGTACGGCGACTTCATCGCCATCGGAATCACCCCCCAGGGCGTCCCCACCCGCGAATACGGACTGGCCTACTCCTGGGACTGGAACGGCAACGGCACCGCCCTCGCCACCGACAACGCCTCCGACAACGACCAAAGCGGTTTCTCAAACATCCGCTGGTGCCTCACCTCACAGACCAGGTGCACGGAGGTCACGCCCGATCAGACAGACGACACCGAGCTGAGCGCCGAAGGGCCTGTGGTCTCACCCACCACGAACCTCATCGCCTACCGCAAAGGTTTCGACTCCAACATCTGGTTCAACAAACCAGACGGCACCCGGGCTCGACTATTCATGAACAGCGCCGTCGCCTTGGACTGGCGCCGCTGGTAGCGCCACGTTCTCGTACCGGCCGCGCGAAGTCAGGACGCTCCTCCGGGCAGTCGGCCAATTGCGCCGGTGGGCAGGGGCGCCTCGGGGACCAGCGCCGGGGTGAGCCGAGTTGAGAACCCGGTCACGATTAAATTTTCAACTGGTGTGGGGAATTCCGTGCACGAGTTAATGGGCCCCTAAGCGCTGAGAGGGCGTCGGTCAGGTGGTGAGGCCGTCGAGCCACGCGCGGGCCGCGGCGAAGTCGGCGTCCCCGGTGCCCTGGTGGGGCTGCGCCCGGATGCCGTCGGCGCGCGGGTACGAGCCGAGGAAGCGCACGTCGGCGCACACGCGGCGCAGACCCATGAGCGACTCGCCGACCCGGGCGTCGGCGACGTGGCCCTCGACGTCGATCGAGAAGCAGTAGCTGCCCATCGCGGCGCCGGTCGGGCGGGACTCGAGGCGGGTGAGGTTGACCCCGCGGACGGCGAACTGCTCGAGCAGCTCGAGCAGTCCGCCGGAGTGGTCGGTGCGCTGGAAGAGCACGACGGTCGTCTTGTCGGCGCCCGTCGGCGTGGGCAGGATGCCGGGTCGCGCCACGAGCACGAAGCGTGTCACCGCGCCGTGGTTGTCGCCGATGTCCTCGGCGAGCACCGTGAGGCCCTCCTGGGCGGCGGCGACCGGTGCGCACACGCCGGCGTCGAAGGGGGTGTCCGGCCCGGCGGCGAGCGCCACGGCCGACGCGGCCGTCGACAGCGTTGGGACGTAGACGGCATCCGGGAGGTTCTCCCCCATCCACCCGCGCACCTGCGCCCACGCGTGCGAGTGGGTGCCGACGGCGCGGATCTCGCTGAGCGACAGCCCTTCTCGGGCGCACAGCACGAAGGTGATGGGCACGAGGACCTCACCGATGACGACGAGGGGGTCGCCGGTCGCGAGTGCGTCGAGGGTCGCCGACACACCGCCCTCGACGCTGTTCTCGATCGGCACCATGGCCGCGTCGAGGTCACCGGACCGCAGGGCCGACAGGGCGGCGTCGACGCTGCCATAGGGCACGTGCTCCCGGCCGGCGGCGCCCTCCCAGGCCTCGAGCGCCATCTGCGTGAAGGTGCCGCGCGGGCCGAGGTAGCCGATGCGGTGCAGCTCGTCGGGCGAGCGGGGTGGGGTCACGAGGGGTCCTTGGGCGGGTCGACGCGGGTGCGGCGGGGCAAGGCTAGCCGGGATGCCGGTGCGCTCCCGGGTGGGCGAGCCTAGGGTCGTCCCATGGCGACGCGCGAGGGGATCGGCCGGGCGTGCTGGTCGGTGCAGCCGCTCTACGTCGTCGCCGAGCTGGTGGTGGCGGCCGCTGCCGTCGGCGCCTCCGCCTACAGCCTGCTGGGCGACACGGTGAGCGACCTCGGGGCATCGGCGTGCACGACGTCCCTCTGCTCCCCGTGGCACCCGGCGATGAACGTCGTCTTCATCGTCTTCAGCCTCGTCCGCGTCGTCGGCGCCGTGGCGCTGCGGCCGTCGTGGCGCGACGTCGCGACGTGGGCCTGGGTGCTGTCGGGGCTGTCGGCCGCCGCGGTCGGTCTCGCGCCGGTCGACCGGATGCCGACGGCGCACGTCCTCGTGGCCACCCCCGTCTTCGTGCTCCAGCCACTGGCCTTGATGCTCACCGCCCGTCGGCTGGCCCCCACCCACCCCCGGGTCGGCCGAGCCGGCATGGTCCTGGCCGTCGTCACGGCTCTCGCGGCCGTGGCCTTCCTTCTCGCGGCGAGTGGTGCGCCGGACCCCGGCACCTCCCTGTCCGGCGCGCTCGAGCGGCTGGCCCTGTGGCCGGTCTACCTCTGGCTGGGGCTCGCCGCCCGGTCGGTGACGGTCGGGCCGCACGTGTGCTCCCGAGCGGGACGGGCCGGGCGGGCCGGTTCGTAGGATGCTCATGTGACCCGACGGCCCCCGCCCGCGCCGACCACCGTGTCCGTCACGGCCGCCTCGTCCGGCACGTCCCCGGGTGTCGACCGGCTCGGCCTCGGTCTCGCCGCCCTCGGCCGACCCGTCTACATCACCGCGGGGCGCGACGCCGACCTCGGCAGCCACCGCTCCATCGACGACCTCGCCGCGCGCACTGCCGAGGTGCTCGACGCGGCGTACGACGCCGGCATCCGGTACGTCGACTGCGCGCGCTCGTACGGCCTGTCGGAGCGCTTCCTCGCGTCGTGGCTGCGCGACCGACCCGAGGTCGACGACGTGACGGTCGCGTCGAAGTGGGGCTACCGCTACGTCGGCGGGTGGCGCGCCGACGCCGACGTGCACGAGGTCAAGGACCACTCCGCCGCTGCGCTCGACACCCAGCTCGCCGAGACCCGCGCCGAGCTGGGCGACCGCCTCGCCGTCTACCAGGTGCACTCGCTGACGCCCGAGAGCCCCGCGCTGACGGATGCCGGGGTGCACCGCCGGCTGGGCGCGTTGCGTGACGCCGAGGTGCGGGTCGGCTTCTCGACGTCCGGGCCGAGGCAGGCCGACGTCGTGCGGGAGGCGCTGGCGATCGAGGTCGACGGCGTGCGTCTCTTCGACGTCGTGCAGTCGACGTGGAACCTGCTGGAGCCGTCGGTCGGCCCCGCCCTGCAGGAGGCGGCCGACGCCGGGGTGCGGGTCGTCGTCAAGGAGGGCGTGGCCAACGGGCGGCTCGCCCCCGCCGACGCCGCACCCGATGACGAGGTCGATGACGAGTCCGCCCACACTGCAGACGAACCCGCACGGGCGGCGCAGTGGGTGGCCGACGACCTCGGGGTGCCGCTCGACCGGCTCGCGCTCGCGGCGGTGCTGGCACAACCGTGGGCCGGCACGGTGCTCTCGGGCGCGGTGACCCCCGACCAGCTGCGCAGCAACGTCGGCGCCGCCGGGCTCGTGCTGCCGGCGGGAGCGGTGGACGGTCTGCTCGCCGGGGCCGAGCCGGCGGAGCGCTACTGGCAGCGGCGCGCGGCGCGCGCCTGGGCCTGAGCCACCCGGCATCCGGTCACGGTCTCTGCCTGGGTCTCGGTCTCGGTCTCGGTCTCGACCACCCGGTGGTCGCGCGTCAGGTCGGGCCGAGGCGCCGACGGAGCCGCCGCACGCCGAGCGCGAGGGCGATGTCGCGGTACTGGGCCGCCCGGTGCACCTGGGCGCGCCAGTCGCCGCCGGTGACGCGGCGGCGCAGGTCGCACGGCACCTCACGCACGACGAGCCCGGCGTCGAGCACGTCGACCGTCATCCCGACCTCGACGCCCCAGCCCCGGGCGAACGGGGTCGCGGCCGTGACGGCCGCCGGCGACAGGCACCGCAGGCCCGAGAGCGGGTGCGCGACGACCACGCCGGTGAGCTCCTCGACGCCGCGGCGGGCCAGGCCGATGACGAGTCCGAGACCGCCGCCCTCGGTCTCCCGGCTCGGTGGTGCCGCGATGGTGAGGTCCGCCTCGCCCCTGGCCACCGGGTCGACGAGCACGCCGAGGTCACCGGCCGAGGTCTCGAGGTCGGCGTCGGCGAGGAGCACGACGGCATCCGGGCTGAGACGTCCGACCCGCTGCAGCCCGGCCACGCGACCCAGACCGCTCATGAGGGAGTCGGCCTTGCCGTAGCTGCGCTCGAGGCGCACCACCTCGGCGCCGGCCGACGACGCGAGCGAGGCCGTGCGGTCGCTCGAGCCGTCGTCGACGACGACCACGGCGGCGACGCCCTGCAGCCCTCTGAGGGCACGGACGGTGACCCCGATGCGGGCCGCCTCGTCCTTCGCGGGGACGACGACCGCGACGGGCGCGCGACGGACGGCATCCATCCGCTCACCGTCCGTCGCCGCCGTCATCGCGACCTCAGCGCAGGGTCACCTGGCGGTTGGTGAGACCGGCCTTGGCGCCGCGCTCGGCCGCCGTGAGCGGCTCCGACGACGCGGCCGCGGCCTCGATGCGAGTGCGCATCTCGCCGACGGCGTCCTCGAATGACGTGGGCTCGGCGTCGACGTCGACCTCCCAGACGGGGATGAGCAGGCCGCTCGAGCGGAAACAGCCGAGCAGGCGGCCGCCGTCGCCGAGGCGGCTGTCGCCGGCGGCGTGGAGGCGGGCGAGGGCGTTGGTCGAGGTGTCCTCGGCGTGGGGCAGCACCCAGCGGACGTAGGCCCGGTCGCCGATGCGGCACCAGTAGGCGGACGGCGCCGACGTCAGCTTGACGGTCGGGATGGCCGAGTCGTTGGCCCGCTCGAGCGACTCCTTGCCGTCGGCGTCGAGCTCGGAGTCGGCGACCCAGAAGTCGAAGCCCTCGTGTACCTCGATCTCGAGGGGTGCGTCGAGGTCGAGCAGGTCCTGCAGCCGCGGGGTGTCGGCCGTCGAGACCGGCAGCGACTCGACGGGCGAGCCGGGCTGCGCCTCGACGGCCAGCAGCAGCGCCGCGGCGATGTCGCGGCTCGTGTCACCGCTCGCGTTGCCCGACTGGATGCCGACGAGCACCTCACCGGTGTCGCGGTGCAGCCCCGGCCACGCGAGCGGCAGCACGGTGGCGACGGTGACCTCGTCGGGGGCACCCTCGGGGGCCCGGCCGTCCGCGAAGCGGACCCGCGCGGTGGCCGACGGCACGATCTCGCGCATCGCGACCCAGTCGGTCTCGCCCGGCAGCCCCTCGAAGGGCCGCGCCACGAACGGGGCCGGCGCCGCCCTGTCGCTGCCGGTCGTGCGTGCAGAACGGTCGCGTGAGCGCCTCGATGCCTTACCCATGGCCGCAACCCTAGTGGGCGGATGCCGGGTCGCCCGGCCCGCCGTCACGGCATCCTCGGCGCCCCTGTGCTCGGGACGTCGGACGCGCCACCCGGTGGGTCGACCGGGCGCTGCCGACAGGGTCGGGGGTCGGCTCAGTGCGAGCGGCGGCGCGAGGGCCCGCCGAGGGAGGCCCACACGGTCCGACCGTTGGTCTCGTCGACGACGCCCCACTCGTGGGCGAGGGAACGCACGATGCGCAGGCCGCGACCGCCGGGCGCCCACGTCGTCTGCGGCGCCGGGCGCGGCACGGTCGGGCCGCCACCGTCGGTCACCTCGACCTCGACGACGTTGTTCTTGACCTTCCAGTGCACCCGGATGCTGCCGTCGGCCAGGGCACGACCGTGGCGCACCGCGTTGGCCACGAGCTCGCTGACGACGATCTCCGCCTCCTCGACGACGTCCTCGGTGACACCCCGCGCGGCGAGGTCGTCGACGAGCTCGCGTCGGATGAGGGGGGCCGCGGACGGCGCCCACGGGATGCGGACGGTGCGCTTCTCCCCCGAGGGCGCCCCCGCCCTCGTGGCCCTGCTGTCGGTGTCGGTGCTCACGCTGATGCCTCCTTCAGGCATGCACTCCCCCGGTGCGGATTGCACGGTAACCCGGTGACGGGCGTTCGTCACGCCCCTCTCACGGGCGGCGCGGAAGCGGTACGGGTGGTCACGGCGGTCACGGCGGTCTCGGCGGGGCACCTCGGCCGGCGGTGGGTGGGCGCTCGGGGCTGTGGACAACGCCCGATGGAGACGCCTGATGTCGCCGCCCGCCGACTCGCGGCGGGGGCACGACGCCCGTCAGATGGCGTGCTGTGGTCGTGGTTCGGAGTGACGGGGACCGCGGATGGGAGCCCGTGCGGGTGCGTGTGGTGCGTACGGGTGCGTCCGAGAGGGCGCCGCGGCCTTGCCGGTGTCGAGTTAGCGATATATCGTCGATGTATCGCGATCGTTCGTGGATCGCGCGAACGGAAGGACGGCACCATGACCGACGACTTCGAACACGAGACCGCCGAGCGCGTCGCGCGCCGGCTCGGGCAGCCCCTCGAGACAGGCGCCCCGACTCCGCCCGCCCCGGCGACCCCGGAGGCGCCGCACATCCCGGAGACCGCAACGGCCCCTGAGACCCCGGAAGCGCCGGTGACGCCGCCGCGGCCGACGGGTGCGGAGGGTGACGGGCACGTGCACGACGAGGCCCGGCGCCCCGACGCCGACCAGGGGCACCACGACCACGGGCACCACGACTACGGGCACCACGACCACGAGCGTCACGACCACGGGCGTCACGACCACGACGAGCCCGCCGACGAGGGCGCGTGGGGCGGGCGTCACCGCCCGGACGGCGGCGGAGGCGGCCGCGGGCCGCGCGGTGGACGGGGCCGCGGACCGCGCGGCGGCTTCGGACCCGGCGGGTTCGGGCCCGGAGGCTTCGGCCCGGGCGGCTTCGACCCGAGCTCGCTGCCCGGCTTCGGCGCGGGCCTGCAGGGCCTCGGGTTCGGGCCCGGTGGTCCCCGAGGTCCCGGCGGCCCGGGCGACCCCGGCCGGCACGGCGGCATGCCGCCGTGGATGCACCTCATGCGCCAGCTCGGCCAGCAGTTCGGCGGGCCCGCCTTCGAGCGCGAGTTCGGCAAGCACTTCGGCGGGCCGGGCGGCGAGCGTGGCCGTCGCGGACCCCGCGCCCGTCGCGGAGACGTTCGGGCCGCCATCCTCGACGTCCTCGCGGGCGACGAGATGAACGGCTACCAGCTCATCCAGCAGATCGCCGAACGCACCGACGGGCAGTGGAAGCCGAGCCCCGGCTCGGTCTACCCGACCGTGCAGCAGCTCGAGGACGAGGGCCTCGTCCAGGGCCGCGAGGTCGACGGCCGACGCCTGCTGCGGCTCACCGACGCGGGCCGGCACTACGTCGAGGAGCACGGCGAGGAGATGGCGGCCACGTGGCGGCCCTTCGAGCGGCCCGACGAGAGTGGGCCGGGCGGCGCCGACCAGGGCCAGGACGACGCGAGCCGCCTCATGCCCATCACCGGACAGGTGCTGAGCGCGATGTGGCAGATCTCGACGACGGGCACCGCGCAGCAGCGGGCCGAAGCCGCCGAGATCCTCACCGAGACGCGTCGACGCCTCTACGGCCTGCTCGCCGACGGCGACCCGAGCTGAGCCGTCCGGTCCACGACGACCGGCTGACGGGATGGCGCGCCCCGGGTCACCCGACCGGCGACCCGGGGCGCGCCGTCGTGCCGCGCTCAGGCACGATGACGCGGTGAGCGCCTCCGGGATCCTCGTCGCCGGCACGTCGTCCGACGCCGGCAAGTCGGTTGTCGTGGCCGGGCTGTGTCGCGCCTTCGCCCGCCGGGGCCTGCGCGTCGCGCCCTTCAAGGCGCAGAACATGTCGAACAACTCCATGGTCTGCGTCGACGGGGGCGAGGTGGGCCGGGCGCAGTACCTTCAGGCGCAGGCCGCCGGCCTCGACGCGACGACGGCCATGAACCCCGTGCTGCTCAAGCCCGGCACCGACCGTCGCTCCTTCGTCGTCGTGCGCGGTCGCGCCGCCGGCACCCTGGAGGCGGGCGAGTACGCCACCGGCCGCGCCCACCTGCGCGCGGCCGCGTTCGACGCCTACCGCGAGCTCGAGTCGCAGTACGACGTCGTCGTGTGCGAAGGCGCCGGCTCCCCCGCGGAGATCAACCTGCGCGCGGGTGACTACGTCAACCTCGGGCTCGCCCGCGAGTTCCGGATGCCGGTCGCCGTCGTCGGCGACATCGACCGCGGCGGGGTGCTCGCCTCCCTCTACGGCACCTGGGCCCTGCTCGACGACGACGACCGCGCGCTGCTCAAGGCCTTCGTCATCAACAAGTTCCGCGGTGACGAGGCCGTGCTGCGGCCGGGCCTCGACGAGATCACCCGGCGCACCGGCATCCCCTGCCTCGGGGTGCTGCCGTGGCTGCTCGACGTCTGGCTCGACAGCGAGGACACCCTCGAGGTGGGCCACTGGCGGGCCGCCGCTGCCGGGTCCGGCCCCGGCAGCCGTCGGCTCACCGTCGCCGTCGTACGGCTGCCCCGCATCTCGAACGCGACCGACGTCGACGCCCTCGCCGCCGAGCCCGGCGTCGACGTGCTCGTCACGGTCGACCCCGCGACGGTGGAGGCGGCCGACCTCGTCGTGCTGCCCGGATCGCGTTCGACGACAAGTGATCTCGCGTGGCTGCGCAAAAGCGGACTCGCCGGCGTCGTGCTACGGCGAGCCGCCCTCGGGCGTCCCGTGATCGGCATCTGCGGCGGCTACCAGATGCTGGCCGCGACCATCGCCGACGACTTCGAGTCGGGCGACGGGACGGTCGACGGGCTGGGGCTGCTGCCCACTCGCGTCGACTTCGCGGCCGACAAGACGCTGGGGCGCCCCGACGGCGAGTGGCGCGGGCATCCGGTGCGGGCCTACGAGATCCACCACGGCATCGCCTCGCACGTCGACACGAACGAGCCCGACCAGCCTGTCGCACAACGGTTCCTCGACGGGTGGGCCGTCGGCGCCGTGTGGGGGACCATGTGGCACGGCGCGTTCGAGAACGACGGCTTCCGGCGCGCCTGGCTCGAAGAGGTGGCCATGGCGGCGGGGTCGACGTGGCGACCGCAGGCCGGGGCCGAGGGCTTCGCCGCCCGCCGTGACCGCATGCTCGACACCCTGGCCGATGCCCTCGAACGCCACGTCGACCTCGACGCGCTGCTCGCCCTGACGCGGGTGGGCCGGACGGTCGTGCCGTGATCGACCGCATCCGTGTCATCGGCATCGGGATGGGTGACCCGCAGCTGCTCACCGGCCAGGCCGTCGAGGCGCTGCGCAGCGTCGACGTCTTCCTCGTCGCCGACAAGGGCGAGCGCGCCGCCGACCTCGTGCGCGCGCGGCAGGCGGTGTGCGACTTCGCCATCCCGGCCGGGCGCCGGTACCGCCTCCTCGAGGTGGCCGACCCCCGGCGCGGACCGGACGCCGAGCGCGACGCCACGGCCTACGGGTCCGGCGTGCGCGACTGGCATGCCGCCCGGGTCGACGCCTACGCCGAGGTGCTCGTGGGCCTCGGCCCCGATGAGACGACCGCCGGCTTCCTCGTCTGGGGCGACCCGGCCTTCTACGACTCCACGCTGCGCGTCGTCGACGCCCTCGCCGAGCGGATCCCGTTCTCGCACGACGTGATCCCCGGGATCAGCGCGCCGCAGCTGCTCGCGGCGCGGCACCGCGTCCCCCTCAACCGCATCGGCGCGCCGGTGCACGTCACGACGGGCCGGCGGCTCGTCGACGAGTACCACCCGGGGCTCGGCGACGTCGTCGTCATGCTCGACGGCCACCTCGCGTGCCGCGGGCTCGTCGACCGGCATCCTGACCTCGAGCTGCTCTGGGGCGCCTACCTCGGCACCCCCGACGAGCTGCTCCTGCGAGGTCGGCTGGCCGACGTCGTCGACGAGGTGTCGACGGTGCGGGCGGCCGCCCGGGAGCGCCACGGCTGGGTGATGGACACCTACCTGCTGCGTCCGCCTGCGTCCTGAGCGCCCCCACCGCGCCCCGACCGCGCCCAGCAGGGCACTCCAGCCTACGCTCGCCGGGTGAGAGCCGAACAGCTGACCGGTCCCGTCGCCTACCACGGTGAGGGGCCCGTGTGGAGCGCCTCGTGGGGCGGGCTGCGCTGGGTCGACATGCTCGCCGGCGACGTGCTGTCGCTCACGGCCGACGGGTCCGTCGGCCGTCGCTCGGTCGGTGCCGTCGTGGCCGCCCTGCGGCCGAGACGCTCCGGCGGGGCCGTGCTCGCCGTCGAGAAGGGCTTCGCGCTGCAGGATGCCGACGGAGGTCTCGTCACGCTGGAGCCCCTGTGGGACGGGCCGGTCCGCATGAACGAGGGCGGCTGCGACCCCGACGGCCGGTTCTGGTGCGGCTCCATGGCCTACGACAAAAGCGAGGGCGCGGCGTCGATGTACCGCCTCGACCCCGACGGCTCGGTGCACGTCGCCTGGCGCGACGTCAGCATCTCGAACGGCCTCGCCTGGTCGCCCGACGGCTCGCGGGCCTACTACGTCGACACGCCGACCGGTCGGGTCGACGTCCTCGACTACGACACCTCCCGCGGCCTGCACGACCGTCGTCCCTTCGTCACCTTCGAGGACGGCGCCGGCTCGCCCGACGGTCTGACCGTCGACGCGGCCGGCGGCGTCTGGGTGGCTGCGAACGGCGGCGGCCACGTCCGGCACTACGACGCCACCGGCATCCTCGACGAACGCGTGGAGGTCGCGGCGCGGCAGGTGACCGCGTGCACCATCGGCGGCGCCGGCCTCGCCGAGCTCTTCGTCACGACGTCGCGCGAGGGCCTCGACGACGGCGACGACCCGCTCGCCGGCTCGCTCTTCCACGTCACCGGGGTGGACCCCGGCCTGCCCCCACTCACGTTCGCCGGCTGACCCCACCCCACCCGTCGAGAGGGCGCGTGGACCCCGTCGAGTGGTCAAGGCCGGTGGTCATGGCCGCGGCCCGGTGCGACTCTGGGAGGGCGACCCCACCCCCCCCGACCCAGGAGGACGCCATGCTCGACCCGAAGGTGCGCGAGGTGCTCGACGGCACCCCCACCGCCCACCTGGCCACCGTGCTGCCCGACGGCTCACCCCACGTGGTGCCGCTGTGGATCGGCACCCACGGCGACCACGTCGTCTTCTTCACCGGCCCGGGTGCCCGCAAGGCGCGCAACATCGAGCGCGACCCGCGCGTGGCCATCTCGACGACGCCGCCCGACGACCCCTACACGCCGCTGCTCGTGCGGGGGCGCGTCGTCGAGGTGCGTGACGGGGAGGCCGGCTGGGCCCTCGTCGACGAGATCGCCCGCAAGTACACCGGCGCCGACTACCCTCGCGACCCGGAGCGGGTGGCGTTCCTCGTCGAGCCCGAGCACCAGACCGTCGGCCTCGGCTGACCCCGCTGCTGAACCCGGAGCCACTCCGCGCCGCGCGGGGCGCCGGTCAGCCGCGTGGTCGCAGTGCCGCGAGGTACCGCAGCGTGACGAGTGCCTGCACGATGTCGTCGCCCGGCCCGGACAGCCGCGCCAGGCGCCAGGCCGGCCGCGAGAACGCGGTGATCGTGAGCAGCACGAGGCCCGTGGGCTCGAGGCTGACGACGAAGCGCTCCTCCCCCCGTTCCGGGTGGCCGGGCAGGGTGCCGTAGGCGAACCCGCGCCGCGTCGGCTCGTCGACCACCGACACCACCCGCACCGGTGCCGTCACGCGGAGGGGCCCGACGCCGAGACCGAGGTCGGCCACGGCATCCCGCTCGACGGTCTGGTGCGACGCGGACACGCGGACTCCGGCGCGCAGCTGCACCTGCCAGCCCATCAACGCGACTGAGGCAGAGCGGAACTGGCTCGCGCCGGCCCCGACGACAGCACTGCGCCGGATGCCGTGGTAGCCGTCGGGGAGGTCACCCGCGGTCGCGCCGACCTCGCCGTACGTCAGGTCCGCCCCCCACAGCTCGGCCGACCTGGCGGCGGGCAGGGCGGAGGCCTCCCCCTCCCGCGTCGCTCGCACCACGGGCACATCATGCCCGCGCGGCGCGCGGCCCAACCGCTCAGGCCTCGAGCTCGCCCTCGACGTCGAGGTAGACCTGCTGCAGCTCGGCGAGCAGGTCGGGGTCGGGCTGCTCCCACAGGCCGCGGTCGACCGCCTCGTGCAGCCGCTCGATCATCCCCTGCAGCGCCCACGGGTTCGCGTGCTGCAGGAAGTCGCGGTTCTCCTTGTCGAGCACGTACGTCTGCGCGAGCTGCTCGTACATCCAGTCGCCGACCACCCCTGCGGTGACGTCGAACCCGTAGAGGTAGTCGACGGTCGCCGCCAGCTCGAACGCCCCCTTGTAGCCGTGGCGTCGCATGGCCGCGATCCAGCGCGGGTTGACGACGCGAGCACGGAAGACGCGGGACGTCTCCTCGGCGAGCGTGCGGGTGCGCACGGAATCCGGCGTCGTGCTGTCGCCGACGTACGCGCGCGGCTCGCGGCCCGTGAGCGCGCGGACCGTCGCGATCATCCCCCCGTGGTACTGGAAGTAGTCGTCGCTGTCGGCGATGTCGTGCTCGCGGGTGTCGATGTTCTTGGCCGCGACGTCCATGCGCGCGTAGGTGCGCTCCATGTCACCCCGGGCCGGGATGCCGTCGAGGTCGCGCCCGTAGGCGAAGCCACCCCACGTGGCGTACACCTCCGCGAGGTCGGCGTCCGTGCGCCAGTTGCCCGCCTCGATGAGGGGCAGGATGCCCGCGCCGTACGAGCCCGGCTTGCTGCCGAAGATTCGGGTCGTGGCCCTCCGCTCGTCACCGTGGTCGGCGAGGTCGCCCGCCACGTGCGCCTTGAGGTAGTTGTCCTCCGGCGACTCGTCGAGGCCGGCGACGAGTCTCACCGCGTCGTCGATGAGGGTGATGACGTGCGGGAAGGCGTCGCGGAAGAAGCCCGAGATGCGCACCGTCACGTCGATGCGGGGCCGGCCCAGCTCGGCGAGGGGGACGGGGTCGAGGCCGACGACCCGGCGCGACATCTCGTCCCACCGGGGGCGGACGCCGATCAGGGCGAGCACCTCGGCGATGTCGTCGCCGGAGGTGCGCATGGCCGAGGTGCCCCACGCCGAGAGGCCCACCGAGCGCGGCCACTCGCCGGTGTCGGCGCGGTGGCGGGCGAGGAGGTCGTCGGCGAGGCGCACGCCGGTGTCCCACGCGAGGCGCGACGGGATCGCCTTGGGGTCGACGGAGTAGAAGTTGCGGCCCGTCGGCAGCACGTTGACGAGGCCGCGCAGGGGTGACCCGCTGGGCCCGGCGGGGACGTAGCCGCCGTCGAGCGCGTGCAGTACGGCGTCGATCTCGCCCGTCGTCGCGGCGAGGCGCGGGACCACCTCGCGGCACGCGAAGCGCAGGGACGCCACCACGCCGGCGAGGTCGACGGCCGCGTCGGCGGGGTCGGTCGCGCCGGCGGGGTCGGTCGCGCCGGTCAGGCCGGCGTCACGCACGACGGACTCGACGGCATCCTCACGCCAGGCCGCCTCGTCGAGGGCGGCGACGAGAGCCGACGCCTGCGCCTCGACGCGGTCGACGGTCGTGCGCTCGGACTGCCCCTCACTCACTCCGAGCGCCGACCGCAGCCCCGGCACGGCGCCCACGGCGCCGGCGAACACCTGGTTCGCCCGCAGGATCGCAAGCACGAGGTTGCGCAGCCCCTCACCGCTCGGCGCCTCGCCGAGGGTGTGCAGGCCGTCGCGGATCTGGACGTCCTTGACCTCGCAGAGCCAGCCGTCGACGTGCATGACGAACTCGTCGAAGGCGTCGTCGTCGGGCCGCTCGTCGAGGCCCAGGTCGTGGTGCAGCTGCGCCGCCTGGATGAGCGACCAGATCTCGGCGCGCAGGGCCGGCGCCTTGGCCGGGTCCATGACGGAGACGTTGCCGTACTCGTCGAGCAGCTGCTCGAGGCGGGCGATGTCGCCGTACGACTCGGCCCGCACCATCGGCGGCACGAGGTGGTCGACGATCGTGGCGTGGGCGCGGCGCTTGGCCTGGCTGCCCTCGCCGGGGTCGTTGACGAGGAACGGGTACACGAGCGGGATCGAGCCGATGGTGGCGTCCGGACCGCACGCCGCCGAGAGTGCGAGGTTCTTGCCGGGCAGCCACTCGAGGTTCCCGTGCTTGCCCATGTGCACGACGGCGTGGGCACCGAACTCCGTTGCGAGCCAGTCGTACACGGCGAGGTAGTGGTGCGTGGGCGGCAGGTCGGGGTCGTGGTAGATCGCGATCGGGTTCTCGCCGAAGCCGCGCGGCGGCTGCACGAGCACGACGACGTTGCCGGCCCGCAGGCTGGCCGCGACGAGCTCGCCGTCGGGGTCGCCGCTGCCGCCGTGGTGGTCGACGAAGACCTGACCGGGTGCCTCGCCCCAGTGCTGAGTCACGGCCTCACGCAGCTTGTCGGGCAGCGCCCGGAAGTGCTCGCGGTAGCGGGCCGCCGGGATGCGCACCGGCTGTCCGCTCAGCTGCTCCTGCGTCAGCCAGTCCTCGTCCTGGCCCCCGGCCGCGATGATCGCGTGGATGAGGGCGTTGCCGGCCGTCGTGTCGGCGCTCTCGCCGTCGACCGGGTCGAGCGGGCCGGTGCCGGGGATCTCACCCGGCTCGCCGAGGTCGTAGCCGGCGTCACGCATCGCCCGCAGCAGCCGGATGATCGACACCGGCGTGTCGAGGCCGACGGCGTTGCCGATACGCGAGTGCTTGCTCGGGTACGCCGACAGCACCACGGCGACGCGGCGCTCGGCCGGGGGCACGTGCCGCAGCCGTCCGTGGGCGACCGCGAGCCGGGCCAGCCGGTCGCAGCGCTCCGTGTCGGGCACGTAGTGGGGCAGCCCGTCCGCGTCGGTCTCCTTGAACGAGAACGCGTTGCCGATGATGCGACCGTCGAACTCGGGCACGGCCACCTGGGTGGCGACGTCGAGCGGACTCATGCCGTCGTCGCTGCCCGCCCACTGCTCACGGCTCCACGTCAGGCACAGGCCCTGGATGATCGGGACGTCGAGGGCGGCCAGCGCCTGCACGTCCCAGGCCTCGTCGTCCTCACCGGCGCCGGCGGTGCCGGGGCGGGTGCCACCGGCCGCGAGCACGGTCGTGACGAGGACGTCGTAGCCGCCGAGGTGCTCGAGCAGGTCGGCCGGCGCGTCGCGGAGCGAGGCCGCGTGCACCGGCACGCCGACCCCGCCCGCCGCGTCGACCGCGTCGGCGAGGGCGTGCACGTACGCGGTGTTCTCGGCTGCGAACTGTGCCCGGTAGAAAAGGATCCCGACGCGCGGGCGCGGCCGGCCGGCATCCGACTGCTCGACGACCGGGCGCTCGAGAACGCCCCACGTCGGCAGCACCGCGGGCGGCTCGAAGCCCTCGCCGGTCATGAGCAGCGTGTCGCCGAGAAAGGCGTGTAGCTCGCGGAGGTTGGCGGCCCCGCCCTCGGAGAGGTAGCGGTGCGCCTCGGCGACGACGCCGGGGGCGACGGTCGAGAGGTCCATGAGCGAGGCGTTGGGGGCCTGCTCGCCGCCGAGGACGACCATCGGCTTGCCCACCGAGCGGAGCCGACGGAAGCCGTCGCAGAGGTCCTGCGGGCCGCCGAGGATGCGCGCGACGACGATGTCGGCCGCGTCGACGGCGTCGGTCATCGAGGTGTGGCCGGGCCGCGAGGGGTTGGCCAGCAGGTAGTCGGCGCCGCTGCCGCGTGCACAGAGCAGGTCGGTGTCAGACGTCGAGAACAGCGCGATGCGCGTCACGGGGACTCCTCGGCGGGGTGTCCGCGCCCCGCGGTCGAAAGGAAAAGAAGCGCTGTCGGCAGTTCCTGACTCACCGGGCCCTCACGGGCGTCGGTTCACAGTGGCGGGACCGTCCCGGACTCGCACCGGGTTCCTGGGTCGACAGCGTGCGCCCACCCTAGCCGGTGCCCGGGCGGGTGGCGCGCCGGAGCCCACGGGCGCCCAGGCCGGGGTGTCGCGACGTGGCCTCCCGACGGTCGGGAGGGTGTCGGGACGTGGCCTCCCGACGGCATGGCGGATGCCGGGTGGCGCCGTCTCGAGGGCCGCCCGCGCGGGTGGGGGCGCGCTCGGGTCGGGCCTACCATGTGCCGCGTGACGGCCTCGACGACTCCTGCGCGGGTGACCGCCGACGTCTGCCCGGGCGTCGGGCGGCCCTTCGCGGCCGCCGACGGCTCACTCGTCCGGCTGCGTCCGGCCGGCCGACCGGTCAGCGTGACCGGACTGGCCCGACTGCTCGACCTCGTTGCAGGGCAACCGGATCCGTCGATCCAGCTGACGTCGCGTGCGGCGCTGCAGCTGCGCGGTCTACCCGACCCGCTGCCCCCGGAGGCCGTCGCAGTCGTGCGCGAGGCCGGGCTGCTGCCGTCGACGACCCACGAGCTCGTGCGCAACGTCGTCGCCTCGCCGCTCTCGGGCCTCGACGGCCGCGGACACGCCGACGTGCGCCCCCTGGTCGTCACCTTGGACCGTGCCCTGTGCGCCACCCCCGCGCTGTCCGACCTGGGCGGGCGCTTCCTCTTCTGCGTCGACGACGGCCGTGGCGACGTCGCCGGGGAGGCGTCCGACCTCGGCGTGGTCGCCCTCCCGGATGGTGCGGCGGTGGTCACGGCCGGGTCGTCCGGTCGGGGCTGGCGGCTACCGCTCGAGCGCGTCGTACCGATGCTGGTCGAGCTGGCCGAGGAGTTCGTCACGCGCCGCGCGCGCGGCGAAAGCGTCTGGCACGTCGACGAGCTCGCGTCACCGCTGGGCCCGGCACCCACAGCGTCGAGCCATCAGGCCACGGTCTCCCACGTGGCGCACCGGCCCCTCGGTGCCGTCGGCCCCCACGCCGTCGTCGGGGTACCGCTCGGGCTGCTGACGCGGGGCCACGTCGCTGGCTTGGCCCGGGTCACCGACCACGTCCTCGTCACGCCCTGGCGCTCGCTCGTCGTGGTCGACGGGGCCGGCGGCCTGACCGACCTGAGCGAGGCCGGTCTCGTCGTGGACGCGGGGTCGCCGTGGGCCAGACTGCACGCCTGCACCGGGCTGCCCGGCTGCCGCCGCTCGGCGATCGACACGCGGGCCATGGCGAGTCAGCTGGCCCCCAATCTCGAATCTGCCCCCGCCCCGGGCCGACCCGGCGCCGACCGCACCGCCCGGCCCGTCCACGTCAGCGGCTGTGAGCGACGGTGCGGCACGCCGTCGACGCCGTTCGTCGACGTGCTGGCGCCCGGCTCGCTCGACGAGGCGCTGGCCATCGTCCGCCGTGCCGACGCCTCCGCCCGCACCTACCCCACAGCCGCCCCGACCGCCGATCCCGCCACCCCGACGACGGGTGCGACGCACCCGGCCCGCCCACCGGCATCCGCCACCCGACAGGAACGCCCATGACGACCGAGGTCCGCCCGACGCTGGCCCCGCCCACCCCTCGCTACGACTATGTGCGCGACGGACAGGAGATCTACCGCCGCTCGTTCGCGACGATCCGGTCGGAGGCCCGACTCGACCACCTGCCCGAGGATGCCCGCGTCGTCGCGGTGCGGATGGTCCATGCCAGTGGCGACGTCGACCTGACCGAGCACATCGCGGTGCATCCGCGACTCGTCGCGTCCGCTCGGGCCGCTCTGCAGGGCGGTGCGCCGATCTTCGCCGACGCCCAGATGATCGCGTCGGGCATCACCCGGGCACGTCTGCCGCGCGACAACGACGTCGTCTGCACGCTGCGCGACGGCCGCGTGCCGCACCTCGCCCGCGACTGGGGCACGACCCGGTCGGCCGCCGCGGTGTCGCTGTGGGACGAGCGGCTCGAGGGCGCGGTCGTCGCCATCGGCAACGCCCCGACCGCGCTGTTCCACCTGCTCGAGACCGTCGCCGACGGCGGGCCGCGGCCGGCCGCCGTCGTCGGCATCCCCGTCGGCTTCATCGGGTCGGCCGAGTCGAAGAACGCTCTCGCCGAGAACCCGTACGACATCCCGTGGCTCGTCGTGCACGGACGGCGCGGTGGCTCCGCCCTCGCGGCGTCGGCCGTCAACGCCCTCGCACGCGAGGACGAGCTGTGAGCGCGGTGGCCCCCGGTCGCCTGCGCGGCGTCGGCGTCGGGCCCGGCGACCCCGAGCTCGTCACCGTCAAGGCGGCGCGCCTCATCGGCGCCGCCGACGTCGTCGCGTTCCACAGCGGCACGCGGGGCGACTCCATCGCCCGGCGCATCGCCGCCTCGTACTTCGGCGACGGTGTGATCGAGGAGCTGCTCGTCTACCCGGTCACCACGGGCGCCACCGACCACCCCCTCGGCTACCACGGGCTCATGGCCGACTTCTACGACGAGTCGGCCGCGCGCCTCGCCGCCCACCTCGACGCCGGCCGCGACGTCGTCGTGCTCGCCGAGGGCGACCCGCTCTTCTACGGCACGTACATGTACCTGCACGACCGTCTGTCGTCCCGGTACGACAGCGCCGTCGTCCCCGGGGTGACGTCGGTGAGCGGCTCGGCGGCCGCCGTGGCCACCGGCCTGTGCCGGCACGAGGACGTCCTGACGATCCTGCCCGGGACGCTGCCCGTGCCCGAGCTCGCCCGTCGCCTCGCCGACACCGAGGCCGCCGTCGTCATGAAGCTCGGACGCACGTTCGAGAACGTCCGCGAGGCGCTGCGGCAGGCGGGTCGGCTCGACGACGCCCGCTACGTCGAGCGCGCCAGCAGCGAGCACGAGCGGGTGCTGGCCGTGGCCGACGTGGACGCCTCGACGGTGCCGTACATGTCGATGGTCGTCGTGCCCGGTCGCGACAAGCGGGCGGATGCCGCGGGGCGGGCCGCCGCGTCGGCCGACCTCGCGCCGGGGGCTGGTGCTGACAGCGAGATTGACTGTGTCACTGACGAATCGGTGAGTGCTGCGGGTGAGGTGGTCGTGGTCGGGCTGGGCCCGGGGCCCGACCGGTGGCTGACCCCCGAGGTGGCACAGGCGCTGGCCGACGTCGACCACGTCGTCGGCTACGCCCCCTACGTCGCCCGGGTGCCGCAGCGTGAGGGGCTGACCCGGCACGCGTCGGGCAACACCGTCGAGGTCGACCGCGCCGGGCTCGCCCTCGACCTCGCCGCCCGTGGCGAGCGGGTGGCCGTCGTGTCCGGCGGTGACGCCGGCGTGTTCGGCATGGCGGCAGCGGTGTTCGAGGCCGCGGAGGCGCCCGAGGCGCCGGGCCGCCGCCACGTCGGCATCCGGGTGCTCCCCGGGGTCTCGGCGGCCCAGGCGGTCGCGGCCCGCGCCGGTGCCCCTCTCGGTGGCGACTTCGCCGTCATGTCACTGTCGGACCGGCTCAAGCCGTGGGCGGTCGTGGAGCAGCGGCTGCGGTCAGCCGCCGAGGCCGATCTCGTTCTCGCGCTGTACAACCCGGCTTCCCGCTCACGCACCACGCAGATCGCCCGGGCGCGCGAGGTGCTCCTCGAGGTACGACCCGCCGACACGGTCGTCGTCGTCGGCCGGGACGTCGGCCGGGCCCAGGAGTCGCTGACGGTCACGACGCTGGGAGGGCTCGACCCGGCATCCATCGACATGCTGTGCCTCGTCATCGTCGGCGCGACCGGCACTCGGGTCACCCCGACCGGTCAGGTCTGGACGCCGCGCTTCGTCCCCGCCTGACCACGCGCCCGACCCCCGTGGAGGGTCCTCGCCGCCAGGACGACGCAAACCCTCCACGGGCGGGACTCAGCGACGCCTGGACGTGTCGATCCCCTCGAGGGTGCTGCAGCCTCGCCACACCGTGTTCAGCGAACCGGCGGGGTTGAGGGCGGCGTCACCGGCGTCGTCGTGCTCGAGGAAGTAGCGGTAGTTGCGCAGGTCCTTGATGGCCGAGAACGTCCGGGTCCACGGGATGTCGCCTTTGCCGAGGTCTGCGAAGCGGTACTTCTGCCCCGCCGCCCGGGTTCCCACCGCGGCGGTGCGGTTGCCGTTGGGGTCCCACGTGACGTCCTTGACATGGAAGGCGATGAACCGGTCGCCGTAGCGGCGCACCCAGTAGTACGGGTCCTCGCCGGCGACGGCCACCCAGCCGAGGTCGACCTCGAAGCTGACGTGCCGCGGGTCGGTGTTCTCGAGCAGCGTGTGGAAGAGCGGACGGCCGTCGACGAGGGCGAACTCGCGGTCGTGGTTGTGGAAGAAGAAGCCCTTGAAGCCCTCCTTGACCGCGTGCTCGCCTGCGACGTTGAACGCCTCGGCCAGGCGCTTGTAGCCCTCGACACCGTCGTCGGCCCCGTCGAAGCCGAACGTGCTGCCCGTCCCGACGTAGGGGAACCGGCCCAGGCTCTGCGCCTCCTGGAAGATCTGCATGCGGCCCTCGTAGCTGAGCCACGGGTTGGGCAGGTCGACCGCCCGGGGACCGAAGTGGTTGCTCGTGATGCGCAGGCCATGGGCCTCGGCGATCCGCTTCAGCTCGGGGGTGGTCTTGTCGTAGTAGGTGCCGGCGAGCTCCAGCTCGCGCACGCCCGCGTCGTGGACGGCCTCGAACACGAGCTCCAGGTTGGCGTAGTCGGCACCGATGAGCGTGCGGACGGTCCACAGCTGCAGACCGACGCGGCTCGGAGGGACGGTGTTCGGGGTGCGGTCGGCGGCCAGCGGACTGGCCGAGGCCGAGGTGGGGTTGAGCACGAGGCCGAGAGCACCGGCGGCGGCGGCTCCTGCGCCTCCGCCCAGGAGGGCTCGGCGGCTGTGGGTGCTGTTCAACGTGTCTCCTTCGCTTGCGCGCGACCGTGGCCGCGCGGACAGGGTCAGAGCCTCCGCTGAGGACGGCGCCCTTACCGTTGGCGCCGGACGGGGTGAGCTGCTCGGCGTGACCGCCACCCTAGGAACACCACGCCACTTTCTACAAGGCACTGACCAAAGTCACGCATCTGTCGGCCGAAGCGGTGTCGGCCCGGGACCGTCCGGCACGGGGGTACATCGTTCAAGCTCGTCATCCCGGCATCCATCGACAGGTGGCGCCTCGTCATCGCCGGCGCGACCGGCACCCGGGTCACCCCGACCGGTCAGGTCTGGACGCCGCGCTTCGTCCCCGCCTGACCACGCGCCCGACCCCCGTGGAGGGTCCTCGTCGCCAGGACGACGCAAACCCTCCACCGCCCCGGTCCAGCCGTTTGGCTGGCCGCACCGTGAGGCCGTGGAGGTGCAGGTCCGTCGCGTCAGTCGCGGCCGAGGATGCGGCGCCACCATCCAGCCGTCGGCTGCGTCTCCCTCGGTTCGGGCGACGGCTGCTCGGACTGGGACGCAGCCACTTCGGGCAACAGCTGCTCGGCCTGCGGGTCGTAGCAGACCAGTCCGAGGGAGGCTGCGACCTCGGCGACCGGGTCGCGGGCGAACTCTGCACCCGAGTAGGTCATCGGGAAGTAGATGATGTCTCCGACGGCCTCGTCGATGAGTGGCGCACTTGCCCACGGACATTCGGGCCCCGAGTCCATGTCGAGCTCGGGGAAGCGGGCCACCACCGCGTCGACGAAGGCCCTGATGGGCGCGCTCGGGGGCGTGCGCCCCGCCGAGTCGGAGAGCGAGGCGTACAGAGCCTCCATGCGGCGTTCGTACTCGACGCCGGCCTCGGCTGCCGAGGCGGGTCGTGGCCCGTTCCACACTGCGAGGTCATACGACATCACGACATGCTGCCACGGCCGGACCGCGGTGGAGGGGCACAAACCGGTGGAGGTCGTGAAGGGTTCGGGCCCTCCTAAGACCCGAACCCTTCACGACCGAAGCATGCCCCGTGGAGGTTCTTCGTCGCCCCAGCAGCGGCAAACCTGAACCAGACCGGGTCAGCGGGGGTCGCGCAGGCGGGTGCCGTAGAGGTGAGACTCGGTGAAGCCGCCCGTGTCGAGCGCCGGACCGACGAGGATGACCGCGGCCTGGCGCAGCCCCGCCGCCTCGACCTGGTCGCCGATGTCGGCCAACCGGCCGCGCAGCACGACCTGGCCGGGCTGCTCGGCCTCGGCCACCACGACGACCGGGCAGTCGGACCCGTAGAACGGCGTCAGGCGCTCGGCGATCTCGCGGGCCCGGCGGATGCCGAGGTGCACCGCCAACGTCGCACCGGACGCCGCGAAGTGCTCGAGGCTCTCGCCGTCGGGCATCCGCGTCGAGCCTGCGTGCACCCGGGTCAGCACGACGGACTGTGCCACCTCCGGCACCGTCAGCTCGCGGCCCACGAGCGCGGCCGCGGCGGCGTAGGCCGGCACCCCCGGCGTGACGTCCCACGGCACACCGGCGCGGTCGAGTCGGCGCGCCTGCTCCGCGACGGCCGAGTAGAGCGACGGGTCGCCGGAGCACAGCCGAGCCACGTCGTGCCCGGCCTCGTGCGCCCGCACGCAGTGCTCGACGATGGCGTCGAGGTCGAGGTGCTGGGTGTCGACGAGCTGCGCCCCGGCCGAAGCGTGCGAGAGCACCGCCTCGTCGAGGTACGTGCCGGCGTAGAGACACACCGGCGACTGCGAGATGAGCCGCACCGCCCGCAGCGTCAGCAGGTCGGCGGCGCCCGGACCGGCGCCGATGAAGTGCACCGTCACGTCCCTGCCCCCTCCGTCGCCCCGCTCGGATCCCACTGCCCCCACGGCTTGCTCGTGCTCCACTGCACGATCGCCCGCGCCGGCGACCACCCGGTGAACGACCCGAGGTCACCGACCTCCTCGACCGACAGCCGCACCAGCGACCCGCCGTGGGCACGACGAGCCGCGTGCAGCACCAGCTCGGTCTCGACCGTCACGGCGTGCACGACCAGCCGCCCGCCGGGCCGCAACGCCGACCACGTGCGCTCGACCACCTCGGCGTCGGCGCCGCCGCCGACGAAGACGGCGTCAGGGGGCGGCAGCGTGTCGATGGCCGACAGGGCGGATGCCGTCACGACCCGGAGCGCAGGGACGCCCAGTCGGCGGGCGTTGCGTCCGATGCGCTCCGCACGCACCGGGTCGCGCTCGACGGCGTGCACCTCGTTGAGCGGGTGGGCGCGGGCGAACTCGATGCCGACCGACCCCGCCCCGGCGCCGAGGTCCCACATGACGTCACCGGGCCGCGGTGCGAGGTGCGCGAGGGCCGCCGCCCGCACCAGCCGCTTCGTCAGCTGCCCGTCGTGCTCGAACGACTCGTCGGGCAGGCCCGGCACCACCGCGGGTGACACCGACGCACCGGCCGCCGGCCGACACTCCACCCCCAGGACGTACAGCCGAGGGGTGAGACCTGCGTCCCACGACGTGGACAACTCCGAGGCCGGTCCCTCCACCCGCGTCTCGTCCACCCCACCGAGGTAGCCGAGCACCGTCACGACGCTGTCGCCGTAGCCCTCCTCGACGAGCAGGCGGCTCACGTTCCGCGGCGTCTCGGCCCCGGACACCAGCAGCACCAACCGCGCCCGCGGTGAGAGGTCACGGCGCAGACGGTCGACGTCGCGCCCGACGAGCGTCACGGCATCCGAGCCCTCGGCCGACCAGCCGAGGCGCGCCCGGGCCAGCGAGACCGACGACACCGCGGGGTGCACCCGCACCCGCTCGGCCCCGAGCAGGCCGACGAGCGTGGTGCCCACGCCGCTCACGAGGGGGTCGCCGCTCGCGAGCACGACGACGCGCCGGCCCTCCCACGTCCGGACCAGTCGGGGCAGGTCGTCGAGCATCGGCGACGGCCACGTCACGAGCTGCTGCCCGGCGCCGACCACGAGCCCCTCGAGATGGCGGCGGCCGCCCACGACGACCTCGGCGGTGTCGAGCAGCGCCCGCGCCCGGCCCGACAGGGCGGCCCAGCCGTCCACGCCGACACCGACGACGTCCACCGGCTGCTCCCCGTCGCTCACGCGGCCGACCCTAGTGCCCACCGGGGGGCGGCTTCGTCGCCCGTCTGGCAGACTGCGAGCGGCGACAGGAGAGGAATCCGGTGAGAGTCCGGAGCGGTCCCGCCACTGTGAACCACCCCCGGGTGGAAGCCAGGACATCTCCCGCCGCCGGCCGAGCCCCATCGGGCCCGGTCAGAACCCACGCGGGCGAGGCACCCGCAGGAGGCTCCGATGACCCACCCCTCACCCGACCCTGCGCGCGCGACCACGGCGCGTCCGGCGGTCTTCCCGTTCAGCGCCGTCGTCGGCAGCGACGACCTCTCCCTGGCGCTGACGCTCAGCGCCGTCTCACCGGCCATCGGCGGCGTGCTCGTGCGCGGTGAGAAGGGGACGGCCAAGTCGACCGCCGTCCGTGGCCTCGCCGACGTCATGCCCGACCAGCACGTCGTCACCGGATGCCGTTTCGGCTGCGACCCCGAGGCCGCCGACCCCACGTGCCCCGACGGGCCGCACCGGCCCGACGCCGCGTGGGCGACCCGGCCCGCCCGCCTCGTGGAGCTGCCGGTGGGTGCCACCGACGACCGGGTGACCGGCTCCCTCGACCTCGAGGCGGCCCTCGGGCGCGGCGTCACGGCCTACGAGCCCGGCCTGCTCGCCGCCGCGAACCGCGGCATCCTCTACGTCGACGAGGTCAACCTGCTGCACGACCACCTCGTCGACCTCCTGCTCGACGCGGCGGCCATGGGCCGCAACACCGTCGAGCGCGACGGCGTCTCGGTCTCGCACGCCGCGAGCCTCGTCCTCGTCGGCACGATGAACCCGGAGGAGGGCGAGCTGCGACCGCAGCTGCTCGACCGCTTCGGCCTCACCGTCGAGGTGGCCGCACCGCGTGAGCCCGCCCTCCGGGCCGAGGTCGTGCGCCGTCGCCTCGCCTTCGACGCCTCCCCCGCCTCCTTCACCGCCCGCTTCTCCGACGAGCAGGATGCCGTGCGCGACCGCATCGCCGACGCGCGGTCACGCCTCGGCGAGGTCGAGCTCTCCGACGCGATGCTGACGACCGTCGCGGAGGTGTGCGCCGCCTTCGAGGTCGACGGGCTGCGGGCCGACATCGTCACCGCGCGTGCGGCCATGGCGCACGCCGCCTGGGCCGGGCGCGACCGCGTCACCAAGGACGACGTCCGGGCCGCCGCCCGGCTGGCCCTGCCCCACCGGCGCCGTCGCAACCCGTTCGACGCGCCGGGCCTCGACGAGGAGCTGCTCGACCGCGTCCTCGGCGACGACGAGCCCGAGCCCGACGGACCCGACGACACCGACCCCGACGGCACCGAGCGCCCCGACGCGCAGGACGGCGACGGCGGGCCGGGCGACGGGGCAGAGCCCACCGACCGGGGCTCTGACACCCGCTCCGCCGACGACTCGTCCGGGGCGACGCCTCCGCGGCAGCCCGAGCCGGCCCGCGCCACCGACGAGTCACCCGGGCAGGACCAGGCCACCGACGTGGGGAGGGCCGACCGCACCGGCGACACCGGCGACACCGGTGACGGGACCGGCACGGCATCCGCCACCGTGGGCACCGCCGGTGCGGGGACACCGACCCGCGCGCGGCTGCTCGTCGCGAAGGGCGTGGGTCAGGGCGCCGCCGGCCGTCGCAGCCGGGCCGTCACCTCGACCGGGGCCGCGATCGGTGCCAGCACCGCGGCATCCGGTCGGGTGCACCTCGCCGCGACGGTGCGGGCGGCCGCACCGCACCAGCGCACGCGTGGGCGGCGCGGCCCCGAGCGGGTGCTGCTCGAGCGCTCTGACGTCCGACGCACGCTCACCGAGGGCCGCGAGTCGAACCTCGTGCTGCTGTGCGTCGACGCCTCGGGGTCGATGGCGGCCCGGCGGCGGATGGAGGCGGTCAAGACGGCGGTCCTGTCCCTGCTGCTCGACGCCTACCAGCGCCGCGACAAGGTGGGTCTCGTGACGTTCCGCGGCGAGGGCGCGCAGCTCGTGCTGCCACCGACCGGCTCGGTCGACGTCGCCGCCCGCCGCCTGCAGGACCTCCCCCACGGAGGTCGCACCCCGCTCGCCGAAGGGCTCCTCGTCGCGCGGGAGACGTTGCGGCTGGAGCGGATCCGCGACCCCAGGCGCCGACCGCTGCTCGTCGTCGTCACCGACGGCCGGGCCACCGCCGGCGCGTCACCGCTCGAACGAAGCGCCCTCGTGGCCCGAGCCCTCGCCGACGAGGGTGTCGACAGCGTCGTCGTCGACTGCGAGTCGGGCCGCTTCCGTCTCGGTCTCGCCGGCCGGCTCGCCGCCCAGCTCGGCGCCGAGCACCTGCCCGTGGGCGAGCTCGCCGCGTCGACGATCGTCGAGGCGTCGCGCGGACGGGCCGCCTGATGCAGGGGCAGGTACAGACGACCCCCGAGGACGGTCTGACGACACGGCAGCGGCGCAACCGGCCGCTCGTCATCGTGCACACGGGCGACGGCAAGGGGAAGTCGACGGCCGCCTTCGGGCTCGCCCTGCGCGGGTGGAACCAGGGCTGGTCGGTCGGCGTGTTCCAGTTCGTCAAGAGCGCGAAGTGGCGCATCGGCGAGCAGACCGCCGTCGAGACCCTCGGCGAGCTGCACCGCGAGCGGGGTACCGGTGGGCCGATGGAGTGGCACAAGATGGGCGCCGGCTGGTCGTGGTCGCGCAAGGAGGGCAGCGAGGCCGACCACGCCGACGAGGCGCGCGAGGGCTGGGCCGAGATCAAGCGCAGGATCGCCGCCGAGACGCACGGCCTCTACGTGCTCGACGAGTTCACCTACCCGATGGCATGGGGCTGGGTCGACGTCGACGACGTCGTCGAGACCCTGCGGTCACGGACGGGTCAGCAGCACGTCGTCATCACCGGGCGTCGTTGTCCTGCAGCCGTTCTCGAGCTCGCCGACCTCGTGACCGAGATGACCAAGGTCAAGCACCCGTTCGACGCCGGCCAGAAGGGGCAGAGGGGGATCGAGTGGTGACCCACCTGCCCCGCCTCGTCGTCACCGCCCCGGCGTCGGGTCACGGCAAGACGACGGTCGCCACCGGGATCATGGCCGCACTGCGCCGCGAGGGCCTGGCCGTCGGCGGGTTCAAGGTCGGCCCCGACTTCATCGACCCGGGGTACCACTCGCTCGCGACCGGCCGGCCCGGCCGCAACCTCGACCCCTTCCTCACCTCCGAGTCGCTCGTCACACCGTTGCTGCTGCACGGCGCCGCCGCGCACGGGCCGACCGACGTCGCCGTCATCGAGGGGGTCATGGGCCTCTTCGACGGGCGCATCGACCACGACGGCTTCGCCTCGACCGCGCACGTCGCCTCCCTGACCCGCAGCCCCGTCGTCGTCGTCGTCGACGTCAGCCACCTCTCCCGCACCGCCGCCGCCATCGTGCACGGGCTGGCCACGTTCGAGCCCGGCCTCCACGTCGCCGGGGTGGTGCTCAACAAGGCGGCCAGCGCCCGGCACACCCGTGAGGTGCGGTCGGCGCTCGAGGCGACCGGCGTGCCCGTGCTCGGCGTGCTCCCGCGTGACGCCGGCATCGAGGCACCCTCGCGCCACCTCGGTCTCGTCCCCGCCCAGGAGCGTGCCGAGGCCGCCGCCACCGTCGACCACCTCGCCGAGCGCGTCGCCGAGCACGTCGACCTCGCCGCGCTGCTCGCCGTCGCCCACGCCGCCCCACCACTCGGCGGGATGCCGTGGAGCCCGGCCGCCGCAATCAGCTCAGCCGGGTACGCGGCGGGCCCCACCCGCCCGCGGCCCGTCGTGGCCGTCGCCGGCGGCCGGTCGTTCACGTTCCGCTACACCGAGACCGACGAGCTGATGCGAGCCGCCGGCCTCGACCCGGTCGTGTTCGACCCACTTGACGACGAGGCCCTGCCGCCGGGGACCGCCGGCCTCTACCTCGGCGGCGGCTTCCCCGAGGTGCACGCCGAGTCACTGTCGTCGAACGGGTCGATGCGGCAGTCGATCTCGCGCGCGGTGGCCGGCGGGATGCCGACCGTGGCCGAGTGCGCCGGCATGCTCTACCTCTGTCGCACCGTCGACGGCGTGCCGATGGTCGGTGCCCTGCCCCTGTCGGCGGCGATGGGGCCGCGGCTCACCCTCGGCTACCGCACGGCGGTCTCGGTGACCGACTCGGTGGTCGCCGTCGACGGGCAGCGCGTCACCGGTCACGAGTTCCACCGCACCACGGTGACGGCCCTCTCCCGGGCCGCCGGTGAGCCCTCCCCCGGGTGGCGGCTTGACGGCATCCCCGACGGTCTCGCGCTCGACCCGGCGGGGACCGGGCGGGCCACCGTGCACGCCTCCTACCTGCACACGCACTGGGCCGGGCACCCCGCTCTTGCAGCGCGGTTCGCGACCGCGGTGCACGAGCACGCACGGCGACCGGTCGCTGCGGCGGTGACCTCGTGATGCGACACCCGCACGACGCGTACGACGCGGGCGACGAGCACGACCTGCACCACCACGGCGACCGCGACCTCGGCGACGGGCTGGTCGACCTCGCCGTCAACGTGCGCCTGACGACCCCGCCGGCGTGGCTGCGCGACGTGCTCGTCGACTCGCTGTCAGGTCTCGGCGCCTACCCCGACGACACCGCGGCGGTGGCCGCCATCGCCGCCCGTCACGGCGTCGACCCCGCGTGCGTGCTGCCCACGGCCGGAGGTGCCGAGGCCTTCACCCTCGTCGCCCGCGGGCTCGGGGTGCGCCGGCCGGTGGTCGTGCACCCCCAGTTCACCGAGCCGGAGGCGGCCCTCCGGGCGGCCGGTCACCGGCCCCTGCGTCACGTGCTGGTGCAGGACGATGGGTTCGCTTTCACGACAGGGACGTTCGAGCGCAACCACAGGGACTCGGACCTCGTCGTCGTGGGCAACCCGACCAACCCCACCGGGGTGCTGCACGAGGCAGGGGCACTCCGGTCACTCACCCGGCCGGGCCGCACCCTCGTCGTCGACGAGGCCTTCATGGACGCCGTCCCCGGTGAGCCGGAGACCCTGCTCACCCCCGGCGCGTCGCTGCAGGGGCTGCTCGTCGTGCGGTCGCTCACCAAGACGTGGGGGTTGGCCGGGCTCCGGGCCGGTTACGTCGTCGGCGACCCCGAGCTCGTCGCCTCGCTGCGCGCGGTACAGCCGCCGTGGGCGGTCTCGGGGCCGGCCCTCGCCGCCACCGTGGCCTGCCTGAGTGACGAGGCCGTGGCCGAGGCCGACCGCGGGGCCCGACAGCTCGACGCCCGACGGGCGGTGCTCGTCACCGAGCTCGCGCGGCTCGGCATCCGGCCCGCCGCGCCGTCGGTGGCTCCCTTCGTGCTGCTCGACACCTCCGCGGCCGGTGCGCACAGCCGGCGAAAGGCGTTGGCCAATCTGGGTTTCGCCGTCCGCCGGGGCGAGACCTTCCCCGGCCTGCTGCCCGCCCACCTCCGGGTCGCCGTGCGAGACGAGAACACGTCGCGGCGCTTCGTCTCCGCGCTCCACTCCACCCTGGGGAGCCACCGTGCCGCTTGACCTCAGCTTCCGGGGCCGCCGCGTCCTGCTCGACGGGGTGGACGACCGGACCGCGGCGACCATCGACGCGCTGCGCCGCGACGGCGCACTGGTGGCCCTGCGCCCCGCCCCCGGTGTACCGCTGCCGACGTCGGTGACCGACCTCGTCGAGCGCGGTCTCGTCACCCTCGTCGAGGTCGACCAGCCCGGCCAGCCCGGCGAGCCGGAACACCACGACGTCGTCATCCGGGCCCGCTCCGGCGCGACGGACGACGCGCCCGACGGTCGAGTGCGTGACACCGCGCCCGGCCGTTCCCCCGGCGGGGAGGCCGGGCGGCCGACCCCCGGGACGGTGACCCTCGTCGGGGGCGGGCCCGGTCACCCCGGCCTCATCACCGTGGCCGGCCTCGACTCGGTGCGCACCGCCGACGTCGTCGTGCACGACCGCCTCGCCCCGCTGGCCGTGCTGGGGCAGGCCCGGCCCGACGCGGTCGTCGTCGACGTCGGCAAGATCCCGCGGGGTGAGTCGACCTCGCAGGAGCGCATCAACGCCGTCATCGTCGAGCACGCCCTCGCCGGTCGGGCGGTGTGCCGCCTCAAGGGCGGCGACAACTTCGTCTTCGGCCGGGGCGGCGAGGAGGCGGAGGCGTGCGCCGTCGCCGGGGTACCCGTCAGCGTCGTGCCCGGTGTCTCGTCGAGCGTCGCCGCGCCCTCGCTGGCCGGCATCCCCGTGACGCACCGCACCCTCGTGCAGGGTTTCACCGTGGTCAGCGCGCACGTGCCACCGGGCGACCCGCGCAGCACCCTCGACTGGGGCGGTATCGCCCGGTCGGGCACGACGGTCGTCGTGCTCATGGGGGTGGCCACGCTGCCCGCGGTCGCCGCCGAGCTCGTCGCGCACGGCCGCGCCGCCGACACCCCCGCGGCGGTCGTGGCGGATGCCGGTCTGCCGAGCATGCGCACCGTGCGGGCCCCGCTCGCCGAGATCGCCGCGGCCAGCGCCGCGGCCGGGCTCGGGGCCCCCGCCGTGGTCGTCGTCGGCGACGTGGCCGCCCTCGACGTGCTGGCGTGAGCCGCGCGCTGGGCCTGCTGGCGGGCTGGCTGCTCGACCGTGCGCTCGGCGACCCGCGTCGGTGGCACCCGGTCGCCGGGTTCGGCTCTGCTGCAGCGGCCGTCGAGAAGGTCGTGTACCGCGACGCACGCGTCGCCGGAGTCGTGCACGTGCTGGCCCTCGTGGCGCCGCTGGCCGCGGTCGGCACGGTCGCCGAGGGTCGGCTCCAACGGCATCCGGTGCTTCACACGGCGGCGACCGCGGCCGTGACGTGGGCCGCGCTCGGCGGGCGGTCGCTCGACCGTGAGGCGGGCACCATCTCGGCCCAGCTCGGCGCCGGCGACCTCGGCGCGGCCCGGCGGCAGGTGCGCAACCTCGTCGGGCGCGACCCCTCACGGCTCGACGCCGACGGGGTGGCCCGCGCGTGCATCGAGTCGTTGGCCGAGAACACGTCGGACGCCGTCACCGCCCCCCTGCTCTGGGGCGGGGCGCTCGGCCTGCCGGGGCTGCTGGCGTACCGCGCCGTGAACACGCTCGACGCCATGGTCGGCCACCGGTCGCCCCGGTACCTGCGCTTCGGCTGGGCCGCGGCCCGGCTCGACGACGTCGTCAACTGGGTGCCGGCCCGGGTGGCCGGCGTGGCCGCCGTCGCTTTCGGGACCGGGCTCGGCAGCGGCAGCCGCGGCGAGGCGATGGACGTCGTGCGGCGTGACGCACCGGCCCACCCCAGCCCCAACGGCGGCGTCGTCGAGGGTGCCTTCGCCGGCATCCTCGGGGTGTCGATCGGCGGCACCAACGTCTACGACGGGCGCGTCGAGAACCGCGGCGTGCTCGGTCGCGGACCCGCCGCCACCGCCCGCGACATCGACCCGTCCCGGCGCCTCGCCACCCGGGTCGGGCTCGCCTCCCTCGCCGTCGCGGCACTCGTCGCGTCGCTGGTCGAGCGCCGCGGCCCCCGGACCTGACCGGTCACGCGCGCCCGGCCCAGGTCACGTCGCAGGTCATGTCGCGCGGAGTGGGGTGCACACACCCGAAACCGCGACATGACCCGCGACATGACATCGGGCGTCGAGCGCGGTGCGCGCTCCCAGGTCGAGCAGGACTGAAGAACAGGCCGGTCTGTCCTCGCGCCTCAGGCGTTCACCCAGTCGTGGGCCTCGTCGACGGTCTCGACGACCTCGAGCCCGTCTGGCACCGGGGGCCGCCGCACGACGACCACCTCCATCCCGAGCCCGTGCGCAGCCCGCAGCTTGGGCTCGGTCAGGGCGCCGCCGGAGTCCTTCGTCAGCAGCGCGTCGACCCGCCGCGAGCGCATGAGGTCGAGTTCCTCGTCGAGACCGAAGGGCCCGCGCGCCTGCCGCACCTCCCACGAGGCGGGGACGTCCCACCCCGGCGGCTCGACGACGCGGACGAGCACGAACCGGTCGTCCCACGACGAGAACGACTGCAGCTGCTGGCGGCCCGTGGTGACGAACGGCCGAACGAAACCGTCGGTCGCCTCGCGCGCCGCGTCGACGGAGTCGACCCACGAGAACGACGAGGCGAGCGGATGCCGGGTCCAGCCGGGCCGCTGCAGCCGCACGACCGGCACGCCGGCCAGGGCACAGGCGGCCGCCGCGTTGGCGCTGATGCGATCGGCGAAGGGGTGCGTCGCGTCGACGACGTGTGTCACCGTCTCGTCACCGAGGTAGGTCGCCAGCCCGTCGACGCCCCCGAAGCCACCGACCCGCACGTCGCCCTCGGGCAGGGCCGGCCTCGACACCCGGCCGGCGAGGCTCGAGACGACCGGGACCCTGTCCGCCGTCAGGCGGGCGGCGAGCTCGCGCGCCTCGCCCGTGCCACCGAGCACGAGCACCCGGGTGCGTGTCCCGGCACGGGTCACGGCACGGGTCACGCCGGGATGCGCAGCCGGCGGGCCAGCTCTCCGACACCCTGTCCGATGCCGTGACCGAGGTGCACGCAGCCGGGGATCGCACCCTGTTGGCGACCACCCATGCCGACGACGAGCCCGGGCGTGCTGGCGCGCAGGCGCTCGACGATGGCGCGGGTCGGCTCGACGTCGATGTCGCGCGGCACCGCCATGACGTCCGCGACCGCGCTGCGGGCGCGGACGATCTCGACCCAGTCGTCGGCCGGGAGGTCGGCCCCGACGTAGACCGTCGAGAACCCCGCCCGCCGTGCCGCCACCGCGAAGGCGAGCAGCCCGAGCTCGTGGTGGACGCCCGGCGCGAGGCCGATGACGACGACCGGGCCGCCCGGCAGGTTCGCCGCCGCCTCGTACGCGGCGGCGAGCCGGCGTTGCACGGCGTACGACACCAGGTGCTCGCCGGCCACGGTGACGGTTCCCTGGGCCCACGCCTCGCCGACCCGCCCGAGCGCGGGCATGAGCCAGTCGTCGACGACCGACTCGAAGCTGCCGAGCGCGAACCTGGCGTCGAGCACCTGGGCCGCCGCGCTCCCGTCGAGCCGACGGGCCGCCTCGACGAGCGCCTCGGCGCCCTCGGGCGGCGGCATGAGGGTCAGGTGCGAGCCGGGCAGCGCCGGGGGCAGGCCGGGCTCCCACGGGCCGTCGGTCGTGAAGCTGTCGCGCGAGAGACGGTCCAGCGTCTCCTTGGCGGCCTCCTTGGCCGACCAGCCCTCGTTGACGAGGGAGTTCATGATCGCGAGCGCCCGCACGTCCTGGGGGCCGTAGAGGCGGTACCCGCCGTCGGACCGCACCGGGGCCACGACGCCGTAGCGCCGCTCCCACGCGCGCAGGGTCGCCACGCTGATGCCGGTCAGCTCTGCCGCTCGCTTGATCGTGTACATCTCATCCCCGTCGTTCCTGGGCGTCGCCCGACCACACCACCGGGGACCCGTCTGACATACCCCGTCGGTGCGTGCGCGTCTTGGTGACCGCCCGGCCGCGCCGACGACGCAGCCCTTCTGCAAACCCTCTACACACTCTCGACAATCACGATACGGCGACGGACCCGTGCGAACAACGCGCCGAGGCGTGACCCGGGCGACACCCGCGGCGCCGCGCCGACCGGCATCCTCGGCGGCACTCACCGCGCGTCCGCTTTGTCCCGGCCCTATCCTCCAATCCGTCGGCTGTCGCCTACCGAACCCCGGCCGTCCACACACCACCCCGGAGGAGGTAACCGTGACCCAGCCGTCACGAGCCGCCCGGCCCACCGCGGCCGTCGTCGGCGCCGGCGTCTCCGGGCTCACCGCGGCGCACGTGCTCTCACGCACGCACGACGTCACCCTGTACGAGGCCGACGCCCGTCTGGGCGGGCACGCGCACACCCACGACGTCGACGACCACGGCCGCGCCCTGCGCATCGACAGCGGCTTCATCGTGCACAACGAGCGCACCTACCCGCACCTGCTGCGCCTCTTCGCCGAGCTCGGGGTGCAGACGCAGCCGACCGAGATGAGCATGAGCATCTCGTGCGCCGGCTGCGGTCTCGAGTACGCCGGCGGCCGAGGCCTCGCCGCGATGTTCGCCCAGCCGCGGCGGGTCGCCGACCCCCGCTTCGTGCGCCTGCTCACCGAGGTGCCCCGCTTCCACCGCGCCGCCCGCCGCGTCCTCGCGGGCGAGCCCACGAGCGAGACGACCACTGCGGATGCCGGCCACGACGCGGGTGCCATGGGCCCCGACCCGACGTGGGGCGAGTTCCTCACGGAGAACCGCTTCTCGCCGTACTTCGTCCGGCACTTCGCCGTGCCCCTCGTCTCGTGCGTGTGGTCGTGCGGCGACCTCGACGCGCGCTCGTACCCGGCCCGCCACCTCTTCGCCTTCCTCGAGCACCACGGCATGCTCACCGTCACCGGCTCGCCGCAGTGGCGCACCGTCACCGGCGGGTCGGCGACCTACGTCGAGCGCCTCGCGGCCCGGCTGCCCGACGTGCGCCGCAGCAGCCGCGTCGAGGCCGTGACGCGCCACGACGACGGGGTCGACGTCCGCAGTGCCGACGGCAGCGCCGCCACCTTCGACCGGGCGGTCGTCGCCACGCACGCCGACCAGGCGCTCGAGCTGCTCGTCGACGCCACCCCCGACGAGAAGCGCGACCTCGGCGCGATCCGCTACTCGCGCAACGAGACCTGGCTGCACCGCGACGCGTCGGTGCTACCCCGCGCCCCTCGCGCCCGCGCGTCGTGGAACTACCGCATGCAGGCCTGCGCGGCCCCCGCCCCCGAGGTGCTCGTCAGCTACTGGATGGACCGGCTGCACGGTCTCGGGGCCGACGGCGACGGGACCGCGACCGACGACCACGTCGTCACCCTCAACGCCGCCGGCCACGTCGACCCCTCGACCGTCATCGCGCGCATGAGCTACGAGCACCCCGTCTTCACGACCGACGCCGTCGCCGCCGCGGCCCGCCTGCGCGGTGCCGGTGGCGACCGCCTCGCCTTCGCCGGCGCGCACCTCGGGTGGGGCTTCCACGAGGACGGCTGCCGTTCCGGTGTCGAGGCCGCCGCCTCGCTCGGGGTGACGTGGTGAGCGCCCGGGTCGCGCTCCCGCCGCTGCCCGCCCTCGTCGACGGCACCGTGACGCACACCCGACGCCGCCCGCTCGTGCACCGCTTCACCCACGCGACCTACCAGTGGCTCGTCGACGTCGACGACCTGCCGCGGATGCCGTTCCCGCACAGCCTGTTCGCCCGCTTCGACGCGCGTGACCACCTCGACCGCGGCCGGCTCGGCGGCGGGCTGCGCGGTGACGTCGAACGCTTCCTCGCCGCCCGTGGTCGCGTCCTCGGCCCTGACGACCGGGTCGTCATGCTCGCCAACGCCCGCGTGCTCGGGCACGTCTTTGACCCGCTCACCGTCTTCTGGTGCCTGCGCCCGACCGGCGAGGTGGTCGCCGTCGTCTTCGAGGTGCACAACACGTACGGCGAGCGCCACGCCTACCTGCTCGACCCCGACTCCGCCGGTGAGACCAGCGTCGACAAGGCCTTCTACGTCTCACCCTTCAACGACGTCACGGGCACCTACCGGGTCGCGCTCACCCTCGGGTCCGAGCGCGTCACCGTCGGCGTGCACCTCGACCGCGAGGGCGAGCGCGTCGTCGACGCCGTGACGACCGGCGTGCCGACGCCCGCCACGAGACACGCGCTGGCCGCGGCCGTGCGCCGCCACGGCCTCATGACCCAGCGCGTCAGCGCGCTCATCCGGCTGCACGGCGTCCGCCTCTGGCTCCGCCGGCTGCCGGTGCTCCCCCGTCCGACCCATCCCGAGGAGGCGGTCCGATGACCACCAGTGCCCCCACCCCCGTCACGCAGCCGCTGTGCCTGCGGCGCCCGGCCCTGCGGGTGCTGTGCCTGCGCGCCCGGGTGGCCCGCGGCATCCTCGCGTCGGTGGCCCGACGGGTGCCGGTCGAGGTCCGCCTGCCCGACGGCTCGACCCTCACCGGCGAGCCCGCCACGACGGGGCGACCGGTGCTCGAGGTCGTCCGCCCGACGGCGCTCTTCGAGCGGCTGGCCCATCACCCCAAGATCGGCATCGGTGAGGCCTACATGGCCGGTGACTGGCGCGCCGCGCCCGGCACCGACCTCGCCGACGTCCTCCGGCCCTTCGCGGAGCGGATGACGACGGCGGTCCCGCCGGGGCTGCTCGCCCTCCGGGCGCTCGTCGACCGGCGCATCCCGACGGCGACCCGCAACTCGCTGCTCGGCTCGCGGCGCAACATCGAGGCGCACTACGACCTCAGCAACGAGATGTTCGCGCTGTTCCTCGACGAGACCCTCAGCTACAGCTCGGCCCTCTTCGACCGCTCGCCGGAGGCCGGCCCCGTCACGACCCAGGACCTCGAGGCCGCACAGCTGCGCAAGGTGGCCGGCATCCTCGACCAGGCGAAGGTCACCCTCGGCAGCCGGGTGCTCGAGATCGGCACGGGCTGGGGCACGCTCGCCATCGAGGCCGCCCGGCGGGGCGCCCACGTCACGACGGTCACGCTCTCGCGCGAGCAGGCGGCGCTGGCCGCCGAGCGGGTGCGGGCCGCGGGTCTCGACGACCTCGTCGACATCCGGGTGCAGGACTACCGCGAGGTGCAGGGCCGCTTCGACGCCGTCGTCAGCGTCGAGATGATCGAGGCGGTCGGCGAGGAGTACTGGCCGACCTACTTCCGCACCATCGACGAGCGGCTCGTGCCCGGAGGCATCGCGGCGGTCCAGTCGATCCTCATGTCGCACGACCGGCTCCAGGCGACGAAGCACTCGTACGGCTGGATCCAGAAGCACATCTTCCCCGGAGGGCTCATCCCGAGCCTCGAGGCCATCGACGCCACCACCCGCGAGCACACCGCCCTGCGCGTCACCGACGTGCGCGCCTTCGGCACCGACTACGCCGAGACCCTGCGTCGCTGGCGTGAGCGCTTCCTCGCCGCGTGGCCGCAGGTCGCCGCGCTCGGCTTCGACGAGACCTTCCGCCGCAAGTGGGAGTTCTACCTCGCCTACTGCGAAGCCGGCTTCGCCACGGGCTATCTCGACGTGGCGCAGATCCGCATGGAGCGATCGGGTACGACCACCGGGTAGAGAAGCCCGGATGCCGGGTGGCCCGGTCGACGATTCCGTGGCCCCCGCACGTGAGGAGGACCGAGGACGATGGCCGACGACCGCACCGTCGCGATCCTGTGGTTCAGGCGCGACCTGCGCCTGCACGACCACCCCGCCCTGCTCGCCGCGATCGAGGCGGCCGACGAGGTGCTGCCCCTCTTCGTCATCGACCCGCACCTCATGAGCCGCGGCACGCCCCGGTCCGAACGGCTGCTCGCGTCGCTCGCCGCGCTCGGCAAGGACACCCGGGACACCCTCGTCATCCGCCGCGGCGACCCGGTCGAGGTCGTGGCCCGCGTCGCGAAGCAGGCCGGCGCCCGCACCGTGCACGTCAGCCGGGAGACGACGCCCTACGGCCGCGAGCGCGACGAGGCGGTCGAGAAGGCGCTCGCCGACGACCACCGCGAGCTCGTGCGCACCGGCAGCCCGTACGCCATCGGGCCCGGCACGATCGTCAACGGCTCCGACAGCCCCTACAAGGTGTTCACCCCCTTCAGCCGGGCGTGGCGCCGGCACGGCGCGCCCGAGCCGGCCGAGCGGCCCACACGCATCCCCTGGCACCACGGCATCCGGTCGGACGACCTGCCCGAGGCGAAGGACGTCGGCGACATCGAGGCCGGCGAGGCGGCGGCCCGCACGCGGTGGAAGGCCTTCCTCGAGAACGACCTCGAGGGCTACAAGGACGGTCGCGAGCGGCCCGACCTCGATGCGACCAGCAAGCTGTCGGCGCCGCTCAAGTACGGCGAGATCCACCCGCGCACCCTGCTCGCCGACCTGGCGTCGGTGACGGGGGTGCCGACGCAGGACGTCGAGACCTACGAGACCGAGATCATCTGGCGCGAGTTCTACGCCGACGTGCTCTGGCACCAGCCCGAGTCGGCGTGGCACGACCTGCGCCCCGAGCTGGGCGGTCTCGCCTACGACTCCGGCACCGCCACCGACGAGCTGGTCGAGGCGTGGAAGGCCGGCCGGACGGGCTACCCCATCGTCGACGCCGGCATGCGCCAGCTGCTCGAGCTGGGCTGGATGCACAACCGGCTGCGCATGATCACGGCGAGCTTCCTCACCAAGGACCTCCACGTGTGGTGGCCGGTCGGGGCGCGCCACTTCCTCGACCACCTGCTCGACGGCGACCTCTCGTCAAACAACCACGGCTGGCAGTGGGTGGCCGGGACGGGCACCGACGCCTCGCCGTACTTCCGCGTCTTCAACCCCGTCACCCAGGGCAAGAAGTTCGACCCGGACGGCGAGTACGTGCGGCGCTGGGTCCCCGAGCTCGCGCACCTGCCGGGCAAGGCTGCGCACGAGCCCTGGGACCACGAGGATGGGTACGAGCACGACTATCCGACGCGCATCGTCGAGCACGACGAGGAGCGCAAGGAGGCGTTGAGCCGGTACGAACGGGCTCGGCGCTGACCGACCGGGGGACATCGCCACGGTCGTCGCACACGGGACGTACAAGACGCACGAGACGCACGAGGGAAGCGACGGGACGGACATGACCCAGAACGGCCCCATCGCCGAGCTGCGCGCCTTCGTCACCGCCGCCCTCATCCAGCCGGTCGAGCGCAGGCACTGGGACCCGCCCCAGACCTTCCGCCGCCGGCGCGTCGTCGTCGCCGTGACCTTCGTCGTCGGCAGCGCGGTGCTCGCCTGGGCGCTGCGCATCGAGCCGGGCGACCCCAGCTTCTACGTCGCGACGATCGTGCTCGCGGCCATCTGGCTCGTCGGCGCCCTCGTCTCCGGGCCGCTGCACGCGGGCATGGGCCACACGCGCCGGGGCGACCGCACCGCGCGACCCATCGTGCAGTCGCTCGCCCTCGGGGTGCTGCTGCTCGCGATCTTCCTGCTCGGCTCCCTCGCCGTGGCCCAGGTCCCCTTCCTGCGCGAGCCGGTCATGCAGCTGCTCGACCACGCCCGCTTCGGGTCCTTCCCGATCGTGCTCGCCATCACCTTCGTCAACGGCATCGTCGAGGAGCTGTTCTTCCGCGGCGCCCTCTACGCCGCCCTGCGCCGGCACCAGGTGCTCGTGACGACGGTGCTCTACGCGCTGACGACCGTCGGCAGCGGCATCCCGCTGCTCGTGCTCGCCGGCGCCCTCATCGGCCTCGTGACCGCGCTGCAGCGCCGTGTCACCGGCGGCTTCCTCGGCCCGATGATCACGCACGTGACGTGGTCGTCGGGGATGCTCCTGTTCCTGCCCCCGATCCTCTCGAGGTGACACCCATGTCCACCACCCCGCCCCCGACCGAGGGCCGTACCGCCCTCGTCACGGGCGCCTCCGGCTACATCGGAGGCCACCTCGTGCCCACGCTGCTGGATGCCGGGTGGACCGTCCGCGCGTTGACCCGCCACGCGAGCTCGCTCGACGACAAGCCGTGGCGTGACCGGGTCGAGGTCGCTGAGGGTGACGTCGGCTCGGCCGACGACATGCGGCAGGCGCTCAAGGGCGTCGACGCCGCCTGGTACCTCGTGCACTCCATGGACGACAAGCCCGACTTCGCCGCGCGCGACCGGGCGGCCGCCGAGGCCTTCGCCGGGGCCGCGAAGGAGAACGGCGTCTCGCGCATCGTCTACCTCGGCGGCATCCACCCCGACCACGAGGTGCTCTCGCCCCACCTGGCCTCGCGCGTCGAGGTCGGCCGCACGCTGCTCGCGTCGGGC
This sequence comes from Terracoccus luteus, assembly GCF_003635045.1. Classification (NCBI taxonomy): domain Bacteria; kingdom Bacillati; phylum Actinomycetota; class Actinomycetes; order Micrococcales; family Intrasporangiaceae; genus Terracoccus; species Terracoccus luteus. Next base: position 3,712,076 of record NZ_RBXT01000001.1, on the reverse strand, counting down.
GTGCCGACCGCGGTGCTGCAGGCGGCGGTCGTGCTGGGCGACGGGTCGGCCAGCTTCGACATGCTGCGCTACCTCACCACCCGGCTGCCGGCGATGGTCGCGCCGAAGTGGCTCGACAACAAGATCCAGCCCATCGCCGTCGACGACGTCGTGACGCTGCTGGCGGGCGCCGGCGACCTGCCGGCCGACGTCAACCGCACCTTCGACGTCGGCGGCACCGAGGTGATGACGTACCGCCAGATGATCAAGCGCTTCTCGCAGGTCACCGGCCGGCGGCCCCCCGTCGTCGTCACCATCCCGGTGCTCACCCCGCGCCTGGCCAGCCACTGGGTGGGGCTCGTCACGCCCATCTCCGCCGGGCTGGCCAAGCCCCTCGTCGGCAGCCTCGTGCACGAGGTCGTCGTCAAGGAGGACGACATCCTCGACCTCATCCCGCACACCGGGAAGTTCACCTCGTTCGACGACGCCGTGAGCGGGGCCATGGAGACGGCCGAGCCCGACCACGCCATGCGCAACCTGGCCATCACGGGCGCCGCGGTCGTCGCCACGGCCGTCGTGGGCTCCCTCGCGACCAAGCCCGAGTCCCGCTGGTACCGCAGCCTGGACCTGCCCGACTGGCAGCCCCCGGCCGTCGCCTTCCCCCTCGTCTGGACAGCCCTCTACGCCGACGTCGCGGTCATGACCGCGGCCGGCATCACGTCCCACGAGCGGCACACCGACGAGAAGGCGACGACGACGTACAAGGGCGCCGTGGCGACCAACCTCGTGCTCAACGCCGCCTGGAGCTGGCTGTTCTGGCGCTCGAAGCGGCCCGCGTGGGCGGCCCTCGAGTGCGCGGCCCTCACGATCAGCTCGGCCGACCTCGCCCGACGGACCGCCCAGCAGCACAAGGCGGCCGGCGTCGCCCTGACGCCGTACGCGGCGTGGTGCGCCTTCGCGACCGTGCTGTCCACGGCGATCGCCCGCCGCAACCCGCGGGGCTGAGCCACCCGCCGCCACCCATGCTCGGACGACGAGAGTCATGGGTGGGCATAGCCTCCGGCCAGGCTTGACATCGTTGCCGAGACGATCGGCGGGATGGTGGGTCACGCGGTCGGCGGCATGACGCAGCGAGGGCGACGCCGGCCTGGTCCCGGTGTGGCCTTCGCCTGCTCCATGCGGGCGGTGGACTCGGACCGGGCCAGCAGCCGCCGGCCCGTCCCGGTGGGAGAGCCTCGTCATGGCCCTGGACGCCGACCTCGCGGTCCGGTTCTCGACGCGAGACGGGCAGACGATCGAGTGGGCCCTCCCCACGCAGCGGCTGGAGACTCTGGAGCGGCGTAGCCGCCGGACCGAGACCTGCTGAGCGACACCGAGCGGTGCGTGGCCTGACGGCGTCGATCGTGTCGTCTACCCGTCTCTAGTCAGAGGCCGATATCCGGGGATAGAGCGTCAGCGAGGACCGCTGGCGACCCGGCGACGGGGGCGTGGGGCAAGGCGTGGGGCCGACACCACGGGGTGCGGACCGTAAGGCGAGACGCTCACTCGCGCGATCGACATCCATAAGTTAGCGTTCTGTGTATGGCAACCATCGGTTATGTGACTGCGACCGGCACCTCGCTGCGTGTCGCGACCATCGCCCCCGCTGCCAGCACCACCTCGAGAGAGCCGGCACGAATGCCGGGCTGTCGCTGTCGACGCCACCCCTGACGTCGCCCGACGCACCAGCCCGACTCCCCGCCCCCTCGAAAGGCCAGCCCCATGACCACTCACACCACGCCTGCGACGACCGACCCCTCTCCCGCCACGTTCCCGTCGCCCTCCTCCGCCTCCCGCCCGCGCGCGACGTGGAAGCCGGCGGTGCTCGCCGAGACGGCCCGCACCCTCGCACGCCAGCGCCCGCTCTGGCAGCCGCTCGTCGACTTCGACCCGGTCACCCGCTACTACGCCCGCCTCGCCGCCGACGAGCAGCACGAGGCATGGCTGCTGACGTGGCTGCCGGGCCAGGGCACGCCGTGGCACGACCACGGCGGCAGCGCCGGCTCCTTCGTCGTACTCCAGGGCGTGCTGACGGAGGAGGTGGCCGGCTACCAGGCCGGCCCGCGCCCCGGTGACGAGCGCCGGGCCACCGGGCCGGCGGTCATCCTCGGCACGGGTGACCAGCGCACGTTCGGCCCGCGCCACCTGCACCGGGTCACCAACCACGGGCCCGACCCGGCCGTCAGCCTCCACGTCTACGCCCCCAAGCTGACGACGATGAACAACTACGAGGAGGTCGACGACGGCCTGCTCGAGGTCATCGAGCAGACGAGGATGGGCTCCGACTGGTGACGATCGACGAGATGCTCGCCGAGGCCCGCGCGCACCTGCAGCGGCTGACCCCGGCCCAGGCCGAGGCGGCCCTGCACGACGGGGCGGTCGTCGTCGACATCCGACCCGCGGCCCAACGGCAGCACGAGGGTGAGCTGCCCGAGGCCCTCGTCGTCGAGCGCAACGTCCTCGAGTGGCGCTTCGACCCCGAGAGCGACGCCGCCCTGCCGGAGGCCGACCACGACCTGCAGGTCGTGGTGCTGTGCCAGGAGGGGTACACCTCGAGCCTCGCCGCCGCCTCGTTGCGGCAGCTCGGCGTGCACCGCGCGACCGACGTCATCGGGGGGTTCGTCGCGTGGCGCGAGCTGCGGGCCGGCTCGACGCACGTGCCGCCTCGGTGACGAGGGCCGTGAGCCGGTCGAGGTGGCTCGACGGCAGCCGCCACCGCTGCCAGTAGAGCGGCACGTCGACGTGGTCGTCACGCCCGAGCGGGACGACGTCGTCGTCGCGGAGCCGACGCAGCTGGTCGGGCAGCAGCACACCCCACCCGAGGCCCGCGAGGACCGCTGCCTCGAAGCCCGCGGAGTCGGGGACGACGTGGGTCGGCGGCCGCACGGTGATGCCACGGCGGTCGAGGACGTGCTGCTGCAGGTCGTCGTCGGCCGAGAAGCGGACCAACGGCATGGTCGCCAGGTCGACCGACCGGCCGCGGCGGTGCCGGTCGACGAGACTCCGCGTGGCCGCTGCGGTGTATCGCACGGTCAGCAGCGGTGTGGTCGAACACCCCTGTACTGCAGTCGGGTCGGCGGTGACGGCGCCGAGCACCGTCCCGGTCCGCAACAGCTCGGCCGACCGCTGCTGGTCGTGCACGTGCAGACGCAGGGTGACCTCGGGCCACTGCGCACACGCGGCCAGCACGGCCGTGAACCACGAGCCCACCGAGTCGGCGTTGACCGCCACGGCGAGCTCGACAGGACCCCCCGAGCCGAGCTGCAGCTCGGCCGCCAGCTCCAGCTCGATCAGGCGGTGCTGGCGGGCCATGCGCAGCACCGACTCCCCGGCGGCGGTGGGCCGGCACGGGACCGACCGGACGACGACGACACGCCCCACCTCGACCTCGAGGGCCCGGATGCGTTGGCTCACCGCGGACGGGGTGACGTGCAGCGCGCGTGCGGCCGCCTCGAAGGTCCCCTCGTCGACCACGGCCACGAGGGCGGCCAGCTGCTCCGGACTCACGGACACAACGGTTCCTTCATGAAGAGATACTGATGATCCATCAGATCATGTCGCTTCACTGTTGGCTCGGTCTCACCTAGCGTCGGCCCGTGCCCATCACCCTGTCCACCACTCTGCTCGGCCTGCTCACCGGCCTGGGGCTCATCGTCGCGATCGGTGCCCAGAACGCCTTCGTGCTGCGCCAGGGCCTGACCCGTCGACACGTCGGCCTCGTCGTCGCGGTGTGCGCGGTGTCTGACGCCGCGTTGATCGTGGCGGGGGTGGCCGGCGTCGGCGCCGTCATCACCGCGCACCCTGCCGTCGTCACGGTGGTCCGCTGGGTCGGCGCGGCCTACCTGATCGCCTTCGCGGTGCAGTCCCTGCGGCGAGCCGCTCGCCCCGGCGCGCTCGAGGCCGAGGGCCGGGCCGGCACCCGCCGCGGGACGCTGCTCACGGTGCTCGCCCTGACCTGGCTCAACCCGCACGTCTACCTCGACACGGTGCTGCTGCTGGGCTCGGTCGCCAACCAGCAGGGTGCCGACCGCTGGTGGTTCGCGACCGGGGCGGTGACCGCCAGCGTGCTGTGGTTCGGGTCCCTCGGCTTCGGGGCACGCCTGCTCGCTCCGCTCTTCGCCCGACCGGTCACCTGGCGGGTGCTCGACGTCGTCATCGCGGTCGTCATGGTGACGATCGCGGCCACGCTGCTGCTCTCCGCCTGAGCGAGGGCGAGGGGCGACACGGGGCGACGACGGGAGTGGCCGGGCCGACGCGACGGCGCCGCGTCTGAGGTAGGGCCCGACCGCCTGAGGTGGTCGTGCCCCGGGGGGTCGGTCCCACGGATAGGGCGCTCGCCCGATGTGACGCCCTACCTCAGCGGCCGACCGTGGAGGAGTCAGCACGAACCCCACCGGAGGCCCAGCCATGAACGCCATGCACATCGACCCCTCGTTCGTCCGCCTCGAGATCGAGGCCCGCTACGGCCGGGCCCGCGGTCACGCCCGCCGCGACTCCTCGCTCGAGGTGCTGCGGCGCACGATGCGCCGCAACGCCCTCCGCGAGCTGCGTCCGGGCACCCGCTGAGCCGTGCGTTCCCCGATAATCACCGGTATGCCGTCGCGCCCCGCCCTGCTCGTCGGCCGTGACGACGACCGTGCCCGGCTCGCAGACGCACTCGGCCTGGCCGGCCCCACGACCGGTACGGGCACGAGCTCGACACGCACCCACCGCGAGACCGCGCGTGGGGGCGTGGCCGTCCTGTCCGGCGACGCCGGCATCGGCAAGACGCGCCTCGTCACGGCCATCGTCGAGGATGCCGACGCGGCGGGGTGGCGTACGGGTGTGGGCCACTGCGTGGGCCAGGCCGGCAGCGCCCTCGCGTACCTGCCGTTCGTCGAGCTGGTCGGCGCCCTCGCCGAGCAGGTACCCGACGTCGCGGCGGCGACGCTGGGCGCCCACCCCGCTCTGGCCCATCTCCTGCCGCGAGAGACCCGGACCGCCGGCGGGGCGAGAGGGTCCGGCGTCACGACCCCCGCGGGCGGGGACCCGGACGAACCGCCCCTGCCGGCGACCCCACCCTCTCCCGGCCGGGTCGCCGAGGCCGTCCACGCCTTCCTGTCGGCCCTCGGCCGGGACTGCCCGACCCTCGTCGTCGTCGAGGACGTGCACTGGGCCGACCACTCGTCCCGCGACCTCATCACCCTGCTGCTGACGCGCGGCTTCGCCGGACCCCTCGCCCTCGTCGTCTCCTACCGCTCCGACGACCTGCACCGCCGCCACCCCCTGCACGAGACGCTCGCCGTGTGGGCCCGCATCGCCGGGGTGGAGCACGTCGAGCTCGCCCCGCTGCCCGACGACGCGATCGGCGACATCGTCGCCGGGTCGGCCGACGTCGACCGCGAGACGGGGGCCGAGGTCGTGCGCCGGGCGGGTGGCAACCCCTTCTTCGCCGAGGAGCTCGCCGCGAACGCCGCCGCCGGACGGGCCCTCGGCGGTGGCGTCTCCCGGGTGCTCGGAGCACGCATCGACGCCCTCGACGACGACGCGCGCCTCGTCGTGCGCGTGGTCGCGCTCGCCGGTCACCGCGTCGGTCACGACCTGCTGTCCCGCGTCAGCGCGCTGCCCGACGACCGTCTCGACCGGGCGGTCGCCGCCGCCGTCGAGCACCACGTCCTCGTCACGGCCTGGCCTCCGGCCTACGGGTTCCGTCACGCCCTGCTCGCCGAGGCCGTCGCCGACGGGCTGCTGCCGGGCGAGCGGCTGCGGCTGCACCGGTCCTTCGTCGCCGTGCTCACGTCCGAGCCCGGGACGGCACCGGCATCCGAGGTGGCCCGGCACGCGGCGGCGGTCGGTGACCTCGACACCGCGGTCGACGCCGCCCTCGCAGCGGCGGAGTCGGCGACGGCGGTGGGCGGCCCGCAGGACGCGCTCGGCCACCTCGAGCAGGCCCTGCAGTGGCTGCGGCCCGACGACCCGCGACGTGACGGGGTGACGCGTCGCGCGTCAGACGCCGCCACGCTCGCGGGGGACCCGCTGCGCGGCATCGAGCTGCTGTGCGACCGGCTCGACCACCCGGACGGTCAGAGTGACCCCGACCGGGCCGACCTGCTGGCCGCGCTCGCGACCCGGGCCCGCAACCTCGACGTGCCGCTCGAGGGCCTGCCCCTGACGCGACAGGCGGTCGCCCTGCTCGACGGCACCCCCGACGAACGGAGGGTGCGGGTGCTCAGCGCGCACCTCCAGGCCCTCGTCGACGCGGACGAGTTCTCCGAGGCGGCCGGGGTGGCCGACGAGGTGGTCGAGCTGGCCGACGGTCTCGGCCTCACGATGGCGCTCACCGAGGTGCGCACGATCATCGCGTGGGCCATCGACGCCCGGCACGACCTCGGCGCGGTCGAGCGCCACCTGCACACGGTGGCCGCCGACCTCGCCCCCGACGACCCGACGCAGCTGCGCGTGCACCACCAGCTGGGGTCGGTGCTGCACCGCCGCGGCGAGCTGCGCGCCTCTCAGCACGAGTTCGACCTCGGCGCCGCCGTCGCCCACCGCCTGCACCGCGGCTGGGCCCCGTGGGGTCAGGAGTGCCGCCTCCTCGGCGGTCTCGTCGCCTACGAGCTCGGCGAGTGGGACGACGCGGCGCACCGTCTGCTCGCCCCGCCCGACGCCCCGCAGCCGGGTCGCGCGATCTTCCGGGCGGCCGCCCTCGCCGTCGACGCCGGTCGCGGTGTCGCCCCGGCTGCGGGCCTGCTCGACGAGCTGCGGTCGTGGTGGCACGTCGACGGGCTGTGCGCGGTGCTCAGCCTCACGGCCGGCATCGACCTCCTCGGCCCGCAGGATGCCGGGGCCGCCGTCGCGCTCGCCCGTGACGGTGTCGCCGTGCTCGAGTCGGTCTGGGGCGACGACTTCCACGCGCAGGTTCGCCTCGCCGCGCTGCTGGCCGGCCAGGTGTCCGCGTCGGTCGACGGGCTGCCCACCGTCGCGCTGCGCGAGGCCGTGGCCACGGTCGACCACCTGACCGCGCGGGCCCGGACGGTCGTCGCCGACCAGGGCAGCACCGACGACCTCGAGGCCACGAGCCGCGAGACGTGGGCCTGGGCGGCGCGCCTCGAGGCGGAGTCGGCGTGGCTGCACCACCTCATCGGCGGCGAGGATGCCGGTTCGCCCGCCACGCTCGTGGCCGCCTGGCGGGAGTCGGTCACGGCGTTCGAGGGCTACGGCCACGTCTTCGAGACCGCCCGGTCGCGTGCCGGACTCGCGTCCGCACTCGTCGCGGCCGGCGACACCGCCGCGGCGCGGGACGAGGTGGCGAGCGCCCGCGTCGTCGCCGAGCGCCTGGGTGCGCGGCCGCTGCTGGACCGCCTCGACCGCCTCGCCCGCCTCGACGGTGCGCGGTCGAGCGGCCTGACTGGCGTCGACGGTCCGCGTCCGGTCGCAACCCGTCGCCCGTCCGGCCCCACCGCTCCCCTGACCGCGCGCGAGCGGGAGGTGCTGGGGCTCGTCGCCCGGGGCCTGAGCAATGGCCAGATCGGGCGGCGGCTCTTCATCAGCACGAAGACCGTCAGCGTCCACGTCTCCAACGTCCTGGTGAAGCTCGGGGCCGCCGGGCGTACCGAGGCGGCGGCCATCGCCCACGACCGCGGCCTGCTCGACCCCGCCGACGGCTGAGCCCGCCGCCCGCCGTCGCCCGCCGTCGCCCGGCGTCGCCCGCCGCCGTGCACCGTCGACACCCACCGTCTTCTCGGCGTCGACTCTGGTCACGCCCGGCTCCGGTCACTAGCGTCGGCAGTGCCGCCGGGACCACCGACGACGCGAGCATCTCGAGCACCGAGGAGGCAGCATGGCCGAGGACTGGGCAGCAGACGTCAAGAAGTACGCACCCGACGCCGACGACGACGCGATCAAGGGCATCGTGCGCTACTGCGGGATCGCCCTGCACAAGCGCGACTCCGCGCTCGTCTCCTTCAGCGACAAGACCGAGCTCGACCGGGTCAAGAACAACTTCCTCAAGAAGAAGCTGGCCCTGACCGTCTCCGACGAGGAGATGGACGCCGCCCTCGCCGGGGTCCGCACCGCCCTCGCCGGTGACCGGACGAAGAACCGCGTGACGGTGTACTACCTGCTCGCCGACCACTTCGGCCGGCTGGGTGACTTCACCAAGGCCAAGGCCTGACGGCTCGTCGGGACGGCTGCCCCGCAGACGGATCGGTGGTGCGCTGACCGGATTGTCCGGCGGCGCACCGCTTTTCGTCGTCCGCCGTCGCCGTGACGGTCGACGCCGTGGCGCACCTGTGCGCAGGATGGGTCATGGACACTCACTTCTCTGTGGGGGCCGGCTCGCTGTCGAGCGCCCCCGTCTCCCGTCGCCTCGTCCTCGGCTCGGCCGCCGCCGCAGTCGTCACCAGCGCCGTCACGCTCTCCTCCCCCGGCGCCGCTCTCGCCTCGCCCCTCACCGCAGCCGGCGCGGAGCGTCGCAGCCCGCGCATCCCGCTGCCGGACGGCATCCGGCCCGAGGGCATCACCTCCGGTCCGGGCACCCGCTTCTACGTCGGCTCGCTCGCCGACGGGCGCATCGTCACCGGCGACGTGCGCGCCGGGAGGACGACCGTGCTGCTGCCCGGGGCCACGGGCCGCAACCTGCGCGGCCTCTACTGGGACCGGCGCACGAACCTCGTCTGGGCGGTCGGCAACGTCGGCGAAGTGGGACACGTCTGGGCCGTCGACGGTGACACCGGGGCGGTCGCCGGCGACACGGTGATCGACGGGGCCGTGTTCCTCAACGACCTCGTCGTCACCCGCGACGCCGTCTACGTCACCGACTCGAACGTCGACCGCCTCGCCGTCCTCCGGCTCACGCGTGGCGGCACCCCCTCCGGCGCACCCGTCCGCTTCCTGCGGCTGCGCGGTGCCTGGCCCGCCGGCGGCGGCTCGGAGATCAACGCCAACGGCATCCGCGAGCTGCCCGGCGGCGACCTCGTCCTCAACAACAGCCGGGTCGGCGGGCTGTGGCAGGTCGACCCGTCGACCGGCCGCACCCGGGAGATCCCGGTCGCCGGCGGTCCGGGCATCGTCGCGGGTGACGGTCTCGAGATCCGCGGCACGACGCTGTACGTCGTGCGTGGCTCCGACGACGCGTCGGTCGCGGTCGTCCGACTGCAGCCGACCCCGTCGGGCTGGACGGCCCGCTGGCTGCGCGCCCTGAGCAGCGACGACCTGTCCGTGCCGTCGACGGCGACGCTGGTCGGCAGCAACCTCTTCGCCGTCAACGCCCGCTTCGGGGTGCCGTCGCCCGACACCGCGCCCTACTGGGTGACCCGCCTCAAGGCCGTCTGAGCCGCGTCGCCGGTCACCGGCGCACCGGTCGCTCGCGCCCCCCGGCGGTCGTCGGGGGGCGCGAGCAGCGCCCAGCTGCGCTCGTCGGCCCACGTCGACGTCGGGTCGACGTGCGCGGCGACGAGCTCGAGAAGGCCCGGGTCGGGTCGCCCGTGCAGGGCCGCCTCGGCCAGCCTCCGCGCCGCCCCGGCCACGAGGTCGGCCACCTGTACCCGGGCGTCCAGCTGTGAGTCGACGAAGCGCAACCGCACCCGCGACGAGACGTCCTCCCCCACCGCGGCCCGCACGCGCGCCAGCCGGTCGTCGGTGAGCGACGACTGCGCGTCGTGGACGAGTTCGACCGGCCCACTCCGCCCACCCGGCCGTCGCGGACCGCCACCGGCCGGCCCCGCCCACCGCAGCACCGTCGCGACGAGCCCGGGCTCGAGGGGGTCGAGCGGCGCACGGCTGCGCTCGGGCCCGGTGAGCTCGCCGAGCGCGGTGTCCGTCTCCGGGCCGCCGTCGGATGCCGGGAGGCCGGCCACCAGCGCCGCCAGCGTGGTCGTCGCCACGGTCGTCGTGCCCGCCTCGCCGGAGAGCCTGTCGGACGCGTCGGACAGGCCGGCGAGCACCTTGGTCAGCGCGGCGCGGACTCTCTCCAGCCGCGCCCGGGCGGTCACGAGGTCACGGGCGCGCAGCAGCCCGTTCGTCTCGTCGAGCGCGACGGCCCACACGGGCGCGAGGTCCGCGTCGGCGGTCAGCACCCGGTGCAGGTCGCACGCCGCGCGCTCGGCATCGGCCGTCCCGGCCGCCCAGAGACCGACGAGACGCACGGTCAGCAGGAGCGGCTTGTCGACGAGGAACACGCTGGCGCGGCCCGTCAGCGGGCCCGAGTCGCCGAGCAGCCACGTCAGGGTGCGGCGGTTCTGCGGCCGCAGCACGACGTTGGCCTTGACCTCGACCGCCGGCGAGCGCGTCCCGGCGCGCACCCGTCGCAGCACCTCGCTCGCCTCGTCGGAGCCGATGAGCACGCCCGCGTGGGCGAAGACGTCGGTGCTGCCGCCGACGAGCTTCTCGCCCTCCGACCCCGACTCGTCGCAGGCCACGACCACCGTCGCCGACCCCACCGGGGCCGGGCCGGTCGAAGAGGCTGCGACGGCATAGGGCACCGCCCCATCGTGCGGCGCGGCCGCGCATCGGTCCACCGGGTTCCGAGGCGGCCCGCCCCTCGGGCAGCGATCACGGACGGGGATCCCGCCTCCGTACCGGGCGTAGACTGGGGGCACAGCGTCAGATGACTCGAGCAACGGGACCACTCATCGCTGCGACCGCCAGGCGGACGTGACGCTCGATGATCGGAGAGCTCGGTGACATCCGAGACGACGCCCGAGACCAGTCCCGAGTCCACACCCCCGGCACCGCCCTTCGCCGTGCCGGCCTCGTCCGGCCTCACGACCCTCGTCACCCCTCACACCCCTGACACCCCCGCCGGCCGCGCCTCGTCCGACGAGCGTCGGACGCCGCGGGCGACGGCGGCCAGGCACGCTGCCCGGGCCCGCGCCGCGGAACGGTCGGTGGCGCGCTCACGCAGCCTCCCGGCATCCGGCACCCTCACGTCCGACGAGTGGTGCGCCCGGCTGCAGGGCACGCTCGAGTCGTTCGACGAGGCGGGCGGCCACCGCACGCTGAGCGCCCTGTTCGACTCCGTGCCGCTCGACGTGGCGCTCGCCGACGTCGTGCTGCCCTACCTGCACGGCGTGGGGTCGCGGTGGGAGACCGGTGACATCGGGGTGGCGCAGGAGCACTTCGCCTCGAGCGTCATCCGGACACGGCTGTCGCTCACGTTGCACCACGAGATGCGGTCGTCGGGCCCGCTGGCCGTGCTCGCCTGCATGCCCGGCGAGAAGCACGAGTTCGGGCTCATGGCCATGGCGCTCGTGCTGTCACGCCTCGGCTGGCGCACCTGCTACCTCGGCGCCGACACCCCCACCGCCGACGTCGCCCTCGCCGTCGGGTCGCTGGGCCCGGATGCCGTCGTGCTGACGTCGCACCGGAGCACCGCCTTCACGGCCAAGGGCGCCCTGCTGCGCAGGATGTCCGAGCAGACGACGGTGTACGTCGCCGGCCCCGGCGCGACCGACGACCCGCGCGAGGTGGGTGGCGCCCGTCACCTGCTCGGCGACCCCGTCACCGGTGCGCGCACCGTCGACGGGCAGTGGCGAGCGGTGGCCGACCTCGTGGCGAGCGACCCGATGACCGATGTGGTGGCCGGCAGGTCGCCCGACGCCCTCGTCACGGCCCCGCACCTCGCGTCGACGGGCGACGGCTCCCCCGAGGCGGGCTGAGCCGTGGCGACAAAGCAGTCGGACGACTCCAGCCGTCACGTCGCGCAGGTCGTGCGCCGGCCACCCGCGGAGGTCTACGCGTACGCCGTCGACCCCGACCACCTGCCCGAGTGGGCGGCCGGGCTGGCCCGCGCGGCCGTGCACCGCGAGGGAGACGTGCTGGTCGTCGACTCCCCGATGGGGACGGTGACGGTGCGGTTCGTGCCGCGCAACGACCTCGGCGTGCTCGACCACGACGTGATTCTCCCCGACGGCACGGTCGTGACCAACCCGATGCGGGTGCTGTCCCACCCGGACGGTGCGGAGGTCGTCTTCACGGTGCGTCGTCAGGGCCTCACCGACGACGAGTTCGACCGGGACGCCGCCCAGGTGGCCACCGACCTCGCCCGGCTGCGCGACCTCCTCGAGGCGGCGGACGGCATCCCCGCCCGCCCCTGAGCGCGCCACGGCCCGAAAAGAGACACCACCCGGCATCCACCGGCGTCCGAAACCGCGCCACGGCCCGAAGAAGGGCCGACCGTCAGCTCGGCCCGCCGGGGACGTCGAGCTCCTTGACCATCGCCTGCCGGGGACGCACCTCGAGGCCGTCGGCGCGCTCGCGGTCACGCAGGGCCCGCAGCCCGGGACCGAGCGCGTCGGGCTGCAGCACGACGTAGCCGAGGCGCGCGTAGAAGGGCCCGTTCCACGGGACGTCCCGGTAGGTCGTCAGCGTCAGACGCCGGTGCCCGTGGCGCACCGCCCACCTCTCGGCCGCGGCCACCAGTGCACGACCCAGCCCCCGACCGCCGTGCCGGGGCGCCACGCTCACCTGGTGCAGGTGCGCCGTCCCGTCGACGATGTCGATGCGCACGAAGCCCGCGACCGCACCACCGTCGGCCACGGCGACGAGCAGCCGGCCCGCGGTCAGGGCCGGTTCGTACTCCTGCGGCGAGGGTGCCGGGGCCCGGGAGACGACGGTGAGCCCGACCGAGGCGAAGGCCCGGTCGGCCTTACGCTCCAGGCGGGCCAGGGCCGGCAGCTCGTCGGCCCGGGCGTGGCGGATGCCGACCCCGACATCCCCCACCGCCGACGAGGCGCTGGGCTCCGGTCGTGACATCAGTAGGCGCGGGCGAGCAGGACTGCGAAGGCGGCCGACGGTGCGACGAGCAGCAGGTGCAGCCACGGGTGGTAGGTCAGCACGGCCACGAACTCGCGCAGGTAGGCGCTCGGCACGAAGTACCGCGCGGTGGGCGCGCCGAGCACGACGGCGTCCATCCCGAGCCGGCGCGAGATGAGCGCGGCGCGGGGGGCGTGGTAGCCGCTCGTCACGACGGTGAGGCGGCCCTCGCGCCCCCGGTCACGCAGCAGTGCGACTGACAGCTCGAGGTTCTCCTCCGTCGTGCGGGCGGCGTCCTCGACGACGACGTCGGATGCCGGGATGCCGCGGTCGGTGAGGTAGTCGCCCATCGCGTCGCCCTCGGCCCGCGGCTCGTCCGGACCCTGACCGCCCGACGGTACGAGCGGCGTCGAGAACCCGAGGGCGCGCAGGCGCCGCCACTCCGTCACCGCCCGGTCGAGGCGACCGGCCAGCAGGCGCGGCACCTGCCCCCGCACGAGACCCGAGCCCAGCACGACGACGGCGGCAGCATCGGCGTCACCGGGTCGGACGCGACGGTAGGCGAGCGTGTAGGCGAGGAACGCGGCGAAGCTGGCCCCGAGCTGCACGCAGACGAAGAAGGCGAAGACCGCCACCGCGATGAACGGCCCGTCGTGGGTGCGCAGCAGCACGATCGCGACGACGGGCGCGGCCACCAGGGCCACCCCGACGACGAGCGAGAGGAGGTTGCCGAGGCTCCGGCCCTCCTTGCGCACCATCGTCAGGCCGTTCGCGACGAGGAAACCGGCCAGGGCGAGCACGGTGAGCGGGACCGGCAGCAGGGGCAGCAACGCCCAGACGCCGTCGGTGGGCCAGAGGTCGCGCGTCAGCTGCAGCAGCGCGCCAAGGGCGAACCAGGCGGCCAGCACGAGGTAGACGCCGAGGCGCAGCCGACGGGGCTCGCGGCGCCAGGAGACCCAGAACACCCCGAGCAGCGCGACCGCGACGAGCAGGCTCCCCATGACCCAGTTGTATCCCGACCGGCTCACGAGCACCCGGCCGGTCCACGGTCACCGGCTCTCGATGACCTCCTTGCTCTTCGCGATGGCGAAGCCCCACGCCTGCGACAGCGTGGGCTGGGGTGGCACGGCCACCTCGTCGGGGTTGGTGACGACGTCGAGCAGGACGGGACCGTCGACCCCGAAGGCCCACTGCACGGCATCCTCGAGCTCGTCGTTCTCGGTGACCCGACGGCTCGGCAGGCCGAGGGCGGCGGCGACCGCGGCGATGTCGGGGTTGTCGAGGGTGGTGCCGAACTCCGGCAGCCCACCCTGCTCCTGCTCGAGCTTGACCATGCCGAGGCTGCCGTTGTCGAAGACGACGACGCGCACGGGCAGCTGGTAGGTCACGGCGGTGCGCAGGTCGCCGAGCAGCATCATGAGCCCGCCGTCGCCGCTGAACGACACGACCGGGCGCGAGCGGTCGAGCGCCTGCGCACCCAGGGCCATCGGCAGGGCGTTGGCCATCGAGCCGAGGTTGAACGAGCCGAGGAGGCGGCGGCCGCCGCGCATCGTCACGAAGCGCGACAGCCACGCCGTCGACATGCCCGTGTCGGCGGTGAAGACCGTGTCGTCGGGGGCGGCGCGGTCGACGGCGGCCGCGAGCGCCTCGGGACGGATGCGGCTGTCGGGGTTGTCGAAGACGGCGCGGGCCCGCCCGAGCAGGGTCGAGTCGTGGCCCGGGTCGAGCAGCGACTGTTGACGTTCCTGCCACGAGCGGTAGGACTCGACGGCATCGTCCAGGTGCGAGCGGTCCTTGCGGCGGCCGTGGCGGCGCACCCGCTGCAGCAGCAGCTCGAGCGTGGTCGCGGCATCGCCGACGAGGGCGTGGTCGACGCTCGTGCGCCGCCCGATGTGCTCGCCGCGGGCGTCGAGCTGCACGACGGTCTTGCCGGTCGGGATCCAGTCGCGGTAGGGGAAGTCGGTGCCGACGAGGAAGAGGACCTTGCTGTCGTCGAGCGCCTTCGCCGCGGCCGGGTTGCCGATGAGGCCGGACTGGCCCACCTCGTAGGGGTTCTTCTGCTCGAGCCCCTCCTTCGCCTTGAGGGTGAGCACCATCGGCGCGGCGAGCAGGTCGGCCAGCTCGAGGATCTCGTGGCGGGCGTCGCGGGCGCCGCAGCCGACGAGCAGCGTCACCGGCCGCCCGTCGGTGAGCACCTCGGCGGCGGCGGTCACCTCGGCCATCGAGGCCGGGGCCGGCTCGGCCGCGGGGGCGAAGCGCGGGGTGGCGACGTCCGGGTCGACCTCGAGGTCGCCGACGTCGCCGGGCAGGGTGAGCACCGCCACCCCGTGCTGGGCGTAGGCGGCGTTGACGGCCTGCTCGAGCAGCTGCGGCAGCTGCACCGGCGAGGTCAGCGTCTCGGCGAACACCGCGACGTCGGCGAAGAGATGGTCGTTGTCGACCTCCTGGAAGAAGTCGGTGCCGATCTCCTGCGTCGGGACCTGGCCGCAGATGGCGAGCACCGGGGCGTGCGACTTCTTCGCGTCGTAGAGGCCGTTGAGCAGGTGGATCGAGCCCGGGCCGACGGTGCCCATGCAGACGCCGATCGTGCCCGTCAGCTGGGCCTGGGCGCTGACGGCGAAGGCCGCGACCTCTTCGTGGCGCACACCGACCCACTCGATGCGGTCGTCGCGGCGGATGGCGTCGGTCACCGGGTTGAGGGCGTCACCGACGACGCCCCAGACCTGCTTCACCCCGGCGTCGGCGAGGGCGGTCACGATGAGCTCGGCAACGGTCGTCATGGTCTGTGGGTACCCGACGCGACACGCCGCGAACCGGGCCCGCCGACGCTGACCCCGCCATGACGGCATCCGGGATGCCGGGTCGCTTGCGCCGCGGGAGCCCGCCCGCGGGTACGAGCGGGTGGACAGGCCCTCCACGGGCCGTCCCGACGGAGGAGATGCTCGTGAAGGTGCTCGTGACCGGCGCCACCGGCTACATCGGTTCGCGCACCGTGCCCGAGCTGCTCGGACGTGGCCACGAGGTGGTGGCGACGCACACGAGCGAGACGCCACGCCCGACGCCGTGGAGCGACCGCGTCGAGTGGCGGCGCCTCGACGTGCTGCAGCCCCGGCAGGCCCTCGAGGTCGTCTCCGGCGTCGACGCCGTCGTCTACCTCGTGCACGGGCTGTCGGAGACGGACTTCCGCCAGACCGACCGCGAGGCGGCCGAGAACGTGCGGGCGGCCATGTCGCAGAACGGGGTCGGCCGCGTCGTCTACCTCTCCGGCATCGTGCCCGACGTGCCCGAGAGCGAGCTGTCCGAGCACATCGCCTCTCGGCTCGAGGTCGAGCGCATCCTCGCCGACGGCGACGCGACCGCCCTCTCGCTGCGCGCGGCCGTCGTGGTCGGCTCGGGCTCGACGAGCTTCGAGATCATCCGTCAGCTCTCGCAGCGGCTGCCCCTCGTGCAGGGCATCCCCGAGTGGATGCGGGCGACGGTCGTGCAGCCGGTCGCCGTCTCGGATGCCGTGCACCACCTCGGCGAGGCCGTCGAGCGTGGCGACGTGGTCGGCCACGTCGACGTGGCGGGCCCCGACCGCGTGACCTACCCCGAGCTGCTGCAGGTGTTCTCCGACGTCGCCGGCCTCCGCCGGGTGCAGGTGCCGCTGCCGGCGCTGCCCGAGTCCCTCGCCGGGTGGCTGGCCGGCCAGCTGACGGACGTCCCGACCCAGACCGTCGAGTCGCTCATGGCCAGCCTGCGTCACGACATGGTGGCCGGTGACGACCGCGCGTCCCGGCTCGGCCTCGCGCCGGAGCGGCCCACCCCGCTCCGCGCGGCCGTCGAACGGGCGCTCACACCCTTCGACGAGGACCACGACGGTGCGGCCGTGGGGGCCGACCCGGCAGCGCCGTCCGTCGTCGACCCGGAGTGGTCGCGGCGCGGCTGACCCGGCTGACCCCGCTGACCCGGCGGCTCAGCCCTCGGTGGCCGTCGCCGCGATGACGCGGGTCAGGGCCGTGTGCAGCTCGCGCAGGTCGGACACCCCCATGCCGAGGCGGTCCATCACCTGGGGCGGCACCTCGAGGGCCCGGTCGCGCAGTCGCCGCCCCTCGGCGGTCAGGCCGATGTCGAGCGAGCGCTCGTCGTCGGGACGGCGGGCCCGGGTGAGCAGGCCCTGCGCCTCGAGCCGGCGCACGACGGGCGACAGGGTGGCCGGCTCGAGGCTGAGCGCCGACGCGACCTCGCGCAGCTGGCGGGGCGAGCGCTCCCACAGGGCGAGCATGACGAGGTACTGCGGATGGGTCAGGCCCATCGGCTCGAGGATCGGTCGGTAGAGGCCGATGACGTTGCGGGCGGCCACCGCGAGCGCGAAGCACACCTGCTGGTCGAGCTTGAGCAGGTCCTCGCCCGCGTCGCCCGTCACGTCGGCCACGTCCTCGGACACGTTCACAGTCACGTCCGGGTCGGCGGTCGCCCCGACGGCATCCGTGCTGCTGCTCGCTCTCGCCATGGTCCCATCATGGAGTACCCTGACCATTAGTGCACTAACGATCAGGACGGAACCCATGAGCGCAGCCCGACGCCCCGCACGTCTCACCATCGGCCACCGCCTCTGGTACCGCCTGCGCCTCGCGGGCCTCACCCTCTTCGGGCCGGCCCAGCTCGAGTCGCACAACGACCCGAAGATGCGGCTCGAGGCCGACCACCGGGCCCGCGTCGACGCCCACCGCGCCGCGAAGGCCGAGCGCCGCGAGCGCCGGCGCGCCTCCTGACCCACGGCACCGCACGGGCCGGATGCCGCGGGGCCGGGCCCGCGGGGGCCGACGGGACGCGCCCCCTTGCGGGTACGGGCCCCGACAGGTCGGAGCCGGTTCGCCGGTGACGACCCCCGGGCGCTGACCGCCAGCCGCCCGCGACGCGGGCCGAGCCCGCGCGGAGTCGTCAGGGGTTGGGCCGTCATGAAGTTCACCAAGGTGCTGAGCAGCCTGCGGAGCGGGTTGTGGTTCATCCCGCTGCTCTACGCCGTGGTCGGTCTCGTCATCAACGTCGCGACGACGTTCACCGACCGCGCCCTCGACTTCGAGCTCATCCCGCAGACGCTCATCGGTGGCCCCGACGCCGCGCTCGCGATCCTCGGCACCGTGGCGGCGTCGATGATCAGCCTCGTCGCGACGGTGCTCGCCATCACGATGGTGATCGTGCAGCTCGCCATGGCGCAGTTCTCGCCCCGCATCGTGCAGACCTTCCTGCAGGACCGGCCCAGCCAGAACGCCATCGGCCTCTTCGTCGCCACCTTCGTGCAGGCGATGCTCTCCATGCGCGAGGTGCAGGTCAGTGACGACGACCCCGTGGTGCCCGGGCTGTCGGTGGCGGTCACGTTCCTGCTCGTCGTGGTCGACATCGTCGTGCTCGTCATCTACGTGCACCACATCGGACGCTCGCTGCGGGTGTCGGCGCTCATCGAGCTCGTCGGCAAGGACACCCGCGACCTCATGGACGAGCTCTACACCGAACGGCTCGACGTCGACGAGCCTGACGACCCCCACCTCGTGACCGCGTCCGCGTCCGGTGTGCTCAGCCTCGTCGACCGTGAGGCGCTCGTCGAGGTGGCCAGCGCGGCAGGCGGCCGCCTCCAGCTCGTGCCTGCCATCGGCCAGTTCGTGCCGGCGGGCGCACCCCTGGTCCGCCTCGCGGGGATGACCGTCGCGGACGTCGACCTCGACAAGCTGCACAAGGCCGTCGACCTCACCCTCGAGCGCAGCCTCCAGCAGGACGTCGCCTACGGCCTGCGCATGCTCGTCGACATGGGCACGAAGGCGATAAGCGAGAGCCCGCACGCCGACCCCACCACCACCGTGCAGGTCATCGACCGCGTCCACGACGTGCTGCGTCAGCTCGCCCGGCGTCGGCTGCCCGACGGCATCGAGTGCGACGACCGGGGACAGGTCCGCGTCGTCATCCCGTCGATGGACTGGGCCGCCTTCGTCCGTCTCGGCTTCGACGAGATGCGCACGTCGGGCGCCGGGTCGCTGCAGGTCTCCCGCCGGCTGCGCGCCGCCCTCGAGGACCTGCTCGACCACGTCAACGACGACCGACGCGCCCCCCTCGAGGAACAGCTCGCCCTGCTCGACGAGGCCGTCGGCGACGTCAAGGGCGCGGGCTGGCGGCCGGAGGCCATCACCTCCCCCGACCCGCTCGGCATCGGGGTCGAGGCGGGCGAGGTGCAGGCCGAGGTACCGGTCGCGCGACGCTGACCGGCGCCACCCGGCGAGGGCGCCGAGACCGGCCCCGACGACGGACGCACACCGACGACTCCGGTCGGGCACGGGTATGACGGGGTGGACGAGGGAGGACGACGTGAGCACTAGGCTCCGACGGTGACGGCAGAGCGCAGGTCAAAGACACCCGACCAGCCCACCGGACGGCCGTCGGGCCCCGTCGGCTCGCACGACAACCCGCAGTGGGTGGCCGTCACCTCCCAGAACGTGCGGCGCACCGTGCTCATCGTCCTGTCCTCGATCGTCCTGCTGTGGATCCTCATGTGGGCCTTCAGCGCGACCGGGCCCTTCCTGTTCCTGCTGCTGCTCGCGTGGCTGCTGTCGATCGCGATGGAGCCCGTCGTGCTCTGGCTCTCGCGGCACAAGGTCAAGCGGGGCCTCGCCACCGGCCTGACGATGATCGCCCTGCTGCTGCTCATCGCCGGTCTCGCCGAGCTCTTCGGCGCGGTCTTCGTCTCCCAGCTCAGCGCGCTCGGGGCGCAGCTGCCGGGGACGTTCTCCACGGCGGTCGACTGGGTGAACGACACCTTCGGCACGAAGTTCGACATCGCCCAGATGCAGTCGGCCCTGTCGGTCACGCCCGA
Organism: Terracoccus luteus; assembly: GCF_003635045.1. Taxonomy (NCBI): domain Bacteria; kingdom Bacillati; phylum Actinomycetota; class Actinomycetes; order Micrococcales; family Intrasporangiaceae; genus Terracoccus; species Terracoccus luteus. The sequence goes on along the minus strand of NZ_RBXT01000001.1, from coordinate 3,692,482 downwards.
CAAGCTGGCCGAGCTCGCGGGACGGTACGGCGGCGGCATCCTCGGGATCTTCGGATCGGTCGTCACGTTCGTCTTCGACTCGCTGACCATCCTCGTCTTCACGTTCTACTTCTCCGCCGACAGCCCGCGCCTGCGCCAGACCATCGGCTCGTGGCTGCCCCAGCGCTACCAACGCGTCTTCGTCACGGTGTGGACTATCTCGGTCGAGAAGACCGGCGGCTACGTCATCTCCAAGCTGCTGCTCGCCACGCTGTCGGCGGCCTTCCACGTCGCCTTCTTCTGGTTCATCGACGTGCCGTTCTGGCTGCCGCTCGGCGTGTTCGCCGGCATCGTCGGCCAGTTCATCCCGACGGTCGGCACGTACATCGGCGTGGCCCTGCCCGCGCTCTTCTCGCTGCTCGATAAGCCGATCAACGCCCTGTGGATCGCCGCCTTCGCCACGGTCTACCAGCAGATCGAGAACTACGTCTTCACGCCGCGCATCAGCCGCCGCACGATGGACGTGCACCCGGCCGTCGCCCTCGGCTCCGTCATCGCCGGGGCCGCGCTCTTCGGCCCCATCGGGGCGCTCATCGGGATCCCCGTCGCCGCAGTGGCGCTCGCCATCATGAACACCTTCCGCCAGCGGCACGAGCTGCTCCCCGAGCTGGCTTCGTTGCAGACCGGGGACGGCGCCCGTGACGACGCCGACGCTGACTCCGACGACGACCCGGACGGTGCCGGAAAGGCCGACAGCCCCGGCGGCTCGGACAGCCGGAGGCCAATGTCGAACGGTGACGAGGAGAAAGCCGACCGCTGAGCCCTGTTGGACACCGTCGCGCGCGTGTGCGCACACTGGACGTGCCGACACGGTCGCCGGCCCCACCCCGCAGTCGTGGTGACCCACCCGCCACCACCGACCAGGGACCGCACCGACATGACCGACTTCATCGCCCCGCTCATCCGCCGGCACATCGCGCTCGTCGCGCACGACAACAAGAAGGTCGAGCTGCTGCGCTGGGCCGAGTTCAACGCCGAGCACCTGCGCCACCACCGGCTGTCCGCGACGGGCACGACCGGGACGATGCTCGAGTTCGAGCTCGGCCTGCCCGTCCACCGCTTCCTGTCCGGGCCGCTCGGCGGCGACCAGCAGATCGGCGCGAAGATCGCCGAGGGCGACATCGACGTCCTCATCTTCTTCTGGGACCCGCTCGAGCCCCAGCCGCACGACACCGACGTCAAGGCCCTGCTGCGGCTCGCGACGCTGTGGAACGTGCCGGTCGCCACCAACCTCGCCACCGCCGACATGATGATCAGCTCGCCGCTCATGACCGGGCGCTACCTGCCCGTCCGGCCGATGGTCGACCGCCCGTCGACCGGCGAGGAGTACCAGGCGTCGGCCATCGCCTGAGCCCGCGCGGTCTAGCGTGAGGGCCATGCCCCCCGACGAGCTGGTCTGGCACTACACGGACGGAGCCGGTCTGCTCGGCATCCTCACCGACCACGTGCTGTGGGCGACCGCGTCGGAGTTTCTCAACGACAACGCCGAGGTGCGCCTCGGCGCCAGCCGCATCGCGGCCGAGCTGGACGCGTCCGCCGCGGCCGGCGACCCGCTGGCGCGGCTGCTGCGCTCGCGAACCCGTGACGCAGAGACCGGTGACGGCGGGCCGTCGCCCAGCACCTTCTTCATCCTCAGCGCCGCCCGGCACTGGGACCTGCTGGCCATGTGGCGCACCTACGGCGGGCTCGGCGAGTCGTACGCCGTCGGCCTCGACCCGACCGCCCCCCTTCTCGTGCTCACCGACGAGGATGCCGCGCTGCCGGCCGAGCTGCTGTCGAGCCCCGCGGCGCCCGGTGACGCGGCCACGGCCGACGTGGGCTACGTGCGCCAGCGCCCCTGGGCCCCGGTGCGGTACGGCGAGGAGGAGCAGCGCCGACTGGCCCGGGCGGTGTTCGACGGGTTCGGTGACGACGTCGCGGAAGCCCGCCGCCGGCTGGCCGCCGGGAGCCCGACGGCCAGTGTCGTCGAGGCGATGGCCTCGACCCTCGATGACGTCGAGCAGGCCCTCGTGCTCATCAAGCACCCGGGGTTCGTGGACGAGCGCGAAGTCCGCCACTCGACCTCGCTGCTGCACCGCTCCGGCCTGGGCGGCTGGCGAGGCGTCGTGCGCTACCGACCGACGCGCTACGGCATCGCGCCCCACCTCTGGCTCACCGGGTCCGCCCCGGACGCTGCGGGGACCGGCGCCGGAGGACACGCCGCCCTGACGACGTCGGCCGCTCCCCTGCCGATCCGGGAGGTGGCCATCTCCCCGTCCGCGAACGGCCGGGCCGCCACCGCGTCGCTGGCGGCCCTGCTGGCGGCCCGCGGCTACGACGTGCCGGTGCGTCGCTCGAGCATCCCCTTCCGCGGCTGACGGGGTACCCGCCACCACGAGGTGGACACGTCTGGACCGGACACCTGCGACGTGGTTAGGTTTGCCTCACCTAACCGAGAGCCGCCGACAGGGGTGACATGGCCGCCGACCCGACCGACCCGACCAGCCGCTGCACCGTGATGGACCTCGAGGTCTGTGCCGCGGTCCGCCTCTCGCCGTCCTTCGTGCGCGTCTCTCTGGCCGGCGACGACCTACGCCACCTCACGCCACTCGGCGCCGACCACCGCGTCCGCGCGCTCATCCCCGTGCTCGGACCGGTGGGCGCCGTGCCCGACCCGAGCCTCCTGCCCGTCACCCGCACGCTGACGGTGCGCGCGGTCCGTCACGCCGGCACCCCGGCCGCCGTCCTCGAGGTCGACGTGCACCTGCACGGCCTCACGACGACGGGAGCGGGCGGACCGCTGGCGACGTGGGCCCTCGAGTGCGGCATCGGTGACCCGGTCACGGTCGTCGACGCCGGGGTGGGTGCCCTGCCGCACCCGTCGTGCCGGGAGGTCGAGATCGTCGCCGACGCCGGCGCGCTGCCCGCGGCGGCCGGCATCCTCGCGTCTCTGAGCCCCGGCGCGACCGGCCGTGCCGTGCTCGAGCTCGCCCACCCCGACGACCGTCGAGCCCTCACCCACCCCGCAGGTGTCGACGTCACGTGGGTGGTGCGGCGGGGGTTCTTCGACGGGCGCGGCGGCTCGACCGTGGTCGCCGACCTGCTGAGCCACCTGCCCCGGGAGAGGCGAACCCGACTGTGGGCGTGCGCGATCGGCGGCGCGCCGACGGTGGCCGCGGCCCGGCGTCACTGGGCGGATGCCGGGGTGCCGGCGCACCGGGTCGCCGCGGCGCCGCACTGGTGGCCGGAGACGACGGCCTCGCCGTCGGCGGCGCTCTCCGCGCCCGCACCGGTGTCGCGCTGACGGGACCACCGCGCGGGGCGTACGTTGACCCCCAGCGTGCGCAGGGGCGCACCACCAGGGGCAGGAGCGACGACGATGACGAGCGAGCCGACGACCGCGCCCGACGAGCCCCAAGAAACGGCGACCGACATGAGCGACTGCGTGGTCGCCGCACAGAACGGCGCCATGGGACGCGGCCGTGACGGCTGAGGGGGCGGCGTGACGACGTCCGGGGGGGCCTCGCTCCACGTCCACGGGACCGTGGGACCACCTGACGCCGAGCAGCGCCTGCTGCTGCTCTACACCGGAGGCACCATCGGCATGACGACGCGCGCCGACGGGGCCCTGGTGCCGCAGGACTTCGGCCGCCTCGCCGCCCACCTGCGCGACCCCGACGAGCTGCCCGTCGGCGTCACCATCGCGGCGTTCGACGACCCCATCGACTCTTCGGCCATCCGACCCGGGCGGTGGCTCGACATCGCCGACGCCGTCGTCGAGCTCGCCGGCGACCACACGGGGGTCGTCGTCCTGCACGGCACCGACACCATGGCCTACTCCGCGTCCGCCCTCGCCTTCCTCCTCGAGGGTGTCGACCGGCCGGTGGTGCTGACCGGGTCACAGCGTCCGCTGGGCGAGCGCCGGTCCGACGCCGACCGGAACCTCTACACCGCAGGCGCCTTCGCCGCGCTCCGCGATGGCACCGGCGCACCCGTCGTGCCCGAGGTGACGGTCGCCTTCGGCGACCTGCTCCTGCGCGGATGCCGGTCGCGCAAGGTGAGCGCCGACCGCTTCTCCGGCTTCGCCTCCCCCGACCTGCCGCCGCTCGCCCACGCCGGCGTCTCGCTCGAGGTGACCGCGTCGCTCGTCCGACCGCCCGGTGCCGGGGGGCTGCGACGGACCGGTGGCCTGTGCGCCGACGTCGCGGCACTCAAGCTGCACCCCGCGCTCGACGAGCACACCCTGACCGCCGTGCTCACCCGGCCCGGGCTGCGCGGCGTGGTGATCGAGGCCTACGGGGCCGGCAACGGCCCGTCCGAGCCGTGGTTCCTGCGCGCCCTGGAGGCGGCCACGGCATCCGGTGTCGTCGTGCTCGTGACGACCCAGTGCGACAGCGGTGCGGTACGGGCAGGCCAGTACGCAACGGGCGCAGCGCTTTTCGAGACTGGTGCCGTCGCCGGGGCCGACCTCACGTTCGAGGCGGCGCTGACCAAGCTCATGGCGCTGCTCGACCGTCACCCTGCCGACGAGGTGCGCCGGCTGCTGTCGGTCGACCTCGTCGGCGAGCTGTCCCCGCTCGTCTGAGGCGAGCGGTCCGGCCCGTGACCCGCCGGGTCAGGCGATGCGACGGACCCGGTTGATACTCAGGCCCTTCTCGTCGACGAGGTCGCCGAGCAGGCCGGCGAAACGCACGAGGTGGGGCGCGGCGAGGTGGGTGTCGAGCTGCTCACCCGACTCCCAGTTCTCGTAGAGGAAGAACGAGCCCGGGTTCTCGACGCTCTCGTGGAGGTCGTAGTTGACGTAGCCGTCCTCCTGGCTCGTCGGCTCGATGAGCGCCTCGAGCTCGGCCCGCAGCTCGTCGGCCTTGCCCTCGGCCGCCGTCATGTAGGCGATCACGGTGAGCAGGTCTCGACGGTCGTCGGTGGGAGTGGCCACGGTGTCTCCAGTCGTCGCGCCACCGACAGCCGGCGGCATCCGTCCCGAACGTAACGCCTCCGCCCAAGTCACACCACTGTCAACTAGATTCGCGACATGACGGACCTGGGCAGCCGGCCGGTGGACGACGAGGTCTCGGCACGGCGTGTCGTCGCCGCCGCGATGGCCGACGCGGCACGCGCGTGGCTGGACGGCCTCGACGAGGCGCAGCGGCGGAAGGCCCAGGGCGCGGCACCCGCTGACGACGCCACCGACGACGAGCGCCGGCGGTGGTTCTACACGCCGACCGACCACGGCGGCCTGACGTTGCACGAGCAGCGGCCGCGCCAGCAGCGCGGGGCGATGCGGCTCGTCGCCTCCGGGCTCTCGACCGCCGGCTACGTGACCGTGGCCACGACGATGGGGCTCGAGAACGTGCTCGACGCCCACGAGGGCTTCGTCACTATCTTCGACCGCGAGCGGGGGCGCGACCCCGGCATGTACTACCTGAGTGTCTTCGGGACCCCGGGCGACACCGGGGCGTGGGCGTGGCGGTTCGGCGGCCACCACGTCTCGCTCAACAACCTCGTCGTCGACGGGGTGCTCGTCTCGACGACGCCGTGCTTCATGGGGGCCGACCCGGCATCCTCACCCCTGCTCGGCGGGGCGGTGAACCGACCGCTCGGCCGGGTCGAGGACCTCGGCCGCGAGCTCATGCGCTCTCTCGACCCCGACACCGCCGCCCGGGCGCTGCTGCGGGCCACCGCCCCGTCCGACTTCGTCACCGCCAACCGCACGCGCATCAACCACGGCGACCGCGTCATCCCGCTGGCCGGGATCTGGCGTGACGCCCGCTTCCCCGACGACGTCGAGCAGGGCAAGCTGCAGGCGCTGAGCGACGCCATCGACGCGGCGGCGGCGTACGAGGAGGCCGACCACGAAGCGGTCCAGTACACGCTCGACCCGCGGGGCGTGGCCGGCGGCGACCTCGACGCCGGACAGCGCGAGACCCTGCGTCTGCTGCTGTCGACGTACTTCGACCGGGTGCCGGCCGGGGTCTCGCCGATGGCGCGCGTCGACGACGCCGCGCTCGACGGCATCCACTTCGCCTGGGCCGGCCCGACCGAGCCCGGCGCCCCGCACTACTACCGGCTGCAGGGGCCGGGGCTGCTCATCGAGTGGGACAACACCCAGCGCGGCGCCAACCACGCCCACTCGGTCTGGCGCGACCCCTCGAACGACTTCGGCCTCGACGTGCTGGCCCGGCACCGCGCCCGCCACCACTGAGACCACCACCACGGCGACCCGGCGGGTCGAGGTATCTCGTCGCGCTCGAGCGCGGCCGCCTACCTCGACGCGGCAGCCGCGCGTGCGGGTCGAGGTGAAAGATCGCGCTCTGGCGCGACCCCCCACCTCGACGCCCGGGGTCAGGCCTGGGTGCGCAGGTAGCGTCCGAAGTGGGGGACGGTGAAGGCGATGCGTCCGCGCTCGCCGCTGTAGATGAGGCCCTTTTTGATGAGGGCGTCACGCGCGGGCGAGAGGGACTGCGGCTTGCGGCCGAGCACCTCGGCGACGGCCGAGGTCGGCACCGCCTCCCGCTCCCCCGCCGGGTCGGATGCCGGTGAGCCCGGCCCCGCGGGCACGTCACCGTCCGCGTCGGCGCCGGCCACGTCGGCATCCGCCGCCTCTGCCCCCGCGTGCAGCGCCGCGTCGGCCATGGCGCGCAGGTACTCGCGTTCGGCGGGGGTGGCGCGCTCGAAGCGGGAGCCGAAGAAGCCGACGGCGAGCTCGCTCTCGGCCTCGGGGGCGGCGACGCGGATGTCGTCGGCGGTGATGGGCGAGCGCGGGGCGACGTCCCAGACGACCTTGCCGTAGGCCTGGATGAAGTACGGGTAGCCGGCCGTCACGGCGTACATCTCGTCGAGGGCCTCGGGCGTGAACTCGGCGTCCTCCTCGGAGGCCGGTCCGACGAGGGCCCGGTCGGCGGCGTCGCGGGGCAAGCGGTCGATGCGTGAGTAGCGGAAGAGCCTCTCGCTGTAGGACTTCGACGCCGACAGCACCGCCGGCAGGTGCGGCAGCCCGGCCCCGACGACGATGACCGGAAGACCCGACTGCGAGATCTCGTGGCAGGCCGCGCACAGCGCCGACACGTCGTCGGGGTGGACGTCCTGCATCTCGTCGACGAAGAAGGCGATGCCCTTGCCGACGTCGGCCGCGAGACCGCCGATGTCGGTGAACAGCTCGACGAGGTCGATCTCGATGTCGCCCGAGTCGGCACGACCGGTCACCGCCGGGGCGTCGATACCGGGCTGCCACTTGTCGCGCAGCTTCGCGCCCGTCGGGGCGTCGCGCTGCGAGAACGACTTGATGATGCCGAGCACCTGGTCGACCTCGGCGCCGCGGGGGTGGCCGAGCTCGCGGACCGCCTGGTGCGCCGCCGCGGCGAGCGGACGGCGCAGTCGCTGGTCGGGGCGTGCCTCGAACTTGCCCGTCCCCCATCCGGCCCGGACCGCCGAGCCGCGAAGGGCGTTGAGCAGCACGGTCTTCCCGACACCGCGGAGCCCGGTGAGCACGATCGAGCGCTCGGACCGTCCGCGGGCGATGCGCTCGAGCACGACGTCGAAGGTGCGGAGCTGCTCGTCGCGGCCGGCGAGCTCGGGCGGCCGCTGGCCGGCGCCGGGGGCGTAGGGGTTCGTCACGGGGTCCACGATCGGAGGCTATACGCGCCTCTAGTCGTCACCCGATACATCGGCAGACAGCGCGATCGGCGTGTCGCGGGCAGCGGCAGCGCGTCGCCGAGGGCGCCGCGAGCGCATGGCCTGCGCCCGCCCCGGTCAGAGCCATCCGTGGCCACGTGCGGTCGCGACCGCCTGGCCTCGCGTCGTCACGTCCATCTTCGTCATGACGGTCGACAGGTAGTTGCGCACGGTCCCCTTGGTCAGGAACATCTCGCGGGCGATCGTCTCGGTGTCGAGGCCACGGTCGACGAGCCGGAGCAGCTGCACCTCCCGCTCCGTCAGGGGGCTCGGGCCGCTGCGCAGCGCGTCGGCGGCCAGCTGCGGGTCGATGACGGTGCGGCCCGACGCGACCGAGCGGATGGCGTCGATGAGCTGCGTCGCCGACATCGACTTCACGACGTAGCCCGAGGCCCCCGCCGCCAGGGCGCGCGGGATGTGCCCGCTGCCGGGCAGCGAGGTCAGCAGCAGCACCTTGCAGTCGGGCCGCACCCGCGAGAGCTGGGCGGTCGCCTCGATGCCCGTCGCCCCCGGCATGTCGACGTCGAGCAGGGCGACGTCGGGGTTCGTGCGTTCTGCGGCCGCCGCCACCTCGTCTCCGCGGCCGACGCGGGCCACGACCTCGAAACCGGGCTCGGTGCCGAGCAGGGCGGCGAAGGCCTCGGCGACGAGGTCGACGTCCTCGGCGATGAGGATGCGCAGCGGGTCACTCATCGGGGCTCCTGCGTCAGCGGGGTGGGGGTGGATGCCGGTCGGTCACCACGGCGGGCGGTGGTCGTCTCGCGGCCCGACGTCCGAGCCGTGGCAGCCGAGCCCGCGGCGTCGGCATCCCGGCGGGGCAGGCGCGCCGAGACACGGAAGCGCGACCCGTCGAGGAACTCGGCGGTGAGGTTGCCGCCCTGGCCCTCCGCGACGGAGCGGAGGTGGGCCACGCCGGTGCCGTCTGCGCCCTGGTCGCCGGCGGGGCGGATCGCCCCGTCGTTGACGACCGTGAGCACGACCGAGCTGGGTTCGACCCGGATGGCGACGGTGCAGCTCTGGGCCCGGCTGTGCTTGAGCATGTTCGTCACCGACTCGCGAACGATGGCGCCGATGGTGCGCTCGGGCGCGTGCTCGGGCAGCGGGTCCGCGTCGACCTCGAGGTCGATGCCGAGCCGTTGGCACAGCGTCGTGGCGGAGTCGAGCTCGTCGGCGAGGCTGACGATGACGGGACCGGAGGTGACCGCACGCAGCCGCGCCTGGCCGTCGGTGACGACGGCGTGCAGCTGCTCGAGGTGCTCGCGGGTGGCGGCGGGGTCGGTGTCGAGGGTGCGCAACGCGACCTGGTTGCGCAGGGACGCCGTCACGAGGGTGCGACCGAGCATGTCGTGCAGGTCGCGCTGCATGCGCTCGCGCTCCTGGTCGACGCGGGTGCGGGCCAGCTCCTCCCGGGTCAGCTGGAGCTCGCGGATGACGACCGACAGCCGGGTGAAGGCGTAGAGCACGAGGGCGAGGGCGAAGATGCCGAGCGGGATGACGACGGCGTACCGGTCGCTCCACCGGGCGAAGACGAAGACGCCGAAGCCGAGCAGCAGGGCGCCGACCCCGACCGCGGCCCGCCACGTCGGCAGGACGAGCATGACCGCCGACATCGCGAGCGGCAGCGGCGCCCACAGGTCGTCGACGACGAGCGCCCCGACCGCGGCGGCGGTGAGCAGCAGCACGAGCCGTCGCGTCGACTCGGGGGCGGCCCCACGGACGACGCGCAGCTGCCACACGATGTAGACGACCGACGCGCCGACGGCGAGCACGATGCCGAGCAGGCCGGCGGTGAGGTGGCCGGGCTTGAGCGGGATGAGGTCGGTGAGGCTCTCCTGCGCGACGAGAGCGGCGATGATCGCCCACGAGGCGTACATCGGCAGGCGAGAACCGAAGCCGCCCAGCGGCTGTCCGGCCTCCTTCGCCATCATCCGTCTGCGCTCCTCGACCGGGTCCGCACGTCCCACCCCGACGGGGCGCGCGGTAGTCGACAGGCTAGTCGCGACCATCGTCGTCCCTCCACCCGGAGCGGTGGCCGTGCACGGTCGCGACCCAGGCCGCCTCGGCCACCGAGACACCGACCGCGGCGGACGACACACACAGGGCACCCCCCGTCCAGCCGTCGGGACGACCCAGCGTCGCCCACAGGGCGAGCGCGACGACCGCGACGAGCGCGAGGGTCGGCACGTCGGCGGCGAGCCGCTGGCGCCGGTGGAACCGGAGCTCGGCCCGGGGTCGGCCGAAGGCCTCGAAGACGAGGCGCTCCCGGGCCCGCACCGCGCGCAGGCGCCGGACGAGACTCGCCAGGGACCGGGCTGCGACGACGAGCACGACGAGGCACACGACGAGCACGAGCCCGGCGAGCTGCCACCGACCTGCGGCGGCCAGAGCTCCGAGCACGCCCGTCGTGACGCCGACGGCGACGACGGTGAGCTGCTGCGCCCGGAACGGGTCTCCCCGTTCGGGGCGGGTCAGGCGGCGCAGGACGACGACTCCGACCGTGGTCATGACGGACCTGCCTCTCTGTCGAGCGGACGGGCGCTCTCGACCATCCCGCTGCGCATGACGACGACGGCGTCGCACGGCAGTCGGGGGTCCCGGCCCTTCATGCCGACGAGCACGGTGCGGCTGTAGAGGTCGACGACCGACCGGAGTTGCGGCATCCACCGCGGGTCGCCGACACCCGTGGCGGGCACGTCGACGACCGTGACGTCGCGCTGCGACGAGAGGGCCCGAGCGAGCTCGACCACCCACCGCTCGAGCGGCGTCGCGTCACCGGGCATGAGGTCGAGCAGGGCCGGCGAGGTGAGCCGGGTCAGCACCGAACGGCTGCGCGCGGCGTCGTGGCCCAGGTCGAGGTTCTCGCCGATGGTCAGGTAGTCGAGCATCGGGGCGGCCCCGAGCGCCGCCCCGACGTGCTGGTCGAGCCACAGCCGTCGCTCGGTGCCGGGCATCGCGGTGACGTCGACGCCGAAGACGCGCACCGTGCCGGACGCCGGCGTGGCGCGCCCGGCGAGGCAGCGCAGCAGCTCACCGACCCCGTCCTCGGGGCCCCCCTCGACGAGGGTCAGGGTCCCCGGTGCCACGTCGACGTCGACGTCGCGCAGGGCGTGTCCCCGAGGGGTCCCGGCTGCGCCGGCCCCGGTCGTGCACAGACGGCGGACGGAGATCGCGGTGGCGAGGTCACGCGTCGGGGGGACGGCGGCATCCACGGCTCTTCTCCTTCCGGCGTCGATGGGTCGGGAGGCGCCGACCGCGGTGGTCGGGGCGGCGCCCGGACGGCTGGTGCCGGGCCCGGCGACGCAGGACGCGCGCGGGGCCGGCGGGGGCTCGTGCGTCAGGCGCACCAGCCCATGACCGAGAGCCAGGTGAAGGCCATCGGGGTGACGGTCGGGTCGGTGGTCTTCTCGAGGTGCTGGAACTGGTTGAAGCTCATGGGTCTGACTCCTTCGGTGGGATGGTGCGGTGGCTGTGGGGCCCGGTCCGGGTCGTGGCCGGGACGTGGTCCGGGCCGCTGTCGTCGTGGGTCTCGTCGTGCGGACGGAGGTCACTGCGACGACCTCAGTCTTCGCCGGGCGGCGGTGTGGCGGCAGGGGCGGCGGTAAGCGGAGCCGCGTGACAGGTGTCACGAGACCGCACCGGCCGGCAGCAGCAGCAGCTCGCCCGCGACGGCCGGCCCCGCGAGCGCCACCAGGACCCCTGCCGAGCCGGTGGCGAGGTCGGTCGAGAGTCGGTGGTTCATCTCCCCCAGCACGTAGAGCTCGTCGGCGCTGCCGCCGGTCCGCGGTGCGACGTGCCACGAGAGCCGGTCGCGGTGCACGGCGACCATTGCGTCGTGCGGGGCGAGCGTCTCGAGCGCGAGCAGGATGCCGGCGCGTCCCTCCCCGAGCCCCGCCGCGCCGAGCGTCGGCTTGCGCAGCACCCGCAGGAGCGCGTCGCGGAGGGTGCCCGACCCGAGGTCGTCGTCGAGGCGCCCGGTCGCCCTGAGCAGCAGCGCGAGTGCGGCCGACCCGCTGCCGAGGTAGGGCAGCAGGCCGCGCGGGTCACGACCGAGGAGGTGACCGTCGTGGACCGCGCAGAGCGCGAGCTCGTGCTCGACGCAGCGGTCCGCGGCCTCGAGCAGCCCCGGCCGCAGGTGGGCCGCCCACCACGCGTCGGCGACCCGGAGCAGGGCCAGCCCCGTGCCCGCGTACCCGTGCAGGAGGCCCGGCCGGACCGCCGCCCCGTCCCCGGAGCGGGCCCCGGCGATGTCACGGGCGACGAGAGCGACGGCCGTTCGCGCCGCCGCCTCGGCCTCCTCGAGCGGCTCGTCCGACCCGGTCAGCCGGGCGGTCTCGGAGAGGGCCGCGGCGACGCCCGCGTGACCGTGGCCCCACGAGACACCCGAGGCGGCGAGCGCGTCGCGACCCCGTGAGGCGCGGATCACCGCGAGCGCCTGTTCGGGCCGGCCCGTCCGGGCCAGGGCGAGCGCGACGCCGTCGCTGCCGTGGGCCAGCCCGCGGTGGGCGGCGGGCTCGCCGACGGCCCGCTCGGCCAACCAGTCGAGGTGCCGCTCCGGGACCACCTCCCCCAGCACCGCCAGGGCCGACAGCACCCCGGACGCGCCGGTCCACAGCCCGGTCGCCCCACCCGGGACGCAGAGCTGCTCGACGGAGCCGGGGTGGAGCCGGTCCTCCCGGTCGGGCGTGGCGGCGGCGAGGATGCCGCGGACGAGCGCCTGCGTCGAGGGCCCGGTGCCGCTCGTCCCCGGTACGTCACCCGTCAGGGCGAAGGCGCGGTCGTCGTCGCCGGCCCGCTCCAGTCGTGACAGCAGGTCGGGGCGCCGGTCCAGCACCATGACGACGGGGTTGCGCGTCATGAGCGAGAGCCGGCCGCAGGCGTCGCGGTCCCGCGGCTCGCCGTCGGTCCCGAAGGTGAACCCCGGCGCGCCCCCCGCGTCGCTCGCCCGGGCGCCGTCGAGGGCGGCGCACTCGAAGTCGATGAGACGCAGCGAGCCGTCGTCGAGGACGATGACGTTGGCGGGGTGCAGGTCGCGGTGCACGACGCCGAGCGCGTGCATGCGCGCGACGAGGTCGGTCAGCCGCTCGTCGACCTCGGCCGCCCAGCGGTAGTAGTCACCGACCCCACCCGGCTCGCGGGTGCACGTCGTCGGGTGGGCCCGGGTGACCCGGTGCGAGAGCATCTGGCCCACGAGCTGCTCCATGACGAGGAACTCGGAGCCGCCGCAGCGCAGGTAGTCGAGCGGTGCGGGCGCGACGCCGTGGCCGGCCAGCCGACGCAGGACGAGGTGCTCGTGGCGCAGGCGGGCCACGGCATCCGACCCGTCCGTCGTCAGCCCGCTGTGGGCGCGTGCCTCCTTGAGCACGACCCGGCGGCCCCGGTGCCGCGCCGTGTACACCGCACCGGCGTTGGTGCGGTGCACGAGGTCGACGTCGCTGACGTCGAGGGACTGCTCGCGGTCGTGCGCCGCAGCCCGTTCGAGCCAACGGCCCACCACCGCCGGCGGTCGTCCGGGTGACCCGCCACCGATGCGGCGGTCCGGCGTCGCCGCCCCGTCACCGTCGGTGACGGAGGGGACCGGCTCGCCACCGGAGGCGCGCAGCCATCCCGAGCGGAACGCCCCCCACCTCACCGACACGGGTGAGCCCGGATCACCGGCGTCGCCGACCACCGACGGCCCCGGCCGACCCTCGAGCACCCGGGGCAGCCGCTCGAGCAGGGCGGTGAGGCTGACCTCGTCGTGCGGGTAGACGGTGCAGACCTTGCCGCTCGACTCCCGCGGCGCGTACTTGCTCTGGGTGACGGCGACGAGGCGGCGGGTCGCGAGCGCCTTCCAGGCCACCCCGTTCTCGAAGCACTCCCGGGCGACGAGGGCGACGACCTCCTCCGCGTGGCCCGGCACGGCCGACACGTGCACCTTCCAGCCGGACGCCGGGAGGGGCCGGGCCAGGGCGCCCTCCGGTCGGAACTGCACCCACGGACCGTGCCGCCGACGCTGCCAGCCCGGGGGCGTCGCCGCGGGGGCGAGCTCGGGACCGGAGCGTCCCGCCACGGACGCCCACGGGTTGTCGTAGAAATCCCGGTCGCCGAGGGCGAGATAGATCGCGGCGTCGTTCATGTGTGCATCCCCCTGAATCAGCACTGGAACCAGCACCTGTGGTCCCGCGCTTCCGGGACGACGCCTCGGACAGTACGCACGCCGGGCGGTGGGGTCAGCAGACCCGTGTCACCGAGATCGGATGACACGTGTCATGTGGGGGGGTCCGGGCGTCAGCCGGCCTCGGGCACCTCCTGCGGGGGGAGCGCCCCCGCCGGCAGGGTCGTACCCGACGCCGGGGCACCGGCAACGGGAGCAATGGCAGCGGCGGCAGCGGCCGTCCCGGCCGCTTCTGCGGCAGCTCTGGCGGCGGCGGCCGCCTCGATGCGGTGCCCGAGGTAGAGCATGCGGGCGAGGTGGGCCTCCTGGAGCGGGAGGACGCCCAGCCGGTTGTTCATCAGGTGCAGGTGGTGGTGCACGACGAGGGCGACCGAGTGGTTCCACATCTCGGGCCGCAGCGTCTGCACCTCGCGCAGCACAGCGTCGGCGTAGGTGCGCAGCACCGGCCCGGCCCAGGCGTCGTCGACGACACGGCGGGCGACGTCCACGGCCCTCACCGCGTCGAAGCGGATGGCCTCGGGTCGGGCGAGCGAGTCCGCGACGACGGTGGCCCAGCCGTCTCCCACCGTGCCGCGGCCCGTCCAGTACCAGCCGTACTGGTACATGAAGGTGCTCGAGAGCAGGGGGGCGAAGGTGGCGTTCATGACGGTGAGGTGTCCGGCCCCGAGGGCGAGCACCGGCATCCGGTCGCGCAGGGGCAGCAGGTCGGCGGCGGCCACGCTGCCCAGGTGCGAGATGCGGTGGGCCAGCTCGAGGCCGGCGGCGCCGCCGAACTTCGCGTGCTCCGGCGCGTAGTGACGGCGCAGCACGAAGCGGACGCAGCGTGAGTCGGCGAGGGTGGCGGCCGCGCACCAGTCCCAGAGCCGGTCCTCGAGGTCGTGGCCGGTGCTCGACCACGGGTCGACCAGCTGCAGCCGCAGCCGCAGGTGCACGCCGGTGGCGTCCATGAAGCGGAGGTAGAACCAGCGCTCGATCTCGTCGGCACGGGTGTCGAGCCAGGGGCGCACCACCTGCTCGAGCACGACCGGGATCTCGTCGAAGTCGAGGACGTAGACGCGCAGGTAGTGCCAGTGCTCAGCCATGGTCGACCACGGCCACGAACTCGGTGACGCAGCCGCCCTCCCCGTGCACGGACGACCCCGCCTCCGCGAGGGCGGGCAGGGCCTCGGTGAAGACCCAGCGGCGTACGCGCGGCCCCGGGTCGCGCAGCGCGGTGAGGACGGTGAGCGGGTGGCCGACGCTGAGCCACGTCGGCTTGCCGACGGGTCGGGCGCTGCCCGCCTCGACGGTCGCGACGAAGAGCTCGCCCGGCATGGCGAACCGCTCCCGCATCGCCTCGACCCGCGCGAGGACGTCGGTGACGTGGCCGCCGCGCGCCCACGTCGGCACGACCTCCGGCGACAGCGACCACGTCCGTCGGCCCCAGACGACGTCGGGGCCCTCGAGCCGTGGCGTGACGAGACCCCCGTCGACCTCGACGGCGCGCGCCGTCGGCGGCAGCACGGCCCACGGGGAGGCGATGACCGCGAGCACTCCCTCCACCCCCTTGAGCAGGTGCGGCGGGATGGCCCCGCCGTAGAGCAGCGCGGCCGGCGCGCCGTCGGGGTCGGTGAGCTGGAGCGTGCGCGTGTCGGGGTCCAGGTGGATGCGGAACGCCGCCAGGTCGTGGGCGCCCGGGTGGTCGAGCAGGGCCGGACCCCACTCGGCCAGAGGGAGACCGGGACCGGGTCGCTGCGTCGTCGTCCAGTCGGTCGAGGCCGAGAACTGGTAGGCCACCGTGCCCGGATGCCGGGTCGTGGCCGTCGTGACCGCGTCGGCGACGAGGTCACCCGTCAGGGTGGCGAGCCGGCCCCAGCGCGACCGTGAACCGAGGTAGTCGGCCATGACGGTGTTGACGACGACGCGACCGCCGCTGTGCTGGTGGTAGACGACACTGGCCGGCCGCGCGAGGCTGAGGTGCCCGCGCGGGAGGTCGTCGAGCTCGTGACGGTCGGGCGTGCCGACCAGCGCGCGCTCGAGCGCGAGCGTCGCCTCGGCGCAGAAGGCCACGAGCGGCGCGGAGCCGGAACCGTGCAACGCCGAGAAGAGGCGGCGCAGGGTGTCGTAGAAGGCGAGGGGCACGACCCGCCGGGACAGCACCCGGGCCAGCTCGGACGGCAGCGCGGCGGGTGCCGCGAGCGCCGGGCCCGACACCGACTCGTGCACGAGGGGTTCGCGCAGCAGCCACGAACCGGCCCGCGAGCCCACGGCCGTCAGCGCGTCGCGCGCGCCGTCGTGCAGCGCCTCGATGGCGTCGACGACCTCGTCGGGCCGCTGCGCCCGGTGCACCCGTCCCTCGGCCTCGGCCGCCCCACCGAGCGCGTCGACGACCTCGGCGGGCCAGCCGCGGTCCCGTCCGTCACCGGCGAGGAGGCCGAGCTCGTGACCGTCGGTGAGCGCCCAGGGCCGTCGCGCGTGCAGACGGCCGGTGGCGACGCCGTCGGCAGCGTTGAGCGGAGGGGCCTCCGACGTCAGCTCGGTGAGCTCGTCGGTCCGGTAGTAGAGGCTGCCCTGGTGGGCGTAGTGGGGCAGGAAGGCGTACGTGCCACTGCGCATCTGCATCGACGGGATCCGTTGCGCTCGAACCGGTTTCGGGCCCGCCCATGCGAACGGACGCTGCACGCAGCGTCCGTGCAGCTCGACGGCGAGCGGGCGGAACGTCGTGTGGTCCCGGCTCCATCCCTCCCCGTCGTCGGCGCGGACGCCGACGTCCGACGACCGCACCGCGTGCAGGGTGGCGAGGCTGGAGAACGGGCTCGGCTTGAGGGCGGCCCGCACGGCGTAGCTCACCGCGGTCCGGGCCAGCCGCCCGTCGGGGTCGACGGGGCCCGACGGGCGCTGGTCGAGCTCGCGGGCGAAGGCCGTCGAGGCGAAGGCGATCCCCCGCCGCAGGCCGGGGTCGTCGAGCAGCCGCACGACCCGCCCGGCCGCGGAGGCGAGACGTGCCCGGGCGGCGTCGTCGGGTCCGGACAGCTCGCGGCTCGCCCGGGCGGCGGCGAGCCAGGTGGCGACGTCGGGGTTCTCGGTCGCGACCTCGTCGAGCAGGGCCTCGTGCCGGGCCGCGACGACGTCCTTGTGCACGTTGCGTCGCGCCCCCAGCAGTTCGCGCCGGCGGCCCGTGTCGTCACAGCCACCGACCAACCCGTGCAACACGTCCTCGACGCGGTCGCGCAGCGCCTGCATCGTGCGGCGGGATCCCAGCAGCTCACGGGCGGCAGCCGCCGTGGCGTCGTCCCGCAGGGCGTCCAGCGTGGCGGCGGGCAACCGGCACTGCCGGGCCAGGATCGTGCGGGCGGTCGCGCCGTCGACGACGGCGGCGACGCCGGCGACGGCGGACCCCGTCGTGACCGGGACCGTAGCGGTCACGTCGTCGCCCCCACGCGTCGGCCGGTGGCGCCGAGCCGGGCACCGCCGAGGAGGCAGGTGCTCGTCGGGCGCTCGACGTCGGACAGGGGCGAGGGGTCCAGGCGGGGGCGTCGACGGCGGACCGGGGCCAGCGGGTCCTCGAACGCCGACACCGGCGCGAGAGGCCCCCACGTCGCGGCCCTCATGACCCGTAGCCGTTCAGCCGGGCGTGGCTCGACGCGTACCAGCCGGGGTCGAGGTGCGGCTCCCACGTGGGGTCCGCGCCCATCTTGCCGATCGGGTTGCCACCGGGCACGGGGGCGCCCGCGAACGGTGAGGGCAGCGAGCCCAGGATGAGCTCGCCGACGCCCGACTCCTCGAGGTAGTCGAGGCCGAAGGCGTCCGCGGTGAGGTCGCTGTTGCCGCTACCGAGGCCGCACGCCGCGAGGTGCATCGCCGTCGCGACGAGGTACATCGTCTGGTAGAGCACCCCCACGTGCTTGAGGGTCACGGCGTAGGCGATGGAGCGGTACTTCCACGAGATCCGCTGGAACCGCGCGGTCATCGTGACGAGCACGTCGGGCCGCACGTCCCCGCCGGCCGAGAGCGACGCGGTGTCGAGCAGCTGCTGCCTCAGCGACGGCGGGGTCGGCAGCAGAGTGAGGCGGTGGGTGTCGGCCTCGTAGTGGTAGCACCCGGGGTCGACGCCCTCGCACCGGGCGACGGTGAGGTACAGCTCGAGCTCGTAGCCCGCGCCACCGCACGGGTAGGGGCGACTGCTGGCCGGGTAGGGCATGCCGCTCTCGGGCATCGGCCCGTAGGTGCCGCGCACCCGTGCGGTGCGGTAGAGGAACTCCCCGAGCTGCGCGGCCGTCAGCGGCTGCTCGCCGTAGTGGCGCACCGACGTGCGTCCCTCCATGACGGTCACGAGTGGGGCGTCCCGCTCGCGGACCTCGTCGAGGTCGGGGCGGGGCAGGTCGACGTGGAGGCCGTCGTGGTGCGGCCGCACGGGTGCCAGAGGCTTGATCTCGCCGCGGTACGGGAAGACCCCGCCGAAGGCCTCGTCGGTACGCCCGACCCGCGAGCGCGAGTGGAAGAGGAGGTCGTGGAAGTCCCACTGTCGCTGCACGTCCGTGTCCGAGGCGAGGATGCCGTCGTGGTCGGCGTCGGCCAGGTCGGCGACACCGGCGCCGACGAGCAGCTCGAGCACCGCGTGCACCGTGGTGGGTCGCAGCCCCGTCGCGTCGGTCAGCTCGCCCACGCGCGTGCGCTCAGCCAGCCGCCCGACGAGGTCGAGCACCCGGGTGTCGTGCACGACGACGCGCGACCCCTGGACCGGCGACTCCACGTGCAGCCGCTCGTCGCGACGGTGCAGGTAGGCGAACTTGGACAGGCGCACCTCGTCGTCGGCGGTGAGGGACGTCGGGCGCACGACGCGACCCGGGCGCACCGACTCGGCCTGCACGACGAGCGCGTCGTCCTGCCAGACCCCCTCGGCCAGGCACCGACCCACCGCCGACGCCACGCGGTCGAACACCGCGGCGTCGGGCGCGGTGAGCGGCTCGGCCGTCGCGCGCTCCCCGAGGGAGGTGAAGCGTCCGGACACCGGGGCCGGCAGACCCTTGACCCGCAGCACCGGTGACCCGTCGTAGCGCAGCTCGAGCAGGCCGTCCTCGACGAGGGCCGCGACGCCGTCGCGCAGGCGCAGCCCACGCACCGCGTCGACGGGCGCGGCAGCGGTACCCAACCCACTGGCATCCTCGAAACCGCCTGCGGCACCGGTTTGTTCGTTGGATTGGGCCTCGGGGCGGCGCTCGCCACCCTGGGCGACGATGCTGTCGATGACTGTCATGGTTCTCGTCCTCTCACAGGAACATGGCGATGGGGTTGAGGTCGGCCTCGGGGGTCGGGGCCGACTGCAGGCCGAGCGCGACGGGCACGTCGTAAAGCCGGCCGGCGGCGTAGCGCGGCCAGAAGTGGCGCATGCCGGGCACGACGACGCGCGCCACCGGCAGACCGATGTCGGGGCGGGTCTGGTCGAGCACGAGCATCTCCATGCCGGCCCGCTCGACGATGCCCCGGGCCACGTCGACGTCCTCGGCGAGGTCGTCGCGGGAGAGGTCGACGAAGTCGGCCGGGGTGGCGGCCGGCACGTCGGGATCGGGCACGAGGTACGGCTCGCTCTCGATCGTCGCCGTGCTCCACCAGTGCACCTGGGTGGGGTCGGTGAAGGCGTACGTGCCGGAGCCGTCCGACGGCATCCCGATGACGGCGGGGAGGAACTGGTTCATCTCGCTGAGGGCCCGGCCGATGGCCACCGAGGCGTCGAAGTGGCTGCCGAGGGCGAGCAGGATGTCCTGCGCGGGCTTGTCGGTGCGGTGGCTGATGGCCACGAAGGTGGGGATGCCGAGGTCGGTCGTGATGTCGAGCACCCACGAGCGCCGGTCGAGGGCGTCGTACTGCTCCTGCCAGTGCGTGAAGTACGGGTCCTCGAAGGAGGCGAGGTCGACCGCGCGACGACGCGAGCGGTTGTACCACCAGACCGCGGTCGCATCGCGCTCGACGAGCTCCATGAAGCCCTGCAGCACCGCGTCCTCGAGGGAGGCGCCGGCGGCGCAGCCGTTGGAGTTCGCGCCCCCGTTGTAGCGGCTGCGCGTCGTCGAGTAGTTGTAGTAGAGCACCGAGGTGGGGGCCCACTTGCGGCGCTGCTCGCTGAGGGACCACAGCGGCGTCCACTCCACCGGCTCCGCCGGGTCGATGGCGTCGCCGACCCAGTGGAAGTGGCTCGGTCGGGCGTTCCAGGCGGCCCGCTCGGCGAACTGCGAGTCGCTGTACTGGTGCAGCTCGTTGGGGTGAACGACCTCGTCCGAGGCGAAGGAGTCGAGGGAGGCGACCACCCGGGGCTCGTCGCCGTGGAAGACGCCGGAGTACCGCTCGATCGCCTCACCGAGGGCGCTCGCCTTCGCCTGCTCGGGGCTCTTGCCCTTGCCGCAGCTCGCGCTGCGCAGGCCGGCCTTGAGGTCGGCGATCGACTGCATCGGCATGGCGAAGTTCTGGCCCGCCGAGTAGACGTGCAGGCCCGGCACCTCCAGGGGCAGGGCCACGAGGTGGCTGACCGGTCCGGTGATGTCGCTGACGAACCTCTCGTAGCGCTGCACGAACTGGTCGGGGGTGAGCGCCCGGTGGCCGCCGTCGCTCGTGCGGGCCTTGGGTCGGGGCACGAGCTGGACCGGCGCCTCGACGAGGCGGGCCTGCAGCCCCCCGTCGCCGCAGACGGAGCACTGGGGGCGGGCGTCGAGGTGGTGGCGCGCGGAGGTGAGGTCGACGGTGTCGAGGGTGACGACGTCGCCCGCTCGGGCGAGGTCGACCCCGTCCGGTCCGACGGTCACGACACCGGCCAGCCAGGTGGCCGCGCTCTGCAGGGCGAGGTCGACGCCGAGGCGTCGCGTGCTCGGCAGTCCGGTGACCGACTCGACGAAGGTCTGGGAGAGCGCCCCCCGCTGGCGCAGGTACGACTCGGTGAGGCTCTTGGACTCCAGCCGCACCCGCAGGCACTCGTAGCAGGCGGTGCGGCCGGGCGTGAAGGTCGGGCCGATCCACAGCCGCACACCCATCGGCTTGGCGAGCAGCCAGCTGGAGCCGGTGCGGCGCGACCAGGCGTTGACGGCGGCGAGCTCGGGCCGCTCGTAGTCGTCGGTGAGGACGACGACGAGACGCAGCTGCGCCTCCTCGGTCGCGGGCAGGTCGTCGACGGTGTCGATGACGCGGGCGCGCAGACCGTGCTCCGCGGCCGTCTCGGCGAGCCGGTCGGGCAGGTCGTCGCCGACGACGAGGACGCCGATGGTGCTCGCGGTCGCCTCGACGCTCGCGTCGCCGTCGAGGCCGCACTGCTCCCAGTACCCCGCGGAGCGCACGTCGACGTCGGGGTCGACCTCGACGACGTGCCCCGAGCGCAGCAGCCGGTCGATCGCGGCGGCGGGGTCACGGTGACCCGCCCGCAGGAGGGCGTCCTCGACGGCCCCGCGGTCGCGGGTGCCGTCCAGCAGGGGGTAGAGGTCGCTGACGAGACGGCCGTGGATGCGGCTCCGGGCCCCCCGCTCGGTGCTGACGTAGACGCCCTCACCGTCGAGGAGGGTCACCGTCGAGCTGCGCTTGAACCGCAGTACCCGGGTGGCGCCCGGCGTGACGGCGGTGGCCGGGGTGGTCGTTGACTGGCTCATCTGCGGGCTCCTGGTCGGTCGGGCGGTGGGTCGGGCGGTGGGTCGGGCTGGGGTGTCGGTCTGGGGTGTCGGTCTGGGGTGTCGGGCGGTGGGTCAGGCCCCGGGTCGGGCCGAGGGCGGGGGTCGGTTCAGGTGGCGGTGCGGGTGAGCGCATGGAGGCGGCCCTGGCGCAGCAGCAGCTCGTCGTGGCGGCCGTGCTCGACGACGCGACCGCCGTCGAGCACGTACACCTGATCGGCCATCCGGATCGTGCTGTGCCGGTGGGCGACGACGAGCCGGGTCATGCCGAGGCCGGCGACGGCGGTGGCGACCGTCTCCTGGGTGGTCTCGTCGAGGGCGCTCGTGGCCTCGTCGAGGACGAGCAGGGAGGGGCGTCGCACGAGCGCCCGGGCCAGCAGGAACCGCTGCTCCTGCCCACCGGAGAAGCCGGACTCCCCGTCGGAGATGCGGGTGTCCAGGCCCATCGGCAGCGTGGCGACGAGGTCACCGAGGCCGGCGGTGCGCAGGGCGTCCAGCACGTCGTCGTCGTCGACGTCGTCCCGGACCCCGACGACGGCGTCGCGCACGGTCCCGCGCAGCAGCGCCGCCGACTGCGGGACGTAGCCGATCTGGTCGCGCAGGTCCTCGTGGTCCCAGTCGGCGGTGCCGACCCCGTCGACGAGCACCCGGCCGCTCGTCGGCTCGAGCTGCGCCAGCACGAGACGCAGCAGCGTCGACTTGCCGGCCCCGGACGGACCGACGACCGCGACCATCGACCCCGGCTCGACGACGAGGGAGACCCCGTCGAGCACGGGCTCGGTGCTGCCGGGGTAGCCGAACCCGACGTGGTCGAGCTCGATGCGCCCCCGCAGCGCCCGGTGCGGACGCGCGGCGGACGTCTGCTCCGGGGCGGCGGTCAGCACGGGGGTCAGCCGCCGGCGCGCGAGGCCCATGGAGAACACGGCGGGCAGCACCCCGGCGAGGCGGCCGAGCGCCCCGGCCAGCTGCAGCACGATCATCGTGACGGAGCCGAGGGCGAGCAGCCCGTTCGACCAGAGCAGCGCGAGGGGGCAGAGCACGGCCAGCATCACCGTCTGGGTCGAGAGCAGCAGACTCTCTCCCGCGTCGGCGTACCGCAGCCCGCGCAGGTCGGCATCCTTCTGGCGGGTGAAGATCCGCTGCCACGCGCGCTCGACGGTGCCCTGGGCCCCGTAGGCCGTGAGCTCCTCGAGACCCGTGAGGGCGGGGTAGAGCGTGGCGTGGGCGGCGTCGACGGACTCCATGACGACGTGGTCGTGCTGCTGCTGTCGCCACGACAGCAGCACCGCCGCCACGAGCACGGTGGTCGCGACACCGAGCGCGACGAGGCCGAGGCGCAGGTCGACGAGGCACAGCAGGACGGTCGCGACGGCGGCCGTCAACGCGCCGAGCGCGCTCTCGGTCCCGAGCGCCCCGAGCAGGGAGCGGGTCATGCCGACGCAGTTGGCGTAGCCGATGACGTCGCGCAGCGAGCGCTCGGCGTAGAAGGCGACCGGGAGCGACAGCAGCCGGCTCCACACCCGGCGCTCGGCGAGGTCCGCCACCTCCTCCTGCACGCGCAGGCCCAGTCGGTCCGACGCCGTCCCGGCGAGGTAGGCGATGACGAAGAGGGCCAGGCCGACGACGACCGCGGGCGTGGCACGCTGCGGGTCGGCGTAGGCCACGAAGGCGGCGAACATGCCGCCGACCTGCCCGGCGGTGCAGACGAGCGAGGCGAGCACGACGAGCGCGCCACGGGCGAGGATGCCGGTCGGTGCACCGGGTGCACCGGGTGCGCCGGATGCGCCGGGTGCGCGGGTGTCGCCGACATCGCTGAGGTCGCCTGCGGCGAGCACGTCGACGCTCACGACGCCACCGCCTGCACGAGTGAGCCGGCGTCGGCATCCGTCTCGTCCTCGTGGGTGAGTCGGCCGCCGCCGAGACGCACGACGCGGTCACCCTCGGCGCGGGTCGGCAGGTGGTGGGCGACGGAGACGATGGTGAGGCGCAGACCCCGGAGGCGCCTGTGCAGCTCGTCGGTCAGCTCGTCGTCCATGGCGCTGAAGGCCTCGTCGAGCACGAGCAGGGAGGGCCGGTGGAGCAGGGCCCGGGCGAGCGCGAGCCGCTGCCGCTCGCCACCGCTGAAGTTGCGACCGCCCTGGGTCACCTCGGCCCGGTCGGCGCCGCCCCGGGCCCCGACGACGTCGTCCATGCGCACGAACGACAGGGCGTGGGCGACGGCTCCGTCGGGCACCGGTCGGCCGAGCGTGAGGTTCGACGCGACGGTCCCCTCGAGGAAGAGCGCCCGCTGCGGCACGTAGGCGAGGCTCTCGGGTCGCCACACCTCGCCGTGGGTCGCGGCGAGCGCGCCGACGACGATGCGGGCCAGGGTCGACTTGCCGGCCCCGCTGTCGCCGACGACGAAGCACGTCCCGCCCGCCTCGACGGTGAGGTCGACGTCCTCGAAGAGGGGCTGACGCGCGCCGGGACGGGTGTAGGCGATGCCCCGCAGGTGCAGCCCGTCCGCCTCCCCGTCGGCCGGCACGAGCGTGCCGTCCGCCGGTTCCAGCAGGACGTCGTCGACGAGGCGCAGCGCGGTTCGCACCTGGGTGAGGTCGAAGGCGCCGAGTGAGACGACGCGTCGGCCGGCCGTGAGGCAGATGCCGGTGAGCAGCACGAGGACGAGCGCGGTCGACGCGGGCACGCGGTCGGTGTGGCAGACGAGCAGCACGAGAGCGGTGGTGCCGGCGTCGACGAGCAGCGACAGGCGCGTGCGCCCGAGCATGATGGTGTGGGCCCGTCGCTCGAGCCGTGCCACCCGCTCCTGGGCGGCCGACCACCGCGCGACGAGGTGCGCGGGCGAGGCCTCCGAGCGGATGGTCTCGATGGCGGTGAGGGTCGCCACGATCTCGCCGTCGCGGCGCTGTTGCTCGGACACCGCGCGGCGCTGCGCCTCCTCGAACTCCTCGAGGTGGTGGCCGATGGCGTAGGCGTTGGCGCCGAGCCCCGCAAGCACGAGGGCGAAGGCGGCGGGCGAGGCGAACAGGATGCCGGTGAGGGCCGCCGAGACGGTGAGCACCCCCACGGCCCCGTCGACGAGCAGCGCGACGATCTGCATCGCCGCGCCGTCGATGCGCTGGGGGCGCATGGCCACCTCGCCGCTGAACCGGTGCTGCAGGAACGCCGGCGTGACGCGCAGCAGGTGGTGGACGAGCTGCGTCGACCTGCGGGTGACGGTGCGGTGCAGCAGGCGCGAGCGCAGGTGGGCCCCGACCCAGCCGGCCAGCCACGACGCCACCGCGAGGGCGACCAGAGCGCGCGGCACGTCACCGACGAGGCGCTCGAGGCCGACGGCCGTCGACGTCCCCGCCCCGGCGACCGGTCCCGCGACACCGCGGACGAGCAGCACCGCGGCGATGGAGGCGACCGAGACGAGCACGGCGAAGATCGCGCCGAAGACCGTGAGGACGCGGCCGACGGTGTCCTCCCCCCGCCACCAGGCGCGCAGCGTCCCGACGGGCGGCTCGCCGCCCTCGACGAGGTCGGGGCCGGCCCCGACGACGACCGCCAGGCCCGTCCAGTCGGCGGCGAACTCGTCGTCGGTGAGGGTCACGTGCCCCCGGGCGGGGTCGTTGACCCGTACGCCGCGGCGGGTGACCTCCTCCGCGACCACGAAGTGGTGGCCCCGCATGAGGGTCACGGCGGGCAGCCCGGTGCGGTCGAGCACGCGCACGGGGTGGTCGTCGGCACCTCCCGTGGTACCGGTCGAGAGGCGGTACGGACGGGCGGTGAGACCGAGGGACCGGGCCCCGGTGACCAGGGACGCCGCGGTGGTCCCGTCGCGCCCGGTCGCGCAGGCCCGGGCGACCTCGCTCACCCGCAGGTGCCGGCCGTGGGCGGCGAGCACGGCCGTGACACAGGCGGGTCCGCAGTCGACGTCGCCGAGCTGGGGGACGAAGGGCGTCTTCACCGGGTCACCTCCGACGCACCGTCGGCAGCCGTCGCGGTGTCGGTCGTGGTGTCGGTCGTGGTGTCGGTCGCGGTGTCCGTCGCGGTGTCGATCGCCACCCATCCGCCGCCTAAAGCGACGGGCAGGTGGGTCGGGGTGTGGAAGCTGATGTCACTGCGCCACTGCACGCGGCGGTGGTCGGTCACGCGCACCCCGAGCGGGCGCAGGGCGTCGAGCGCGAGCTCGCACTGCAGCCCCGCGAACAGCGCGCCCAGGCAGCGGTAGGTGCCGTGCCCGAAGGTCTGGGCCGGTGGCCGGGTCCCGGGCTGCCAGCGGTCGGGGTGGTCGTGGCGCGCGGGGTCGACGTTGGCCGCCGCGGTGGCGAGCATGACCGTCGAGCCGGCCGGGATCTGCACGTCGCCGAGGGTCAGCGGCTCCCGCGCGACGCGCATCCCGAACGGCAGCGGCGCGTCGAGGCGCAGGGCCTCGTGCACGACCGCGTCGGTGGCGGTGCGTCCGGCCAGCCAGTCGGCGAGGGCCTCGGGCCGGCGCAGCAGCGCGACGACGACGTTGGTGAGGGCGGCCGCCACGGTGTCGACCCCCGTCATGAACAGCAGCAGCATGAGGCTCACCGCCTCCTCGCGGCTCAGCTCATCGCGGCGGCGGGCGCCCTGGAGGCTGGCCGCGAGCGTGTGGTCGGCGACGGGCTCGTCGAGCAGCCGCGCGACCCGGTCGCGCAGCGCGACGAACCCGTCGTCGGTGATCGGCGCGTCCTGCGCCTGGAGGTTGGGGAAGCTGCTCGCGATCCGGGCGAGCATGCCGCGTCCGCTGGCGGCCACGGAGGCCCACTCGTGCTCCGGCAGCCCGAGCAGCGCACCCATGGCCCGAGGGGGCAGCTCGTTGGCGAAGGCGGTGACGAGGTCGACCTCCCCGTCGGTCCGGGCAGCGGACACGACCTCGGCCGTCAGCCGGTCGACGATGCCGGCGACCGTCGGACGAAGCGCGTCGACACCGCGCGGGGTGAAGTGCTCGGACAGCACCCGCCGCAGCCGGTGGTGGTCGGCGCGGTCGAGGAAGCTGAGGCTGGAGGCGAAGAAGGCGACGAACTCGGGGTTCTGGTCGCGGACGTGCTGGGGGAAGTCGACCTCGCCGATGACGAGCTGCGGCGCGGCGGCGGCGCGACGGACGAGCTCGGCCGACGACACGAGGACCATCCCGAGGGGCAGGAGCAGCACCGGTGCGACGCTGGGCAGCTCACGGAAGACGGCGGCCTGGCTGCCGCCCGTGGGGTGGCGGATGTGGTCCATGACCCGGGCGGTGAGGTCGCGGGCCGCGATCGTGGGGCCGGCGGGCCCGGGGGCCGACGGGGTGACGGTCGTCATGTCGTCCTCCTTCCGAAGAGGCCGTGGGTGGGGTACTGTTCCGGTCACGGGCGGTCCCGCACGCGAGTGCAGGAGAGCCGCCCGTGACCGGAGCTTTCGCGTAGCTGACGTTCTTGGCGGTTCGGCGGCTAGCGGTTCTGGTGGGAGGTGCGAAGCGACTCGAGGGACGACCTCGGGTCGTTTCTGCGTGTGCGGCTGGTGGTGGCGGGGCGCGAGGCCGAGCTCACCAGCACGCTGCGGTGCCGAAGGTGGCCGGGCACGAGGCCGTGCCGGCGGAGCTGAGGCAGCCGGCGCCGGCCTCCTCGTCGAGCTCGTCGACCTCCACGGCGTCGAGCTCCTCGGCGGGGGTGATGTCCTTGTCGGTCATGGTCGTTCCTCTCGGTTGTGGTCGTGCTGTCGGATGGTGCGATCTGGTCGTGCGGTGCTGCGGGTCCTGCGGTGCGCCGTCCGCCTCGCGGCGTGCGGCACGGTGTCCGTCGTGACGGTCAGTGCGAGCCGAAGGTGGCCAGCGACGACGGGCAGCCGAGCGAGCTCGCGGTGCCGAGGGTCGCGGCGCCGCCGTCCTCGGTGAGCTCCTCGAGCTCGACCTCGTCGATGGCCTGGTCGGCGTTCTGGATGTCCTTGTCGCTCATGGTGTTTCCTTTCGTGAGGGTGGAGCGGTCGGTGTTGCTGGGGTGGTGCTGGGGTGGTGCTGGGTGGTGCTGGTGGCCGACCCGGTGGGTCGTGCCGCCCGGACCCGTCGTGGGCCCGGGAGTCTCTAGGTGAAGCTGAACGACGAGGCCACGGTGGCGGGGCACGAGACCGAGCCGACGGTGACGCCCTGGCAGCCGTGGATCCACGCGCCGGCGCCCTCGGCGGAGAACAGGTCCTCGATCTCGAGCAGCGGCACGCTCTCGCGGACGTCCTTGGGGTCCATGTCGTCTCGCTCCTGTCCTGTGGTCGGGGGTCGTCGGGATGGTGGTCGGGTGGTCGTCGGGCCGGCCGAGGTCGTCAGCCGGCCTGCTTCGCCGACCGGCGCCCGCGCCGCGACGTGCGCGGCTCCCAGCGGAAGCAGGACCGGAAGAGCAGGTAGCCGACGGCGATCCAGAGGATGAGGACGCCGAGGGGCTGGTGGATGACGTCGAGCGCCTGCCCCAGCGAGAGGCGGGGACGGTCGGTGAGGTCGTGGCTGACGAAGTCCTGGCCGAAGTAGCCGGTGCGCACGATCTGGACGAAGGCGGTCGAGGGCAGGTAGTCGGCGATGCGGTCGACCGTCGAGGCGGCCCCGCCGGCGACGCTGAGCGACCCGCTGAGGAACCACATGCCGATGACGAACGGGGTGACGATCCACGTGGACAGCTCGCTCGAGGGCAGCAGCCCCGAGACCCCGAACGTGAGCAGGCCCATCGTCACGGCCCCGATGACGAGCCCGGCCACGACGAGCAGCCAGTGCACCGGTGCGGCCACGTGGAAGACCGTCATCGCGACGACGAGCACGACGGCGCTCTGCGCGAGGGCCGGTAGGGCTGCGCTCGTGGCCTCGCCGACGAGGATGGCGCTCTGCGGTATCGGCGTGGCGCGCAGCCTCTTGTACGTCCGTGTCTCTCGGCGGCGGGCGGCGGAGTTGATGACGGCGTAGGCGATCCAGATGACGGAGACGCACAGCCCCGACGGGGCGAGGACGTCGACGGGTCGGATGCCGCCCGGCAGCGGGTCGGCGTCACGCACCTGGACCATCGGGAAGATCCCCATGGCCACCGGCATGACCGCCCCGACGAGGGCGAAGGCGATGTCCTGCCAGTAGACCCGCTGCGACAGGGCGACCTGCGGCCAGACGTAGCGCGGCCAGCTGACGACCGAGCGGGGGGTGTCGACGCTCATGTCAGGCTCCTGTCGAGGTGAGGCTGGCGGCGACGCGGACGTCGCGCTCGGGGTCCCCGGACGGACGTCGTCCGCGCCGGGAGGAGAGGGTGTCGCCGACGCGGTCGTCGGGACGGGCGCCACCGGAGCCGTGACCGGCTCGGCCACCACCCGGCATCCGGGCGGCGTCGTCCTCGTCGGGCAGCGCCAGGAAGACGTCCTCGAGGCTGCCGCGGCGCACCTCGAGGTCGGGCATCGGGATGCCGTGCGCCTCGCCCCAGGCGAGCAGCCGGCGCAGGGCCGACTCCGGGTCGCCGGTGCGGATCTCGACGTGGGACCCACCGTGGCGCGGCGCGACGGTCGCGTGCAGGTCGGTGGGCAGTAACGCCGCCGCCTCGGTCGGCAGGCCCACGGTGATGCGGGAGTCGCCGG
Organism: Terracoccus luteus; assembly: GCF_003635045.1. Classification (NCBI taxonomy): domain Bacteria; kingdom Bacillati; phylum Actinomycetota; class Actinomycetes; order Micrococcales; family Intrasporangiaceae; genus Terracoccus; species Terracoccus luteus. The sequence continues at coordinate 3,663,436 of NZ_RBXT01000001.1, read as the reverse complement.
ACTCCGCGAGCACCTGCTCGAGGGTGCCGAGGCGACGCAGGGTGCCGCGGTGCATGATCGCGACGCGGTCGGCGAGCTGCTCGGCCTCCTCGAGGTAGTGCGTGGTGAGCACGACGGTCAGGCCCTCGCGGACCAGCTGCGACACGAGCTCGAGGCTCTGGTGGCGGCCCTCGGGGTCCATGCCCGTCGTCGGCTCGTCGAGGAAGAGCAGCTCGGGGTGGCCGAGCAGGGCCAGCCCGAGGTCGAGCCGGCGACGCTCTCCACCGGAGAGGGAGGCGACCCGGGTGTCGGCGCGGTGCCCGAGACCGACGAGGCCGAGGGTCTCCTCCAGCGAGCGCGGCCGGTGGTAGAACCGGCGCCAGGCGGTGACGGTCTGACGCACGGTCAGGGTCTCGAAGAAGCCCGCGTCCTGGAGCATGATGCCGAGCCGGGGGGCGAGGCGGTCGCGACCGGAGACCGGGTCGAGACCGAAGACGGTGGCGCTGCCGGCGGTCGCCTCGCGGTAGCCCTCGAGCACGTCGAGCGTGGTCGTCTTGCCGGCCCCGTTCGTGCCGAGGAGGGCGAAGACCTCGCCGCGGCGCACCGAGAAGCTCACGCCGTCGACGGCGGTGGTGGCGCCGTAGTCGACCCGGAGGTCGTCGACCTGGATGACGGTGTCTGTGCTCATGCCATAACGCTAGGAAGGCGCCGACGGCGCCACCATGAGCCGCCGTCACCGGTGCCCGTTGACACGTGTCACGAGGTCGGGTCGCCCAATCCGGATGCCGGGTGGCCCCGAACCCCATGATCCGACCCCCTCGCCGGGTCACCCACGACCTGCAGCCGACGCAGTGCGTGGTCGCCCCGGCGGACGTCGTCCCTCGATCGCTGGAGAGACATGCACCGCACCCACAGAGCCCTGTCGATCGCCGGCGCCGTCGTGCTGACGGCGAGCACCGCAGCCTGCGTGGGGACGTCGGTGCCCACGGACGGCGACCTCCGCTTCGACGGCACGCGTCTCGTCGACGCCCAGCAGTCACTGGCCGGCTTCGAGTCCACGTGGCGCGGCGCCATCGCCAACAGCGGCCGGGCCGCGACCTTCGCCCTCGACTCCGGCTGCTTCCTGCAGGTCGACGACGCGGGCGAGGTCGCCAACCGCATCCTCTGCGGACCGGTGCGGGTGGCCGGTGACATCGAGACGAGCTGGCAGAGCCACCCCGTCGACGCGGTTCCCGGCTCCGGCGGGGGCGTGCGCCTCGTGCTCGCCCGGGGTGGCGGCTCCGCCACCGCGACGTCGACCACGGCGACGACGACCGGCACGGCCGACACGACCGGCACGACGTCCGCGGGCACCGGCGGCAGCGACTTCCAGCCGCACGCCCAGCCCGACCCCGAGCTGCGCACGGTGCGCGCCGACGGCACGCCGGCCTTCTTCGGCGACACGCTGCCCGCCCCCCGGGGTGAAGGCGTCTCGACCGCCACCGCCCGCCCGAGCGGCACCCGCACCACGAGCCGCCCGTCGGCGACCGCCCCGGCCACGACGCGCGCCACCGGCACGCCGAGCGCGAGCCGCAGCACCTCGGCCCCGTCGCCCACCCGCACGTCGACGCCCTCGACCTCGGCCCCCGCCCCATCCGCCACGTCCGCACCGGCCGCACGGCCCACGCCGTCGGCCTCGCCGCGGGTCGCGGACGCCCCCGACGACGGGCTGGCGACCTCCGCGGCCGGGGAGTGCCCCGCGGTCACGGCCCCGAGCGGGACGGCATCCGGCTGGCGCCAGGCGTTCACGTGCACGACGACGCTGACCCGCACGACCACGCTTCCGCCGGCGGGCGAGGCCTCCAGCCGCCGGGTCGAGGGCCGTGCGGCGGCCGGTCGGACGTGGGTCACGGCCGTCATCACCCCGACCGAGCTGACGACCTACCGCACCGGCGGGCCGGACCCCCGTGAGGCCACGTACGACACCAGCTACTTCTCGTTCGGCACCAAGCTCACCGTCGCGGGCACGACCTACCTGCCCCGGCAGCTCGTCGTCGAGCAGGCCTTCGAGGGCCGGCCGCCCACGATCACGGCCTGGTTCGAGGTGCCCACCGGCGAAGCCCGCATGTCGCTCACCGGCTGGGTCAGCACGCGTCTCGAGCGCACCACGACGGAGGCGACGGACGCCCGTTCGGAGGGTGCGTTCACCTACGCCATCGACCAGCAGGTCGTCTTCGGCCGCCGCTGACGACCGGCCGGCGAGCCCTGGCGGTCGTCCGCACCGTGGCCGAAACCGCTGGGGGGCATGAAAAAGCGCCGTTCCGCACGGTCAGGGGTGGTCATGCGGAACGGCGCTCGTGAAGCATAACCGGTCGGAGCCGGTCTCGGGTCGTGAAAGGCTCAACGAAGCGTGGCGATGGCCACATTCGTCGGCGGATAGGCGATCGCGTCCTGGCCGTCGATGAGCAGCATCTCGGTCGAGCCGGCGGCGTGGGTGCGCTCGAGGATGGAGAACATCGTCCCGGCCGTGCGCGCGAGCGCCGTCTTCGCCCCGTCTGTCAGGAAATGGGCGAGGAAGAGGGCGGCCGTGACGTCGCCACCGCCCTGCACCGTCATCGGCAGCAGCGGGGTGGTCGCGACCCACGCCCCGTCGTCCGTGACGGCGGTGAGCTGGATGCTCCCCTCGGGCGTGTCGTCGACGAGCGTGCTCGTGACGAGCACGACGGACGGCCCGCGGCCCCGCAGCTCGTCGGCGGCGGCGAGCAGCTCGGCCGACGTCGTGACCGGATAGCCCACGAGGTACTCGAGCTCGAACTGGTTCGGCGTCACGATGTCGGCCTGCGGCACGACCTCGTCGCGCATGAACTCGGGGATCCCCTCGCGGACGAAGAAGCCGCGCCCGACGTCACCCATGACGGGGTCGCAGCAGTAGACGGCCCGGGGGTTGGCCGCCTTGACCCGCGACACGGCATCCAGCACGACCTGCCCGACGGCCTCGGCGCCCTGGTAGCCCGACAGCACCGCGTCGATGTCGGGGAACGCGCCACGCTCCTCGACCCCGTCGATCACCGCGGCGACGTCGCTCGGCGCGATGAGCGGCCCGCGCGTCGAGCCGTAGCCCGTGTGGTTGCTGAAGGTCACCGTGAGCACGGGGTAGACCTCGTGCCCGAGGCGCTGCAGCGGGAAGACGGCCGCCGAGTTGCCGGCGTGGCCGTAGGCGACGTGCGACTGGATGGACAGGATTCTCACCCGCCCCAACCTAGTGCCGGGCCCACCCGACCCGCACGACCCGCACGACCCGCGTGCGAGACTGGCGCCATGAGCGAGCAGCCCACGACGACCGTGTCCGAGGTGGCCGACGACGCCGTCATCATCGACGTGCGCGAGGCGAACGAGTGGGCGGCCGGCCACGCGCCGAACGCCGTGCACATCCCCCTCGGTGACCTGCCCTCGCGGCTCGCCGACCTGCCCGACACGGATGCCGGGACGGTGGCGGTCACGTGCCGCAGCGGCGGCCGCTCGAGCCGCGCCGTCGCCTGGCTGACGCAGCAGGGCTACGACGTCGCCAACCTCGACGGCGGCATGAAGGCGTGGGAGAGCGCCGGCAAGCCGCTCGAGGGCGAGGGCACCCCGCACGTCCTCTGACGCGCCACCCCTCCCCCGTCGAGAGGCCAACTAGCCCCCGTCGAGAGGCCAAATAGCCCCCGTCGAAGGGCCAGAGAGCCCCCCCTCGAGTGGTCAGCCCGTCGTCGCCCTCGCGCGAGGTCCGACGTCAGGCCAGTCGGGCGACGAGGCTGTCGTAGAGCGCCCACCCCGGCATCGGCAGCTTCTGCACGTGCCGGGCCTCGCCCGGGATGCGCAGCCACTGGCCCGCCGTGACCCGCCCGGACGCGAGGTCGACCTGGACGGGTGCGGTGCGGATGGTCCACTCGTCGCGGAAGTCGCACCGGTCGAAGCCGCTCGGGCCGGTGCCGTAGGGCACCCGGACCACGCCGACGCTGCGACGCAGCACGGAGGCGACGACGGTGCCGTCGGCGCAGGCGCTGAACGACGTCACGCCGAGCAATGGCGGCGGCTGGGTGACCGACTCCCCGTCGTGGGTCATGCTGCTGCCCGCGGGCACCGGATCCCCGTGATAAAGGTTGTCGCCGAGCAGCTCGGTGCCCAGCTCGGGCCCCGCCAGCCAGCGGGGGGACGGGAGCCGGCCGGCGAGGTGGGCGAGCACCGAGGCGTGTGAGGCGACGGCGAAGCCCTCCGGTCGGTGGACCCACACGTGGGTGTCGTCGACGGCGACCCCGGAGCACGCGGCCCAGCCCTCGGGCCCCGGCATTTGGTGGTCGGCGTTGTCGACGTTGACGTAGAGGTCACCATGCCCCTCGAGGGAGGCGTACAGCATCCACGGGGTGCGCTCGACGGGGACGAGGAGCTGGTCGGGGTCGGCCGCGGAGTGGCGGGGCGTCGAGACCGCGCCGATGCCCGTGACGGGCGCCGGCACCTGGGGCCACCAGTCGACCCGTTCCAGCGCCTTATCGTCGAAGTCACCGGCGGCGGGCAGGGTCCAGCGCATGACGCTGCCCACTCCGCCGGGGTTGCGGCCGGAGCCGGCCACGACGTCGAGACCGTGCTCGTCCTGCCCGGCGACCCACGCGCCGGTGAAGGCCGCCTCGAAGTTGTCGAGGACGTCGCGGTACCGCTCGAAGGTGAGGGTGTCGGTGCGCACCCAGCCGTGGTCGACCCAGTGGTTCGAGCCGGGGTAGCTGCTGCTCGACGACTTCAGGACGAAGCAGTGGTGTCGAGGGGTGAAGTCGAACGTCCTCGACGAGTCGCCCTTCTCGATGCGCGAACCGGCGTCCTCGGCGAGCACGACGTCGTGGAAGTAGTTGCGGTCGCTCCGGTCGACCCACTCGCCGCGCTTGACCTTGCCGGGACCGCTGACGAACCACAAGGAGTGGTTGGTGCCGATGTGGGTGAACAGGCCCCACCGCTGCGCGGTCCCGCTCAGCTCCCTCAGCTTGTCGAGGACGAGGGCGTTGGCGACCTCGTAGGCCTGCTTGCTCGCCTCGGCGATGCCGCGGATCGAGATGAGGGCCTTCTCGAGGTCGCGCTTGTCGTCGGCGCCCAACGGGTTGGCCGACCCGGGGTCGACGGAGGCCATGAGGGTGGCCATGTCGTCGCTGTGGGCCATGAGGGTCAGGGTCATCGACGACGAGACGAGGTCGGCGTAGGTCTTGCAGAACAGTCCGAGGACGGTCGGCCACAGGTCGACGTCCTGGTTCTCGGGCGAGCGCAGGTACTCGACGACGCCCCAGCTCTGGAAGGTCTTGGCGTTCTTGAACGGGCTCGTGCCGTCGAGCGCCCGTTGACAGGCCTCGAGCTCGGCGAGCAGGTGGGTGTAGTCGGCGTGGGTCCGGGGCTCGTGCGCCGCGAGCACCCGGAGGGTGGACGACTGCTGCATGATGACGACCGCGTCGACGAGCACCTGGTCGTGCACCTGCTTGATGTCGCGCACCTGCGTCTGCGACTCGAGCTGACGCAGCAGCTTCTCGAACGTGGCCCCCTCCGACTCCTGCTTCGGCCCGAAGCACCGCAGGATCTGTGCCACGACGGAGAACAGGGCCCCCACGAGGGCCACCTCGGGACCGGCCGCGCTGAGGACGGTGCTGACGAGGGGGGCCAGGGACGCGACGATGTCCATCAGCTCGGCCGAGCCGGTGACGGCATCCCCCTTCCTGAACGCCGCGACGGCTGCGATGACACTCTTGGTGACGGCCGGCGCCGCCTTGGCGATGGCGTCACCGACGTCCTTGGCCCGCTTGCGCTGGTCGGCGTCGCTCTTGTCGCTCTTCTCGATCGCCCGGGCCTTCTCGTAGTCGGCCTTGACCTGGGTGATCTTCGTCTGCCAGTCGACGCGCTCCTCGGCGCCCATGCCCTCCAGCTGCATCTCGTGCAGCACGTCGAGGTGGGCGATGACCGAGTCGTCCTGGGCGCTCATGGCGCTCCCCCTTGCTCCGACCCGACGGTCGACGGCTGCGACCGGCTGCGGGCGTTCGCCAGCATCGTCGGCCGGGCGTGACGCGGTCAACGGATGCCGGCCCGCCCCCGCGGATTGGGGTGCTGGCTCCACCCGCCGCGTGCAGGCAGGTCCATGGCGCCAGCTCGCCAAAGGGGTGTAGAGCCGGGCGTGCTGGACGTTCCGGGCGTCACGCCGCGACGTCGAGCGAGGCATCGACGCCGCGGCGCCGGGCCCGTCAGAGGTCGTCGCGCACGACGACACCCTGGGCGACGACGAGGTCGAGCGCCTCGCAGGCGCCACCGTCGGCGAGCGGGTCGCGGGAGGTGACGACGACGTCACCGAGCGAGCCCGGGCGCAGGCGGCCGACCTGCTGCTCCCAGCCGAGCAGGCGCGCGGCGCTCGTCGTCGCGGCACGCAGTCCGTCGAGCGGGCTGAGCCCGGCCTCGGTGAGCAGGCGGATCTCCTTGCCGATCGGGTCGACGTCGGTGCCGAACGAGTCGGTCCCCGCGACGACGGTGACCCCACGGTCGTGCGCCTCCTTGACGGCCGCCTTGAGCACCGGCACGTACTCGCGGCCGCGCGCCGCGAGCACGGGGTCGGGCGACTCGAGCAGCCCGACGATGGCCGACATGGTCGGGGTGAAGTTCGTGCCGAGCCCCTGCATGCGGTCGATCGTCGCGTCGCCGACGAAGACGCCGTGCTCGATGCTCTTGACCCCGGCCCGCACGGCCCCGTCGATGCCGACCTCGCTGTAGGCGTGGCACAGCACCGGACGCCCCGCGGCGGCGTTGACGACCGCCGACAACTGCTCCTTGTCGTAGACGAGCTCGGTGGGGTCCTGCTCGGGCAGCCCGGCGCGCGGGTTGGCCCGGGTCTTGATGACGTCGACCCCGCGCGAGAGGTTGACCTTGACGAGGTAGCGCAGGTCCTGCTTCGACTGGATGCCGGTCGGCAGGGCCGCGAGCGGGGCGAGGTCGGGGTCGGCGAGCACCGAGTCACCGAGCAGCGGCGAGACGAACATGCCCGCCGCCCGCATGCGCGGCGCGAGCCCGGGGGCCCACGTCGGCAGGGAGCGCATCGCGACGTCCTGGTAGAACGACGACGAGCCGCTGCGCACCGAGGTCGCGCCCGCCGACAGGAGCGCCTTGGCGTCGGCGAGGGCGTTGGCGTGCACGTGCACGTCGACGAGGCCCGGGAGCACGAACCGACCGGTGACGTCGATGCGACGGGCGCCCGGGCCGACCGCGGCCACGGCGTGCCGGGTGGCGGCGCGCGTGCCGGCAGCGAGCACCTTGCCGCCTCGCAGCACCACGACGGCATCCTCGACGACGTGGCCCGTCAGGGGGTCGACGAGCGAGCCGCCCTCGATGACGAGGGGGGCGACGGTCGTCGGGCGCCCGGGGTAGCGCGCTGCGGTGGCGTCGGTCTCGGCGGCGGCCGCGGAACCCGCCCCCGCCACCCCGGCCACGCCGACCGCCGTCACCCCGGCGAGCACGGAGGCGGCCCCAAGCACCCCGCGACGGGTCATGGCGGACGTGGGCTTGGCGTCGACGGCGTCGTGGTCGTGCAGGCACATGGTGGGGCTCCTGTCGTGGCCGCCCCGGACGTCGTCGGCATCGGCGCCGGGCGCGGTACCGTATTGGTATACCAACCTCAGGGGGTCGTCAATGGTCTTCTCACCGGCATCGGATGCCGCGCCGTCGCTGCGTGCGTCGGTGACGAGCTCCGTGCGGCAGCTCATCGTCGACGGTGAGCTCGCCCCCGGGGACCGGCTCGTCGAGCGGCGGCTGGCCGAGCGGCTCGGGGTGTCGCGGGTGCCCGTCCGTGAGGCCCTGCAGGCGCTCGAGCGCGAGGGTTTCGCCGAGCAGCGGCCCCCGCGGGGGCTCGTCGTGCGACACCTCGACGCCGCCGAGGTGGCGATGCTGTTCGAGGTGCGGTCGGCTCTCGAGGACGTGCTGTCCCGGCGGCTCGTCGAGGTGGTGTCCGACGACGACCTGGCCCGGCTGCAGGCGGTCGTCGACGACACCGACCGGCTGGGGCGCGCGGGTCTCACGGCGCAGGCCGTGGCCCGTAACGCCGAGTTCCACGACGTCCTCGTCGAGCTGGCCGACAGCCCCGTGCTCGCGGCCGTGGTCGAGCCGGTCGCGGGTCGGCTCGCCTGGATGTTGAGCCAGCACGCCGCCCCGACCGTCATGAACGACGAGCACCAGCGGGTGGTTGACGCCCTCGCGCAGAAGGACGCCGACGCGGTCGCCCGCGTCCTCGCGCAGCACCTCGAGAGCAGCCGCACCGCCCTCGCCGCCCGCCTCCCCCGTCGAGAGGCCACCTAGACCCCGTCGAAAGGCCAGTTCCCGGCGACGGGCCACGTCCCGTCACGTCGCCACATCCCGTCGAGTGGCCACTTCGTGACGGCTTTCCGCGTCGGCAACTGGCCTTTCGACGGTGTCCAATCGGCCTCTCGACGGGAGGGATGGGCCCGGGCAGGGGCCAGGCGGGTCGGGCGCCGGAGCGTGGGTCAGGGGGTCGGCAGCGGTACCGGGTCGGTGCAGACGAGCTCGTCGCCCTGCGGGGCCCGGGCCCTCGCGGTCGACGGCGACTCCCGGCCGCCCACCGCGTCGGGGGCCGGCCCGACCTGCTCGGCGCCACCGGTCACCTGGACGCAGAACTGCCACGACCCGGCATCCGTCGGGAGCGGTCCGCGGGGAGCCGTGAAGGTCGTCCCGGGCACGTCGAGCACCGGCGGCCAGGGCGCCCACGCCCGGCCCGTCAGGGTCGCCCCGGCCGGCAGCGGGCGAGCCCCCGTGACCGGCGGCGCCGCGAAGCGCACGTTGGGCGCCGGGTCGAAGGCCTGCTTGCTCAGCCGCACGACGCCGTCGGCGGCGTAGACCCACGCGTGCTCGGGGTCGACGTCGCCGAGGGTGCCGGAGCCCAGCTGCGCGGGCACGAGGTCGTACGCCGTGAGCGACTGCCTCCCGCCGTTGACGAGGGTGTACTCGACCTGCAGACCCGGCCGCTGCCGCGTGCCCCTGACGTCACTTACACCGTGCAGCACCCGCGCCATCGACGCGGTCAACGTGAGGTCACCGACCTTCGTCGTCGCCACCGTAGGAAGGGCCACCGACGGGGATGCCGTCGGGGATGCCGTCGGGCCCAGCGTGGCGGTCGGGGCGTCGGTCCCCGCCGGGCCGGCGGGCACGCTCGAACCCTCCTGCGTCGTCGCCCCGACCTCGCTCGCCGCTCCCGGGGCGGGGGCGGAGGTCGGCTGGCCGCACGCGCCGAGCGCGAGCCCGGCCGCCATCACGGCGATCGCGGCGGGGGCGGGCAGGAGACGGCGGCGGGTGCTCATGACCATCCAGACACACGTCGGCGGTCGAACGTTGCACGTCCGGCCGCCGAGGTGAAGGTCTGCGGGGGCGGTCAGCCGGCCTGCGCGACCTCGACCGGGTGGTCGTCACGCGAGGCCACCACGTCGGCATCCGACCGCTGCGTGTCGTGCGTCCCGCCGGGGCCGCCACGCACGGCCAGCGACAGCAGCACGGCGACGGTCGAGATGACGGCGCCCCAGAGCATCGCGTCCTGGACGCCGGATGCCGTGGCGCCGGCCGCTGCGGAGGGGCTGCCGTCGCCGCCCGCCGCGGCCACCCCCCGCGTCATGACGGTGATGAACAGGGCGGTGCCGGCGGCGCCCGCCACCTGCTGAACGGTGCTGACGATGGCGCTGCCGTGGGAGTAGAGGTGCTGCGGCAGCGAGCCCAGCGCCGAGGTCAGCAGCGGCGTGAACATCAGCGCGATGCCCATGCTCAACGTCACGTGCGCGGCGACGACGGTTCCGGCGGTCGTGCCGACGCCGAAGGTGCTCATCCACCAGAGGGCGACGCTGGTGAGGACGGCGCCCGGCCCCACGAGGGGCCGCGGGCCGACCCGGTCGAAGGCGCGGCCGACGAGCGGGGCCATGAGACCCATGACGGCACCGCCCGGCAGCAGGACGAGGCCGGTCTGCAGGGTCGTCAGGCCGAGCGTGCCCTGCAGCAGGATCGGCAGCAGGATGAGCGTGCCGAAGAGCGACATCATCGCCACGACGACGAGCCCGACGGCGACCGAGAACGGCCGCGACGAGAAGGCGCGCAGGTCGAGCAGGGCGCGCTCGCGCAGCCGCAGCTGGCGCCACACGAAGGCGACGAGGGCGACGGCCCCGATCGAGAGCGGGATCCACGGCGGCAGCAGCGCCTCGCCCGCGGCACTCTCGCCGATGCTGCTCAGTCCGTAGATGAAGCCGGCGAAACCGAGGGCGGAGAGCACGACCGACGGGGCGTCGAGCGGCACACGGACCGGGGTCGTGAGGTCACGGACCCACACGCGGCCGAGGGTGAGGGCGAGCGCGGCGATGGGCAGGACGATCCAGAACATCCAGCGCCAGCTCAGCTGCTGCAGCACGACGCCCGAGATCGTCGGGCCGATCGCCGGCGCGACCGAGATGACGATGGAGATCGTGCCCATCATGCGTCCGCGGCGCTCGGCCGGCACGACGTTGAGCACCGTCGTGATGAGCAACGGCATCATGATCGCGGTGCCCGACGCCTGCAGGACGCGGGCGAGCACGAGCACGAGGAAGGTCGGCGCCAGCGCCGCGAGCAGGGTGCCGGCGGTGAAGACCGACATCGCGACGGTGAAGAGGGCCCGCAGGGTGAAGCGGCTCATGAGGTAGCCGGTCACGGGGATGACGACGGCCATCGTCAGCAGGAACGCCGTCGTGATCCACTGCGCCGTCGTCGCCTCGATGGAGAACTCCTCCATGAGGCGCGGGAGCGCGACGCTCATGATGGTCTCGTTGAGGATGACGACGAACGCCGAGCCGACGAGCAGCGCGATGAGCCGCCCCGCTCCCGGCGGGAGGTTGGGTGTCGAACCCGTCCGGTCGGTCGCGGGCCCCTCGGCCTGCGGCAGCGGGTGGGTCTCTGGCACGGCTACTCCTGACATCGACATCGAAACGTGCATTCCCTGCAAGTTCTCAGCCTGCCTGATCTGTTCCCCGGTCGACGAATCGCTCGCGTCGCAGTCCGGATGCCGGCCCGCCCCCTCCCCGCCCACCCCCCGTCGAGAGGGCGCGTAGACCCCGGCGAGTGGTCACGCGTGGAGTGCCCGCAGAGCGACGTCGTCGGCGGTGCGGCCTCCGGCTGGCACCGACGCGAAGTGGCCACTCGACGATGTCGGTGCCACCCCGCATCCGGCTCGCGCTGTCGGGAACTGGCCACTCGACGGTGTCGGGGCCGCCCGGCATCCGGCTGAGGCCGACGCGAAGTGGCCTTTCGACGGGGTCTATCTGGCCTTTCGACGTGGTCTATCTGGCCTCTCGACGGGGGCGGGGGCGGGGCCTACTTGAGGAGGCGGGACATGCGCCGGTCGGCGAGCGGCTTGCCTCCGGTCTGGCACGTCGCGCAGTACTGCAGCGAGGTGTCGGCGAACGAGACCTCGCGCACGACGTCGCCGCACACCGGGCACGCCTCGCCGGTGCGGGCGTGCACCCGCATGCCGGCGCGCTTGGCGTCCTTGAGCTCCTTGGCCGGCTTGCCCGACGCCGTCGCGACGGCGCTCTTCAACGTCTCGCGCAGCGCGGTGTAGAGCCGCTCGACGACCTCGGGCGCGAGTGTGCCCGCGATGGCGAACGGGCTCAGCTTCGCGACGTGCAGGATCTCGTCGCTGTAGGCGTTGCCGACGCCGGCGATGAACTCCTGGTCGCGCAGCAGCCCCTTGATCTGGGTGCGGCGGCCGGCCAGCAGCTCGCGGAAGCGGTCCAGCGTGAAGTCGTCGGCCAGCGGGTCCGGGCCGAGCCGGGCCACGCCGGGCACCTCCGCCGGGTCGCGCACGATGTAGGCGGCGAGCGACTTCTTCGTGCCGGCCTCGGTGAGGTCGAACCCCGACCCGTCGGACAGGCGCACCCGCAGCGCGATGGGCGACTTGCCGGGGCGCACGACCGTCGCAGGCAGCTGGTCGCTCCACCGCAGCCAGCCGGCGCGGGCGAGGTGGAAGACCAGGTGCGTGCCGTCGACGTCGATGTCCAGGAACTTGCCGTGCCGGCTCACGCCGTCGACCGGGGCGCCCTCGAGCGACTGCGGCGCGGGGTCGAACGTCTTGAGCACGCTGATCGAGGCGAGCTCGACCTTTGTGACGGCGAGGCCGTCCGTCCGCTCGGCGAGGAAGTCGACGAGCGCCTGCACCTCGGGCAGCTCGGGCATGGCGTCAGCCTCCCAGATCGCGCGGATGCCGGGGGGCCACGTCGGGGCGGACCCCTTCGAGCCCGGGTCGCGAGGGCTGTTCCGCCGCCGCGACGGGCGGGCCCACCGAACCGGCCTCGTCGAGCAGCCGCAGCAGCGTGTGGCCGTCGGGCGCGGTGTACGTCGGCACCGAGCGGATCGCCGGGCGCGACGGGAGGTCGATCAGCTGGAGGCCGTGCGCGAGCACCTGCTCGGTCGGCGAGAGCTGGCGGATGCAGACCGCCTCGACGACGTCGGGGCGGGCCTCGACGAAGTCGGCGTAGATGCTCGGGTCGTGCTGGCCGTCGTCGCCCACCAGCAGCCACCGGATGCCGGGGAAGTCGCGGGCCAGCCGGTCGAGGCACTGCCGCTTGTGGGCGAGACCGCTGCGGAACCAGCCGGTGTTGGTCGGCCCCCAGTCGGTGAGCAGCAGCGGCCCGAGGGGGTAGCCCCCCTCGGCGAGGAAGCGGGTCAGGGTGGGGGCGGTGTTCCACGCCCCGGTCGACACGTAGACCGTGGGCGCCCCCGGGTGCGCGCTGAGCAGCCGCCGGTACATCGGGGCCATACCCGACACCGCGTGCCGCGAGTTGCCCCGGCGCACGAAGGTGTTCCACGCGGCGATGAGGGGGCGCGGCAGCGACGTCGTGATGACGGTGTCGTCGATGTCGCTGACGAGGCCGAACGTCACGTCGTCGCCGACGATGAAGACGTCGGCCGCCACGGGGTCGGCGTTCTGGGCGCGCACGACGACCTGCTGCCACCCGGGCGGCAGCCCGTGGTCGGTCGCGACGAGGTCGATGTAGCCGCCACGGTCGCTGCGCGCGTAGATCTCGCGCTCGCCGATGGTCACCGTGACCGGGACGTGGCTGGCCTTGGCCTGCACGAAGACCCGCCAGCCGCGCTCCGACTCCGAGGGAGCGAGCGCGCCGGTGGCGTCCTGGCGCTCGGGCGGGCCTGCAGCGCCTCGGCGTCCGAGCACGACCCGGGCGAAGACGCGCACGAACGACGTCGAGCCGTACCCGATGTGGGTGATGACCCGGTTGCCCCAGCCCCGCCCGCGCAGCACGCGCTCGACCTGGGCGTTGACGGCATCCTCGATGAGGGCGGCCGCGTGCGGTCGGGACATGCAGTCAACCTACGCCACGGGCAGGTCCCGGAGGGGTCGCTGCGCGGACGCCCCGGCGAACGGGAGGCGACGACGGTTGGATGGGGCCGTGCACCCCATCGCAGAGGCCCTGACCCGTGCCGCCAACGGCGACTTCCCGCCCGTCGACGGCGTCGTCGAGCGGGTCGCCCCCTGGCGCGACGGGGTCGAGGGCGTGCTCGCGATGACGGGTCACGCGCTGCTCGCGGTGGGCGGCGACGTGACGGCCGAGCAGGTGGAGGCCCTGGGCGGCAACGGCTTCGGCGGCGCGAGCGGCCCGCGGCTCGTCGCCGGCCTCGCCGGCACCGGGTGGATCGACGCGCTCGACATCGTCCTCGTCGCGGGCGGGGTCGGCGGCGAACCCGGCCTCGTGCCCCGCAGCGACCTGCGCAACCACCCGCGCGCCCAGCACGCGACGTCGGTGCGCAGCGAGGTGGCCACGTTCGGCCACGTCGCCGTCGACGACCACACCCTCGTCACGCTCTCGCGCGGCATCGGCGGCCTCCCCGAGGTCGGCGTCGAGGCCGACCCGCGCCACGAGGGCGTGGGCGCCGACCTCGCCGCCGCCGCCCTCACGCTCGTGCCCGAGGGCGAGGTGGTCGTCGCGGCCTGCGCCCCGGGCAACGCCCGCGCCCTGCGTGCCTTCCTCGGCGCCGGATGGGTCCCGGTGGCCTCGGTGCAGCTGTGGCACCCCGCCCGCGGCTGACGCAGAGCCGCCCCACGGATGCCGTCCCGCTGGCCCGAGTTGGACCCTACCCTCACGTGAGGGTAGGGTTTGCGACGGCCGGCATGAACGTCGACCACGGCCGCACGACAGGGCCATGCCCGACTCCCGGCCGAGAGGACCACGTGCGCGAGAACCGTTCGACCGCAACGAGTCTCATGCAGATCGGTGAGGTCGCCGAGCGAACCGGCCTGAGCCTGCGCACGATCCGTCACTACGAGGAGGTCGGGCTGCTGCCCGAGTCGGAGCGCAGCCCCGGAGGCTTCCGCCTCTACGGCGAGGCCGCGGTGCAGCGCCTGCTGCTCGTCAAGCAGATGAAGCCACTCGACTTCAGCCTCGACGAGATGCGTGACCTCATCGAGGTCCGTGACCGCCTCGCGTCACCGCGGCTCTCCCAGCGCACCCGGACGCAGCTGCTCGAGCGGGTGCACACCTACCGCAGCCTCGTCGAGCACAAGCTCGACACCCTCGAGCAGCGGGTGCAGACCGCCCGCGCGTTCCACGACCAGCTGACGTCCGAGACCGCTCCCTGAGCGGACCCGGCACCCATCCGCCGCCCGCCGGCGACGCACCGACCCACGCGGCCACAGCGGCCGCACCGGCCCACCGGCCCACCGGCCCCGTCCACCCTCACTTCCCCGCACGTCCGCCGACGTCCCCGTCCCTCGGTGCGCCCCGTCGCGCCCCCAGCCCACAGAAGGCCCCATGTCCACAGCCGTCCGCCCCCGCGCCGACGCCGACGTCACGTCGGTGCGCGCCGCGCTCCGCTCCCCCGCCCGCCTGCGCACCGAGGTGCTCGGCGGCCTCGTCGTGGCCCTCGCCCTGGTCCCCGAGGCGATCTCGTTCTCGATCATCGCCGGGGTCGACCCCCGCGTCGGCCTCTTCGCCTCGTTCACCATGGCCGTCTCGATCGCCTTCCTCGGCGGCCGGCCGGCCATGATCTCGGCCGCCACCGGTGCCGTCGCCCTCGTCATCGCGCCGGTCGTGCGGGAGCACGGCCTCGACTACCTCCTGGCGACCGTGATCCTCGGCGGCCTGCTGCAGGTCGTGCTCGGCCTGCTCGGGGTGGCCCGGCTCATGCGCTTCGTGCCGCGCTCGGTCATGGTGGGCTTCGTCAACGCCCTCGCCATCCTCATATTCCTCGCGCAGGTGCCGCACCTCGTGGGCGTGCCCTGGGCGGTCTACCCGCTCGTCGCCGTCGGCATCGCCGTCATCGTCCTCCTGCCGCGCGTGACCACCGTCGTCCCCGCGCCGCTCGTCGCCATCGTCGCCCTCACCGCGGTCACCGTGCTCACGGCCCTCGCCGTGCCGACCGTCGGCGACGAGGGCCGCCTGCCCGAGAGCCTGCCGACGCTGCTCGTGCCGAACGTGCCGTTCACCCTCGAGACGCTGCAGACCATCGCCCCCTACGCCCTCGCGATGGCCCTCGTCGGCCTCATGGAGTCGCTCATGACGGCGAAGCTCGTCGACGACGTCACCGACACCCCGTCGAACAAGACGCGCGAGTCGTGGGGCCAGGGCGTCGCCAACGTCGTCACCGGCTTCTTCGGCGGGATGGGCGGCTGCGCCATGATCGGCCAGACGATGATCAACGTGAAGGCCTCTCGGGCCCGCACCCGCATCTCGACCTTCCTCGCCGGTGTCTTCCTGCTCGTGCTCGTCGTCGGCCTCGGCGACGTCGTCGCGGTCATCCCCATGGCCGCCCTCGTCGCCGTCATGGTCATGGTCTCGGTCGGCACGATGGACTGGCACAGCCTGCGCCCGTCCACGCTGCGCCGGATGCCGCTCAGCGAGACCGCGGTCATGGTCGCCACCGTCGCCGTCGTCGTCGTCACCCACAACCTCGCCATCGGGGTCGTCGTCGGAGTGCTCGTCGCGATGGTGCTCTTCGCCCGCCGGGTCGCCCACCTCACCCGCGTCGTCGAGGTGGCCCACCCCGACGAGGACACCCGTGTCTACGCCGTCGAGGGCGAGCTGTTCTTCGCCTCGAGCAACGACCTCGTCACCCAGTTCGACTACGCCGCCGACCCCGCGAACGTCGTCATCGACCTCTCGCGCGCGCACGTCTGGGACGCCTCCACCGTCGCCACCCTCGACGCCATCACGACCCGCTACGCCGCCCGCGGCACGACGGTCACGATCACCGGTCTCGACCCCGCCAGCCGCGCCCGCCACGAGCGGCTCGCCGGTCACCTCGCCCCGCACTGAGCGCGCGCGGCGCGGAGCCCGCGACCCGGCATCCTCACGGCATCGTCACGGCTGCGACGTCGTCGTCGTCGTGAGGATGCCGACAGCCGTGGCCCTTACGGTGGGGCGCATGACCCACCGCCCCCGCCGTGCCACGACGACCCTCGCCCTCGCGTCGGTGCTCACCGTCTCGGTGGCCTCGGGCTGCTCGCTCTTCGAGAGCGACCCCGACCCGTCCGACCCGGCGAAGGCGCTCGCGGCCGGACTCGCCAAGGGTGACCTCGCGGGGGTGCCGCTCAGCGGATCGACCCCGGCGGGGGCGTCGACGTTCGTCACCGACGCGTACGAGGGCATGGGCGGGCTCAAGCCGGCCGTGACGATGACGTCGGTCACCCGCGACGAGGGCGCCGACACGGCGAAGGCCACGCTGCGTGCGACGTGGGACGTCGCGAAGACCGGCCAGGACTGGACCTACGACACGACCGCCTCGATGACGCTCGTCGACGGGGCGTGGCAGGTGGCGTGGTCGCCCTCGCTCGTCGCCCCGCAGCTACAGGCCGACGAGACGCTGCGCCTCTCGCGCACGTGGCCGAAGCGCGCCGACATCGTCGACGCGTTGGGGCAGCCGATCGTCACCGAGCGCGAGGTGACGGTCGTCGGCATCGACAAGACCCGGGTGTCGGGAGCGCAGGCCGCGGCGTCGGCGAAGGCACTGGCCGGCATCCTCGACATCGACCCCGACGCCTTCGCGAAGAAGGTGGCCACGGCCGGGGCCAAGGCGTTCGTGCCCGGTCTCACGCTGCGCCGGACCGACCCGGCGCTGACGAGGAACGTGGCCCGCATCGACGCCGTCGACGGCGCCCTGCGCCAGCCCGAGCTGCGCCAGCTCGGGCCCACGCGCACGTGGGCCGCCCCGGTGCTCGGCACCGTGGCCGAGGCCACCGCCGAGCAGGTGAAGGACAGCAAGGGCGTGCTCGCCGCCGGTGACGACGTCGGACAGAACGGGCTGCAGTACCGCTACGACGGGCAGCTGCGTGGCACCCCCGGGCTCGCGGTGCAGGCCGTGACGACGGGCGCCGACGGCAGCGTCGTCGACCGCCGCGAGGTGTTCGCCGAGGCGAGCAAGGACGGCACCCCGCTCGAGCTGAGCCTCGACCAGAAGGCGCAGACGGCCGCCGAGGCGGCCCTGGCCGAGCAGACCGAGCGGCCCACCGCCCTCGTCGCCGTGCGGGTCTCGACGGGTGAGGTGCTCGCCGCCGCCGTCGGGCCGGGCGCGAACGGCTCGACGCTGGCGCTGGCGGGCAAGAACCCACCCGGCTCGACGTTCAAGATCATCAGCTCGCTCGCCCTCGTGCGGCAGGGCGCCACCGCACAGACGCCGCTGTCGTGCACCCCGACACTCACCGTGAACGGGCGTCGCTTCGGCAACTACACCGGCTACCCGACCGCGAAGCTGGGACAGATCCCGCTGCAGACCGCGCTCGCCTACTCGTGCAACACCGCCTTCATCAGCCAGTACCGGAAGGTGTCGCAGGACCAGCTCATCTCCGCCGCGCAGTCGCTCGGAGTGGGCGAGAAGCTCGACCTGCCCTTCACCGGGTTCCTCGGCTCGGTGCCGCCGACCGACGACGTCGTCGAGCACGCCGCGTCGTTCATCGGTCAGGGTCGCGTCGAGGCCTCGCCCCTGACGATGGCGCTCGTCGTCGCCTCGGTGATGAAGGGTGAGACCGTGCGCCCGACGCTCGTCGAGTCGGCCCCGGCCCTGCCGGCGCCCGCCACGCCGCTGACGCCGGCGGAGGCCGCCGTGCTCAAGCAGGAGATGCGGGCCGTCGTCACGGAGGGGTCGGGCAAGGTGCTGGCCCAGGTCGGGGTGCAGTACGCCAAGACCGGCACCGCCGAGTTCGGCACGACCAACCCCCCGCGGACCCACGCGTGGATGGTGGCCGGCACGGGCGACATCGCCGTCGCCGCCTACAACGAGGAGGGTGAGAGCGGCACGACCGACGCCGCCCCCTTCATCATCGACTTCCTGAAGCGCTACGAGGGCTGAGCGGCGGGCCTCAGGGGCCGGCCGTGCCCACTCGACGGGGGCCACGCGCCCTCTCGACGGGGGCTACGCGCCCTCTCGACGGGGCGTGACGTGGAGGATGCCGGCACGCCCGGGTGGGCGTGCCGGCATCCTCGCGTCGTGGCCGGGTCGTGCCCGCGCTACTTCGCCCGGACGACGTCGACGTCGGCGGCGCGCACGAAGGCGAACCGGTGGCCGAGGCTGATCTGGTAGTAGCGGTCGCCACCGACGACGTCGACGTGGTCGTCGGGCGTGTCGGTGCTGAACGTCGTCGCGCGGTAGTAGTCGGTCGGCACGGTGAGGTCACCGACGGCGTACCGCTGGCCCGCGGCGACCGTGTACTGCAGCGGCGCGAGGGCCTGGACGGGGATGCCGGCCGGGTAGGCCGACGCCTCCGGATAGGCCCGGCCGTAGACCGGCGCCGAGGCGAGGCCCGCCTTGGGCGTGACGTACTTGCCCTTGACGGGTAGGGCCGTCGGGGCGCTGCGCGGGTTCCAGAACCAGCCCTTGACGCCGTTGAACCAGATGGCGGTCCAGTCGCCGCGGCGCTCCGCCACGGCGAACTCGAGGCCCGCCTGGGCGCGGGCGCCGATGTCGCTCACCTGCGTCGTGGCCGGCGAGCCGTCGGGCTTGAGGCCGACGTCGTTGACGAGCGGGGCCGTCGGGCTGGCGTCGGAGCGCAGGTAGACGAAGTTGGTGCCGAGGGGGGCGCACGGCGACGACGTCGTCTCGCAGCCGGTGACGGGCTGCTTGTTGCTCTCGTAGCGGGGCAGGATCCGCACGAGGTCGGTGGCCTTGCGGTCGGCCGCGCTCGTCTGGCGCAGCGGCGCCCCGAGCAGCTGGAAGTAGTGCTCCCAGTCCCAGTAGGGACCCGGGTCCCAGTGCATCGTCGGCACGTTGGCCGGTGTCACGCCCGGGATCTGGTCGTGGCCGAAGACGTGCTGCATGTCGAGCGGGATGTCGTACTTCCGCGCCAGGTACTTCACGAGGCGCGCCGACGAGCGGTACATCGGCTCGCTGAACCACAGGGCACCCGTCGCGGCGTAGCCCTCGTGCTCGAGGCCGATCGAGTGCATGTTGACGTACCAGTTGCCCGCGTGCCAGCCGACGTCCTGCGGCGCGAGGTGCTGCGCGACGTGGCCGTCCGACGAGCGCAGCGTGTAGTTCCAGGCCAGGTAGGTCGGGTCGGTGACGAGCTGCAGGGTCGTGTCGTAGCTCGCCTCCGTGTTGTGAATGACGATGTTCGTGATCTTCGGCGCCTTGGGCCGGTTCGCGAGGTCGTGGTTGCCGTAGTCGCCGGCCCCCTCGCCCGTCTTCTCGTAGGGCGCGGGGATCCACTCGCAGTCGAGTGCCTTGGGGCAGTCGACCGGGCCGTTCGTCGCGCCGGCGCGCAGCTTGAGCCCGGCGAGCTGACCCCGCTGGGGCGTCACCTTCGCGGGCAGCAGGCCGAGGCGCTTGCCGTCGACGGTCTGGCGGGAGGCGCCCGAGGCGATGACGGCGTACGCGTCGTCGGCGAAGCCCTCGGCCGCCGCCCGGTCGCCCGTGCCGGAGGCGTCGGCGACCGCGGCGTACCACTGCCCCGCGTCGCTCGTGGCCCCCGTCGGGTGGCCGAGGCGTCGCTGGGTGTCGGCGAGCAGCGCGGCGCCGCCGCGGATGTTGGCCAGCTCGTCGGTGCGCAGCGCGTCCTTCGTCAGGCCGGTCAACCGGGCCGCGCGGCCGAGCGTGTCGGCGAGGCGGGCGTCACCGGATGCCGTGCCGTCCGCCCCCGCGGTCGCTGTCGTCGTCGCCGTGCCGAGGGTGCCGAGGGTGCCGAGGCCCTTGCCCTCCGCGGGCGAGCCGAGGGCGGCGTCGACGAGGTGCATGGGGCCGTAGCCGCCGGTCGTGCTGTGACCGGGGTGGAAGTCCCACCGGGTCTGGGCGTACGAGACCGCCTCGAGCACGGTCCGGGGCACGCCGAACTCGCGGGAGGCGGCGGCGAAGGCCCGCTCGCGGCTCCCGGCGTCGCTGCCGACGCTCACCGCGGACGGGGCACCGCTGGCGCCCGAGTCGGCGGCCGCCACGGCGGAGCCGGAGGCGGCGAGGCCGGCCACGAGGGTCACGGCGCAGGTGACCGAGGTGACGGCGAAGGCCGCCGTCCGTCCTCGCCTGCGTGGGGGTCTGGGGCCACCGGCCGGGTCGTCGGGGGTGGGTGTCGGGCTCAGGTCGTCTGTCACGCGAGCCCCTCCTTCCGGGCGTCGTGACGCCCTCTCGTCGCAGTCGCATCAGGCCCGGTCCGGTTGCCGGGCCTCGTCGAGCCTTCACCCGTCGACGCCGGCCCGCCACCCGAAGTTCGGCCGGCGGTGGTCGATTCGCCACGCCGCGGACGTGCATCGGGCGCGGCGATGGCGCACTATGGACGGCATGGGGGCGAAGGGCTTGGCGTCAGGGCTGGCCGTGTGCGCACTCGCTCTGGGCGGGTGCGCCTCCGTGCTGCCCGATGACGGCTCCGGCGCGCCCGGTGGCGACACCGCGAGCACCGCGCCGGCCGACCCCGACGGGTCCGACGGGTCCGGGTCGCCCACCGCCGGCGGCGGCGTGGGCGGTCTCGACGGGCTCGGGGACCCGGGTGTGGGCGGGGTGCAGGGCGGCGACGTCGGCGGAGCCGGTCGCGGGTCGGCCGCCCCGATCTTCCCCCTGACCGTGCACCGCACCGGCGGCATCGCCGGGTTCGACGACCGGCTCACGCTGCGAGCCGACGGCCGCGTCATCGTCAACACCCTGTCGGTGCACGACCGGCTGTGCACCCTGAGCGGCGCCACGCGCTCGCAGATGATGACGGCGCTCGAGATCCTGAAGGTCGACCCGCTGGCCCCCGGAGGTCTCGGCGTGAGCGGGCAGGGCAGCGACGACGGGGTGCCTGCCGGTGGCGGCGACCTCGACGGTTCGAACGGACCCAGCGACCCCATCGTCGTCACGGTGACCGACCACCACGGCCGGGTCGTCGACCTCTCCGACGCCTCCCTCGGGTCCGTCAGCACCATGGTGAACGGCCTGCTCACCGACGTGACCCTGACGACGCCCGCCGTCACCAGCTGCACCACGCCGACCACGCCCCCCGCGAGCTGAGGCACCGGCCGGGCCACCCGGCATCCACCCCTGCCTGGCTCGGCCCGGTTCGGCTCGGCTTGGCGAACACACCGAGCAATGAGCAGATCCGCGTGTTGCAACTCGCGGACCTCCTCATTGCTCGGTGTGTTCGCCGGCACGTCGAGAGGCCACGTCCCGACGGGGGTCAGGACGTGGCCTGTCGACGGCTTGGTCGGCCGGGTGGGCCGGCGTCAGGACGCGGCCTCTCGACGGTGGCGGGTCAGAACGAGGTGGCCACGTCGTCGAAGACGAAGCTCGTCTGGGCCGAGGAGTCCTCGGTCGCGGCGAACTTGAGCGAGACCGACTGGCCCTTCCAAGCGCTGAGGTCGACCGTCACCTGCGACCACGTCGCCTTGGGCGACGACAGGTTCGAGTAGCTCTTGACGGCGGTGCCTCCGACCGAGACCGTCGCCTTGTCGTAGGCCGTCGAGGTCGTCGTCTCCGCGGTGTCGACGCGCACCCAGTAGGTCAGCGTCGGCGACGTCGCGCTCGAGGGGACCGCGATGGTCTGGGCCTCGTTCTCGCTGGCGGTCGTGCCGTTGCCGCCGAGCCACATCTTCCACGAGCCCCCGTGCGCCGGGCGCCCGGAGTCGTTCGTGATGGGGCCGCTGCTCCCGGTCCAGCCGGTCTGCCCCGACTCGAAGCCGCCGTTCGTCACGCCGGTGCCGGTGGTGGGGGGAGGCGTCGTGCCGCCACCGCACGTCTCGCTCGTCGCGACGACCGAGATGGCCGAGAACGCGGCCTCGACCGAGGAGCACTCGGCGCTGCCGGCGCCGTAGAGGTCCTTCGCCGCGCGGACGGCGCCGGTGCGGGCGTTCGAGTACGTGCTCGAGCTCGTCAGGTACGTCGACAGCGTGCGGTACCAGATCTTCTCGGCCTTCTGGTGGCTGATGCCGGTGACGGTGCCGCCGTTGCAGGTGGGGCTGTTGTAGCTGACGCCGTTGATGGTCTTGGCGCCCGAGCCCTCGCTGAGCAGGTAGTACCAGTGGTTGAGCGGGCCCGACGAGTAGTGCGGGTCCAGGCCCTTGAGCGAGCTGCTCCAGCAGTCCTTCGACGCGCCGTCCTTGCTCGGCTTGTCCATGTAGCGCAGCGGGGTGCCGTTTCCGTTGAGGTTGACCTCCTCGCCGATGAGGTAGTCCGGGGTGTCGGAGGGGTTGTTGGCGTACCACTCGACGGCGGTGCCGAAGATGTCGGAGGTCGCCTCGTTGAGGCCGCCCGACTCGCCGGAGTACGTGAGGTTCGCCGTGTTCTCGGTGACGCCGTGGCTCATCTCGTGCCCGGCGACGTCGAGCTCGACGAGGGGGTGGGTGTTGCTCGCGCCGTCGCCGTAGGTCATCTGGGTGCCGTCCCAGAAGGCGTTCGAGTAGTTGCTGCCGTAGTGGACGCGGCTGCGGGCGCCCGTGCCGTTGTTCCAGATGCCGGCGCGGCCGAGCTGCGTGTTGTAGTAGTCGTACGTCTTCTCGGCGCCGTAGTGCGCGTCGACGGCGGCCGACTGGCGGCTGCTGACCGAGCCGTTGCCCCACTGGTCGTCGGCGTCGGTGAACGTCGTGCCGGTGCCGGACGTCGCCCCGTTGAGGTCGGTCGTGTAGTTGCCGATCGAGTCGCGCAGCTGGTGGCTGCCCCCGCTCGAGGTCGTGCCGAGGCTGACGGTGCCGACGAAGATGCCCTGGCCGGTGCCGTGCTTGATCTCGTCGAAGCTCGTGAGGGTCGCGCCGGTCGTCGCGTCGACGACGGTGTGCAGGCGCGAGGGCGTCTGGTCGGCCTGGACGCCGGTCGTGACGACGTCGTAGGCCAGGCGGGGCCCGGTCGCGCCCTGGAAGACGACGAGCTCGCCGGCGCCGGTGCGCTTGCCCGCGGCGCGCGAGGTGGCCGCGGCGGTCGCCTCGGCGCGCGACCGGTCGATGCGGGGGGTGAGGCTGGCCGGCCGCACGGCCTTGCGGAGGTTGTACGTCGTGCCGGTGAGCGTGCCTGACGTGTCGCGGTGGGCCACGAGGTCGCCGCCGATGACGCGCAGCCCGCCGAGCGTGCGCTCGTAGCGCACGTGCGTGGCCCCGTCGGCGTCCGTGACGACCGAGCGCACGGTGAGCTTCTCGTCGGAGCCGAGGCCGAGGGCGGATGCCGTCGCAGGCGCCTTCGCCTGCTCGGCCGCCTTCAGCGTCGCCTCGTTTCCGGCCGCGGGGGCGGCGGCCGCGGTGCCGGCGGTGCTGGCGGTCGCGCTGGTGGCGGCACCGGCCGGGATCGCCGGCGACACGGCCAGCGCCAGGGCCATGAGGCCCCCGGTCGCCAGCCCGGACTTCAGTCGGTTCACGTGTCTCTCCTTGGAAGGGAGCGGCCTCTCGCCGCTCGACGTGGGCCCGGACATCGCGTGGTCGGCGACCGCCCTGAGGCCGGGGGCGACGTTGGCAGCCGTCACGAGCGAGGGTCAACGGCCTTGCCGTTTCTTTGCCAACCGGAGGTGGAGACTTGGCCGGCGCTTTCCCGCTCTGCGACGTCGGGCTTACCGGTCTGCGGACGCACTCCCAGACTCGGCCTCGTCACCAGGCCGCGAATCCCGTTGCGGCTGAACCGGATCGGATCTGGACAGTTCGGACAGCAGGGCGCGCACGGCCGCGAGGTCGGCGGGGGTGTCGACGTCCACCACGTCGCCGTCGTGGGGCACCGGTCGCACCTCGAGGTCGCCGACGAGGCTGCGGACGCTGCGGCCGACCACGCCGTCGCCCTCGGCGAGCGCGCGCAGCCGACCGGCCAGGAGGGCGGTGGGCCATGCCGCGCAGAGCCAGTTGAGACGCCCGTCCGGGTCGGCGGTGACCGCCGGCGAGGGCGGGGTCTGCAGAGCGTGCTCCCGCAACCGCTCGAGATGCTCGTGGCTGACGAGCGGCAGGTCACCGGCGAGGACGACGACCACGTCGGCCGTCGACCCCAGCACGTACGGCAGCGCGGTCGCGAGTGCGGCGACCGGCCCGGCATCCGGCTGCGCGTCGGCGACCACCCGGGTGCCCGCAGGGACCCCCTTGCTGCGGCCGACGACGACGACCGGCCACGGGGCCGCGGCGGCGACGACCCGGTCGACCACGGTGCGTCCACCCACGTCGAGGGCAGGCTTGTGGGTGCCCATGCGGCTCGAGCGGCCGCCGGTGAGCACGACGGCCACGGTGGCGGCGCCGGGGTGGCCGGGCGCGGTGCCGGGGGTGCCCGCGCTGCCGACCATGCGGCGAGTCTGGCACGCTGGAGCCATGGGTCGGGTCACGGTTCGCAGGCGGGTCACCCGCATCGACGTCGAGGCGGCGACCACGAGCACCGGCCCCGACACCATCAGCGTCGAGGAGCCCCTCGAGCTGCGCGTCGGCGGTTCGGCCCTCACGGTGACGATGCGCACGCCCGGTCACGACATCGAGCTCGTGCACGGCTTCCTCCTCGGTGAGGGGCTGATCCGCTCGGCTGACGACGTGCGCATGGCGCGGTACTGCGAGGGCGCGGTCGTCTCCGGCGAGACCGGGGTCGACGAGAACACGTACAACGTCGTCGACGTCACGCTCGCCGAGGGCGTGGCGCTGCCGCCGGCCTCCGCGGCGCGGTCGTTCTTCACGAACTCCTCGTGCGGCGTCTGCGGCAAGGCGAGCATCGAACAGCTGCGCACGACGAGCGCGCACGACATCCGGTCCGACCGCACGGAGATAGCCGCCAAGGTGGTCGTCGAGATGCCCGACACCCTGCGGCGCCACCAGCGGTCGTTCGAGCGCACGGGCGGGCTGCACGCGGCGGGGCTGTTCACCGCCGACGGCGACCTGCTCGTCGCGCGCGAGGACGTCGGCCGCCACAACGCCGTCGACAAGGTGGTCGGCTGGGCCGCCCTCAACGGGCACCTGCCCGGCACGGGTCTCGTGCTCATGGTCTCGAGCCGGGCGTCGTTCGAGCTGACCCAGAAGGCCGTCATGGCCGGGATCCCCTGTCTCGCAGCGGTGTCCGCGCCCTCGTCACTCGCCGTCGAGGCCGCGGAGGATGCCGGCCTCACCCTGCTCGGGTTCGTCCGCGGCACGCGCCTCAACGTCTACGCCGGCGCCGAGCGCGTCACGACCAGCTGACCCCACGACCACCCGACCGCCGTTCACCGAGCAGGAGCCGACGTGCCCGTCTTCGCGATCCACTACACCTACCCCGACGACAACACCGAGATGCTGACGATCCGCCCGCAGCACCGTGACTGGCTCGCGCAGCTGCCGGGTCTACGGGTCGCCGGCGCGTACCAGCCGGCGCTCGACGAGGTGTCCGAGGGCGAGCCGACCTCCCAGGAGCCGGTCAACGGCGGCCTCATCGTCGTCGAGGCCGACAGCCTCGAGGACGTCACCACGACCTTCGACGAGGACCCCTACTGGCAGAACGGCTACATCCTGCGGCGCGTCGTGCGCCAGTGGGACCCGCCGCTCGGGCCCTGGGCCACTGGCGCCTGACCCGACACCCCCTCGGCGTCACGAACTGGCCACTCGACGTGCCCTGACCGTCGAGAGGCCACTTCTCGACGCACCCCCGACGTCACGAACTGGCCACTCGACGTGCCCTGACCGTCGAGAGGCCACTTCTCGACGCACCCCCGACGTCACGAACTGGCCTCTCGACGGTTTCAGACGTCCGTGTATGGGCGGTTTCGCGTTGCGTGTTCGTGCAACGGGCGGCCCAGATCCAGGCCCTGTGCGCGATGGTGTGCGCGGAGGTTCGCCGGCGCCGTGACGGGTGGCCCGGCGGGCGCCTCGGGTGGCAGCGCTGCGCCCTTCCCGCAGCCGAGCGCCGACCGTGGTCCCGTCCTCGACACCCTTGTCAGGGAGGGTGTCGAGGGCGGGACGTCACGACCCGCGCCGGATGCCGGGTCAGCCGACGGTGACGCGGCCGGAGTCGACGTGCCAGCGCGCGTCGAGCCGCACGTTCTCGAGCAGCCGGCGGTCGTGCGAGACGAGCAGCAGCGCCCCGTCGTAGGAGTCCAGCGCCTGCTCGAGCTGCTCGATCGCGGGCAGGTCGAGGTGGTTCGTCGGCTCGTCGAGCACGAGCAGGTTGACGCCCCGCGCCTGGAGCAGGGCCATGGCCGCGCGGGTGCGCTCGCCGGGTGAGAGCCGACTCACGAGGCTGCCCACCTGGTCGGCCTTGAGGCCGAACTTGGCCAGCAGCGTCCGCCGCTCCGCGGGCACGAGGTCGGGCACGGCCTCGCCGAAGGCGTCCCCGAGTGACAGGTCCTCCCGCAGCCCGGTCCGGGCCTGGTCGATCTCGCCGACGGCCACGCTGGCACCGAGGCCGGCCGACCCGGCATCCGGCGTGAGGCGTCCGAGCAGGAGGCGCAGCAGCGTCGTCTTGCCCGCCCCGTTCGGGCCGGTGATGCCGATGCGGTCGCGGGCGTCGACCTGCGCCGAGACCGGCCCGAACTCGAACTCCCCCAGCCGGATCCGCGCCTCGTTCAGCGTCGCGACGACCGAGCTCGACCGCGGCGCGGACCCGATCGAGAACCGCAGCTTCCACTCCTTGCGTGGCTCGTCGACCTCGTCGAGCCGGGCGATGCGCGACTCCATCTGCCGCACCTTGCGGGCCTGCTTCTCGGCCGAGTCGATGCTCGCCGCCCGTCGGATCTTGTCGTTGTCGGGGCTCTTCTTCATGGCGTTGCGCACGCCCTTGCTGCTCCACTCTCGCTGGGTGCGCGCCCGGCGCTCGAGGTCGGCCTTGGTGTCGGCGAACTCCTCGTACGCCTCTCGGGCGTGCCGGCGGGCCACCTCGCGCTCGTCGAGGTACGACTCGTAGCCGCCGTCGTGCACGGACACCGCGTTCTGCGCGAGGTCGAGCTCGACGACCCGGGTGACGCAGCGGGCGAGGAACTCGCGGTCGTGCGAGACGAGCACGACCCCGGCCCGCAGCCCCCGCACGAAGGACTCGAGCCGCTCGAGGCCGGCGAGGTCGAGGTCGTTGGTCGGCTCGTCGAGCAGCACGACGTCGAAGCGGCTCAGCAGCAGCGCGGCGAGGGCGACCCGCGCGGCCTGCCCACCGGACAGCGAGGTCATGAGGGCCTCGCCGCCGACGTCGAGACCCAGCTCGGCCAGCACCGCGGGGGCACGGTCGTCGAGGTCGGGGGCGCCGCTGGCCAGCCAGTGGTCGAGAGCGGTGGCGTAGGCCTCGTCGGCGGCGGGGTCCGTGCCCAGCGCGGCCGCCCCTGCCTCCATGGCCAGCGTGGCCGCGGCCGCCCCGGTGCGACGGGCGAGGTAGCCCGAGACCGTCTCGCCCTCGAGCCGCTCGTGCTCCTGCGGCAGCCAGCCGACGAAGGCGTCGGGCGGGGCCGTGCTGACAGTGCCGGCGAGCGCCACGACGTCACCGGCGAGCAGACGCAGCAACGTCGTCTTGCCCGCCCCGTTCGCCCCCACGACGCCGACGACGTCGCCCGGGGCGACGGTGAGGTCGAGGTGCTCGAACAGGGTGCGGTGCGCGTGACCCCCGGAGAGGTCCTTGGCGACGAGCGTGGCGGTCACCCGCGAAGCCTAGGGCCGCCCGAGGAGGTGCACGACGACGGCGTCACCCGGCTCGAGGCGGTCGACCTCGGGCGGGACCTCGACGAGGCAGTCGGCCTCGGCGAGCGCCCGCAGGTGGCGCGAGTCGGGCACCGTCACCGTCCCCCGGTCGGCGTGGTGCACGGCGGTCACGAACTGCGTCGTGCGCGGCCGGAACGTGCGAGCGGGCCCGTCGTAGACCGCGTCCACACCCGGGCGCGGCGGCACGCCGTGCCCGGCGTCGACCGCCGGGAGCACGAGCACCCGCCAGCCGACGAAGGCCCCGACGGGTGTGCCGGGCAGGCACACGACGGGCGTGTCGCCCCAGCGCCCTTGGCCCTGGGGCCCGCCCGGCTGCATGGCGAGGTGGTCGAACGAGAAGATGGGCAGCGGCTCGCACACCTGGCGCACGACCTCGAAGGCGCCGGCGCTCACCCCACCGGTGGTGACGACGAGGTCGACCCCTCCCGACGCGTCGAGCCGGTCGAGCAGGGCCCGCAGGCGGTCGGGGTCGTCGTCGCAGGTGAGCACCTCCACGACCTCGCACCCCCCGTCGGCCGCCAGCGCGGCGAGCATCTCGGAGTTGGACTCGTGGATGCCGCCGGGCCCGGCCGTGCGCGTCGGGTCGACGAGCTCGCTCCCCGTCGCGACGACGGCGACGCGGACGCTCGCCCACACCTCGACGTCCGCGCAGCCGGCGGACCGGCCCAGGGCGAGCAGCCCCGGAGTCACCTCGGTGCCGCTCGTGGCGAGGACGTCACCGGTGCGCACGTCCTCGCCGGCGCGGCGGACGTGGCGGCCGGCCTCCGGCACGGCCGAGACCGTGACCGAGTCGGGCGCCGGGCCGGTCCGGGCGGCGTCGGTCAGCTCGACGGGCACGACGGCGACGGCACCGACCGGCATCCGGGCCCCGGTCATGACGCGGGCGGCGACGCCAGTGCGCAACGCGACCCGCGGGACGGCTCCCGCCGGGACGTCGTCGACGACGGCCCACGTCAGGCCGTCGCCCGGGCCGAGGGCGTAGCCGTCCATTGCCGAGGAGTCGAAGCGGGGCAGGTCGTCGGTCGCGACGAGGTCGGATGCGAGACGACGGCCGCACGCCGCGCGGTCGAGCGGCACCGTCACGGCTCGCCCGGGGCCGACCAGTCGCCTCAGCGCTGCCCGGTGGGCGTCGACGGACAGGTGCGGCACCGCGTCAGTCTCCCCCATCGCGTACCGCCTCCGAGACGGGCCCGGCCGGAGCCATCAGGAGCCCGGGCACTTCTGCTGTGATGAGGGAGGTCGTACCCGGTCAGCACTCGATGACGTTGACGGCGAGACCGCCGCGGGCGGTCTCCTTGTACTTGACCTTCATGTCGGCACCGGTCTCGCGCATGGTCTTGACGACCTTGTCGAGGCTGACGACGTGCGAGCCGTCGCCACGCAGGGCGGTGCGGGCGGCACTGATGGCCTTGACCGACGCGATGGCGTTGCGCTCGATGCAGGGGATCTGCACGAGCCCGCCGACCGGGTCGCAGGTGAGGCCGAGGTTGTGCTCCATGCCGATCTCGGCGGCGTTCTCGACCTGGCGCGGCGTTCCACCGAGCACCGCGGCCATGGCGCCGGCAGCCATCGAGCACGCCGACCCGACCTCGCCCTGGCACCCCACCTCGGCGCCCGAGATCGACGCCGTCTCCTTGTAGATGACGCCGATGGCGCCTGCAGTGAGCAGGAACCGGACGACGCCGTCGTCGTCGGCCCCGGGGACGAAGTCGCAGTAGTAGTGCAGCACCGCCGGGATGATGCCCGCGGCGCCGTTCGTCGGGGCCGTGACGACGCGGCCGCCGGACGCGTTCTCCTCGTTGACGGCCAGGGCGTAGAGCGTGATCCAGTCCATGCCGCGCAACGGGTCGACGCTGGCCGCCTCGAGGCTGAGCCGTCGGGCCAGCTCGGGGGCGCGCCGGCGCACCCGGAGTCCACCGGGCAGCACGCCCTCGTTGGCGATGCCGTTGGCCACGCACTCCTTCATGACGGCCCAGATGTCGAGCAGCCCCTGACGCACCTGCGCCTCGGTGCGCCACGACAGCTCGTTCTCGAGCATGATGCGCGCGATCGACTTGCCCTCGGCTGCGCACAGGGCGAGCAGCTCGTCGCCGGTGCGGAAGGGGTGGGCGACCGGGGTCGTGTCCTCGACGATCTTCGTGCCGCCGTCGGCGTCGCCGCCCACGACGAAGCCCCCGCCCACGGAGTAGTACGTCCGCTCACTCAGCACCTGGCCGGCGCCGTCGGATGCCGTGAACGTCATCCCGTTCGGATGCAGCGGAAGCGTGCGGCGGCGGTGCATGACGAGGTCGGTGGCCTCGTCGAAGCGGATCTCCCGCTCACCGAGGACGGCGAGCCGCTTGTCGGCCCGCATCCGGGCCAGCTGGCTCTCGACCGCGCGCGGGTCGCACGTCTCCGGCCGCTCGCCGGTCAGGCCGAGCAGCACGGCCTTGTCGCTGCCGTGACCGTGCCCGGTGGCGCCGAGCGAGCCGAACAGCTGGGCGTGCACCCGCTCGACGCGGTCGAGCAGCCCCTCGTCGCGCAGGCGCTCGGCGAACGTCGCGGCCGCCCGCATCGGGCCGACGGTGTGCGAGCTCGAGGGGCCGATGCCCACCGAGAAGAGGTCGAAAACGCTGAGCGCCATTGCTGCTGCCTGCCTGTGTCACGAGAACGACGACGGAGCGACGCCGTCCGCGCCTCCCCGGCGTCTCACTGTACGGGCAGGAGCACGGCCCGCCGGACCGGACATCGTCTCAGTTCCTGAGACGCCGGATGTGGTGCACGTCATGGCCCAAACGGGCGCAACCGGACGCGGCCTGACGGATGGGGCGAAGTATTTGACGTTTGAACGACCGTTTCTGCGGATTCGGTACCTCTTCGGTGAGAACCCCTTACGGTTTGTCCGGGGAAACGACCGGGCGCTTGGGGTGCCGGGTCAGCCGGACGCGTGGGGCGTCGGGCGCTTCAGCTCTATCCAACGGGGGAAAAACCATGCCGCGGATGCGGTCCTTTGGCGTGCCCGCGCACGCCCGCACCACGCTCGCCGTCGTCGTCGACGGCCCGATGTCACTGCGCGACAACGAGATCGGCGTCGAACCGGTTCGTGGCGAAGCCGTGTCAGTCGGCCCGGACGGGGGCCGGGCATGAGCGTCCTCGCCCTCATCCCGGCCCACGACGAGGCCGCGAACATCGCCGCGACGGTGGCCTCGCTGCTGGGGCAGACGACGCCTCCGGATCGAGTGGTCGTCGTCGCCGACAACTGCACCGACGACACGGCGGCCGTCGCCGATAGCGCCGGCGCCACCGTCTTCACGACGGTCGGCAACACCGACCGCAAGGCCGGGGCTCTCAACCAGGCTCTCGGCTCGATGACCGACCTGCCCGAGCACGTCCTCGTCATGGACGCGGACACCACGCTCGCCCCGCGCTTCGTCGAGGCGGCCGTGCAGCGCCTCGGTACCGACGCCGGCATCGCCGCGATCGGCGGCATCTTCCAGGGCCCGCAGCCGACGAGCCTCGTCGAGACCGCGCAGGCCAACGAGTACGCCCGCTACGCCCGCGAGCTCGGCCGCACCGGACGCGTCATGGTGCTCTCGGGCACCGCCACCGTCTTCCGCCGCACGACCATCGAGGCGGTCCGAGCGGCCCGTGGAACGACGCTGCCCGGCATCCGCGGCGACTTCTACCGCACCAACGCGCTGACCGAGGACAACGAGATCACCCTCGCCGTCAAGACGCTCGGCCTGACCGTCGAGTCGCCCCGCGAGTGCGTCTCGACGACCGAGCTCATGCCCGGCTTCGGCCCCCTGCACCGGCAGCGCCTCCGCTGGTACCGCGGCGCCATGGAGGACCTGCTCACCTACGGCTTCACCACGGCCACCCGCCGCTACTGGGGCCAGCAGGCGATGCTCGCGCTCGGCACGCTCATGATGAGCCTCTACCTGCTGCTCACCGTGCAGGGAGCCGTGACCGGCACCCTCGGCCTGTCGCCCTGGTGGATGCTGCTCGGCGCCGTGTTCTGGGCCGAGAAGCTCGTCACCGCCTGGGGCGCCGGCCCCCGCGGGCGGCTGCTCGCCGCCCTCCTCGTCCCGGAGCTGGTCTACGACCTGTTCCTCCAGGCCACGCTCGTCCGCGCCCTGCTGCAGACCGTGCGCCGTCGTGAGGCCGTCTGGCACCACGACACCTCCCTGACCCCCCTCACCACGCAAGGAGCCTGACATGTACAGCAACTCGTTCGCCTTCGCCGCCCCCACGACCGCCGGCGTCGGCGTCGTCGCCCTGTCCGAACCCACCGCCACCGGCTGGACCATCGTCGGGGCGTTCGCCCTGCTGACGATGGGCGGCTCCGTGCTGCGTCTGCTGCACCGCCCGACCCAGGCGGCCGCGCAGGCCTGAGCCGGAGACGAGACGGCACAGGGCGCTCCGATACCGAGGTACCGGAGCGCCCTGTCGTGTCAGCAGTTCCGTCGACCGGACGGCCGGTCGCGTTCAGCCGCCGACGAGCTCGGAGATCGGGCGGTCACCGTCGTTGAAGGCGAGTTCGCGGCCGGACGTCGAGTCGGGGGCGTCGACGACGGCGGCGATGACCCGCGCCACGTTCGCGCGCGACACGTGCCCCGCCTCGACGTCGTCACCGAACTCCACGAGCCCGGTCGGCTCGTCGAGGGTCAGGCCGCTCGGGCGCAGGATCGTCCACCGCAGCTCGGTCGAGGCGAGGTGCTCGTCGGCCGCCGTCTTGGCCTCGGCGTAGGCGAAGAACGAGTTGTCCTCCGGCACGCCGTGGTCGGGGCCGGCACCGAAGTAGCTGACCATGACGTACCGCTGCACGCCGGCCTGCCGCGCGGCCTCCATCGACCGGATCGCGGCGTCACGGTCGACCGCGTAGGTGCGTTCCGGGCTGCCCCCGCCGGCACCGGCCGACCACACGACGACGTCCGCGCCGCGCACCAGGTCGACCATCTGCCCGGTCGACGCCGACTCGACGTCGGCGACGACGGGCTCGGCGCGGGCGTCCCGCACGTCGGCCTCGTGCTCGGGGTTGCGGATGACGGAGATGACCTCGTGGCCGGCCTCCGACAGCAGCGGCGCTGCGAGCAACGCCACCTTGCCGTGGCCACCGATGACGACGACGCGAGACATGGTGCTCCTTCGATCGGGTGGGCTCCGGCGGTCACCGGAGCCCCACCCCCTGTCCTACCACCTCGTCGAGAGGGCGCCACGCCCCCGTCGAGTGGTCAGCGACGGCGTCCGGCGAGCCAGCCGACGAGGATGCCGGCCACCGCCGCCCCGGCGAGCGGGGCGTAGCGACGGGCGAGCACCGGGATCACGGCCGAGCCGAGGTCGAGGGCCCCGTCGTCGTCATCGGCGAGCGCTGCCACGCGACCCACCGTCGGGACGGCCTTGGGTGCGGCCGGAGCCGCGGTGGATGCCGTGTCGCTCGCGAGGGCGTCGCTCGCCGTCTCGACGAACTCGCTCTCCTCCTCCATGACGGAGGCGGGTTCGCCCGCCGACGGCGGGGGTCCGGTGGGCGCCGGAGCCGGCTGACCGGCATCCGGGCTGGTCGATGTGACACCGCCCCCCGACGCCTCGCCGCCGCCGAGCTGCTTCTCGACGCAGGCCACGAAGGCCTGGAGCAGCTTGTCGCTGACGTCCTGCATGACGCCGCGGCCGAACTGCGCGGGCTTGCCGGTGACGGCGAGGTCGGTGACGACGTCGGCACGGGCGCCCGAGCCGTCGGGCGAGAGCTGGATGGTGACGGTCGCACCGGCGGTGCCGTTGCCGCGCTTGTCCTTGCCCTTGGCCTCGATGACGGCCATCTTGGCGTCGTCGTCACGCTCGACGAACGACCCACTGCCGCTGTAGAGCATGGCGATCGGGCCGAGCTTGACCTTGACGGTGCCCGAGAAGCCGTCGTCGCGCACCTCGGTGACGGTCGCGCCGGGGAAGCAGCTGCCGACCTTCTCGAGGTCCATGAAGAGGCTCCAGGCCTCGTCGACGGAGGTGGGGACGGTGAAGGAGTGCGTGAGGTCCATCAGCCGGTCACGCGCCCGCCGCCGCCAGGACGGCCCGCCGGGTCAGCACCGTGGCGAGGTGCCGGCGGTAGTCGGCGTCGCCGTTGAGGTCGGAGGGCGGGTTCGTCCCGTCGGTGACCGCGGCCACCGCCTCACGCACCGCCTCGTCGGTCGCCGGTCGTCCGACGAGCGCTGCCTCGACGGCCTTGGCGCGCAACGGGGTCGAGCCCATGTTGGTCAGGCCGACCCGGGCCTCGGCGATCGAGCCGCCGTCGGTGCGCACCGCGGCGGCGACCCCGACGATCGACCACTGGTGGCTCACGCGCACGAACTTCTCGTAGTGCGCGCCCCACCCGGTGTGCTTCGGGATGCGCACCTCGGTGAGCAGCTCGCCGTCGCCGACCGCCGTCGTGAAGAGGTCCTCGAAGAAGTCGTCGGCCTCGACCGTGCGGGTCTGACCGCCCTCGCCGGCGATGACGAGCCGGGCACCGAGGGCGAGCACGGGCGCGCCCACGTCGCCCGCCGGGTCGGCGTGCACGAGCGCGCCGCCGACGGTCCCCCGGTGGCGGATCTGCGGGTCGGCGACGGTCTTGACCGCCTTGGCCAGCAGCGCCGCGTGGGTGCTGACCACGTCCGAGGCGAGCACGTCGGCGTAGGTGGCCATGGAGCCGATGACGACCTCGTCGCCCTCCTCACGGATGCCGCGCAGGGCCTCGACGCGCCCGAGGTCGACGACGACCCCGGGGGCGTTGAGGCGCATGCGCAGGATCGGCAGCAGCGACTGCCCGCCGCCGAGCACCTTGGCCTCGTCACCGTGCTCGGCGAGGGCGGCGAGCGCCTCCTCGACCGTCGTCGGGGCGAGGTAGTCGAAGGATGCGGGGATCACCGCGCACCACCTTCCGTGGAGTCGGAGCCGGAGCCGGAGACCGAGCCGGATGCCGTGGAGCCGGTCGCAGGTGACGTGCCGGGGTCGTCCTGGTTGGGCAGGCCCTCGTCGAAGTGCGGCTGCGCGTCGCGCTCGCCCTCCACCGGGGGTCGCTTGCCGGCCTGGATGGCCTTCCACACGCGCTCGGGCGTGCACGGCATCGTGATGTCGTCGATGCCGAACGAGCGCACCGCGTCGACGATGGCGTTGACGACCGCCGGCGTCGAGGCGATGGTGCCGGCCTCGCCGACTCCCTTGGTGCCCAACGTGTTCGTCGTCGACGGCGAGACCGTGTGGTCGGTGACGAAGCTGATGGTGTCGGCCGACGTCGGCAGGGTGTAGTCGACGAACGAGCCGGTGACGAGGGTGCCCTGCTCGTCGTACTCGGCCCCCTCCCACAGCGCCTGGGCGATGCCCTGGACGAGGCCGCCGTGCACCTGCCCCTCGACGATGAGGGGGTTGACGATGGTGCCGATGTCGTCGACGCAGACGTACGAGCGCATGCTCGAGGCGCCGGTCTCGGTGTCGACCTCCATCGCGCACAGGTGGGTGCCGTGCGGGAAGCTGAACGCGACCGGGTCGTACGTCGCGTCGGCGTCGA
Source organism: Terracoccus luteus (assembly GCF_003635045.1). Lineage (NCBI taxonomy): Bacteria > Bacillati > Actinomycetota > Actinomycetes > Micrococcales > Intrasporangiaceae > Terracoccus > Terracoccus luteus. Next base: position 3,627,892 of record NZ_RBXT01000001.1, on the reverse strand, counting down.
TGCTCGGCTCGGCCCCGTCGGGCAGGTTGTGGGCCGCGAAGGTGGCGAGGGCGATCTCGGCGATGCCGACGCCCTTGTCGGTGCCCTTGACCTCGAAGCGACCGGCCTTGAACTCGAGGTCGTCCTCGCTCGCCTCGAGCAGGTGGGCGGCGAAGACCTTGGCCTTCTCGATCACCTTGTCCGCGGCGCGCACGACCGCCTCGGCCCCGACGACGAGCGAGCGCGAGCCGTAGGTGTCGAGACCGCGCGGCGCGATCTGCGTGTCGCCGTGCAGCACCTCGACGTCGTCGAAGGGAACCCCGAGCCGGTCGGCGACGATCTGGCTCCAGGCCGTCTCGTGGCCCTGCCCGTGCGGTGAGACGCCGGTGATGACCTCGACCTTGCCCGTGGCGAGCATGCGGATGCTCGCGTGCTCCCACCCGCCGGCGCCGTAGTTCAGCTGGCCGAGCACGCGTGACGGGGCGAGCCCGCACATCTCGGTGAAGGTCGAGACGCCGATGCCGAGCTGCACCGGGTCGTTGCTCTCGCGGCGCCGCTTCTGCTCGGCGCGCAGCTCGTCGTAGCCGAAGAGCTGCTTGGCCTTCTCGGTCGCGGCCTCGTAGTTGCCCGAGTCGTAGGTCATCCCGGCCACCGTGGTGAAGGGGAACTCGTCGTGGCGGATCCAGTTCTGCTCGCGCACCTCGAGCGGGTCGCGCCCCAGCTCGGCGGCGAGCTCGTCCATCATCCGCTCGATGCCGAACGTCGCCTCGGGGCGGCCGGCCCCGCGGTAGGCGTCGACCCACGTCTTGTTCGTCAGCACCGTCTGGCAGTTGAACTGGTACGCGGGGAACTTGTAGATCGAGTTGAACATCCACGCGCCCAGCACCGGGACGCCGCCACCGACGATGGCGACGTAGGCGCCCATGTCGGCGAGCAGGTCGACCTTGAGACCGGTGACGGTGCCGTCCTTCTTCGCCGAGAGGGTCAGCTTCTGCCACTGGTCGCGGCCGTGGTGCCCGCTGAGCAGCGACTCCGACCGCGTCTCCGTGTACTTGCACGGCTTGCCGAGCCGGCGCGAGATCGCGATGGTCGCGAACTCCTCCGGCGTCGTCTGCAGCTTGCCGCCGAACCCGCCGCCCACGTCGGGCGCGATGACGCGCACCTTCGACTCGGGAATGCCCATCGTCGCGGCCACGAGGAACCGCAGGATGTGCGGGATCTGCGTGGACGACCACACCGTCATCTGCTCGCCGGTCGGGTCGACGACGACCGACCGCGGCTCCATGAAGGCGGGGATGAGGCGCTGCTGGCGGAACTCTCGCTCGATGACGACCCCGTCGGTGCGGGCCTCCGCGATGGCGGCCTCGACGTCGCCGCCCGAGCCCTGCTCGGCCGAGTCGAGCTGCCAGAACGCCGACTTGTTCGTGCCGAGGTCGGGGTGGGCGAGCACCGTGTCGTTCGCGGCCTCCTTGAGGTCGAGCACGGCCGGCAGCTCGTCGTAGTCGACGTCGACCAGCTCGGCGGCGTCACGGGCCTCGGCGGCGCTGCGGGCCACGACGACGGCGACGATCTCACCGGCGCAGGCGACCCGCTCGACCGCGACCGGCAGGTGCGTCGGCGTGACCTGGTCGGGGGTGATCGGCCAGGCGTTGGCGTTGACGCCCTGGACGTCCTTGATGTCGGCCCCGGTCACGACGTCGACGACACCGGATGCCGTCTTCGCCTCGGACGTGTCGATCGAGCGGATCGTCGCGTGTGCGAAGGGGCTTCGCACCATGGCGAGGTGCAGCATGCCCGGCAGGGTGATGTTGTCGGTCCAGCGCGTGCGACCGGTGATGAGACGCTGGTCCTCCTTGCGGCGGCGCGCCTTGCCGACCTCATTCCCGGGGCCGTCGGTCGCGGTGTCGGGGCGGTCGTCGGTGATGGTCATGCCGTCGCCCCCACCGTCTGCTCGGCCTCGGCCGTCTCGGCCGGGCTGCCGTCGGCGACACCCGACCCACCGGCATCCGTGCCCTGCGACGAGGCACCCGAGCCGGCCTTGGCCGCCTGCTGCACCGCCTTGACGATGTTGTGGTAGCCGGTGCACCGGCAGAGATTGCCCTCGAGGCCCTCGCGGATCTCGCTCTCGCTCGGGTCGGGGTTCTCGCTGAGCAGGCTGCAGGTCTGCATGATCATGCCCGGCGTGCAGTAGCCGCACTGCAGGGCGTGGCACTCGTGGAACGCCTGCTGCACCGGGTGCAGCTCGCCGCCCTTGGCGAGACCCTCGATGGTCGTCACCTCGTGACCGTCGGCCTGCACGGCCAGCACGTTGCACGACTTCACGCTGATCCCGTCGAGGTGCACGGTGCAGGCGCCGCAGTTGCTCGTGTCGCAGCCGACGACGGTCCCCGTCTTGCCGAGCCGTTCGCGAAGGTGGTGGACCAGCAGGGTCCTGGGCTCGACCTCGTCGGTGTACTTCACACCGTCGACGGTCACACTGATACGAGTCATGCGAAATGTCCTCCTGCCACACTGCAGCCGACGTTCCCCCGGTGGTCGCAGTCTTTGTCAAAAGTTGCACTGACACAAGGGGTATCGCCGAACCCGGTCGGATGCCGGTGGGCGTCGTATCGGCGCGGGTCGTGTCGGTGGCCGGCCGGGTCCCTGCTCGGCTCCCGCGCAACACACCGAGCAAGGTGCAGATCCATGAGTTGCAACTCGCGGATCTGCACCTTGCTCGGTGTGTTCGCCCGGCCGGGGGCTCGCCGGGCGGAGCGGGGCGGACCGGTCCGGATGCCGGTGGGCGGGCTCCCGGGGCGGCGTGGAGACTGGGGTCATGACGATGCACGCCGACGACTACCAGGCCGACCGCTCGCGCTACGACTCGATGACCTACCGCCGCACCGGCCGCAGCGGGCTGGACCTGCCGGCCGTGTCGCTGGGGCTGTGGCACAACTTCGGCGACGACGTGCCGCTGGAGAGCCAGCGCGCCACGCTGCGCCGCGCCTTCGACCTCGGCGTGACCCACTTCGACCTCGCCAACAACTACGGACCGCCCTACGGCAGTGCCGAGCGCAACTTCGGCACGATCTACGCGCAGGACTTCCGGCGCTACCGCGACGAGCTCGTCCTCTCGAGCAAGGCCGGCTACGACATGTGGCCCGGGCCGTACGGCCAGGGCGGCGGCAGCCGCAAGTACGTGCTCGCCTCGCTCGACCAGTCGCTGCAGCGCATGGGTGTCGACTACGTCGACATCTTCTACAGCCACCGCTTCGACGACACGACCCCGCTCGAGGAGACGATGGGCGCCCTCGACACCGCGGTGCGGCAGGGCAAGGCGCTCTACGTCGGCATCTCGAGCTACTCCGGCCCGCGCACCCGCGAGGCGGTCGGCATCCTGCGTGAGCTCGGGACGCCGCTGATCATCCACCAACCCAGCTACTCGATGCTCAACCGCTGGGTCGAGGAGGACCTGCTCGACGTGCTCGGCGAGGAAGGCGTGGGCTGCATCGCGTTCTCGCCGCTGGCGCAGGGCATGCTCACCGACAAGTACCTCGACGGCGTGCCCGAGGGCTCGCGCGCGGCGCAGGGCAAGTCGCTCTCGCCCGACCTGCTGACGGAGCAGAACCTCACCCACATCCGTGCGCTCAACGACATGGCGCAGTCGCGTGGCCAGTCGTTGGCCCAGCTCGCGCTGGCGTGGGTGCTGCGCGACCCGCGGGTGACCTCGGTGCTCATCGGCGCGTCGTCGGTGCGTCAGCTCGAGGACAGCCTCGGCGCCCTCGGCAACCTCGACTTCAGCGACGACGAGCTGGAGCGCATCGACCAGCACGCGGTCGAGGGTGGCATCAACCTCTGGAAGACCTCCTCCTCGCACTGACCCCGGCGCCCACGGCGCCCACGGCGAGGGCGAGCAGGGCCAGCATGGCCGGGCTCCAGAGAGCGACGACCGTGAGGTTCTGGGCCGTGGCGAGGCGGAGCAGGGCGAGCCCGTCGGTGACGAGCTCGGTGACGGCGTCCACCCGCATCGGGGTGCGCGGCAGTGCCTCGAGGAGGTAGCGCGCGGTCGTCAGCGCCGCCGGCGTGGCGACGAGCAGGAACGCCGTGACCGCCCACGCGAGCACCCGGCCCACGCTGCCGAGGCCGAGCCGGGCGAGCAGCACACCGACGCCGACGGCCGCGACGACGGACAGCCCCGGCGAGACCCACGCCGGCACGCCTGCGGGGTCGAGGTCGCTGCGGGCGGAGAGCACCAGCTGACCCGCCCAGCCCGCGATCACGATCGACGCCGGGGCGGCCGCCATGACCCGCAGCGCCGGCCCGCCGAGCGAGACGAGCAGACCGAGCACGACGCCGACGACCGTGCCGGCCGCCGTGAGGGCGACGAACGCCAGCCGCACCGTGCCGGCCTGGGCCGCCGACCCCCCGAGGTCGGGCTCGGGTGCCAACGTCTGCAGCACCGCTGTCGAGGCGGCGACCAGCGCTCCGAGCACGACCAGCGCCGAGGATGCCGTCCGCTGGGGTCTCGCGGCACCGCGCACGAGGGGGGTGAGCCCGGCGAGGACACCCCCGGCCAGCGTGAGGGTCAGCAGCAGGCTCAGGCGGTCGACGACGAACGGCAGCAGGGCGTCGCGCACGTCGTTGCGGGGGTTGTACGGCGTGCCGAGCGTGCCCACCCGGGAGCGCAGGAGCAGCCACGGCCCGAGTCCGACGGACCAGGCCACGGCGGCCAGCGGGAGCAGGGCCCAGACCGGCACGCGGGCGGGCGCACCGGCATCCGGCGCGACACCGCGGTGCGCGGGCGCGCTCATCGGCGGCGACGGCGGGGGGCGACGGCAGGCATGGACCGGACCCTAGCCGCGGCCCGCCCCGGTGACCTCTCGACGGGCTCCACGCGTCCACTCGACGGGGTCTTGGCGCCCTCTCGGTGGGTCAGGAGGTGGGGGCGTCGGTGTGGTGGTGGTGGTGGATGGGCCCGTCCGTTGCGGTGAGGCGCTCGCCGGCCCCGCCCCACCGCAGGGCGACGATCTCGGCGGCGATCGACACGGCCGTCTCCTCCGGGGTGCGGGCCCCGAGGTCGAGCCCGATCGGCGACGACAGCCGCGCCAGCTCGGTCTCGGTCAGCCCGGCCTCGCGCAGCCGGGCGAGCCGGTCGTCGTGGGTGCGGCGCGACCCCATCGCGCCGACGAAGCCGACGTCCGGCAGCCGCAGCGCCACCTCGAGCAGCGGCACGTCGAACTTCGGGTCGTGGGTGAGCACGGCGACGACGGTGCGCGCGTCGACGCGACCGGCATCCACCTGGTCCTGCAGGTAGTCGCTCGGCCAGCGGACGACGACCTCGTCGGCGCCCGGGAAGCGCGTCGTCGTCGCGAACACCGGGCGCGCGTCGCAGACCGTGACCTGGTAGCCGAGGAAGGAGCCCACCCGCGCGACCGCGGCCGCGAAGTCAATGGCGCCGAAGACGAGCATGCGCGGCTTGGGCGCGAAGGCCGAGACGAAGACGCGCATCCCCTCACCGCGCCGCTCACCGTCGGGGCCGTAGGTGAGCAGACCCGAACGACCTTGGGCGAGAAGCCCTCTGGCGTCGTCGAGCACCGCGTCGTCGGCGCGGGCACTGCCGATGGATGCCGTCCGGGCGGCGGTCGCAACCGCGTCACCGCCCACGTCGCCGTCCTCGGGGCGCACGACGATGCGGCGTCCGACCCACGTCGGCTCGGGGTGCTCCACGACGGTGGCGACGGCGACCGGGCGCCCGGCGGCGACGTCCCGCGCCACCTCGCCGAGCTCGGGGAAGGCCTCGCGACTGACCGGCTCGACGAAGACGTCGAGGATGCCGCCGCAGGTCAGGCCCACGGCGTACGCGTCGTCGTCGCTGACGCCGTAGCGCTGCAACGCCGGCCGGCCGGAGGCGACGACGTCCTGCGCCAGCTCGTACACGGCGCCCTCGACACATCCGCCGGAGACCGACCCGACCGCCTCGCCTCCGGGCCCGACGAGCATGGCCGCCCCCGGCTGGCGCGGCGCCGAGCGCCACGTCCCCACGACGGTGCCCATGCCGACGGTCTCGCCGCGCTCCCACCAGCCCGTCAGCTCGTCCATCACCTCACGCACGTGCGACCACCTCGATCAGCTGCTCGAACGCCGCGAGCGAGTGCCCGGCGACGAAGTCGTCGATGAACGGCAGGGCGGCGACGATGCCCTGCTGCACCGGTTGGTAGCCCACCTTGCCCCGGTGGGGGTTCGACCAGACGACGCGGTGGGCGAGCCCGGCCAGACGACGCATCTGCTCGGCGAGCAGCTCCGGCCCCTCACGCTCCCACCCGTCGGAGAACACGACGACGACGGCGCCCCGCGCCATGCCGCGCCGCCCCCACAGGTCGAGGAAGGCGCCGAGCGCCTCGCCGAGGCGGGTGCCGCCCGACCAGTCGGGCACGACCCGACCCGCGGCGACGAGCGCCCGGTCGGGGTCGCGCTCACGCAGCGCCCGGGTGACGTGGGTGAGGCGGGTGCCCATCGTGAAGACCTCGGTGGTGACGGCCCGGGTGCCGGATGCCGTGGAGCGCACGTACGCGTGCGCGAGCCGCAGCAGGCTGTCGGCGTAGGGGCTCATCGAGCCCGAGACGTCGATGAGCAGGACGACGCGGCGGGGGCGGACCCCGTTGCGGCGGTGGACGATCCGGCCCGGCTCGCCCAGACGGCGGACGTGCTCGCGCAGGGTGGCGGGCCCGTCGACCCGGCCACGGCGCGCCGCGACCGGTCGTCGTGCCCGTCGCGTCGGCGGCATCGGCCGCAGCGTCGCGAAGAGGTCGGCGAGCGTGCGTCGCTCGTCGGCGGTGAGCGAGCCGACGTCGCGGTGCCGCAGCACCTCCTGCTCGCTCGCGGTGGCCCGCAGCGCCTCCCCCTCGTCGGCGGCCACACCGAGGTCACCGTCGCCACCGAGCGGCGCCTGCCGAGTCACGCTCGGCGGGTGCTGCGCCCGGTTGGCCGTCGTCGGTGTGTCGTCGGCGAACCACGCGGTGAAGACGGCGTCGTACGCCTCGGCGTCGGCCGGGGACGAGGTGAGGGTGGCCCGGCCCGCCCAGTAGACGTGGCGGCGGGACCCGGCGTCACCGGCGGCCACCGCCGTGAGGAACACGCGCTCGCGGTCGGCCGTGACGGCCAGGCCGGCGGCCCGGAGGGCGCGCGCGAGACCGAGGAACACGGCATCCGCGGGGAGGCGCACGGGTACCGGCCCGGTCGCGCGGGTCGGGCCGGCCGGCGACGGCGACGGCGCCGTGGGGACGGGGACCATGTCAGGCCGTGAGGACCCGGTCGAGCATGGCCCGCACCCGCTCCGCGTCCTCGCGGTACTTCACGGCCGCACCGAGGGTGGCAGCGGCCGTCTCGGCGTCGAGGCGGGTGGCGCCGACCGTGTCGAGCGCACGGGCCCAGTCGAGGGTCTCGGCGACGCCGGGCGGCTTGACGAGGCCGGCCGTCTCACGCAGGCGCTGCACCGCCGAGACGACCTGGGTGGCGAGCGCCTCGGACACCTCGGGCAGGCGGCTCCGCACGATGTCGAGCTCGCGGGCCAGGCCGGGGTGGTCGATCCAGTGGTAGAGGCAGCGTCGCTTGAGGGCGTCGTGCAGCTCGCGGGTGCGGTTGGAGGTGAGCACGACGAGGGGCGGTGTCGCGGCCGCGATGGTGCCGAGCTCGGGCACGGTCACCTGCCACGTCGAGAGCACCTCGAGCAGGAAGGCCTCGAACTCGTCGTCGGCCCGGTCGACCTCGTCGACGAGCAGCACGCACGGCGCCTCGCGCAGCGCCCGCAGGATCGGGCGGGCGAGCAGGAACCGCTCGTCGAACAGCTGGGCCTCGGCGGCCGCGACCGCGTCATCGCCGCCGGCTGCGCCGTCCGGGCGCCCGACGGCCTCGAGGGTGCGCAGGTGCAGGATCTGCCGGGGGAAGTCCCAGTCATAGAGCGCCTGCGTGGCGTCGATGCCCTCGTAGCACTGGAGCCGCACGAGCGGCAGGTCGAGGGCCTGCGCCACCGCCTCCGCGAGCGCCGTCTTGCCGGTGCCGGGCTCGCCCTCGAGCAGCAGCGGACGCCCGAGCCGGGTGGCGAGGAAGGTCACCGTCGCGAGGGCGTCGTCGGCGAGGTAGCCGGTGCGGGCGAGCACCCGGGCGACGTCGTCGGCGTCGTCGAAGGCCGAGGCGAGGTCGCGCACGGGCTCGGCGGTCGCGTCGGTCTCATCGGGTGCGGCGGGCTGCATCACCCGAGCATCACCCATATCGGCCGCGCGCGACAGTGCAACGGTCAACCGCGTGAGGCGAGCTCGTCCGGGGTGTCGACGTCGACGCCGGTCGCGAGGTCGCCGCACTCGACGAGGACGTGCTCGTTCGTGCGGAAGTGGTCGCGGGCACCGCGGTCACCGACGGCGGCCTCGGCGACGGCGGCCCAGTGGTCGCGGCCGATGACGACGGGGTGCCCGGGGGTGCCCTCGTAGGCGGTGCGGGCCAGCACCGACCGCCACCCGGATGCCGGGCGGCCGGCGTCCGACTGCGCTGCCGTCGGGTCCGGGGTGGCGTCGACCGCTGCGCCCCGAGCCGGGCTGTCGGTGGCGCCGGTGGTGTCAGTGTTGTCGGCGGCGGGCGCCGACGACTGCAGCAGCCGGTCGACGACCTCCGGGCCGACGTCGGGCAGGTCGACGAGCGAGACGAGCACCGCGTCGACGGGGTCGCGGCCCTCCCGGTTCGCGGTCGTCACCGAGGTCAGACCGGAGCGCACGGAGGCGCCCATGCCCTCGAGGTGGTCGATGCACTGGACGACGTCGACGTCACGGCCGAGCGCGGCGACGATGGCCGTGACCTCGGGCCCGGCCGCCCCGACGACGACGGTCACCCCGTCGCACCCGCCGTCGAGCAGGCTCGTCACCGCGTGCTCCACGAGCGTCGGCCGGTCGGGGCCCATGCGGACCAAGGCCTTCGGCCCACCCATGCGACGGCCCGACCCTGCCGCGAGCAGCAGGCCACGCACGTGCGGGACTCGGGGGAACGGCATCCGGGGCGTGGTCACGCCGGGAGGCTACCGGCCGACCGCGCCCACCCCGACCGGGGTGGGAGCCTCCGCGTGGAGGGCACGCGTCAGAACGTGAAGCCGCAGCGCTTCTTGGCGTCGGCCGACACCGTGTCGCCGAGGGCGCTGACCTGGGCACCACCCTCCTTGAGGGCGGCAGCGTCGCCGTCGGCCGCCTTCTGGATGAGCTCGCGGAAGTCGGTCCACGCCCCCTTGACGTCGGAGGGTGCCTGGTCCTCGACCTTCTTGACCGCGGTGACGAACTTCTTGAGCACGTCCGGCGTCGGCGAGCCCTGGGTGAGGTTGCTGATCTCCTTCTCGGCGGTCTTCAGTGCCGAGCAGTAGGGCGCGTCCTGGGCCGACGCGGTGCCGGTCTCGGAGCTCGTCGCCATGCTCGGCTCGCTCGACGAGGGCTCGGCCATCGTGCTCGACGGGGTCATCGACGCCATCGAGGAGGACGACATGGCCCCTCCCGCACCGGTCGAGGGCGTAGAGGCGTCTCCGCCGCACGCGGCGAGCAGCGGCACTCCTGCCACGAGGAGGAGGGCGGCGGGTCGAGCGAGCCTGCGGGAGAAGGTCATCCCTTCACCCTAGGGCGCGGCGGCGTCTGGCGTCGGAACGCCCGGCCCGCGACGACCAGCCGGTCTCGACCGGCCGTGGTCGGTCAACCGTTCTCGATGTGCGAGTCGAGCAGCGACTCGACCTCGGACTGGTAGAAGCGGCGGTGGCCACCCAGGGTGCGCACCGTCGACAGCTTGCCCGCCTCACCCCAGCGACTCACGGTCTTCGGGTCCACCCGGAAGATCGCGGCCACCTCCCGCGGAGTCAGCAGCGGTTCAGCATCGAATCCCTTACTCATGAACAGTCCCCAACGTCGGCTCGAGCACCCGCCCCCCAGCGGGCGGCCGGGTGTCCGGCCTCCGTCGACGTTACCCGAGAGTGCGGTCTTTGAGTGTTAAACCGACCATATGTGTTCATAAGCCTGCGGAATCCGACGTTCGCGAGTGGCTGCGCGACGGCATCCGTGGTGGTGGTCGTGATGGTGGCAGGGGTGGCGGCCGACGGCCTACGAGGCGTCGACGCCCGGGGTCCACCGCAGGCACATCGCCCGGTGACGCAGGCGCACGGTCGGGGCGTTGGTCGCCTCGATGCGGCCGAGCACCACGGCCCGGCGCTCCGCGAGCAGCGCCTCCCGCTCGGGAGCCGGCAGGGTCGACACCGCGGACTGCGTCGCGACGGCCGCGACCCACTCCTCGGCGGTGACCGTCCACGTCCAGGCGAACTCCGCGGTCTGCACCTCGCCGGTCGGGAAAGGCAGGTCGTCGTCGGGCACGGCGACGCGCGGAGGCACCCACGCCGCCGGGTCGAGCCCGTGGGCGGCGAACTCCCACGCGGACCGCGGGTCCGGCGTGTTCCACACGAGACCGAGGCTCCCACCACCCCGGAGCACCCGCCGCACCTCGTTCGTCGCGTCGTAGGGCCGCAGCCAGTGCCAGGCCTGCGCGACGAGGACGGCGTCGACGCCGGCCGTCGCGAGCGGCAGCCGTTCGGCGGGGGCCTGGTGCAGCCGAGCGAGCGGATGCCGGGTGCGCAGCACCGCGAGCATCGCGCCGTCGGGCTCGACCGCCTCGACGACGAGCCCCCGCGCGAGCAGCGACCCGGTCAGCTTCCCCGTGCCCGCGGCGACGTCCGCGACGACGCGGGCGACCGGCGGGACGAGCCAGTCGACGGCTTCGTCCGGGTAGCCGGGCCGGGCGCGGTCGTACGCCTCGGCCAGGTCACCGAAGCTGCGCGCTCGCGTCGGGTCGATCTCCGTCACGACCCCCACGGTGCCAGACCGCCGGCGGGGCCACACTCCCGGCGGCGTGACCGTTCGCCCGGCTGTCCGGGTACTTGAACCGTTGACCATCCGTCACGGCCCCGCGTCTCGAACCATCCCGGCGAGGCGCCGCGACAGCCGTCCGGCACGCACGACGAAGGAGCAGCGATGACCGAGATCACCGCCCACCACGGGCTGTTCAGGAGCACGAACCTGCACGTCGACGACACCGGTGGCGCGGGCCGCCCGGTGGTGCTCATCCACGGGTGGCCGCTCTCCGGGGAGTCGTGGTCCGAGCAGGTCCCGGCGCTGACCGCGGCGGGCTACCGCGTCGTCACGTACGACCGTCGCGGCTTCGGTCGCAGCGACAAGCCCGGGTCGGGCTACGACTACGACACCCTCACCGAGGACCTGCACACCCTGCTCACCGAGCTCGACCTGCAGGACGTCACGCTCGTCGGGTTCTCCATGGGCGGTGGCGAGGTCGCCCGCTACGCCACGAAGTACGGCTCCGAGCGGGTGCGCAGCGTCGTCTTCGCCGCCGCCGTGCCGCCGTACCTCATGAAGGGCGACGACAACCCCGACGGGCCGCTCGACCAGGAGGCCGCCGACGGCATGGAGTCGGGTCTCAAGCAGGACGAGGACGCCTTCTACGACCAGTTCACGACGGCCTTCTTCTCCGCCGACGGCGAGCTCAAGGTGACGGAGGAGCAGCGTCAGCAGGCCATCGCCCTCGCCCACCAGGCCGACACGAACGCGGCCCTGAAGTGCATGGAGGCGTTCGCCACCACCGACTTCCGCGACGACCTGCCCCACGTCACGGTGCCCACCCTCGTCATCCACGGCGACGCCGACGGCACGGTCCCGTTCGAGGGGTCCGGCAAGCGGACCCACGAGGCCGTCGCCGGCAGCGAGCTGCACGTCGTCCACGGTGGGCCGCACGGGCTCAACGTCAGCCACGCCGACGAGTTCAACCGGGTGCTCATCGACTTCCTCGGTCGCTGAGGGGTCGCACCGTCTCGCGCCCCGGGACCGTCCGGTCCCGGGGCGCATCGGTGCTCCCCGACCTCCGACCTGCTTGCCCGGATGCCGGTGGGCTCAGACCGGGGGGATGCGCTCGGTGTTCGGGCCGAGCACGAGGTAGACCTGGGCGGCGAGCACGACGGCCACGGCCACCCACTTGCCGGGCGGCAGCTCGACGCCGTAGCGCCAGCGGTCGATGAGGAGCAGACCGACCTGGAGCATGACGACCCAGCCCATCGTCACGACGGCGAGCTCGGCGTAGCGCAGCGACGACGCGTAGACCCAGAACAGGACGAGGAACGTGCCGGCGCCGACGACGAGGGCGCGCACGCTGCCCTGCTCCGCCCACTCCTTGGCCAGCACCGCCCCGCCGAGGTCGAGGCCGGCGAGCGCGACCATGGCGAGGGTCGCGACGACGGGCACCGGCCAGCTCTCCGGTGCCTTGATCAACGGCAGCACGTCGGTCACGCCCATGGTCGCCCTCCGCCAGGCCCGGCCACCGGTCGCGGCGGCCTCTCGTCTGTCGGAGACACCCCGACCGCCCCTGATACGCCGCACTTGGGCAGCGGCGACGTCACGGGCGTCCGAGCCGGTGTGTGTCTGACACCTCTGGGGCCCCGCGGGTGTCGAACGCGCGACCTGACGTGCGTCTGACACCTCTGGGTCGTCAGGGGTGCCAGACGCACGACGCGGTCATGCCGGATACGGCCAAGGGCCGGCTGTGTGATGCCAGACGCAGCAGACGAGCGGCTGTGTGATGCCAGACGCGGCGTATGTGCCGCGGTTGGCATCACAGAGGGTCGCGGTGACCGGGGCTGGCATCACACAGCGGTCGACGTCCGACGCGAGGGAGGCTGCACGGCATCCGTCTCATGGGCGACGCGCCGGCACGACGACTCAGGGTGACCACTCGAGGGGGCCCAAGAGCCCTCTCGACGGGGGTGGGGGTGACTCAGGGCAGGAGGTCGTCGAGGTAGACGGGCAGCATGGCCCACCACGTCGGCCAGTCGTGGTCGTAGCCGGGCCCCCAGTCGTCGACCCGGTTGGGGACGCCCTTCTCGCCGAGCACCTTGGCCACGGCCCACGACTCGCCGACGTCCTCCCACCGGCCGCTGCCGGAGGCGAACACGACCATGCGCCGGCGGAGGGTGTCGAGCTGCGACCCCTCGAGGCCGGGCAGGAACCGCAGGGGCGACGAGAAGTACAGGTCGTCGTTGACGAAGCCGCCGAGGAACTGCTCGATGGCGTAGGTGCCGCTCATGCACACCGCGGAGTGGACGAGCTCGGGGTAGCGGCACGTGATGGCGAGGGCGTTGAAGGCCCCGATCGAGGCGCCGGCCACGGTCACCGGTATCGGCTGGCCGCCGAGGTCGGAGTGGATGGCCGGGATGACCTCGTGGGCGATGACGTCGTGGAACCGGTTGAAGAGCGCGAGCTGGTACTCGGCGTTGCCGCGACGCTGGGCCAGGGCCCGACCGGCGATGCTGTCGACGGAGTAGACCTTGGCCCGCCCCGCGTCGATGAGCGGGGCGAGGTGCTCGATCATCTGGTGCCGCTCGACCTCCTCGGCGTCGCCGCCGGCGGTCGGGAAGAGCAGGACCGGAGCGCCGTAGCTGCCCCAGCGGGCGACCGTGACGTCCTCGTGGATCCGCTCGGAGTACCAGCGGTCGGTCACCTTCATCTCGCCTCCCGGCGCTCGGTGGTGCGGCTCATTCGTACACGTACTTCTGCGGGCCGGGGAAGAGCCACGGCAGACCCACCCCCAGCCCGTCGCGCCAGTTCTCCCAGTTGTGCCCGTCGCGCGACTCGACGTAGCGCACCCGCGTCCCGGTGTGGCGCAGCACCGGCACCATCGAGCGGTTCGGCGTGATGAGCGGCTCGTAGACACCGCACGACATGTGGATGCGGTCGACGACCTGACGCGGCTTCTCCCGGAAGGCGTTGACGAACTTCACGACCGGGTCGAACGCCGGCCCGCCACCGTGGTCGAAGCCGATGTCGGTGAACACGAGCGAGGCCGACTGCAGCATGAGGGAGCCGAAGAACCCGGGGTAGCGCACTGCCGTCGAGAACGCCGCGATGCCGCCGAACGAGCTGCCCATGAGGCAGCGCGCCTCGGGGGTGTCGATGAGGGGCAGCCGCTCCGTCAGCAGCGGCACCAGCTCGCGGGCGACGAAGCGCGCGTGCGGGGCGTGGTTCGGGTACTCCTTGAGCCGGTCGCGCGGCGGCACGAAGACGGCGACGAGCGGGTCGAGGTCGAGGCGGTGGATGAGGTTGTCGAGCACCGTCTTCATCGCCGCGAACTGGAGGTAGTCGGTGCCGTCGTGCACGACGAGCAGCGGGTAGCTCTGGGCGCGGTTGAACCGGGCCGGCAGGTAGATCTGGATCGGCTGGTCGCGGCGCAGCGCCTTGCTGCGCACCTGTTCCTCGACGAGCTCGCCCGGGCGCGCCTCCGGGTCGTGGTGCACCCACTCGGGCACGCGGTACCCGACGGCGGCGCACACCGACGACGAGCCCATCGGGCTCTGGGCCACCCGCGGGTTCAGCGGGTCGTTGAAGCGCTCGTAGCTCTCACCCTTGCGGATCTCGATCTGGTACTCCACCCGCGACCCCTCGGGCAGCACCGTCGTCACGGCCCAGAGGTCCGACTCACCGATCCGCTTGAGCGGCAGGCCGTCCGGCAGCCCGACGACACGGTGACGCACCCACACCTCGTCGACGTCACCGCGGAAGAGGAAGGTCGCCCGCTCGCCCTCGATGATGGGCGAGCCGTACCGGTCGACGAACCGGTCGATGGCCGGGCCGTCGAGGGGGCCTCCCTCACGCAGGCGGTTGATCGCCAGTCGACGCGCAGCGCTCATGCGTCTGACCCCGTCCTGTCGGGCGCGGTCGACGCGGCCGTCGCCCCCGACGCCGCCCCCACCGGGACCGTGCCGCTCGTCGTGACGGCGCCGTCGGTACCGATGGTGCGCGCACCGGCCGGCAGACCGGCATCCTCGTCGGGGATGCGCACGACGGTGCCGTCGTCGAGCAGGAGCAGGTCGTCATCGCGAAAACGTCTGGCCAGCAACGACATCCGTTCACGGTCGTCGAGCCGGAGGCGTCGTCGGGCGTGCGGCAGGGCGACGACGTTCGGCAGCCGACCGAGCCCGGTGTCGTGCAGCTCGGGCGCCGCGATGCCCTGCGAGGCGAAGTCGTTGAAGAGCACGACCCGGCCGGTGAGGGCCATGGCCCCCGCCGACCACGCCACGACGGGGCGGTCGGCCGGCAGCGTCACGCGGAAGAGCCGGAGGGTGCGCAGCAGGGTACGCACGTTGCCCCCGGCGATGACGACCGCGGCGCACTCGTCGAGCATCGCCCCGACCTCGCCGCGGTGCCAGCCGATCGGGCCGCTCTGGTCACCCGACGACGCGGCCACGTCGGCGTAGAGCTGCTCGAGCTCGTACGTGTACCAGGCGTCGACGTCACGGACCGCCTCGACCGCGGCCTGCTCCGCGGCCGGGCCGACCCGCTCGATGGAGGTCCGGTGACGGACCGCGTCGACGGCGTCGACAGCCGCCTGCAGCCGGATGCCGTAGAAGGCGCGCAGCTCGTCGTGCCGGTTGCGGAAGGTGCGGGCGTCGGCCGCGAACTGCGGGTCCTTCTCGATCGCGTCGAGCAGCCGGTGGTGCAGTCGCAGGTTGCGGGCGGCGCCGGCGAAGTGGCCGCTCAGCTCGCCGTCGTCGTCCTCGCGCTCCTCCCACCCGGAGTTGATCATCGCGACGGGGCCGTCGAGCCCGAGCGAGCGCACGACGGCGGCCACGGTCACGGTGAAGCGCTGGGGGCCCAGCAGGATCGTCGTCATGGGTCTGGCAGTACCCGGTCAGCCGGCGTGCACGTGGACGGTGCGCCCGATGTCGTCGAGCATCGACCGGGCCGTGTCGTAGTCGGGGTGGCGCAGACGCACGTAGGCGTTGGCCATGTAGCCGGCCTCGACCGCCTGCGTGCCGTGCCCGACCGGGGGGAAGTGACCGTCGATGAGCCACTCCCCGTAGCGGTCCTGCACATCGTCGATGCCGCTGTAGCCGCGGATGTGACCTTCGTGGTCGGGACGCAGCGCGACGATGCCGGCGGAGTACGTGCGGCGCATCGGCTGCTCGACGGACCGGTGGGTGATGACGTGCGCCCACTCGCGGTACACGTCGACCTCGTTCGCGGCGGAGTAGAGGTCCCACGCACCCACGCCGGGCGGCCGGCATCCGATCTCGCTGAACCGCAAGCCCTTCGGGCCGTAGAACCACTCCATGTGGGTGGCGGACGTCTCGATGCCGAGCACCTCGATGGCGCGGCGGCCGAGCTCGCGCACCTCGTCGTAGAACCCGATGGACGGGTCGTCGATGCGGTTCGTCGTGATGAACTGCGGCGAGATCCACCGGTGGCGCATCGCCTCGAGGACGTTGGGGAAGTAGTGGGTGGCCCAGTCGTGCACGACCCGCCCGTCGAGGGTGATCGTGTCGTAGAAGCCCTCGTGCCCCTCGACGAACTCCTCGATGGCGATGCTCGTGGCGCCCTCGCGCGCGTAGCCCTGCAGGGCGTGCATGAGCTCGTGCTCGTCGTTCACGCGGACGGTGCCCTGCGCGCCCGCCCCCGCGCGCGGCTTGAGGATGAGGGGGTAGCCCTCGCGGTCGGCGAACTCGTGCGCCTGCTCGGCCGACTCGACGGCGGCGCTGGCGGCGGTGGGCACCCCGGCGCGGCGCAGCGCCTCCTTCATCGACGGCTTGTCGCGGCACAGCCACGTCGTGTGCACGCTCGTGCCGGGGATGCCGGTCTGCTCGCGCACCTGCGCGGCGGGCATCGTGTGGGCCTCGACGGTCGCCTCGAGGGCGTCGATCCACGTCTGGCCCTGGAAGAACCGGACCGCCTCGACCATCTGCTCGACGTTCGTCACCGACCCGACGCGGTAGTAGCCCGCGAGCGCCCCGCGCAGCTCGTCACCGAGCTCGTGGTCGTCGGACTCGCCCACGCCGTAGACGTTCGCGCCCACCGAGGCCAGGGCGTGCACGAAGCGGCGCTGGTTCGCCGGGAAGTTCGGCTCGACGAAGATGATGTTCACGGGCCCGACGCTATCGGTCGGGGTGGGCCCCCGCCACGCGCCGCGACGGTGACGAGAGGATGCCGGTCGGCCGGCTCTCCGTGCGGCGCCGCGGTTCTCGGGTCGCGGGGTCACGGGGGCAGGGGCAGAGTGGAGCGGGTCCGCGCCCCCGCACCCCACGAGGCCTCGCCCATGCGCCCCACCCGGCCCACCTCCACGAGCACCGTCCGACCCGCCTTCCGACGCGACACGACCGGTCGCCTGCGTCGCCCGCTCAGCGTGGCCGCCGTGGTCACCCTGCTCGCCGTCCCGGCGGCCGGGGTCGCGGCCGGAGGTGCGGCCGCCGCCGACCCCGCCACGACGGCATCCGGTGAGGGCGACACGGCCAAGATCACGGTCACGCACTGGGACGACCTGCGCGACTGGAACCGGGGCACCTTCGACAACGTGTGGCCCGACGGCAGCGGGGCGCTCACGATCGACTCGAACCGCGCCGGCGCCCGCGTCACCTACACCGACCCCTTCGGCGACGGCACCGCCCGGCGCTACGTCACGGGCAGCTGGACCTCGCCCGTCGTCACACCCGGCTACGCCGTCGACGAGTCGATCTCGTCGTGGAACGCCCGCACGCCGACGGGGACCTTCGTCGAGACCACCTTCCGCGGACGCCTCGCCGACGGGACGTGGACGAAGTGGTACGTCATGGGCCGCTGGACCTCCGGCGACGACTACGCCGAGGGCGACATCCACCGCACGTCCGTCGACGGACAGGGCGACGAGAACGCGAACATCTGGACCGACACGTTCTCGGCCCGCACCGGCCACGAGCCCGTCGCCTTCCAGACGCGGGTCACCCTGCTCAAGCCCGAGGGCACCAACGCGAGCCCGAAGCTCGACGGCATCAGCACGATGACGAACGAGCTGCTCGGCGAGTACCCGGGCACGAGCACCTTCACGCTCGGGCGGGCCACCGAGCTGCCCGTGCCGCGCTTCTCGCAGAACATCCACCGCGGCGAGTACCCGCAGTACGGCGGGGGCGGCGAGGTGTGGTGCTCACCGACGTCGACGTCGATGGTCCAGTACTTCTGGGGGCGGCAGCACCGGGTGCCGCCACGCGAGCTCGCCGACGTCGTCTCGCCGAACGGCGACCCGCAGGTGCCCTACGCCGCGATCAACACGTGGGACTACACGTACGAGGGCTCCGGCAACTGGCCCTTCAACGCCGCCTACGCGCACCGCTTCGGCCTCGACGCGCAGGTGACACGGCTGCGCTCACTGGCCGAGGCCGAGCGGTTCGTCTCCGCCGGCATCCCCCTCGTCTTCTCGGCGTCGTGGGATCTCGACGAGATGCCGGAGGCGGGCTACGACACGAACGGGCACCTGCTCGTGCTCGTCGGCTTCACCGCCGACGGCGACCCGGTCATCAACGACCCCGCCTCGCCCTCCGACGCGGCCGTGCGGCACGTCTACACGCGCGCGAACTTCGAGAAGGTCTGGCAGGAGGCCACCGGCGGCGTCACCTACGTCATCCACCCGTCCGACGTGCCGCTGCCGACACACCCGGCGGGTCTGACGCCGAACTGGTGACACCCGGGGGCCGCCAGGGCTACGGTCGGGGCCGTGCATCGCCCTCGACACGGGAGTCCGGCGGCCCTCGCAGTCATCGTGCTGCTCGTGGCCGTCACCGCGTTGTGCGGGCGGCTGGCCTGGGTGCGGGCCGAGACCGGCGAGGCCGGCCTCACGCCGTCGCCCGCGCCGCCCAAGGTGCACCTGGCCGACCGTGACTACCTGCGCGCCACCGGCGGGCTCCCGCTCCCGGCGACCGCCCGCGAGGTCGGCACCACCTCCGGCGGGGGCGCGATCCTCAGCGAGCCGATGCCCCGGGTGCCGGATGCCGTCCCCGTCGTCGTGTGGGTGCGCGACGGTGCCGCCGTGGCGCAGTACTCCCTCAGCGGCGGCCCCTGACGCGGTGCACCGAGGGGTCGCGGCTCACAACCAGCCGCGGTCCTGCGCGACGCGCGCGGCCTGCGCCCGGGTGGAGGTCGACGTCTTGCCGATCGCGCTGCTCAGGTGGTTGCGCACGGTTCCGGCCGAGAGGTGCACGCGACCGGCGATCTCGGCGACGGTGCCGCCGTCGAGCGCGACCCGCAGCACGTCCTGCTCGCGCTCGGTGAGCGGGTTGGCGCCGTCGGCGAGCGACTCGGTGGCGAGCGACGGGTCGACGACCCGCAGCCCCGCGTGCACCTTGCGCACGGCCTCGGCGAGCTGGCGGGCCGGGGTGTCCTTGACGACGAACCCCGACGCCCCCGCCTCGAGCGCCCGGCGCAGGTAGCCCGGCCGCCCGAAAGTCGTGACGATGAGGGTCCGCACCCCAGGCAGGGCGGCGCGCACGGCGGCTGCGGCCGCGATGCCGTCGAGCCCGGGCATCTCGATGTCGAGCAGGCAGACGTCGGCGCCCGACGACCGGGCGGTGTCGACGACGGCGTCGCCGGTACCGACCTCGGCGACGACCTCGAGGTCGGTCTCGAGGTCGAGCAGCGCGGCCAGCGCCCCTCGCACCAGGGCCTGGTCGTCGGCCAGCAGCACCTTGATGGTCCCGCTCACATCGTCACCTCCAGCACGGTGCCGTGCCCGTCACGGCCGGTCTGCAGCGACACGGTGCCACCCGCCGCCGCGACGCGCTCGCGCAGCCCCCGGATGCCGTTGCCCTCGGGTCGGCCCTCGACCCCGCGGCCGTCGTCGGTGACGACGAGGCGGGCGGTGCCGAGCTCGACGTCGCACCGGTCGGCGTCGCTGTGGCGCACGACGTTCGTCACCGCCTCGCGCAGCACCCAGGCGAGGACCATGCGGTGCCGGGGGTCGACGACGCCGACGTCGAGGGCCCCGTCGGCCGCGAGGTTCGAGGCGATGCCGGCCGCGGCGAGCGCGCTCCGGGCCGAGTCGAGCTCGTGGTCGAGCCGGGCGGCGCGCAGGCCGCCGACCGTCTCGCGGATCTCGGCCAGCGCCTGCCGCGTCAGCGTCTGGATCTCGACGAGCTCGGCCCGGGCCCGCTCGGGGTCGCGGTCGACGAGCCGCTCGGCGAGCTCGGCCTTGAGGGTGACGACGGTGAGCGAGTGGCCGAGCACGTCGTGCACGTCGCGTGCCACCCGTTCGCGCTCGGCGACGACGGCGAGCCGGTCCCGCACCTGCTCGAACCGCTCGCCGGCCTCGGTCGCGACGCGGACGAGGCCGACGGCGACCCCCACCGAGAGCACGACGACGCCGAACGACCACCACTCCTCGAGCCGGCCCAGCGCCAGCGGCAGCAGCAGCACGACGGCGACGCACACGCCGCAGACGGCGAACGCCCAGCGCACCGGCAGGGCGAACATCGCGAACGAGAGCACGAAGGGCGCGAAGCCGAGGGCGTCGAGCCCGATGACGGGCGCCTCCGCGAGCGCCAGCAGCGTGAGCAGCACGAGACTGCGCGTGGGCGACCACGAGGCGGGGACGTAGCGGCGCTCCTGTCGGGCGTCGAGCCGCTCCATCCCGAAGACGTAGACGACGACGAAGGCGGCGATGAGCAGCACGCCGTACGCCTTGGCCATCCAAGAGTCCACGCCGAGCACCGCGAGCAGCGGGTAGATGAGGAAGACGAGCCAGACCGAGCGCATGACGACGCCGAACCGCTCCCACGGGTTGCGCACGGTGTCGTCGCCGGCCGGCCCACCGGCATCCGTCACGGGGGTGGATGCGGCGGATGCCGGCGGGTCGGGGGGTGCCGCCCGCCGGACGTCGCGCTCGGCCTGGGTCACTGGCGCTCCCGGCCCTTGCGGGTGAAGTACACGGCGCCGACGGCGAAGACGGCGAGCCAGACGAGGGCGTTGGTGAGCGGCACCCAGAGCGGGTCGAACGACCCGTCGGCGAGGTTGCCCTCGGTGACGGGGTAGCGGGCCAGCCCGACGTAGCCGTAGAGCGGCGTGAACTTGGCGATCGTCAGCATCACCCCCGAGAGTGGCACGAAGACGTTGCCGAGGAACGCGAAGATGATGACCGAGCCGGTCGCGGCGCCGAGGGCCGCCTCCGAGCGGAAGGCCGAGCCCATGAGCAGGCCGTAGAGGGAGAAGATCGACGAGCCGGCGAGGCAGATGAGGGCGCTGAGCACCCAGGCCCCCGCGTCGCCCCGGGCACCGGTGAGCCCGCCGAGCAGGTAGATGAGCACGATCGGGATGGCGGCGACGGTCATCCCGATGATCGCTTTCATGCCGATGTAGCCGGAGTCGCGCAGCGGTGTGAGGCCGAGCTGGCGGCCCCAGCCCTGCTGGCGCTCGAGGGCCGCGTTGCCCCCGACGCTCGTCGTCGCGAGCACGGCGCCGTAGGCCGCCATGCTGATCATCACGTACATGGCGACGTTGCCGTTGCCGACCGTCTCGTCCTTGGCCTGCACCGTCGAGCCGAAGACGAGGTAGAGGAACGCGGGCAGCACGGCGGTGAAGAACATGCCGGTGTAGTTGCGCGTGACCCGGCGCATCTCGAGCAGGGTGTAGGTCGGGTTCATCGGACGGTCTCCGTGATCGAGTCGTGGGTGGTGTCGGAGGTGGTGTCGGAGGTGATGGCCATGAAGGCCTGCTCGAGGCTGGCGGTGACGATCTCGAGGTCGCGTCCGCCGAGCTCGCCGAGCAGCAGCCGGGCGACGGCGTCGCTGTCGGTCGCCGTGACGACGACCCGGCTGCCGCGCTGCTCGACGGAGTGCACGCCCGGTTCCGACCGCAGCCGGGCGACGACGCCGCCCGGGTCGGCCCCGTCGCCGGCGGAACCGTCGGGCAGGGTCGCCGACACGGTGCGGCCGCTCGCCCGCGAGCGGATCTGCGCCGTGCTGCCGTCGGCGACGAGGCGGCCGTCGGCGACGAGGACGATGCGGTCGGCGAAGGCGTCTGCCTCCTCGAGGTAGTGCGTCGCGAAGACGACGGTCCGCCCGGCCGTGGCGTCGGCGCGCATCGTGTCCCAGAAGTCGCGGCGGGCGGTCACGTCCATGCCGGCGGTGGGCTCGTCGAGCACGAGCAGCCGCGGGTCGGGCAGCAGCGCGAGGGCGAACCGCAGCCGCTGCTGCTCACCACCCGAGCACTTCGACACCTTGCGGTCGACGAGGGGCCCGAGGCCGGCCCGCTCCACCACCTCGGCGACGGGGGTGTGCGACGGGTAGGTCGAGGCGAGCATCCGCACCGTCTCGACGACGGTGAGGTCGCGCAGCAGGCCGCCGGTCTGCAGCACGGCCGACACGAGGCCGGCGTCGACGGCGGCGCGCGGCGCGTCACCGAAGACCCGCACGGTGCCGTCGGTCGGCATCGTCAGGCCGAGCACCATGTCGAGGGTCGTCGTCTTGCCGGCGCCGTTGGGGCCGAGGAAGGCGACGACCTCGCCCGCGTCGATGCGCAGGTCGATGCCCCGCACCGCCTCGACCCGGCTGCCGCGCGGGCCCTTGAAGCTCTTCGTCACGCCCGCCAGCTCGACCGCCGGTGCGCCGTTCCGTGTCCTGTCCATGACGACCACCCTGCCCGCCTTCGGCCACTCCGGCCTCCGGCGGTCGTCACGACCCACCCATGACATCCGTCAGGGTCGGGCTCAGGGCGGGCGCATAACGGCCGGTCGGGCCCCCTGCCCGGCCACGGGATACGTTGTCGCCCATGGACTGGACCGAGGTCGTCGGCTTCGTCACGGGCGGCCTGTGCGTCTGGCTGACGGTGCGCCGCAGCATCTGGAACTTCCCCGTCGGCATCGTCAACAACGTCTTCTTCATCGTCCTGTTCGTCGGCGCCGGGCTCTATGCCGACGCCGCGCTGCAGGTCGTCTACATCGTGCTCGGGCTGCTCGGCTGGTTCTGGTGGCTGCGCGGCGGCCCCGACCGCACGGCCCTGCGGGTGCGGGCCACCCCGCGCTGGGGGTGGGTGGCCGCGGTGGTGGCGACCGGCATCCTGACCCTCGCGGTGTGGTCGGTGCTGACGAGCCACACCGACTCCGACGTCGCGACGTGGGACGCGCTGACGACCTCGCTCAGCCTCGTCGCGCAGGTCATGCTGGGCCTCAAGTGGGTCGGCAACTGGGCCTTCTGGATTGCGGCCGACGTCGTCTACGTCCCGCTCTACCTGCACAAGGGCCTGGCCCTCACGGCCGTGCTCTACGTCGGGTTCCTCGCCCTGTGCGTCGTCGGCCTGCGCCAGTGGCGCCGGGCCCGCGAGGATGCCGTCCGGCCGGCACCCGTACCCGCGCGGGAGGTGGCGGCGTGAGCGACCCGGGCACGACGGCATCCGTGAAAACTGCTGACACGCAAAGCGGCCGGCGCTTCGGGCACGGTCTCGTCATCGGCAAGTTCTACCCCTTCCACGCCGGGCACCAGGCGCTCGTGCGCGCGGCGACCTCGAGCTGCGACCGCGTCACCGTCGAGGTGATGGCGCACGCCGTCGAGTCGATCGACGTGGACACCCGGGTGGCGTGGGTGGCCGGCGAGCACCCCGACGCGCGCGTCGTCGCGGCGCCCGACGAGCACGAGGTCGACTTCGACTCCCCCGAGGTCTGGGACCTGCACATGGAGGTCATCGAGTCGCACCTCGACGGCCCGGTCGACGCGGTGTTCACCAGTGACGAGTACGGGCGGGAGATGGCCCGACGGCTCGGCGCGACGTGGGTTCAGGTCGACCCCGGGCGCGCGTCGACGCCGATCTCGGGCACCGCGGTGCGCGCCGACCCGGCGGCGAACTGGTGGGCGCTGCCGACCCCCGTGCGTCGGTGGTTCACCCGCCGCGTCGTCGTGCTCGGGGCCGAGTCGACCGGGTCGACGACGCTCGCGACGGCCCTCGGCGAGCACTACAACACCGCGGTCGTGCCCGAGTACGGGCGCGAGTGGACGGCCGAGCGGCCCGGCGGGTTCGAGGCGCCCTGGCAGTCGGCCGAGTTCGACCTCGTGGCGCGGGTGCAGGCCGAGCTCGAGGACGGCGCTGCCGGGCGCGTCGCCCGCCCCCTGCTCATCTGCGACACCGACGTGCTCGCCACCACGCTGTGGCACGAGCGGTACGTGGGCCGCGCGTCCGAGACGGTGGTGGCCCTCGCCCACCGCCGACCGGTGCCGTCGCTCTACCTGCTCACCGGCGAAGAGATCCCGTTCGTGCAGGACGGGATGCGCGACGGCGAGCACGTGCGCGAGTCGATGCAGCAGCGCTTCCGCGAGGTGCTGCGCCAGGTCGAGGCCAACCGCGGCGTCCCGTGGGTGGAGGTTCACGGCACGCCGGAGCAACGCCTCGAGGTGGCCGTCGCCGCCGTCGACGAGGTCGTCGCCGCGGGCTGGGACCTCGCCGCCCCGCTCGGCTGACCGACCACCCTCGCGTGACCAGCCGATGCACCGCTCGACGAGAGTTCATGAGCGCCACGTCCCGCAGTGCGCGCAGGTCATCACCTAGGCTCGGCGGCTCATCCGCAGCAGGTCGACCTGAGAGGAACACCCCGTGAAGTTCACACGTATGGGCACCGCGCTGGCCGTAGCCACCCTCGTGTCCGGAGGGGCGGTCGCGGCAGCCGGGCCTGCCTCCGCCGGCGTCATCTACGGGTCGTGGACGGGCTCGACGAAGTCCCGGTGTGCAGCCGCCACCGCCGCTGGCCTCGGCTACGAAGCAGCTCAGGGTAGTCAGGTCTCGATCATCAGCTATTGCCGTTTCACGCACGGGGTGGGCTACGTGACCAAGGTGCGCATCGTCATCTGAGCCGAGGCTCTGCGCCTGTCGATGGCATGATCGCGGACGTGACGACGCCCGGGGAGCCCAGCCGCAGCCCGCTCGGCCACGTCTCGAACGCACCCACGCGCCCGCACTCCGGGGGCCGCGCGCCCGACGAGCTCGACCTCACTGACCTCTACGGCACCGCGTCGACGGGGGCCGGCGAGGATGCCGGTGGGCCGGCCCTCGACGAGAAGCTGCGCCAGGCGTACTTCTGGGTCACCAACCACGCCATCATCAGCCCCCACTACGACGTCGAGTTCGACGACGGCCCGAGCCGGCGGATCCGCCTGGGCGACAGCGGCGGCGAGCTCGTGCTGCCGAGCGGTCAGTCGTACTCGAGCTTCGTGCTCATGCCCCTGCTCACCTTCATGGTGCGCGGCCGCTGCCTGCTCGTCGGCGGGCCGGGCCGCGGCAAGACGGCGAGCTCGCTGCTCATGGGCGTGCTCGCCGGCTACACCCCGCGCGAGATGCGCCGGGCCATGCAGCACGGTCACCCGCAGCTGACGGTCTCCGACCTGTTCGGCACCCCGCTGCCCCGTGATCTCGTCGAGGCCGAGAAGCTGTCCGACGTCGACGTCGCCTGGCGGTCGTGGCTCGGCATGCGGGTCAAGATCGTCGACGAGTACAACCGCATCCCGACCCGCACCCAGTCGGCGCTGCTCACGGTGCTCGCCGACGGCTACGTCGAGAGCTTCGACCAGGTCTACGAGACCGGCCGCAGCGCCTGGTACCTCACCGCCAACGACGACGCCGGCGGCGGCACCTACCAGGTCATCGACGCCCTGCGCGACCGCATCGACGTCGTCGTGGCCGCCCTGCCCTTCAACAACCGCTTCCTTCCCGCCCTCGTGGCGCGGGAGGAGCGCCGCGTGCGCCCCGAGGACGTCGTCCCCGAGAGCATCGTCTTCAGCGAGGCCGAGCACGACCGCCTGCACCGCGAGGTGCTGGCCGTACCCCTGCCGCGGCGGGTGCTGCGTCGCGTCGAGCACTTCGCCGGGCAGTTCGAGTACCTCGAGCGGGCCGGTCGGCAGTTCGAGTACCGGACGAAGGACACCGCCCGCCTCGCCGGCGTCGACCCCCACCTCGTGCAGCAGGACGACACCGGGCGCGACCCCCGCAGCGACGTCGGCACGCAGACGACGGCGGGCCTGTCGGTGCGCGCCCTGCAGTCGATCGTGCTCTACGCCAAGGCGATGGCCTACTTCCGCGGCGACACCGAGGTCGCCGTCGAGCACGTGCGCGCCGTGCTGCCCTTCGTGCTGTGGCAGAAGCTGCCGGTCGACCACGAGGCCCGCGCCTTCGACGCCCCCGGTGGCGCCGAGCTGCGCACCGACCGCGTCTCGTGGCTGCGCGCGATGTTCGACACGACGTGCCGGCTCTACGACGCGGACGGCCTCGACGCCGACGACCCGGTGGGCGCAGCCCTCGACCTCTTCGACCGCGGTCTCGACGGGCTGTCGGCATCCGACGTGCGGACCCGGCTCACCGACGTCGAGCGGGTGCTCGAGGACGTCGCCTCGCAGCGCAAGCTCTACGGCCACCTCTACGACGACGTCCTCGCCCTCAAGTACCTGCACCAGCGCTACACCAACTACCTGGCGTGGCTGCGGTGGTCGGGGTGAGGTCGACCCCGTGACCGATCGCGCGAGGGATGCCGGTCAGCCCCCTGCCGCTGCCCGGTGGGCGGCCGCGGTGGCGCGGTCGGCCGACGGGCTGGCCCGGTCGGTGGCCACCGCGCGGGCGGGCGGCGCGTCCGACGCGCAGATCGCCGAGGCGCTCCGGGCGACCGGGCCGGCCTTCGAGCGCTGGCTCGACCGCCAGCCCGCGGTGGCGGCCTCCACCGCGACCACCGACGCCTGGGCGCTCGGCTGGGCGACCGTCGTGCTGCGGCTCGTGCCCGCCCGTCGCTACGCCGAGGGGTCACTCGCCCGCTGGGTCGTCGACTGGGTGGTGCCGGCCCTCGTGGCCGACGTTCGCGACCTGTCGCCCTCCGTCGTCGGCGACCTCGTCGAGTCGGCGACGCGGCTCTGGGGTCACGCCGACCTGACGGCGTGGGCCAGAGGGCTCGAAGCGGGCCTCCGGGCCTGGCCCACCGACACCAGCCTCACCGACGACCGGCTGCGTGCCCTCGGCGCCGTGGCGGCCTGGCGCGCCGGCCACGTCCGGCTCCGGGCGGCCGCGTCGCAGGCGGCCGAGGCGCTGCCGGACGTCGTGCTGACGGCGACGCTCCAGGTGGACGCCGAGGTCCGAGAGACGTTGCGGCGCAACGCGACCCACCCCGTGTGGTGGCCGGACGGCGGCGGTGACCGACGCATCGGGGCCTTCCGCGCCTTCGGTGGGGCGTGGACCGCCCCTCCGGTCGTCGTGGGCGGCGACGGGCTGCGCTGGGACGTGCGCGCGGGGGGCGACGCCTTCACCGTGGTGGCCGACGCCTTCGGCGACACGGTGCTGCCGGCCGGGCCCGCCGGGGATGTCGACCCGGCACCGGCCCCCGAGCCCTGGTGGTCTCGACACGGAGAGGACGTCACCGGCGCGGCCCGCGCCGCCGGGGCGGTGCTCATGAGCACCCGCTGGAGCCACCGCCTCACGCTGCGGCCCGACGAGAGCGCCGGCGGCGAGGTGGGCGGATGAGCGCCGACGTCGACCAGGACCTCGACCTCGGGGTCATCGCCGAACGGTGGCGGGCCGCGTGGCCCGACGCCCTCGACTGCTGGGGCCCGTCGCTGCGCCTCGCCGAGCCCGTCTTCGTCACCGCTGCCGGGGCACCCGCCGCCCTCGCGTGGTTCGACCTCGACGACGTGCGGGCGACGGTCGACCTGCGCACGGTGGTACGGCTCGGCCTGCAGGACGACCCGCTGCCCGTGCTGGCCCACGAGATCGGCCACCACGTGCTCGCGCCCGCCGACGCCACCGGTCGGGCCCGCATCGTCGAGCGGTGCCGACGCGGCCTCGGCGACCGGCCCGAGCAGGCGGCGCTGGTCAGCAACCTCTGGACCGACCTGCTCATCAACGACCGGCTGCACCGCCTCCGGGGCCTCGACCTCACCGGGCCGTACGTCGCGGCCCGCCGTCTCGCCGCCACCCCGGTGGCCCGCCGCCGGCGCGGCGCGGCCGGCGATCCGCACCCAGCCCCCACCTCCTACTTCGACGTCTACCTGCGGGCCTACGAGCGGCTCTGGTCGCTGCCCCGGGGCAGCCTCGTCGACCTGGCCGGGGCGGCCGGCACCGGCGACGTCGAGCTCGACGCCGGCTTCCTCGCCCGGCACGCCCGGGTCTTCGCCCGCGACCCGGTCGGCGGCGCGGCGGGGTTCGCCGCCCTCGTGCGCCGCTACCTGCCCGACCCCGCCGCCCCCGACGCGGTGGCCCCGTCGGGCCCCCTCGTCGCGAGCGGCCCGTGCCGCGTCGTCGCGAACGGGTCGCAGGCCCCCGACGTCGGTGAGGCCGACGACCTCACCGCCCCGGTCGTGCACCCCGCCCGCGACCCCCGGGTCAACCCCCTCGCGAGGGAGGACGACACTCCCGGCGGGCACGGCCGGGCACCCGACGGTGACGCGGTGCGCACCGGTGTCCACGGGCAGGGTTTCGGGCCCTCCGACCTCGCGACCCTCTACACCGCCCTCGACCTCGACCGGGACGCCGCCGTCGACTGGTACCGGGCCCGGGCGCGGCGTCACCTCGTGCCCTTCCCGGTCGACCGGGAGGCGCCCGAGGGCGAGCCCGAGCTGCAGGGGCTCGAGACGTGGGAGGTCGGCGACGACCTCGCCGAGGTCGACTGGATCGGCACGACGTCGCGCTCGGCGACGGTGCTGCCCGGAATGACGACGGTGCGCCGGGTCGTCGAGAGCGACCGCGGGTCCGACCCGCGGCCACGGCCGGTCGACCTCGACCTCTACGTCGACTCCTCCGGCTCGATGCCCGACCCGCGGGGCCTCGTGTCGCCGGCCGTGCTCGGCGGCGCGGTGCTCGTGCTGTCGGCGCTGCGCGTCGGGGCGAGGGTGCGGGTGACGAGCTGGTCGGGACCGGGTCAGGTGACGAGCAGCGGCGGGCTCGCCCGCGACGAGCCGGCCGCCCTCGCCGCCCTGCTCACCTACCACGGGGGCGGCACGAGCTTCCCCCTCGCGCAGCTGGCCGACGCCCACCCCCGCCGCGCCGGCCGTGGCGGCGGAGGCGGCGGTGGCGGCGGTTCCACCGGGGACCGGCGCTGCCACGTCGCCGTCATCTCCGACGACGGCGTCGAGTCGCTCTTCGGCACGGGCCAGCCACCCGAGCTGCACGACGCGGCGCACACCGCCCTCGCCGGCGCCGGTGGCGGCGGGACGCTCGTGCTGCAGGTGCCTCCGGGGGTCGCCGAGCGGACCCGGGCCCGGGCCGGCGACTGGTCCGTCGTCGGCGTGCAGGAGGCGGACGACATCGTCGGGCTCGCACGCTCGTTCGCCGCACGACGGTGGGGGGCCGACCGATGACGCCCCGCGCGACCCCGCCCGCCGCCCCGGCCGGTGCGCCGCTCGACCGCCCCCTGCCGGGCACCGACGCCGGGCCACCTCTCACCGCGGTCGTGGCCCGGCTGCTGCGCACGCCCGCGGAGGTGCGCTCCCCCGACATCGTGACCCGCGCCCTGCTTGCCGACGCGCTCGAGCTGGCCGGGCGACGGCCCGCCCGCGACTGGTCGGCCCTCGGCTCCCTCTCGATCGCCCATCGCCTCGCCCTGCAGGTCGGTGCCTGGCTGCTGGCCGAGCGCGCGTGGTCGACGCAGCTCGGGCGCCGTTCGGGCGACGAGGTGCTCGCCTCCCTGCTCGCGTTCGCGACCCTCGTCGACGCCCTGCCCCTCGCGCAGTGGTTCGGCGACGACCCCGACCGCCAGGAGGAGGTGGCCCGGGCCTGGTTGCGGTGTCTCGGCCTGCGGCCGCGCGACGAGACCCACGACGTGGCCGAGGACGCCTGGGCCGCGACGAGCACGTCCCGCCGCGGCGAGGCCCTGCGCCGCGCGGCGGTCGAGCAGGCCCGAGCCGACGAGCTGGCCCGCCGTCTCACCGAGAAGCGGGCGCGCGAGGCCGCCGCGCAGTACACCCATGTCTGAGTCCCCCGGCCTGCCGGGCCCCGCCGGCCTCACCGCGCTCCCCGGGTACGAGCCGATGGGGGATGCCGTCCGGCCCGACACCGAGCGGTGGCCCGGCCTCGACGCGGCGGGGTGGGACCGCCTTGCCGCGCTGCGGGACCATCCCCACGCCCCGAGGTGGACGCACGCGTGCGGCGACCTGCTCACCGACGACGACCGGATCGCCTTGCAGGAGTGGTCCGCTCGTCTGTCCGAACACGAGAGCGACCGCCGACCGGAGCCGCCCGACTGGCTGCTCGCCGAGCTCGACCGGCTGCGGCACGTCGTCCCCCTGCTGCGGCGGCTCGGCGTCCGGGGGTGGGAGGACGTGCCGCTGCTGTCACGGGCGGACCTCGTGCGGGCCGTCGCCGACCTCGTCCCCGTCGACGTCCCCCTCGACCGCGTCGTGCAGGGGACGAGCTCGGGCAGCACCGGCTCGGCCCTCGTCATCCCCTGGCACCCGGTCGACATCGCCAAGGACGTCCCCCTGCTCGAGCACCTGCTGCGTCGCGAGGACGTCGACTGGCGGCCGGACGCCGGCCGGATGGGGCTGCTCAGCGTCGTCGACCAGGAGCAGGCCTTCACCTACGCGTCGCTGCTCACGACGCGGGGCGACCAGACCATGGCCCGGGTCAGCCTGCACCCGTCGGCGTGGGGCGGAGCGGACCCACGGGCCGACCGGGCCGCCTTTCTCGCCGCGGCCCGGCCCCAGGTCGTCACCGGCTCCGCCCTCAGCCTGCTCGCCCTCGCCGCCGTCGTGGGCGCCGACCTCAGCGGCTCCGCAGACCGCCGCCTGCGGCCCCTCGCGGTCGTCTCCGGGGCCGTCGAGCTGTCGGGCCCCGCGCGCGACGAGCTCTCACGCGTGCTCGGCTGCCCCGTGCTCGACCTCTACGGCCTGCGCGAGGTCGGGCCCGTCGCGGTCGCGACGTCGGCCGACGGCGGGCACCGGCTCGTCCCCCGGCGCACCCACGTCGAGATCGTCGACGCCGCAGGGCGACCCGTGCCGGACGGCACCCCTGGCGAGGTCGTCGTCAGCAGCGTCGAGAACCCGTACCTGCCGCTGCTGCGCTACCGCACCGGTGACCGCGCGGCCCTCGTGGGCACGGGCGCCGACCGTCGTCTCGTCGGCCTCGAGGGCCGGGAGGCCGTGCTCTTCACCGCCGGGTCGGGGCGCCGGGTCCAGTCGGTCGAGCTGACCCAGCAGATGCAGCGGCACGGCGTGCTCGCCTGGGCGGTCGGGCAGTCCGCCGACGGCGGCGTCACCGCGCGCTGCGTCGGCGGCGACGCCGACGCGGCCGGGCGTGCCCTCGCCACCCTGCTCGACCAGCCGGTGACCGCGACCGCGCTGACCGGCATCCGCGACCTCGGGCCGGGCAAGCCGCGGCGCTTCACGTCCGAGGCGTGACGCAGGACCACCCGACGGTGGCTGCGCGTCAGCCCCGGCGCGAGCGGTAGGGCGCCGCCTCGACGGTCTCGACCGCGTCGGGCGCGATGCCGTAGACGAGCGCCCGGGCGACGTCGCGCAGCTTGACGTTGTAGTCCTGCGAGTCCCTGCGCAGCCGCGCGAACGCGTCGTCGGGGCCGACCCCGTCGCGGTGCATGACGACGCCGAGGGCGAGGTCGATGACGCGGCGGGTGTTCATCACCTCGATGCGGGTGTCGAGCTCGGAGGCCGCCCCGGCGAGGGCGTGGGCGAGGCCGATGCTGCCGGCGATCTCGTGGGCGAGCCGGGAGCCGATGCCCCGCTGCTCGTCGTCGAGGCCGTCGACCTCGGTCGCGTAGACCTTGACGACGGCGACCGGCCGGTCGCCGTCGTCGAGGACGGGCATGCTCAGGCACGAGCGGGCACCGCGCCGGGCGGCCTCGGGTCCGTAGGGCCCCCAGCGGTCGTCGTGCCCGAGGTCGGGGACGTAGCGCCCCTCGCCGGTGCGCAGCCCGTGGAGGCACGGGCCCTGCCCGATCTCGTACTGCACCTCGTCGATCTCACGGGCGGCCCCGGTGCTCGAGCCCACGGTGCTCGGGATGCCGTCGAGACCCATCGTCACGGCGACGCCGAGGATGCCGGTGTCGATCGGGGGGCGGCGGGCGGGGTCGGCCTCGGGGCCCCGGTGTCCGAGCAGGAGCCAGTGCGCGCGGGTCGTCTGGCGGTCGAGGAACTCGGAGACGATGTCGGCCGCCTCCTCGGTGGCGGAGCGGTCGTCGGTCGGGACCGGCCGGCGCAGTGGCGGGGTCGTCGGGGTGGCCGGATCGTCGGGCTCGGTGCTCGAGGGGGCGCTGGGTCGTGCGGTGTCCATCCCCCCAGTCTTTCGCGCGGCGGTGACACGCGCACGCGCGGCCGCCCCGGTCGTCGTCGTAGGACCCGTCGTCGACCTCGTCCGCCCCACGAACTCGGCGCGACAGGGGACAAACCTCCATATATGGTCACATCGGACAAGTCACCTTTAACGTACGACACGACACCTCGGGGGGCGCCGTGACACCGCGCAGCAGACGACGGGCGCACATCACGCGAGCGATGTGGGCGGCCACGGACGGGGCCGTCTGGGTCGCCGCCATCATCGGCGCGGTCTGGCTGCGCCTCGACTTCAGCGTCGAGCCCGACATGCTCCGTGGGGCGGTGCTCGCCGCCGTCGCCGCCGTGCTGCTGCAGACCGTCGTCGGCTACGCGATCGGCCCCTACGCCGTCGGGCACACCCGCGGCTCGTTCGAGGAGGTCGTCGACCTCGGGGTCACCGTCAGCGTCGTCGGCGCGGGCCTGCTCATCTGGGTCATGCTCACCAGCCCGTACGCCGTGCCGCGCGGGGTGCCGGTCATGGCCGGGGCCGTGGCCCTGCTCCTCATGTACGCGCTGCGCTTCGTCTGGCGCACGGCCCGCACCCGCCCGCAGCGCCGCCGGCGCATCGCAGCGGTAGCGGCCGGCGCGTCGGACGGCGTCGCCGCCACCCGCCGGGTCGTCGTCTTCGGCGCCGGGGAGGCCGGCCGGCGCCTGCTGCGCAGCGTCGCCCACGACGGCAGCGGAACGCTCGTGCCCGTGGCCCTGCTCGACGACGACCGGTCGAAGTCGCGGCTGCGCATCGAGGGCGTGCGGGTGCGGGGCAACCGCCACAGCCTCACCGCCGTGGCGCAGAAGCACCACGCCGACACGCTCGTCATCGCCCTGCCGAACGCCGACTCGAGCCTCCTGCGCGACCTCGCCGCCCGCGCCGACGCCGCCGGCCTGCAGGTGCTCAGCCTGCCGCCGATGAGCCAAATCGTGAACGGCCGCCCCACGGCGCACGACCTGCGCGACCTCGACGTCGCCGACCTGCTCGGGCGCCGCCCCGTCCAGCTCGACAGCCGGGTCATCGCCGAGCAGCTGGCCGGCCGTCGCGTCCTCGTGACCGGCGCCGGTGGCTCCATCGGCTCCGAGCTGTGCCGCCAGATCGCCCGGTTCGGCCCCGAGCGGCTCTACATGCTCGACCGCGACGAGTCGGGGCTGCAGGCGACGCAGATGTCCATCGCCGGCCACGGTCTGCTCGACTCCGACGAGCTCGTGCTCGCCGACATCCGCGACGAGCGGGCCCTCACCGAGGTCTTCGAGCGCACCCGCCCCGACGTCGTCTTCCACGCCGCCGCCCTCAAGCACCTGCCGCTGCTCGAGGCCCACCCGCTCGAGGCCTGGAAGAGCAACGTCGTCGGCACCCTCAACGTGCTGACGGCCGCCGCCGCGGTCGGCGTCTCGACCTTCGTCAACATCTCGACCGACAAGGCCGCCAACCCCTCGTGCGTCCTCGGGTACAGCAAGCGCGTCGCCGAGCGGGTGACGTCGCACTTCGCCGGCACGCACCCCGGCACCTGGGTGTCGGTGCGCTTCGGCAACGTGCTCGGCTCGCGCGGCAGCGTCGTGCACGCCTTCACCGCCCAGATCGAGCGTGGCGGCCCCGTCACCGTGACCCACCCCGACGTGCGCCGCTTCTTCATGCTCATCCCGGAGGCCTGCCAGCTCGTGCTCGAGGCGGCGGCCATCGGCTCCGACGGCGACGTCATGGTGCTCGAGATGGGCGAGCAGGTGCGCATCCTCGAGGTCGCCGAGACCCTCATCCGCATGAGCGGGCGCACCGACGTCGAGATCGCGTTCACCGGTCTGCGCCCCGGCGAGAAGATCGCCGAGGAGCTCTTCTCCGACCACGAGGCGGCCACCCTCACCGACAACGCGCTCATCCGCGCCGTCACGGTCGCACCGCTCGACACCGACGCCGTGCGCCGGTACGCGCCGACGAGCCACCGGTCGGCGCACTCGCGCCTGCGCCGCCAGTCGGGCGTCGACCCCACCGTGCCGGATGCCCTGAGCCTCCACCCGTCGCTGCTGCCCGTCGGTGCCGGGCCGGCTCCGTCCCGGCCCGGGCTCTCCCTCGTGCGCAGCGGGGCCACGGCCGTGCCCCAGGGCACCGGGCCGGTGGTCTGACGTGGACTCCGAAGGGCTCGTCGTCGTCGGGTGCGGCGGCTTCGGCCGCGAGGTGCTCGACGTCGTCGACGGCATCGAGGCGCAGGACGGCGTATGTCGGCTGCTCGGCTTCGTCGACGACCACCCCTCCGAGGCGAGCCGGGCCGCCCTCGCCCGCCGGGGTGCCCGTCTGCTCGGCGACACCGCGTGGCTCGCGGCCTCCGACGCCCCGGTGCGCTACGTCATCGGCATCAGCTCGGGGGCGGTCAAGCGGGCGATCGACGAGCGGCTGACGGCGGCGGGCAAGCAGGCCGCCACCCTCGTGCACCCCGCCGCGACGGTCGGCTTCGACGTCCACCTCGGTGACGGCACGGTCGTCTGCGCGGGCGCCCGCATCGAGGGCGGCGTCGAGACCGGTCGGCACACCCACATCAACATGAACTCGACCATCGCGCACGACGCGACGCTGGAGGACCACGTGACCGTCAACCCCCAGGTCGCCGTCTCCGGCGGCGTGCACGTCTGCACGGAGGCGCTGCTCGGCACCCACAGCACCGTACTGCAGAACCTCAAGGTGGGTCGGGGCGCCGTCGTCGGCGCCGCCGCCTGCGTGACGAAGGACGTCCCCGCCGGGGTCGTCGCCACGGGGGTGCCGGCCCGGTGGTGACGCCCGCGCTCGCCGCCTCCCTGCTGTCGCCGGCCCCCGCCACGGCACCGTCCGCGACTCCCCCGGTCGGTCGCATCCACCTGTCCAAGGCCGAGGTCACCGAGGTCGAGGAGGCCTACGTCCTCGACGCCCTGCGGTCGGGGTGGATCGCGCCGCTCGGGCCCCACGTCGACGCCTTCGAGGCCGAGGTGGCCGAGCTCGTCGGCGTCGCCGGCGCCCTCGCCCTCTCGTCCGGGACCGCGGCCCTGCACCTCGCCCTGCTCGACGCCGGGGTCGGCCCCGGCGACGTCGTACCGCTCTCGAGCCTCACCTTCGCCGCCACGGTCAACGCCGTCGTCTACACGGGTGCGCGCCCGGTCTTCGTCGACTCGCGCGCGAGCGACGGCAACGTCGACGTCGACCTGCTCGTCGACGCCGTCGACACCCTGCGGTCGGAGGGCCACCGGGTCCCGGCGGTGCTGCCCGTCGACCTGCTCGGCCGGTGCGTCGACTACACGCGCCTGCTGCCGGCGATGGACCGGCGAGGGGTCGTCGTCGTCGAGGACGCCGCCGAGGCGCTCGGGGCCCGGCACGCCGGTGGCGGCGCCGGGTCGTTCGGCCGGTCGGCGGCGATCTCCTTCAACGGCAACAAGATCATG
This sequence comes from Terracoccus luteus, assembly GCF_003635045.1. Lineage (NCBI taxonomy): Bacteria > Bacillati > Actinomycetota > Actinomycetes > Micrococcales > Intrasporangiaceae > Terracoccus > Terracoccus luteus. Next base: position 3,592,401 of record NZ_RBXT01000001.1, on the reverse strand, counting down.
ACGACCTCGGGTGGCGGCATGCTGCTCAGCGACGACCTCGAGCTGCTCGCCCGGGCCCGCTACCTCTCGACCCAGGCGCGCCACCCCGTGCCCTGGTACGAGCACACCGAGGTCGGCTACAACTACCGTCTGTCGAACCTGCTCGCCGCCCTCGGCCGGGGACAGCTCGAGCGGCTGCCGTCGATGATCGACCGGCGCCGCGCCATCCGCGCCCGCTACGCCGAGGCCCTGGCGCCGTTCGACGACGTGCGCCTGCTCGGCCGCTCCGACGGCGACACCGACGCCGACGACAACTGCTGGCTCACGACGGTGGTGCTCGACCGCCCCGGCGCCACCGTGGCCGACGACCTCGTCACGGCCCTGACCGCCGCCGACATCGAGGCCCGGCACGTGTGGAAGCCGATGCACCGGCAGCCGGTCTTCGCCTGCGACCGCGCCTTCGTCACCGGCGGTTCGGACGAGCTCTTCCGCACCGGCGTCACCCTGCCGAGCGGGGCCTCGCTGCGCGACGACGAGGTCGAGCGGGTCGTCGACGAGCTCGTGGGGTACCTGGGCCGGTGACCGCCTCCCTTGCGGCCAAGCGCGCCCTCGACCTCGCCGTCGCGGTGCCGCTGCTGCTGCTCACCCTGCCCGTCCAGGCGGTCGTGGCATCCGCGGTGGCCGCCGACCTCGGGCGCCCGGTGCTCTTCGCGCAAGCGCGACCCGGCCGGGACGGCATCCCCTTCACGATGCGCAAGTTCCGCAGCATGCGCGACGTCGACCCGTCTCGGGGGCTGGTCGACGACGCGTCACGGCTGACGCCGTTCGGGCGGTGGCTGCGGGCGAGCAGCCTCGACGAGCTGCCGACGCTGTGGAACGTCGTGCGGGGCGAGATGTCGCTCGTCGGCCCGCGGCCGTTGCTCGTGCAGTACCTGCCGCTCTACTCGCCCGCGGAGGCACGACGGCACGAGGTGGCGCCGGGCCTGACCGGCCTGGCCCAGGTCTCGGGCCGCAACGCCCTGACGTGGCAGGAGAAGTTCGCCCTCGACGTCGAGTACGTCGACCGTCGCAGCCTGCTGCTCGACCTGCGCATCCTCGTCGCCACCGCACGAGCGGTCCTGCTGCGAAAGGGGATCAGCGCCGACGGCGAGGCGACCATGCCCGTCTTCGCCGGCACGACGGCCCGGGAGCCGTGATGCCGCGGGTGACGCTCGTGCTCAAGACGAACGAGGGCGGCCTGTGGGTCGTCCCCCAGCTCGTCGCGCTGCGCGAGACCGGAGTCGGCGTGACGGCGGTGCTGCCGCCCGGGCCCGGGCGGCTACGTCGCGCGCTCGACCGGCAGGGCATCGCGGTGGCCGAGACGCCCTTCGACTTCCGGCTGCGGCCGGGTCCGCGCACCGCGATCGGGCTGCTGCGTCTGCGCCGGCTCATCGGCGAGACCCGACCCGACGTCGTGTTCTACCACCTGTACGCGAGCGCCCTCGCGACCCGGCTCGCGACGCTGCGCCTGCACGTGCCGCGGGTGCACATGGTGGCCGGCCCGCTGTACCTCGAGAGCCCCGTCATCCGCACGGCCGAGCGCCTGCTCATGCACCTCGACACCCGGCTGATCGCCGGCTCGGGCCACACGGCCGACCGGTACCGCGAGCTGGGGATGCCCGACGAGCGGCTGCGCGCGGTGCCCTACGGCGTCGACCTGGAGCACTTCCGCCCGCGGCCGGCGGACCGGGCCCCGCTGCGCACGACCCTCGGGCTCGGCGACGACCACTTCGTCGTCGTCATGGTGGCCTACGTCTACGCCCCGAAGTCGCGCGTCTTCCCCGGCGTCGGCGTCAAGGGTCACGAGGTGCTGCTGCAGGCCTGGCCGCAGGTGGTCGAGGCCGAGCCCCGCGCCAGGCTCGTTCTCGTCGGACACGGCTTCGACGCGGAGGGTGAACGCCACCGTCGTTCTCTCGTCGAGCGGTTCGCCCTCGACAACGACCCCACCGTCACGTGGCTCGACAGCGTCGACGACGTGCGCCCGTACTACGCCGCCGCCGACCTGTCGGTGTCGCCGTCGCTCTCGGAGAACCACGGCGCCGCCCTCGAGGCCTCCGCGATGGGCGTGCCGTCGGTCGTCTCGGATGCCGGGGCCCTCCCCGAGGCGGTCACCCCCGACAGCGGGTGGGTCGTCGCCGCCGGCTCGGTCGACGCCCTCGCGGTCGCGCTGCTGACCGCGACCGCCGCACGACGGGCGGGGACGTTGGCCGACCGCGGTGGACGGGCCCGCGCCCACGTGCGCCGGCGCTTCGACCGCGACCGGGCGGTCGCCGCCGTGCGCGACGTCGTGCTCGACGTGGTGCACGTCCCCGACGGGCCGGACGAGCGGGCGCGCGTCCGGGTCGCCGCGTTCTGCGAGCAGCGCGGCTGGACCGCCACGACTCCGGACGGCGCCTGCTCCGTCGTGCTCGGGCGCACGCCGCTCGCCCTCGTCGCCGCCCTCTCGGAGCGGGCCGACGTCGAGCTGGGCGTGCGCGTCGGCCCGCCCGAGCCGGGCGGGTCGGTGCTCGCCCCCGGCGCGCGAGCGGTCCCCCTCGTGTCGGGCGGGACCGGCCTGCAGGCGTCCGTGCTCGAGCTCGCCCGCAACGCCGCGCGCGCCGTCGCAGCGGTCCGGCGCTCCGACGTCGTCTACGCCGACCAGCCCGGTGTCGTGGGCGGGCTCGCGCTCGTCGCCGGCCGCCTCGCCCGACGGCCCCTCGTCGTCAACGTCGTCGGCGACCCGGCCGAGTCGGTCGTCCCCGACGTCGTGCCCGGGCTGCGCGGCCAGGTCGCACACCGCCTGCTGCCCGCGGTGCAGCGCTGGGCCGCCCGCCGGGCCGCCGTCACCAACTTCGTGACGGCCGAGGCGCTGCAACGGCGCTACCCGCCGACCGGATCGACGGGCCCGGGCCGGTCGTTCGCCATCTCGACCGCCCGCGCCCTCGCGCCCCGGCCCGACCCACGCCCCGCCCCCGCCCGTCCGGCGGTCTCGCTCGTCACGGTGGCCAGCCTCGAGCAGCCGTACAAGGGCGTCGACGAGCTGACGCAGGCCGTCGGGCTGCTGGCCGGCCGGGGCCTGGACGTGCGCCTCACCGTCGTCGGTGAGGGGCGGCTGCGCGAACGGCTCCGCGAGGCGGCCGAGCGCCACGCGCCGGGCCGGGTCACCTTCACCGGGCACCTGTACGCCGCGGACCTGCTGCACGAGCTGCGCCGCCACGAGGTCTTCGTCCTCGCCTCGTGGACCGAGGGGCTGCCCCGCGCCCTCGTCGAGGCGATGGCCGACGGGATGGCGTGCGTCGCCACGGCCGTGGGCGGTGTCCCCGAGCTGCTCGAGCCGCACCGCACGGTGGCGCCCCGGGACCCGGCCGCGCTGGCCGACGCCCTCGCCGCCCTCGTCGCGGACCCCGACGCGTGGCGGCTCTCGGTGCGGCACAACCTCGAGGCGGCCGGTCGGGTCTTCGACCGTCGCGACGGTGTCGACGACCTCGTCGGCGCCGTGCTCGACGTCGCCCGCCCCCGCCGACGGGCGGCGACGTGACGGCCCCGGCGACCCCGGCGACCCCGGCGACCCCGGACGGGCCGGCATCCGTCGTGCACGTCATGGGGTGCCTCGACGTCGGCGGGGCCGAGCGGATGCTGCTGCAGACGACGCGACGGCTCGTCGCCGAGGGCCACAGCCGCCACACCGTCGTCGCGCTGAGCGGTCGTCACGGGCGCCTCACCGGTGACTTCGCCGCCGCGGGGGTGCCCGACGTGCCCTGTGCGACCACCCCCTGGGCCACCTTCCCCGTGCGCCTCGCCCTCACCCTGCGGCGCCTGCGGCCCGACGTCGTCGTCTCGCACGTGTCGCTCGCGTCGGGTCTCGTGCTGCTCGTCGCGGCCGCGGTCGGCGTACGGCGCCGGGTCGCGGTCATGCACAGCGACGGCGACGGCCGCCCCGGCTCGCGCGTCCGCCGCGCCTACCGCGCCGTCTCCCGCGTGCTGCTCCGCCTCGGCGCCACGACCGTCGTCGGGGTCACGCCGAGCACCCTCGCCTTCTCGGGCCGCCGCCCGGGGCCGACCGCCGTCGTGCTGCCGAACGCCGTCGACCTCACCCGCTTCACCCCCGAGGATGCCGGTGCGTCGCGTCGCGCCCTCGGCCTCCCCTCGTCGGGGCGGGTGCTGCTCCACGTCGGTCGCGGGTCGCCGGAGAAGAACCGGGCCGCCCTCGTCCCGCTGCTTCGCGAGCTCGACGACGACGCGGTCCTGCTGCTCGCCGGCGCGGCCGACGCGGGCGACCTCGGCCCCGTCGGGGACGACGTGCGCCACCGGGTGCACGACCTCGGGCTGCTCGACGACGTCCGCCCGGCCGTCGCCGCCGCCGACGTCCTCGTCCTGCCCTCGGTGCGCGAGGGCCTGCCCCTCGTCGTGCTCGAGGCCCTGGCCGCGGGACGTCCGGTCGTCGCGAGCGACCTCCCCGGCATCCGGGCCGCCTGCGGCGACCTCGACGGCGTGACGCTCGTCGCGCCGGCCGCCGGCCCGGCCGCCTTCGCCGCCGCCGTGCGACGCACCCTCGACGACGCCGTCCCGCCCGACCGGGTGCGGGCGACGATGGTGGGCTCATCGCACGACCTCGAGCGCGTGCTGGAGCAGTGGAGACGGGTGTGCGGGGCGTCGGCGTGAGACCCCTGCTCGTGCTCGCCGCCCTCGCCTGCGTCGTCAGCGCCGTCGTCGTGCTCGCCCGCGGTGACGAGCCCGACCTGACGACGATGGCCGCGGCGACCCTCGTCGTCACGGTGGGCTGCGTCGGGGTCGTCGCCCTGCGGTGGGGTGGCGACCTCACCGCGGCGCCCGTGCTGTGGCTCGGCCTGTTCTGCCTCTTCCACTTCGGCATGGTCTGGACCCTCGGCGTCTTCGGCGTCACGACGCTGGCCGACGTCACGACGACCGCCGTCTACTGGGTCGCCACCCCGTGGCTGCGCCCGGCCGTCACGGTGGCCTCCGTCGGCGCCCTCGTCTTCGCCGTCATCGCCCTCGCCCTCGCCCCGCGCTCGCCGGCCCACCGCGCCCGTCACCGGGCGAAGTACCTCGGCGGCCGGTGGCGCGCACGACGGTCGTCCCGGCGTCCTGCCCCCTCCGGCTCGGGTCGTGTGTCAGGTCGCGTGTCGGGGGGTGGGGCCCGACACCGGGCGCGACACCGGGCGCGACACCGGGCCGAGGTCCACGGGCGCGCGCTCGCCCCCGGACAACGACGCCTCTGCGACGCCGTCGCGGCCACGGGGCTCGCGCTGCAGGGGCTGGGCGTGCTCGTCCTCGCCGTCGCCATCGTCGGACGTGGGGGCCTGGGGCTCGTGGGCGGCGGGTACCTCGCCTTCCTCGAGGCGGCGCAGGACCAGACGACCGGCTACGCCCTGTGGGCCTTCGGGGTCGGCTCGAGCCTGACCCAGCTCGGCGACACGACCGCGCGGCGGTGGGGCCTGGTCGTGTTCGCAGTGCTCGCCCTCGTGCTGTTCCCGCTGGGGCTGCGCGGCTCGGTGCTGTTCCCCGCGTGCGTGCTGCTCGCGACGCGCACCCTCGTGGGGCGCCGGGTGCCCGCGTTGCTCATCGGCGTCGCCGCCGTCGCGGCCCTGGGCGGGGCGTCGGTCGTGCGCCTGACGCGGGTGGGGGCGCAGCCCGGCCCGGGCGGCCTGCTCGACGGGGTGGTCTCGACCGTGACCGAGCTCGGCTTCTCCATCCGGCCGACCGCCGAGGTGATGCGCTGGTCGAGCGCCGGCCAGGAACCGACGTGGTTCGTCAGCTTCGTCGCCGTGCCGCTCCGCGTCGTCGAGGGCCTCACCGGGTGGCACGGCGGCCCACCCGTCGACGACCCCCGCCTCTTCAACGTCAAGGTCAACGAGCTGGTCGGCGCCATCGGTGGCTCGCCGGTCGCCGAGGGCTACGACGCCGCCGGTGTGGCGGGCGTCGTCGTCGTCATGGTCGGGCTCGCCGTCGTGCTGTGCCGCCTCAGCCGCGGACCGTTCGACACCGCGGCGCGCCTGGCCGTCTTCCCGGTCGTCGCGCTGCCGCTCACGATCGCGGTGCGCAACAGCTTCGCCGCCGTCGTGCCGCAGGTCGCGATCGGACTGGCCGTCGTGCTCGCCGTGCACCTGTGGGCCCGGGTGCAGCACGAGAGTGCCGGCGCGGGTCGCCGGGCCGCCGCCGGGCCGCCACCGGTCCGGACCGCCCGGCCGGTCGGCGCCGCACGGGGTGCGTCGTGACGACGGCACGCCGGGGCGGTGTGCTCGCCGTCGCCACGGGCAGCGCGGGACAGCTCGGCCTCGCCGCCGTCGCCAACCTCGCCACCTCGGCGACCCTGCCCGCGGACGAGCGGGGCCGCTACGTCTTTCTCGTCACCGCCCTCGCGCTGACGGCACCGCTCGCCGGGCTCGGTTCGAGCGTCGGCCTGCGCCGCCTCCTGCCCCACTCCGACCACCCGGGCGCCCTCGAGCACGCCTACCTGCGCCTCACGCTCGGGTGCGCGGTCGCGCACGGGGTGCTGGCCTCGGCCGTGCTCGGGCTGCTCGGGGTCGCGGATGCCGTCGGCGGCCTCCGTGACGCCGCGGCGGTCGCCGCCCTCGGGACGGGTCTCGTGCTCACGGCCCAGCTCGTCGAGCTGTGGTTCGCCCGCAGCGACTTCCGCACCGGGGCGGTGTACGCGACCGCCAACGCGCTGACGACCGTCGCCGCCGCCGTGGCGACGCTGATCACCCCCACCTTCGGGGCCGCCGTCACGACCCAGGCCGGCGCGATGCTCACCGTCAACGTCGTCCAGCTGCTGCACCTGCGAGGGCGCCGGGCCGGTGAGGCCCGTCCGGCTCGTGAGGTCCCGACCGGTGACGTCGCCACCGGGCCGCCCTCGGCGCGGACCCTCGTCCGGGTCGGGGCGCCGAGCCTCGTCCTCACCGGCGGTCTCGCGCTCGCCTTCCGCCTCGACCGCATCCTGCTCGGCGTCATCGTGGGCCCGGTGGCCGTGTCGGTCTACAGCCTGGCCGGCAGCTTCGCGGAGATGCCGCGCTTCGTCCCCGCCTCGTTCGGCCAGGTGGCCTACGCCGAGGCCGCGAACGACCGCGGTCGCACCCCGGTGCGACCGCACCTCGTGCGGGCCTACCGCTGGAGCCTCCCCGCGGTCGCCCTGGCGGCGGTCGCCGGTCTCCTGTTCGTCCACGCCGTCGACCCCGTCTACCTCGGGGCGGTCGTGCCCCTGCTGCTGCTGCTCGTGGGCGAGCTGCTGCTCGTGCCGTTCGACGTCGTCATGCGCATGGTCCTCGGGGGCGGCCGGGTCGGGCTCTCGGCCGTGGTCGGGGCCGGTGCGCTCGTCGCGAGCGCCGGCGTCTACTGGGTGGCGATCACCGTCGGGGGCATGCTCGGGGCGGCGGTCGCGTCGCTGCTCGTCTACGCCGGGGTGTCGGCGGCCTGTCTCCTGCTGTACCGCTCGAGGCCCCCCGAGATGTCGACCGTGTCTTCGGTCGCAGCCAGCCTGACCGGAACCGAGCACCACCCAGCCACGAAGGAGGGGACCGATGGACGCACGGTCGCTGCGCCGTAGGGCCGCGACGCGCCTGCGCGTGCGCCTCGAGCAGGCTCGGGCGCAGGCCCTGACGCTGCGGTTCGCGGGCGTCCGGGTGCACCCCCGGGCCCGCCTGGCCCGCGGCGTGCGGGTCGACGTCGCGCCCGGCGGTCGCCTCGTCCTCGGCCCCTGCGCGGTGGCGGGCGGGACCGTCATCGAGGTCGGACCCGCCGGCCGGCTCGAGCTGCTCGGTGACTTCGTGGGCCCCGGCAGCGTCGTCGTCGCCCGCCGGTCGGTGCGCGTGGGGCCCGGCACGCTCGTCGCCGAGATGTGCGTCCTGCGCGACTCCGACCACGCCCGAGCCTCCGACGGCACCATCGACCCGGTGGCCCACGACTCGGCTCCGGTCACGGTCGGGGCGCACTGCTGGCTCGGGGCCCGGGTCACCGTCCTCAAGGGCGTCAGCCTGGGCGACGGCTCGACCGCCGGCGCCGGCGCTGTCATCACGCGGGACGTCGCCGCGGGGTCGACGGTGGTGGGCGTGCCGGCCCGCGCCCTGGGGGGTGACGGTGGCTGACGGCATCCGGTCGCGCCTCGTGACGGCGGGGCGCCGACGCCTCGGCGCCGTCGCGTACTACGGGTTCGCGTCACGCCTGCACCCGCTGCTCCCGGGTGGGCGGGCGCTGCGCGCCGCCCTCGCGCGCGGGCTGTGCGACGGGGTCGGGTCGCGTGTCAACATCGCTCCCGGGGTGCGGCTGGCGCCCGGGCTGCGGCTGCACGACGACGCGGGCATCGGGGCGGGAACGGTCTGCACGGGGCCCGACCGGATCGAGCTCGGCGAGCGCCTCATCATGGGGCCGCAGTGCCTGTTCGTCACGAACGACCACCCCGTCCCGCCCGACGGGGGGCGGTTCTGGGACCAGCCCGCCCGCAGCGCCCCCATCGTCGTCGAGGCCGACGTCTTCATCGGTGCCCGCGTCACCGTGCTGCCGGGCGTCGTCATCGGTCGTGGCGCCGCGGTCGCCGCGGGCGCGGTCGTCACCCGCGACGTGCGCCCGGGTGCGGTCGTCGGCGGCGTCCCGGCGCGCGAGCTGCGCCACCGGCTGCCGTGACGCTCGACCCTCGTGTCAGCGACCTCGAGGGGGGACGACGAAGAGCCGGGGCACGTGCCCCGGCCCTTCGCGTGTCCGGCGTCAGCCCTTCGCCGTCACCTTCGTCGGCGCCTTCGTCGGCGCCTTCACGGTCGGTGCGACGGCGACGCGGTGCGTGCCCCCGTCACTCCACGTGCGCTTCGCGCTCGAGGTCGCGGCCTGCTTCTGCAGGCCGGTCACCGGGCTCGAGGGAGCCGGCTTCACCGCCTCGGCCGGCTCGTCCGACTGCTTCGTCATGAAGGAGCGGGCGGCCTTGAGCGCCGCCGGGGTCGTCTCCGGGCCGGTGAGGAAGGCGTACGAACGCGCCACGACGATCGTCGCCGACGGCAGCCCGAGGGTGTTGCCGGGGTTGACCCGCACCGTGAGCGGGATGACCTCCACGCCGGTCGGGTAGGCGGTGCGCGCGTTGAGCACCACCTGGCCGATGCCGGCGAGCGAGATCGTCGTGCCCGGAGCCGCGTCGGCGGAGACCGGCACCCCGGCGACCGTCAGCCCGGTGAAGGTCGAGGCGGACGCCGACCGGTCGACCGTCTCCGCGCCGTCGGTGCTCGTGACCCGCGAGGTCGACCCCACGGCATCCGCCGTGACGAGACCACCGAGCAGGTTCACCGAGGCGACCTGGCTGGTGGTGCGGGCGTCGGCCTGGAGGTCCGAGCGGCTGCCTGTCGCCGTGGAGGTGACGACGCCGAGGTTGCCGAGCAGGGCCGGCAACCCGTTCGTGCCGGCGACGGACGATGCCGCGCCCCCGTTGCCGACGCACGGCAGCTGGGCGGTGACGAGTGGCCCGACGGTGAGCAGCTGGTCGGAGGCCGCGACGCGCACGCCCTCACCCTGACCGTACATGAAGGTCTGGTCGGGCGTGCCGTAGAGCGAGGCGGAGACCTCACCGACGCGGGTCGAGCTGAGGCCGCCGAGCAGGTCGACCTGAACGGCCGTCGACAGGGTGCCCATGGCACTGCTGTTCGCCGAACCGGACACGCGGTTGCCGTGCAGCACGAGGGTGGCGATGCCGGGGACCGTGATGCCGAAGTTCGGCTGCACGGTGCCGTTGATGCTGACGATCGTCGGGCCGAGTGGGGTGAGCAGCACCCTGAGGTTGGCGACCGTCATCGTCGAGCTCTGCGAGAAGGTACGGGTCGACGTGTCGTAGAAGACGCTCGTCGTCACCGAGATCGAGTCAGCCCGCAGCGAGGCGGTGCCGATCGGCAGGTTGACGTTCGTCGTCGAGAACGTCGAGCGGTTCTCCTGCACCGTGCCGCTCTTGAACCCGCCGCTGCTCGTCTGCACGCCGTTGAGGGTGAGCCCCAGCAGCGACGAGCTGGCCGCGCTGTCCTGGTAGAACAGGGTGGCCCGGTCGGAGCACCCCACCCCGGCGGCCACGACCGGGCCCGCCGAGACGGCCCCCGTCGCCAGCACGTAGGACTTGAGGTCGTGGGCGTACCCCGCGAACGCCTTGTTCCCGGCCGTGGCGGCCTGGGCCGGGCCGGCCCCGACCGCCACGACGGCCACGGCCCCGAGCACGGCGACCGCCGCCGTCCGGAGCCGCAGCCATGATGTCCATCTCCGCATGATCGTTCCCCTTGGTCTAAACGGACAAGTCGGATTATTCAACCAAACCGGCGAGCCGAGGGGAAGGGCATGGACGGGCCGTCTCGTCAGAGGCGGGCCACGACCTTGCTCGGGGTCAGCCGGCCGCGCGTGTCGAGCACGACCGCGCCGCTGTCGGCGAGGGCCTCGAGGTCGTACCGGGCGTGCGCCTGGAGCAGCACGACGGCGTCGGCCGCCGCGACGGCGGCCCCGAGGTCGGCCTCCCGGTGGAACGTCTCGTCGCTCCCGTGCGGGTGCCACACCGGCACGAAGGGGTCGTGGTAGCGCACGTCGGCGCCCCACGAGCGCAGGCGCACCGCGAGCGGGTCGGCCGGGCTCTCGCGACAGTCGGCGACGTCGGGCTTGTAGGTGACCCCGAGCAGCAGGACGGTCGAGCCCCGAACCGGCAGGGAGGCGTCGTTGAGCATGTCGCGCACCCGGGCGGCCACGTAGTCGGGAGCCGCGTGGTTGATCTCCTCGGCGAGCTCGACCATGCGGAAGGCGTAGCCGAGCTTGGCCTTGACGCGGTGGGACAGGTAGCTGGGGTCGACCGGGATGCAGTGCCCACCGACCCCCGGGCCGGGCCGGAAGGCCATGAACCCGAAGGGCTTGGTCTCGGCGCAGTCGATGGCGTCCCACAGGTCGATGTCGAGCTCCTGCGAGAAGCGCACCATCTCGTTGACGAGGGCGATGTTGACGTGTCGGAAGGTGTTCTCGAGCAGCTTGGCCATCTCGGCCTCGCGGGCGCCCTTGGCCTCGACGACGGTGTCGATGAAGGAGGCGTAGAAGTCGCGGGCCCGGCGGGTGCACTCGGGCGTCACGCCACCGACGACCTTGGGGGTGTTGCGCACCCCGTAGGTCGTGTTGCCCGGGTCGATGCGCTCCGGCGAGAAGGCGATGTTGAGGTCGACGCCGACGGTGAAGCGGTCGGTGAGCACGAGCGGGGCGAAGATCTCCTCGGTCGTGCCCGGGTAGGTCGTCGACTCGAGGATGACGAGGGTGCCCGGCGAGACGTGGCTGCCGATGGCCCGGGCCGCACCCTCGACGGCACCGAGGTCGGGGCCACCCTCGGGGGCGAGCGGGGTCGGCACGCACACGACGACGGTGTCCGCCTCGGCGATGCACCCGGCATCCGTCGTGGCGCGGTAGCCCGCGGCGAGGCCGCGGCGCAGCTCGTCGTCGGTGATGTCACCGATGTGCGACGTGCCGGCGTTGAGGGCGGCGACGGTGGCGGCGTCGGTGTCGAGACCGACGACGCGTCGGCCGGTCTCCGCGGCCCGCAGGGCGATCGGCAGGCCGACGTACCCCTGACCGACGACGACGAGAGTGCTGCTCACAGGTGCTCCTTGACGTAGGCGACGGTCTCGGCGAGACCCTCGTCGAGGGGGGTGGCGCGGATGCCGGGGAAGAGGCGCAGGAGGGAGGCGTCGTCGGCCTGCGAGTGCAGCACGTCCCCGGGCCGCGGGTCGACGTGCTCGACCGTCGCGACGATGCCGGCGGCCCGCTCCAGGGAGGCGACGAGCTCGAGCAGCGTCGTGCTCGTGCCGAAGGCGAGGTTGACCGGCTCGGGGTGGGTGACCCGGCGCCGGGCCGCGTCGAGCAGGACGCGGCAGACGGTGCCGACGTAGGTGAAGTCGCGCGAGTGCAGGCCGTCACCGTTGACCCGCAGCGGCTCGCCGCGCAGGAGGCGGTCGAGGAAGACGGGGACGACGGCGGCGTAGGCGTGCCCGGGGCGCTGGCGCGGCCCGTAGACGTTGAAGAGGCGGAAGGCGAGCGTCGAGAGGCCGAACGACTGCTGGTAGGCGAGGACGTACTGCTCGCTCGCGAGCTTGGTGACCGCGTACGGGCTGAGCGGGCGCACCCACTCCCGCTCGTGCTTCGGCAGAGCCGGGTTGAGACCGTAGACCGACGACGACGACGAGTACGCGAGGTGACGGATGCCGGCCGCCCGCGCCGCCTCGAGCACCGTCAGCGTGCCGGTGGCGTTGGCCACGTGCGTGGCGACGGGGTCGGCGATGCTGCGCGGCACGCTCCCGAGGGCGGCGAGGTGGACGACGGAGTCGATATCGGTCATCGAGTCGTCGACGGCCGCACGGTCGACGACGGAGCCCTCGACGAGCCGGACCGTCAGGTCGCGCAGGTTGTCGCGGTGCCCGGTCGACAGGTCGTCGAGGACCGTGACGTCATGGCCGTCCTCGACCGCGAGCGTCGCGAGGGTCGACCCGATGAAGCCGGCGCCGCCGGTGATGAGGAGTCGCATGGGCCTTCCGCTCGTCGCGCCGGGCTGGTGCGTTCACCCTACGGGACCAAAGGTCTAAATCGTGCAAAGCGGTTACATAGTGACATCAAGGAGCCCCTAGGCTCGGCACCATGACCTCGTGGCCGGCGCAGCCGGACTCCCCGACCGACCGTCCGGACGCCACTCCCGGAGGCACCGACGGACGGGTGCTCGTCGTCTGCACGGGCAACGTCGCGCGCTCGCCCTACCTCGAGCGGCGGCTGCGGCGGCTGCTCGGCGACGCGGGCCGCACGACCGAGGTCGTCAGTGCCGGCACCGGCGCGCTCGTCGGCTCGGACATGGACCCGGAGTCGGCGACCCTGCTCGCGCAGCACGGCGGCGACCCGTCGGGGTTCGTCGCCCGCCGGCTCACCGCCGACATCGTGGCCGGCGCCGACCTCGTCGTCTGCGCCGCCCGTGAGCACCGGGCCGCCGTCGTCACGCTCCTGCCCCGCGCCCTCAACCGGACCTTCACCCTCGGCGACCTCGCCGACCTCGCCCGCGGCGGGCAGCTGTCGGCGGCCGCGGACGCGCTCGCCGCCGCCGGCCAGAACCGCCCGTCCGCCGTGGCGGCCGCGGCGGCCTCACTGCGGGGCACCGTGCCGCCCCGGTCGGCCGCCGACTCCGACGTCGTCGACCCGTACCGGCGGGGGCGCGGCGTCTACGAGCAGATGGCCCGGCAGATCGAGGCCGACCTGGCACCCGTGGCCGCGGCGCTCGTAGGACGCGACTGACCGGCGTCCCCGGGGTGCGGTGCCCGCTCGGCGGGTGGTGGTGAGGGGCCGGGTTCCGTGCCCGACCCCCCACCGCGGTGCGGCTGCCACGGACCGGAAGGAGTCGGTCGGCCGGTGACGGGCGCGCGCCCGAGTGCCGTCCGCGGCGGAAGGGAGGCCGCGGTGGCCCGGACAATCGTGTCAGTCCGAGCGCCGCTCCGCCTCCCGAGCGCCGTCGTGATGGATCGGTGACGCGCTTGCGCCATGTCGCACATGCGGCAGCGGCGGACCGGGGGGCGGCGGTGACGGCGCTCCCATACTGACGGCACCCCCCACCTGCTCGAGGAGCCTCATGCCGTTGTCACGCCGGCCGCACCCCGCCCGCCTCGCCGTCGCCGCCACCCTCTCGACCGCCCTCACCGCGTCGCTCGTCGCCCTCGCGCCGACCGGCTCCGCCGCGGCAGACCCGACTCCGGGGTCGCCGCCGGCGCCGCCGACCGCGTCGGGCCCGACGACCACGGCCGTCCCCGGTCGCAGCGACCGCGTCACCCTCATCACCGGCGACGTCGTCACGGTCACGGATGCCGGGGGCGGGCGCCGCACCGCGTCCGTGGAGCCCGGCGCGGGGCGCGAGACGGTCACCTTCAGCACGACGGAGGTCGACGGCGAGCTCATGGTGCTGCCGAGCGACGCCGTGCCCTACGTCGCCCGGGGCGTGCTCGACGACGACCTCTTCGAGGTGAGCAGCCTCGTCGACGACGGCTACGCCGGACGTGACAGCCTGCCGCTCGTCGTCGCCTACGCCGACCCCGACCCGACCGCCCGCCGGGCCCCGGTCACGGGCACCCGCACGACGCGGGCCCTGCCGAGCATCGGTGGCGCGGCCCTGACCGCGACCACCGCCGAGCTCGACGACGTGTGGCGTTCGCTCACGCCGGGTTCCGCGTCGGGTTCGACGCCCGGTGCGCGCGCCACCAACCCCGCCCCGACCACCCTCGGCGGGTTCTCGCACGTCTGGCTCGACGGCCGCGTCCGCCCCTCGCTCGACCACAGCGTGCCGCAGATCGGCGCCCCTGCAGCGTGGGCCGCCGGCTTCCGGGGGAAGGGTGTCGAGGTGGCCGTCCTCGACACCGGCGTCGACGCGACGCACCCCGACCTCGCCGACCGCGTCACCGAGCAGCGCGACTTCAGCGAGAGCGCCTCCGGGCCGACCGACCACTTCGGCCACGGCACCCACGTCGCCTCGACCATCGCCGGCACCGGCGCCGCCAGCGGCGGTCGCCTGCAGGGCGTCGCGCCCGAGGCCACCATCCTCTCGGGCAAGGTGCTCGGCGACGACGGCTCCGGCTACGACTCGTGGATCATCGCCGGGATGGAGTGGGCGACCGCCAGCGGCGCCACCGTCGTCAACATGAGCCTCGGCGGCGGCCCCACGGACGGCTCCGACCCGCTCAGCCTCGCCGTCGACCGCCTCTCGGCCCAGACCGGCGCCCTGTTCGTCGTCGCCGCGGGCAACGAGGGCGAGGAGGAGACCGTCGGTGCCCCCGGCGCCGCCCCCGCCGCCCTGACCGTCGCCGCGGTCGACCGGGACGAGAACCTCGCCGAGTTCTCCAGCCGCGGCCCGCGCCTCGGCGACGGCGGCCTCAAGCCCGAGATCAGCGCGCCCGGCGTCGACATCGTCGCCGCCCGCGCCGCCGGCACGACGATGGGCACGCCGGTCGACGAGCGCTACACGACGGCCTCCGGGACCTCGATGGCCACCCCGCACGTCGCCGGTGCGGCCGCGCTGCTCGCCCAGCAGCATCCGGGCTGGGACGGCGCGCGCCTCAAGGACGCCCTCGTCAGCTCGGCCCGACCCAACCCGACCCTGTCGGTGTGGCAGCAGGGGGCCGGTCGGGTCGACCTCGCCCGCGCCGTGTCGCAGAGCGTGTTCGCCTCTGCCACGGCCGACTTCGCCCGCCCGACCGAGGAGGGACCGGTCACCCGCACGGTGACGTACCGCAACGACGGCGACGTCCCGGCCGAGCTCGCGCTGCGCCTCGACGTCTCGGATGCCGACGTGGCCGGCCGCACGACGGACGCGTTCTCCGCGCCCTCGGCCGTCACCGTCCCCGCCCGGGGCAGCGCCGACGTCGTCGTCACGCTCGACACGACGCGGCTCGAACGCGGCCGGTGGAGCGGGGCCCTCGTCGCGAGCGCCGGTGACGGTGACGTCACGCGCACCGCGGTCGGCGCCCTGAGGTCGGGGCCCCGACACCGGGTCACGGTGCGGGCCGTCGACTTCGAGGGCCGCGACACCGGCGCTCCGGTGCTCACCCTCTTCGGCGACCGGCCCGGCACCGACTGGGTCCAGTACGTCAGCGAGGGCGACCCGCTGCAGATGGACGTCGAGGAGGGCACCTACCTGCTGCACGCCCTCGTCAACCAGTACGACCCGCAGGACCAGCGCCTCGGCGAGATCCTGGACCCGGCGCTGACGATCACGGGCGACACCGAGATCGTGCTCGACGCCCGGCTCACCCGCAAGGTGCTCGTGCAGACGCCACAGCCCGCGCAGCAGCAGACCGTGCTCAGCCTCTACGCACACCGGGAGTTCGGCACGGGTCGCCGGGTCAGCCACGGCGTCATGGAGTTCGGTGAGAACACGATCTGGGTGACGCCGACGCGCGCGCCCGCCGACGGCACGTTCGAGTTCTCGACCCGGTGGCAGCTCGTGCGGCCCTCCGCGCTGCTCACCGTCCCGGGCCTCGGCGAGCGGCCGCAGGTGAACCTGCTGCCGGACTCCCCGGTGCTGCCCGAGCCGACGACCTACGACCTCGTCGCCCCTGGTCCCTCGCTGGCCGGCGCGACGGGCAAGGTCGCCGTCGTGAGGTCGGCCGGGTGGGACGACGAGCAGGTGCTGCTGCGCCGCGCCGCGAAGGTCGGTGTCGCCGGCATCGTCGTCGTGCGCCCGCCGGACTACTCCATCCGCACCGTGTTCCAGCCCACCGCCCGCCCGGCCGCGGTGCCCTCGATGGTGACGACCACCGCCGACGGTGACCGCCTCGTCGCCCGGGCGCAGCAGGGCCGGGCCCGGGTCACGCTCGACCTGCGGCGCACCAGCCCGTACCTCTACGACGTCGTCACGGTGGCGACGGGCCGGGTGCCCGACCAGGTCGTGCACGTCGTCTCGCCGTCGAACAGCCGCCGCATCACGACGACCTACGGCGACATGGGCTCGGGCGGCTGGGCCGACGAGCAGCGGTTCGGCTGGCGTCCGTGGCAGGACTACGCGTGGAACGACACCCGGCGCCTCGTCGCCACCCCGAGCCAGCGCGAGGAGTGGGTCTCGACCGGCGACACCCTCTGGCAGCACCGGGTCTCGCACCTGCGCGACGGCTGGGCCCAGGGACCGCTCGACAGCGGCCTCAGCGAGCTGCCGACCTCGTACCCTCCCGGCCGCGAGACCGAGCGTTGGTACGCGCCGGTCGTCCGCCCGGCGGCCGCACCGGGGGTCCCCTCACGCCGCGTCGGTGACCGCCTCGAGCTGCGCGTCGCCGAGTTCGTCGACGCCGACGGGCACGTCGCCGTGGGCTACGACGGTGAGCAGCAGGCCCGGCTGTACCGCGACGGCAGCCTCGTGGCCGAGCTGCCGTACGGCCAGGCCGACGTCATCACCACCCCGGGAGAGGCGCGCTACCGACTCCACCTCGCCACGACCCGGCGCGGGCCGGAGTGGCAGTGGGGCGTGCGCACGTCGACGTCGTGGTCGTTCCGCTCCGCGCACACGCCCGAGGCGGGGGCCGACCTCGACCTGCTGCAGGTGCGGTACGACGTGCCCGCTGCCGCCGACGGCCGGGTCACGGCCCGCGCCCACACGGTGGGCATCGAGGTGCGCCGGCAGGACGGCTCGTCCGTGGCCGGGGCCACCCTCGCGGTGTCGTCGTCGGGCGACCGGGGCACGACGTGGTCGAGCCTGCCCGTCCGCCGGGTGGGTGACGGGTTCCAGGTCTCGGTCCCGGCCGGCAGCGACCCCGTCTCGCTGCGGGTCGACGCCGCGGACCGCAGCGGCAGCCTTGTGCAGCAGACGGTGGTCGACGCCTACGGGAGGCGCTGAGCCGCAGCCGATCGACCATCCCCCGGCCGTCGCGAACACGACGGTCGGGGGGAGGTCGGGCGCGTCAGACCCAGCCGCGGCGGGCGGCCTGATACGCCAGGGCGGTCCGGGTGTCGACCCCGGCGATGGTCATGAGCCGGGTGAGCCGGCGCTGCACCGTCCGACGGCTGACGCGCAGCTGCGAGCTGATCGACTTGTCGGGCAGACCGGCGACGACGAGCGAGAGCACGGTGCGGTCCTGGGCGGTGACCGCGTCGCCCGCCTCGGTCACCGCCTCGGGGGCGCCGGCCGTCGCGGCCGCGGCGCCGTCCACCTCGCCGACGAGCGGGGTGGCCCGTTCCCAGCAGCCCTCGAACAGCGCGAGGAGCGCGTCGAGCAGCTGGCCCCGCCCGATGACGGCGGCGGACGGCTCGCCCACCGCGCGGTCGCCGTCGTACGTGAGCGGGCACACCGCGGTCGAGCGGTCGACGACGGCGAGACGCACCGGCA
Organism: Terracoccus luteus; assembly: GCF_003635045.1. NCBI lineage: Bacteria > Bacillati > Actinomycetota > Actinomycetes > Micrococcales > Intrasporangiaceae > Terracoccus > Terracoccus luteus. The sequence goes on along the minus strand of NZ_RBXT01000001.1, from coordinate 3,574,565 downwards.
GCGTCGGCGTCACCCTCGCCTCCTCGCCCCACCCGACCGCCTCGAGGATGCCGTCCAGCTCGCCGGGTGCCTCGACGAGCGCCCGCTCGTACACCGCCCGGTAGCGCACGCCGCGGCGCAGCGCGGCCTCCTCCTCGAGGTTCTCGGACCCGGCCATGGCGAGGGGGTTGGCCCGGCAGAACCAGAGGATCTCGCTCGTGGCCGAGTCCTGCAGACCGCGCAGCGTGTCGCGCAGCACCCGGCTGCCGACGACGACCTCGACCGCCGCGTGGGCGTCGCGGCGCCGGCTCGCGGCGCGGTACTCGTCGCTCAGCGAGGAGACGAGCTGACGGGCCGCGTCGAGCGACTCCTGCTGTCGCAGCAGGGTGGTCGCGAGAGCGACCTCGGGCGGCAGGGCGACGAACTCGGGCTCACCGCCCGGTCGCCGGCTGACCAGACCCTTGGCGTGCAGGCGGGCGAGCAGGTCGGCCGCGTCCGACGTCGTCGTCCCCGCCACCTCGGCGAGCTGGTCCGACCGCGCGCCGGCGAGGCCGACGACCAGGCGGTAGGCGCGCTCCTCGCGCGGGTCGAGCGGCATGGCCGCCGTCACGGCGCACCGCCCGTACGGCGTGTGCCGTCGTCGCCGTGGTGCCCCTGCTGCATGCGCCGCTCCCGCCGTCACCGTCGGCGCCGCACCCGGCGCGGCGCGTCTGCCGACAGGCTAGGGCCGCCGCGCGGGCGGGCGCCTCCCGGGTCGCGCGGTCAGCGTCGGGCGACCTCGGGCCGCGGCGCCGCGGCGTCCGCGTCGCCCGCCCTCGGGTCGTCGGTCCGCGGAGGCGTCGGCCGGATGCCGGTCCGCCCCGCGGGTGCGCCCGTGCGCGTGGTCGCCCGGGCCGGCGCGACGGCATCCGCACCGCCCGTCACGGCCTCGGCGGCGTCGGTGCCGGTACGGCCGCGGCCGTACCGGCCCGGGCGCGCGGACCCGCGCGAGCCCCGCGTCAGCCACGCGGGCAGGCGTCCGGGGCCACGAGCGGTCGTGCGCTCGGTGTCGGCCGAGTAGTCGTAGGCGTACGTGCCGTAGGCGCCGCCCTCACCCGCCTGCAGGCGGTTGAGGATGACCCCGAGCACCCGGCCGTTGACCGCCTCGAGCGAGTCGAGGGCGTGGCGCAGCTGGTCACGGGTGACGACGCCGGCCCCGACGACGACGACCGCCCCGTCGACGAGGGTCGAGAGCACCGCGGCGTCGGTCACCGGCAGCAGCGGCGGGGCGTCGATGAGGACGTGGTCGAAGCGCTGACCGAGGCGCTCGATGAGGGCGGCCATGCTCGGCGAGCCGAGCAGCTCGCTCGGGTTGGGCGGGATCGGCCCGGCACCGAGCAGCCACAGGTCGCTGCGGCCGAACTGCTGCATCGCCTCGTGCGCCTCGAGCCGGCCGATGAGCACGTCGGTCAGGCCGACCGCGCCCTCGAAGCCGAGGTACTCCAGCAGGCGGGGGCGGCGCAGGTCGCCCTCGATGATGGCGACGCTGTGCCCGGTCTCGGCGAGGGTGAGCCCGAGGTTGGCGACCGTCGTCGACTTGCCCTCGCCCGCCACCGACGAGGTGACGACGATGGTGCGCGGTGCGTCCGTGACGTCGATGAACTGCAGGTTGGTGCGCACGGAGCGGAAGGCCTCGGCCCGCGGTGAGCGGGGGTCGACCTGCACGATGAGCGGGTGGTCGCCCGCGTCGGCGTCGTAGGCGATGCCGCCGATGACGGTGGCGTCGGTGACGCTCTCGAGGTCGCGGCTGCTCTTGACCCGCTGGTCGAGCACGTCGCGCAGCACGGCCACGGCCGCGCCGAGCAGCAGCCCGAGGGCCAGCCCGAGCGCGAGGTTGCGGGCCGGGCGGGGGCTGACCGGGGTCGGGTCGACCGCGGCCTGCTTGACGACGGTGACCTTGACCGGGCTCTGCTGGTCGGACTGCACCTGCTCGATGTCGGCGATGGCCTTCGGGAAGGTGCCCGCGATGGCCCGCGCGATGTCGGCGGCCCGGGTGGCGCTCGTGTCGGTGACGGTGACCTCGATGACGACGGTGTCGAGCGGCACGGTGGCGCTGATCTGGCCGGCGAGGGCGGCGGCGGTCGTGTCGAGCCCCGTCGCGGCGATGACCGGGTCGAGGATCTTCGGCGACTCGAGCAGCTGCGTGTACGACTTCACCCGGGCCTGGGTGAAGGTGTTGCCCTGCTGCAGCGAGGCGGCGTTGTCACCCCCCGAGGTCGAGACGAAGAACTGGGTCGTCGAGGCGTAGGTCCGCGTCGTCGTCGCCGTCCAGAGGGCGGCCGCGGCGACGACCGCCAGGGTGACGGCCACGATGACGCGCCACCTCTTCCGGGCCACGTCCAGGTAGTCGCGAAGCTCCACTGCTCGTCCTCGTCTCGCATCGGGCGTCCGGCGGGTGTCGGCCGGGCCGCGGGGGCGACCAGGCCGGTCGGAGCGCGTGCCGGTGACGTGCGTCCGACGCGCATACTACGGTCAAGCGGATGTATCGGGCATTTTGAAATCACGGCCCGGGGGCGTTGAGCCCCTTCCCGCTCGGGCGGAACATGGCATATCGTCCGGTTTACTGTCCGTAAAATACGCTTTGTTCCAGCGCCGGTGGGGGATGCCGGTGCACGACCTGGGAGGAACGCCGCCCGTGACCGGTGTCGACCGACCCGACGAGACGGTCGCCGCCGCACCCGCAGCGCTGACCCTCACGTCCACCACGAGCTCCGTGTCCGCCCTACCGGCGATGGCCGGGATGACCGGGATGACCGGCGCGGCCGGGTCGACGGGCGGGTCCGCGGAGGACGACCTCCCCGTCGGCGTCGAGCGCCGGCTCTCGGCCCCGCCGCCGCTCGCGCTGCTGCTCGGCCGGTCGAGGTCCGAGACCGTGCGCGCCGCCCTCGACCGGCACGGGTGCGCGTGCACCGACCTGCGCACCGTCGACGTGCTCGCCGGCGTCTCGGAGCTGCCCGCCTTCCACGTGCTCTTCGTCGGGGCCGACGCCGTGACCGACGACGAGGGGGTGCGGCTCGTGCGTGAGCTGCACGCCGTGAGCCCGAACGCCAGGGTGCTGCTGCTCGCCGGCCCCGACGACCTCAGCCCGCCGCTGCTCGTCGTCGCCATGCGCGCCGGCATCAGCGACGTCGTCGACCCCGACGACGCGATGGCCCTCGACGCCACGATCGCCAAGGTCCTGCGGCAGGCGAGCGCCCGCGCCGACCGGGTGCTCGCCATCGGCGCCCACCCCGACGACGTCGAGATCGGTTGTGGTGGCACGCTGCTCGACCACCGCCGCCGCGGCGACACGGTCTCCGTGTTCACCCTCAGCCACGGTGCGGTCGGTGGCGACCAGCAGGACCGCATGCTCGAGGCGGCCGCGGCCGCCGCCACCATGGGCGCCGAGCTCATGCTCGCCGACCTGCCGGACACCCGGCTGGACGGGGGCGTGGACACCATCCGGCTGCTCGAGGCCGTCGTGCGCCTCGTCGACCCGACGATCATCTACACCCACTCCCGCCACGACCAGCACCAGGACCACCGCTCGGTGCACACCGCCGTCATCAGCGCGAGCCGCCACGTGCCGCAGGTCTTCGCCTTCCAGTCGCCCTCTGCCACCAACGAGTTCGCTCCGACCAAGTACGTCGCGATCGACGATGTCGTCGTGCGAAAGGTCGACCTGCTGCGCCTGTTCGACTCGCAGCGCGACCGCTCCTACCTCGAGCCCGAGATGGTCATCGCCGCCGCCCGCTACTGGGCGCGCAGCCTCGCGCCCCGGGCCCGCTACGCCGAGCCGTTCGAGATCGTGCGCAGCCTCACCCGGCCGCTCCAGCGCGCCGTGAGCCAGGTCGTCGACGAGAGCGGGCCGACCGCGCCGGTGCTCGACCTGCACCAGCGGACGGCGGTCGACGCATGACCGGCGCACCCGGCTCCCGCACCGTCCTCGTCACCGGCGCCGGCGGGGCGGCGGCGGTGACGCTGCTGCGCGCGCTGCGCGACCGGTACCGCGTCGTCGCCGCGGACATCGACCCCCACGCCGTCGGCCTCTACCTCGCCGACCCCGGCGACCGGGTGCTGCTCCCCCGCGGCGACGACCCCCGCTTCGTCGACGCCCTGCTCGAGGCGGCCCGCGCCCACGGTGCCGACCTCGTCGTGCCCACCGTCGATGTCGAGCTGCTCGAGGTCTCCCGGCGGGCCGACGACTTCGCGGCCCACGGCATCCGACTGCTCGTCGAGCGCCCGACCACCCTCGGGACGTGCCTTGACAAGTGGGCCCTCATGCAGGCGTGCGCCGACACCGTGCGGGTGCCCGCCACGGTGCTGCTCGAGGGCGGCACGACGGACGAGGAGGTCGCCGCGCTCGGCACGCCCTTCATCGTCAAGCCGCGCAGCGGTGCCGGCGGCCGCGGCTTCGCGGTGCTGCCCGACGCCGCGCACCTCGACGGGGTGCCCCGTGACGGCAGCCAGATCCTGCAGGAGTGGCTGCCCGGCGAGGAGTTCTCCGTCGACGTGCTCGCCCGGCCCGACGGGCACGTCGTCGCCGCCGTCCCGAGGCGGCGCGACAAGGTCGACTCCGGCATCGCGGTGGCCGGGCGCACCGTCGCCGACCCGGCCCTCGTGACCTTCGGCCGCACGGTGGCCGAGGCGATCGGCGTCGTCGGCGTCGTCAACGTCCAGGTGCGCCGCGCGGTCGACGGCACGCCCGCCCTGCTCGAGGTCAACCCGCGCTTCCCCGGCACCATGGCCCTGACCGTCGCGGCCGGGGTCGACATGCCGCGTCTCTCCGTGGCCGCCGCCTTCGGCGACCCCGTGCCCGACCACGTCGAGTTCGCCGAGGTCGCCGTCGTGCGCCACTGGGACGAGGTGCTCGTGCCGGTCGCCGAGTACTGCGACGTGCCCTCAGCCGACCCGGTGCCGGCGGCCCTCGGGGCGGCGACGTGACGGCCCGCCCCGCGCCGCAGCTGCGGTTGCAGGCGGTCGACCTCGGCAGCGACGTGCACACCCACTCCACGTGGACCGACGGCGCCGACGGGCTCGGGTCGATGGCCGACGCGGCCGTGGCGGCGGGCCTGCACACGTGGGGCATCAGCGACCACGTGCGCACCGACTCCACGTGGCTGCCCGAGTACGTGGCCGAGGTCCGCGCCCTGCACCGTGACGGCCTCACCGTGCGGTGCGGCGTCGAGGTCAAGATGCTCGACGACCGTGGGCACCTCGACCTGCCGGCCGACCTGCCGCCGCTCGACCTCGTCCTCGTCGCCGACCACCAGTTCCCGGGGGTCGACGGGCCGGTGCACCCGCGCGAGGTGGCGAGCGCCGTCACGACGGGGCGCACCCCGGCGGCGGCCGTCGTCGAGCGCGTCGTGCTCGCGACCGCGGCCGCCGTGCGCCGCAGCCCCGCGCCGACCGTCGTCGCCCACCTCTTCAGCCTGCTGCCGAAGTGCGCCGTGGACGAGCAGGACCTCGAGCCCTCGCTGCTCGCCGACCTCCTCGCGGAGCTCGCGGCCGCCTGTCGCGCGGCCGACGCGGCGGTGGAGGCCAACGAGAAGTGGGGCTGCCCGGCATCCGGGGTGCTCGTGACCCTCGCGGATGCCGGTGTGCGCATCGTCGCGGGGAGCGACGCCCACCGCGCCGCCGACGTCGGCCGGTTCGACCGGCTGCTCGACGCCCTCGGCCGGCCCGCGCAGGCCGGCGCGCGGCGGTCACCGTGACCGCGGTCGACACGCCGACGACGACCACGGGCTGGCTGCTCAGCGTGCTCATCCTCGTCGGCGCGCTGCCGATGCTCTGCGCCGTCTGGCAGTTCGTGCTCGTCTCGCTGCACGGGCGGCGGTCGCACTACGACCGGGCCGACCCCGCCCACCTGCCCCGGGTGGCGGTGCTGGTCCCCGCCTGGAACGAGGCGGCGGTGCTCGACTTCTCGGTCGACCGGATGATGGCCCTCGACTACCCGCCCGACCGGCTGCGGCTCGTCGTCGTCGACGACGCGAGCACCGACGGCACCCCTGAGCTGTTGGCCGACAAGGGCGCCCGTCATCCCGGGCGCCTGCTCGTGCTCCGTCGCGCGCAGGGCGGTCAGGGCAAGGCCCACACCCTCAACCACGGGCTGGCCGCCCTGCTCGACGACGACTGGGCGCAGGCGGTGCTCATCACCGACGCCGACGTCGTCTTCGCCCCCGACGCGATCGCCCGGCTCGCCCGCCATCTCGCCGACCCCGAGGTCGGCGCCGTGACCGCGTTCATCCGCGAGGCGAGCCAGCCGCCGAACTGGATGAGCCGCTACATCGGCTACGAGTACGCGACGGCCCAGCTGGCGGCCCGGCGCGCGCAGAACGTCGTCGGCGCGCAGGCCTGCCTCGCCGGTGGTGCGCAGCTGCTCAGCCGCGAGAACCTCGAGGCCCTCGGTGGCCGGATCGACACCGAGACGCTGGCCGAGGACACCGTCACGACCCTGCTCACCCAGCTGCGCGGCCGCCGCGTCGTCTTCGACCCCCACGCCCAGTGCTACGCCGAGGAGCCCGCGAGCGTCACCGGGCTGTGGAAGCAGCGCCTGCGCTGGTCGCGCGGGAACCTGCAGGTGAGCCGGCGGTTCCGCTCGGTCTTCTTCCGCCCCAGCCGGACTCACCACCTCGGCAACGTCTGGTTCGGCCTCCAGTGGTACGCCACGCTGCTGCTGCCCGCCTTCATGGTGCTCGCCTCGACCGCCCTCGTCGTGCTGTGGCTGCTCGACGCCGGCGACGCCCACCTGCTCTTCCGCGCCTACTGGAGCGCGAGCGCCTTCGCCTTCGTGCTGACGACCACCTACACCCTGCTGCTCGACCGCGGCGTGGCCCGCCGCAGCTGGCGCCAGGCCGTCGCCTTCCCCGGTCTCGTCAACCTCGCGATCCTCGCGTGGGTGCTCGTGCCGGGGCCGATGCACGCCCTCGTGAGGGGCGTCGCCGAGGGGACCGGCCTCGGCTGGACCGAGCAGTCGCGCAGCCTCCTGGCCCTCACCGCCTACGTCTGGGGCGCCGGTTGCATGCTCGCCGCCTGGGCGGTCTACCGGCTCGACCGGTGGCGCTTGACCCGCCCGCTCGTCCCGGCCCTCGTGCTCCTCGTCGGCTTCGGCCCCCTGCTGTGTGCCATCACGTTCGCCGCCTACGTCGCCCAGGCGCGCGGCAAGGCGACGACGTGGGACAAGACCGAGAAGACCGGGAAGGTGGCGGTGTCGTGAGCGACCCGAGCGACCAGAAGACGCCTGCGGCAGTCACCGACGAGCAGGGACGTCGCGCGTGGCTCGACGCCGACGTCCGCGCCGAGCGGTGGATGCCGGTCAAGGGCCTCGCCGTCGCCGCCCTCGTCGTCGCCGTCGGCTGGGCCCGGGCCCGGTGGTGGCTGTGACCCGCCCGTCGCCCCTGCGGGCGCTCGTCGCCACCTGGGTGGCGGTCGGTGCCCTCGGCTGCCTCGCCCTCGCCGCGGCCGCCCCGGCCTCGGCTTCTCCGTCCGCGGCGTCGGTCTCGTCGGCCGCGTCGGCCGCGTCGGCCTCGTCGGCCGCCGCGTGGGGCTGGGTGCTCTCACAGCTCGGTTCGGGGACGACGGTGACGAGCGGCTCGACCATCGCCCCCGACCGCGAGTACCCGGCCGCATGGACCGGCCCCCTCGGCGGGAGCTTCACGCTGCGGGGCCGTCCGACGCCACCCGTGGTCGCCGCGACGCCCGTCGTCGTCACCTCGCCCGCCCCCCTGTCGGGCGGGTACCGCGGGCTCGTGGCGGGCCGGGTCACCGTCGCACCCACGCCGGGGCGCTGGATCGTCAACGTCGTCCGCCTCACCGCCACCGGCCCGGCCCAGGCCGGGCTGCAGACCCTCGTCGCCCCCGACGGGACCTTCACGCTCGACCTCGCCGCCGCGGGGCCGGTGCCTCCGGGCGAGTGGGGGCTGCAGCTGCTCGACGCGAACCACGGCTACCGCCAGGAGGGCGCGACCTGGCCCCACCCCGGCATCCTCGACGGGCTCGTCGTGCGCGCCCTCGTCGTGACCGACACGACCTACCCCGTCGACGAGGTGCCCGCCCGGGCCGACGGCACCTTCGCCTTCGACTCGAGCCGTCCCGGGGCCAAGGTCTTCCAGCTCGTCGACGCCGGCGACGGGTCGGTGCTCGCGGAGGCGGCCCCCGACACCGGCCTCGTCCGCTCGTACGACGTGCCCGCCACCGACCCGTCCGCCGGGCGCAGCTTCACCTACGACCAGGCGCTCGCCCTCGTCACCGCCGACAGCCTCGGTGACGAGGGCGCCGCCGCCACCCTCGTGCGCGGGCTGCTCGCGCTGCAGACCCGGGGCGGGTCGCAGGACGGCGGGTTCGTCAGCTCGGCGGCCGCCCTCGCGCCCGCCTACGCGCTGCCCGAGTACCGCACCGGCAACCACGCCGTCGCCACCTACGCGCTGCTGCGCCACCTGCGGTCGCTGCCCGCCGACGACCCTCGGCGACCGGCGCTCGTCGACGCCGGTGTGCGCGCGGTGGGCTGGCTGCTCGACCGGCAGCGGACCGCCGGCACGTTCGACGGCCTCGTCACCGGCGGGCGAGGAGCCACCCGCCCCGACGGCGGCTTCGACGCCGACGTCGAGCTGCCGTGGGCCGGGGCGGAGCACAACCTCGACGCCTGGCACACCCTCTCCCTCGCCGCCCGGGTGCTGACGGGACAGGCCGCCACCGCGTCGGGGGCGGCCGCCACCCGACTCGAGGCCGCCGTCGCCACCCGGCTGTGGGACCCCACCGTGGGCCGGTTCCTCCAGGGCCTGCAGCCGGAGGGCCCCGACCCGACCCCGATGCTCGACCTCGCCAGCTGGGGCGCCCTGTGGCTCGAGCGCACCGGTCGCGACGACCTCGCCGGGACGTCCCTCGACGGTGCCGACACCTTCGCGACGACGGATGCCGGGGTGGCCGGGTGGGCGCCGCGGCCGCCGTCCGCGGCGGGCGGGCCCGTGTGGTTCGAGGGGTCGGCCGGCGTGGCGCTGGCCGCCCACCGCCTCGGTCGCCCCGACGCCTCCGCCCGGCTCTCGGCCCTGTCGGCCGGTCAGCGCGGCGACGGCTCATGGCCCGAGGCGACCCGTGACGACGAGGCCATGGGGATGGGTCGGCACCCGGCCGTCGCGGCGACGACGTGGATGCTGCTCGCCCGGCAGGGCCAGGCGGGCCTGCCGACCATCTGGGACGAGTGACGTGCCGGCGCCCTCGCCCTCCCACCACCGAGCCGAACCCGACCCCTCCACCCGCGACCGACCCGAGGAAGGCCCCTCATGACCTACAGCCAGCCCAGGGGCTACCGCCTCTCGACCGACACGAGCCTGACGTCGGTCAGCCGCGCCCTCGAGCGCTTCGGCTGGCCCCTCTGGCAGGTGGAGATCCGCCGGGCCGTCGCCGCCGTGTGCGTCGAGCTGCTCGCCGACGACGACCGTGACACCGTGTTCCGCAAGCTGTCGCACGGGCAGGTCGGTGACGAGGACCTCGTCGTCAGCGCGGCGAACCGGCGTGGCCTGCTGCACCGGGCGGCGGAGTTCCTCGACGTCGGTCACGGCATCATGCACCGCCCGTCGGCGCTGCCCCTGCCGCCCCGCCTCGACCTGCGCTGCCGGGCGCAGTTCATGGACGACCGCGACGACCCCGTTCGCCGCTACACCTACGTCCTCTTCGGCACCGAGCACGAGCGGCTCGAGGAGGTGTTCCTCCAGCTGCGGGGCATCGAGGCCTACCCCCTCGCGTCCGGCGACGACCCGGTCGACGACGACGACGCCGCCGGCGCCGGGGCGGAGCTCGCCGAGCGGGCCGCCGTGTGGGACCGCGTCCTCGCCCCCTACGCGCGTTTCTCGCCGCTGTCGATCTCGGCGCCCGAGCCGCAGGTCACCTTCGACGTCGCCGAGTCGCTGCACTGGCCCGACCGGGAGGACGAGTTCGCCGCGCAGGGCAAGACCACGGTGACGCAGGTCGTCGCCGAGGTGGCCCGCCGCCTCGGCGACACCGGGTCGTCGACGGAGGCCGACGCCGACGTGCGGGCCCGCCTCCTCGCCCCCATCGGGTGAGTCGCGCCGGCTGACCGGGGTCGCGACCCCGGTCAGCCGCCGGACCGGGCGAGGGCCGCGTCGACCCTGGCCGGGTCGAAGACGTGGTCGGTCACGGTCGTCGTGAGCCCGGATACGCCGGCGCCGTCGCCCAGCCGGGCGGCGACGATCTCGAGGCGCCGCGTGGCGAGCGGCAGCGACCGCGCGTAGACCGACTCGCGCAGGCCGGCGAACAGCTCGTTGGCCGCCGCCGACAGGGCCCCGCCGACGATGACGACACCGGGGTTGAGCAGGCTGACGGCGTCGGACAGGGCGATCCCGACCAGCCGCCCCGCCCGCCGGGAGAGCGCCGTGGCGAGCGGGTCGCCAGCGCTGACGAGGCCGACGACCTCACGCACCGACCCGACGGCGCGACCGCCGGCGTTGAGGTCGCGGATGATGGCCCAGCCGCCCGCGTACGCCTCGATGCACCCGCGGTTGCCGCACCGGCACAGCGGCGGGTCGCCGTCGTCGTCGGGCGGGGTGATCTGGATGTGGCCGATGTCGCCGGCCGCCCCGTCGAACCCGCGGTAGAGCCGACCGTCGGCGATGATGCCGGCGCCGACGCCGGTGGCGAGCTTGAGCATGAGCACCGACGACCGGTGGGTGTGGAAGGCGCGGTACTCCCCGACCGCCATGGCGTTGGCGTCGTTCTCGACGAGCACCGGGCAGGGGTAGCGGCCTTCGAACCACGAACGGATGGGGTACTCGTCCCACCCCGTCATGATCGGGGGGGAGACGACGACCGCCCGCTCGAAGTCGATGGGCCCGGGCAGGGCCAGGCCGATGCCGCGCACGTCGGTCGCCGCCCGGCCGGCCCGCCCGAGCAGGTCGTCGAAGACGACGTCGAGGGCGGCGAGCCACCGCCGCGGCCCGATGGTGACGTCGAGGGCCGAGCGCACGTCGTGCAGCACCGCGCCGGCGAGGTCGGTGACGGCGGCCCGGATGCCGGTCGCACCCGCCTCGGCGACGAGCAGCACCCCGCCGTCGGGGCGGAACCGGAACTGGACCGGGGGGCGGCCCCGCGCCGTGCTCGTCGTCGACGCGAGCGTGACGTAGCCCGCGGCCTGCAGGGCGTCGAGCCGGTTGCCCACCGTCTGCCGGGCCAGCCCGGTGCGGGCCGCGATGTCGGCGCGGGTGAGCGCTCCGGCCGCCCGGATGAGGGCGAGCACCTGACCGGCCGACCCCGTCTCACCCGCGGCCGGCGCCCACGGCAGCGCGCTCGAGGCGGGCGCGGACGCGTTCAACGACACCTCGCGCTCACCCCTGTCCGTCGCTCGTCGGACCCGGTCGGCCCCTCGCGTCTCGATCATGGAGGCCTCCGGCGGAGGCCCCGGACCCCTTTATAGCAGCCGGGTTCCGCTTTTCTGCTTGACAGTAGACATATATCTGTCTTCTACTAGCCATAAGTCGTCCGGCGCCCTGCCGGCCTCAACGGAGAGAGACACCCCATGGCATCCATCACCCGCCCCGGACGTCGCGCCATCGCCGCGCTCGGCATCACCGGCGTCGCCCTCTCGCTGGCCGCCTGCGGCAGCGACGACACGTCCGGCTCCTCCCCCGCCGCCGGCGGCACCTCCGCCGCTTCGGGCGCCTCGGGCTCGACCGGTCCGGTCGGCGCCGTCATCAAGGGCCTCGACAACCCCTTCTTCCAGGCCATGGAGAGCGGCATCAAGGAGGCCGCGAGCACCGGCGGCACCCAGGTGACCATCCAGGCCGCGAACTCGATCACCGACACCTCGGGCCAGGCCGACAAGCTGTCGGGGCTGGCCGGCCAGGACTTCGGCTGTTTCATCATCAACCCCATCTCGGGCACCAACCTCGTCCAGGGCATCGCGCAGCTGTCGGCCAAGGACGTGCCGATCGTCAACATCGACAGCCCGATCGACGCGGCAGCGGCACAGGCGGCGAGTGCGAAGATCAGCACCTACATCGGCACCGACAACGTCGAGGCCGGCACCCTGGCCGGCAAGCAGATGTCGACGCTGCTGCCGGGCGGCGGCGAGGTCGCCCTCATCGGCGGCATCTCCGGTGACGCCACGAGTGGCGCCCGCCTCGAGGGCTTCCAGAAGGGCCTCGGCTCCGGCGTCACCGTCGCGCAGACGGTCGCCGCCGACTGGGACCGCCAGACCGCCCTGACCAAGGCGACCGACATCATGGCCGCCAAGCCCGACATCAAGGGCTTCTTCGCCGCCAACGACGACATGGGACTCGGCGTCGCCCGTGCCATCGCCAACGCCGGCAAGACCGGCCAGATCAAGGTCATCAGCGTCGACGGCAACAAGGACGCCTTCGAGGCCGTGAAGTCCGGCGGCATCGACGCCGTCGTCGCGCAGTACCCGTTCGTCATCGGCTCGATGGGCCTCGAGGCCTGCCGCGCCGCGATGGCCGGCAAGACCCTGCCCGAGAACGTCAAGGCCCCCGTCCAGGTCGTCACCAAGGAGAACGTCGACAAGGCGCTGTCCGCGGCGCCCAAGCCCGGCGAGAGCTACGACGACCCCTTCGCCGCCCTGCTGAAGTGAGCCCCTCCGTGACCACACGTCCCGCGGACCCGTCCGCCACCTCGAGCACCGGCGCCACCGCCACCGGCACCACCGCCACGAGCGCCACCACCGCGGGCCCGACGGGTCCCGCGGGCGGCGACCGGTCGGCATCCTCACGCCTGCGCGGGGCGGCCAGCCTCGGCAACCTCGCCGAGTGGGCCGCCCTCATCGCCCTGGTCGTGCTCGTCGTCGTCTTCCAGGCCCTCAACCCGACGTTCCTCAGCAGCGGCAACATCCGCTCGATGCTCGTCGCGTCGGCGATCCTCATCATCCTCGCCGTGGGCCAGACCTTCGTCGTCGCGACGTCGGGCATCGACCTGTCGATCGCCTCGACGATGACGCTCGCTGCCGTCGCCTTCGGCACCGCCTTCACGGCGGGCTGGGGACTCGTCGCGTCGATGCTGCTCGCGGTGGTCGCCGGCGCCCTCGTCGGTCTCGTCAACGGGCTGCTCGTCGCCCGCGGCCGCATCACCGACTTCATCGTCACGCTCGGCACCCTGTCGGCCGCGTCGGGCCTCGCCCTCGTCATCGCCGACGGCAAGCCCCAGACGGTCATCAGCGCCCCGCTGCTCAAGCTGTCGACCGGCACGGTCGGGATCTTCGGCTACTCCGTGATCATCGCCGCCGTCGTCGCGGTCGTCGCCCACGTCGTGCTCTTCCACACCCGGTTCGGCACGTACGTGCTCGCGACCGGCGGCAACAGCGAGGCGGCCAACGCCACCGGCGTGCGCACGGCCCGCATCAAGACCGCGGTCTACGTCATCTCCGGCCTGCTCGCGGGTCTCGCCTCGATCCTGCTCGTGGCCCGCGTCGGGGCCGCTGAGCCGGCGGCCAACACCTCGTTCCTGCTCAACTCGGTGGCCGCGGTCGTGCTCGGCGGGGTCAGCCTCTTCGGCGGTCGCGCCACGATCATCGGCCCCGTCATCGGCGCGCTGCTGCTCACCGCACTCGTCAACGGCCTGACCCTGCTCGGGGTCTCGCAGTTCTACCAACCGCTGTCGGTGGGCGTCGTCGTCGTCCTCGCGGCCTTCCTCACGAGGTTCCAGAAATGACCCAGGCACCCGACACCACCGCCCGTCGCGCCCTCGCCGACGACGTGCCCGCCGACGCGCTGCTCACCGTCACGGGGGCGACCCTCAGCTTCGGCCAGGTGCGTGCGCTCAAGGGTGTCGCCATGCACGCCCGCCGCGGCGAGGTCACGGCGATCGTCGGCGACAACGGCGCCGGCAAGTCGACCCTCATCCGCTGCATCAGCGGCGTGCACCGGCCCGACTCGGGCGAGATCACCTTCGACGGCCGGCCGGTGTCGTTCCGCTCGCCGGAGGACGCCCGCGAGGCCGGCATCGAGACGGTGCACCAGAACCTCGCGCTCGTCGAGGACCTCACCGTCTGGCAGAACCTCTTCCTCAACCGCGAGCTGACCCGCGGTTTCGGCCCCTTCCAGGTGCTCGACCGCAAGGCGATGCGCAAGGAGGCCTCCTCCATGGTCGCCTCGCTCGCCGTCAACGTGCCCGCCGTCACCTCCCGCGTGCGTCGCCTCAGCGGCGGCCAGCGCCAGGCCGTGTCCATCTGTCGCGCAGCGGGATTCACCTCGAAGCTCATCATCATGGACGAGCCCACCGCGGCCCTCGGCGTGCAGGAGACGGCCCGGGTCGAGCAGCTCATCGAGCGGCTGCGCGACGAGGGCCACGCCATCCTGCTCATCAGCCACAACTTCGCCCAGGTGCTGAAGCTGAGCGACGCGGTGTGGGTCATGCGGGCCGGGCGCTGCGTCGCCGGCCGCCGCACCGCCGAGACGAACGGCGACGAGATCGTCGCCCTCATCACCGGCGCCCGGGCGGGCGACACCACCGAGAACGACTGACCCATGACGCACCCGAGCGACACGACGGAGACGACGGACCCCACCATGACGAACCCTCTCACGACCACCCTGGCGACCGACCCGGCCACCTCGAGCACCGAGGGCGCGCGCCCGGAGAACCCCATCGGCATCCACGCCCTCGTCTGGGTGGGCGACACCTCGCCCGCCTCGGTCGAGAGCGCCGTGACGCAGACAGCGGCCGCCGGCTACGACCTGCTCGAGTTCTCGCTGCACGACGCCGTCAACCTCGATCGCGCCGCCACCCGTGAGGCGCTGACGCGGGCCGGCCTCGGCGCCGCGTGCTCGCGTGGCCTGGCCCCCGACGCCGACGTCTCGAGCGAGGACCCCGCCGTCGTCGCGCGCGGCGCCGCACTGCTGCAGGAGTCGCTCGCGGTGACCGCCGACATCGGTGCCACGGTGCTGACCGGCGCCCTCTACAGCGCCTTCGGCAAGGCCGCGCAGCCGCTGAGCCGGCGGGGCCGCGACAACGTCGTCGGCGTGCTCAAGGAGCTCGCGGTCGACGCCGCGGCGCGCGGCGTCACCCTCGGCCTCGAGGTCTGCAACCGGTACGAGACCAACGTCGTCAACACCGCCCGCGATGCCCTCGCCCTGGCCGACGACATCGGGTCGGACAACGTCATGGTCCACCTCGACATCTACCACATGAACATCGAGGAGGACGACTTCGTGCAGCCCGTGCTCGACCTCGGCGACCGCCTCGGCTACGTGCACATCGGCGAGAACCACCGCGGCTACCTCGGCTCGGGCCACCTCGACTTCGAGTCGTTCTTCGCCGCCCTCGAGCGCGTCTCGTACCGCGGCCCGGTCACGTTCGAGTCGTTCTCCTCGGCGGTGCTGGCGCCCGGCCTGTCGAACGACCTCGCCATCTGGCGCAACCTCTGGGACGACGGCGGCGACCTCGCCCGCAGCGCCCACGCCTTCATCGTCGAGCAGCTCGAGGCGGCGCGGTCGGCGCGGTCGGCGCGGTCGGCGCAGCCCGCCCGCGTCGGCTGAGGTGACGACGGTGAGCAAGGTGCGTGAGGTGAGCGGGGCGCAGACGGTGGATGCCGGGGGGCCGGAAGGTGTGGCCGCGCTGGCCGCCGCGGCGGCCGCCCTCGTGCCCGAGGGCGGCCGGGCCCTGCTCGGCATCGCCGGAGCACCCGGGGCGGGCAAGACGACGCTCGCCGAGGCGCTCGTCGCGCAGGTCGCCGCCGAGCACGGCGAGGGCTTCGTGGCCCACGTCCCGATGGACGGCTACCACCTCGCCGACGTCCAGCTCGAACGGCTGCACGCCCTGTCCCGCAAGGGCGCTCCCGACACCTTCGACGCCGACGGCTACGCCCACCTGCTCCGCCGCATCCGCGAGGAGCGCGACGGGTGGGTCTACGCCCCGGGGTTCGACCGCACGCTCGAGCAGCCCCTCGCGGCAGCGATGGTCGTGCCGCCGACCACCCGCCTCGTCGTCACCGAGGGCAACTATCTGCTGCTGCCGGGCGGGTCGTGGCCGCGGGCCCGGGCCGCGCTCGACGAGGTCTGGTTCGTCACGGTCGACGAGGGCCTGCGACACGAGCGGCTCGTGGCGCGGCACGTGACGTTCGGCAAGCAGCCCCACGCCGCCCGGACGTGGGTCGAGACCTCCGACCAGCCGAACGCCGACCTCGTCGCCCCGAGCCTGGCCCGGGCCGACCGCGTCGTGCACAACGGCCCCGAGGGGTGGCGCCTGCTCGACCCGGCCGGCCCCGCACGCTGACTCGCGCTGACCCGCGCGGGTCAGCGACCGGCGGCCGCCGTCGCCCCTGCCCTCGGCCCGGCCGCCGCCGCTGTCGCCGCCGTGAGGGCGTCGGCGGCGGTGGCCGGCTCGTGCCCGAGCAGCCGGCCGAGCAGCGGGTCGGTGCCGGCGAAGAAGCCGCCCGCGGCGGCGCGGAAGATCCCCAGCGTGAAGCGGGCCCGCATCTCGGGCTGGCCGGCCGCCACGAGGGCGGCCACCCATGTCTCCTCGTCGACCACCTCGAGGCGAACCGGATGACCCACCACGGCGGCGGCCTGCTCGGCCGCGTCGGTGAAGGTGGGTGCGGCACCGGCGGTGAGGGTGACGACGCCGTCGTACGGCCGGGTCGACAGCAGCACCTCGGCGGCGCCGACCGCGAGGTCGTCGCGGGAGGTCCACGACACGGGCCCGTCGGCCGGCACCGTCATGACGCCCGTGGTCGTCCACGGCCCGACGACGGCCGGCAGGGTGTGGGCGTAGAACCCGTTGCGCAGTGACGTCCAGGCCAGGCCCGAGGTCTCGAGCAGCTGCTCGGTCGCGTGGTGGGTGCGGGCCGGCACGAAGGGGCTGTCGGGGGCGGCCCCCTGGTGGCTCGTGTAGAGCACCCGCCCCACCCCGGCCTGACGGGCGGCGTCCATCGCCGCCCGGTGCTGCTCGACGGGGTCGCCCGTCGGGTCGTTCGAGGAGACGAGCAGCACCTGCTCGGCGCCGGCGAAGGCCGTCCGCAGCGACGCGGGGTCGCCGTAGTCGGCGTGCCGTACGACCACCCCGCGGCCGGACAGGTGCGCGGCCCGACGTGGGTCGCGAGCCGTCGCGACGACCTGCTCGGGCGGCAGGTGCTCGAGCAGCCGGTCGACGACGGCGCCGCCGAGCGCTCCGGTCGACCCGGTGACGACGATCATGGTTCCTCCTGGGGGGGTCTCTCTGGCCTGTTAACGCTGTTACCAGTTCGACCGTAGTGCCGGTAACCGGCGCTGACAAGGGGGTGTTAGCGGCGCTACCCCTACGCTGTGCCGATGAACCCGCCGAGCGACGCCCGCGAACAGGCCCGGGCCGCGATCACGGCCGTCGCGGCCGACCTGCTGCGCGAACACGGGTCCGCCGCCGTCACCACCCGCGCCGTCACCGAGCTCGCCGGAGTGCAGGCGCCGACCCTCTACCGACTGTTCGGCGACAAGGACGGCCTGCTCGAAGCCGTCGCCGAGCACGTCCTGGCCGAGCACGTGGCGAGC
Source organism: Terracoccus luteus (assembly GCF_003635045.1). Taxonomy (NCBI): domain Bacteria; kingdom Bacillati; phylum Actinomycetota; class Actinomycetes; order Micrococcales; family Intrasporangiaceae; genus Terracoccus; species Terracoccus luteus. Next base: position 3,557,085 of record NZ_RBXT01000001.1, on the reverse strand, counting down.
AAGCGAGGTGACGTCGCCGCCGCCGCGGCCGACGACACCGACCCCGTGGCGGATCTCGTCGCCGGCTGGAGACGCCAGATCGAGTTCGGGCTGGCCAACCCCGACGTGTTCCGCCTCCTCGGCGACCCCACCCGGGCCCACTCCTCGCAGGCCACCGCGACCGGACGGGGGGTCCTCGCAGCACGCGTGCACCGGGTCGCGCTCGCCGGGCGCCTGCGGGTGACCGAGTCTCGAGCCGTCGACCTCGTTCACGCCGCCGGAGTCGGCGTCGTGCAGGCCCTGCTCGAGGTGCCCGCCGACCGTCGTGACCCCGGACTCGCCGAGGCGATGCTCGAGACGCTCCTCACCGGCATCCTCACCCGTGACCTCGTGGACAACCCCGTCGACAACCCCGTGGACAGCCTCGTCGATGAGGATGCCGGCACGCCCGGCGACGTGGACGACCCGGTGGCGACGGCGGCCGTCACCCTGCGTGCGGCTGCCGCCGACCTTCAGGCGCTCACCCCGGGCGAGCGCGCCCTGCTCGTCGAGTGGCTCGGACGCGTGACCCCCGCCTGACGGCCCGCGGTCGGACGGATGTCGCGCCGCACTTTCTTCGCGCCCCCCCCTGTCACACACCCCTCCTGGTCGCCCTTCCCGTCGATCACCGAGGACGACAGCGGTGGAGCCGTGTCACAACTCAGAGGTGGTTCGCTCGGCCCGTACACAGCGCCGACTCAAGGCCTCCCGGATCAGAGTGTCGCTCCGTCCCGCTTCTGTGCACCTGCATCTGCTGCAACCGTTCTCGGATGCCCGGTCTCGCCATGAGTCGGCTGGCACACGCGTGAACTCGGCTGTGGAGAACACTGCCCCGGGATGCGGAGACCTGCTAGAATAGAACACATGTTCGATAGCGATGCGTTGCTGACACCAGGAGGGCTCGACGCCCTGCTGGTGGCGCTCGCGGGCGTCGAGCAGACCGAGCCAGCAGCCGGCGGCGGCAGTGCGGTGGCCGGTACCGGGCCTGAGTCGAACAATGTCGACGTGGGCCTTGGTTCGCACGGTGCGAGCACCGGCGACACGAGCACCGGCGACACGAGCACCGGCGACACGACGGCACCACCCACGCCCCCGGCCCCGATGAGGGAGTCCACGCCCGCACGGCTGCTGTCCGACGCGGAGCGCATCGACGTGCTGACCGCGTTGGAGCGGGTCAAGGCCGCGGTCGGTGCGGCGCAGGTGAGGGTGACGGCCGGGTTCGTGGCCTCGCAGGAGCAGGCCTCGATCGGCTGGCGGGCGCAGTCGGAGGCGGCGCTGGACGCGAACGACTTCGACGGCTGGCTCGACGCCCGCGAGAAGGCTGACCTGGCCTCGTGGGCGGCGGCCTTGGAGTTCGGTGCCCACGCCGACACCCGCGGCAAGACGGCGTCCGACGACTCGGACCTCGGTGCGGCTGGGTCTGATGGCTCGGCCGGCTCGGCTGGTGCGGGTGAGCCGGAGCGGCGGCCCTCGTCGTCGAGGCGCAACCTCATCGCCAAGGGCGGGGTCGCGGCACAGGTCGCGCTGGCCCGGCACCTGTCGCCGTTCAAGGGCGCCGAAGGCATCCGGTTCTCCCTCACCCTGTCGCACGACATGCCCCACGCGCTGGCGCTGCTCGAGGCGGGGGTGCTGAGCGAGTGGCGGGCCCTGAGCATCACCAAGGAGGCAGCCATCCTGTCCCCGGAGCACCGGCGTCTGCTGGACCAGGAGCTGCACGACACGTACGGCGAGCGCCTCGGCGGGCTGGGCGACCGGGAGCTGAGCCGTCTAGTCCGGGGGATCGCGTACCGCCTCGACCCTGAGAGTGTGCTGCGGCGGGCCCGGAAGGCCGAGTCCGAGCGAAAAGTCACGATGAAGTCGGCCCCGGACACGATGGCGTACCTGACCGCGCTGCTGCCGGCCGCGGAGGCCGTCGCCGCGTACGCGGCGCTGACCGGGGCGGCAGCGTCGGCTAAGGCAGCCGGGGATGAGCGGGGCAAGGGTCAGGTCATGGCCGACACCCTCGTCGACCGCGTCACCGGCCGTGCCGCCAGCGAACCCGACGCCACCACCACCGACGAGATTCCCGCCGACGGCGCCGCCGCAGAGCCGGCTGGCTCGGCCGGCTCAACTGACGGCTCTCGCACGGCCGGCGAGTCTGACCCCGTCCGGGGCTCGACGGCCCCGGCACAGGAGCCGACCGGTCGGGCGGGGGTGGACGTCGAGGTGCAGCTCGTCATGGGCCTCGACGCCCTCTTCAACACCGGTGACGGAGCTGACACCCCCGCGCAGCTGCTCGGCTACGGCACCGTCCCCGCCGGCTGGGCCCGCGAGTACCTCCGACCCGCGGACACCCACCACCCAGACGACCCGGACGACCCCCTCGCAGATCCCGGCGGCGGGCAGGTCTCGGATCGTGGGGGTGGTCTGTCCCGCGCTGGGCGGGTCTGGATCCGGCGCCTGTTCGTCCGGCCCGACACCGGTGAGCTCGTGGCCATGGACTCCCGACGACGGCTCTTCAGCGACGGGCTGCGCCGGTTCGTCCTGACCCGCGACGCCGCGACGTGCCGGACGCCGTGGTGCGACGCGCCCGCCAGGCACGTCGACCACGTCACCCCCCACGCCGACGGCGGCCCCACCTCGGCGGCCAACGGGCAGGGCCTGTGCGTGGCGTGCAACCTGACCAAGGAGCACCCCGACCTCACCAGCACCACCTTGCCTCGCAACCGCCGCAGTGTGAACGACGGCGGGAACGGTCACACCGTGCGGGTCACGACCGGCACCGGGCACAGCTATGAGTCCGTGGCCCCGGTCCTGCTGCCCGGCGCTCCATCACCTCAACCATCGGCGCCCCAGCGACCCCACGACTCGGGGCACCCGTTCCCGACCCTCCTGTGGCCGCTGCCCGTCGACCCCACGCAGCGGCCCACGATCACGAGCGACAGCGCCGTCGAGCGATGGCTCCAGCAGCTCATCGACGAGGCATCGGCGACGCCCACCCCGGGGGCCTGAGCACCGTCCGGGCGACCGGCGACCCACCGTGACGTGGGGTGGAGCCAGACTGTCCTCATGGCCCGCTTCACGATCCACCTCACCCCGCCGGTGTCGCCGACGGTCGCCTTCGACCGCGTGCTCGACCTGCGCGCGCACTCGGAGGTCATCCCCCTCACCACGCTGAGCGGCGAGCACCTGCGAGCCGCCGAGCTCGAGGTGGGCTCGCGGTTCACCGCCCGCACTGCCGTCGGCCCGGTCGGCTTCGACGACGTCATGGTCGTGGACGCCCTCACCCACCCCGACCGCTCGGACGACGGCCGGGGGTCGGCTCGGCTGCACAAGGAGGGGCGCCTCGTGCACGGCACCATCGACCTCGAGGTCTCACCGCGCCCCGGGGGGTCGACCGTGCTGTGGCGTCAGGAGATCCGCGTGGCAGGCGTGCCGGCCCTGCTGGACCCGGTCGTCGCGGTCGTGGCACGTGCTGCCTACGGCACGACGCTGAAGCGCCTGCTCCGTCGGGGTTGAGCCGCTCGGGCGGTCAGCAGGCGCCGCCCGACTCGTCGACGCGGGTGCCCGGGGCGGCGGTCGAGCCGTTCCACGTGTTGCCCACCGACGGCCAGTACGACCGCAGCGGCTTGGCCAGCTGCACCGCGCCGCTCATCGTGTTGCCCGACACCGTCGTGCTCATGGTGGCCCCCGCCTGGAAGACGACACCGCTCCCGGAGACGGTGTTGCAGGCGACCGTCGCGAGGCGGGTGCTGCTGTTCATCGAGGGCCACGTCAGCCGGGAGTCCATGGCCCGCAGGCTGATGGCGGCGGCCCGCGCGTTCTCGACGCGGTTGCCCACCCACCGGTTGCCCCACCCGGCCTTCTGGTCGTTGAGGCCGATGGCGACGTCGCGGGCGGTGTTGAACGAGATCGTGTTCCATGACCCGTCCTCGTCCGTCGTGAAGGCCCGCCCGTCACCCGGGAGGTCGTGCACGACGTTGCCGGTCACCGTGTTGTAGGCCGACGACCCACCGACGCGGATGCCCTCCTGCATGTAGTGCTTCCACGTCGACGGGGCGATGTCGTGCACGTCGTTGTCGCTGATGCGCCAGCCGTCGCTGAAGGTGCCGAGCCAGACGCCCGGTCCGGTGCCGCAGGCGATGTCGTGGATCTCGTTGCCCGAGATGAGCCCGAAGTCGTTCATCGCCGAGTGGATCCCCTTGAGGGTCAGGTCGTTGCCGACGATGCGGATGCCGACCGACGGCCGCAGCGGCACCCGCACCTGACCCTGCAGGTGCTCGAGCGCAGCGGCGGTCGAGGTCGGCTCGTAGCTCGCGCGGCCGGGCACCGCGCGGCGGGCCTGCCAGTTCTCGGCGTTGCGGTTGAGCCAGTCCCGCACGTTGCCGGCGTTGCCCCCCATGATCATGACGCCACCACGGATCGACAGTCCGGTGATGGTCCAGTGGCTCGCCCCCTTGGTGAAGCGGATGGTGCGGTCGGGGTCGGGCGCGGTGGCGTTGCACGCCGGCATCCGCAGGTCGGCGGTCAGCCGCACCTCGCCGGTGCCGTCGCCGGTCAGGGTGATCGGCGCCTCGGCGGTGCCGGACGCCCTGATGTCGAGCGGGCCGGTGTAGGTGCCGGGTGCGAGCCGGATCGTGTCGCCGGGCTTGGCCGACTTCACGGCAGCGTGCAGCTGAGTCGACGTACTGACGTCGACGACGCCGCCCTTCACCGGGCCGGGCGCGCCCTTCGCCGGTCGCGGCGTCGTCTTCACCGTGACAGAGGCGGCCGCAGCGGCAGCCGGGGCGGACACCGTCGCGCTCACCACCGAGGCGGCGGTGAGGGCGGCCAGGGCCGCGACAGAGGGGCTGAGCGGACGCCGCTGGGTGGACGACCGCGGGGACGGGGTGGTGCGCATGGCTCTCCGATCGGTGGCGCGACGCATCGACCGGATGGGCAGGCGCGGACGGCCCTTCGACCCGGGCGGGCGGGAGGGCGTGAAGGGTCCGGGCCGGCCCCGGCCGGAGCGAGGAACCGGGGGCAGGGGTGGGTCGGGCGGTGGGGCGGATATCCCGCGGGTGGATCGTCCACCACAACGTGGATACCCCCATATAGTGCAAAACGGACAGAGGTTGTGCAACCCCTCGACGAACCCTCACCGCCCCCTCCCGACAATCCCGACGGCGGCCCGCACCGAATGGACGCTCATGACCCGACTACGTCTCGCCCTGACCGGCGTCCTCGCCGCCGTGGCCGGGATCGCCGTCGGCCATCTCGTCGCCGCCTTCGCGGCCCCGTCCGCCTCGCCGGTGCTCGCCATCGGCTCCACCGTCATCGACCTGACGCCGACACCGCTCAAGGAGTGGGCGATCGCCCACTTCGGCACGAACGACAAGCTCGTCCTGCAGGGGTCGGTCGTCGTCGTCACCCTCGCGCTCGCCGCCGTGGCCGGCATCCTGTCGCGGACCCGGCGCTGGGTGGGCGTGGCGCTCATCTCGGCCCTCGTCGTGCTGGCCGGCCTCGCCGCCGCCACGCGCCCGGCCTTCCGGCCCGTCGACCTGCTGCCCGCCGTCGCGACCCTCGTCGTCGGCGTCGCCACCCTGCTGGGGCTGCGGTGGCGCGCCCTGGCCGCCTCGCGTCCCGTCGCCGACACCGTGCAGAGCACGGGCCGACCGGATGCCGGGCCGAGCCGTCGCGGCTTCGTGCTCGCCTCCGTGGGAGTGGCCGTCGCGGCAGGCCTCGTCGCCACGGCGGGCCAGGTGCGCATCGGCGCCCAGCGCGTGCGCAGCCTCGTGCTGCCGCGCCCCGCCAGCCCCGCGGAGGCGCTGCCCACCGGGCTCGACCGCACGGTCCCCGGCATCTCCCCGCTGCAGACCCCGACCGCCGACTTCTACCGGGTGGACACCAACCTCACCGTCCCCCAGGTCGACGTCGACACGTGGACCCTCGAGGTCGACGGCATGGTCGAGAACCCCTTCACCCTCACCTTCGCCGAGCTGTCGGCGATGCCCCTCATCGAGCGCGACATCACCATGACGTGCGTCTCGAACGAGGTCGGTGGGGGCTACGTCGGAGCCGCGCGCTGGCTCGGTGTCCGACTCACGGATGTGCTTGGTCGGGCTGGTTTGAGGGGCCGGCCCGACCAAGTGCTCAGCACCGCGGTCGACGGCTTCACGATCAGCACCCCGCTCTCGGTGGTGCAGGACGGCCGTGACGCCATGATCGCGATCGGCATGAACGGAAAATCGCTCACCGACGTCCACGGCTTCCCGGCCCGGCTCATCACGCCCGGCCTCTACGGGTTCGTCGGCGCGACGAAATGGCTGACGAAGCTGACGCTGACGACCTACGCGCAGGACCAGGCCTACTGGACCCAGCGGCAGTGGGTGACCGACGCCCCGATCAAGACGAGCGCCCGCATCGACACCCCGGCGCCGCTGTCGACCATCAAGGCCGGCCGCACCGCCATCGGCGGCGTCGCCTGGGCGCAGCATCGCGGGGTCGGCAAGGTCGAGGTGCAGATCGACGGCGGCGACTGGCAGCAGACCCGCCTCGGCCCGGACGTCAACATCGACTACTGGCGCCAGTGGTACCTGCCCTGGGACGCGAAGCCGGGACTGCACCGCATCGCCGTGCGCGCCGTCGACCGCGAGGGCCAGGTGCAGTCGAACGAGCGGGCCACTCCCTTCCCCTCCGGCGCGAGCGGCATCCAGGAGGTCGTCGTCACGGTCGCGTGACCCCCTCCTGCCCCGTCGTTCCCGTCACCGGCCCCTGCCGGTGGCGGGAACCTCGCATTTCCCCCGTACGACCCCCAATCCGGGGGGCAGGGGGCGACGAACACCAGATGACAGCGCGACGCGCGGCCCACCAGCGGCCACGACGGCATCCGACGCCGAAAGCGTTGTCGCCCAAGCGAACCGCATCGCAGCACCATCCCCAGTTCCCACCGGCCCACTCGGGTCGGACATCGAAGGAGTCCAGCATGATGAACAAGACCCGCACCGGCCTCGTCGCCCTGGCGATCGCCCTGCCGCTCAGCCTCGCCGCCTGTGGCAGCGACTCGACCACGAGCTCGACCCCCGCGGCCGGCGGCGCCATGAGCAGCTCGAGCCCGATGATGAGCTCTTCGGAGCCCACCCCCAGCGACTCGATGAGCTCGTCTTCGATGGGCTCGGAGTCCATGGACGCCTCCACCGCCGTCTTCGGCGAGGGCTGCGCCCAGGTCCCGGCCAGCGGCTCCGGCTCGTTCTCGGGCATGGCCACCGACCCGGTCGCCACCGCCGCGAGCAACAACCCGCTGCTCAAGACGCTCGTGAGCGCCGTCAAGACCGCCGGCCTCGTCGACACGCTCAACTCGGCCAAGGACATCACCGTCTTCGCGCCGGTCGACTCGGCCTTCGCCAAGATCCCGTCCGCCGACCTCCAGAAGGTCCTCGACGACAAGGCCACCCTGACCAAGGTCCTGACCAACCACGTCGTCGCGGGCAAGCTGACCCCGGCCGACCTCGCCGGCACGCACAAGACGCTCGCCGGCACCGAGATCACGGTCGCGGGCTCGGGCGAGAAGTTCACCGTCGGCAAGGACAAGGCCAACGTCATCTGCGGCAACGTCCAGACCGCCAACGCCACCGTCTACATCATCGACGGGGTCCTGCTTCCCTGACGGTTCGGGCCACCCGCCCGACCCGCCAGACCGGCGACCACACGACAGCTGCGGACCAATGCCTCTCCGACCCACCACAATGGACCTCATGTCCAACTTCTCGGTGGCCTCGTCGGGCGACCTGACGCCCGACGAGCCGGGGGGCCCCGCCGCCCTCGGCCGGCTCCTCACGGAGTCGGCCGGGGGTGACGAGCAGTCCTTCGCCCGCCTGTACGACCTCGTGTCGTCCCGGGTGTACGGCCTGGTCCGGCGTGTCGTGCGTGACCCGGCGCAGTCCGAGGAGGTCTCGCAGGAGGTCTTCCTCGACATCTGGCGCCACGCGGCACGGTTCGACCCTGCGAAGGGCAGCCCGCTCGCGTGGATCCTCACCATCGCGCACCGGAAGGCGGTCGACCGGGTCCGGTCGGCCGAGTCGGCGCGCGGTCGTGACGAGGTGTACGGCGTCACGAACCTCGACGTCGCGCACGACAGCACCGCCGAGGCGGCGGTGCAGAAGCTGGACGCAGAGCACGTCCACCAGGCCCTCGACACCCTCACGGAGGCCCAACGACGTGCTCTCGAGCTGGCGTACATCGCCGGCTACACGCACACCGAGGTGGCGAGCATGCTCGGCATTCCCCTCGGAACGGCCAAGACGCGAATACGCGACGGCCTCATCAGACTCAGAGACACCATGGGGGTGACATCGTGAACGGCGAGATGCACGCGCTTTCGGGCGCCTACGCCGTCGACGCGCTCGACGAGCTCGAACGAGTCCGGTTCGAGCGACACCTGGCCACGTGCGCGGACTGCCGCGCCGAGGTCGACAGCCTCGCGCTCGTCGCGGCCGATCTCTTCACGACCGAGATGACGCCGCCGGCCAGCCTGCGGGCGGGCGTCCTCGGCCGACTCGGCTCGGTGGCTCAGCTGCCGCCGCTGCCCGCGCAGGAGACCGGCCCGGATGCCGGTCGGCCCGGTCACGAGGCCGACGTGCCCGACGTGGCCGACGAGGCCCCGGCCGCACAGGCCGGCGACACGGCATCCGACACGACCGACGAGAACGGGGCGACGGTCACCTCGATCGACCGGCCCGGTCGCCACACGGCGCCCCGGGCGAGCCGCTGGCGCGGGCTCGTGGCCGCCGGGACGGCCGCGGTGCTGGCGCTCGGCGCCTTCGGCGTCTGGCGCTCCATCGACGGTGGCGGCCAGCAGGGCTCGCCGAGCGTGGCCAGCCAGGTGCTCGACGCCTCCGACGCGACCCGGGTCGAGAAGACCCTGCCCGGTGGCGGCACGGCGACGATCGTGCGTTCCGCGTCGGTCGGCAAGGCTGTGCTCGTCGCGAGCGACCTGCCGGCGGTGCCGTCCGACCGCACCTACCAGCTGTGGCTGGCCAAGGGCTCCGCGTTCACGTCGGCCGGGCTCGTCCCGGGGGCGGGCAACCAGACCGTCGTGCTCGAGGGCGACGCGAACACCGCGACGGGGGCCGGCATCACCGTCGAGCCGTCGGGCGGCTCGACCCAGCCGACGACGACCCCGCTCGCGCTCTACAGCTTCTGACCCACCCGTCGAGAGGCCACGTCCCGTCACGCGAAAGCGTCGGGACGTGGCCTCTCGACGTTCTCCGGCGCGTCGGAAAGTGGCCTCTCGACGGGTGCAGCCAAGAGCGCAGTCGTTGCGTTGCCGCAGTTGCTGCGTTAGCGTCGGACGATGAGCCAACCCACCTCCTCCCCCGACGGACGCCGCGCCGTGGCGCCACTCGCGGCCGCGGTCGAGGCGGCCCGAACCTCCCTCGAGCGGGTCGACGCCGCCCTGCCCGGTGACGCCCTGCCGCTGCTGCGCCAGGCGCAGGAGCAGGTGACCCGGGCCGTCGACGAGGCCATGGCCGCCGTGCTCGTCGACGGCGCGGGCACGATCCGCTCCGCCGGCGCCCTGGCCGGTCTCAGCGAGAACGCCGTCGGGCCGCGTCTCGCCCGCACGTCGCTGCTCGGCGCCTACGGGTCCGAGAGCGGGCGGGTCACGGCGGGCGGCGTCGAGCGCGCTCGCTACGACCTCGAGCAGGGACGCCACCGGCCGGCCGACGAGTCGTCCACCTCCCGCCCCCTGCGCTTCCGTGCGCGCCGACCCGACTGAGGAGCCCCGATGACCGACCCGAACCTCACCCACCTCTACTTCCTGCTCGACCGCAGCGGCTCGATGCAGTCGATCCGCAGCGACACCGAGGGCGGCTTCGACGCCTTCATGGCCGAGCAGCGCACCCAGCCCGGCTCGTGCCGCGTCACCCTCGCGCAGTTCGACGACCGCTACGAGGAGGTCTACCGCGACGTCCCGGTCGCCGACGTGCCCCCGCTGTCGCTGCAGCCGCGAGGTACGACGGCGCTGCTCGACTCCGTCGGCCGCCTCGTCGGTGACGCCGGCGCCCGGCTCGCGGCCCTGCCCGAGCACGAGCGGCCCGGTGTCGTCATCGTCGGCATCATGACCGACGGCCTCGAGAACGCGTCCCGCGAGCTGACCCACGCCCAGGTCAAGGCGATGGTGCAGCGCCAGACGCACGAGTTCTCGTGGCAGTTCCTCTATCTCGGCGCCGACCAGGACGCCATCGAGGTCGGCACGAGCCTCGGCGTCGCCGCCGACCGCTCGCTCACCTACAGCCGGGGCCGGGTCGACGCCGTCATGGCCGCGACGTCACGCAACGTCGGTCGCGCCCGCGCCGCCGTCGCCGGAGGGGCCACCCCGCAGCAGGCCGCCGCCTCCCTCGCCTTCGACGCCGAGCAGCGTCGCGCCGCCGCCGACTGAGTGTGCGGAGCGGGCAGCACCCACCCGGGTACCGTGACGCCATGACGAACCAACCCGGCCCGGCGCCCGGCGACGACCTGCGCTTCACCGTCCCGGTGCCGCCGGTGTCGGGGTCGCAGTCGGTGTCGGGGTCGGGGTCGAACCGCCCTGCGGCACAGGCGGACCCGACCCAGGTCATCCCGCTGGTGGAGCACACGACACCGCTCCCGGCCGTCACGGCCTCGCCGATGTGGGGCCAGGCCCCGGCAGCCGGCCCCGCACAGGGTCTCGGAGCCGCGCCGGGTCTCGGGGCCGTGGGCCGCGCCCTGCTGTGGATCACGGTCGGCTGGTGGCTCTTCTTCGTGATCCGGCTGACGTCGCTCCTCGCCGGCGGCGGCTCCGGCTCGACCGCGGCCTACCGCACCGTCGAGATGTACCCGGCCGAGACCGTCGTCGTCGGCGTCGTGGCCGTCGTCGGGGCGGTGCTGCTCTGGCTGGCGCGGCCCGTCGCCCCGGTGGCGCAGCGCGTCTTCGCCCTGGCCCTGTCGGTCGTCACCGTCGTGGTCGTCGTCTGGCGGTTCGCGCCGGTCTGACCCGTCAGCGGCTACCGGGCCGCCATCCGGGCGCGAGGCGCACGACGTCACCGACGACGACGACGGCCGGCGCCTGCACCCCCCGCTGCTCGGCGAGGCCGGCGATGGTGGCGAGGGTACCGAGCGTCGTGCGCTGGTCGGGCGCGAAGCCACGTTCCACCACCGCGACGGGGCACGTGCCGCTGCGGCCGTGCGCCTGCAGCAGCTCGGCGGTGCGCCGCAGCCGGGTGACGCCCATGAGCAGCACGAGCGTGTGGTCACCGCCGGTCGGCAGCGTCGGCACGTCGTCGTGGCCGGTGACGACGGTGAACCCGCGAGCGACTCCACGGTGCGTCACGGGGATGCCGGCCGCGGCGGGCACGGCGACGGCGCTCGTCACGCCCGGCACCACCTCGACGCGGATCCCGCCCGCCTCACACGCTTGCCGTTCCTCGCCGCCACGGCCGAGGACGTAGCTGTCGCCACCCTTGAGGCGCACGACGCCGAGCCCGCGTGACGCCTCCTCGACGAGGATGTCGTTGATGCGCGACTGCGGCACGGGGTGGTGGCCAGGCGTCTTGCCCACGTCGACGACCCGCACCCCGGCGGGCAGCCGGTCGACGACGCCGCGCGGCGCGAGGCGGTCGACGACGACGACGTCGGCCGACGCGAGCAGCTCGTGACCGCGCGCGGTGAGCAGCCCGTCGACACCGGGCCCGCCGCCGACGAGGGCGACCCACCCCGAGCGACCGTCGGATGCCGGTGAGCGGCGTCCGCGGCGCAGGTCCAGACCGCCCGTGGCGAGGGCTCGGACGACCCCGTCGCGGGCCGTCGTGGCCAGGGTCGGGTCACCCGCGGCGTAGGTCGCCACGGTCAGGCGCCCGGCGGGAGTGGTCACGTCGGCGCGGGCCGCGACGCTGACCCGGGTGGCCGCCGCGTCGGACGCGTCGACGCACCAGGTCCGGCTCGCCTCGGCGTCGGCCGCCACCGCGGTGTCGGTCTGCCGGTCGCCCGTGGCGGTGTGCACGAGCCAGGCACCCTCGAGGTCGGCGGGCCCGGCATAGTCGCGGGCGTGCCACTCGACGAGGCCCTCGTGTACGAGGTCGAGCAGGTCCTCGCAGACCCACGGGGCGACGACCCGCACGAGCGCGCCCTCGTCGACGAAGCCGCGGACGCGCCGGGCCGAGACGGGGCCGCCGCCCACGGCGACGGCGAGGCGGCCTGTCAGGTCGACGACGAGGGGCGTGGCCGACTTCACCGGCCCACCCGCGCCGCCGACCGGCATCCGGCCGACATCAGACGTGGAGCCCGCACTCGGTCTTGGCGAAGCCCGCCCAGCGGCCCGAGCGAGGGTCTTCGCCCGGGGCGACGCGCTTGGTGCACGGCTCGCAGCCGATCGAGGGGTAGCCGTCGGTGACGAGCGCGTTGACCTCGACCGCGTTCTCGGTGGCGTAGTCGACGACCTCGTCGAAGGTCCAGGCCGCGATGGGGTTGATCTTGACGAGGCCGTTCTTGGCGTCGAACGACACGAGCGGCGTCTCCGTGCGGGTGGGGGCGTCCTCGCGGCGCACCCCGGTGACCCACACCTCGTAGCCCTCGAGGGTGCGCTGCAGCGGGGCGACCTTGCGCATGGCGCAGCAGGCGGCCGGGTCGCGCTCGTAGAGGCGGGGGCCGTACTGCGCGTCCTGCTCGGCGACGGTGAGCTCGGGCAGCACGTTGACGAGGCTGATCGGGAGGTCCTCGGCGACGATGTCACGCGTGACGAGCGTGTCGCTGAAGTGGTAGCCGGTGTCGAGGAAGAGCACGTCGACGCCCGGCACCTGCCGCGAGACGAGGTGCGGCAGGACGGCATCCTGCATCGAGCACGCGACGGCCATCGTGTCGGGGAAGACCTCGGCGGCCCAGCGCACGACCTCCTCGGCGGTGGCGTGCTCGCCGAGCTCGCGGGCGCCCTGGGCGGCGAGCGCCTCGAGCTCGGCCCGGCGTCGGCGGGCGCGACGCCGGGTGGGCAGGGCGGGCATCGGGAGGGAGACGGTGCTCACTGGAGGGCTCCTTCGTCGGCTCGACGGGTCCAGGTGGAGAACGACTCGCCGCTCTCCCGCTGCGACAGGAAGGTGCGCACGACCCGCTCGACGTAGTCGGGCAGGTCGTCGGCGGTGACCTTGAGCCCGCGGACGGTGCGACCGAGGCCGGCCTCGTCGCGGTCGACGGAGGCGAGACCGCCGCCGAGGTGCACCTGGAAGCCGGGGGTCTGCTCGCCGTCGATGGTGACGAGCTGGCCCTTGAGGCCGATGTCGGCGACCTGGATGCGGGCGCACGAGTTCGGGCACCCGTTGACGTTGAGGGTGATCGGGGTGTCGAGCTGCGGCGCGACGTCGGCGAGGCGCTGCTCGAGCTCGCGGATGGCCGTGGCGGCCGTCGCCTTGGTCTCGACGATGGCGAGCTTGCAGAACTCGATGCCGGTGCACGCCATCGTGTTGCGGCGGAACGGGCTCGGGTCGGTCGTCAGGCCGAGCGTCTCGAGGCCGGCCGCGAGGGCCTCGACCCGGTCGGCGGCGACGTCGAGCACCACGAGCTTCTGGTGCGGGGTGAGCCGCACCCGCTGCGACCCGGCCGCCTCGAGCAGGTCGGTGAGGCCGAGCAGCACGTCGGCGCTGATGCGCCCGACCGTGGGGGCGGCGCCGACGTAGAACCGGCCGTCCTTCTGCTCGTGGACGCCGACGTGGTCACCGGGGCCGGTCGGCGGCGCCGGTGGCGGGCCGTCGGGCAGGGCGCGTCCGAGGTACTCGGTCTCGAGCACCTCGCGGAAGCGCTTCGGGCCCCACTCGGCGAGGAGGAACTTGAGGCGGGCCTTGTTGCGCAGCCGGCGGTAGCCGTAGTCGCGGAAGATCGAGATGACCCCGAGCCACACCTCCGCCGCCTCGTCGGGGGCGACGAAGACCCCGAGGCGCTCGGCCAGCCGGGGGCTGGTCGACAGGCCGCCGCCGACCCACAGGTCGTAGCCGGCGCCGAGCTCGGGGTGGCGCACGCCGACGAGCGAGATGTCGTTGATCTCGTGCACGACGTCGAGGCTGGGGTGGCCGGTGATGGCCGACTTGAACTTGCGCGGCAGGTTGGCCAGCTCGGGGTCACCCACGTAGCGCTGCAGAATCTCGTCGATGACCGGGGTGGGGTCGAGGATCTCGTCCTTGGCGATCCCGGCGAGCGGGCTGCCGAGGATGACGCGCGGGGTGTCGCCGCACGCCTCGGTCGTCTGCAGACCGACGGCCTCGAGGCGGCGCCAGATCTCCGGGACGTCCTCGACGCGGATCCAGTGGTACTGGATGTTCTGCCGGTCGCTGATGTCGGCGGTGCCGCGGGCGAAGTCGCGGCTCAGCTCGGCGACGGTGCGCAGCTGCTCGAGCGTGAGGGCGCCGCCGTCGAGGCGGACCCGGAGCATGAAGTACTCGTCGGACAGCTCGGTGTCGTCGAGCTGCGCGGTGCGCCCGCCGTCGATGCCCGGCTTGCGCTGCGTGTAGAGGCCCCACCAGCGGAAGCGGCCGCTGAGGTCCTGCGGCGGGATCGAGGCGAAGCCCTCCCGGGAGTAGACCTGCTCGATGCGCTCGCGGACGTTGAGGCCGCCGTCCTGCTGCTTCCACTCCTCGTTGCCGTTGAGCGGGGTCGTGCCGTCGACCTTCCACTGCCCGTTCGAGCGGCCGGCGCGGGGCGGGCGGGTGGCCGGGCGGGCGTCCGCGGCGGAGTGGTCGGTGACGGTCATGTAATCGAATGTATAACGCGGACTTATCGGCTGTCGGGGCCGGTCCAGAATCCGATCGTTCCCCACCGGTCCTGTGGGAGTTCGCCCGGGTGGGAGGCTGCGCCCATGAGCACCTTCAGCCTCCGCGCCGCCACCGTGGCCGACGTCCCCGACCTCATCCGCCTCGTCCGCGAGCTGGCCGACTACGAACGGGCGCCGGAGTCCGCGACCGCGACGCCCGCCCAGTTCGAGGCCGCGCTCTTCCCCGCCGACGGTGCCCCCACGGCATCCGCGGAGGTGGCCGTCGTCGACGGGCGCGTCGTCGGGATGGCCCTGTGGTTCACGACGTTCTCGACGTGGACGGGCACCCCCGGACTGTGGCTCGAGGACCTCTTCGTCGAGCCCGCGCACCGCGGGTCGGGCATCGGGGCGGCGCTGCTGGAGCGCCTGGCCGGGGTCTGCGTCGAGCGCGGCTGGGCCCGGTTCGAGTGGACCGTGCTTGACTGGAACGCGCCGTCGATCGCCTTCTACGAGTCGCGCGGCGCGCGCCCGCTGTCGGACTGGACGACGTACCGGGTCGAGGGCGAGGCCCTCACGACCCTGGCGGGTGCCGCCCGGCCCTGACCGACACGACCCCGACCAGCACGGATACCGGTTCGCCCGGTCGACGCGCAGGGCACTGTCAGTGGTCGCGCCTAGTGTCCGCATCGACTGCGGCCGAGCCCGCGGAGCACGGGTGAGGGACGGGACCGAGCTGCTTTCGGTCCCGTCCCTCCAACCCCACCTACCCGGCCGGGCCCTGCCGGAGACGGTGGGGTGAGGGCTGCACCCAGCGCAGGCGCACCTCGTCGCCCGGCCGCAGGAAGGCCGCGGCGTCGAGGTCGTCGGGGTGGACGACGGCGACGACGGGGTAGCCGCCGGTGACCGGGTGGTCGCGCAGGAAGAGCACCGGCTCTCCGCCGGGGGGCAGCTGCACCGCCCCCGCCACGAGGCCCTCGGTCGGCAGCTCGACCCCCTCGACCGCGGGCGCCCGCCGCAGCGGCCCGCCCGCGAGCCGGAGGGCCACGCGGTTGGAGTCGGGCGAGACGCGCCAGACCACCGTCGGACCGGCGAGGGCGTCCGGGTCACCGAGCCAGTCGAGGCGCGGCCCCGGCAGCAGGCGCAGCGAGGCGTCCGCCGGCGCCGGCGCGACGACCGCGGCGTCGACCGTGGGGAACGTCGTCGGGGCCGGCCCGACGGGCAGGCGGTCGCCGCGGCCGACCGGCGGCGGGCCGACCCCCGACAGCACGTCGGTCGACCGCGACCCGAGCACCGGGTCGACGTCGATGCCGCCGCGCACGCAGACGTGGGTGCGCAGTCCCCGGGCGGGTGCGGCCAGCCGCAGCACCGACCCGTCGCGCAGCTCGAAGGGCGCGGCGTGCGGCGCCGGCCGTCCGTCGACGAGGGCCTGGGCCGCGGCCCCGGTGACGGCGACGGTGAGGTCCCCGACGGCGCGCACGACGAGTCCGCCGAGCAGCACCTCGAGGCCCGCCCGGTCCTCCGGCTGCCCGACGAGCCGGTTGCCGAGCCGGTGGGCGGCGCGGTCGAGGGCCCCCGACCCGCTCACCCCGAGCCGGGCCAGACCGGGGCGGCCGAGGTCCTGCACGAAGGTCAGCGGTCCCGGGTCGACGACCTCGAGGCCGAGGCGCGGGTCGGGGGCGTGGCGGTCCGCGGTGGTCGCGGTCGCACCCGGCGTCGGCCGGTCCTCGCGGGGGTCGCGGCCTACGCGGGCTCCGCGGGCCACGAAGCGCACGACGGTGCCGGGGGCGAGCAGGGCCGGCGGGTCGCGCTCGAGGTCCCACAACACGGCGTCGGTGCGCCCGACGAGCTGCCAGCCGCCCGGCGACGACCGCGGGTAGACACCGCTGAACTCCCCCGCCAGCCCGACCGACCCGGCTGGCACCGTCGGCCGGGGACGCGCCCGTCGTGGCACGCGCAGGCGCGGGTCGCCGCCGACGAGGTAGGCGAACCCGGGCGCGAAGCCGCCGAAGGCGACCCGCCACGGCGTCGCCTGGTGCGCCGCGACGACCTCGTCGACGGCCAGCCCGGTCGCGACCGCCACGTCCTGCAGGTCGGGGCCGTCGTAGACGACCTCGATCTCGACCGCCGCGTGGTCATGCCTCGTCACGACCGGCTCGCCCATGGTGGCCCCCATGCCTCCCGTGGCCAGCTCGAGCAGCGCCGACCGGATGCCGACGAGCGCACCGGTCGGCGGCGCCCCGTCACTGGTCCCCACCGTCACGAGCAGGGTGCGGGCACCGGGCACGACGTCGACGACGGTGTCCCACGGCGGGACCCGCTCGACGACGAGCGCCTGCACGCGGGCGTCGAGGGGGAGGACCTCGTCGATGTCGCCCAGCTCGACGAGCACGGCCCCGAGCCCCACGTCGAGCAGTCGCGGCGTCGCCCGACCCGTCGTCGAGGCGGACACGGGCTCAGCCCCGCGCGGAGGTCGCGAACGGCGCGACGAGCACCCCGGCATCCTCGAGGTGGCGACGCACCGACCGCGCGACCTCGACGGCGCCGGGGGTGTCGCCGTGGATGCAGACCGAGTCGGCGTGCACGGCCACCGCGCTGCCGTCGACCGCCTCGACGACGCCGTCGGTGACGAGGCGCACGACCCGCGTGGCGATGGCGTCGGCGTCGTGCAGCAGCGCACCGGGCTCGGAGCGGGGGACGAGGGTGCCGTCGGCGCGGTAGCCACGGTCGGCGAACGCCTCGGTGCGCGTGGGCAGCCCGGCCTCCTCGGCCAGGGCGAGCAGGCGGCTGCCCGGCAGGCCGAGCAGTGGCAGGCCGGGGTCGTAGGCCCGCACCGCGGCGACGACCGCCGCGGCCTGCCGCTCGTGGTGCACCACCGCGTTGTAGAGGGCGCCGTGCGGCTTGACGTACGCGACGCGGGTGGCGGTCACGCGACACATCGCCTCGAGGGCGCCGAGCTGGTAGAGCACGTCGGCCTCCAGGTCGTCGGGCGCGACATCGACGAAGCGCCGGCCGAAGCCGGCGAGGTCGCGGTAGCCGACCTGCGCCCCGACCGTCACCCCGCGCGCCGCGGCGGCGCGGCAGGTGCCCCGCAGCGTCGTCGGGTCGCCGGCGTGGAAGCCGCACGCGACGTTGGCGCTCGTGACGAGCTCGAGCAGCGCCTCGTCGTCACCGAGCCGCCACGCCCCGAACGACTCGCCGAGGTCGGCGTTGAGGTCGACGCGCATGCGGCCATCCTGCCCGACGGGCGCGTCGCCACGCCGGGTCTAGGCAGGCGGACCCCCGTGGAGGGTTCTCGTCACCCTGACGACGAAGACCCTCCACGGGCCCCGCTGGTAGGAATGAGGACGTGCCCGCGACCGACCCCACCGCCCGGCCGTGGCTCGACGCCGCGCTCCCCGTCGACACCCGGGTCGAGCTGCTGCTCGCGGTGATGACGACCGCCGAGAAGGTCGGGCAGCTGCACCAGGTCGCCAACCTCGACGCCGACGACCCCGACGACGTCGCGACCCTCGTCGCCGGCGGGGTCGGCTCGAGCCTCTACGCGTCCGGGGCGACCGCGGGCAACGAGCGTGACCCCGGGGTGCGCCGCGAGGCGGTCGAGGCGGCCCAGCGCGTCGCGCTCGAGCGCAGCCGCCTCGGCATCCCCGTGCTCGTCGCCCGTGACGTCGTGCACGGCCACCGCACCGTCTTCCCGATCCCCCTCGGCCTCGCCGCGTCCTTCGACGACGGGCTGGTCGAGCGTGCCGCGGCGGTGGCGGCCGGTGAGGCCGCAGCCGACGGCGTCCGCTGGACCTTCGCCCCGATGGTCGACCTGTCCGAGGACCCGCGATGGGGCCGCGTCGCCGAGTCGTTCGGCGAGTCGCCCGTGCTGTCGGGGCGGCTCGGGGCCGCCTTCGTGCGCGGGCTGCAGGGTCCGTCGGCGGACGACCTCGCGGATGCCGGTCGGCTCGCCGGGTGCGCCAAGCACTTCGTCGGCTACGGCCTCGCGGCGGGCGGCCGCGACTACGACACGGTGTCGGTCGGCGAGAACACCCTGCGCAACCTGCACCTGCGACCGTTCCGCGCCGCGGTCGACGCCGGGGTGGCCACGGTCATGGCCGGCTTCAACGACGTCGACGGCACGCCCATGCACGCCCACCCGCGGCTGCTGCGCGACGTGCTGCGCGGCGAGTGGGGCTTCGACGGCGTCGTCGTGGCCGACTGGCTGGGGGTCGCACAGCTCGTCGACCAGGGGGTGGCGGCCGATGCCCGGGAGGCCGCGGCGCTCGCGATCACGAGCGGCGTCGACGTCGACATGGTGAGCGGGGCGTACGCGGCCCACCTCGAGTCGCTCGTCGACGACGGCACTGTCGCGACGGAGGTGCTCGACGCGAGCGTGCGGCGGGTGCTGCGGCTCAAGCTGCGGCTCGGGCTCTTCGAGCGCCCCTACGCCGCGACCTCGTCGCCGTACCCGGCCACCTCGGAGCCGACGGACGCGACCCGCGCCGTGGCCCTGGAGGCGGCCCGCGCCGCCCACGTCGTCGTCAAGAACGACGGGGTGCTCCCCCTGCGCGCCGACGCCACCTCGTACCTGCTGACCGGCCCCTTCGTCGAGGAGGGTGAGGCCCTGCTCGGCACGTGGACCCTCGACGGTCGCGGTGACGACGTCGTCACCCCCTCGGCCGCGTTCCGGCACCGGCTCGGCATCGCCGACGACGCCACGGGAGAACGGCTGTGGGTCGACGACGGCCGCTTCGCCGACCGGGTACAGCAACGCGCCCGCCGGTGCGACGTCACGGTCGCCCTCGTCGGCGAGCACCCGTGGCGCTCGGGCGAGGCCAACTCCGTCACCGACCTCGGCCTGCCGCCCGGCCAGCTCGACGTGCTGCGCGCCCTGGCCGCCGTCGGTCGACCGCTCGTCGTCGTCGTGTACACGGGCCGACCGCTCGACCTCGGTGCGGTGCTCGAGCTCGCCGACGCCGTGACCGTCGTCTGGCATCCGGGCCTCGAGGCCGGGAACGCCCTGGCCTCGGTGCTGTTCGGTGACGTCGAGCCCAGCGGCCGGCTGCCCGTGACGTTCCCCCGCTCGGTGGGCCACGTGCCGACGAGCACGCACCAGCGACCGACGGGACGGCCGATCCCGGCCGCCCACGACCGCCGCGAGGGCCGCTACCTCGACGACCTGACGGGGCCGCGTCTGCCGTTCGGCTTCGGCCTGTCGTACACGAGCGTCACCTACGCCGCCCCGACCGTGTCGGCCGCGACCGCGCCGCTCGGCGGCTCGGTCTCCGTGCGGGTCGAGGTCCGCAACACCGGCGACCGACCCGCCCCCGAGCTCGTGCAGCTGTGGTTACGCGACCCCGTGGCGCAGGTGACCCGACCGGTCGCCGAGCTGCTCGACTGGCGTCGGGTGACGCTGCCTCCGGGCGGGAGCCGCGTCGTCGAGTTCGACGTCGGCACAGACGCGTTCACGTACGCGGGCCGGGACGGCACCGCGCGCGTCGACCGCGGCGAGGTCGTGCTGCTCACCGGCCCGCACGCCGGTGACCTCACGCCCGTCACGGTCACCGTCGTCTGAGACGACCCCTCGGGCCGGCGCGCGTGACCCTGGACGCCCGCCCCGCGCCGGGGCTAGCCTGCTGCCCGTCGCGACCCCGACGGCATCCGGCCGGGCGGGACGACACGTCGACCGTCCTCGTGAAGGAGTGGTCCGTGACCGCGTCCCCCGACCCCACCCGTCCCACCCACCCGCTGCTCGCCGTGCTCGACCGGCTGGGCGAGGTGCTCGACCGCCGCGGTGACGCCGTCGCCCTGCTCGGCCTCGGCTCCGTGGGCCGCGACCGGCACCGGCTCGACGAGCACTCCGACGCCGACTTCTTCGTCGTCGTCGACGACGGCTGCGTGTCGCGCTACCTCGCCGACACCGACTGGCTCGAGGCCGCCCACCCGGTGGCGTGGTCGTTCGCCCACACGCACGACGGCCGCAAGGTGCTGTTCGCCGACGGGCGCTTCGCCGAGTACGCGGTGTTCACGCTCGACGAGCTGCGCGGCATCCCCTACCCGCCGGCGCGCACGGTCTGGGCCCGCGCCGACGCCCCCGCCGACCTCGAGACGTCGCGCCTCGACCTGCCCGCCGCGCCCTCGCTCGGGCACCAGGTCGGGGAGGCCGTCACCAACCTCTACGTCGGCCTGCACCGCGACCTGCGCGGGGAGCGCCTCAGCGCGACCCGGTTCGTGCAGGTGTTCGCCGTCGACCGCCTGCTGACGGTGCTCGACCTCCTCGAGGTCGGCGACGGGCGCCCGCAGGACCTCTTCGCCGTGGAACGCGGCGCCGAGCGCCGTCTCGGCCGCGTGCTCGACCTGGCGCGGCTGAACCCGGGCGTCGACGACAACGCGGGAGCCGCGCTGCTCGTGCTCGAGACCCTCGAGCGGTACGCCGGCGTCGACCCCGCCCCGGCCGCCGCGGTGCGCGACCTCGCCGAGCGGGTGCGACGCCTGCGCCGCCCCTGACAACGCGGCGTCGACCCTCAGCCCAGGGCCGCGCGCTCGAGCGCGGCCACCGCCACCCCGACGTCGGGCTGGGCGGCCAGCTCGTCGGCCATCGCCTCGCACCGTCGCCGGAGGTCGGCAGCCGTGAGGGCTGCCTCGGCGACGGCGCTCACCTCCTCGACGGTGACGGCGGCGGCGTCGAGCGTGACCGCGACTCCCAGCTCTGCGGCGCGGCGGGCGTTGTGCGGTTGGTCCGCCCCCAGCGGGACCAGCACCGAGGGCAGGCCGTGGGCGAGCGCCGCCATGAGGCTGCCGGAGCCGCCGTGGGAGACGACGAGGTCGACGCCGGGCAGGAGATGCTCCTGAGGCACGAATCGCTCGACGCGCACGGTGGCCGGCTGCGGACCGAGGTCGGCGGGGTCGTTGCGCCGGCCGACCGTGACGACCACCTCGACGCCGAGGGCGGCCACGCCGGCGACGAGCCGCTCGAACAGGTCGCCCGAGGTGGTCGTGAAGATCGTGCCGAGAGTGACGTAGACCCGCGGCCGACCGGGGTCGCGCGCGGACGTGCCGGACCGGCCCGTCGCGGCCGAACGGTAGGACAGGACCGCCGGGAGTCGCAGCGGCGCGTCGGGGCTGCGGAACGACGGCGGCGCGTCGGAGAGCACGAGGCCCGAGGTGAGACCCGCCAGCTCCGGGTCCGGGGCCAGCCCGTGGTCGGCGCGCACCGCGTCGAGACGCGGCGCCACGAGCTCGGGACGAACGAGCAGCCCGGACGCGAGGACGAGGTGCGTGGCGACCGGCACGCCGGCAAGCTCCGCGGCCACGGTCGCGCCGAGGTCGGCCTCGTCGCGCAACACGAGGTCGGGGCGGAAGGCCTCGATGACGGCCGGCAGCGCGTCGGCCATGCGCCGCGCGCCGCGGTCGCCGAAGTTGCGGGCGAACTCGACCTCGGCCGCGTGCTCGTCGGCGACCTCGAGTGGCGTGCGGGGCACGTCCGGCCCCCGCCCGTGGTGGGCGGGTCGGCTCGTGCTGAAGGCCGTGAACCCGGCCGCCTCGATGTCGGGCACCAGCCCCCCCGAGCCGGCGACGGCGACGACGTGCCCGGCCTCCTGGACCGCTCGCGCGACGGGCAGCAGCGGCGCGAGGTGACCGAAGCCGCCGACGAAGGTGAGCAGCAGCCGCATCTACGCGGCGAGTCGCCAGGCGAGCACACCGAACAGGACGCCGAGCGCGTTGGTGGCCCAGTGCATCCCGACGCTCGCGAGCAGGCTGCCGCTGCGGCGGCGCAGCTCGCCCGCGACGAGGCCGCCGGCGGCGGTGAAGAGCACCGTCCCCGCGGTGACCGCCACTGGGGCGAGCGCCCCGAGCCCCGAGACGGCCGCCCCGACGGCGGCGTTGCCCGCCGAGCCGAGCGCCGGCAGCACGTGCCACAGGCCGAAGAGCACCGACGAGCCGACCAGCACCCAGCCGACTCGCGCGTGGCGGCTGAGCAGCCCCCACAGCACCGAGCGGAACGCGACCTCCTCGAGCAGCACCGTCCCGAGCGGGATGACGACGAAGGCCGTGAGCAAAGCGCCCGCGGGCGGCAGGTGGTAGCGCACGTCGAGAAAGGCGGTGCGGGTGGCCGGTAGCAGCACCCCGACGAGGTAGACGAGGCCCACGACCCCGACGACGCCGAGGCCCCAGCGCACGCCGGCCGCGTGGGTGCGCCGCGAGAGCCCGAGCTGCGCCCACGTCAGCCCCGTCCACCGGGCGAAGGCGAGCAGCCCCACCGCGCCGAGCGGACCGAGCCAGAGGGTGTCCCAGTGCAGCACGTGGTCGGCGACGTTGAGCCCGACGAGGGCGAGCACGACGAGCACCGTCGCGGTGACGTGACGGCGGGGGCGCAGCGGGCGCGGGGGGCGCACGGCATCCGTCGGTCTTTGTGTCAGGGCGTGGCTCGACATCGGACCGAGTGTGGCACGCGGGTCTGTGCGCGTCCTGTCAGTCGGTGGGGCCGGATGCCGGTGCGTGGCCCGGGCGCCACCGCGCGGTGTACACCGAGTTCGACGAGGTCGAGCCGGTGATCGGGTTGGCGAAGTCGACGACGACGCCCTCGACGTCGACGAACACCTCGGACAGCACCCCGACGAAGGCCGGGTCGGGCGGGTCGTCGGACCACAGGGCGAAGACGCCCTCGGGCCTCAGGTGCCCGGCGAGGGAGCGCAGGCCGTCCGGCGTGTAGAGGTCGGCGTGGCTGGGGTGCAGGTGGTGCTCGGGCGTGTGGTCGACGTCGAGCAGCACGACGTCGACGCCGGGCGGGCCGCCCCGCCGGGCCCAGGCGAAGAAGTCGCCGTGAACGAACGTCGTGCGCGGGTCGTCGGTCGCGGCGACCGTGTCGGGCAGCAGGTGCCGCTCGTGCCACGAGATGACCGGGGCGAGCGCCTCGATCACCCGGACCGACCGCACGCGGTCGCTCTCGAGAGCGGCGACGAGCGTGTACCCGAGGCCGAGCCCGCCGACGACGACGTCGAGGTCGGGGGCGTCGTGGATGCCGGTCGGCCCGGTCGGGCGGGCGGCCGCCAGCCCGAGGTGCGCGAGCTCGATCTCGGCGGCCGTGAAGAGGCTGGACATGAGGAACTCCTCGCCGAGCTTCACCTCGTAGATCTCGCGCCCGGTCGTCGGCTCACGCCGCCGGCGCAGCATGAGGTCGCCGAGGGGCGTGCTCTGCCAGTCGATCTCCTCCAGGCGACGGCTCACCGTCGACGCTCGACGAGTCCCTTGAGGTACTGCGCCTGACCGAGGTGCTTGGCCGCGTCGTCGACGACGGAGACGAGCCGCACCGCGACCGTGACGGGCGGGTCCCAGGCGTCGTCGACGACCCGCTCGTAGGCCGCGTCGTCGTCGAGCGTGCCGAGGTAGGTGACGGTCTCGTCGTGCACCGCCGCCGCGTAGGCGCCGAAGAGCGACGGGTCGCTCACCGTGAAGGCGGCCACGTCGGCATCCGACTGCCCGTAGCCGTGGGCGTCCGGCTCGTACGGCAGGGCGAAGCGCTCCGCCCAGCCACCGGACCGCCAGACCTGCTCGGCCCCGGCGAGGTCGGCGACCTGCGCGTCGTGCTGGCGGGTGAGGTGCCACAGCAGCCACGCGACGTGGTTCGACGCGGCGTCGGGACGCCAGAGCAGCTCGTCGACAGACAGGCCGTCGACGACGTCGGGCACCCCCTCGGCGATGCGGCCGAAGGCGTCTCGCAGCAGGTCACGGGCGGCGTCGGGGCTCTGGCTCATGCCCCCAGCATGTCACCGGCCGACCGCGGTCACTTGTTGCCGGGGCACCTTGTGACGGGCGCGGATCCCTTGTCACCACAGGGTGCCGAGCCGGAAGGTCGTCCCGAGGACGTCGACGGGCCGGTCAGCCGAACCGCACGAGGCCTCCCTCCCCCGGGAGGGTCCATGCACATCCCACGCAGGTCAGTGCAACTTCACGGAAGGAAGTTCATCATGTCCCTCGCAACGGTCTCCGACACCCTGTCGATCTCCGCCTACGAGAAGTCCACCGAGGCGGTCATGGCCGCCCGCACCCGCTTCGACAACGCGCTGGTGCGCTACGACGCCTGGTTCCTCGTCTTCGTCGCGGTCATTCTCGCCCTCGGCGCGGTGCTGCTGGCAGGCATGGCCGTCTGGTGCGTCGTCAAGAAGGGCAAGCGGTTCACCGGTCGCTGGTCGTTCCGCAACTTCGGCCTCAGCGTCTACTTCGAGTGCTCCTGACACCCGTAGGTCACTGACGGAAACCACGTCCTCGAGCCTGCGGCCGGTGCGCACCGCCGTCACGGTGCTGCTCCGGCCGCAGGCTCGCCGTCGTCACGGAAGGAAAACGACATGGCCATACTAGACGTCGCCGGTCTCCGGTACTCGTACGACGGCATCGCGACCGTGCTGCGGGACGTGAGCTTCTCCGTCCCCGCCGGCAGCATCGTCGGGCTCATCGGCCCCAACGGCTCCGGCAAGTCGACGCTCATCAAGACCGTGCTCGACCTGCTCAGCCTGCAGGCGGGCGTGGTCACGGTGGGAGGGCACGCCCACGGGTCGCCGGCAGCCACCGCGCAGGCGGCCTACCTCGCGAGCAACGACTACCTCCCCCAGTTCCTCACCGCGCGCGAGTACGTCCACACCCTCGGCCGTCTCTACGGTGTCCGCGTCGACGACGACGCCGCCCGTGACCTGTTCTCGCGCTTCTCGATGCAGGGTCGCTACGACGACCTCATCGAGGACTACTCGCACGGCATGCGCAAGAAGACGCAGCTCGTCTCGGCGCTGCTGCTGCGCCGGCCGCTCACCATCATCGACGAGACGCTCAACGGCATCGACCTCGAGGCGCTGCACCTGGCCGAGCAGCAGCTGCGCGGCCTGCGCGACGAGGGCCACGCGGTCCTGCTGTGCACCCACGACTTCTCGCTGCTCGAGCGCCTCGCCGAGCGCATCGTCTTCCTCGATCTCGGCGAGATCGTCGCCGAGGGCCCGACCGCCGAGCTCGTCGCCGAGCACGGCTCGCTCGCCGAGCTCGTGTTCGACCGTCTCGACTCGGAGACGAGGGCGTCGTGAGACCTCGCCACGCGCTCGTCATCGCCGGCATGCTGCTGCGCTTCTTCACCCGCAAGGTGCTGCGCCTCGGGGTGCTGCGCTCGAAGGCGGTCCGCGTGCTGGCCCTCGTGGCGATCGTTCTCGTCGGCGCCGCGGGCGTCGGTGGCGGCTACGTCTTCTTCAAGCCCATGCTGGCCGACGAGAGAGCCTGGGGCCTGCTCTTCGACATCGCGACGGTGTCCGTCGTGCTCTGGGCGATGATGGCCTTCCTGCTCGTCAAGGTGCTCTTCCTCAGCGCCGACGGGCTGCTCGACCTCAGCTTCCAGCTGCCGGTGACGAACCGCGAGCGCAGCTTCGCCTTCCTCCTCTACGAGGTGACGATGGCGACGGTCGTGTCGGCCGCCGGCTTCGCCTCGCTCATCGGCTCGGCGCTGCTCCTGCGGGGGCCCGAGGTGCTGCCCAGCCTCTTCCAGTCGGTCTTCGCGCCGATGCTGCTCACGTACGGGGCCCTCACGGTCGTGCACCTCGCCCTGAGCCGCCTGCTCGTCGCGGTACGGCTCGGCCGCCTGCGGGGCGTCGTGCTCGTGCTCGTCGTCTTCGGGCTGCTGCTCGCCTACTCGTCACGCCTCGTGCCCCTGAGCGCCCAGGTGTCCGACGACTACCTCGACGGGCGCACGTCGTGGGTCTGGGTGACGTCCCTGTCGTGGCTGAGCCGCACCCACGGGGGCTGGGTCACGACCCTCGCGGTGGTGGCCGCGCTCGTGGTGCTGGCCGCCCTCGCGGTGGCGCTGACCCCGAACGAGCACGTGCGTCACTCGCGCTTCGTCACGGTCCCGACGGGGCGTCGCCTCGGCGCACTGCTCAGCCCGTACGACCTGTGCCTCCTGCGCAGCACGCAGACGTGGCTCGGGCTGGCCGTCACCGTCGCCCTCTACGCCTTCCTGCTGCTGTCCGGGCTGGCCAGTCCCCTCTGGGCGCTGACCCTGCTCTCCATCGGCGGGCTCTACCAGTTCGCGGCCACCGCGCCGCTCCGCCTCATGACCGCCTACCGCCAGCCTCCCGGCCGGGTGTACACCCTGCTGCTGCGCGGGCAGCTCGGCCTCGTGGCGGCGGTCGCCGCCCCCGCCCTGCTGCTGCTGTGGGTGCTCTCTCCCGACGGCCTGGCCGACGCGCCCCTGGCGCTCGCCGGCGCTGCGGGCGGGGCGGTCGTCGCCATCTCCATCGGGGTCGTCTTCCCCGCGGAGAACGACAACCCGTTCTCGGTCTTCATCGGGCTCGCCGTCACGGCGGCTGTGCTCGGGATCATCGGGATCTCCCTCGGGGTGCTCCAGGCACCCCCCACCGTTCTGGGGGCGACCGTCGTGGCCGCCCTCGCCCTGCTCGTCTGGTACAGCGTCCAGGGCATCCGCATCGACGAGTCGAGGAGACGTCATGAAGAAGTCACTGCTGGTGGTCAACACAATCGTGGGGGCCGCCGTGCTCACGGTGGTCACGGCCGCTGCCACCCTGCTGTTCCTCATGCTGTCGACCGGTGAGGAGACCATCCGTCGGGAGGGTCTGTTCGGCGGCGTGTTCTTCCAGACCAGGGAGGTCCGACCCGGCGTCACCGGCGCCGAGATGGGCGTCGACAGCATCGCCGGCATCGTCGGGGTCTTCGCGATCTTCGTCGTGCTGATGCTCCTCGTGCAGCTCACCTTCCTCGTGCTCAAGCAGTACCGCGCCGGCCTCATCGCCGAACGTGCGCATGGCTGAGATCCGCGTCCTGCCGCGGGACGGGATGCCGTGGTGGGTCGTCCCGCTCGCCGTCCTGCGGCAGGTCCGTCCCCTGCTCGTGCTCCTGGCCGTGCTGCTGGCCGCGGCGGCGGCGTGGGCGGTGGCCACCGGTGACGCCGTGCCGCTGGGGGTGCTGGCCCAGCTCGCCGGCTTCGCGGTCGTCGGCGTCGTGGGGTCCTTCGCCCTGCACGAGAGCGCCCACGTCGTGGCACTGCGCCCGGGCCGGGGCATCACCCATGTCGGCCTCGAGCAGACG
This sequence comes from Terracoccus luteus, assembly GCF_003635045.1. Classification (NCBI taxonomy): domain Bacteria; kingdom Bacillati; phylum Actinomycetota; class Actinomycetes; order Micrococcales; family Intrasporangiaceae; genus Terracoccus; species Terracoccus luteus. Next base: position 3,529,304 of record NZ_RBXT01000001.1, on the reverse strand, counting down.
TGGCTGCGGCTGTCGGTCGTGCCCATCGGCCGGGCCGACGGTCGCACCGTCGTCGTCGCGGCCCTCGCCGGCCCGCTCGCGTGCGTCGCGGTGGGCGGCCTCGGCCTGCTCGTCGCGGCGGCGCTCTCCCCCGTGGTGGCGCTGCCCACCGCCTGGTGCTGGGCCTTCGTGGCCCACGTCGTCCTCCTGCTGCCCGTCTTCGGTGACGGGCGGGTGCTCGCCCGCGCCCTCCTCGCGTCCCCGGCCCCGGTGGGTCGCCCGACCTGATTAGGGTGGCCTCCACGGTGGATGCCGGTCGGCCGGCACCCGCACGGAGGGGCCGTCCGGGCGCCCTCCGTCCGCGGTCTCGGGAGGACGACGGATGGTAACCGGTGGCGACGGCGCACCCACGACGGAGCGGGGCGACCCGCCCCCGACCATGCCCGACGACGACGAGCTCGCCGCCTACGGGCACGTCGTCGGAACGGTCGCGTGGTCGCGCGAGACCCTCGCCGCCGCCCTCGGGCGCGAGGTGGGCGACGCCGACCTGCTCATCGAGCGGCTCGTGGACCGTCAGCTGCTGCGCGTCTCGCAGCAGGACGACACCCGGCTCGTCCCCGTCCCGCCCGTCGTGGGCCTGGGCCGGGTCGCCGGCCGGGCCGAGGACGACCTGCTCGAGCGCACCCGGTACGTCGGTCGCCTCAGGGCGCTGACGGCATCCCTCACCGAGAGCTTCGAGCGACAGCGGGCCGAAGGCGGTGCCAGCGACTACGAGGTGCTGCGCGGTCGGGACGCCGCCCTGGCTCGGGTCAGTGAGCTGCTGGGCGACGTCCGCGACGAGGTCTGCACGGTCATGACCTCGCCCCCGACCGACCGCGCCCTCCAGCAGGCGCGCAGCGGTGACCTGACCCTGCTCGAGCGCGGGGTGGTCGTGCGCGGGCTCTACCTCGAGAGCCACCGGCGACAGTCGCCCGCGCTGCGCGAGCACCTCTCGTGGCTCACCGGCCTCGGCGCGGAGGTGCGCGTGGCCGGCACGCTCCCGTCGCGGTTCATGCTCTTCGACCGCTCGGTCGCGGCAGTCTCGATCCAGTCCGACGACGCCGCTCCCGGCGCCGTCATCGTGCGGACCGACGGCCTGGTGACCCTGCTCGTGTCGCTCTTCGACCTCGTCTGGCAGGGCGCCGTGCCGGCCGTCGGGAGCGGGACCGGACGGCGGCAGGCGACCGACGACCTCGAGCTCGACGAGCTCGAGCAGACCGTCATCCGGCTCATGGCGACCGGCGCGAAGGACCTCAGCGTCAGCCGCGCGACGGGGCTGTCGGTGCGCTCGGTGCGCCGGGTCATCGCCTCCCTCAGCGAGCGGCTGGGGGCCGAGAGCCGCTTCGAGCTCGGCGTCAGGTGTCGCGACCTCGACCTGTGCTGAGACCGGCACCCGACCGGGTGGTGGGTTGGTCCGTGGGCCGGGTGTCGTGCTCGTCGGTGGCCCGGCTGTCGGTGAGCGACAGCGCGCCCCACGTGGCCACGGCGCCGACGAGCACGGCGAGGACGGTGAAGACGACCCGCTCACCGGCGAAGAAGCGGGCGACGAGGTCGGCCCCCCACGTGCCGGCCGGCAGGGTCGTCGTGACGAGGACGGCGACGAGGGTGCCGACGACCGCGGTGCCGACGCTCGTGCCGACCTCCTGGGCGGTGTCGTTGAGCGCCGCGCCGATCGAGGTGCGGTTGGCAGGCATCGCCTCGACGAGCGCGACCGCACAGATGGTCATGACGGTGCGCAGGCCGACGGTCATGACGACCATCGAGGCGGCGATGGCGGGGTAGCCGTGCTCGACGCCCCAGGCGAGCCCGACGAGCGAGAGCGTGAGCAGACCGGCCCCGACGAGGCAGGCGACCCGGTGGCCCAGGCGCGCGACCAGCCGCTCCGAGAGCGGGGTCGCGAGCACCATCGTGGCGATCATCGGCAGGTTGGCCAGACCGGCGCGCACGGGGCTCCAGCCGTAGGCGTACTGGAAGTGGAGGATGAGCGCGAACATGACGCCGGCCATGGCGATCGACGTGCCGGCCTGGGCCACGGCGGCGCCGCGCACCGTGCCGCGGCGCAGCAGGGACAGGTCGAGCATCGGGGCGTCGGAGCGTAACTCGTGGCGCACGAAGGCGGTGACGGCAGCGGTCGCGCCGACGACGCAGCCCACGGTCGGCAGGGACAGCCAGCCGTGCTCGACGCCGCTCGTCAGGGCGTAGCAGCCGAGGCCGATGGCGGCGATGCTCAGGGCGGCGCCCGGGAGGTCGAGCCGGTCGTGGGTCAGGCCCTCGGGCCGGTCGGCCGGCACCCCGAGCCGCACGCCGACCCATGCGACGAGCGCGATGGGGGCGTTGACGAGCAGGAGCCACTCCCAGCGCACGTGGGCGAGGGCGGTGCCGCCGAGCAGGGGCCCGAGGACGAAGCCCGACATGCCGACGACGATCATCACCGTCAGGGCCCGCAGGCGCAGGGCCTGGTCGTCGAAGAGCCGGAAGACGAGCGAGTTCGTGATGGGGGCCATGGCGGCCGCGGTCACCCCGAGCAGGGCGCGGAGGGCGACGAGCTCACCGGTCGTCGTCACGGCGGCGACCGCGAGGCTGATGAGGCCGAAGGTGGCGAGGCCGACGAGCAGCACCCGTCGGCGGCCGATGCGGTCGGCGGCCGAACCGGCGGTGAGCAGCAGCCCGCCGAAGGTGAGCGAGTACGCGCCCGTGACCCACTGGAGGGCGGTGGTGTCGCTGCCGAGGTCGCGGCCGATGGTCGGCAGGGCGATCGTCAGGAGCGTGTTGTCGACCATCTCGACGAAGAAGGCGATACAGAGGGCGGCGAGCGGGACCCAGGCCGCGCGTAGGGACGGGTAGGTGTGACCGGTCGCGGTGGTCGGGCCGCTGGTCGTGACGGGGGCCGATGGCTGGGTGGTCATGGCGCCCTCCTTTCTCGAACGTCGTTCGATTGTCGAACGCTGTTCGATAGTAGAACGGCGTTCGACGATTGACAACCCGCCGCCTCGGGTGTGGTCCCATGGGGTCGTGCCCCCCGCCCGCAGAACCGGTCCGGAGCCCCGACGCACCCCCGGGGCCGACGTGCGTGGCCCACGGCGGCGCACCTCGCACTCCCTCGAGTCGGTGCTCACCGAGGCCGTCGCACTGCTCGACGAGGCGGGCGAGCCGGCCCTGACCTTCCGGGCCCTCGCCGCGCGCCTCGGCGGTGGGGTGGCGAGCATCTACTGGTACGTCTCGAGCAAGGACGAGCTGCTCGACCGGGCCGCGGACCACGTCCTCGCCGACGTGCTCACCGCCCTCGACGGGGTGGGCGAGGTGGGTGGTGACCCGATCGACGACGCCCGCACCATCGGCGTCACCCTCTTCGACCACATCGTCGACCGACCGTGGCTCGGTGCCTACTTCCTGCGCGACACCGGGGTGCAGCCGAACTCGATGCGCCTCTACGAGCTCATCGGCCAGCAGGTCCTACGGCTGCACCTGACCCCGCAGCAGTCCTTCCACGCCGTCTCGGCCGTCGTCGGCTTCGTCGTGGGCACCGCCGCCGACATGGGGCAGGTGCCGCCCGAGGAGGTGTCGTCGGGGCAGATGGACCGCGAGGAGTACCTCGCCGCCGCGGTCGAGGGGTGGCGGTCCCTCGACCCCGCCGAGTACCCCTTCGTGCACCACGTCATCGACCAGTTCGCGACCCACGACGACGCGGAGCAGTTCCGGGCCGGTCTCGACCTGCTGCTCGCCGGCCTGCGGCTGCAGGCCGACGGTCAGTAGCGCAGCCAGGGCCGCAGCGGGGGCTGCTCGCCGAGACCCGGTCGGCGACCGTCGCAGACCCCGGTCGCGAAGACGGCACGCAGCCGCTGCTGCTGCTCGGCGGTGAAGGCCACCGGGTAGTCGCGCGGGTCGAACGCGGTGCGCCGGCACGCCAGCGCGGTGAGGGTGAGGTCGCCCCCGGCCGCCAACCGGGGGTTCGCCGCGACCGGGAAGAGCGCGCCGCAGCGACCCGAGGCGGGGTAGGTCAGCGTCTCGGTGATGCGCTGGGTCGGGCCGAGGTAGCAGCCGTCACCGAGGTCGGCCGGCTTGGCCGCCAGCACCTGGCGAAGGGTCGGCCGGTCGGCCGCCGGCCGGTCGAGCCGGGTCAGCCAGCGGTCCATCGCGTCGAGCTGGTACGCGGCGGCCGCACCGGCGGTGGCCGGGTCGGGGCTGGTCTCGATGATGACCTGGTTGGCCGCGGTGCCGTTCGCGCGCAGCAGGCGCGCGCGCATGACGTACGACCACTCGGTCGTGTGGATGTCGGCGAACCCGCTCGAGAGCAGGTCGAGGTCGGTGCGCTGGTCGATGACCGGCGTCGTGCGCAGCCCCTGCGACGCGCTGTTGACGAGGTCGTCGCGGTAGACCGCGGCGAGCGCCTTCGGGTCGGCCGCCGTGCGGGCGACCGACGGCCGGCCGGCGACGTCGAGCCCGCCGACCCGCTCGTTGAGGTCGACGAACTGCTCGGGCGTGATCGCGCCGGACGCGAGCGCGGTGAGCCCGTACTGCACCCCCCGGTTGTCGAGGGGGCTGCGCACGAAACCGGTGCGCGGGTCGCGCCCGATCTGGTTGACGAGCTGTTCGAGGAAGCTGCACCGGACGCCGTCGGGGTTGGTGACCGGGTCCCAGCGCGCCGCGACCGGGACGGCCGGGTCGCAGCTGTCGGTGGCCGTGGCGCGGCTGGCGAAGGTGGCGTCCCACGACGCGCACGAGCTGAAGGAGCGGAAGCCCGACACCGCGGTGCGCTGCGCGTCGGTGAAGGTGCCCGCCTCCCCCGCCCCGGCGTCGAAGTAGCGCTTGAGCAGCCGGCAGTCGCTGACGACGCCGATGACCGAGACGGGGTCGGGGAAGGAGATGCCGGGGATGATCCCGTCGAGGATGCCGGGGTAGGCGTCGGCGATCGTGTACTGCTGGATGGCGCCGCCCGACCCGCCCCACCCGATGGTGTGGCGCACCGGCCCGTACGTCTCGACGACGTGCTCCTTGACCATCATCGCGGCCTCGGCGGAGATGACCGCACTGCAGTTCGTGTCGAGCACGTTGAGGGTCGAGCTGGCGACGGCGTAGCCCTGCGAGAGGAAGAGGTCGTCGAGTACCCCACCGGTGTAGGCGCCCTGGTGGTAGCCGGCGTTGCAGCCCCCGCCGAAGGTGTAGACGAGCCGCTCGTTCCACGACCGGTCGGGCCGCGTCGGGCTGGGGTCGCGCCCGTCGTAGAGGGCGGCCAGCTCGTAGACCGCGCGGTCGATGGTGCCGCGCTCGACCCGCACGACGTAGGGCACCCGGCGCCCGTCCACGAGCGCGGTGGCGAGGTCGTCGGGGCGCGACGTCGGGTCGTCCAGCGGCGCGAACTGCCCTGCGGTGGTGCGGTACTGGTAGGTGACGACGGTCGGCGCCGAGCACAGCGGCTGCACCGCCGGGGCCAGCCCGAAGGCGGTGGTCTGGCAGTAGAACGGCTTCTGCTGCGGCCCGGAGAAGACCGGACCGGTGCGCGGGTGGTTGACGACGTCGACGGATGCCGTCGTGGCCGGGTCGTCGGCGAGACGCGCGGTGACGCGGGTCGACCCGAGCGGCAGACCGGTGACGAGGCCGAGCAGGGACCCGTCGGGCTGCGCGACGAAGCGGGGTCGGACGTTGCGCCCGCCCGCGTCGACGCGGACGTCGGCCGGGGCGACGTCCGTCGGTGGGGTCACCCGCAGCAGGACGTCGCCGCCGCTGACGAGCTGCGGCCGCGGGTTGCTCACGGACACGATCGCGAGCCGGCCGGCATCCGACCCCTCGTCGGGTGACCCCGGCGCAGCCCCCGCGGGACCGGGTGAGCCGACCACCCCCACCGCGAGCGCGAGGACCGTGGCGGCGAGCGCCGCGAGGCGTGAGCGGGTGCCGGGCAGCCTGCGTGTCATTGCGAACCTCGTCCTCGAGTGCGACCGCGCCACCGACCTGTCGTCAGGGTGACGGTGCAGGTCTACCACCGCGCACCCACGGCGGCGAGGCGAGATCCACAGGGGCACAATCGGGGCCATGTCCTACGACGTCGAGACCGTCCGATCCCACTTCCCGTCGCTGCGCTCCGGCGTGGCCCACTTCGACGGTCCCGGGGGCTCGCAGACGCCGGCGCCGGTGGCCGAGGCGGTGGCCGCGACGATGACCTCGTCGATCTCGAACCGGGGGCGCGTGACCGCCGCGGAACGGCGCGCCGACGACATCGTCACCGGCGCGCGCGCCGCCATGGCCGACCTGCTCGGCGCCGACCCGCGCGGCATCGTCTTCGGACGCTCGGCGACCGACCTCACCTTCCACCTCGCGCGCACGCTCTCGTCCGCGTGGGGGCCCGGCGACGAGGTCGTCGTCAGCCGCCTCGACCACGACGCCAACGTGCGCCCGTGGGTGCTCGCCGCCGACGCGGTCGGCGCGACGGTGCGCTGGGTCGACTTCGACCCCGCCACGGGCGAGCTGGGTCCGGATGCCGTGCGCGACGTCGTGCACGAGCGCACCCGTCTCGTCGCGGTGACCGCGGCGAGCAACCTCATCGGGACGCGCCCCGACGTCCGGGCCGTCGCCGACGTCGTGCACGCCGTCGGGGCGATGCTCTGGGTCGACGGCGTGCACGCGACGGCCCACGTCGGCACCGACCTCGTCGCGAGCGGGGCCGACTTCTGGGTGTGCTCGCCGTACAAGTTCCTCGGCCCGCACCTCGGGGTGCTGGCCGCCGACCCGGCGCTGCTCGAGACGCTGCGCCCGGCCAAGCTCGTGCCGTCGTCCGACGCCGTGCCGGAGCGCTTCGAGCTCGGGACCCTGCCGTACGAGCTGCTCGCGGGCACGACCGCCGCCGTCGACTTCCTCGCCGGCCTGGCCGGTGACGCCGAGGGTGGCCGTCGCGAGCGCCTCGTTGCCGCCTACGAGCGCATCGAGCAGCACGAGGCGGGCCTGCTGGCGCGGCTCGAGTCGCGGCTCGCCCGGGTGCCGGGGCTGACGGTGTGGAGCCGCGCCGCCCGGCGCACGCCCACCCTGCTGCTCACCGTCGAGGGCCGGGACCCCCAGGACCTGCGGGCCGCTCTCGCCGAGCGCGACATCAGCGCCCCGGCCGGCCACTTCTACGCGTGGGAGTGCAGCCACCACCTCGGCCTGGGCACGACCGGCGGGGTGCGGGTGGGGCTGGCCGCATACACGGACGAGGCGGACGTCGACCGGCTCGCCGACGCCCTCGACGAGCTGTGCGGGGCCTCCTGAGCAGCAGTTGCTGCCACGACCACTACTGCCCGACGGCGGTCGTTGACCCCGCCCCGGCGTGGACCCGAGAGTCGGACCGGGCCCACGTCGGGTGGCGCCCCCGGTACGGGAGGCGGACGCATGGGTGGCGACACCGAGGGGACGGCCGGGACGCAGGCGCAGGCCGCGGACGAGCAGCCGGTGGTCCGGCTGCGTGACTGCGTCGTCGCCGGCCCGGCCGGCACCGTCGGCCCGTTCGACCTCGACGTCGCCGCCGGGACGGTGCACGTCCTCTTCGGCCCGGTGCGTGCCGACGCGACCGCCGTGCTCGACGCGGTCTCGGGGCGGCACCCCCCGCTGGGCGGCGAGGTGGGCCTCGCCCTGCCCGTCGTCGTGCTGGGTCAGGGCGGCGCCCACGGCGCCGAGGGACTGGCCGCCGCACTCGGGGACCACCCCGCGGTCGTCGTGCTCGCCGACGACCCCACCCGGATGCTGGGCCCCGAGGCCCGTGACGCCCTCGCCGCCGCGCTCCGCTCCGCGGTCGGCGCCGGCTCCGCGGTGCTCGTCGCGACCGACCAGCTGCGCTGGGCGGCGACGGCGAGCGACGTCGTGACGTTCGTGCGCGACGGGCGGCTCTGGGGCACCGGGGACGCCGCCACCACGCTGCGCCGACCGGACGACGGCGGTGACGGGCTCCGTGCGGTGGCGAGCGCCCTGGTCGACACCCAGCCCCCCGGCATCCACCTGGCAGGTCTGCCCGACGGCGACCACACCGCGGGCTGAGGGGCCGCCCGGCGGCGGACACGCGAGGAGGGGGCCGCCCCGAGCGACCCCCTCCTGCCCTGCCTCAGCGCTGGTGCGCCCGTGCCGGTCGAGGCCGGCGGCGGGTCACCAGCACTCGATGCACGGCTTGTGCGAATTGGGGCGGTCGTGCTGACCCGCCTGAGCCGCGCCCGGTACGGCCAGAAGCCCCAGGACCGCCACCACCACTGCAACCGTGATCTTGCGCATGTCGTTCTCCCCTGTTTCGCCGGCCACCCGGACGGGCGGCCGCTGCCCTGTGCTGACTGCGTGAGGGAGGTTCTCGCTCCCTCACCCGAGGCGGTGGGCCCCGTCCCGGCACACAGTGGCAGAGGGCCTGGCGTGGGCACAGGCAAAAGGTGACGTGGCAACAAGTGGCCGCGAGCGGCTGTCGGCCGTCTCTGGTGTCATGGGGCGGTGACACCGCGACCGCCCGTGACCCCCCTCCCCGCCGGCCCCGGGCAGGAGTCGGTGTGGGACTACCCCCGGCCCCCGGCCCTCGACGAGAGCGACGAGCTCGTCGAGATCCGTTTCGGCGGCGTGCTCGTCGCCTCGAGCCGGGCGACCGTGCGCGTGCTCGAGACGAGCCACCCGCCGACCTACTACCTACCGCTGGAGGCCTTCTCGGACGGCGTGCTCGTCCCGGTCGACGGCTCGAGCGTGTGCGAGTGGAAGGGGCGGGCCGCCTACTTCGACGTCGTCGCCGGCGGCCGCCGGGCGGCGCGGGCCGCGTGGCGCTACCCCGAGCCGGTGGCGGCGTACGCCCGGCTGCGCGACATGGTGGCGGTCATGCCGGGCGAGATGGACGTGTGCACCGTCGACGGCGAGGTCGTGCGGCCCCAGGAGGGCGGCTTCTACGGTGGCTGGGTGACCGACCGGGTGGTCGGGCCGTTCAAGGGCGGGCCGGGCTCCTGGGGCTGGTGACCCGACCGGGCGGTCGGGTCACCAGCGTCGTCACTCGTCGTCACTCGTCGTCACTCGCTGACGGAGATGACGACCTTGCCGCGCACGTGCCCGGTGGCGCTCTCGGTGAAGGCGTCGGCCGTCCGCTCCAGCGGGAACACCGACGCGACCGGGACGGTCAGCTTGCCCTCGTCGACGAGCGCACCGAGCGCGGCGAGGTCGTCGGCGTCGGGGCGGACCCACATGTAGAGGCCACCGCTCTGCTGCACCTCGCCCTCGACGACGGAGCCGTGGCGGCCACCCTCGGCCAGCACGGCCGTGGTGACGTCGAGCACCCCGCCCACGAAGTCGGTGACGACGTCGACGCCGTCGGGAGCGAGCTCGCGGACGCGGTCGGCGAGGCCCTCGCCGTAGGTCACGGGCTCGACGCCGAGGTCGCGCAGGACGTCGTGGTTGCGCTCGGAGGCGGTGCCGATGACGCGGGCGCCGAGCGCCTTGGCGATCTGCACGGCGAGAATGCCGACGCCGCCGGCGGCCGCGTGGACGAGGACAGTGTCGCCGGACTTCGTGCCCAGACGCGTGAGCAGCTGGTAGGCGGTGAGGCCGGCGAGCGGGAGCCCGGCTGCCTGGTGCCAGTCGAGGGCGGCGGGCTTCTTGGCGACCGTGCGGACGGGAGCGGCGACGAGCTCGGCGTAGCTGCCGCCCTTGACCCAGTCCTTGCGGGCGTAGGCCATGACCTCGTCGCCCACCTCGAACTCGGGGGTGTCGAGACCGACCTGCTCGACGACGCCCGACACGTCCCAGCCGGGGATGGCGGGGAGGTCGACGTTCATCAGCGGGTCGAGGTAGCCGGCGACGATCTTCCAGTCGACCGGGTTGACCGATGCGCTGCGTACCCGGATCAGCACCTCGCCGGGACCGACCTTGGGGTCGGGGACCTCGGTCAGGGACAGGACGCTCGGGTCGCCGTACTCGGCGTAGCTGATGGCCTTCATGGTCGGGACAACGACGGGGCAAGGGTCGTCATTCCGGCGCCGGAGGCCGCGCCTGTGCGGCGGTCAGCCTCGGTTGTGCGCCGCCGCCGCGATGAGCTGCTCGAGCCATCGCTCGAGGCCGCTCTCGGGTGCGGTCGTGAACCGGGTGGGGTCGACGGGCAACGGCCACAGAAGGGTCGGGAACGGGTGCCCCGAGTCGCGGGGTCGCTTCGGTGGGGGTGGCGGGGCGCCGGGGAGCAGGGGTGGGGCTTCGGAGTCGTAGGTGTGTCCGGTGCCGGTGGTGACCCGCACGGTGTGTCCGCTGTGCGTGTTTCGGCCTGTGCGGCCGCCTGCTCCGTGGCGGTTCGGGGGCAGGGTGGTGCTGGTGAGGTCGGGGTGTTCCTTGGTCAGGTTGCACGCCACGCACAGGCCCTGTCCGTTGGCCGCCGAGGTGGGGCCGCCGTCGGCGTGGGGGGTGACGTGGTCGATGTGTCGGGCGGGGGCGTCGCACCAGGGGGTGCGGCAGGTCGCGGCGTCGCGGGTCAGGACGAACCGTCGCAGCCCGTCGCTGAACAGGCGTCGTCGGGAGTCCATGGCGACGAGCTCACCGGTGCCGGGCCGGACGAACAGCCTGCGGATCCACACCCGCCCAGCGCGGGACAGACCACCCCCACGCTCAGGCGGCGGACTGCCGCCCCGTCCGTCGGCAGCCCCCGCGCCAGCGGCTGCGTCTGCGACGTCATCGTCGTCGGGTCGGAGGAAATCGCGGGCCCACCCGGCGGGCACGGTGCCGTAGCCGAGGAGCTGCGCCGGCGTGTCTGCGCCCTCGCCGGTACCAAAGAGTGCGTCGAGACCCATGACGAGCTGCACCTCGACGTCCACCCCGGCCCTACCGGCCGGGTCATCGACCCGACCGTCATGACTCGCCGCTGGACAAGGCTCACTGGTGGCGGTGGCCTGAGTGTCCTGGGGCATGGGCTCGTGGGCTGCGTCGTCGCGGACCTCCACGCCGGGATCCGTCGCGGCGTACGCGCCGGTGCCCTGATCAGCGACGCCGTCCGTCGGGCTGGACGACCCGGCGGAACCCGCCTCATCGGCTGCCTCGCCGCCGCAGGCGGCGGCGTCAGATCTGGTGGCGTGCGACTTGCTGGTGGCGTCGGGGGTGGAAGTTTCGCTGCTGGCGCGGCCGAGGATGCGGTCGACGAGGGTGTCGGCCATGACCTGGCCCTTGCCCCGCTCGTCCCCGGCCGCCTTCGCACTGGCAGCAGCACCGGTCAGGGCGGCGTAGGCCGCGACGGCCTCGGCGGCCGGGAGCAGCGCGGTCAGGTAGGCCATCGTGTCCGGGGCGGGGCACAAGGTGACACGTCGTTCGGACTCTGCCTTCCGCGCCCGCCGGACCACGCTCTCGGGGTCGAGGCGGTACGCGACGGCCCGGACGAGACGGTTCAGCTCCCGGTCCCCCAGCCTGCCGAGGCGGTCGCCGTAGGTGTCGTGCAGCTCTTGGTCGAGCCGGCGCCGGTCTTCCGGAGAGAGGACAGCGGCCTCCTTCGTGATGCACAGGGCTCGCCACTCGCTCAACACGCCCGCCTCGAGCAGCGCCAGGGTGTGCGGCATGTCGTGCGTCAGGGTGAGGGAGAAGCGGACGCCCTCGGCGCCCTTGAACGGCGACAACCGCCGCGCCAACGCCACCTGCGCCGCGACGCCGCCCTTGGCGATCGTGTTACGCCGCGAGGACGACACCGGCCGCTCCGGCTCCCCCGAACCTCGCGTCTTCGGCGCCGCGCCACCGGCGCCGCCGCCGCCGCCGCTGTCGGTGTCGCCGCATGAGCTGCCGGTGTTGGATGAGCCCGAGTCGGACGGGTCGGCTGTGCCCTTCCAGCGGGCGTCGGGGTGAGCGCCGAACTCCAGCGCCGCCGCCCACGAGGCCAGGTCAGCCTTCTCCCGCGCCGCCCGCCACCCGTCGAAATCCCCCGCCCCGGAGGCCGCCTCCGCCTCCGACCGCCACGCCAGCGACACCCGCTCCTGCGACGCGACAAACCCCGCCGTCACCCGCACCTGAGCCGCCCCCACCGCCGCCTTCACCCGCTCCAACGCCGACAGCACGTCGATGCGCTCCACGTCGCTCAGACACGTCGAACCGATCGACGGCGCGGTCGCAGCTGGGGCCTGCGGACCGTCGGCGGTCGCCTCGGCGCCACGCGCCGGTTCGACGCGGTCGAGAACCGCGAGCAGGCCCTCGAGCCCTCCCGCCGTCACCGCCGCATCGTCGTCGAACATGTGTTCTATTCTAGCCGAATCCACGCATCCACGCCAGAGCCATCCACAGCCGAAACTCACTGCCGCGCAGCGGTGCCCGACGGCCGATCGACCGGTGACGACGGCACCCGTCCCATACCGCCACCCGGTGGAAACCCGCCGACGCGCGAACGATCCACGGGACGCGACCGGGCCACACGGCATCCGACGGCGCAGCGGGTACGACGGCAGCACCGGGCGCGACGGACGGGCCCGCCGAGGAGGTCGCGATGAGCACGCACGAGCCGCCCAAGGGTGTGCAGCAGGCCGCACAGCGGGCCCAGACGTGGATCGACGAGGGCAATGCGGGCGACAGCTTCACCGACGTCGGCCGCCAGCGGGCCGCCCAGCTGGCCAAGGGCGAGAAGGTCAGCGACGACGTCGTGAAGCGCATGCGCGCCTACTTCTCGCGGCACCACAAGGACACGGACGCTAAGGGCTTCTCGTCGGGCGACGAGGGCTACCCGAGCGCCGGTCGCGTCGCCTGGGACGCGTGGGGCGGCGACGCGGGGCGGCGCTGGGTCGAGTCGCTCGACGACGAGGACTGACCGCCCCCAGCGTCCTCCCGGCCGACCCCCAGCCGACCTTCGACTCGACGGTCGATAACTGGGGTGTGGCGTCGACCAGCGACGCCCACCGGCACGTGGGAGGCACGGCATGTGCGGCATCGCTGGGTACCTCGGGTTGGCGCCCGACCCGGACCTGCTCGAGCGCATGGGGCGGGCGCAGGCGCACCGGGGGCCCGACGGCGACGGCATCTTCGTCGACGGCCCCGTCGGCCTGTCGCACCGCCGACTGTCGGTCATCGACCTCGACGCCGGCGCGCAGCCCATGACGACGGCCGACGGCCGCTACACCATCGTCTACAACGGCGAGGTCTACAACCACGCCGAGCTGGGGGCCGAGCTGACCGACCTCGGCCACCACCTGCGCACTCGGTGCGACACCGAGGTCGTTCTCGAGGCGTTCGCCGAGTGGGGGGCCGACGCCTTCGACCGCTTCAACGGCATGTTCGCCCTCGCGGTCTGGGACGCCGCCACGCAGACCCTCACGCTCGCCCGCGACCACTTCGGCATCAAGCCGTTGCACGTGACCCGAACCGCCTCCGGCGCTTGGCTCTTCGCGAGCGAGATCCCCGCGTTGCTGGCCACCGGGCTCGTGCCCGCCGCACCCGACGACACGACGGTCTACCGCTACCTGCGTCACCGCGTGCACGACGACGGACGCCCCACCTTCTTCGCCGGCGTCGAGCGGCTGCTGCCCGCCGAGGTCGTGACGATCTCCCCCACGGGCGTCGAGCGCCGCAACTTCAGCACCCTGCGCGACGACCTCACGCGCACCCGCCCGGCCGAGCACGGCACGGACGACGAGACGGTGCGCGACTTCCGTGCGCGGTTCACGGATGCCGTGGCGCTGCGGCTGCGTTCGGACGTTCCCGTGGGCACGTCGCTGAGCGGCGGCCTCGACAGCTCGGCCGTCGTCGTCACCATCGACCGGCTGTTGCACGAGCGCGACGGCGACGCAGGCCGCGGTGACGCAGGCCGCGGTGACGCAGGGCCTCGCACCGACCACGTCACCGCTGCCGTCGGGCCGCGCCAGTCGACCTTCTCCGCCGTCTTCCCCGGCTACCGCAACGACGAGGAGTCTTACGTCGACGACGCCGTGGCGTCGTGCACCCGGCCGATCGCGGCCCACAAGACGCGCCCGACCTCGGACGAGCTGCGTCGCGACCTGCTCGACTTCGTGCGCACCCAGCAGGAGCCGGTCATCTCGACGGGCCCGTACGCCCAGTACCGCGTCATGCGCGACGCGAGCTGCGCCGTCACCGTGATGCTCGACGGCCAGGGCGCCGACGAGCTACTCGCGGGCTACGTGCCCCAGCTCGTCGTCCACCTGCGCTCCCTCGTGCGCACGCACCGGTGGGCCGCGCTGCCGGCCCTGTGGTCCTCGCGCGACGTCGTCGGCCACCTGCTGGCCACCCGCCCGAACCCGTTGCGGCGCAGGCGAACCGGGGTGACCGACCTCCTCGCGCCGCGATTCACCGCCTCGCACCGCGAGGACGGGTACCGCGTCGAGGGGGACGACCTGCGCTCGCGCCTCGTGCACGACCTCTACGTCGGGTCGCTGCCGGCACTGCTGCGCTATGAGGACCGCAACACCATGCGCTTCTCGATCGAGGGCCGGGTGCCCTTCCTCGACCCGAACCTCGTGCGGGCCGTCTTCGCCCTGCCCGACGACGCCGTGATCCACCACGGCTGGAACAAGCGCATCCTCCGCGACTCCATGACCGGTCGGCTACCCGCTTCGATCCGGCTGCGGCGCAACAAGATCGGCTTCACGACGCCCCAGCACGACTGGTTCCGGGAGCAGAGTGACCTGCTGCGCGACGTCCTCACCTCGGCGTCGTTCGCGGGCCGCCCCTACTTCGACCAGCCGGCCGTGCTCGCGGCCTTCGAGCGGTGGGTGGAGGGTTCTGACGACCTCGACTCCATGGTCTTCTGGCGGCTCGTCAACGTCGAGCTGTGGCTGCGCGAGTTCATCGACCCGGCGACCGACCCCGAAGTGACGACCATGGCCGCCACCCCCGGCGTCACGGCACCGGTGCCCGCCCACTGACGGGAGCACCCGCACCTGCGCCGCACCGCCGACCGTCAGTCGGGGCGGCGGGCAAGCAGGTACAGCCGCTCGGTGGTCTCGCCCCGACCGGTGACCGGCCCCCGGCTGTACCACTCGGCGTCGACGAGGCCCGCCGACCGGGCGAGAGCGGCGAGCTCGGCCGGCTCGTGCAGCACGGCGTCGAGGTCGACCTGCTCACCGAACCACTCGTCGGAGTGCAGCGTGCCGGTGCCCGAGTGGACCGCCATGACGAGCCACCCCCCGGGAGCGAGCGGCCGCGTCAGCGACGCCATCGCCTCGGGCAGCTCGGACGAAGCCAGATGGATGAGGGAGTACCACGCGAGCACCGCGCCCCAGCCCGGCGCCGAGGTCGGTCGCAGCAGCCGTCGCAGGTCGCCGACCTCGTAGTGGCCGGCCGGGAAGAGGGTGCGCGCCTGCTGCACCATCTCCGGCGACAGGTCGACGCCGGTCGCCGGGGCCCCCAGCGAGGCGAGGTGGGCGGTGACGTGGCCGGGACCGCAGCCCACCTCGACGACCGGCAGGCCGCCGGCGCGCTCGGCCACGAGCCCGAGCAGCCAGCGCTCGAACGGGAGGTCGTCGAGCTCACCGGCGAGCGCCTCGGCGTAGGCGGGTGCGATCGCGGTGTACGCGTGACGGACCCGTTCGTCGCGCGCCGCCGCTCCGTCGCGCAGCGGCAGCTCGTGGTCGCGCTGCCCCACGGCGGTCACCCCGGACCGGCCGTCGGCCCCCGCCGCTCCTACCGCGCCCGCCACACGCGCCGCAGCCTCCGTCGACGCGTCGTCGCCGAGCAGGTGCAGCCACCGGTGGTCGCGCTCGCCCGCACGCCGCTCGAGCCGGCGCACGAGCGGGTCGGGCCGCGACGCCATGCGGGTCAGAGCCTCCTCGACCGCGTCACGGTCGGCGAAGGCCTGCAGCCGCTCCGTGCGGCTGCGCAGCTCGCCCGGCGCCTGCGGCCCGCGCAGCAGCAGCACCGTCAACAGCGCCCGCTCCTCGGCGTCGAGCGGCACGACCTCGTCGAGGGTCTGGTGGTACTTGAGGGTGCGGCGACCGGTGTCGGACCACACGATGCGCACGAGACCCCGGTCGCGCAGCGCCCGGGCCACTCGCTCGAGCGTCGGCTCGTCGTGGTCGGTCACCGGCTCGCGGCTGCTCGTCTGGTTGCACGCCGTGCGCAGCGCGTTCGCCGTGAGCGGGTAGCTCGCCGGCACCGTCACCTGCTTCTCGAGCAGGCTGCCGAGCACCCGCTGCTCGACCGCGTCGAGGCTGGGCAGGGTCCCCGGTGCGGACGTCTCGGTCACGACCCGAGCCTAGCCAGCGCGACGCCGGGCCACGGCGGCATCCGCGTGCTCGACGATGAGGCTCATGTTGAGCATCCCCGCGGTGCGCACCCCGGCCGCCGCGGCCGAGACGACCTGGGCGGCGGGGTCGGTGACGTTGCCGACCGCCCACACGCCCGCGACGTCCGTCGCACCGGTGGGCTCGGCGGGCAGGTAGGACCCCATGTCGGCGCCCATCATGACGAACGGCACGACCTCCAGCCCGAGACCGTCGAGGCCCCCGAGCCGCGCCTCGACACGCGCGCCGACGACGACCGCGGTGGCCTCGAGGTGCCCCGACCCGGTGCGGATGCCGGTGAGCGTGCCGGGTGCGCCCGTGACCTCGAGCGCCCGACCGGCCACGACGGTGACACCGACGGCCTCGAGCTGCTCGCGCTGGGCGGCGTCGAGGGGGGCGTCGTGCTCGAGGTAGGTGAGGTGGTCGGTCCACTGGCTCCACATCAGCGCCTGGTGGGCGGAGGCGGGCACGGCCCCGAGCAGCACGATGCGCTGCCCACGCACCTCGTGGCCGTGGCAGTAGGGGCAGTGCAGGACGCCCGTGCCCCAGTGCTCGGCGAGGCCGGGCACGTCGGGGAGCACGTCGCGCAGGCCGGTCGCGACGACGACGCGCCGGGCCCGCACCTCGCCGCCGCGCGCGAGGCGGACGACGAAGCCGTCCGCGAGGTCGGCGCCCACCCGGTGGGCCTCGACCACGTCGTCGCGCACGACCTCGCCGCCGTAGCGGGCCACGTCGGCCCGCCCGAGGCGCAGCAGCTCGAGCGGGGGGACGCCGTCGCGGGTCAGGTAGTTGTGCGCGTGCGCCGCCGGGGCGTTGCGGGGCTCTCCGCCGTCGACGACGAGGACGCTGCGCAGCGCCCGGCCCAGGGTGAGGGCGGCGCTGAGGCCTCCGGCGCCGCCGCCCACGACGACGACGTCGTACTCGGTGCGGGTCGCGGCGGTGGCCACGCCATCACCCGTCGGGTCGGCGGGTTCGATGGGTCCACTCGTGGTGGTCAGGTCGTCCATGGCTGGTCCTCGTCCTCGGTGCAGCTCGATGCGGCCGCTCGTCCCCCGCACGATGCGACACGCCACGAACACATGGCAAGATTGTTTGCCAGAACGGCGAACGAGAGGATGCCGCATGGTCCCCGAGCCCCCCGCCACCGGCGGCGACGTCGACGCGACCCTGGCCGCGGTCGGCCCGCGGCTGCGCCGGGTGCGCCAGGAGCGGGGCGTCACCCTCGCCGAGCTGAGCGAGGCGACCGGCATCTCGGTGAGCACGCTGTCGCGCCTCGAGTCGGGCCAGCGCCGGGCCACGCTGCAGCTGCTGCTCCCGCTCGCCCAGGCCCACCGGGTGCCGCTCGACGACCTCGTCGGCGCCCCCGCCACCGGCGACCCGCGCGTGCACCTGCGGCCGGTGCGCCGCCACGGCATGACGCAGGTGCCGCTGACCCAGATGCCGGGCCCATTGCAGGCTCACAAGCTCATCCTGCCGCCCGCCCGTTCCCGCGCCACCCCCACGCCCCAGACGCACGAGGGCTTCGAGTGGCTCTACGTCCTCGCGGGCCGGCTGCGCCTCGTGCTCGGCGAGCACGACATCGTCATGGGCAGCGGCGAGGTGGCCGAGTTCGACACCCGCGTGCCGCACTGGTTCGGCGCCGCCGACGACCACGGGGCCGAGTGCCTCGTCCTCTTCGGCAAGCAGGGCGAGCGCATGCACCTGACCGCCTCGACCGGCCGGGCCGGTTCGGCCGAGACGACGTGAGCTGGGCGGACGCGCTCGTCGCGCGACTGGCCCCCACGGCATCCGCGTCGTCGCTCACGGTGCCGGCCCTGCTCACGGTGCTGGCCCTCGCCCTCGTGGCCGTCGCGGTGCCGCCCGTCTGGCGGGTCGTGCGGCTCGCGGTCACCCTCGTGCACGAGCTCGGGCACGCGGGGGTCGGGGTGCTCGTCGGGCGGCGCTTCACCGGCTTCGTGCTGCGCGGCGACATGTCGGGCCACGCCGTCACGCACGGGCCGGCGCGCGGCGTCGGTCGGGTCGCCTCGACGTGGTTCGGCTACCCGGCCCCGGCGGTGGTCGGCGCCGTCGCCGTGTGGCTCGCGGGGCGAGGGTGGGCCGCAACGGTGGTATCCGTCGTGCTCGTCGTGCTCGTGCTCGCCGTGGCACGGGTGCGCTCGCCCCTCACCCTGCTCGTGGTGCTCGTCGCCATCGCGGCGACCGGTCTGCTGTGGTGGCGGCGCGACGACGTCGTGCAGCAGCAGGTGCTCGTCGGCACCGGCGTCGTGCTCGTCGTCGGGGCCTGGCGCCACCTCGCCGCGGTGCTGCGCGACCGCAGCCGCTCGAGCGACCCCGGCGTGCTCGCGGCGCTCACCCACGTGCCCCGAGTCGTGTGGAACGCCTCGTTCGTGCTCGTCTGCGCGGTGTCGACGGCCGTGGTCGTGCGCGAGGTCGCCCTCGTGCTGCGCTGAGCGGCTCAGTTGAGGCTGAACGGCCGGTCGGGCGGCGGGGCGAAGGCCCCGAGCGTGTCGGCCAGGGCGCGCTCCCGGCGCACGATGCCGAGGGCGAGCCGCAGCCGGGCGGCGGTGTCGGGGCAGGCCAGCAGCCGTTGCCGCTCGGCGAGGTCGAGGTTGACCGCCTCGGGCAGCCAGTACGACAGCTCGCGGCCGTCGTCGGGCGGTTCGGCCACCTCGCCCGGCTCGCCCTGCTCCCCGTCGGGCGACACGGCGGACGACATCGCGGAGGCGGTGCTGCGCCGGTAGGCGGCCACCTCGCGGCGCAGCCGGTCGGCGAGGGCCGGCACCGCGTCGGTGTCGCCGTCGGACTCGTCGAGGTAGGAGACGGAGGCGGTGAAGTAGTCGGTGCCCGCGGGCTCGATGCCCTCGAGGGTGAACCGGTCGGTACCGCGGCACACCACGAGGAAGCGGTCGGTGGCGATGGCGGCCGCCTGCGTCAGTCGCGCGGCGCACCCGATCGGGTGCAGGGCCCGCACCCCGTCGGAACCGACCTCGAAGCCCTCGCGGATGGCGATGACCCCGAAGACCGGGGGCCGCTCGTCCTGCGCGTCGACGAGGTCGCGCAGCATGCGCACGTACCGCGGCTCGAAGATCTGCAGGGGCAGCTGGGCACCGGGCATGAGCACGGTCCCGAGCGGGAAGAGCGGCAGGGACGCCATCACCCCAGCCTAGGGAGCCCACCCCTTACCGCGCGGTGACCGACGTTGCGGCGCGGTCACGATGGTTGGACACCCGAGCCGGCCGACCGACATCCGCGTGGATGCCGGTCGGCCGGGTCGGGGGACGGCGCTACCGGGGTGGGTCAGCGGGCCATCGCGGCGAGGAAGGCGACCCCGTTGGGCGAGCCGACGCCGGTGACGTCGTCGTAGCCGGGACGCACCCAGATCGACTGCGTCTGGTTGATGGTGCGCAGCGACGTGATCGTGCCGTCCTTGGCGTTGACCCCGTTGGCGTAGTCGACGCGCACGACGGCGTCGGTGACGCCGCGGGTGTGGGTGACGTCGCGGAAGGCCGACGTGCCCGCCTTGCGGTAGAGGCGCGGGTTGAGGAAGCCGAGCGAGGCACCCCGGTTCTGGTTCGCGAGGGCGATGACGCCGGCGAACAGCGGGCTGGCGAGGCTCGTGCCACCGATGCGGTACTCGGCGTACTTCGCCGTGCCGTTCGGGAACGTCTGCGTCTGGCCGACGAGGAAGCCGGTCTGCGGGTCGCCGAGCATGCCCACGTCGGGGACGGCGCGGTGGGCGCCGGTGCCGAAGTAGTCGCTGATGCTGCTCGGGACGACGCCCTTCTGGTAGCCGGGCTGGGTGAAGAGGCGGCTCGTGCCACCGCCGCCGCCGTAGACGTAGGCGGGCGGGTTCGGCGACCATGCGCCGTTCGTCAGGACGGACTTGCCGGTGCCCCAGCCCTGCTCCCAGCCGTAGCCGTTCGAGGCGGTGACGGCGAGCGCGGTGCCGCCGACGGCCGTGACGTAGGGGTCGGAGGCCTCGTAGTCGACCTGGCGGGTGCCCGTGGCGTGCACCTCGTCACCGGAGTCGCCCGAGGAGAACATCAGCGACACGCCCTGGGCGGCCGCCTGCAGGGCCGACTGGTGCTCGGCCTGCACCTCGGCGACGGAGCCGGGCTCGCCCGTGCTGCCGTACGAGTTGGTGATGACCTGGGCGAGGCCGTTGTCGAGCACCGTGTTGACGGCGGCGGCGAGGTCGTCGTTCTGGCACGACTGCGCGCCGACGTAGAGGATGTTCGCGGCCGGGGCCATCGCGTGGACGGCCTCGACGTCGAGGGTCTCCTCGCCGTACCAGCCGGAGGCGCCGCACTCGTCGGTGTACGTGTACGTGGCCGGCGTCGACTGCGCGAGCTGGTAGCCGCGCAGCGGGTGGCTGGGGTCGTTGCGGCTCGCGTACGTGCTGGCGTCGGCGGCGATGGTCGGCGAGGCGTAGGCGTCGACGACGGCCACGGTGGCACCGCGTCCGTCGACACCCTGCGCGAGGGCCTGGTCGGTGCCGTAGGCGCCGCGCAGCTGCGCCGGCTTGTAGCCGCAGACGGCGTACGACTGCGGGTCCTTGACGATCTGCGGCAGGCCGGTGGCGGGCTTCTGGCCGTAGTACGCCGAGCACGGTCCGGCGTTCTTGAAGACGCCGGGGGGCGGGGGCAGGGTGTCGGACGGAGCCGGGTTCGCCTGTGCCGTCGTCACCTTCGAGAAGTCGGTGAGGGCGTGGTCAGGCGCGACGTCGCCGCCCGCGCCGACGTGCAGCGGGGTCGCGACGGCCGTGCTGTCGAGCCCGGTGACGCCCACGACAAGGCTGCCGATGGATGCCGGGACGCTCACCGTCGCGCTCGGCGCGGTGGCGTCGCCGCTGCCGACGGCGTACGTCGACAGCTGCGCGCCGAAGGCCGAGTTCGCCTGTGCCGCAAAGCCGTCGAAGTCGATGAAGCGGTGGTTGGCGGGGGTACCCGTGACCGTAAAGCCCTGGGAGCGCAGGTACGCACTGACCGCGGCCGCGTCGGCATCCGTCGGCGCGAAGCGCGAACGCCACTGGGCCGGTGTCAGGTAGTGGCCGTAGGCTGAGCTGCTCGGGTCGGAGACCGCGGCGGCGAGGGCCTCGGCGCCGGCGGCGTCACGGAGGTTGAGCACCACCGCGAGGTGCAGCCGGGTGCTGCTCGGGGTGGCGCCGGTGCGCCGGGCCCGGGCGGTCCACGAGGGGGCGGCGCCGACGACCTTTCGGGCACCCGCGTTCGCGCCGCTCGTGCCGTTCGTGCTGCTGGTGGCGGCGCCGGCGGGCCCTGCCGCCGTGATGCCGACGGTCGTGACCGCCAGTCCGAGACAGGCGATCGAGCCGATCGCCGCCTTGCCGAAAACGCGCTTCACATGCATCTCCTCAGGTCGTTCCGGCGGCGTGGTCGGCCGCCCCTGGGCCCGCTGGTGGGGGCCCGGCTCTCGGAACCTACGCCGCGCGATCGGCCTCTGAACAGATGTATAGGGAATCAATATTGGCAGGTTTCACCCAGCCAGTTCGGGGCTGTTTCGCAGGGTCGGATGCATCGTCGACCAGCGCGGTCGACTGGGGCGGGGTTGTCCTGATTCGCCTCTGCTGCAGTCGATTGCGCCCGAGGTGCGATGGGCTCTACTGCTGCTCGTCCGGGCACCAGTAGGTCGTGCGGCTGCCGACGGTGGCGCGCTTGACCTCGGCACCGCAGCGGGGGCAGTGACCGTCGCGGCTGCGGTGCCGGATGAAGGTGCCGGTGTGCACGCCGCCGTGCTTGATGGCGGCCCGGGTCGCGGTGCGCAGGGCCCGGCGCAGGGCCGCGAGCTCGTCGTCGTCGAGCTCACCGGAGGGCCGCAGCGGTGAGAGGTGGGCCTGCCACAGCGTCTCGTCGGCGAGCAGGTTGCCGATGCCGGCGATGGCCGACTGGTCGAGCAGGCGGGCCTTGAGGGGCGCCTTGCCCTTGCCGATGCGCTGGCGGAACTGGGCGAGGGTGATGTCCTGCGCGTCGGGGCCGAGGTCGGAGCGGTCGGGGTCGAGCCGCACCCGCCCGAGCCGGCGCTTGTCGAAGAGGCGCAGCTCGCCGCCGTCCTCGAAGAAGAGGGTGAAGCGGTTCCAGGCCGGGTTGCGCGGGCTGACGACGGACTTCGAGCTGCGGGTCCCCTGGTAGTCGCCGCCGGTCGTCGACCTGGCCACGACGGAGTCGGCGTCCGCGTCGGCGACGGTCGGCGGGGTGATGACGATGCGGCCGCTCATGCCGAGGTGGATGCCGAGCTCGGGGCCCGGTGTCTGCGAGCGCCCGGTGCCGGACGTGTCGCACCACATCGACTTGCCCTGCCGGTGGGCCGCCGTGAGGGAGCGACCGACGAGGGCTTCGCGGATCTCCCCCGGGTGGTGCGGTCGGCACTCGTACGTGTCGGCGTCGTCGACGTCGGCGATGCGCCGCTCGAGACCGGCTCGCTCTATCGCCGCTCGGGCGCTCTCCACCTCGGGCAGCTCTGGCACACAGCAAGTCTCGCATCCGCAGCGGTTTCGCGTCGGGGCGCCGCCGGTGCCGCGGGGCCGTCAGAGGGTCACGGGCACGCGCACGTCGCTGCCGGTGCGGGGGTCGAGGATCCACGCCTGCTCGACGACCGCCCGGTAGAGCCGGAACGCGGCGCCCTCGCCGACGAGCGAGGGGTCGAAGGGGTCGGCGCCCTGCCGGGCCAGCTCGGCGGTGAACAGGGACAGCCCGTGGGTGGCGTCGTCGGCCGCGGTCACGACGGTCGCCCGACCGGCGAGGTACAGGCCCTGCCCGGTGCCCGGTCGCGCGGCACCGTCGAAGGCGATCGCCGCGAACCGGGGTCGGGCGGCCAGGTTGAGCGAGTGTCGTGCACCGGGCCGCGACACCCACCACAGGGACCGGTACCGCTCGGCCGCGAACCAGACGGGCGTCGCCCAGGGCACCCCGTCGGCATCCGCGGTGGACAGCACGACGTAGGTGGCGGCGTCGAGGATGCCCCGGGCCAGTCGGGTGTCGTCGGCGGCGTGGTCGGTCTCGTCCATCTGCCGACGTTGGCACATGCCGTGCGAACACGAAACCCCCGAGCCGGGGGCTCGGGGGTTCTGGTGCGCGAGGGGGGATTTGAACCCCCACGCCCTTTCGGACACTGGCACCTGAAGCCAGCGCGTCTGCCGTTCCGCCACTCGCGCAGTGACAAGGAGACAGTGTGGTGCATGGCCCACCCGATCGCCAAACCGGGTGGGCCGCACGGATGCCGGTCGGCTCAGGTGGTGCGGACGCCGGCCTTCTCGTCCTCCCGCCCCCGACCGGCGGGCGCCGCTGAGGACCCGCCGAGGGACAGCGAGGCGAGCAGGCCGAGGACGAGGAACCCGGCGGCGGTGAAGGCGGCGGCTTGCGTGGCGTCGGAGAACGCCTGCCTGGCCACGGTGGCCGCGGGCGCGGTCGCCGGGTCGGCGGCGAGCCCGGCGATGGCGCCACCCGAGCTCTCGACCACGGCGTCGACGACCTGCGTCTGCGCGGTGGCGGGCACACCGGCATCCGTGAGTCCACTCTCGAGGCGGGCACCCGCGGTGGTGAACAGGACGGTGCCGAGTACGGCGATACCGAGGGCCGAACCGATCTGGCGGGCGGTGCTCTGCAGCCCGGAGCCCTCGCCGCTGCGCTGCAAGGGGACGTCGACGAGCACGACGCCGGTCAGCTGGGCCGTGGCGAGACCGACGCCGAAGCCGTAGACGAAGAGGAACGGGGTGACGGCGAGCCACGAGGTGGACGGGCCGATGACGAGGCCGAGGCCGGCGACCCCGACGATCTCGGCGACGATGCCGATGCGCACGACCGCCGCCGGGGTCATCGTGCGGCTCAGCACCGAGGCCGACAGGCCGCTCGCGGCGAACGACCCGATCGCCAGCGCCAGCAGCACGAGGCCGGTCTGGAAGGCGGAGTAGCCGAGCACGTTCTGCAGCCAGAGCGGCAGTGACAGGACGATGCCGAACTCACCGAGGCTGACGATCATCGCCGCGATGTTGCCGTTGCGGAACGAGGTGATCGAGAACAGGTCGAAGCGGAACAGCGTCGGGAGGCCGCGGCGGGTGCGGCGCAGCGTGCGGGCCACGAAGACCGCGCCCGCGACGAACGTGACGGCGAAGGCGACCACGACGGGAGAGATGGACCACGTCCAGGCGGCGTCGCCGACCTCGAACGGGCGGCGCAGCGACCACCAGCCGTACGTGCGGCCCTCGATGAGGCCGAAGGCGAGGGTGGCGAACGTGACGGCCGAGAGGGCGGCGCCGACGAGGTCGATGCGCTCCTTCGCCCGCGAGCGCGACTCGTCGACGAAGAGCAGCACGCCGGCGACGATGAGGATGCCGAGGGGCAGGTTGATGCCGAACGCCCACCTCCACGAGAACGACGTCGTCAACCAGCCGCCGAGCAGCGGCCCGACGGCGACCATGCCGCCGATGGTCGAGCCCCAGACGGCGAAGGCGATGCCGCGGTCGCGGCCGGTGAAGCCGGCGTTGATGAGCGACAGGGTCGTCGGCAGGATCATCGCCCCGCCGAAGCCCTGCACGACCCGCGCCCCGATGAGGGCGCCGCCCGAGCCGGCGACCGCCGCCAGGCCCGAGGCCAGCACGAAGACGACGACGCCGATGAGCAGCATCCGGCGGCGGCCGATGCGGTCGGCCACGCTGCCCCAGATGAGCAGGGTGGCGGCGAAGACGAGGGTGTAGCTCTCCTGCACCCACTGCACCTGCGAGCTCGTCAGCGACAGCTCGCCGACGATGTTCGGGATGGCGACGTTGACGATCGTCGAGTCGACGATGATCAGCGCCACCGCGACGCTGATGGCGACGAGCCCGAACCACCGGCGGCGCTCACCTCCACGCCCACCCGGCTGCCCGGCATCCGGCCGGCTGTCAGTGGTCATCTCTCGCCCTCCATATCTTTCGGTGGTCTAACTATATGGAAGCAGTACGATGACGCCATGGCAAGTCGACCGTCAGCGCGGGCCCACCCGACGCACGAGCCCGAGACGCGGGCCCTGCGGGCGCTCGGGACCGCGGCCGACGAGGCGGCCGGCGCGCTCGCCCGGCGGATGGGGATGCACCCCACCGACCTCGCCGCCATGAGCCACATCGCCTACGCGCGCGACCCCCTCGGCCCCCGTGAGCTGAGCACGCGGCTCGGCATCACCCCCGCCGCGATGACCGACGTCGTCGACCGGCTCGAGACCGCGGGGCACCTGCTGCGCCGTCGCGACACCGCCGACCGGCGTCGGGTGCAGCTCGTGCCGACGGACGCCGCGACCACCGAGGTCCGTGGCCAGCTCGCCGAGCTGCTCGACACCCTCGACGCCATCACCGAGGAGTTCGACGACGCCGAGCGGGCGGCCATCCTCCGCTACGTCGAGGCGGCCACGGCCGCCTACGCGCGGTACGCCGCCGAGTCCTGAGGCCCGGTCCGAGGGCGGCCTCGGCCGACCGGATGCCGTGCCGCCCGGTTGGCCTCTCGGTGACCTCTATCTGGCCTTTCGACGGGTGGTGGGGGTCAGCGGGTGGGGACGAGGCGGGGGGCCGCTGCAGCGACGAGGCGGGCCAGCTCGGACGTCGAGAGGGCGGTCGTGCCGTCGAGCACGAGCCAGCCGACGGCGGCCGGACCGGTGAGCACGACGACGGTGGCGGGGCCCTGTCGGTACTGCGACGGCGCGATGCCGACGTCGACCCGGCGGCCACCGAGGGTCTGCGGCGAGCCGTCGGCGCACCGCTCCACCGTGCTGCGCAGGTACGTCGCGGCCCTCGCCGCGTCGGCCGGGGCCAGCGTCAGGCTCGCCCACGTCGCCGACTGCAGGTCGAGCACGGTCGCCCCGGCCGACGTCGTGCGTCGCACCTGTCCCATCACCTGACCCCGCAGCGCGCGCGTCGCCCCCGACGCGGTGAAGAGGTCGGTGGTCGGCGGGTACAGCCACGGCGGCCGGTCGGCGCACCGCACCGCGGGGAGCCCCGGGGCGCAGCGACCGGCATCCGGCCCGGGCACCGTCTCGACCGCACCGGAGAGGCCACCACCCCAACGCACGGCGGGCACGGCGTCCTGCAGCACGCTGCCCGGCAGCGGACCCGGCCCCGGCCGCTGCACCTCGCGGGCGCACCGCAGGGTGTCGACCGGGGTCAGCGACGGGACGGGCGTGGGCTCCGTCGTCGCCGTGGGCGCAGCCGTCACCGACCCGTCACGGAGGGAGCCGGTGGGCACCGGCGGCACCGGGGCGTCGGTCGCACCCGTGCACCCGGCCACCCCGGCCACGACCGCGAGCGTGACGGCGACCCACGCCGCCCGCCCCCGACCCCGGGTGACCACTCGACGACCCCCAAGCGCCTTCTCGACGGGTCAGAGGCCGTCGACGACGGCGGCCGTGAGCTCGAGGCAGGCGTCGTGGGTGCGCCTGTCGATCTTGCTCGGGTCGAGGTGCAGACCGGGCGCGAGCGCCGGGTCGTAGGGGATGTCGACGACCTGGCGCACCCACTGCTCGAAGTGCTCGCGGGTGTGCACGCCCGCGCCGAGGTCGACACCGCGCGCGGCCGTGTGGGAGATGACGCAGACCGCGTTGCGCACGAGGTCCTCGCGGCCCATCGACACGAGGGCGTCGAGGTTCTTCGCCGCGACGACGGACGTGTCGTCCTTGAGTGAGGTGGCGAAGACGAGCAGGTCGGCCCGCGCCGCCGCCGCGAGCCAGTTCGGGGCGAGCCGGTTGTTGCCCGTGTCGATGACGATCATCCGGTAGAAGCGCGACAGCTGCGTGTGGAGGTTCTCGAACTCGTCCTCGCCGATGATGCGCATCGCCTCGTCGTCGTCGGCCGAGGCGAGCACGTCGAACGAGAGGCCGCGCTGCTCGCGCACCCAGTGCTCGAGCTCGGACGTGCCGACGTTCGGGTCGTCGGTGATCGTCGGGAGCGCCCCGAGCAGGTCGACGACGGTGCGGTGGTGCGGCTGTGACGGGGCGCGCATGCCGAGGGTGCCCTCGGTCTCGTTGTTGTCCCACGCGAGCACCGAGCCCGAGCGGTAGCGCCCGAGGTAGTTGGCCAGCAGCAGCGTGACGAGCGTCTTGCCGCCACCACCCTTGGTGTTGATGACCATGACGGTCTTGCGCCCCTGCAGCGGCCGCCCGATGCGGTCGAGCCGTTCGCGCTCGAGCCGCTCGGCCGCCCCCGGGCCCAGCCCCAGCGCCTTGCGCCAGCCCGTCGTCGCCTTGGTGCGCCGCCGCTCCCCCGTGGAGCGCGCCGCCATGAGCGTGTCGGCACTCGGTCGCACGGATGCCGGGGAGCCGCCTCCCGCCCGCGCGCCGGACCGGGTGCCCGCCTCGGTCCGGGTCTGCGCCTCGGGGCGCTCGGACGCCGCCTCAGGGGTGGGTTCGTCGGCGGCGGTCTCGGGCGTGTCCGACGTGCTCGACGTGCTCGACGTGCTCGACGTGCTCGAGGGGGCGCTGCCGCGGGTCGACCGGCGGGGCGAGGTGGCCGGGGTCCAGCCGGCGGGCTCCGGCTCGGGCTCCGGCTCGAGCGCCGGCTCGGGCTCCGGATCCGGCTGGGGCTCCTCGGTCTCGGCCCACGACGCATCGTCCCAGGCCGACGACCACGGGTCGGCCGCCGCGGCGGCGTCCGTGCCCTCGTCGGGCGTCGGCTCGGGCTCGTCGGACGCCCCCGGGAGGGGCAGCACGAACCCACCCGGCACCGACCGGTTCGACGCCACGCCGGGCATGCCGGTCGGCGTGCCGGTCTCGTCACCGGGCACGTGGTCGTCGCTCATCGGGGCTCCTCGGGGTTGCGGGTATCCACCCCGCGCCGGTCGGTGACCGTGCGCGGAGCAGCAGGCATCGTGTCACGCGCAGCGCCTCAAGGTCTGCTCAAGGTCGGCCCGCCCGGCCCGTCGGAGGGGATCGGGCCGCGGCGACCCGGTTACGATGAAGCGCCCGTCGGCGGGCACGCGACCGGCGTGCACGACCGACGACAGACCAGCGGCACGACCACCCGACCAACACCGACCAACACCGAGGGAGGCAGGCGTGGGACTCATCAACCGGGTCGAGCACGGGCTCGCCAAGGCGGTGCACGGCGCCTTCGCCAAGGCCTTCAAGTCGGAGGTGCAGCCGGTCGAGATCGCCTCCGCCATCCGCCGGGCCATGGACGACCGCGCGGCCCTGCTCGGCCACGGCCGCGCCATGGTGCCGAACGTCTACACGATCGAGCTCAGCGAGACCGACTACGCGCGGCTCGGCGACTACGAGGACGACCTGTCCGACGACCTCGTCGCCGCCGCGCAGGAGCACGCCGACTCGCAGGGCTACCAGCCCGGCGGGCCGCTCGAGGTCAGCCTCGTCGAGGGCGACGGCCTGGAGACCGGCGTCTTCCGGGTGCGCCCGGCCACCGCGCGCCGCACGAGCGCCGAGCCCGCGCCGCAGCAGCCGGTGCACCGCCCCGCGGCGCGCCAGCCCGCCCCGCGCGAGGCCGCCCCCCGCCAGCCCGAGCGTCAGGCCGACCGTCAGCAGCAGCAAGCGTGGTCGCGCGAGCCCGCCGAGACCCGGGCTGCCGCCCCCGTCGCGGCGCCGGCCCCGCGCGTCAACCCCTCCGCTCGCCCGTGGCTCGACATCGCCGGTGACCGCTACCCGCTCATCGGCAGCCTGACGACGCTGGGGCGCGACGCGAGCGCCGACGTCGTCGTCGACGACCCGGGCGTCTCGCGCCACCACAGCGAGGTGCGCGTGACGACCGACGGCCCGCACCTCGTCAGCTCGATCCGCGACCTCAACTCGACCAACGGCACCTTCGTCAACGGCGAGCGCATCACGAGCCAGCGCCTGCACGACGGCGACCGCGTGACGATCGGGCGCACCTCGGCGGTCTTCCGCGCCGGGCGGCGGTGACCCCGTGCCCCCGTCCGCCGGCGCCCCGTCGCGCAGCCTGACCACCGACGAGCCGGATGCCGGTGCCTGATGTCTGAGCTCACCCTCACCCTGCTGCGGCTGGGCCTGCTCGCGCTGCTGTGGCTGTTCGTCTTCAGCGTCGTCGGCGTGCTGCGCACCGACATCTACGGCACGACGGTGTCGCGCCGCGCCCAGCGCCGGGCCCAGAAGGCGCAGGAGAAGCAGGCCAGGCAGGCCGCCCGGACCGCTCCCGCCCAGCCACTCGCCCCCGTCGCGGCGGCCGCCGCGTCGTCCGGCCCCGCCCCGTCGAGCCCCATCGAGGCGCACCCGCCGCGGCGGCGCGGTCGTCGGGTGCCGACGACGCTGACGGTGACCGAGGGACCGCTCACCGGCACGTCCCTGCCCCTGCGCGGCAACGGCATCCTCATCGGGCGCAACCCCGAGTGCGCCCTCGTGCTCGACGACGACTACGCCTCCGGCCGCCACTGCCGCCTCTTCCCCGGCAGCGACGGCTGGCTCGTCGAGGACCTCAGCTCGACCAACGGCACGTTCATCGGCCGCGACCGCCTCACCTCGCCCCAGCCCGTCGAGGTGGGCACGACGCTGCGGATCGGCAAGACGGTCCTCGAGCTGCGGGGCTGAGATGGCCATCGCCCTGCGCTACGCGGCGCGCTCCGACCTCGGCCTCGGCCCGAAGGCCCGCAACGAGGACTCCGGCTACGCCGGCCCGAACCTGCTCGTGCTCGCCGACGGCATGGGCGGGCACGCCGCGGGCGACGTCGCCAGCTCGATGATCGTCGGTGAGCTGGCCCCGCTCGACGACGAGGACGTCGGCGCCGACCAGGCCGTCGCGGTGCTCGAGCGGGCGCTGCACGAGGCGAACCGGCGCCTCACCGCGGCCATGCGCGAGAACGCCGACCTCGCCGGGATGGGCAGCACGACGATCGCCATGCTGCGCACCGGCACGAAGATCGCCATGGCCCACATCGGCGACTCGCGCGCCTTCCTCCTGCGCGGCGACGGCTTCAGCCAGATCACGAAGGACCACTCCTTCGTGCAGCAGCTCGTCGACGAGGGCCGGCTCTCGCCCGAGGACGCCAGCACCCACCCGCAGCGCTCGGTCGTCACCCGCGTCATGACCGGCCAGCCCGACGACGAGCCCGACACGTCGCTGCGCGAGACCCGCCTCGGAGACCGCTTCCTGCTCTGCTCCGACGGGCTGTCCGACTTCGTCGGCGCCGACGTCATCGAGGAGATCCTGCGCGAGGCGCCCACGCCCGAGGCGGCGGCCGACCGGTGCATCGAGGTGGCGCTCAAGGCGAGCACCCGTGACAACGTCACCGTCATCGTGGCCGACGTCGTCGACGCCGACGGCGACGACCTGCCGAGCACGGCGCCCCAGGTCGTCGGCGCCGCGGCCAAGCGCCTGCGCACCCGCACCCGCGCCATCCCGACGAGCCCCGCCGAGAAGGCCGCCGCCCTGACCCGCGAGGCCGCCGCCGCGCGTGGCGGGGGCGAGCCGGCCCCGGATGCCGACGGGGTCGAGATCGCCGAGAACGGCACAGGAGGGCGTGGGGCGCGCATCGTGCGGCGCACCCTCGGCGGCCTCGTCGTGCTGGCCGTGCTCGGCATCGGCGCCTACGCCGCCTGGGCGTGGACGAAGACGCAGTACTACGTCGCCGCCGACGACGGCCGGGTCGCCATCTACCGCGGCGTGGCCCAGGACGTCGGCCCGCTGCGCCTGTCGAGCGTCGACGACGTCACCTCGGTGCTCGTCGCCGACCTGCCGACCGACCTGCAGGGCTCGGTCGAGCGGTCGATCGTCGCCGACGACCTGACCGACGCCCGCTTCAAGGTCGAGATGCTGCGCGCCGAGGCCGTGCGCTGCCGGGTCGTCGCCTCGACCGGCACCCCGTGCGGCTCCGTCCCCGTGACGGCGACGAGCCCGGCCACCCCCTCCACCTCGCCGACGACAGCGCCCACGACACTGCCGACGACACCCGCGACCACCCCGGCCACCACGTCGCCGGGCGCGACGACGGCACCGGGCTCACCGGCATCCACCCGCCCGGTCGGCCCCACGAGCACCGCGGCGGCGGTGGCGCGATGACGACGATCGTCGAACGCCTCAGCCCGCCCACCCGGCGGGGGCTCGAGCTGCTGCTGCTGCTGCTCGCCGTCGGCATCGTGCTGCTCGCGTGGGTGAGCGTCGACCTCAACCTGCGCGGCACCGTGCCGGCCAACATCGTGCCGGTGGCGGGCGGGTTCACCGCCCTCGTCGTCGTCATGCACCTCGTCGTGCGGTGGCGCGCGGCCTACGCCGACCCGTTATTGCTGCCGATCACGACGGTGCTCAACGGGCTCGGGCTCGTCATGATCCACCGGCTCGACCTCGCCAAGGGCCAGAGCGGCGTCGACAGCGACGCAGCGCGACAGGTCGTGTGGACCGCCCTCGGGGTGGCGCTCGCCGTCGCCGTGCTCGTCGTGCTGCGCGACCACCGGTTCCTGCGCCGCTACACCTTCGTGTCGATGGCGACCGGGTTCGTGCTGCTGCTGCTGCCGCTCGTGCCCGGCTTGGGGCGCACCGTCAACGGCTCGCAGATCTGGATCGGCGTCGGCCCGCTCAGCTTCCAGCCCGGCGAGTTCGCCAAGGTCGCCCTCGCCGTGTTCTTCGCCGGCTACCTCGTGCAGACCCGCGACGTGCTCTCGCTGGCCGGCCGCAAGGTGCTCGGGTTCACCTTCCCGCGCGGGCGCGACCTCGGGCCGATCCTCGTCGCGTGGGTGCTGGCCCTGCTCATCCTCGTCTTCGAGAAGGACCTCGGCTCGGCCCTGCTCTTCTTCGGCCTCTTCGTCGCCATGCTCTACGTCGCGACCGAGCGGGTGTCGTGGATCGCCATCGGGCTGCTGCTCTTCGCCGCCGCCGTGGCCTTCGCGCTGTCGACCTTCGCCCACTTCCAGCGGCGCGTCGACCTCTGGCTCGAGCCCTTCACCCAGGCCAACCTCGACCAGTCGAACCAGCTGGCCAACGGCCTGTGGGGGATGGCGGCCGGCGGCCTGACCGGCACCGGCCTCGGCGCCGGACGGCCGTGGCTCACCTCGTTCGCCGAGAGCGACTTCATCTTCACCAGCCTCGGTGAGGAGCTCGGGCTCGTCGGCTCGATCGCGATCCTGCTGCTCTACCTCGTCTTCTGCGAGCGCGGCATCCGCACGGCTCTCGGCGTGCGCGACGGGTTCGGCAAGCTGCTCGCGCTCGGCCTGTCGTTCTCCGTCGCCTTCCAGCTGTTCATCGTCGTCGGCGGCGTCACCCGCGTCATCCCGCTCACGGGCCTGACCACCCCGTTCATGTCGCTCGGCGGCTCGTCCCTGCTCGCGAACTGGATGATCATGGCCCTGCTGCTGCGCATCTCGGACCAGGCCCGACGGCCGCTGCCCGAGCCGGAGACGACGCCTGCCGGGTCGGCCAGCGGGTCGGCCAGCGGTTCGGCCGCCGCGCCGACCGAGGTGGTGAGGATGCGATGAACGCCCCCATCCGCCGCATCTCCGTGCTCATCGCGCTGCTCTTCACGGCGCTGCTCGTCTCGGCCACCGTGCTGCAGGCCGTGCAAGCCCGCTCGCTCGGCCAGATGACCGCGAACAAGCGCACCCTGCTCGACGACTACTCCCGCGAGCGCGGGGCCATCGTCGTCGACGGCCAGAACATCGCCGAGTCGGTGCCGGTCGACGACCAGTACCAGTGGCTGCGCCGCTACCCGCAGGGCCCGCTCTACTCGCAGGTGACCGGCTTCTACTCCTACGTCGTCGGCGCCCCCTACGGCCTCGAGCACGCGAGCAACGACCTGCTCTCGGGCGACTCCGACAGCCTCTTCGTCAACCGGGTGACCGACCTGCTCACCGGCCGCCGCACGGCCGGGGCGACGATCGAGCTGACGCTCAACGCGAAGGCGCAGAAGGCGGCCGACGAGGCGCTCGGCGACAGCCGCGGTGCGGTCGTCGCGCTCGACCCGCGCACCGGCGCCATCCTCGCCATGGTCAGCCACCCCGAGTACGACCCGAACCCGCTCTCGAGCCACAACCTCGGCACCGCCTCCTCGGCGTGGAAGACGCTGTCGACCGACCCCGACCGGGCCTACACGAACCGGGCCATCGGCGGGAACCTCTACCCGCCGGGGTCGACCTTCAAGGTCGTCACCGCCGCCGCCGCCCTCGAGGACGGCCTCGTGCAGGACGAGAACTCGAGCGTGCCCGGGCCGGCCACCCTCGACCTGCCCCTCACCGACACCAACCTGCCGAACGAGAACCGCCAGGCGTGCGGGCCGGACGACCGCACGACGCTGCTGCGCGCCCTCGAGATCTCGTGCAACACCGCCTTCGGCTCGCTCGGGCTCGAGCTCGGTGGCGAGAAGC
Organism: Terracoccus luteus; assembly: GCF_003635045.1. NCBI lineage: Bacteria > Bacillati > Actinomycetota > Actinomycetes > Micrococcales > Intrasporangiaceae > Terracoccus > Terracoccus luteus. The sequence goes on along the minus strand of NZ_RBXT01000001.1, from coordinate 3,495,837 downwards.
TGCGCGCCCAGGCCGCGAAGTTCGGGTTCGGCGACACCCTCAACGTCCCGCTGCGCGTCACGCCGAGCTCGGTGCCGGCCGACCTCAACGCCCCGCAGGCGGCGCAGTCGGCCATCGGCCAGTACGACGTGCGCACGACGCCCCTGCAGATGGCCATGGTGGCCGCCGGCATCGCCAACGGCGGTCGCGTCATGACCCCGTACCTCATCGACAGCGTCCGCAGCGCCGACCTCGACACGATCAGCGGCAGCCCCCAGCCGGTCGAGCTGAGCCAGGCCGTGTCGGAGCGCACCGCTCAGATCCTCACCACGATGATGGTCGGCGTCGTCGAGAACGGCAGCGGCGCCCGCGCCCAGATCAGCGGCGTCGCCGTCGCGGGCAAGACCGGCACCGCACAGCACGACCCCGGCAAGCCGCCGCACGCGTGGTTCATCAGCTTCGCCCCCGCCGACGACCCGAAGGTGGCCGTGGCCGTCGTCGTCGAGGACGGCGGCGTCACGGGTAGTGAGGTCGGTGGAGGTCGGGTGGCCGCGCCCATCGCGAAGGCCGTCATGGAGGCGGTGCTGCAGTGACCGGCATCCGGCACGACACGAGCTTCGGGGAGACGGGGGGCGGCGCGTCACGCGCCCGCACCCCCGTCGGGACCATCGACCGCACCACCGACCAGAGGTTGAAGCAGTGAGCAGTCACACCCGGATCCTCGGCGGCCGTTACGAGGTCGGCGAGCTGATCGGCCACGGCGGCATGGCCGACGTGCACCTCGGCCACGACACCCGCCTCGGGCGGCAGGTCGCCATCAAGATGCTGCGCAGCGACCTCGCCCGCGACCCCAGCTTCCTCATGCGCTTCCGCCGCGAGGCCCAGTCGGCGGCGGGCCTCAACCACCCGTCGATCGTCGCGATCTTCGACTCCGGCGAGGAGGAGACGCTCGAGCCCGGCAGCGACGGGCGCGTCTCGCGGCTGCCGTACATGGTGATGGAGCACGTCGACGGCCAGACGCTGCGCGAGCAGCTGACCGAGCGCGGCCAGTTCGAGCCCACCGAGGCGCTGCGGGTCACCGAGGGCATCCTCGACGCGCTCGACTACAGCCACCGCATGGGCATCGTGCACCGCGACATCAAGCCGGCCAACGTCATGATGACCCGCGAGGGCGTCGTCAAGGTCATGGACTTCGGCATCGCGCGCGCCATCGCCGACACCGCCGCGACGATGACCCAGACGCAGTCGGTCGTCGGCACCGCGCAGTACCTCTCGCCGGAGCAGGCGCAGGGGCAGGTCGTCGACGCGCGCTCGGACATCTACTCGACCGGCTGCCTGCTCTTCGAGCTGCTCGCGGGCCGGCCGCCGTTCCAGGGCGACTCGCCCGTCGCCATCGCCTACCAGCACGTCGGGGAGACCCCGCAGCCGCCGAGCATCTTCAACGACGCCGTCGCGGGCGACCTCGACGCCGTCACGCTGCACGCGCTGACGAAGGACCGCGAGCGCCGGTACCAGGATGCCGGGTCGTTCCGTCGCGACCTCGAGAACGTGCGTCTCGGCCGGCCCATCAGCGACGCCGCGCTCGGGACGGCGGACGCCGTCGGCGCCGCGCCCACCCAGACGATGCCGGCGCCGTACGCCCAGGCCGGCGCGCCCACGGTCGTGCAGCCGTCGCTCGCGGCGGGCGCAGCGGGCGCAGCGGGGGCTGCTCGCTGGGAGAACACGGCCGGGATGCCGGCGGTGGGGCGCGAGGAGGAGCCGGAGGAGCGCAGGGGCCGCGGCGGGAAGATCGCCCTCATCACCGCGCTCGTGCTCGGGCTGCTCGCCCTGGCCGGCTGGGGCGGGGTGACGCTGCTCGGCAACCAGACGCCGGAGGTCGCGCAGGTGAGCGTCCCGGACCTGCGGGGGATGGCCGAGCAGACGGCCGCGCGCACCCTGACCGAGCGCAAGCTGCGCGGCGAGGCGACGAAGGTGGCGAGCGCCGACGTCGACGCGGGTGACGTCGTCGAGCAGAACCCCGGGGCCAACGCGGTGGTGGCCGAGAACAGCGTCGTCGAGTACCAGGTGTCGACCGGGCCCGACTCGGTGTCGGTGCCCGCCGTGGCGGGCCAGAAGCAGGACGCGGCGCAGAAGCTGCTCACCGACGCCGGCCTGTCGGTCAAGGAGGTCCAGGAGGAGAACACGCCCGACCAGGCCAAGGGCGTGGCGACCAAGACCGACCCGGCCGCCGGCGAGACGGTGGGCAAGGGCGCCGAGGTGACCCTCTTCGTCGCCACCGGCAACGTGCAGGTGCCCGACAACCTCGTCGACCAGGACTTCTCGGTCGCGGCCGTGCAGCTGAACGACCTCAAGCTGAAGTACTCGCGCGTCGAGAAGGAGGCGGCCGACACGGCCGCCGGCACCGTGCTCGAGGTCGCCAACGCCGGCAAGGTCGTACCGGTCGGGAGCACGATCGAGGTGACCGTCGCGGCCGCCCCGACGACCCCGCCGACGACCGTCACGACGACGGTGACCGCGCCGCCCGAGACGCCGACCGAGACGCCGACCTCGAGCGACACCCCCAGTGAGACCCCGAGCTCGACGACGACGACCCCACCGCCGTCGACCGACACGCCGACGACCCCGCCGCCGGCCGCCGACCCGACCGGTCAGCAGGGTGGCTCAGGTGGCCAGGGTGGCGAGCAGGCCGTCGACGAGCCGAGCCCGACGCCGAGCCTCGGCCGCACGACCGACCCGCAGGGCGACGACGAGCAGTAGCCGGAACCGAGGTCGTGAAGGGTTCGGGCCCCCAGAGGGGCTCGGACCCTTCACGCTCCCGGGCCGCGTCAGGAGCCGGCGGTGACGAGCGGGCTGAGACCGGCCGAGCGGGCCACGGCCCCGGTGTCTCCGCACAGCTCGAGGAAGTTGGCCAGCATCCGGTGGCCCCCCTCGGTGAGCACGCTCTCGGGGTGGAACTGCACCCCGTGCAGCGGCAGGTCACGGTGCCGCACGGACATGACGACGCCGGAGTCGGTGCGGCCCGTCACGACGAGCTCTGGCGGCAGGGTCGAGGGGTCGATCGTCAGCGAGTGGTAGCGCGTCGCCGTGAACGGGCTGGGCAGCCCGGCGAGCACGCCCGTGCCGTCGTGGTGCACGAGCGAGGTCTTGCCGTGCAGCAGCTCGGGCGCCCGGTCGACGACGGCGCCGGTGACGACCCCGAGTGCCTGGTGGCCGAGGCACACCCCGAACATCGGCACGCCGCGCCGCCCGCACTCGCGGATGACGTCCGTCGACACCCCGGCGTCCTCGGGCGTACCGGGGCCGGGCGAGACGAGCACGCCGTCGTAGCCGCCGACCTCGGATGCCGACACGGCGTCGTTGCGCACGACGTGGCAGTCGGCGCCGAGCTGCTCGAGGTAGCCGACGATCGTGTAGACGAAGCTGTCGTAGTTGTCGACGACGAGGATGCGGGGCGCGGTGGTGGCGCCGGTGGTGGTGTCGCTGGTGTCGCTCACGAGGAGTCCTGGTCTGGGTCGGGGGCGGTCATGACAGGGGCGTCGCGTGCTGCAGGTCGACGGAGCCGGAGTAGGCGGGCAGCTCGACGGTGCCGGGGGTCTGGACGTCGTACCCGAGCCCGACTGCCTCGACGTACTGCTGGTAGAGCGCCACGGTGGGGTCGGTGTCGAGGCTGCGCTGCATGGCGCCGACGTCGCCGATCGCCCTGATCGTGTACGGCGGCGCGTAGACCCGGCCCTGGAGGATGAGGGTGTTGCCGACGCAGCGGACGGCGCTCGTGGAGACGACGCGCTGGTCCTGGATCATCATCGCCTCGGCCCCCCCCGCCACAGGGCGTTGACGACGCCCTGGACGTCCTGCTGGTGCACGACCACGTCGTCGCCGGTGAAGCCCGGGAGCGAGTCGAGCGACCGGTTCGAGTCGTCGAGCGTCACCTCGATGCCGGTGCCGCTGACGGCCGTCGTGCCGGCGGTGGAGGCGAGCCGCTCCGCGGTCGAGGTCAGCCCGGCCAGCCGGGTGTCGGTGGGGGCGTCGGCCTTGGTCAGGGCGTCGACCTCTCGGCGCAGCGCGTCGAGCTGCTGCGCGCGCTGCTCGACCCGGGCGTCGCCGGCGACGATGAGCTGGGGCAGGTCGCGGTCGGCGCGCAGGTCGCTGCCCTGCGCGGCCTGGAAGCTCATCGCGAACATCAGCCCGGCGCCGGCGGTGACGACGGGCACGAGCACGGTCCACAGCGGCCGGGCGCGGCGTCGGTGTCGTGCGCCGCGGGTCGTCTCCTCGCCCTCCACCTGCGTCACCACCTCTCGCGTCCCTCGCGTCTCTCGCGTTTTCTCGATGACCGGGCTCACCGGCATCCGCCCTCATTCTCGTCGGGACCGGACAGGTTGCGAAATGCCCACGACCGGACGCCCCGGGTGGGCGTGGCGCGCGCGGCGGCTACCCTTGGCGCAAAACGCCACGCAAGGAGAGCGCTGTGCCTGAGTCCAAGGGTCGTGACCGCAAGGTCGCGGCGTACACGCCCCCGCCCCGGAGCAAGGCCGCCGAGCCGAACCCGACCTGGTGGGCGCCGACGTTCATCACCCTGCTCGTGCTCGGTCTGCTCTGGATCGTCGTCTACTACGTGTCGGAGTACCGCTACCCGATCGGCTCGATCGGCGTGTGGAACCTCGGCATCGGGTTCGTGCTGCTCATGGGCGGCTTCATCATGACGATGCGCTGGCGCTGACGCCCCGCACCTTTTCCCTCGAGTCCTCGCGACCGAGGGCCCGGCCCCGTCGAGCGGTCGTCGTCAACCCCTGCGGGGCGGTGGCGGCCGGTCGGCGGGGTCTCGCGCGTCCCCGGGTTGTCCACAGACCCATCCACAGCTGGGGACGAATGACACGGGTGTAACTATCCCCAGGTCGTGCACAACCTGTGCACGAACGACACCGGTGTCATTCGGTGCACACGGTTGTCCACAGGCTGTGGGCACAGCCTCGACGACTCAGGAGAAGTCGCGGCTGCTGATGAGGCGGACGGCGTCGGGCAGGGTGAGGTACTTGCCGACGGTGATGACGACGAGCAGCACGAGCACCCCGCCGAGCGCGGCCCAGACGAGGTGTCGCACCTGCCGAGACCGCAGCGCGACGATGACGCCGGCGCAGGCGAGGCCGGTAACGAAGCCGCCGAGGTGGGCCTGCCACGAGATGCCCGGGTAGAGGAAGCCGAAGACGGCGTTGATGGCGATCGTCACGTACATCGCCGACGACGAGCGGCCGAGGTGGCGGTTGAGCACGAGCAGGGCGCCGAAGAGGCCGAAGATCGCGCCCGAGGCACCGACGACCGAGGTGAGCCACGACTGGTCGATGCCGGCGTTGAGGCCGTCGATGGTCGGGGATCCGGCGAGCAGCGTCACGGCGACCTGCCCCCCGATGCCGCTGATGAGGTAGAGCGCGGCGAAGCGGGCCCGCCCGAGCATCGGCTCGAGGTACTGGCCCAGCGACCAGAGCGCGAACATGTTGAGCAGGATGTGGAAGAACGTGAAGGGCGAGTGGAGGAAGGCCGCGGTGACGAAGCGCCACGGCTCGGTCCAGCCGAGGGCGGGCAGGAACGCGAAGCGGTCGGTGATGCCGGGGTCGACCCGCTGCAGCAGGTAGACGACGGCACAGACGGCGATGATGGCGTAGGTGACGACGGGTCGGCCGTCGGTGACGCGGCCACCGAAGACGGTCGTCGTGCCGGGCGTGGTGCGGGCGGCCTCGCGCACGCAGTCGACGCACTGGATGCCGACGGGGGCCGGGCGCTGGCACTCCGGGCAGGCGGGGCGGCCGCAGCGCTGACAGCGCACGTACGACTCGCGGTCGGGGTGACGGGGGCACACCGAGGGGGCGGGGGCGGGCACGCCGGGGCCGGTGTTCCCGTCGCCCGTCGGGGGCTGGCCGCCGGTTCCGTTGTCGGACAACGCTCGTCCTTCTGGGTCGGATGGTCCGGCGAGCGGCTCGCACAGCTCGACCGGGTGGTGGTACGCCTGACCCCGGGCCGCCGGGGCGGCCCGGGGTCAGGCGGTGGTGCTGGTGGGTGCAGCCGAGACCGGCTGCGGGAGGTCAGTCCTCGATCGTGACCGACTCCAGGACAACGTCCTGGACCGGCTTGTCGTTCGCACCGGTGGCGACGGCGCCGATCGTGTCGACGACCTCGCGCGAGGCGGCGTCGGCGACCTCGCCGAAGATCGTGTGCTTGCCCTGCAGCCACGTGGTCGCGGCGGTGGTGATGAAGAACTGCGAGCCGTTGGTGCCCTTGCCCATGCGCTTGCCGGCGTTGGCCATGGCGAGCACGTAGGGCTTGGTGAAGTCCTTGTCGGGGCTGATCTCGTCGTCGAACGTGTAGCCCGGGCCACCGAAGCCCTGACCCATCGGGCAGCCGCCCTGGATCATGAAGTTGGGGATGATGCGGTGGAAGATCAGGCCGTCGTAGAACGGGGTCGGGTTGGTGCGACCGGCGTCGTCCTTGTACTCCTTCTCGCCCTTCGCGAGGCCGACGAAGTTCTCGACGGTCTTCGGCGCCTGGTGCGGGAAGAGGTCGACGACGATGTCGCCGTGGTTCGTGTGCAGGGTTGCCTTCATGGCCCAATCCTCGCACGGGAGGGCCGGCCTGCCCGCCCTGCGGTGGGGCGGCGGCTCGTCCTGTGGACCGTACGGCGGCGGCTCGGAACGGCAGGGGTGGACCGGGCGTTGGTGCGGGTGAAGGATCGGGTCGTCACGACCAGCACCGACGATGGGAGAACCGAGATGTCGTTCCTGGACAAGATGAAGCAGAAGGCCGACGAGATGGGCCTCACCGAGAAGGCCGAGCAGGCGCGCGAGAAGGCGGCCAGCCTCGCCGCCGAGAACCGCGAGAAGATCGACGGCGTCGTCGACAAGGCCGGCGCCGCCATCGACCAGCGCACCGAGGGCAAGTACACGGACAAGATCGCCAAGGCCAAGGAGCAGATCGGCAAGGGCGTCGACAAGGTGGCCGAGGGCGACACCGCCCCGGGCGCCGCCGGGGCGACCGGTGCCGGCATGACGGATGCCGGGGCGACGCCGAGCTCGGTCAACCCGCCCGAGGTGTCCGAGCCCGTCGCGGGTCACGACCTGCCTCCGGAGACGGCGCCGCGCACCGACCCGCTCGCCGACCCGGTGACCGACCCGCTGACCGAGGTTCCCCCGGCATCCGACCCCCTGGCGCCGCGGCCGCCGGCCGGCGCCTGAGACGACGCGCGCCCCGTCACGGGGGTGGCCCACGGCCCGGTCGGACCCGACCGACCGAGGGTCGACCCGTGACGGCGGCGCGTGACCGTTGTTGACAGGATGGGTATCAACGAGCAGACCTTAGGAGGCTTTATGTTCGGCAAGAAGCAGTCCCGCACCGAGGCCGCGGCGGACCAGGTGCGCAGCGCCGCGTCCGACCTCGGCTCGACGGCGGCTGACCGGTACGACGCGCTCAAGGGGCTGGCGGCCGACGAGGCCGCACACGCCCGTGAGGCCGCGGCCGACCGTTACGGCGCTGCGAAGGACGCTGCGAAGGATGCCGCGAAGCCCGTCCTGCACGACGCCGCGGACCTCGCCCGCGACCGCTACGAGGCGGCCCGCGACGCCGCCCGGCCCGTGCTGCACGACGCCGCCGAGGCGGCGAAGGAGCGCTATGAGCTGGTGCGCGAGAACGCCCGCCCCGCGCTGCACGACGCGACCGAGGCGGCCAGGGAGCGGCTCGCCGCGGCGAGCGAGGCCGCCCGTGAGGCGGCGGCCGAGCGGGCCAAGGAGGCCGCCGACCGGGCCAAGCCGAAGCTCGAGCACGCCCGTGACTCGGCGCAGTCGACGTGGAGCAAGGGCGTCGTGCCCCGGCTCGGCGCCGCTGCCACCGCTGCGGTGACCGCCTTCACGGCCGGCGCCGAGCAGGCTAAGGACGTGGCGGCCCCCCGCCTCGACCTCGCGCGCGAGACGGCGCACGTCGGCTCCGACCGCGCCCGCGGCGCGTACCACGTGCTCAAGGGCGACGCGGTGGCCAAGCCGCGCTCCGGCAAGGGCAAGTGGCTCATCGTCATCGGTCTGGGCGCCGCCCTGCTCGCCGGCGCGGCCGCGTTCCGCAAGCAGCGTCAGGCCGACGACCCGTGGGCGACCCCGCTCGACAACGGGTCGGGCACGTGGAGCTCGGCCGGCGACTCGACGGCCACCACCGGTGCGTCGCTCAAGGACAAGGCCGGCTCAGCCCTCGACGACGCCAAGGACAAGCTGGGCGACGCGGCCGACAAGGCCAAGGACAAGGCGGGCGACCTGGCCGCCAAGGGGCAGTCGGCGCTCGCCGACGCCAAGGACCGATCAGGAGAGCTCGTGGACGACGCGAACGACAAGGTCGACGACCTGGCGGCCGACGCCAAGCAGAAGGCCGAGGAGGCCAAGGCGAAGGCGCAGTCGGACCCCAGCGACGACGTGACCGAGGGCGAGACGACGGACGCCCCCGGCGACACCGGCGCCGACGCCGTGACCGGCGACGCGGCCCCCCGCCGGGTCGGTGGCGAGTTCGGCGACGTCAAGCCCAACTGACGCTCGTCACGAGCAGGGCCGGCTGAACCGGCCGAGACAGAGAGAGGGCCCGGATGCCAACGGCATCCGGGCCCTCTCTTCGCATGAGCCGGCTCGCACAGACAGGGGAGCAGTGCGAGCCGACACATGCAGAAGGGCTGGGCGCGGTTCGTGCGGGCCCAACCCTTCGCAGGCACGACTATACGCAGGAGTCACACGACTGCGCGAGATATTCAGTGAAATCTGTACGACCTCGCCGCGGATTCTCAGGTCGAGGTGTCTGAAAACCGGACACAACCGACAGTTGGCGGTGCGTGGGGGTCACGGCATGACGGCATCCGTCGCTCGTCTCCCGTGTGTGTGTCGTGGGTCTGTCGCTGAGGCGCCCTCCGCTGCTACGTTTCGGCTCGCTCGTCGGGACCGTCGGGCTGTCACCGTCGACATGAAGGACGCCTCGATGCGCACAGCACTGAGGCGGGCAGGGGTTGCCGTCGTCACCTCCCTGCTCGCTGCCACCGGCCTGGCCGCCCCCACCCTCGCTCACGCGGAGGACACGGCGACCCCGGCGACCGGCACGGTCACGGGTGTGGTGCGCGCCGACGCGACCGGCAGACCGGTCGGCGGGGTGTGCGTGACCCTGTTCGCGCTGCCGGACCCACAGCTGTGGAACGGGCTCTGGGGAGGGTGCACGGATGCCAGTGGCACCTTCTCGGCGGACGTGCCCACCGGGCGCTACACCGCGCGGTTCACCGACGACGCCGGCCGCTTCGCCGAGGAGTTCTACGACGGCCGCATCACCCTGGGCGGTGCGACCACCTTCGCGGTACGGGCCAACCGGTCGACCTCCCTCAACGCCTCGCTCGCGCCCGGCGCCACCCTCACCGGGCGAGCGGTGGATGCGGCGAGCGGGAGCCCGCTGGCGGGAGTCTGCGCGTCCGCTTTGCGAGGGTGGGCCGGCGACTATGTGACGGCTGTCTCGACGTGCACCGGTGCCGACGGGCGCTGGCGGCTCACCGGTCTGCCCGCCGGTCGCTTCGCCCTTGCGTTCAACCTGCGCGGGACGAGCTACACGACGTGGGCCTTCGGCGCGTCGAGCCAGGCCGACGCCACGCTCATCGGGGTGGGCGTCGGTCGCACGAGGACGGTCCGCGACGTCGCCCTCGCCTCGGCGGGCACGGTGACCGGCCGGGTCACCGACGCGGCGGGGCAGCCGGTCGCGAACGCCTGGGTCGACCTCACCGGACGGTTCCCTGGGCGCGCGGGCGCGGGCGAGGGACCACTGGCAGTCGAGACGGATGCCGACGGTCGCTTCACGAAGACCGGGGTCGAGCCCGGCACCTACCGTCCTCTCGTGTACGCGGCCGACTACGAAGCCTTCGCCCCGGAGTGGGCGGGGGACGCGGACTCGTTGGCTTCTGCCACACCGGTGACGGTCACGAGTGGCGGCCAGGCGACGGTCGACTTCCAGGTCGCCCCGGGTGGCCATCTGACGGTGGCCGTCATCGAGGCCGACGGTCGGCCCACCACCCGCACCTTCATCGGCTTCGTCAGGCTCGGCAGCGGCGAGTACATCGGCGACTTCGACATCTACAACTCGAGCATGTGCACGTCGAACGCCCTGCCCGGGGGCTCCTTCGTCATCCAGCTGCAGGACCCCGCCACCGGTCAGAACTACTGGTACGACGGTGCGACGTCCCAGGACGACGCCACGCCCGTCACCCTTGGTCGCGGGGAGAGCAAGACGATCACCTTCCATCTGCCGTGACAGTGCTGCGGGGTCCCTCTCGTCAAGTGAGATGAGGTGACCACGATCTTTCACCGTCATGCATGAGCCCCATTTCCGGTGACGAAAGTCGACGACTAATACGCGAATATGTGAGCACTCAGGACGTCGATCTCTCTTCGGGGGTCACCGAAGAAGGCGCCGATGCGACGTGCGACCAGCTGGAATGGTCGCTCTCGGGCCGTACCGTCGGCCTTCCAGTTGTTCCACGGGACGATGAGGAAGAGGTGGTGCGAATCCGGCGACAGGTGTGCCTTCCACAAGTCCTTGAGGTCGTGGTTGTTGGTGGTCGTACCACCCCGCTCCACCTCGGCGATGACCCCCCTGCCCGGTGACAAGCGGAAGAAGAAGTCCGGTCGAGCCTGGGTAACGAAGCCGCTCTGCGGCGTCAGCACGACCTCCTCACCGAACCCCATCTCGAGACGCAGGAGCCTGGAGAAGTGGGACTGCACCGCCAGGCTCTTGGCGTTGTGGACGTGGATGGCTGCGATATCGTCGCGCGTCTCGGTGATGTGGCTGGCCAAGCGAAGGGCGAGGGCGTCGACGGCGGCCAATTCGAGCGCATATTCCGTAGGAATCATCGTCTGCGCATGCCGCCGGTAGCCGTCCACTGACGAAGCTTCGCAGTCGCATCGGCGAGAAGCTAACGCGACGCCGGCCGCCGACCATCATCAGTGCGGCGCCATGGCAATGGTCCAGCGACGCCGACGGAACATGAACGCCATCAAGGTGATCGCGAAAGTAGGTGGGATGACCGCGCCACAAGCAACTCGGTGCCGTGGGAAATGAGTGGTGGAGCCAAGGGGACTCGAACCCCTAACCCCCTGCTTGCAAAGCAGGTGCGCTACCAATTGCGCCATGGCCCCTCGGGTGGCCCGCCGGGGCGGGCCGGTGGCTCAGGAGTGAGCCGGCGGTTCGTCGATCGGCGCGGTGGGCGCGGGCGACGGGGTAGGTGCCGACATGGGCGTCGGCGTCGAGCTGGCCCGGACGTCGTCGGTGGCCTGCGTCCAGAGGTCCTGCTCGGCCTGCTGCTGCTTGGCCTTCTGCCGGACGAACACGGCCGCTGCGGCGGTGGCGGCCACGAGCACGAGGCGCTTGAGCATCGGCATCCCTCTCGGTGGGTGGTGATGGTGGGCCTAGGAGGACTTGAACCTCCGACCTCTTCCTTATCAGGGAAGCGCTCTAACCGTCTGAGCTATAGGCCCATCGCACCCTTGCACGACCGGGCCCGAAAGCCCGACGCGAGGCGCAACGTTACCCGATGCCCGGGGCCGGTTCCAAAACGGCCCCGCCCACCCGTCCTGAGGTCCCCGTGATGTGCCCGTGACGCGAGGATGCCGTCGCGCCCGGGTGGGCACGACGGCATCCGTCGGCGGGTGACCGGGGCCCTGACGAGGCCTCGGCGGGTGGTGCGTCAGTCGTCGGTGAGGGTGAGCTGCAGGCCTCCGACGAGGGCCGAGCAGATGTTGTAGAGGAAGGCCATGACCGTCGCGACGGCCGTCATGAGGATGATGTCGATGACCCCGATGACGATCGAGAGCGACACGACTCGGCCGAAGCCGACGTAGTCGCGGATCGAGAACGGCGCCGACGTCGTCGTGCTCTGCAGCGACTGCAGCACCGTCTCGACGTCGTTGAAGACGTTCATCGTCGACAGGATCATCCACAGCACGGCCGTGACGATGACGCCCGCGATACCGAGGGCGACCGAGAGCAGGAAGCTCATCTTCATGACCGACCACGGGTCGACCCGGGCGACCGCGAGGCGGACGCGCCGCGGGCCCTTGCGACGCGGGGCCGACGAGCCCTTGGCCGTGCCCTGACGGGGCGCGGTCTGCGTCCCGGAGGCCGACGAGGAGCCGGACGACCCCGACGAGCCCGAGCCGCTGCTCACCTGGGGCTGCGGCGCGGTGCGGTTGGTGATCGCACCGCGGGAGAGAGCCGTGCCGCCGTCACCGGACTGAGACGAGCCGGACGAGCCGGACGTGCCGACCGAACTGCGGGAACTGGTCGTGCTCACTCGTCATCTCCGTTGTCGCTTTCGGGCGGAGTGCCCTGCTCAGATGAGGTCCCGTCCGACGGTACGGCATCCGTCGCCGGAACCGTAGCGGGCGCACCCTGCTCGGACGCACCCGTGTCCGGACCGTCACCCGCCTCGCCCTCGGCCTCAGCCAGCTCGGCCTCGACGACCGTCTCGGCGTTGCGGGCGACGGCGACGATCGAGTCGCCCTTGTCGGGCGAGGCGAACATGACGCCCATCGTCGAGCGGCCGGTGTGGCGCACCTCGCTCACCCGCGAGCGCACGATCTTGCCGCGCTCCATGACGACCATGACCTCGTCGGTGTCGCTGACGGTCAGGGCGCCGACGAGGTCGCCGCCCTTGTCGCTCAGCTTGGCCACCTGGATGCCGAGGCCGCCGCGGCCTTGCAGCCGGTACTCGCTGACAGGGGTGCGCTTGGCCAGGCCGTTCTCGAAGACGACGAACACGTCGGGGCTCTCACCCTCCTCGACGACCGCCATCGCGAGCAGGTCGTCGCCGGATCGGAACTTCATGCCGGTGACGCCCGAGGTCGACCGTCCCATCGGGCGCAGCACGGCGTCCGTCGCCGTGAAGCGCACCGACTGGCCCTTGCGCGAGACGAGCAGCAGGTCGTCGCGGTTGCTGGCGAGGCCGGCACCGACGAGCTCGTCGCCGTCGCGCAGGTTGACGGCGATGAGCCCGCCCGAGCGCGGCGAGTCGTAGTCGCCGAGGCGGGTCTTCTTGACGAGGCCGGCCCGCGTGGCGAGCACGAGGTAGTCGGCCGAGGTGTAGTCGCGGATGGCGAGCACCTGGGCGATCTGCTCGCCGGGCTGGAAGGCCATGAGGTTGGCGACGTGCTGGCCCTTGCTGTCGCGCGAGCCCTCGGGCAGCTCGTAGGCCTTGGCCCGGTAGACCCGGCCGAGGTTGGTGAAGAAGAGCAGCCAGTGGTGGGTCGTCGTCGTGAAGAAGTGCTCGACGACGTCCTCACCGCGCAGGCTCGCACCGCGCACACCCTTGCCGCCGCGCCGCTGCGAGCGGTACTGGTCGACGCGGGTGCGCTTGGCGTAGCCGCCCCGGGTGATGGTGACGACGACGTCCTCCTCGGGGATGAGGTCCTCCATCGCCATGTCGCCGTCGAAGGGCAGGATCGTCGTGCGGCGCTCGTCGCCGTACTTCTCGACGATGCCGGCCATCTCCTCGGAGACGATGTCGCGCTGGCGCTGCGGCGAGGCGAGGATCGCGTGGTACTCGTCGATCATCCGCTGCAGCTCGTCGTGCGCCTCCTGGATGCGCTCGCGCTCGAGGGCGGCGAGGCGGCGCAGCTGCATGTTGAGGATGGCCTGGGCCTGCACCTCGTCGATGTCGAGCAGCGACATGAGGCCGGTGCGGGCGTCCTCGACCGTGCGCGAGGCGCGGATGAGGGCGATGACCTCGTCGAGCATGTCGAGGGCCTTGAGGTAGCCGCGCAGCACGTGGATGTCGGCCTCGGCCTTGCGCAGCCGGAACTGCGTGCGCCGGACGATGACCTCGATCTGGTGGTCGACCCAGTGCCGGATGAAGCCGTCGAGCGGCAGCGTGCGCGGCACGTCGTCGACGAGCGCGAGCATGTTGGCGCCGAACGTCGTCTGCAGCTGCGTGTGCTTGTAGAGGTTGTTGAGCACGACCTTGGCCACGGCGTCGCGCTTGAGCACGATGACGAGGCGCTGGCCGGTGCGGCCCGACGTCTCGTCGCGGATGTCGGCGATGCCGGAGACGCGCCCCTCCTTGACGAGGTCGGCGATCTTCAGGGCGAGCATGTCGGGGTTGACCTGGTACGGCAGCTCGGTGACGACGAGGCACTGCCGGTTCTGGATCTCCTCGACCTCGACGACCGCGCGCATGATGATCGAGCCGCGGCCCGTGCGGTAGGCATCCTCGATGCCCTTGTGGCCCATGATGAGCGCGCCGGTCGGGAAGTCGGGGCCCTTGATGATGCCGAGGAGCGCCTCGAGCAGCTCCTCGCGCCCGATGTCGGCGTGGTCGAGGTAGTACTGCGCCCCCTCGGCGACCTCGCGCAGGTTGTGCGACGGGATCTGCGTGGCCATGCCGACGGCGATGCCGGCCGAGCCGTTGACGAGCAGGTTGGGGAAGCGGCTCGGCAGCACGGCCGGCTGCATCGTCTTGCCGTCGTAGTTGGGGACGAAGTCGACCGTGTCCTGGTCGATGTCACGCACCATCTCCATGGCGATCGAGGCCATCCGGCACTCGGTGTACCGGGGGGCGGCCGCGCCGTCGTTGCCGCGCGAGCCGAAGTTGCCCTGGCCGTCGACGAGCGGGTAGCGCAGCGACCAGTCCTGAACGAGGCGCACGAGGGCGTCGTAGATCGCCGTGTCACCGTGCGGGTGGTAGTGGCCCATGACGTCGCCGACGACGCGCGCGCACTTGTTGTAGCCGCGGTCGGGACGGTAGCCGCCGTCGTACATCGCGTAGACGATGCGGCGGTGCACGGGCTTGAGGCCGTCGCGCACGTCGGGCAGCGCACGGCTGACGATGACCGACATCGCGTACTCGATGTAGCTGCGCTGCATCTCGGTGTTGAGGTCGATCGGCTCGACGCGGTCGTGCTGCGGGAGGTCGACCGGCACGACGGCGCGGGCGTCGGGGTCACCCTCGTCGGAGGCGAGCACGCCGCCACCGGCTGCGGCGTCGTCACCGGACGAGGAGCCGAGGGCGTCGAGGTCGCTGTCGTCGCCCGTGGCGTCGTCGTCACCGAGGATGTCGCTGAGACCGTCGGGCAGGTCGGGCTGCTCGGGCTCGTCGCCGTCGATGGGGGGCAGGTCGTCGCTCACGTCGGATCCTTCGTCGTGTCAGTCGAGTTCGCAGGTCGTGCAGGCGGTGCAGGCGGTGCAGGCAGTACTCGGTCGTGCGGGTGGATGCCGGTCGGCTCCGCGGGTGCGTCGCCCCGCCGGGGGTGGGCTCGTTTCACGTGGAACGGGCCCACCGGCATCCGGGAGGGTGGGTCAGATGTCGAGGAACTTCACGTCGCGCGCGTTCTTCTGGATGAAGCTGCGGCGGCTCTCGACGTCCTCACCCATGAGGACGGCGAACACCTCGTCGGCCTTGGCTGCGTCGTCGAGGGTCACCTGCAGGAGGGTGCGGGTGCTCTGGTCCATCGTCGTCTCGCCGAGCTCCTGGTAGTTCATCTCGCCGAGACCCTTGTAGCGCTGGATCGGGTTGTCCTTCGGCAGACGCCAGCCCTTGCTCTCGCCGAGCTGGCGCAGGCCGTCGCGCTCGCGGTCGCTGTAGGCGAACTGGTGGTCGGCGTTGCTCCAGCGCAGGCGGAACAGCGGCGGCTGCGCGAGGTAGACGTAGCCGGCCTCGATGAGCGGGCGCATGAACCGGAAGAGCAGCGTGAGCAGCAGCGTGCGGATGTGCATGCCGTCGACGTCGGCGTCGGCCATGAGCACGATCTTGTGGTACCTGGCCTTCTCGATGTCGAAGTCCTCACCGATGCCGGTGCCGAAGGCGGAGATGAGGGCCTGGACCTCGAGGTTGGCGAGGATCTTGTCGATGCGCGCCTTCTCGACGTTGAGGATCTTGCCGCGGATCGGGAGAATCGCCTGCGTGTGCGGGTTGCGCGCCTGCGTCGCCGAGCCGCCGGCGCTGTCGCCCTCGACGATGAAGACCTCGGACAGGGCCGGGTTCTTGCTCTGGCAGTCCTTGAGCTTGCCGGGCAGGCCGCCGGACTCGAGCAGGCCCTTGCGCCGGGTCGCCTCACGGGCCTTGCGGGCGGCCATGCGTGCGGCGGCGGCCTGCACCGACTTGCGCACGATGTCCTTGCCCTCGCTCGGGTGCGCCTCGAGCCAGTGGCCGAACTCGTCGGTCATGGCCCGCTGGACGAAGCCCTTGACCTCCGAGTTGCCGAGCTTCGTCTTCGTCTGGCCCTCGAACTGGGGCTCGCCGAGCTTGACGCTGATGACGGCGGTGAGACCCTCTCGGACGTCGTCGCCGGTGAGGTTCTCGTCCTTGTCCTTGAGCAGGCTCTGCTTGCGCGCGAACTCGTTGACGAGCTTGGTCATCGCTGCCCGGAAGCCCTCCTCGTGCGTGCCGCCCTCGTGGGTGTTGATGGCGTTGGCGTAGGTGTGGACCGACTCGCTGTAGGCGTTGGTCCACTGCATCGCCAGCTCGAGGCTGAGCGAACGGGCCTCGTCCTCGACCTCGATCGAGATGATGTCGGGGTGCACCGGCTCGCTGCGCTTGCTGCTGTTGAGGTGCTTGACGTAGTCGACGAGCCCGTCGTCGTAGCAGTAGCTGACCTTCTTGGCCGTGACGGTCTTCTTCCCGGATGCCGGGTCGCCGGCCTCGGTGCCCGCTGCGGCGCCGTCGTCGTCGGCCGCGCTGCTCTCGACCTCGGTCAGCTCGCCGTCGAGGTCGTCGAGGTCGACCTCGCCGGCGTCCGCGGCCTCGACACGCTCGTCGACGAGGTTGATGCGCAGGCCCTTGTTGAGGAAGGCCATCTGCTGCATACGGGCGCGCAGCGTCTCGAAGTCGTAGTGGACCGTCTCGAAGATGTCGGCGTTGGCCCAGAACGTGATCGTCGTGCCGGTCTCGTCGGTCGCCTCCTGCTGCTCCAGCGGCCCGTCGGGGACGCCGTTGCTGAAGCTCATGCGGAAGACGTGGCCCTTCTGACGCACCGTCGCCTTGAGCCGGGTCGAGAGGGCGTTGACGACCGAGCTGCCGACCCCGTGGAGGCCGCCGGAGACCTTGTAGCCGCCGCCACCGAACTTGCCGCCGGCGTGCAGCTGGGTGAGCACGAGCTCGACCGCGCTGATCTTCTCGACGGGGTGGATGTCGGTGGGGATGCCGCGGCCGTTGTCGCGGACCCGGACGGCGCCGTCGGCCTGGAGGGTGACGTCGATGGTGTCGGCGTAGCCGGCGAGCGCCTCGTCGACCGCGTTGTCGACGATCTCGTAGACGAGGTGGTGCAGGCCGCGCTCGCCCGTCGAGCCGATGTACATGCCGGGGCGCTTGCGCACGGCCTCGAGGCCCTCGAGCACGGTGATCGCGCTCGCGTCGTAGTCGACCCCGTTGGGGCGGTCGTCGGCGATCGGGGTGCTGGGCCCAGCGGGCTCGCTCGTCTGGGGGATGCCGGTGGGCGGGGGCGCGTCATCGAGGACGCTCTCGGGGGCGGCGCCTCCCTCGGTGTCGGTGCGCAGCTGGTCGGGCAGGTCGGCCTCGGACACGTCTCTCCTCATGGGCAGCGATGCGGCCCGACCCGGGGTGGGTGGGGTCGAGCCGTTTCTGCCTCCATCGTACCGGTCCCCGGGCCGAGAACCCGCCTCAGGAGGCCCCACACGGCCATTTTCCCGTCGTGCCACCCCGTGATCCGTGTGGGGGATCGGGACCGGGCCCTCCAGCGGGTCTGCGGGCCCCTTCCGGAGCCCGTCGGATGGGCTCGCGCCTCGGCCTGGTGCGGCGCGACCGTCAGTCGATGTCGAGGGTGCGCTCGAAGAGCTGGTGGATCGACTCGGGCAGGTGTGGCTCGGCCACGGTGACGTCGAGGTCGACCGGCTGGCAGACGACGGAGTAGCAGTACGCGTCGGGCCGGGGCTGGTCGGCCACGGCGGCGATGCGCTGCAGGGTCGGCTCGACGAGCAGGCTCTGCCAACCGCGGGCCAGGGGTTCGGGCAGCTCGCCGATGAGCACCTGCCGCTCACGCACCTGACCCGCGAAGCCACCGGTGCGGCGCAGCTGCACCTGGGTGTCGGCCGACGGCACGTCGCCGTGGGCCTCGCCGCTCGGGGTCTCGCTCGACGGGTCGGCGGACCCGGGCACCGCGGCGCCACCGGCGGCATCGTCAGTACCGTCCATGCCGAGCACGCCCACCTCGACCCACGCCTGACGCACGGCGCCCTGCTGGGCCGAACCGTCGCCGTGGGCCGCGGCCGCGGCGTCGACGGTGAGGCCGGCGAAGGTGGCGAAGTCGCAGTCGGCCCTGATGCCGTCACCGCTCAGCACCGCGTACCAGATCGCGCCCGCGACCTCCCACGCGTTGCCCCCGATGGTGGTGGCCGCGAGCACGAACGCCCGGTTGGGGATGCCGGAGTTGATGTGCACGCCCCCGTTGTCGTCACTCGTGCGCACGTAGTCGCGCATGTGGGCGGGCTGGGGGTCCTTGCCCAGACGCGGGTCGTCGTAGGCGGTGCCAGGGTTGCGCATGTCGCGCAGCGCGCGGCCCTTCACGCCGGGCGCGAGCAGGTCGGCCCCGACGAGCCAGTCAGCCGACGCGGCATCCTGCTTGAGGGTGAACTGCTTGACGAGGCTGCCGAAGACGTCGCTGACCGACTCGTTGAGCGCACCCGACTGGCCGGAGTACATGAGGCCGGCGGTGTGCTCGGTGACGCCGTGGGCCAGCTCGTGGCCGATGACGTCGATGCTCTTGGTGAAGCGCTCGAAGATCACCCCGTCGCCGTCGCCGAACACCATCTGCGTGCTGTCCCAGAAGGCGTTGTCGTAGTTCGTGCCGTAGTGGACGGTGGCGAGCAGCGGCATCCCCTTGCCGTCGAGGCTGTCACGCTCGTACGCCTGCCACCACAGCTGCCACGTGTCACCGAGACCGTCGTAGGCCTCGTCGGCGGCGGGGTCGCCGGTCGCCCGCCCGCCCTCGGCGCGCACCGTCGTGCCGGGCGTGGTCTCGGAGCTCTTCGCGTCGCCGATGGTGCGCTTCGGGCCCTCGCCCGCGGCCCCCTCCGACGGGCCCTCGCCGCTCTGGTCGGCCGGGGTGGGCGCCCCCGTCGCCGTGCCGCGACCCGCCTCGGGCGAGCGCCGGGCCGAGCGGATGGCCCGGTCGCGCTCGAGCGCCGCGCGGGCCCGTTCGGCGACCGCCGGCTCGTCGCTCGAGGCCAGCGCCTCGAGGACGTAGGGCGGCACGATCGTGCAGCTGTGGGGTGCCTCGTGGCCGGTCGCGGGGGTCGGGCTCGTCGTCGTCATGGCAGCAGTCTGCTCCGACTCACCGACAATCGGCGGGGAGCGGACCCTGCCCCTGTGGACGAGCGGCGTGGGCCGCGGCCGGCCCACGCGCACCGGTCACCCGTACGTGTCGCGGGGCCCGCGGCTGTCGGGCGAGCGCCGCGCGCCGTGCCGCCACGAGGGTGCGCTCGGCCCGAGCACCTTGAGCTCGCTCACCTGGCCGGGCCCGATCTCCTCCTCGACCCGGGCGAGCACCGAGGAGGCGAGCAGCCGCATCTGCTGGGCCCACGCGGTCGAGTCGGCGCGCAACGTGAGCACGCCGTCGGTGAAGCTGAGCGGCTCGACGTGCCCGGCGACGTCGGGCCCGACGATGTCGGGCCAGCGCCCCATGACCGACCCGACGGCGACGTCGACCTTCCAGCCGCGGTCGAGCAGCAGCCGGTCGAGCTGGTCGCCGAGCAGCGCCGGGTCACGGCCGTCACGGGCCGACCCCGACAGCATCGGCGCGACGCCCGGGGCCCACTTCTTCTTCTTGGGCCGCATGCCGGGCCGCAGGCCCTTCTCGGCCGCCGACGCACGCGCCCGGGCCAGGGCGGACGCCGCCGCGTCGGAGATGCGGGTCGCCTCGTCGGATGCCGGTCCGCCCGGCCCGCCGTCCGGGGCGCCCCCGTCGTCGGCGGGGGCCGAGCCGGCGTCCGGTCCGGTGGCCTCGGGCACCGCCCCGTCGTCGGCGGGACCGCCCTCGGGAGGCGGCCCACCGGCATCCGGGCGCCTAGGCACCGGTGTCACCGTCCACCGGCTCCGCGCCGTCGGCGTCGGCGTCGGCGTCGACGTCGACACCCTCAACGACCTCGTCGTCCAGCCCGCCCGCCGACTGCACCTGACCGAGCACGACCTCGAAGGTCGAGCCCTGCTCGCGCAGCACGTCGGGCACGTCGGCCCCGACGGCGGCCGTGATGAGCACCTGCTCGCACCCCGACACGAGCGCGGCGAGGCGCTCGCGGCGACCGGAGTCGAGCTCGGCGAAGACGTCGTCGAGCACGAGTACGGGGTCGTCGCCGAGGTCGCGGCGCAGCAGCCGGTAGGCCGCGAGCTTGAGGCCGAGCGCGAAGCTCCACGACTCGCCGTGGCTGGCGTAGCCCTTGGCCGGCAGCTCGCCGAGCGAGAGCACGAGGTCGTCGCGGTGGGGGCCGACGAGCGAGATGCCCCGCTCGATCTCGGACCCCCGCACCTGCGCGAGGCTCTCGATCATGCCCGCGCGCAGCTCGTCGATCTCGGGCACCTCGCCGTCGGCGATGCGCGCGGCCAGCTGCTCGTGCAGCGAGCTGCGGTAGGTGGCGCGGGCGTTCGACGCGGCGGCGCTGACCTGGTCGTAGCACTCGGACAGGTCGGGGACGAGGTCGCGCAGCAGCCGCAGCCGGGCGTAGACGAGCTGGGCGCCGACGGTGGCGAGGTGGTCGTCCCACACGTCGAGGGTGTGCAGGGCGGAGGCGCGGGCCTCGTCGACGGGTGGCTCGTCGGGGCGGGGCGGGCGGGCCGGGCCGCGGCGCCCACCGCGGCGCAGCACCGGCGCGGCCGACTTGAGCAGGGCGTTGCGCTGCTTGACGATCTTGTCGTAGTCGCCGCGCACCCCGGCCCAGCGGGGCTGGCGCTGCACGAGCAGCTCGTCGAGGAAGCGCCGCCGCTCGGACGGGTCGCCCTTGACGAGGGCGAGGTCCTCGGGGGCGAAGAGCACGGTGCGCACCGTGCCGAGGACGTCACGCGGCCGCGACACCGGGGAGCGACCGAGCCGGGCCCGGTTGGCCCGGCCGGGCGTGATCTCGAGCTCGACCATCGTCTCGTGGCCGTCGCGCACGACCGCGCCGCGCACGATCGCCTGCGCCGCCCCGAAGCGGACGAGCGGCTGGTCGGTGGCGACGCGGTGCGAGCCGAGCGTGGCGAGGTAGCCGACGGCCTCGACGAGGTTCGTCTTGCCCTGGCCGTTGAGGCCGACGAGCGTCGTCACCCCCGGGGTGAGCGCGAGCTCGGCCTCGGGGTAGCTGCGGAAGTCCTTGAGCGTGAGGTGACGGACGTGCACGGTCGGCTGCGCGGCGAAGGCCCCCGGTCAGGCCTGCTTCGCCGCGCGCTTCTGCCCTTGGGCGGAGTCGACGGTGTCGGTGGGCTGCGTCGACGTCGCGCCGCGGGTCGACGCCTTCTTGCGCGCGGTCGCGACGTTCGCCTTCGAGGCGGTCGCCGCGGCCTTGCTGCTCGCGCGCTTGGCCGAGCCACGCTTGGCCGCCTGCTTCGTCGGCGACTCCTTGGCGGCCGACTTCTTCGCGGTCGCGGGCACCTCGCCCTGACGCAGCCTCTCGCCCTCGGCGACCGACATGACCTGGTGGCCGCCGAACTGGCCACGCAGCGCGGCGACGGCCTGCATCGTCGGCGAGCTCTGCTGCCGCGAGGCGAAGCGGGCGAAGAGCGAGGCGCTGATGACCGGCATCGGCACCGAGAGGGCGATGGCCTCCTCGACGGTCCAGCGGCCCTCGCCGGAGTCGTTGGTGTAGTCGGAGACGTCGTCGAGGTGCGGGTTCTCCTCGAGCGCGTCGACCATGAGGTCGAGCAGCCAGGAGCGGACGACGGTGCCGCGGCTCCACGCCTTGAACGCGCCGGGGACGTCGGTGACGATGTCCTTCTTCTCGAGCAGCTCGAAGCCCTCGGCGTACGCGGCCATGAGGCCGTACTCGATGCCGTTGTGCACCATCTTCGTGTAGTGCCCGGCGCCGACCTTTCCGGCGTGGACGAAGCCCTCGTCGCGCGGGCCGTCGGGGCGTAGCGCGTCGAAGATGGGCATGGCTCGGTTGACCCACTTCTTGTCGCCGCCGCACATGAGGCCGTAGCCGTTCTCGAGGCCCCAGATGCCGCCGCTGACGCCGCAGTCGACGTAGCCGATCTTCTTGGCGGCCAGCATCTTCGCGTTCTCGACGTCGTCGGTGAAGCGGGAGTTGCCGCCGTCGATGACGAGGTCACCGGGCTCGAGCAGCTCGCCGAGCTTGGCGACCGTCTCGCGCGTCGGGTCGCCGGCGGGCACCATCACCCAGACGACGCGGGGCGCCTCGAGCGCCTTGACGAGGGCGGGCAGGGTGCGCACGTCGGCGACGTCGGGGTTGCGGTCGTACCCGACGACCTCGTGGCCCGCGCGGCGCAGCCGCTCGCGCATGTTGCCGCCCATCTTGCCGAGACCGATCAGACCGAGCTGCATCGTGGTGCCTTCCTTCGCGCGGGACTGTGCCCCCGAGGCTACCCAGCCCACCGGCATCCGGACCGACGGGGCGTCGGTGTCGGATGCCGGGAGCTGCGCGGGTGCGTCGGTGACGGTGGGTGGGCGGCTGGGTGGGATCGCTGGTGGGAGCAGTGGACGCCGGTCAGCTGGCGAAGCGGACGGGCATGAGGACGTAGCGGTAGGAGGCGTCGGCCTCGGAGTCGGCCTCCGCCTGGCCGGTGAGCACGGCGGGGCGGCTCGGCTGGGTGAACGAGAGCCGGCTCCACGGGGTGCCGACGGCGTGGAGGCCGTCGAGGAGGAACTGGGGGTTGAACGCGATCTGGATGTCGGGGCCGGTCAACGTCGCCTCCAGCGCCTCGGAGGCCTGGGCGTCGTCGCCGGTGCCGGCCTCGATCGCGACCTGGCCGTCGGTGAACTTGAGCAGGACGGGCGTGTTGCGCTCGGCGACGAGGGCGACGCGCTTGACCGCCTCCTCGAGGGCGGCGGTCTCGATGACGGCCTCGGTGTCGACGGAGGTCGGGAAGATCGAGGTGACCTTGGGGTACTCGCCGTCGAGCAGGCGGGTGGTCGTGCGACGACGCCCGGCCTCGAAGCCGATGAGCCCGTCGCCGTTCTGGCCGAGGGCGAGCTCGACCGAGCCGGAGGCGCCCAGCGACTTGGCCGTGTCGGAGAGCTGGCGGGCCGGGACGAGCGCGACGTGGCTGGCGTCGGTGGCCGACGGGCTCCACGTCAGCTCGCGCATCGCGAGCCGGTAGCGGTCGGTGGCGAGCAGGGTGACCTTCTCGCCCTCGATCTCCATGCGCACACCGGTGAGGATCGGCAGGGTGTCGCCGCGGTCGGCGGCGACGGAGACCTGGGCCACCGCCTGGGTGAAGACGTCACCGGCGATGGTGCCGCTCGCCTCGGGCGAGGCGGGCAGGGTGGGGTAGTCGGACACCGGCATCTCGCGCAGGCTGAAGCGCGAGCTGCCGCACGTGACGTTGACCTTCGTGCCGTCGGTGGCGATGTCGATGGGCTTGTTCGGCAGGTTGCGCGAGATGTCGGCGAGCAGGCGCCCGAGGACGAGCACCGTGCCGCTCTCGGCGACGTCGGCGGCGACGGTGATGCGGGCGGACACCTCGTAGTCAAAGGCCGAGAGGGTGAGCGACCCGTCGTCGGAGGCCTCGATGAGCACGCCGGCGAGGACGGGCACCGGCGGGCGGGCGGGCAGCCCGCGGGCGACCCAGGTCACGGCCTCGGCCAGGACGTCACGCTCGACGCGGAACTTCACGGTGCACTCGTTTCACGACAACGACAGATGGGGCTCAGACCCTATCCGGTGCGGGAGCACGCGCACCACGGGACCGCGGCAACGCGTGGACGGGCGTCCACCCTCGTCGGGCGTTCGTTTGTCATTCGTCGGCCGTCAGGCGGCTGTCCAGGCGGGGTCGTCGTCATGGCTTGCGGCTGGGTCGGGTCATGTCGGGTCGGTCGGGTGTCGTTCTCGGGGCTTCGCTCCATCTCTGGGGTCTCGTCGTGGTCATCGGTGGTGTGGACGGTGGGGAGAAGTGCCGTCGTCGCAGGTCGCGTCGCGTTTCGCCCTGTGGATGCGGGTGTGGACGACGGACCGGTGTCCGGGTCGGGTTGTGGACGGCGAGTCGTCGCCCCCAGTGGCTCCCCATCCCGGCTCGGGTTTTCCACAGGCAGGGAGGGGTCGGCCCCAGGCGGTCCCCACGGGGTGTGGGGACTCGTGGGTGGCCGTCGCGTGCGTCGCCTGCGGTGAGGAGGTGGGGTGTGGACGGCGCCGCGGCCGTCGACGGGGTCGTCACGCTCAGCCGTCCACAGGGTCTGTCCACAGGTGGGGGTCGTCGGGGCGGTCGTCCCGCTCACGACGGCCTGAGACGCCGTCCACAACGTTGTCCACACAACTGTGGAGAACGTTGTGGATCATGGGGGTGGGGTGAGGACGAGCTGCTCCCCGACGTCGAGCTGGCAGTGGAACAGGGCCTCGGGATCGGGCACCGGGCCGAGCTGGTGGAAGAGCTCTCCCGTCACCGCCCCGATGAGCAGGGTCCAGGCGGCGACCCCCCGGACGAGGCCGGCGGCCGGGACGTCCACCTCCGCCAGCATCGGGTCGTCGAGGATCCAGCCGACCGCCCGACGGGGCAGGTCGCCGGGCGCGTCGGCGTCGTCCGGGTGGGCCCGTGGAGGCCGGCCCCAGCCGGACGTGTCGAGCCGCCTCGCCCGGTGGGCGTCGTGGAGCAGCCGGACGAGAGCGGCGAGCACCGCCGTCCCCGGCTCGACGGTGCGTTCACGGGGGGCGACGTAGTCGGGCACCGGGGTGCCGTAGACGAGGGCGAAGTCGTGGGGGTGCGCGAGCGCCCAGGCGCGCAGGGCCCGGCCGATGGCGTGCCACCGGCCCGACAGGTCGTCGCGGTCGACCGCGTCGTGCGCGGCGAGGACGTCGTGGGCGAGCGAGGTGTAGGCGTCGACGATGAGGCGCGTGAGCAGGTCGTCGCGGCTCTCGACGTAGCGGTAGATGCCCGAGCTGACCATCCCGAGGTCCCGGGCGACGGCGCGGAGGCTGAGGCCCGCCGGCCCCTGTCGGGCGAGGTGCTCACGGGCCACCCGCAGGATGCCGGCCTCGATCTCGAGACGCTGTCGGGCGCGCTTGCCCGGGGCGGGGGAGGTCTGCGCGTCGTCGTCGGTCACGCGGCCACGCTGCCACACCGACCGGCATCCGACCAGTGAATGTGAGCAGTGCTCTTGTCTTTCGTCGGTCCGGGGTGCATGATCAAAGTGTGAGCGGTGCTCACACTTATTCAAGGAGCAGTCATGGGACACCACCTCGTCGTCGGGGCCGGCGGCATCGGCCGGTCGGTCACCGCCCACCTCGTCGCGCTGGGCCACACGGTCACCCTCGCCTCCCGCTCGGGGCGGGTGACGCAGCGACCGTGGGAGCAGGAGCCCGGGGGTACTGAGGCTGTCACCGTCGTGGCCGCCGACGCCGGCGACGCGGAGCGGCTCGTCCAGCTGGCGCGGGGGGCCGACAGCATCGTCAACGCCGTCAACCCCCCGAGCTACGACCGCTGGGACGCCGACTGGCCGCCGGTCGCGGCCGCCCTGCTCGAAGCGGCGGAGCGCACCGCCGCCGCCCTCGTCGTCATCGGCAACCTCTACCAGTACGGGGAGGTCGCCGGGCCGATGACCGAGTGGACGCCCCTCGCGGCGACGGGCAGCAAGGGCCGGCTGCGCGCCGACATGTGGCTGACCGCCCTCGAGGCCCAGCGCGCCGGTCGGGTGCGGGTCACCGAGCTGCGCTCGAGCGACTACGTCGGCCCGGGGGCGACGCGGATGACGAGCTACCTCGGCGACGTCGTCGTCGACCGGGTGGCGGCGGGCGGGCGGGCGCTCATGCCGGTGGGTCGCACCGACGTCCCGCACACGTGGACCTACATCCCGGACGTTGGACGCTTCGCCGCCCTCGTGTGCGCCCGGGCGGGCGAGGGAGCGGGGTCCGGAGCGGAGTCGGGTTCGGGGACGGAGGTGTTCGGCCGGCCCTGGCACGTGCCCAGCCCGGCGGCGCGCACGGTGCAGGAGGCGGCCGACGACGTCGCCCGGCTCACGGGTCACCGGCCGCGTCGGGTGCTTCGGCTGCCGCGACCGGTGGGGACGGCGCTCGGGCTCGTCATCCCCTTCTTCCGCGAGGTGCGTGAGACCCGGCACCAGTTCGAGCGCCCGTTCGTGCTCGACGCGTCGGAGGCGGAGCGGGTCTTCGGGTTCACCGCGACCCCGTGGGAGCAGGTGCTCACCGAGACGATCGCCGACCGGGTCGGGCCGGAGGCGCTCGTCGGCAGGGAGCGGGCGGCGTCGGGCGCCTGACGCCGGCTCGGCCGGCTCGGCCGTCTCTCCCGCGTCAGGCGACGGGTCGCGCCTGCTGGCCACCGACGTCGACGACGTCACCGGGCTGCAGCTGCCGGCCGCGGCGCGCCTCGATCTCGCCGTTGACGCGCACCTCGCCCGCCTCGAGCAGCGCCTTGGCGTGGCCGCCGTGCTCCGCGAGCCCGGCCAGCTTGAGGAACTGCCCGAGCCGGATCGGGCTCTCGCTCACGGTGACGTCGACGATGCTCACACCCCCACGGTACGGGGCGTCCGCCCCTCGCCGGCCACCCGGCATCCGCACGTCGTGCCGAGCGCGGGAGGTCAGTGCGACTGCTGGCGGATCCGGTTCGTCAGCTCGGTCACCTGCGAGTAGATGGCGCGCTTCTCGCTCATGAGCTCGCGGATCTTCTTGTTCGCGTGCATGACCGTCGTGTGGTCGCGGCCGCCGAAGAGCTGACCGATCTTCGGCAGCGACAGGTCGGTCATCTCGCGGCACAGGTACATCGCGATCTGGCGCGCCGTGACGAGCTGGCGCGAGCGGGAGGAGCCGCAGAGGTCCTCCATCGTCACGGCGTAGTAGGCGGCCGACACGGCCATGATCGTCGCCGCCGTCACCTGGTTGGGCGTCTCGTTGGGCAGGACGTCCTTGAGGACGATCTCGGCGAGCGGCAGGTCGACCGGCTGGCGGTTGAGGTTGCTGAACGCGGTGACCCGGATGAGCGCGCCCTCGAGCTCGCGGATGTTGGTGCTGAAGTTCGTCGCGATGTACTCGAGGACGTCGTCGGGCACCGACATGCGGTCCTGGATCGCCTTCTTGCGCAGGATCGCGATGCGGGTCTCGAGGTCGGGCGGCTGCACGTCGGTGAGCAGGCCCGACTCGAAGCGAGTGCGCATGCGGTCCTCGAAGCCCGAGAGCTCCTTCGGCGGCAGGTCGCTCGTGATGACGATCTGCTTGTTCGCGTTGTGCAGCGTGTTGAAGGTGTGGAAGAACTCCTCCTGGGTCTGCAGCTTGCCCTGGAGGAACTGGATGTCGTCGATGAGCAGCACGTCGACGTTGCGGTAGCGCGCCTGGAACGCGCTGGCCTTGTCGTCGCGGATGCTGTTGATGAAGTCGTTGGTGAACTCCTCGGAGTTCACGTAGCGCACCCGCACGTTCGGGAACATCGAGCGGGCGTAGTGCCCGATCGCGTGCAGCAGGTGCGTCTTGCCGAGGCCCGACTCGCCGTAGACGAAGAGCGGGTTGTACGCCTTCGCCGGCGCCTCGGCCACGGCGACCGCGGCGGCGTGGGCGAAGCGGTTGCTGGCCCCGATGACGAAGGTGTCGAAGGTGTACTTCGGGTTGAGCCGGGTGTCGGCCGGCGCCGAGGGCTCGGGGCGGTGCCGCAACGGACCGCTCTCGCCGCCGCGCAGGCGGTCGTCGAGGGGGTTGCCGGTGAGGTGGTGCAACCGCGGGTCACGGCCGTCGGGGATGCCGCCCTGCCGGCTCCCGTCGCCGTAGCCGTTCGTGCCGGGCTGGCCCTGCTGTCCGTAGCGGGCGTCGTGGCGGTCGGAGAGGTAGCCGTGGCCGCCGAACCCGTGGAAACCGTTGACGTCGGCGCCGTCGAGGTCCGCCCCGTCGAGGTCGGGGGCCGAGTCGGCGAGGTCGCGCAGCGGGTCGCTGACCGGGCTCGACTGACCGGGGATGCCGGCCGGCCCGCTCCCGTGACCGAACTGGCCAGGGTGGGACTGCTGGTGGGACTGCTGGTGGGACTGCTGGTCGAACCGGTCCTGGGCGCCACCGACGGCGTAGAGCGGACGCGGGTCGCGGGTGTCGGCCGGGTCGAGGCCCCCACGGTCGCGAGGGGCGTCGTCGTACCGGCCGCCCGTCTGCTGGCGCAGTCCGTCGAATCCGGGGGCGGCGTGCGCGTCGACCTCGAGCGACTCGTCGACCGACACGGCCAGCTGCATCGGCCCGCCGAGCTGGTCGGACAGCGCGCGCACGACCGCCTCGCGGGCCTTCGTCTCGAGCACGCCCTTCGTCATCGGGTTGGGTGCCTTGACGAGGGCGGTGCCGTCGAGCACCCCGACGAGCCGGCAGAGGCGCACGAAGGCGCGCTCCTGGTTGGAGACCCCGACGGCTTCGAGGGTGCCGATCGTCTGTCGCCAGACGTCTGCGTAGTCGACGTCCCCTTCTGCCACCTGGTCACCTGTCCCTGACTGCTGCTTGTGTTGCCGTGCTGCGCGGGTCCGGGTCCGTCCTGGCCCTGCGGTCGATCGGTCGTGCTCGTGCCCCTGCCGGTGGTGGCTGTCGTTGTCGTCGATCCTGACGAGCGCCGGCTCCACGACGTCCCGGCGACTGCCCCACGACACGGTACGTCCCCGGCGGCCGACCACCCACGGGTAGCGGCCAACGACGACGGACCGGCTGCCCCCGGGGGAGCCGCTGCGTCGGCACACGTCATCCACCGGGTACCGCCTCACCGCCCGAGGCGAGCACGACCGGCGTGGCCGGTGACCACATCATGCCGGTCGCATCGTCGAGACCGAGAGTTGTCCACAAGCTTCTCCACACCTGTGTACGAACCGTCCCGATGCAAGAGGACAGAACCTAACAACACCCGGGCGCCGGTGACAACCGCGTGCCGTGATCATTTCGCGACCTCCCGGCGTGTCGGCTTGTGTCCTGGCGAGGATGCGTCACGGTGGGCGGTTCGTCGACGCGCCGCCGCGGCCGACCGGAGGGCGACGGCCGGCTGTCGGGCGAGAGTCGGGGACGCACGGGCCGCGGTGGCCTCGGCTCCGGACGGCTGGTTTGACCCCCCTTCCCGGGCTCCCGTATCGTGGCCCCAGCGTGTCTGCGGCTTCCGCATGCCCGCGACGCAGCGCTCCGACACGGAGCCACCGCATCCGACACCGTCGGGCCGGGGACGCGTCACGGGTGGAGGACGATCCGTCAGGCGAACGCGACAGCCCCCGTCTCCAGGCTCCGGCGAGCAGCAGCACCCGCTCGCGTCGGACGCGGACCGAGACACGCACGAAGACTACGGAGAACCTCGTGAGCAAGCGCACCTTCCAGCCGAACAACCGCCGCCGCGCCAAGACGCACGGCTTCCGCCTGCGCATGCGCACCCGCGCGGGCCGTGCCATCCTCGGCGCCCGCCGCCGCAAGGGTCGCGCCGAGCTCTCGGCCTGAGCCCCCGGCGTGCTGCCGGCGCGGCACCGTCTGCGTGAGCGGGCGGACTTCACGTCGGCGGTGCGTGGGAGTGGCGCCGTCAGAGCAGGCGGGCGACTCATCGTCGTGCATGCCAACCGAGCCGATGCGCGAGCGGACTCTCCGCCGCGCGTCGGTTTTGTTGTGTCCAAGGCCGTCGGCAACGCCGTGGTGCGAAACCGCACCAAGCGGCGACTGCGCGCGGCCACCGCGAGCCGGCTGACCGGCATCCCCCACGGGGTCGACGTCGTCGTGCGGGCCAACCCCGCCTCGGCGCAAGCCGGTTGGGACGAGCTGGAGGCGTCGCTCGCGACGCAGCTCGAGTCGGCGGTGCGCAAGCTGGAGCAGCGGACGCGGGCCGCCGGCCCGGCGACGAGCCGGACGACCAGCCTGGATGGACGCGCCGCGACCGGACCGGCCGGATGAGCGCGGACCGGGCCCCGGAGGTCGGTGCCCATGACGGCGCCGGCCGGGTCGGCAGGCTGCTGGCCCGCCCCCTCGTGCTCGGGGTGCGGTCCTACCAGCGCGTCATCTCACCGATGCGGCCCCCGACCTGCCGCTTCTACCCGAGCTGCTCCGCGTACGCCGTGACGGCCCTGACCCGCTTCGGACCGGTGCGCGGCACCTGGCTGGCGGCCCGGCGCATCGGGCGCTGCCACCCGTGGAACCCGGGCGGGGTCGACCCCGTTCCTTCGACGTGGGCCGGACGTCACGACGTCCACCCCGAGGACTTCCGGCCCGGTGCGGCCGCTCCGCCGAGCGAGCCCACCGGCATCCGGCATGATGAGCCCACAGTGGTGAGCGGCGCGGCCGCCCGCCGAACGACAGAGGACTGACCTTGCTCGACTTCCTGCAGACCCTGCTCTACCCGATCAAGCTCGGCGAGGCGTGGGTCATGTACGCCTGGCACTGGCTCTTCGACCTCGTCGGGCTGCCCACGGGCTGGGCCTGGGCGATGTCGATCGTCGGCCTCACGGTCGTCGTGCGTCTGCTGCTCATCCCGCTCTTCGTCAAGCAGATCCACAGCTCACGGCGGATGCAGATGATCCAGCCGGAGATGCAGAAGATCCAGAAGAAGTACAAGGGCAAGCGCGACCCGGAGTCCCAGAAGGCCCAGCAGGCCGAGATGATGGACCTCTACCGACGCACGGGGACGAACCCGTTCAGCAGCTGTCTGCCGATCCTCATCCAGAGCCCGTTCTTCTTCGGCCTCTTCCAGCTGCTCAACAACCTGCGCGCGCAGTCCGAGGGCAAGCAGCCCGGTATCGGCCCGATCACGAACGAGGTCGCGCGCACGATCGAGAGCTCGACGATCTTCGGCGCCCGCCTGTCCGACGCTTTCATGACGAGCCCCGACGTCAACGTCAAGATCTTCACCGCGGTGCTCATCGTGCTCATGTCGGCGACGACGTTCACGACGCAGTACCAGCTGATGCGCAAGAACATGCCCGCGGCGGCGCTCGACAACCCGTTCGCGAAGCAGCAGAAGGTGCTGCTGTACCTCATGCCGTTCTTCTTCATGATCTCCGGCATCAACTTCCCCATCGGTGTCCTGCTCTACTGGCTGACCACCAACCTCTGGACCATGGGCCAGCAGTTCTACGTCATCCGCAACATGCCGGCGCCCGGCTCGGAGGCGGAGAAGGCCCAGCGAGAGCGGATGAAGCGCAAGGGCAAGACGGTCAAGGAGCTCGTCGTCCCGGGCCTCGGCACCGCCGTCGACGAGGTCGAGGACGACGCGCCCCGCTCGGGTCAGCGCCAGCAGCCGAAGGGCAAGAAGCGCGCCAAGGGGGCCCGCCCCGGTGTCGTGGGCGCCAACGGTTCGTCGAACACCAGTTCGGATGCCGACGGGGCTGACGTGGCCGTCGATCAGAATGCCGGCCAGGATGCCGACCTGGTGGCCGACGGCGCCGCGCCCGACCCGACCCGTGACGGGGCCGTCGCCGGCGCCCGAGCGACGACGGGGAGCTCGGGATCCCGGTCCGGTGGCTCGGCGACCTCGGCGACCTCGCCCGGCTCGCGTGCCGCTCGGCCCGGCACGGCCACGTCTCCCCGCCAGTCGCAGGCGGGCCGCAAGCGCAAGCGCGGCTCCAGCCCGCGCTGACCCCTGGGCCGGTGGCCCCGGGCGGAGCGGCAGTGTCTGCTGCCGGCGCCTGCGGCCCCGACCGACCCCCACCAACCACCCGCGACCTCGGTGACGAGGACGCATCAGACAGGCCGGCACCGCAGCGCAGCGGTTCTCCACAGGATGTGGACGGCGTGTGAACGAAGGAGACGAACGTGACGGACACCCAGTCACCCGCGGCAGAGCAGACGTCGTCGGCCGAGCCGGTCGACCTGACCGACTCGGCGGCGAGCCCGACGTCGCCGACCACGGACGCGACGCCGCAGCCGGAGCAGACTGACACCATCTCGGCGGAGTCAGCGGAGTCAGCGGAGTCGGCGCAGGCCGCTGACTCCGCGGGCCCGGCCGCCGGCGATCTCGACGACGCGGACGACGACGCTGCGGACGGGGAAGACGCCGAGGCGGGCGTGGACGGTACCGCCCCCTCGAAGCGCAAGACCCGGGTGCAGCAGCTCGAGCGCGAAGGTGAGGTGGCCGCCGACTTCCTCGAGACGCTGCTCGACATCGCGGACCTCGACGGCGACATCGACGTGGACGTCGACGGTGACCGCGCCGCGGTGGCCATCGTCGACTCCGAGGAGGGGCGCGTACCCCGTCGTCTCGTCGGCACGGACGGCAAGGTCCTTGAGGCCCTGCAGGAGCTGACCCGGCTCGCGGTCCAGGTCGAGACGGGCGAGCGCAGCCGCCTCATGCTCGACGTCGCCGGCCACCGGGCCGAGCGCCGCACGGCCCTCGTTGAGCTGGCCCACCGCTCGATCGCCGAGGTGAAGGAGACGGGCGAGCGGCGCAGCCTCGATCCCATGACCGCGTTCGAGCGCAAGGTCGTCCACGACGAGGTGTCGGCAGCCGGTCTCGTCTCCGAGTCGGAGGGCGTCGAGCCCCGCCGTCACATCGTCATCCTGCCTGCCTGAGGCCGGACCCCGAGTCGCTGGTTTCACGTGGAACTTCCCCCGACGCCCGCCGACGCCGCTCTGGTGTTCGGCGGGCGTCTGTCGTTGGCCGAACGGTTCGTCGAGATCCTCGCCGACACCGGGACCTCGCACGGGCTCATCGGGCCCCGCGAGACACCCCGGCTCTGGGAGCGGCACGTCCTCAACTGTGCCGTCGTGGAACGGGTCATCCCCACGACCGACACCACGCAGCCGCTCATCGACGTGGGGTCGGGCGCCGGGCTGCCCGGGGTCGTCCTCGCCATCGCCCGACCGGACCTGCACGTGCACCTCGTCGAACCGTTGGCGCGCCGGACGACGTGGTTGTCCGAGACCGTCACCGCGCTCGGGCTGGACAACACGACCGTGCACACCGCTCGGGCTGAGTCACTCTGGGGCCAGGTGTCGGCCCCGTGGGTGACGGCACGCGCCGTGAGCAACCTGCGTCAGCTCGCGCTGTGGTGCCTACCGCTGCTCGAACCGCAGGGCCGGCTCCTCGCCCTCAAGGGTGAGCGTGCCGCCACGGAGCTGGAGGAGCACCGAGCCTCCCTCGCCGCGTTGGGCGTCGTCGAGATGTCGTCGGAGCTCGTCGGACAGGAGCTGATCGAACCGACGCACCTCGTGACCCTGCGGGTGGGCGCCGCGGTCGACCGCGTCCGGCTTGCTCGTGAGGCCCCAGGAAGCGCGGGGTCCGCGCGGCGTCGGGCGGACCGCCCCGCCGGGACCCGCGGCTCCGGGCGGTCCCGCGGCGGTTCGACGTCGCCCGGTCGACGACCGAAAGGCGATCCGGGTACGTCGTCTTGACGGCGTTTCTCCCCGGGGACAGCCCGGCGAAGACCCTTCGTCGCCAATGGTGCGTCCGACCGGACGGTGATTGAGGGCCGTCCCGGTCGCCGCGTGTGCACCGCGTTGGCGCGCCTGCTCGTCACCGTGAAAGGCTACGGGCGGGCGCTGTCGTGGCACCCGATCGCAGTCGACCGGAGGTAGCACCGACGTGAGTGAGCAGCAGCGCCTGGGGTGGCTCAGTGAGCCGGAGCCCGACGAGGCACGGCGGCTGCTGGGGTGGTCCCTGCGGGCGGTTTCACGTGAAACACGCGACCGAGGGCTCGTCACGGAGACGTCGGCCGCCGGAGACACCGCTCGCCACAACGCGGACACCGACGTTTCGCACCCGGCGGTGCCGTCGGTGGTGTCGTCGGTGGTGTCGTCGGTCGTGTCGTCGATGCCGCCTACGGATGAACGGGAGCGGGCCGTGGACAGCCCCGCCAGTCGGGCCGCGACGGACGAGACGTCCGACCTCACCACCGACACGGCGTCGCCGACCGCCGCGGACGACGCCGGGGATGTCGTGGCGCCGAGTGTGAGCGACCGTGCCTCGGACGGCGACCGCGTTCTGGCCCCCACGCCCCAGGGGACCGTGGCCGATGTCGAGCCGTCACGAGACAACGCAGCGAGGCCGGCTGAGCCGGGTCCGGCCCTGACGACGGTGAACACGACGATGGTGACCGCACCGGAGACCACTGCCGTCGGCGATGCGCGTCCCGCCGCAGCGTCCGCGGTCGCGGAGACCGCTGTCGAGCCGGTGGCATCCTCGCCCGCCGAGCCTGTCCCCGCGTCGGTAGACCCGGCGGCGCCCGACGACGACACGTCCCGCGCTGCGGTGGCCTCCGTCATCCCGCCCATGGACGGTGACACCCCGCTCGCCCGCGAGCTCGCGGACAACGCCCGCCGCCGCATCGCGCTCACCGGACGACGCTTCCCCGTGCCCACGGGACCTCGGGTGCTGACGGTCTCGAACCAGAAGGGCGGCGTCGGCAAGACGACGACCACCGTGAACATCGCCGCGGCGATGGCGCAGTCCGGCCTCCGGGTGCTCGTCATCGACCTCGA
Organism: Terracoccus luteus; assembly: GCF_003635045.1. Classification (NCBI taxonomy): domain Bacteria; kingdom Bacillati; phylum Actinomycetota; class Actinomycetes; order Micrococcales; family Intrasporangiaceae; genus Terracoccus; species Terracoccus luteus. Next base: position 3,461,322 of record NZ_RBXT01000001.1, on the reverse strand, counting down.
CCCCCAGGGGAACGCGAGCACGGCCCTCGGTATCGAGCACCACGCCGAGGTCCCCTCGATCTACGACGTGCTCGTCGAAGGCACACCACTCGCGGATGTCGTCCAGCCGTGCCCCACGGTGGACGGACTCTTCGGTGCTCCGGCGACCATCGACCTGGCCGGCGCAGAGATCGAGCTCGTGTCCCTCGTGGCGCGCGAGATGCGTCTCGGCCGTGCCCTCCAGGCCGCCACCCGAGCCGGGCTGGCCTTCGACTACGTGTTCATCGACTGCCCGCCCAGCCTCGGCCTGCTCACGGTGAACGCGATGGTGGCCGCGAGCGAGGTCTTCATCCCGATCCAGTGTGAGTACTACGCCCTCGAAGGTCTGTCGCAGCTGCTCAAGAACATCGAGCTCATCCGGTCACACCTCAACCCTGATCTCCACGTGTCGACGATCCTCCTTACCATGTACGACGGCCGCACCCGGCTGTCGGCACAGGTGGCCGACGAGGTGCGCGCCCACTTTCCGGCCGAGGTGCTGCGCACCACAGTCCCGAGGTCGGTGCGCATCAGTGAGGCACCGAGCTTTGGCGAGACGGTCATGACGTACGACGCCGCGAGCACGGGAGCTTTGGCCTACCTCGAGGCCGCGAGCGAAATCGCCGACCGTGGGGCGCAGGGCGGCACGTGACTACGCGTTTCACGTGAAACAAGGGGTGAGGCGTTTCACGTGAGACATCACGCGTTGTCCACCGAAACACCAGGGTTTCACGTGAAACACGGAACCCGGTCAGCCAAGCGGGCAGGACAGAAGACGACGTGGCCGCCACCCGGACTCACCGGGCACGACCACTGAGCACGACTCACAGCACCACTACGAAGGAGTGTCATGGCGGAGAAGCGACGAGCCCTGGGCCGCGGTCTGGGAGCACTCATCCCAAGTGCCCCGGCCACGCCGGGTGACCGACCCGTCGACGTCTTCTTTAGGGACCGGTCCGCCGCCCCCACGGCCCCGCGCGAGTCGACCGCTCCCGAGGTGTCGCCCACGCCCGACCAGGTGGGGACGCCCGGAGCCTCGCCGGCGGCCGACGACCTCGCCGCCACCCGATCGGCCGTGACGCAGAGTACAGACGACAGCCGGACCCATCTCACCGACGCGTCGAACGGCGCTGCGAGCCCGGCGACCTCGGACGCCGCCGACGGCCAGCGCGACGACATCGCCGTATCCGAGCAGTCGGCCCCCGCTGTCGACGAGAGCGCCAGCTCAGGTCTGGCCCCCGTCCCCGGTGCGACCTTCGCCGAGGTCGACATCAGTGCCATCCGGCCGAACCCGCGGCAGCCGCGCACCGTCTTCGACGAGGACCAGCTCGCCGAGCTCGTCCACTCCATCGCCGAGATCGGCGTCCTGCAGCCCGTCGTCGTCCGCCCCGCCACGCCGTCCACCGCTGACACCGATGGCGACGACGGCGTCCGGTACGAGCTCATCATGGGTGAGCGTCGGTGGCGCGCCTCACAGGAGGCCGGGCTGGCCACGATCCCGGCCATCATCAAGGAGACCCATGACGACGATCTCCTGCGTGACGCGCTGCTGGAGAACCTGCACCGCAGCCAGCTGAACCCGCTCGAGGAGGCAGCGGCCTACCAGCAGCTGCTCGACGACTTCGGCTGCTCCCACGACGAGCTGGCCGGCCGCCTCGGCCGTTCCCGCCCCCAGATCAGCAACACGCTCCGGCTGCTCCGGCTCCCGCCGCTCGTCCAGCGGCGCGTGGCGGCCGGTGTGCTCAGCGCCGGACACGCCCGTGCCCTGCTCGGCCTCGCCGACGCCGCCGCAATGGAGCGGCTCGCGCAGCGCATCGTCGCCGAAGGGCTGTCCGTGCGCACCGTCGAGGAGATCGTCACGCTCGGCGACGACGAGACGCCCGCCCGTCAGCGTCGCCCCCGAGCCGGTGCGCGCCACCCGCAGCTCGACGACCTCTCGGCCCACCTCGCCGACCACCTCGAGACGCGCGTGGCCATCGCCCTCGGTCGACGCAAGGGCAAGATCACCGTCGAGTTCGCCTCCGTCGAGGACCTCGAGCGCATCCTGGCCCTCATGGGCATCGACGAGCGTGAGCGTGAGGGGGCCTCGGACGGGGCGACCATCGACGGGCACGCCCTCGCGCGGCCGTGAACGCCACCGGGCGACAGCCGCGGTCCGGCATCGTGAGCCGTCGTGCCTGAGGGTCACACCATCCACGCCCTCGCGGCGAGGCTGAACCGGGCCTTCGCCGGCCTGGAGGTGCAGGCGAGCAGCCCTCAGGGTCGGTTCGCCTTCGAGGCGGCCCGCATCGACGGGCAGGTGCTCGAGCACGCCCGGGCCAACGGCAAGCACCTCTTCGTCGAGTACCCCCACGAGACGCTGCACATCCACCTCGGTCTCATCGGCTCCCTGCCGGTGCTGCCGCTGCACGGGGCGCTGCCACCGGAGCCCCGCGGAGCCCTGCGGCTGCGCCTGCTGACCGAGCACCACGTCGCCGACCTCCGCGGGCCCATCGCGTGCGAGCTCGTCGACGACGAGCGCGTCGGCCGCATCGAGACCGCCCTCGGCCCCGACCCCCTCGACGTCGAGGCGGACGGCGACCGGGCGTGGCAGCTCATCAGGACCCGCCGCCGGTCGGTCGCCGAGCTGCTCATGGACCAGTCGATGGTCGCCGGGGTCGGCAACGTCTATCGGTGCGAGGTGCTGCATCGGCACCGGATCAACCCCTTCACCCTCGGTGTCGAGCTCAAGCCCGCCTCGTGGCGTCTCGTCTGGGACGACCTCGTCCGCCTGCTCCCCCTGGGGGTGGCGTTCTCACAGATCCTCACCCTCGACGACCAGGTCGAGGAGGCGCAGCGGATGGTGGCCGACGGCTCGGCGCGGCCCATCACGGAGGGCTCGACCGGCGAGCGTCTCGGGGGCTACTTCGAGCGTCGCTTCGCCGTGTACAAGCGCACCGGCCAGGCGTGCCCCCGGTGCGGCAAGACGGTGCGCGAGCAGGAGGTGGCCGGTCGGCGCCTCTACTGGTGCGCCAACTGCCAGCGCCGACACTGAGCCGGGTGTGCGCATCGGCCCGGATGCCGTTGTGTCCCAGTGGGATTCGGGCGGTATCAGCGCCCTCCGTCGTCGGTGTCGCCAGGCGCCGAGCGCACGACCTCGGCCCCGTGGAGCGCTGCGGCCCGCGGCTACGCTGACGTCATGGCTGCGTCCACCCGTCGTGCCTCGCGCACCCACGTCGTCGCCCACCTGAGCGACACCCACCTGCTCGCACCGGGACAGCTGCTGCACGGTCGCGTCGACACGGGCGCCCAGCTGCGACAGGCGCTGTCGCGCGTCGAGCAGTCGGCGGAACCGATCGACGCGCTGGTCGTCTCGGGCGACCTCACCGACACGGCCGACCCCCGCGCCTACGCCCTGTTCCGCGAGATCGTCGACCCCGTCGTCGAACGGCTGGGAGCTGTGCTCGTGACGACCGGCGGCAACCACGACGAGCGCCGCCCGCTCGCGGCGGCGCTGCACGGTCTCGACACCGACGCCCCGCAGGACCGCGTGCACGACGTCCGAGGGCTGCGCGTCGTCACCCTCGACTCCGCGGTGCCGGGCTACCACCACGGGGGCCTCGACGACGCCCAGTACGCCTGGCTCGCAACGGTTCTCGCCGAACCGGCCGAGCACGGCACGCTCCTCGTCGTGCACCACGCGCCCATCGCGTACCGCTCCCCGACCATGACCCTGCTCGACTTCGACGACGTCGGCCGGCTGGGCGCCGCGGTCGCGGGCACCGACGTGCGGGCGGTGCTGAGCGGCCACCTCCACGTGACGAGCTTCGGCACGCTGGCCGGCATCCCGGTGCTGGTCGCCGGTGGGGTCAGCTACGCGGACGACATCGCGGTCCCACCCGAGCTCATGATGGGGGTCGACGGGCCGCAGTCGTGGAACCTCGTCGAGGTCTACCCCGACGACGTCGTCAGCACGGTGGCACCGGTGACCGACCACCCGACGTGGGCCGTCCTCACCGACGCCGTCCGCGAGTACCTGGCCGCCGTCCCCGAGGACGAACGCCGAGAGGTGTTCTCCCGCAAGCGAACCGGCTGATCACCGGACGAGAATCCCGGTCGCCGACCGGGGAGATCTGGGGCAGCGCGGGGCCTACCGCCCCAGGGCCGGGTCAGAGCAGCGCGAGCACCGGGTTGTGGTCGGCGGGGACGACCTCGCGCGGCGGTCCGGGCGGGGTGCCGTCGCCGAAGGGCGAGCCGCCCAGCTCCTCACGACCGTGAGGGGTGGCCCAGTTCGACAGGTCCGGACCCGACGGGATGATGCCGGTGGGGTTCACGTCGCGGTGCACGACGTAGTAGTGCGCCTTGATGTGCGCGAAGTCGGTCGTGTCACCGAACCCCGGGGTCTGGAAGAGGTCGCGGGCGTAGGCCCAGAGCACCGGCATCTCGTCGAGCTTGCTGCGGTTGCACTTGAAGTGGCCGTGGTAGACCGGGTCGAAGCGCGCGAGGGTCGTGAAGAGCCGCACGTCGGCCTCGGTGATGTGGTCGCCGACGAGGTAGCGGCGCGTGCGCAGGCGTTCCTCGAGCACGTCGAGCTGGGTGAAGAGCCGCTCGTAGGCGCTGTCGTAGGCGTCCTGGGTGCCCGCGAAGCCGCAGCGGTACACGCCGTTGTTGACCTCGGTGTAGATCGGCTTGCTGACGCTCTCGATCTCGTCCTGAAGGTGCTCGGGGTAGAGGTCGGGCGCGCCCTCGCGGTGGAACTCGCGCCACTCGGTCTCCATGTCGACGGTCATCTGCTTGAAGTCGTTGGTGACGACCTCGCCCGTCGTCGTGTCGACGAACGCGGGCACCGTGATGCCGCGCGGGTAGTCGGGGAACCGCTTGAGGTAGGCGTCCTGGATGCGGGGGATCTGCAGCACCGGGTCGACGCCGCCGGGGTCGAGGTCGAAGGTCCAGCTGCGCCTGTCGTGGGTCGGGCCGCAGATCCCCATCGAGATGGCGTCCTCGAGCCCGAGCAGCCGACGCACGATGATGGTGCGGTTCGCCCACGGGCACGCGCGGGCGACGACGAGCCGGTAGCGCCCCGCCTCGACCCGGTGGCCGTCACGGGCGTCACGGGTGATGCGGGTCGTGATGTAGTTCGTGTCGCGCTCGAAGCTCTCCTCGACGTACGAGCCCTGTTCGCCCTGACGCTCGTCCGTGTCGGTACCGCTGCTGTCGCCCATGGTTGAACTTTAGATGGTCTGGCACCGTCGCGTCGGCCGGCAGCCTCAGGGCCGCGTTCACCCGGCTGTCCACGGCATCCGTCCACGCACCAGAATGGCGGCATGCGCACGCTGCACCCCCTGACGCCCGACCGCGTCGGCGACCTGCTCGGTGCGTGCTCGCCGTGCGCGTTCTGGCAGACGGGGCCGCAGGGCGACGGCGGTCACGGGTCGGATGCCGGTCAGGCCCTCCGCGCGTGGGTCGAGCAGGTGGGCGCCGAGTGGGGGCCCCCGGGACGGGTGCTCTACGTCGACGACGCCCCGGTCGGGCACGTCGTGCTCGCGCCGGCCCGGCTCGTGCCGCGGCTCGCCACCTTCGCCACCGCGCCGTCCGACCCGGCGGCCGTCGTGCTCGTCACGGCCGCCCTCGGCACGAACGGGCAGCGGCGACTGCTCATGCAGGCCGCGGCCAAGGAGGCGCTCGCCCACGGCGCCCGGTCCATCGACGTCGTCGCGGCCCGGCCGCTGGCCGTCGGGCGGCACGGGTGCGTGCTCGAGGTGTCCGGGCTCGACCGGCTCGGCTTCCACGTCGAGCGTGACCACCCGACCTACCCCCGGCTGCGGCTCGACCTGCGCACCGTCGTCACCATCCGCGATGAGGCGGCGGCCTACGTCGCGTCCCGGCTCGCCCGCCTGCCCGGGCTGCGGCCGGCGCCCGAGACCCGGCCCGACGGAGCGACCCGCGCCCGGCGTCGGCACGAGTAGCGGCTCGCACCGGCCGCCGGCCTGCCGGTCCACCGGGCCGCCGAGTGCATGGACCTGGCCGGACCTCAGCCGGTCGCGCCGACCTCGGCCCCGGTCGACCCGGACCGCAGCGCCTCGAGGTGTCGGCGCAGGTCGCCGAGGTGCAGCACCCCGGTCTGCGCGGTGTCGTTCTCGCCGAGGTAGAGCCGCTGCAGGGCCACGACCGTCGCCTCGGCGACCCGGTCGAGCGTCTCGGGGCGTGACAGCAGGCCGGCGTCGCCCTCGTGGTCGAGGTAGCCGACGTCGAGCTGCACGGCGGGCATCCGGGTGCGGCGCAGCAGGGTCCACGTGCGGGCGTGGGTGCGGCAGTCGGTCAGGCCGGTGCGGGCCACGACCTCGCGCAGCAGCACGTCGGCGAAGCGCTCCCCGATGAGCGAGCGCGCGCCGTGCGCTCCCGAGCCACCGGACCCGTTGGCACCGGTCGCGCCGCGGGCGTCGTGGCCGTAGAAGTACGTCGCGACGCCGTGCGCCGACCCCGACGGGGAGTGGTCGGAGTGCAGCGACAGCACGAGGTCGGCCTCGACACCGTTCGCGAAGTCGGCCCGGTCGTCGTCGGTGCCGGCCGTCGTGGCGTTCGTACGCGTGAAGACGACGTTGACTCCGTGGGCCGACAGGCGCCCCTCGATGCGGCGGGCCAGCTCGAGCGAGAGGTCGGCCTCGACGAGGCCCTTCAGCCCCTCGGCCCCGCGGTCGTCGCCGCCGTGCCCGGGGTCGATGACGATGGTGCGCCCGCTCAGGCTGTGGCCCGAGCGGCGGATGTGCTCGCGCTCGCGCAGGGCGTTGGCCGAGCCACCGCGCACCGAGCGGCGCAGGGCCTGGAACGCGCGCATCGTCTCCGGGCCGACGGTGCCGTCACCGACCAGCCCGACGTCGGCCTGGAAGGCGCGCACCGCCTCGTCGGTCAGCGGTCCGTGGATGCCGTCGACCTTGCCCGGGCGGAACCCCAGCTCGACGAGCCGCCCCTGCAGCGTGGCGACGTCGTCACCCTCCAGGAAATGACCGGGCTGGTGCCGCAGGACGCGGTCGCCCAGGGCGTAGCGCGCGCCGTCGAGGGCGGCGTAGGTCGCGGTGCCGACGACACCGTCGACGAGCAGGCCGCGTCGCTGCTGGAACGACTTGACCGCGCGTTCGACCCGGTCGTCGAACTCGAGGACGGCGTCCTCGGAGACGTCGTCGGAGCCGTCGGCGTCGAGCTCGCCGACGATGACGAGGCGCTCACGCACGGCGGCGACGGCAGAACCGCGGTCGCCGCGGCGGATGGCGATGGCAGACGGTGGCGTCACGGTCACTCCTTCCGGGCCGGGCGCAGCCCGACGACGGGACACGCCCTCGAGCCGGGCTCAGGCTAGTACGCCGACGGCGCGCAGGCCCGCGGGCGTGCGCGCCATCGGTGTGTCGGCACCGCCGCTGATGGCGGTCGGGGCGCGATCAGGGCGTCCCCCACCGTCACCGCGGCGGATGCCGGGTGGCTCGGTCGGCCCGTCAGCCGATGTAGTCCTCGAGCTCGCGCAGCAGCTTGGGCTTGGGGTGCGCGCCGATGATGGTCTTGACGACCTCGCCCTTGACGTACACGTTGAGCGTCGGGATCGAGGTCACGCCGTAGCGGGCGGCGGTGTCCTGGTTCGCGTCGGTGTCGAGCTTGACGATCTCGATCTTGTCGCCGTGCTGCTCGGCGATCTCCTCGAGGATCGGCGCGACCTTGCGGCACGGGCCGCACCACGTCGCCCAGAAGTCGACGAGCACGGGCTTCTCGCTCATGAGCACGTCGTCGGCGAAGGTGGCGTCGGTGGTCTGTTTCAGGGCCATGGTCTTTCCTGTTCTCCTGCGGGGTGGGGCGGTGGTGCGGGTGGGGCGCCGGTCGGGCCGTCCGCCGGTCGGCGGAGCGACCCCCGTGGCGCCGGTGGTGCGCCGAGACTAGGCGCGGGCACCGACAGGCTCGGTGGGCAGGCTGCCTTCGGCCGGGGTCTCGACGGGGTCGGCCTCGTCGATCTCGGTGGCCTCCTGCTGGGCGGCCTCCGGGGTGGCGGTGTCGGCCAGCGCGGCGAGGTAGTGCTCGGCGTCCAGGGCCGCGGAGCAGCCCGACCCGGCGGCGGTGATGGCCTGGCGGTAGGTGTGGTCGACGAGGTCGCCGCACGCGAAGACACCGGGCACGTTGGTGCGCGTCGACCGGCCCTGCACGAGCACGTAGCCCGCGTCGTCGAGCTCGACGAGCCCACCGGCATCCGGGCCCGTTGCTGCCTCGGCGGTCAGCAGCTCGTTGCGCGGGTCGTGGCCGATGGCGACGAAGAGGCCGGTGACGGCCAGCTCGCGCGTCTCGCCGGTGACGGTGTCGCGCAGCGTGACGCCCGACAGCTTGCCCTCGCCGTGGATCTCGGCGACCTCGGAGTTCCACGCGAAGCGGATCTTGTCGTTCGAGTGGGCGCGCTCGGCCATGATCTTGCTGGCGCGCAGCTCGCCGCGGCGGTGCACGATCGTCACCGAGCGGGCGAACTTGGTCAGGAAGGTGGCCTCCTCGACGGCGGAGTCGCCGCCGCCGACGACGGCGATGTCCTGGTCGCGGAAGAAGAACCCGTCGCACGTCGCGCACCAGGAGACGCCGTGGCCCGACAGCTCCTTCTCGCGGGGCAGGCCGAGCTCGCGGTAGGCCGAGCCCATCGCGAGGACGACGGCGTGGGCGCGGTGCACGGTGCCGGAGCCGTCGGTGACGGTCTTCACGGCGCCGCTGAGGTCGACCGCGGTGACGTCGTCGGTGACGAGCTCGGCACCGAAGCGCTCGGCCTGCGCGCGCATGCCGTCCATGAGGTCGGGGCCCATGATCCCGTCCTTGAAGCCGGGGTAGTTCTCGACCTCGGTCGTGTTCATCAGCGCGCCGCCGGCCGTGACCGCACCCTCGAACACGAGCGGGTGCAGGTTGGCGCGCGCGGCGTACGTGGCGGCGGTGTAGCCCGCCGGGCCCGAACCGATGATGATGACGTTGCGGACGTCCGACATGGGTGGTTCTGCTCCTCAGCACACGGGGTGGTCGACCGGCGGATGCCGGTGCGTGGGCCACGCGGTCACGCCCCGTCGGGCGTGTGCGGGCCGGTGCACGCTTCTCAACCGATCCTACGGGCCGGTTGTTCCCGGCATCCGGTCGCGCCGTGGGGGCCGGGCGGCAGCCAGCCTCGTCGACGCACCCGCGGGTCAGGGGAGGTCGGTGGGGCCCGAGAGCAGGCCGGGGGCGTCGCGCGAGCAGCTGCGCTCGACGGCCCATGCGCGGCGGGCGCCGTCCTGCGTCACGACGACGACGGCCGCCGGCGCGCCCTGCCAGTTCGCGATGTCGGTGGAGACCGCCATCAGCCCGGCGGCGTCGACCCCCAGCCCGGTGAGGCACGACTCGAGCCCGGTGACAGTGCCGATGGGGCCGATCGCGGGGGCCTCGGCGGCGAGCGGGTCGAGCGTCGGGCCGGGGCTCTGCAGCAGGGTCGTGGCCTGGGGCACGAACGTGCGCTCGGTGTAGTTGGTCGTGCTCACCTGGATGTGCACGGTCGGGGTGCCCGGCGGGGTGCTCGTCGTCGGCGTGGATGCCGTGGGGCCGGCCGAGCCGGTCACCCGACCGTCTCCGATGACCGCGGCGCCGTCGGTGCGCTTCGTCAGGTGCAGGGCCGAGCCGCCGACGGCGACGATGGCCGCCGCGGCGGCGACCGCGGCGACGGCGATCCACGGGCGGCGCTCGCGGGGCTGGCGGAACAGCGGCGTGACGCTGGCGCCGGATCCGGCCGCGGTGGGGGCGCGGTCGACGCGCAGGTCGGCCTCGCGGGCCAAGGCGTCGGTGAGGCGCTCGCTGACGTCGGTCGGCATCGGCCCGGCCGGTGGGGCCGCAGCCAGCAGCGCCGTGATGCGGGCCTCGACGGCCGGGTCGAGGGGGCCGAGGTCGGCGGTGAGCTCGTCGGTGAGCTGGTCCCTGGGGTCATCGTTGTGCTCGTCCGTGGGGTCGCCGACGGCCTCGACGTCGTTCTCGCGGGCGTCGGGCGCGGTCGGGTCGGACGGACTCATCGGGGTCCTTCGGCAGTGGTGCTGGCGTGGCGCTGCGGTGGTGCTGGGGGGTAACTCGGCGGTGCCGGGCGGTGGGTAGACCGGCCGCGGAACCTCCGACGTGCGGTGTCGGCCGTCCGGTTCCACGGTGCCCCGACCCGTTTTCGCGGGCCTGTGGAGGTTCTCGGTGGTCGGGGCAGCGACGACCCTCCACGGGAGACGGTGTGGACGCCGTCGTGGCGTACGACCATGCCCTCAGTCGGGTTCGGCGGGCGGGCGGCGGCCGGGGGTCAGGCCCAGGTGGGCGGCGATGGCGGCCCGACCGCGCGAGCAGCGCGACTTCACCGTCCCCTCCGCGACGCCGAGGATCACCGCGGCCTCGGCGACGGGCACGGCATGCATGTCGACGAGCACGAGGGCCGCGCGCTGGCCGTCGGGCAGCGCGGCCAGCGCCTCCTGGATGTCGAGGCGCACCTCGGTCGAGGCGTGGTCGTCGTGGCGGTCGGCCAGCTCGAACTCCGGCAGCTCGCTCGTCGGCTTGCGGCGGCGCAGCCGGTCGAGGCAGGCGTTGACGACGATGCGGTGCAGCCACGTCGTCACGGCCGCCTCGCCCCGGAACGACGACGCCCGGCGAAACGCGGCGATGAAGCCGTCCTGCACGGCGTCGGCGGCGAGCTCGGGGTCGCGGCACGTGCGCAGGGCGACCGCCCACATCCGGTCCTTGTGCCGCCGGAACAGCTCGCCGAACGCGGTGTCGTCGCCGTCGACGTGCAGCTGGAGCAGCTCGGCGTCGCTCAGCTCGGCCAGCCGCAGCGCCGTCCCCGTCGCGCCGTGGCCCTGCGCGGTCACGTTCCGCGCACCGTCACTTCGTTGATCTGGGCCCGGTAGTGGTTCGGCGCCTCGCCGGCGGTCAGGCCCGGCTTGGTCACCCACACGAGCAGCACGTCGCCCGGCTTGAGCCCCGACGGTGCGGTCAGCTTCACGGTGCCGTCGTCGTCCTTGACCGACCCGACCTCCTGCGCGCCGTCGAGCGACTCCTTCGTGTTGACGTACACCGTGACGTCCTGCGTGGCGGGCAGGTCGAGGGTGACCTCGGTGACGGTGACCGACGACCCGAGGTCGAGGGCGACACCGACGCCGTCCTTGTTGCCGTTGTAGTCGTCGGTGCCGTACCAGCGCGAGCGCCAGCCGGTGCTGTCGTCGCCGTCGTAGACGCGCCCCACGTTCTGGTCGGCCTCGGTGCCGTCGTCCTGCGGGTCGAAGCCGGTGCCGCCGGCGATCTCGACCTCGCTGGCCGCCGCGGGCGTCGTCGTGGTCGGCGCCGCCGACGAGCTAGGGGCCGGGGCCGTCGGCCGGGTCGAGGTCACGGTCGGCACCGGGGTGGGTGCGGCCGCGTCGCTCTGGCCGATCTTGAGCACGTTCTGCACGCCGATGACGCCGCCGACGACGACGAGCGCGCCGATGACCGCGAGGGCGATGCGCGAGCCGGCCTGCGACGGCCGTTCGGGGGCGTCGTTGTGGAACACGGGCAGCGGCGGGTCGATCTCCGTCTGCGGAGCCTCGTCGAGCGCCTGCTCGAACGAGATGTCGTCGTCGTAGCCGTCGTCGTCGGGGTCGTCGGTACGGCCGCCGTCACGCTCGGCGTGCGACGCGCGTCGCTCGGCCGCCCGGGCCTGGGCCCGCTCGGCCGCCGCACGCGCGAAGGAGCCGACCCGGTCGCCGATGGCTCCCGCCGCCCCGGCCGCGGCGGCCCCGGCGGCCGCGATGCCCCCCGTGCGCGAGCGCGTGTCGACCTCGTCGACCCCGTGCACGTCTGTGCCATTGGTGCTCTCGTTGCCGTCCGAACCAGCCCGGATGCCGTCGTCGCGGGTCGCGTCGTCGTCGGTGGGGGCGGGGCCGGCTCCCTCGCCGACGGCGACGGCGCCGGGGGCGACGTCGACACCGTGCTCGGCCGTGATGGGCTCCAGCTCCCGGGTGCCGTCGCCCCGGTCGCCGGAGGACGAGCGGTCGGAGGTGCCCGCAGCGGCGGCACCGGCGACCCCGGCCGCACCGGCGGCACCACCGACTCCAGCGGCACCGGCCCGACCGGCGCGGTCGCCCGCGGGCCGTCGGCTGCCGGACCGCGGCGAAGCCGAGGTCTGCAGGCCCCCGGCTCCGTCACCGGCCGGCGGCCGCGACGGCCACGGGGCGATCTGCACGGCGAGGTCACCGGGCGAGACCGGGCCACGGTCGTCGCGCAGGGTCATCCGGCAGATGAGGTCGAGGTCGTTCGGGACGCCGACGACGATCTCCGACGGGGCGGCGGGGCCGCCCACCATCGAGGGGGCACCCTCGAGCCGGTCGTAGGCGAGGGCGGCGCGCTCGCCGCGGGCCACGGGCCAGCGCGCGGTGAGGCCGGCGTAGACGAGCTTGACCAGCCCGAGCGCGTCGCGCCGGGAGGCCTCGGCGTCGCTGGCGTCGTCGACGCCGACGAGGGCGGCGTCGGTGGCGAGCCCGCGCACCTTGACCGCGCCGTCCGGCATCCGCAGCACGCTGTCGGGGGTGAGGGCCAGGTGGTGCAGGCCGCGGTGGCGGGCCTTGTCGAGCGCGCTCGAGGTCTCACCGACGAGGCGGCGCACCTCCTCGGCGGGCAGGCCGCCGGAGTCGAGCAGCTCGCCGAGCGTGGCGGCGTCGGTGAGGGGCTCCTCGACGATGAACGAGACGTCACCGTCGGCGCCGACGTCGAGCACCCGGGTGAGGCGCTGGTCCTCGATGCCGGCGGCACGGCGGGCGGCGTCGAGCGCGCCCGCGGCGACCGACGTGCCGGTGGTGAAGCAGACGAGCACGACCTCGCGGTCGAGGGTGCGGTCGTCGGCACGCCACCGCTCGTGGTGCGTCCCCACGGCGATGCGCTGCGTGACGGCGTACCGTCCGCCGAGCGTGGAACCGGGCCCGACCCCCTGCACGTGCGCCACCTCTCCCGCTGTCGTCGCCGGCACGTCGTCGGCGTCGACGCGCTCACGGCACGGCCCGGCATCCGGACTCTGCGGGTCATCCTAGGCGGAGACCGCTCCGATACCCGGCTGCACCCGCGGCACGCCGCGCCGCGCTCGCGTCACCCTCCGGTCGGGCCGGTCGGCGGGGTGGGGCCCGCCTCGTCGGCGATCTCGTCGATGCGGGAGGTGCCGCGCAGCAGGGCGCGCCCGACGCCGGCGACGAGCACGAGGGCTACTACGGCGCCGCCGACCCAGTAGATGCGGCCGTCCAAGGGGTTGGCCGACACCGAGATGACGGCCGGGGAGCCGATCGGGGTGCCGTCCTCGGTCGTGAGGTAGGCGCGGATGTCGGCGCGGCCGGCGGCGACGGCGACGACCGGCACCCGCACGGTCCGCTTCGAGCCCGGGGCGACGGTGATGGCGCCGGGCTGCTCGACGACCTGCATGCGGGGGTTGGTCGGCGCGAGCACGAGCCGCACGCCGGCGACCGCGAAGGGCAGGCCGTTCTCGACCGTGACCTGGAGGCTGCCCTGCTCGGCGAGGAAGTTGACGCTCTGGTCGGCGACCGTGATGGCGCTCGTGGCGGCCGTCGTCTCGCGGGCCACGGTGTTGCTCAGCACGTCCCACGAGTCGGGCTGCCACCGCCAGCGGGTGCTGGCCAGCTCGTCGAGCACCTCGCGGTAGGTGCGCTCGAAGGCCTGCCCGTCGGCGAGCACGGCGGCGACGTCCTGCAGCCGGGAGCGCTGGGCGGCGAGGTTGGCGAGGCGACCGGCCGAGAGCGTGGGCTTGGGGGCGGCCGAGGCCACCGGCTGCACGGGCGTCTCGGCGGCCGACGCCTGGTCGCCCCCGGAGTCCTCGAGCAGGGCGGCCGGGTCGACCGGGTCGACCCACGGCGCGCTCGAGACGGCGGCGAGGAACGCGCTCAGCGTGGCGGGGTCCGGGTCGTAGGTGCGCGGGGCGGTGACGAACACCGACCGGGTGGTGCCGGGGCGCTCCCCGAGCAGCACGAGCGTCTCGGCGAGGTAGCGCTGCACGGGCAGGGCCGACCCAGCGTCGGCGCGCGTCGGCAGCAGCGACGACAGGACGGGGTCGTACGCGAGCAGTCGCGTGCCGCCGGACGCCACCCGCCGCGCCGACGGTGTCGGGGTGCTGTCGGAGGTGACGGCACGCTCGTCGACGACGACCCCGGCCGCCCGGCCGACGGCCGTCCCCGACAGCAGGGTGCGCAGCGCCGCCTCGCGCCCCGGGGGCAGCAGCCCGTCGACGGGCCACACGACGTCGTCGCGCACGGGCTGCCCCACGGTGTCGGAGACGATGCGGGCCCGGTCGACGAGGTCGCGCACGAGCCCGTTGGTGTCGTCGGAGTCGACGGTCGCGGCCATGTCGGCGTCGGCGTAGGGCAGTGCCCAGAGCTCGCGCCCGCGCAGGCTGCCGGCGAGCGCCGACGTGAGCGCCGCCTCGGTGCGTGAACGGGCCCCCTCGCCACCGTCGGCGCCGCCGGTCGCGGTGCCGGTGGAGGTGCCGGTCGGCGCTGCGGATGCCGGTGGGCTCGTCGCGCCGGACGGCGGCGGTGTCGACGGGGCCGACGGGGCCGACGTGGAAGGGGTGGGTGTCGTGGAGGTGCCTGACGGGCTGCCGGACGGGGTCCCGATGGCGGGCGGGGTCTCCGGGCCGAAGAGGGAGGGGTCGACGGCGAGGGTCGCCTGCGCCCCCTTGGTCCCGTCGACGATGCGCTGCACGCGCGAGGTCGGGCCGATGACCTCGGTCCACGCCGCGTCGCGGGTCGTCGGGTCGCCGGAGTACAGGTCGACGTCGGGGTCGAGGGTGAGTGGGACCGCGGTCGCGACCTGCAGCCGGTCGTACTCCTTGCGCACGTGCCAGGAGAAGAAGGAGTGGGTGACGCCGACCGGGGTGCTCGCGCCCTCCTGCACGACCTCGACCGACACCGGCAGCGCGGCGAACACGCGGTCGCTCCGGACGGCCCCGGCATCCATCGTGAGGGTGAAGGTGGTCCGGCCCGAGGCGGGGACGTCGGCGATGTCGACCGTGCCGACGGTACGGCCGTCGGAGGGGTCGGTGCTCGCCGCCCAGGTGGCGACCTGCGCCCGCTCGTCGAGGCGCTGCCGGTCGACGACGACACGGACGGTGGCCCCGGTGAGGGGTCCGCTGCTCGGGGCGGTGACGGTCCCGGCGACGGTCACGGTGTCGCCCGGCGCGACGACGGCGGGCGTGACGGTCCGCAGCGTGACGACGGCGCGGGTCGGGTCGGGGGTCGCGGCGGGCGTGAGGGAGGGCGTGAGGGTGGCCGGCGTGGCGCTCGTGACGGCCCGGGCGGTCGCCGGCGCTCCCACCGCGGGCACGACGGCGGTCAGGCCGACGGTCGCGGCGACCACGGCACCGGCCGCGAGGGCACGCACGAGCCCGGCCCGCACGGCAGGGCGAGGCCGACGGCCGGGGGCCGACCGGCCGGACCGCCGAGGGGTCACGCCGTGCCCGCCAACCGGTTCCACGCCGCCTGCGCGATGCGGCGCTCGTTCGGGAAGGTGAGGCGGCGGTGCACCTCGTCGAGCGCCATCCACGCGACGTCGATGGCCTCGTGGTCGGGGTCGTTCTCGATCGAGAGCTCGCCGCCGGTGGCCTCGAGCAGGTAGTGATGCACGAACTTGTGCACCCGCTTCGTCGAGGTCGCGAACCAGTAGTCGATGGTGCCGAGCTCGATGAGGACGCGCCCCTCGATGCCCGTCTCCTCGGCCACCTCGCGGGCGGCGGTCTCGACGAGCGTCTCGCCCGGTTCGACGTGGCCCTTGGGCAGGCACCACTCGACCCGACCGGCCCGGTTGCGTCGGGCGATGACGGCGATGAGGGCCCGGCCGCCCTGGATGTCGACGACGATGCCGCCGGCAGAACGCTCCTCGACCGAGGGCAGGCGGCGACCCGGGGCGGGGTCGGGGGCCGGCTGCGCACTCACCTTGTCACCATAACGGCCTCGGCAGTGGGTGGCGCCGACCTCGGCGTGCCCTCGGCGCCGAGCCACCCGGCATCCGCGCACACCTCGTCGCGGATGCCGGGTGGCCGGGTCAGCTGGTGCCGGCCGCCTCGGTCATGGCGTTCGTGAAGGCGACGAGGTCGCCGAGCGACACCTCGCCCGCGTCGGCGCTGAGGTTGTAGACACCGTCGGCCGCGCCGAGGTAGCAGGTGAGGTTGTCGGCGCTGCCGGCCTGGCCGCACTGGCCGGTGCCGGCGCGGGTCTGCTCGGCGGTGAGGCTCGACACCAGCGAGTCGACCTTGGAGCCGGACAGGAAGCTGATCGAGATGAGCGCGCCGTTCTTGCTGTAGATCGTCGCCGGTCCCGAGCCCGACTGCTTGGCCCAGCCCTTGACCTCGGCCGGCAGCGAGCCGGACGCGCCGGCCTTGATCACGGCGCCCTCGGGTGCCGGGGTGCCCAGGGCCGAGCCGGGAGCCGACGACGACGCGGTGGCGCCGTCGCTGCTCGTCATCATGTCCGTGGGCGTGGCCTCGCCGGTCATGGTGGACGTCATGCTCTCGGTCATGCTCTCGGTGGGCATGGCGGTCATACCGTCGCTGCTCGTCATCGTCGACCCGCCGAGCGGCTGGCTAGAGCCCGGTGACGACGCGCTCGGCGTGCTCCCCCCCGAGCCGCCGGGGGAGTCGGAGCCACCACCGCAGGCGGCGAGGGACAGGGACAGGGCGACGGCGGCGAGGGGCAGGCCGGCGGTCCGGGTGAGCTTCACGGGGTTCCTCTGCGTGGTGGGGCGGGACGACGGGCCCGTACCCACTCCTGCCCTGGTATCCGACAAAACGGTCAGGCCGTAGCGTCGTGCCCGGTGGCGTGCCCCTCCGCCGCCCGGATGCCGGTCAGCAGGGCGTCGCGCAGCGACGCCACGGCCTCCCCACGCTCGGCCCAGTCGTCGTCAGCCGTCTCCCCGCGGTATGCGGCGGCGGCCTGGCCGAGGGTGTCGCAGTCGCCCGGGGTGAGCGAGCGTGCGACCTCGCGCGCCGACGCCAGCAGCACGTCCACGTTCGGGTCGACCCGCGGCTGCGGCAGCGCGTCCCGTCGTCCCACCGTGCCAGTGTCGCCCCCTGCGCCGCCGCGCCTGTCAGGATCAGCGGGTGAGCATCGCGTGACCACCGACCCCGGCCCGAGGGCCCCCCTCGACACCCGCCGACTGCGGCGGGTCGTGCTCGACGTCGCGCCCTGAATTTCGCCTACTTCTTCGTCTAGGCGGCGGTGGCGCTCGCGGCCGGCTCGGTGGCCCTGCTCGCCGACTCCGTCGACTTCCTCGAGGACACCGCGATCAACCTGCTCATCGCGCTCGCGCTCGGGTGGTCGCTGCGCCGACGGGCGGTCGTGGGCCGGCTCATGGTGCTCGTCCTGCTCGTGCCGGCGGTGGCCGCCGGGTGGGCGGCGGTACAGCGCTTCGGCGACCCGCGCCCGCCGGAGGTCGCCCCGGTCGTCCTCGCCTCGCTCGGCGCCATCGTCGTCAACGGTGCCAGCGCACTGCTGCTCACCGGCATCCGGCGTCATGGCGGCTCGCTCACGGCGGCCGCCTTCCTGTCCGCACGCAACGACGTCGTCGTCAACGTCGCGGTGATCGTCATGGGTGTCGTCACCGCCGCCACGGGCTCCGGGTGGCCCGACCTCGTGCTCGGCGCCGCCATCATCGCCCTCGGGCTGCACGCGGCGTGGGAGGTCTGGGAGGCGAGCGAGGACGAGCGCCTCGCCGCGCGCGCCCTCGCCGGGGAGACGATCGACTGAGGATGCCGGTGTGCCCGCTCCCGGCGGACCCACGCTCGGCGACCCGGCGCCGTACGCGTCGTGCGCGCCGTCGCTGCGATGGTCAGGACGCCGTCGCGGTGTCAAGCCCGAGAAGGAGGTCACGCACCACCTCGGGCTGCGACAGGAAGGGGTGGTGGCCGGCCTCCACCTCGGCGATGCGGTCGGCCCGTCGTGCGAACTCGCGCTGCGCGGCTGCCGGGGTGCCCCGGTCGTCGGCGCAGACGACGTAAGTGGTGGGCACGTCCGGCCACGGCGCCGACGCGACCGGCGTCGTGACGACGTGCAGGCTCTGCCGGGCCAGCCGGCCGGGCGCGGCGCCCCTCACGTCGTCGTCGCAGTCCTGCAGGAAGGTCGACGCGAGCAGGTCCGGAACCACCCCGAACGTCCCGCCGACCAGGTCGAGGTGCAGGAACGGCGCCGGCGCCTCGCCCCCGAAGTCGCCCAGGCTCTGGCCGACCGTCGGGAGGTAGCTCGAGACGAGGACGAGGTGGCGCACCGCGCTCCGCGACGGGTCGACGGTCGCGGCGGCCTGCGCCACGACGATGCCGCCGTAGCTGTGCGCCACGACGACCGTGGGCTCGTCCCCCGCGCCGCCGTTCAGCACCGACGCGAGGGCGGCGGCGTCCTCGACGAGCCCGGGGCCGTCCGCCCCTGGGGACTCGCCCGTCTCGCCGCAGCTCGGTAGGGGGACCGCCACGCTCTGGATCCCGTGCTCGTCCAGCAGCGCGGCCGTCCGGTGCCACCACCACCGACCGTCCCGCACGCGTGCCCCGTGCACGAACACCACTCTCATCACGCCTCCGTCGTTCGCCCTGGTTCGTCCGTCCTGACGGTAGACGTAGCGACAGTTACGCGAAAAAATCAAATGGTGGGACGACGACCGCAGCCACAGATCCGCACCCGGCTTCTCGACGCCTGCACCGACCACGCCCTCGCGCACGGCCTGCCCGACCGCCTCGAGCCGTTCGTCAGCGCGACCGGCACGTCGGCCCGGATGCTGCTCTACCACTTCGGCACGCGCGACGCCCTGTTGCGCGCCGTGCTGGAGCAGGCCCGAGAACGCCAGCTCGACCTCTTCACTGACGTGCTGCGGGCGCGGCCGGGGGAGCCGTACGCGACGACGCTCTTTCGCGCCTGGCGGACGATCTCCGGCGCCGACGGGCAGCCCTACCTCCGGATGTTCGGCCGCACGCCCGAGACCCCGGTGCACGAGCGGTGGCCGGGGTTCGCCCGGCAGGCCACGACCGACTGGCTGCAGCCGCTGTCCGATGGGCTGGCCACGCTGGAACGGCCGGGGCTCGCGACACTCGTGCTGGCCGGCATCCGAGGGCTGCTGCTCGACCTCGCGGCGACGGGGGACCGCGACCGTGTCGACCGCGCCTTCGCCGACCTCGTCGGGCTGCTCGACCCGCCCACCGAGCGGCGGTCAGGCGGTGACACGCTCGCGGGGTGCCGGCACGACGTGCACCTCGCCGATGGGGCGTGACGGGTCGGTGCCGAGCCACAGGTCGCTGGCGGGGCGTCCCTTGCGCACGAGCTCGCTGCCGAGGGCGGCGACCATGGCCCCGTTGTCGGTGCACAGCCCGCGGCGGGGGACCCGCAGCTCGATGCCGGCCGTGGCGCAGCGTTGCTCGGCGAGGGCGCGCACCCTGCTGTTGGCGGCCACGCCGCCGCCGACCTGCAGGTGGGCGACGCCGAGGTCGCGGCAGGCCTGCACGGCGCGGGAGGTGAGGACGTCGGCGATCGCCTCCTGCACCGACGCGGCGACGTCGGC
The DNA here is from genome assembly GCF_003635045.1 of Terracoccus luteus. NCBI lineage: Bacteria > Bacillati > Actinomycetota > Actinomycetes > Micrococcales > Intrasporangiaceae > Terracoccus > Terracoccus luteus. The sequence goes on along the minus strand of NZ_RBXT01000001.1, from coordinate 3,441,759 downwards.
GACCGGGACGTCGAGACCGGCCTCGCGGCGCTCGCGCACCCAGCGGGCCACGGCCGACTTCAGGCCCGAGAACGAGAAGTCGTAGGGCCGGTGGCCACCGCGGGCGTTTGCGAGCCCGCGCGGCCACGTCAGCGACGTCGGGTCGCCGTCGGCCGCGGCGCGGTCGATCATCGGACCGCCCGGGTAGGGCAGCCCGAGCAGGCGGGCGATCTTGTCGAACGCCTCGCCGGCGGCGTCGTCGAGCGTCTCGCCGAGCAGTGACACGTCGCTCGTGATGTCGCGCACGAGGGCGAGGGACGTGTGACCGCCGGAGACGAGCAGGGCGATGGTGGGCTCGGGCAGCGGGCCGTGCTCGAGCACGTCGACGGCGATGTGGGCGTCGAGGTGGTTGACCCCGTAGAGCGGCGTGCCGAGGGTGACGGCCAGCGCCTTGGCCGCCCCGACCCCGACCATGAGCGCGCTGGCGAGACCGGGGCCGGCGGTGACAGCGACGGCGTCGAGGTCGCGCAGGGCCACGCCCGCCTCGCGCACGGCGCGGTCGACGGCGGGCACCATCGCCTCGAGGTGCGCGCGCGACGCGACCTCCGGCACGACCCCGCCGTAGCGGACGTGCTCGTCGAGGCTGCTCGACACGACGTTCGAGAGCAGGTCGTGGCCGCGCACGACCGCCACCCCCGTCTCGTCGCACGACGACTCGATGCCCAGCACCAGCGGTTGCTCGTTCACCCCCCTAGCGTCTCAGGTCCGCAGCCCGAGCCGCGCGGCGGCAGCGACGCCTCAGGTCCGGGCGGTCGAGCCGACGAACCGGCGCAGGCGCGCGTTGGGCGAGACGACGAACCGGTCGAGCAGCAGCACGACGACGAGGGAGGCCCCGAACACCGGCAGGAAGACGGCCAGCGCGACGACGGCCACGGCGAGCAACGGCGAGGTGGCGAGCGGCATCCGGCCCCGGGGTGCGCCGACGTCACCGGTGCCACGGTGCCGGCGGCGCCACCACATGAGGGGGCCGGTGACGCACGAGACGATGACGCCGATGCAGAACGCGGTCGTCAGCCACATGTTGACGGCCCCGAACCGGCGTCCCTCGTGCACCGAGATGCCCTGGGCGACGACCTTGGCGAGGGTCGGGTACTGGTCGTAGCCGTAGCTGCTGACGACCTGGCCGCCGAACCGGTCGACGTGCACGGTGCGCTCCTGCCCCGGGTCGTCGAAGGCGTAGCCGATCGCCGAGTAGACGCCGGTCTCCTCGGCGGGCAGGGCGATCGTGAGCGGGTGCGCGAGGCCCTCGCGGTCGGCGACCTCGACGGCCGTGTCGACGGTCGCGTCGTTCGCGCCGTCGGTGAGGTCGGCCGGCAGCGTCGAGCCCGGCACCGGCGTCTTCTCCTGCGCCCACGGCACGACGTGGTGGCTGTGGGGCAGCGACTCGTCGAGCGTCGACGTCGGGTTCGACAGCGCGCCGTGGTCCTCGCTCCAGAACGACGTGCCCGCGCTCGTCGCGAGCTTCTGCGTCTGCGCCCCCCAGATGCCGGTCCACGGCAGACCCGACACGACGAGCAGCAGGATGCCGCCCCCGAGCACCGCGCCCACCCGCGCGTGGGTGGTGCGCAGGTTCGCCGACGGCGCGCCGGCCGCCCGCTGGCGTCTCCGCGCCTTGAGCCCCTTGAAATACATGACGTAGCCCGTGATGGCCATGACGATCGCCCAGCACACCCCGAGCTCCATCACCGTGTCGCCCACCACCCCGGCCATGAAGTCGGCGTGGATGCGCACGGCCGTGCCGCTGATCGTCGAGTCGGGGTCGAGCGAGCCGAGCACCTGCACCGTGTAGGGGTCGACGAAGACGTCCCGGGTCGCACCCTCGGCGGTCTCGATCGTGAAGCGGGTCGACTCGTCGGCCGTCTTCGGCTCCGTCATCGACACGACGGTGGCGCCGGGGTTCGCTGCCTCGACCTGCTCGAGCTGGGTCTCGTAGGGCTGCAGCAGCTGGCCGGGTGCGTGCTCGACGCGCATGAGGTCGCCGTGCACCATCGGCTCGATCTGGAAGCGGAAGAGGTAGACGAGGCCGGTGACCGCGAGCGTCAGCACCACGGGGACGACGACGACCGCGGCGTAGAAGTGCCAGCGCCAGAACGCCCGGAACAGGCCGCTCGGGCGGGTGTCGGCCCGGCGGCCGGGTCGCGTGCCTCGCGGTACGGTCGACGGTCGGGTCGACGGTCTGTGGGCGCGGTCGGGCGCCGTGGTGGTCGGGAGGGAAGGGTCGTCCACGACGGACATGGCGGGCTCCTCGTCGGCGGTGACGTGCGGACCGACGACGTGGTCCGGCAGGGAGGCGCGGGTCGCGGTGCGGCCGAGCGTAGGAGAGTGGACGGGCTTATGACAACGGTCCTCCAAAAGGCGAGAGGATGCCGGCGTAACCGCGGGTGCCACGTGGGGCCCGTCGACACGGTCGGGCCCCACGGACCACCATGAGCCGATGACCAGTCCGATCGCCGACCTCCCGCCTGCCGACCGCTACCGGGCGCTCGCCGCCCGCTTCACCGAGATCGTCGGCGCCGTGTCCGACGACCGGTGGGGATCGCCGAGCCCGTGCGACGGCTGGTCCGCCCGGGACGTCGTGGCCCACGTCGTGCAGTCGCAGCGCGGCTTCCTCGAGGGCGCCGGGGACCCGTTGCCGGCCGGACCGTGGGTCGACGACGACCCGGCGGGTGCCTGGGCGGCGACCCGCGACGGCGTGCAGCAGGTGCTCGACGACCCCGCCCGCGCCCGCCGCGAGGTGCCGGGTCGGGCGGGCCGCGGTCCGCTCGAGGACACCGTCGGGATGTTCCACAGCATCGACCTCGTCGTGCACGGGTGGGACCTCGCCCAGGCGGCCGGGCTCGACGCCACGGTCCCTCGCGACCAGCTCGCCTGGGCCCGCGGTCTCGTCACCCGCATGGCCGACCTCGCCCGCTCGCCCGGTGGCTTCGGCCCGGAGGTCGAGGCCTGGGCCGACGCCGACGAGACCACCCGCACGATGGCCTTCCTCGGCCGCCGGCCCGTCGACGACTGAGCCGCCCCGCCCGACCCCGCCGCCCGGCATCCACCCGGCATCCACCCGGCTCGCGAACACACCGAGCAGTGTCGAACCCACCGAGCTGCAACTCGGTGGGTTCGACACTGCTCGGTGTGTTCGGCCGGGACGGCCGGTCGGTCAGCGGTCGCCCGACCCCGCCTCACGGTCGGCGTCGAGGTCGGCGCGGCCCACGGCGTCACCGTCGTCCGAGCTCACGGCCTGTGCGTCGTGCAGCGGGCCGCCGTCGCTCTCGGTCTGCTCGTCGAGCGCGGCGAGGTCGACGCCCTCCGAGCCGTCCTCGTCGCCGGAGGCGTTGCGGCGGTCGGCCTCGACGTCGGCGTCACCCACCGGCACGCCCTGGTCGGTCTGACGGTCGTCGAACTCGTCGTCGTGCGCGGGCAGGTCGGGGGGCATGGGCACCTGGCTGGACATCGTGGCTCCTCGTCGAGTCGCTGTCGCGGACGGCTGCCCGCACCCGTCTCATACCCCTGCCCCGTCCCGACCGACGCCTGCCCTCGCCCGCCTTCACCGCCCGGTGGGGGTCAGGCGCGCGCGACCGTCACCGTGCGCACCCCGTGCAGGTGCAGGTCCCCGCGGGTGAGCAGCGCGTGCGGTCCGTCGTCGTCGAGCAGCGCCGCGAGCGTGGCCCGGTCGTCGGCCGACAGCCGGTCGCCGACCCCCTCCGACAGGCGCTCGTACCACGCCCTCGCGTACCGCCCCGCGAGCGGATGCCGGGGGGCGCGGTCGTCGATGCGCAGGTCCTCCTGCACGAGCACCGTCCACCCCGCCTCCGTCAGCAGGCGGGCCCACGGCGACCCGATGGCCGGCACCGACTCCTCGTGCGCCCGGCCCATGACCTCCATGACCCGCGTCTCGAAGCCGGGCTCGCCGACGCCGAGGTCGTCGGGCAGGAACCGCAGCGGCTCGTCGAACTCGGCCAGCGCCACGACACCGCCCTCGCGGGTCTGCGCGCGCAGCTGACGCAACGAGCGCGACGGGTCGGCGAGGTGGTGCACCGACATCGACGCGAAGGTGACGTCGACCGGTGACAGCTCGGCCGGCCACCCCGTGTCGAGGTCGGCGACGACCGTGCGCACCCGGCCCGGCAGGCCGGCATCCGTCGCCTTCCGGGAGATGCGCGCGAGCGGCTCCGCCTCGACGTCGAGGGCCACGACGTCGGCATCGGGCCAGCGGCGGGCCAGGCCGAGCGCACCGGTGCCGGTGCCCGCGCCGAGGTCGACGACGAGGTCGGGGCCGTCGTGCGGCTCGGCGACGCCGCGAGCCGTCGCGGTGACGAGGTCGAGGGCGGCGTGCCAGTAGTCGTGCAGCACCGCCCCGTCGAGGTCGAGCAGGTCGCTCAGCTCGCCGGTTCCGTCGGCCCCGCCGCCGTGCGAGTGGCCGTGACCGTGCCCATGCCCATGCCCATGCCCATGTGCGTGCCCGTCGTGCTGCCGCTGCGTCTGCTCGTCCGTCATGCCGACACGGTAGGTCGGACCTTGCCTCGTGAGCATGCCCTGTTGCCGGTCCGGCAAGCGCGCGCTCGCGATTCACGGCATCCGGTCGTCGCTCACTACCCTTGTGCGGTGCCCGACGCGACCCCCGCCACCAGCCCGGATGCCGGTGACCGCCGACCGCTCTTCGAGTCGGCCGTCGCGCGGCTGGCGCCCGTGCTGCCGCTGCTCACCGAGCTCGGCGAGCGCTTCGCCGCGCGGGGGCACGAGCTCGCGCTCGTCGGCGGGCCGGTCCGTGACGCCTTCCTCGGCCGGACGTCGCTCGACCTCGACCTCACGACCGACGCCCGCCCCGACGACATCCTCGCCGCGGTCAAGGGCTGGCCCGACGCCCACTGGGACATCGGGCGGGAGTTCGGCACCATCGGGCTGCGCAAGGGCACGCACGTCGTCGAGATCACGACCTACCGCGCCGACACCTACGACCGGACGTCGCGCAAGCCCGAGGTGATGTTCGGCGACGACCTCGCCGCCGACCTCGTGCGCCGCGACTTCGCCGTCAACGCCATGGCCATCCGCCTGCCGAGCCTCGAGTTCGTCGACGTGCACGGCGGCCTCGACGACCTCGTCGCCCGCCGCCTGCGCACCCCCTCGGCGCCCGAGGAGTCGTTCGCCGACGACCCGCTGCGCATGCTGCGCGCCGCGCGCTTCAGCGCCCAGCTCGGCTTCGAGGTGGCGCCCGAGGTGCGCGCCGCGATGACCGAGCGCGCCGGCACCCTCGAGATCATCTCGGCCGAGCGCATCCGCGACGAGCTCAGCAAGCTGCTGCTCGCCCCGGCGCCCCGGGCGGGGCTGACCCTGCTCGTCGACACCGGGCTCGCCGACGTCTTCGTGCCCGAGCTGCCGGCGCTGCGCCTCGAGGTCGACGAGCACCACCGCCACAAGGACGTGTACGAGCACTCGCTCATCGTGCTCGAGCAGGCCATCGACCTCGAGGGACCGGCCGACGGACCCCCCGAGTCGGTGCCCGGGCCCGATCTCGTGCTGCGTCTCGCCGCGTTGCTCCACGACATCGGCAAGCCGGCCACGCGTCGCTTCGAGCCGGCGGGCGGCGTCAGCTTCCACCACCACGAGCTCGTCGGAGCCAAGCTGGCCCGCAAGCGCCTGCGCGAGCTGCGCTACGACAAGGAGACGGTCAAGGCTGTCGCCCGCCTCGTCGAGCTGCACCTGCGCTTCCACGGCTACGGCGAGGGGCAGTGGACCGACTCCGCCGTGCGCCGCTACGTCACCGACGCCGGTCCGCTGCTGCCGCGCCTGCACCGCCTGACCCGCAGCGACTGCACCACCCGCAACGTCCGCAAGGCCCAGCGACTCTCGCGCGCCTACGACGACCTCGAGGTGCGCATCGACCGCCTGCAGCAGGAGGAGGAGCTCGCCGCCGTGCGCCCCGAGCTCAACGGCAACGAGATCGCCGAGGCCCTCGGCATCAAGCCCGGGCCGGTGCTCGGTGAGGCCTACACGTACCTGCTGTCGGTGCGCCTCGACGACGGTCCCATCGGCAAGGACGCCGCCCGCGCCAAGCTCGTCGACTGGTGGGAGCAGCGCGGCCGCGAGTGACCGCCCCGGGTCGAGGTGATCGCTCGCGCCCTGCCGCGACGGAACACCTCGACCGGATGCCGGACAGCGCGGTTCGAGGTATTCGCTCGCGCCCCGCCGCGACCTATCACCTCCACGCGTCAGCCCCGTCCGAGGCCATGTCGTTGTTAGGGTCCTGCTGCCACAAAGGCTTTGGCGGTGCGGTCGGGAGGCCGTGCCTCGATGACAGGGGACAACCATGAGGGCCACCACGAAAATTCGAGCCGCGGTCGCCACGACGGCGCTCGCCATGGGCACGATGCTCACCGTCTCCGCCGCGCCGGCCCAGGCGGCGGAGTGGCAGTGCAGCTCGTTCCAGTACGGCGGTGGGTTCCGTGCCCGGGCCTGCACCAAGGCGATCTCGTCCACGCAGATCGAGCACAAGACACTCGTGCAGAACCTCAACTCCTACTGGGCAACCTCGAAGGTCAGGTCGTACAAGATCATCGGTGGTGCATTCGCGGACTGCAAGGGCAATGTCGAGCACACCTTTGCCCCGGGCGAGACCAGGGCGTGGAGCTGCTCCTCGAAGCGCGTCAGCGGCACCAAGTACCAGACGCGAGGCTTCTTCTACTCGAACACGTCCATGACCTCCCCGGGTGTCTGGGGCTGAGCCTCCGCCTGACGACGGCTCGTGCCGGTGGAGGTGATGCGCGACCTCTGGTAGTCGCCGATCACCTCCACCGGCGTCGGCCTCTCGCGGGTGGAGGTGATGCGTGACCTCTGGTGGTCGCCCATTACCTCCACCCAGCGGCCTCAGGCCAGCTCGCCGTCGCGTGCGACGAGTCCGTGCGGCACGGGCAGCAGCTCGGGTTGGATGAGCGGGCTGCCGGTGCCGAGCACGACGACCCGCTCGTCCGACTCGACCCAGCCGCGCTCGGCCAGCACCCGCGCGGCGTGCACGGCCACCGCTCCCTCGGGCGAGAGCAGCAGCCCGTCGACGGCGGCGCACTCGTCGCGCGTCGCCAGCGCGTCGGCGTCGTCGACGGCCACCGCCGTACCGCCACCGGCCCGCAGCGCACGCAGCACCTGCCGCGCACCGAGCGGCCCGGCGACGGTGATGCCGTAGGCGACGGTCTCGGGGTCGGGGAAGGGCACGACGTCGCTCTCGCCCTGCTCGAACGCCCGCACCACCGGCGCGCACCCCGTCGACTGGGCGGCGACGAAGCGCGTGCGCGGCCCGGTCAGCCACCCCAGCTCGCGCAGCTCGTCGAACGCCTTGGCGATGCCGATGAGCCCGACCCCACCGCCGGTCGGGTACACGACGACCTCCGGCGCGCGCCACCCGAGCTGCTCGGCGATCTCGAGCCCCATCGTCTTCTTGCCCTCGACGCGGTACGGCTCCTTGAGCGTCGACACGTCGAACCACCCGCGGGCCGCGGCCGCACGCCCGACGAGCCGACCGGCATCCCCGATGAGCCCGTCGACGACGTTCACCTCGCCGCCGGTCACGAGCGCCTCCTGGCGGGTCACGGCGGGCGCGGATGCCGGTACGGCCACCGTCACGCCGAGGCCGTGGCGTCTGCCGTACGCCGCCCACGCCGCCCCGGCGTTGCCGTTGGTGGGCAGGGCCACGTGCGTCGCGCCGAGCTCGGCCGCGCGGGCGGCCCCGACGGCGGCGCCGCGGGCCTTGAAGCTGCCGGTCGGGTTGAGGCCCTCGTCCTTGACGACGAGACCGGGGATGCCGACGGACGGCACCGTCAGCAGCGGGGTCTCGCCCTCACCGAGGGTCCGTCGCCGGTCGGGGTCGTGCACGGGCAGCAGCTCGGCCCACCGCCAGATGCCGCGCGGCCGGCGCCCGACCTCCTCGGGCGTGGCCGTCACCGACGCGAGGTCGTAGCGGGCCAGCAGGGGGCCGCCGCACTCGCAGAGGTTCTGCAGTCGGTCGGCCTCGTGCTGACGGCCGCAGTCGGAGCACTCGAGGTGGGTCAGGGCGCTGCGCATCCCGCCAGCATGCCGCCCGGCCCCCCGGCCCGTTCGCCCGGGCGGCCCAGGGGGCATGGTGGGGTGATGAAGAACCTCGACGTCCCCGGTCTCGGCCGGGTCAGCAGGGTCGGTCTCGGCACGTGGCAGTTCGGCTCCCGCGAGTGGGGCTACGGCGACGACTACGCCGACGGGGCGGCCTCCGCCATCGTCACGCGGGCGCTCGAGCTCGGCGTCACGCTCTTCGACACCGCGGAGGCCTACGCCTTCGGCCGCAGCGAGCGCATCCTCTCCGAGGCGCTCGGCGACCGCCGCGACGAGGTGGTCGTGGCCACCAAGATCTTCCCCGTCGCGCCGTTCCCGCCGGTCGTCGTGGGCCGCGCCCACGGGAGTGCGAAGCGGCTCCGACTGGCCCGGATGCCGCTCTACCAGGTGCACCAGCCGAACCCGCTCGTGCCCGACACCGTCATTATGCGCGGCATGCGGCGGCTGCTCGACGAGGGGCGCATCGGTGCGGTCGGCGTGAGCAACTACTCGCTCGAGCGCTGGCAGGCCGCCGACGCCGCCCTCGGGCAGCCGGTCGTGAGCAACCAGGTGCAGTTCTCGCTCGCCACGCCGGGGCCGCTCGAGGACCTCGTGCCCTTCGCCGAGCGCGAGAACCGCATCGTCATCGCCTACAGCCCGCTGGCCCAGGGTCTGCTCGGCGGCCGGTACGACGCCGACCACCGCCCCGGCGGGGTGCGCGCGATGAACCCGCTCTTCGGCACCGAGAACCTGCGCCGGGCCGAGCCCCTGCTGCGGGTGCTGCGCGAGGTCGCCGACGCCCACGACGCCAAGCCGGCCCAGGTCGCGCTGGCCTGGCTGCTCGGGCTGCCGCAGGTCGTCGTCATCCCCGGTGCGTCCAGCGTCGAGCAGCTCGAGTTCAACGCTGCCGCAGCCGATCTCGAGCTGCGTGACGACGAGCAGTCGGCGTTGACCGACGCGGCCCGCGCCTTCGACCCGGTCTCGGCCGGCCGCACCCTCGTCGACAACGTTAGGGAGCGCCTCGGCCGTCGCTGACGGCGGGGCGGGTGCGGCCGGGGGTGACGGTGTCCTCGCCGGCGCCCGACCGGTCGCGGCGCCGCGTGCTGCTCGAGGCCCGCGACGGTGCCATGTGCATCTGGTGCGGGCGGCCGTTCGGGCCCCTCGCTCGGGCCACCACCGAGCACGTCGTCCCCCGCGTCAAGGGCGGTCCGTCCTGGCTCGAGAACGAGGTGCTGGCCTGCCGACGGTGCAACGGCGAGCGCGGGCACCGTTCCCCGGTCGAGTGGCTCGACGAGTGCGTCCGCCGCGGCTGGCAGCCCGACGAGGCTCGGTTGCTGCGCGCGCTGCTCGAGCTCGAGCGGGCCATCCGCGACCGCGGCGGGCAGCGCCGGGCCAGGCCGTACCTCGGCCGCGAGCTGCGCCGGCTCCGCCGCCGCGCCTGAACCGCCTCAGCCTGAGCCGCCCCAGCCTGAGCCGCCCCAGCCGAAGACGTCGCGCCTGACGTCGGCCCAGCGCCACCGGCCCGGACGCCCGGCCCTCAGCACTCGACGACGTTGACGGCGAGGCCGCCGCGCGAGGTCTCCTTGTACTTGCTCTTCATGTCGGCGCCGGTCTGGCGCATCGTGAGGATGGCCTTGTCGAGCGAGACCTTGTGGCTCCCGTCGCCACGGATCGCGATGCGCGCGGCGTTGACGGCCTTGTTGCTCGCCACCGCGTTGCGCTCGATGCACGGGATCTGCACGAGCCCCCCGATCGGGTCGCAGGTGAGGCCGAGGTTGTGCTCGATGCCGATCTCGGCCGCGTTCTCGACCTGCTCGGGCGTGCCGCCCATGACCTCGCAGAGCCCGGCGGCGGCCATCGCGCACGCCGACCCGACCTCGCCCTGGCAGCCGACCTCGGCGCCGGAGATCGACGCGTTGATCTTGAACAGGATGCCGACGGCCGCGGCGGTGAGCAGGAACCGGACCACCCCGTCGTCGTCGGCGCCGGGCACGAACGTGTCGTAGTAGTGCAGCACCGCGGGCACGATGCCGGCCGCGCCGTTGGTCGGGGCCGTGACGATGCGCCCACCGGAGGCGTTCTCCTCGTTGACGGCCAGGGCGTAGAGCCCGACCCAGTCCATCGCCCGCATCGGGTCGGTGCCGTCGTCGGTGGCCTCGAGCGCGGCGAGCAGCCTCGGCGCGCGACGGGGCACCCGCAGGTTGCCCGGCAGCAGCAGCTCGGTGCGGGTGCAGCCCGCCTGCACGCACTGCTTCATGACGGCCCAGATGTGCAGCAGCTCGGCCCGCACCTGCTCCTCGGTGCGCCACGTCAGCTCGTTGGCGAGCATGACGTCGCTGATGCTCATCCCCGTCTCACGACAGGTCGCGAGCAGCTGATCGCCCGTCGTGAAGGGATGGGGCAGGGGCGTCTCGTCGAGCACGACGCGGTCGGCGCCCACCGCGTCCTCGTCGACGACGAACCCGCCGCCGACCGAGAAGTACGTGCGCTGCTCGAGCAGCCCGCCGGCCTCGTCGAAGGCCCGCAGCGTCATGCCGTTCGGGTGCGCCGGCAGGCTCTGGCGACGGTGCAGCACGAGGTCGACCTTCGGCTCGAAGACGACGGTGGGACCGCCCGCCAGGCGCAGCTTGCCGCCGACGAGGGCCTCGTCGGCGTCAGCCTGGGCCCGGTCGGTGTCGACCGTCTCGGGCCGGTTGCCCTGCAGCCCGAGCACGACGGCCCGGTCCGACCCATGCCCACGCCCGGTCGCGCCGAGCGAGCCGTACAGCTCGGCCTGCACCCGGTCGACGCGGGCCATCTCACCCGTGTCCTGCAGCGTCGTGACGAAGCGCAGGGCCGCCCGCATCGGGCCCACCGTGTGCGACGACGACGGGCCGACGCCCACGGTGAACATGTCGAGCGTGCTGAGCGCCATCAGTGCGGCCTCACGACGAGCCGCGCGCGCCGGGCCGGCGGGCCCCGAACTCGCCCATGGCGTCGACGAGCCAGCGACCGAGGTGGTCGGCGAACGACGAGCGGGGCAGCAGGCGCCATGTGTCGTCGGCGACGCGCCACAGGGCGACGTTGACCGAGCCGACGCGGGTGAGGATCGCGGTGCCGACCGGGAACGAGCGCGGGTGCAGGTCGGCCGGGCAGCCCTTCTCGAGCACGAGGCGCGCCGACGGGCCGGAGAGCTCGAGCGTGGTGCGGTTGGCCGACACGTCGACGACGGCGCCGGCGAGACCCTCGACCGGCGCGACGAGCCGCGGGGGCAGCTCGGGCGCGAAACCGTCTGCGACGACGAGGAACTCGCCCGGGCCGAACCACAGCACCGACGCACCGTCTCCCGCCGAGACCTGGCCGCACCGCTCGGGCAGCAGCAGGCCCAGGGCCTGCTCGACGCCGGCGGCCACGTCCGACCCGCGCGCCACCTGCACGGCGACCATCGTGACGAACGGGACCTCGCGCAGGGTGACCCCGCGGTCGCCCGACACGGCGGCGGCGGTGAACGCCTCCGTCAGGTGCGCCGCAGGGCTGACCGCCCCCAGGGCGACGGGGTCGCCCACCCGGGCCGACGCGGCGGCCACGGTCGAGACCGACCCGGCCCCGTCGGCATCCGGGCCGTCGGCTCCCGGGGTTCCCGCGCCGGGTCGGGCGGTGTCGGGGCGGGGGCGGGTGGCGGTCAGGGTGGTCGTGGTGTCAGCCATCGCGGCGGGTCCCTTCGGGGTCGTAGAGCACGGTGTCGCCGATGACGACGTCGACGAAGTCGTCTCCGACGGCGGCGGTGACGGTCTGGCCGATGCGGTCACGGCCGCCCCGCACGAGGGCGAGGGCGAACGACCGGCCGAGGGCGACGCTGTGGTAGCTCGAGGTGACGTGTCCGAGCATCGGCACGATGCCGGTGTCGGGGTCGGCGGTGGCGCCGGCCTCGACGAGCTGGCACCCCTCGGGCAGACGCAGCGCGGGGTCGACCGGCAGCAGCGACACGAGGTGCTTGCGGTCAGGGCGTGCCGTGTCGCTGCGCAGATACGAGCGCTTGCCGATGAAGTCCTTGGCCTTGCTGACCACCCAGGCCATGCCGGCGTCCTGCGGGGTGACCGTGCCGTCGGTGTCCTGCCCGACGATCGGGTAGCCCTTCTCGGCGCGCAGCACGTGCATCGTCTCGGTGCCGTACGGCGTGATGTCGAACTCCGCCCCGGCCTCGGCGACGTCCTCCCAGACCTGGCGGCCGTACCAGCCGGACACGTTGACCTCGTAGGCGAGCTCGCCCGAGAACGAGATGCGGCACACCCGCGCGGGGATGCCCGACGCGAGCGTCACCTCGCGGTAGGTCATGAACGGGAAGGCGTCGTTGTCGACGTCGAGGTCGGGCGCGATGCGCGAGACCACCTCGCGCGACCTCGGGCCGACGACGGCGATCGTCGTCCACTGCTCGGTGACCGAGGTGAGGGTGACGTCGAGGTCGGGCCACTCCGTCTGGTGCCACTCCTCGAGCCAGTCGAGCACCCGGGCGGCGCCGCCGGTCGTCGTCGTCATGAAGTAGCGGCTGTCGTCGAGCCGCAGCGTGACGCCGTCGTCGAAGATCATCCCGTCGAGCGTGCACATGACGCCGTAGCGGGCCGATCCGGGCGCGAGCTTCTTGAAGGCGTTCGTGTAGACGAGGTTGAGGAACTCGCCCGCGTCAGCGCCGCGCACCTCGATCTTGCCGAGCGTCGTCGCGTCCATCATGCCGACCGACGCCCGCACGGCGGCGCACTCGCGGCGGACGGCGTCGTCGATCGACTCCTCGCCCTGCGGGTAGTACCAGGGCCTCAGCCACTGCCCGACCGCCTCGAACTGCGCGCCGTGCTCGACGTGCCACGGGTGCACCGAGGTGACGCGGGCGGGGTCGAACAGGTCGCCGCGGTCGCGACCGGCGAGGGCGGCGAAGGCGACGGGCGCGTACGGGGCGCGGTACGTCGTCGTGCCGACCTCGCCCGGGCTCGAGCCGCCCTGGGCCGTGGCGATGACGCCGATGGCGTTGACCGCCGACGTCTTGCCCTGGTCGTTCGCGGTGCTGATCGAGGTGTAGCGCTTGATGTGCTCGACGCTGCGCATGCCGGTCCTGGCCGCGCGCATGACGTCGCGCACCGTCTGGTCGCGCTGCAGGTCGACGAAGTGCGTGTCGAGGCCGTCGAGCTCGCCGTCCTCGCCGCGCACCACCCAGAGGGGGCGCGTGGGGCCGGGCGCCACGGCATCCGGCACGACGGCCGAGGCCGCCTCGGCACCGCTCTCGCTGACGAAGCCCGCGTTGAAGGCGGCGGCCGCGCCGGCCCGGGTGCCGTCGGCGAGGCACCCGTCGAGGGTGAAGACGCCGCGGGCGGCGCCGACCACCTGCTGGCCCTCGACCGTGTCGGCGGGCACGAAGGCGGCCAGCTCGTCGTGCCAGCGGACCTTGCCCTGGCGGTGGCAGTGCAGGTGCACGACCGGGCTCCAGCCGCCCGAGACGGCGACGAGGTCGCAGTCGACCTGCTCGGGCTCACCGACGGGGGTGCCGTCGTCGTCGACCGCGCTGACGGTCGCGCTCTCGACGCGGGGGTCGCCGGACGTGCCGACGACGGTGGCACCCGTCACGACGCGGATGCCGGCGTTACGGGCCACGCGCGCCGGCTCGGTCAGCGCGGTGCGGGCGTCGGCCACGGCCGCGACCTCGACGCCGGCGGCGACGAGCTCGTGCACGAGCGGGTAGACGCTGTCGTTCGTCGTCGCGACGACGACCCGCGAGCCCACAGCCACGCCGTGCCGGCCGAGGTAGGTGCGCACCGCGGAGGCGAGCATCACCCCGGGGCGGTCGTTGTCGGCGAAGACGAGGGGGCGCTCGTGCGCCCCGGCGGCCACGACGACCTGCTGCGCCCGGATGTTCCACAGCCGCTGGCGCGAGACACCGGTCAGGTCGGGTGACGCCGCGTCGGCGCCGAGGTGGTCGGTGCGGTTCTCCAGGGCGTTGACGTAGTGCGAGTCGTAGCTGCCCATGGCGCTCGTGCGCGTCAGCACGGTGACCTCGGGGTGGGCGTGCAGCCGCTCGACGGTCTGCTCGACCCACTCACCGGCGGGGAGGCCGTCGACGGTCGCGCCGGGGTCGGACAGCAGCGAGCCGCCGAGGCGGGGCTGGTCGTCGACGAGCACGACGCGGGCACCGGAGGCCGCGGCCTGGAGGGCGGCCGACAGGCCGGCCGGGCCGCCACCCACGACGAGCACGTCGGCGTGCACGTACTTCTTGTCGTACAGGGCGGTGTCGCGCTCGGGGTCGAGCTCGCCGACGCCCGAGAGGTAGGTCGCCTCGAGCCCGTCGACGAGCTCGATCGCCGTCGCGGGCAGCATCGACTCCGAGACGGAGTGCCCCGGCCGGCGCACCTGCACGAGCGCGTTGGGCTCCTCGAGACCGGCCGAGAGGATGCCGCGGGGCCGGCCACGGTAGATCGAGCTGCCGACCTGCACCCGGCCGTGGGCGAGAAGGGCGGAGGCGAGGGTGTCGCCCGGGTGGCCGGTGAGGGTCTCGCCATCGACGGTGAAGGTCAGCGTCGTCGAGCGGTCGACGAGGCCGCCCTCGGCCAGGCGGTTCGGCTGGGCGGTGGGGGTGCAGCTCGTGTTGCTCGCTGTGGTGCTCACGGGGTCCCTCCGGTGAGGACGGGGCGGGGGTCGCCGAGGCGGTAGACCGCGGCGATGCGGTAGGTGGCGGTGTCGCGCACGACGTTGAACCACGTGCGGCAGCCGGAGGCGTGCACCCAGCGCTCGGCGAACAGGCCCTTGGGGTTCTCGCGGTAGAAGAGGAAGCGGCCCCACTCCTCGTCGGTGAGGGCGTAGGGGTCCTCGGGGTGGGCGACGTGCGCCTGGCCGCCGTAGTGGAACTCGACCTCGTCGCGGGGCCCGCACTCCGGGCAGGGGATGAGGATCATCGGTCTCTCCTGTCGTGCCGTGTCGTGTCGTGTCGTGGGCTGGGCTGGGCTGGGCTGGGGGTCAGTGCGCGACGCCGGCGGCGCCGTGCTCGTCGATGAGGGCGCCGGTGGTGAAGCGGTCGAGCGAGAACGGCGCGTTGAGCGGGTGCGGTGCGCCGGTCGCGATCGTGTGGGCGAAGGCCCAGCCCGACCCCGGGGTGGCCTTGAAGCCGCCGGTGCCCCAGCCGCAGTTGACGAAGAGGTCGTCGACGGGGGTGCGGTCCATGATCGGCGAGGCGTCCATCGTCACGTCGACGATGCCGCCCCACGTGCGCAGCAGGTGCGCGCGGGCGAAGATCGGGAAGAGCTCGACCGCCGCTGCCATCTGCTTCTCGATGACGTGGAATCCGCCGCGCTGGCCGTAGCCGGTGTAGCCGTCGACGCCGGCGCCCATGACGAGCTCGCCCTTGTGGGCCTGGCTGACGTAGACGTGCACGTGGTTGCTCATGACGACGGTCGGGTGCACGGGTAGGTGCAGCTCGGAGACGAGGGCCTGCAGCGGGTGCGACTGCACCGGCAGCTCGACGCCGGCGAGCGTGGCCAGCACGCTCGAGTGCCCGGCGGCGCAGAGGCCGACGCGGCCCGCGTTGATCGTGCCGCGGTTGGTCTCGACGCCGACGACGCGGTCGCCCTCCTTGACGAAGCCGGTGACCTCGCAGTTCTGGATGAGGTCGATGCCGTACTCGTCGGCCTTGCGGGCGAAGGCCCAGGCGACGTGGTCGTGCTTGGCGATGCCCGCCCGCGGCTGGTACGTCGCCCCCATGACCGGGTAGCGGATGTCGTCGCCGATGTTGATGATCGGGCAGAGCTCCTTGACCTGCTTCGGGTCGAGCCACTCGGCGTCGATGCCGTTGAGGCGGTTCGCACTGACCCGCCGCACCGACTCGCGCACGTCGCCGAGGGTGTGGGCGAGGTTCATGACGCCGCGCTGGCTGAAGAGGAAGTCGTACTCGAGCTCGTCGGGCAGGCCCTCCCACAGCTTGAGGGAGTGCTCGTAGATCGCGGCCGACTCGTCCCACAGGTAGTTCGAGCGGATGATCGCCGTGTTGCGGGCCATGTTGCCGCCGGCCAGCCAGCCCCGCTCGAGCACCGCGACGTTGGTGATGCCGTGGTTCTTCGCGAGGTAGTAGGCGGTGGCGAGCCCGTGGCCGCCCGCGCCGACGATGACGACGTCGTACGACTTCTTCGGCTCGGGGTTGCGCCAGAGGAACTCGGGGTGCTCGGGCAGCGCCTGCGTCGGCGCCCCCGCCAGAGGCGCCATCAGCGGGCGCCCACGAGCTCGGCGGCGGGCACCACGTCGGCATCCGACTCGGTCTCTGGCTCGGTCTGCGAGCCGACGGCGCCCGAGAAGCGGGGGAGATCGGCGTAGAGCGGATGCCGGGCGGCGAGGGCCGTGACGCGGGCGCGGAGGGCGTCGCGCACGTCGTCGCCGAGGTCGGCCTGCAGGGCGGTGGCGATGACGTCGGCCACCTCGGCGAAGTCGGCGTCGTCGAAGCCGCGGGTGGCGAGCGCCGGCGTGCCGATGCGCAGGCCCGAGCTGACCATCGGCGGGCGCGGGTCGAAGGGGACGGCGTTGCGGTTGACCGTGATGCCGATCGAGTGCAGCCGGTCCTCGCCCTGCTGGCCGTCGAGCTGCGAGTCGCGCAGGTCGACGAGGACGAGGTGCACGTCGGTGCCGCCGCTGACGACGGAGACGCCCGCGGCGGCGACGTCGTCCTGCAGGAGGCGGTCGGCGAGGATGCGGGCGCCGCGCATGGTGCGCTCCTGGCGCTCGCGGAACGGGGTCCCGGCGGCGAGCTTGAAGGCGACGGCCTTGCCGGCGATGACGTGCTCGAGGGGCCCGCCCTGCTGGCCCGGGAAGACGGCGGAGTTGAGCTTCTTGGCCAGCGCCTCGTCGTTCGTGAGGATGACGCCACCGCGCGGGCCGCCGAGCGTCTTGTGCGTCGTCGACGTCGTCACGTGGGCGTGGGGGACCGGGCTCGGGTGCAGGCCCGCGGCGACGAGGCCGGCGAAGTGGGCCATGTCGACCATGAGGTAGGCGCCGACGAGGTCGGCGATGCGGCGGAACTCGGCGAAGTCGAGGTGGCGGGCGTAGGCCGACCAGCCGGCGATGACGAGCTTCGGCCGGTGCTCGAGGGCGAGGCGCTCGACCTCGGCCATGTCGACGCGCATGCTCTCGCGGTCGACCTCGTAGGCGGCGACGTCGTAGAGGCGGCCGCTGAAGTTGATCTTCATGCCGTGCGTGAGGTGCCCGCCGTGGGCGAGCGACAGGCCGAGGATGGTGTCGCCCGGCTGCAGCAGCGCGGCCATGACGGCGGCGT
Organism: Terracoccus luteus; assembly: GCF_003635045.1. Lineage (NCBI taxonomy): Bacteria > Bacillati > Actinomycetota > Actinomycetes > Micrococcales > Intrasporangiaceae > Terracoccus > Terracoccus luteus. The sequence continues at coordinate 3,424,400 of NZ_RBXT01000001.1, read as the reverse complement.
TGGCCTGGGCCCCCGAGTGCGGCTGCACGTTGGCGTATTCGGCCCCGAAGAGCGAGGTGAGCCGGTCGATGGCGAGTTGCTCGACGACGTCGACGTGCTCGCAGCCGCCGTAGTAGCGCTTGCCGGGGTAGCCCTCGGCGTACTTGTTCGTCAGCACCGAGCCCTGGGCCTGCATGACCGCGACGGGCGCGAAGTTCTCGGAGGCGATCATCTCGAGGGTGCCCTGCTGGCGCTGCAGCTCGGCGTCGACGGCCGCGGCGACCTCGGGGTCGGTCTCGCCGAGCGGGGCGGTCAGTTCGTGTCCCACGGTGACTCCTCAAGGCCCTGCGGCCCTTGGTATGTGACTGGTATATCAACTGGCGATCACGAGTATGCTGGCCGTCGATCAGGGTTGTCAACCGGCCCACCCGCACGAGAGCGAGACCCCGTGAGCATCCACCTGCTGCCCGCCCACGACGACGAGCGCGGCACCGCCGTCTCCCTCGCCGACCTCGCCTACAGCCGGCTCAAGGACCGTCTCGTCATGCTCGACATCCGCCCCGGCGAGCCGATCAACGACGTCGCGGTCGCTGCCGAGCTCGGCATCGGGCGCACCCCGGTGCGCGAGGCGCTCAAGCGCCTGGAGACCGACCACCTCGTCGTCTCGTACAACCGTCGCGGCACGTTCGCGACGGGCGTCGACGCCACCGAGCTCGGGGCGATCAGCGAGATCCGGCAGCTGCTCGAGCCGCACGCGGCCCGCCGGGCGGCGCAGAACGCGACCGCGCCGATGCGCGCCGAGATGCGCGAACGGGCGGTCGAGGTGCGCGGGCTCGAGGTGCAGGACGGCGACCGCGCCGGCTTCATCGCCGAGGACATGGCGGTGCACAAGCTCATCTACCGGGCCACGGGCAACCCGCACCTCGAGGACGTCCTCGTCCGCTACGACAACCTCGCCACCCGCATCTGGTGCCTCGTCATCGACAAGCTGCCCGACCTCGCCTGCCACGTGGGCGAGCACGGGGTGCTGCTCGAGGCCATCGCCGACGGCGACCCCGACGAGGCCGCCCGCCTCGCGCTCGCCCACGTCACCGACTTCGAGGCCGCCATCCGCTCCGTCCTCTGACCGCACCCGCGCTCACCCCGTCGAGAGGCCAAATAGACCCCGTCGAAAGGTCACGTCCTGACCCCGAGCCCGGATGCCGTCGAGTGGCCACGTATCGACGGCCGGGCACGCCCCGGCATCCTCGGCGCTGACCGGGCCATGGCGCGGAAATGGACAGGATCGCGCGTGCCCGACGTCCGAGATCGGGCCGCGGCGCGGTTCCGGACGGGCGGCGCGACGAACCGTGTCCGGAACCGGGCCGCGGCCCGATCCGGGCGCCGCAGTCGTGGAGCCGGCGCTGGCCCGTGCCCGGATCGTCAGCGGAACCACCCTTGACGGCATCCCGAGGGCGGTGCATTGTTCTCCACAGCACAATAGGTCGCGCCATACGCAACAAACGGCCGCCCGGCCGCCACGAGCAGCGGGTGACCGAGCGCGGCCCAGAGGTCCGGAACCACCTGAACGCACGTCTTCGCCTCGCGTCACCGACCCCTTTGTCGGCGGGCCCCTCCAGCCGCCGAGCGCCGCAGGCAGACCTCCCCACGGCGACCACGCCGTGCGGCGGCATGCCCACGCGCGGGCCGGTCTCGCGACAACCAGGAGGGAGGCCGTCAGACGATGGCCAACGACGTCAGACCTGTCACCGACCCGACCGACGGGAGCGGGCCCGAGCCGGTCCCCGGGGTCACCCCACCGTCGGCACCGCCCGCGCTCGTCGCCCCCACCGACCCGACGTCCGAGCCGCTGACCAGTGCCGAGGCGGCCGAGCAGCGCTACCCCACCGACAAGGTCGTCTTCGGTGTCGCGGCCGCGCTCGTCGTCGCGCTGCTGGCCTGGGGCCTCACCAGCGCCACGACCCTGAGCGAGGTCGCCGGCAGCGTGCTCAAGGGCATCATCACCGGCGCCGGCTGGGGCTTCGTGCTCGTCGCGAGCGGCTTCGTCGTCTTCGCGCTCTGGCTCGCCTTCAGCCGCTACGGCCGCATCCCGCTCGGTCGCGACGACGAGGGGCCCGAGTTCCGCACCGTGTCGTGGGTGGCCATGATGTTCAGCGCCGGCATGGGCATCGGCCTGATGTTCTACGGCGTCGGCGAGCCGCTCGCGCACTTCACCTCGCCACCGCCGAACACCGTGTCCGCCGGCACCCCGCAGGCGATCGACGTCGCTTTGGCGACGACGCTCTTCCACTGGACCCTGCACCCGTGGGCCATCTACGCCGTCGTCGGCCTCGCCATCGCCTACGGCGCCTTCCGCCGCGGCCGCCGCCAGCTCATCAGTGCCACCCTCACCCCGCTTCTCGGTCGCGAGCGCGTCGAGGGCGGTTTCGGCCGCGCCATCGACATCCTCGCCATCTTCGCCACGCTCTTCGGCTCGGCCGCCTCGCTCGGTCTGGGCGCGCTGCAGATCGGCGGCGGCCTCATCGCCGGCGGCTACATGACCTCGGTCGGCACACCGCTGCTCGTCATCATCATCGCGGTGCTCACCGCCGCCTTCGTCGCCTCCGCCGTGTCGGGCGTCTCGAAGGGCATCCAGTGGCTGTCGAACACGAACATGGTGCTCGCCGTCGTGCTCGCCCTCGTCGTCTTCGTCGGCGGCCCGACGATCATGATCCTCAACCTGCTGCCGACGATGATCGGCGACTACTTCTCCGACCTCACTGAGATGGCCTCTCGCACAGCGGCTTCCGGCGGCGACGCCACCGCCACGTGGCTCTCGGGCTGGACGATCTTCTACTGGGCGTGGTGGATCTCGTGGACCCCCTTCGTCGGAATGTTCATCGCGCGCATCAGCCGCGGTCGCACCATCCGTGAGTTCGTCGCCGGCGTCATCCTCATCCCGAGCACCGTGACGCTCGTGTGGTTCGCCATCTTCGGTGGCGCGGCCATCAGCGCCCAGGACAACGGCACGAACCTCGCCGAGCGTCCCATCGAGGGCCAGCTCTTCGGACTGCTCGACACCCTGCCGCTCGGCGCGGTGCTCGGCATCATCGCCATGACGCTCGTCGCGATCTTCTTCGTCTCGGGCGCCGACGCGGCCTCGATCGTCATGGGCACGCTGTCGCAGCGCGGCACCATCCACCCGTCGAAGCGGGTCGTCATCTTCTGGGGCGTCATGATGGGCGCGATCGCTGCCCTCATGCTCGTGGTCGGCGGCAGCGACGCGCTGTCCGGCATCCAGAACATCACGATCATCATGGCGGCGCCGTTCGCGGTCGTCATGGTCGCGATGTGCCTCGCTCTGTTCAAGGAGCTTCGTCAGGATCCACTGGTCCGACGCGGAGTCCGCTGCGAGACGGCCATCGAGCAGGCCGTCGACTTCGGCACCAAGGAGTACGGCGACGAGTTCCGTCTCTCGGTCAAGCCGCACAAGGATGCCGGGGACGTGACCTCCGTGACCGCGCCGTCGGGGTCCGACCAGCGCACCTGACCGTCGCATCCGTGGGGACCGAGGCGTCGCCGTCACCTGACGGCGACGCCTCGGCTACCCGGCATCCGGCTTCGTGGAGGTCACGGGGTGGGCCTACCCGCCCAGTGCCCGGTGTGCGAGTGTGTGCGTCAGGCGCAACAGCGTCGACCAGAGTCGCGGGGGAGGAGACCGATGGCGATCGCCCGTTCCGAGTCCGGTGGCGGTCTCCAGTCGGTCGACCGGGCCCTCCAGGTGCTCGAGCTGCTCGCCGAGTGGGAGCTCGCCGGTGTCAGTGAGATCGCCGACGAGATCGGCGTGCACAAGTCGACCGCCTTCCGGCTGCTCAACGCCCTCGAGGCGCGCGACCTCGTCGAGCAGACGACCGAACGCGGCAAGTACCGCCTCGGCTTCGGGCTGGTTCGGCTGGCCCGTCGCGTCAACGTCCAGCTCGACCTCGACGAGCAGGCCCGGCCGCTGACCGAGCAGCTCGCAGCCCTCCTCGGGGAGTCGATCAACGTCGCCGTGCTGCGCGAGCACTTCGCCGTCAACGTCGTGCAGTCGCGCGGGCAGGGCTCGGTCGTCAGCCACAACTGGATCGGCCAGCTGACCCCGTTGCACGCGACGTCGAGCGGCAAGGTGCTGCTCGCCCACCTCGGCGCGGCCGAGCGCGAGGAGCTGCTGGCCCGCTCCCTCGACCGCTACACCCCCAGCACGCACACCGACGTCGAGGCCCTGCGCGCCGAGCTCGACGCCGTCAGACAACAGGGTTTCGCCGCCTCGTACGGTGAGCTCGAGGTCGGGCTGAACGCCGTGGCCGTGCCTGTCCGCGGGGCCGACGGCGACGTCATCGCCGCCCTCAGCGCGTCCGGGCCGGTGTACAGGCTCAGCCCCGAGCACCTCACCGACAAGGTGGCGCCGCTGCGGGCGACCGCCGCGCAGCTGAGCCGCCGCCTCGGCTACTGGGGCGACGAGGCGTAGGGGCCGACCATCGTCCCCGCCACGCCTGCATCGAGTCGCGTGGGAGAGCTGCGGGCTCGTTCCCGCAGGCTCCGGCTGGCGGTGGGGGTGCTGCTGCTCCTGCTCGGCCTGTCGCTGGCGCTCAAGCCCTTCGCCTCGCTGGTGGTGCTGCTCGTCCTCGTGGCAGCCTCCCTCGTCGTGGCGGGTGGCGGTGAGCTGCTCCGACGCGACTCTCCCGGCGGCCGGCACCGCCGGGTCGGCGCGGGAGCCCACCTGATGGCCGCCGTCGTGGTCCGGGCCTGGCCCGGGGCGACGATACGGGTCATCGCGGTCGCGGTGGCCGCGGCCCTGCTCGTCGGTGGGGCGGCGGACCTGCTCGCGGCGCGCCACCTCACTGCGACGGCCCGGTACGACGCCGTCGTGGGCGGCGCGACCTCTGTCGTGCTCGGCGTGCTGGCGCTCGCCTGGCCGGACGTCAGCGTGCTGGTCGTCGCGGTGCTCTTCGGTGCCCGGGTCGCGATGGCCGGTGCCCGGCTCGTCGTCGCCGGCATCCGGGGTGACCGCGTGCCGCAGCTCGCGGCCCGCCGTCCGCGTGCCGGCCGACGAGGGGGGTGGCTGCGACTGACGGGCTCGGTGGTCGGTGCCGCGGTCGCCGTCGTGCTCGTCGTCGTGTCCGTGGCCCTCCAGCGCAACGTGCCCCACCCGGACGCGTTCTACGACACACCCGAGGACGTCTCGGCCGCCACGCTCGCCCAGCCGGGACGTCTGCTGCGGAGCGAGCCGTTCACCAGCGCCGAGATCCCGTCCGGCGCCGCGGCATGGCGCATCCTCTACACCACGACCCGCGACGAGGGGCGCCCGGCGACCGCGTCCGGCCTCGTCATCGCCCCGGTCTCCGCCGTGAGAGGGCAGGGGGCCCGGCCGGCCACGGTCGTCGCGTGGGCCCACGGCACGACCGGGTTCGCGACCGGCTGCGCCCCCTCGATCCTGACCGGCGGCCTGGCCGCGGGCGCGATGACGATCCAGGACCTCGTGGTCGAGCGGGGATGGGCCATGGTGGCCACCGACTACGTCGGGCTCGGCACCCCCGGCCCCCACCCGTACCTCATCGGTCAGGGGGAGGGCCGCTCGGGCCTGGACGCGGTGCGGGCGGCTCACCGCCTCACGACCGTCGACCTGGCCGAGGACACCGTGGTGTGGGGCCACTCGCAGGGCGGGCACGCGGCGCTGTGGGCCGGCATCCTCGCTCCCACCTACGCGCCCGACGTCCGGGTGGACGGCGTGGTCGCCCTCGCCCCTGCCAGCGGCCTCCCCGGCCTCGTCGACGGCCCGGGGGAGGTGACGGGCGGGGCGCTGTTCGCCGGCTTCGCCGTCTCCGCGTACGCCGCCACCTACCCCGACGTGAGGTCGTCCGACGTCGTGCGACCGGGGGCGCGCATCCTCGTCGACGAGATGGCTGGCCGGTGCCTGGCCGAGCGGAGCGTCGTGGTCTCGGCGCTGACCGCCCTGTCGCTGGACAAGCCCGTGTGGTCGGGTGACCCGGACTCCGGTGCGTTCGGCCGTCGGCTCCACGAGAACGTTCCCGTCGGACCCGTCGAGGCGCCCCTGCTCGTCGCCCAGGGCACCGCGGACACGCTCGTCGTGCCCACCGCCCAGGCGGCGTACGTCCGGGCCCGCTGCCGGTCGGGGTACCAGGTCGACTACCGCACGTACGAAGGGCGTGGTCACGTCTAGCTCGTCGCGCCCGACTCGCCCGCCGTCACCGACCTGCTCGCCTGGACGTCGGACCGCTTCGCCGACGTGGCCGTCAGTCCGGGGTGCTCCTCCACCGCGCGGTGACCCGCGCCCGACGGCTACCCCCGGGCGAGCTCGTCGAGCAGCCGGCGGCAGCGTGCGGCGATGTCGTCGCGGATGAGGCGCATGCGGTCGGGCCCGTCGATGCCACGGTCGGAGGGCTCGTCGGTCGCCCAGACCTCGATGCCGGGTGACCGCATCCCGGGGACCGGGTCGAGCCGGGCGCTGGTGCCCAGCACGACGACGCGGTCGGCGCGGGCGAGCAGGCCCGGGTCGACGGCCTTCGGGTGCCCACCGCTCATGTCGGCGCCGACCTCGGCGACCGCAGCGGCCGACCCCGCGTTGAGGGCGGGGCCGGGGCGGGTCCCGGCGGAGTGGATCTCCACGTCGACCTGCCCCTCCCGGGCGAGCTGGCGCAGCAGGGCGGCCGCCATCTGCGACTTGCCGGCGTTGCTGACGCACACGAAGAGCACCGTCGGCACGGCGAGGCCGAGGTCGGACGCGTCGTCGTGGGTCACGAGCCGGCCTTCCGGTCGGCGCTACGGGGGTCGGTGGCCTCGTCAGGGGTGGTGAACCGGCGGCGCAGCGCGAGGCTGACGTAGACGAGCCCGACGAGGGCGGGGACCTCAATGAGGGGTCCGACGACGCCGGCGAGGGCCTGCCCCGAGGTGGCGCCGTAGGTGGCGATGGCGACGGCGATGGCGAGCTCGAAGTTGTTGCCGGCGGCGGTGAAGGCCAGGGTGCTCGAGCGGGCGTAGCCCAGGCCGAGATGGGCGCCGAGCGCGAACCCACCACCCCACATGAGCGCGAAGTAGAGCAGCAGCGGCAGCGCGATGCGGACGACGTCGAGCGGGCGGGAGGTGATGGCCTCGCCCTGCAGGGCGAAGAGGATGACGATGGTGAACAGCAGCCCGTACAGCGCCCACGGACCGATGCGGGGGAGGAAGGTCGTCTCGTACCAGTCGCGCCCGCGGGCCCGTTCGCCGTACCGGCGGGTGAGGTAGCCGGCGAGCAGCGGCACACCGAGGAAGACGAGCACGGAACGCGCGATGGCCCAGGTCGAGGTCTCGAGCCCGGCCTGCTGCAGCCCGAGCCAGCCGGGCAGGACGGAGAGGTAGAACCAGCCGAGGGCGGCGAAGGCGACCACCTGGAAGACCGAGTTGAGCGCGACGAGCACCGCGGCGGCGTCACGGTCGCCGCAGGCCAGGTCGTTCCAGATGACGACCATGGCGATGCAGCGGGCGAGGCCGACGATGATCAGCCCGGTGCGGTAGGCGGGCAGATCGGGCAGGAACGTCCAGGCCAGCGCGAACATGAGGGCAGGCCCGAGCACCCAGTTGAGCAGGAGCGAGGAGCCCAGCAGCCGCCGGTCACCGGTGACCGACCCGAGCCGGTTGTAGCGGACCTTGGCCAGCACCGGGTACATCATGACGAGCAGCCCGAGGGCGATCGGCAGGGACACCCCGTCGACCTGCACGGCGGCCAGCCCTTCACCGAGACCGGGCACGAGCCTGCCCAGGGCCAGCCCGGCGAGCATGGCGAGCCCGATCCAGACCGGCAGCCAGCGGTCCAGCCGTGAGAGCCGACCCATCACGGGCGCCTCGGTCGGCCGGGCCGACTCTGTGGTGCTCACGCGGTGACCCCCGTCGAGTCGACCGGCTTGCTGGCTCGCACGATGGCGGAATGCATCCCCGCGGCGGCCTCGTGGGTGTACTCGACGGTCGCGTGGGTGAACCCGACCGCCGCGAGGCCGGTCAGGTACTCGCTGCGGGAGAGCGCGCCGGCGATGCAGCCGACGTAGGAGCCGCGCTCGGCCCGGTCGGCCGGGGTCAGGTGGTCCTCGGCCACGACGTCGGAGACACCGATCCGGCCCCCGGGGGTCAGCACGCGGAACATCTCGGCCAGCACGGCCGGCTTGTCGGTCGACAGGTTGACCACGCAGTTGGAGATCACGACGTCCACCGACCCGTCCGGGAGGGGCACGTCCTCGATGGTGCCGCGCAGGAACTTCACGTTGGTGGCCCCGGCCCTGGCACGGTTGGCCTCGGCCAGCTCGAGCATCTCCGGGGTCATGTCGACCCCGTAGGCGAAGCCGGTGGGCCCGACCCGCCTCGCTGAGAGCAGCACGTCGATGCCGCCACCGGAGCCGAGGTCGAGCACCCGCTCGCCCTCGCGCAGCTCGGCGACCGCGATCGGGTTGCCGCAGCCCAGGCTGGCCGCCAACGCCTCGGCCGGGACCTCGCCTCGCTCCGACGTCTCGTAGAGGCCAGCGCCGAACGCCTCGTCCACCTGCGGGGTCGTCTCCGGAGAGCAGCAGGACGCGTTGTCGACGGGCGCGTAACAGTCGGACGGCGCTGCCTGCTCCACGACCGCCAACGGGTTCGTCGCGCCGGCCGCGACTGCCCGGGCCGCGTCCGCGTAGCGGGCTCTGACCTGCTCGCGGAGCTCGTCGTCGGTGCTCATCCCCACTCCTCGCATCGATTACCGTCTATGCGAGAACGATGCTCCATCCATCGATGGCTGTCAATGCGTGGCATGCTGGCCCCATGAGCACTGCAGTGACCGGCGAGGCTGTCCCGGGTGGCCACAACGGCACGGCCACCGAGGCCCCAGGTCAGGCGTGCTGCACGAGCGTCACCCGCGGCCTCCTGTCGGCGCCCGAGGCGGAGCGGCTGGCCCGCTCCTTCAAGGCGCTCGGCGACCCGACGAGGGTCCGGCTCCTCTCGCTCATCGCAGCCGCCGACGGCGGTGAGGCGTGCATCTGCGACATGACCGAGGTGGTGGGCCTCTCGCAGCCCACCGTGAGCCACCACATGCGCCTGCTCACCGAGGCGGGCCTCGTCACCCGCGAGCAGCGCGGGCGGTGGGCCTACTACGCCGTCGTCCCGGGCGCCCTCGACGGTCTCAGCGCCTCACTGGTGTCGGCGACCCGGTGACGACAGCCCGGGTGACCACGGCCCGCTGACCACCGCCCGGTGGCGATCACCCCGTGACCGCCACCCGGCATCCTCACGACGCCCGCACACCGCCACCAGACCGCAGTCGACCGCACCAGGTGTCAGTCAGCGGCCGCCTCGGTGGCCCACGCCTGGAACTCGGCGATGTGGTGCTCGCTCGGCACGAGCACGCCACCGTCGGCGTACTTCGACGAGTCGGTCGCGGCCTGGCACAGCTCGCACGCGTCGAAGTCCTGCTGGTTGACGAGGTCGAAGAGGCGCACCGACTTCTCGAGGTCGACACCCGAGGCGACGACGTCGGGCAGGTAGAGCCAGTCGCACTCGACGATCGTACGGTCGGGGGCCATCGGGATCATCCGGTGGAAGATGACGTGGTCGGGCACGAGGTTGACGAAGACGTTGGGGCGGATCGTCACGGCGTAGTAGCGGCGGTCCTGGTCGTCGGTGACGCCGGGCAGCCGGTCGACGCCCTCGGACCCGTCGACGGTGAAACCCTTGACGTCCGAGCCGAACTCGGCGCCGTGACCGACGAAGTACTGCGCCGCGAAGCCGTCGGCGAACTCGGGCAGCACCTCGGTCAGCTCGGGGTGGATGGTCGCGCAGTGGTAGCACTCCATGAAGTTCTCGACGATGAGCTTCCAGTTCGCCTTGACGTCGTAGACGATCCGCTTGCCCACCTCGAGGGTGTCGACGGAGTAGTGGTCGATCGACTCGATGTCACCGAGCCGGCTGCGCACCGCACTCATGACGGTCTCCTCGAACGAGGGCGCCTCGTCGGCGACGCAGATCCACACGTACCCGAGCCACTCCCGCACGTGGGCGGTGTGCAGCCCGTACTGCTCGCGCCCGACGTCGGGCATCTTCGTGAGGTTGGGGGCGGCGATGAGCTTGCCGTCGAGGTCGTAGGTCCACGCGTGGTACGGGCACTGGAACGAGCGGGCACCCGTGCCGCCGTCGGTGCTGCAGACCCGCGCACCGCGGTGGCGGCACACGTTGAAGAAGGCCCGCACCGCCCCCTTGCGGTTGCGGCTGACGATGATGCTCTCGCGGCCGACCTGCACCGTCCTGAAGTCGCCCGGCTTGGGCAGCTCGCTCGAGCGCACCGCGCAGAACCACATGCGCTCGAAGATGCGCTCCTGCTCGCGGGCGAACACCTCGGGGGAGGAGTACGCGCTCCCCGGCAGGGTGCGCACGAGACTCTCCGAGATCGACTCGCCGGCGTGCTCGAGGATCGCCGGGTCGACGGTGGGCTCGGTGATGGTCATGGGGTGGGCTCCTTCGCGGGCGTGGTGTCGGAGGCGTCCGGATGCCGGTGGGCCCGGTCCAGGGGTGAAGCGGGTCAGGCGGGGGTGGCCACGGTCGCGTCGGCCGGGACCGCCGGGACCGCCGGGGCGGTGACGGGCGCGGGGTCCGCGAGGCGCCGACGGATGCCGGCGAAGACGCGGGGCTGGTCGAGGGAGACGACGGCGACGGTCTCGCCTCCGCGACGGAACACCGCGGTGAAGGAGGCGTCGTCGAGGGTCGCGCCGTCCTGCAGCTCGCCTCCGGTCTCGAGGTCGTCGGCGAGGAAGGTGTAGCCGGCCAGCTGCAGCCGTCGTCCGTACAGGTCCGACCACGCGTACGGCGGCCGGGAGGGCGGCAGCCGGTCGGCGCCGGTGAGGGCGGCCGCGACGACGGCGCCGCGTTCCTTCGCCGAGGTCCAGTGCTCGACCGGGTGGTGGTGGCCGAGGCCGGGGTGGAACCACACCGCGCAGTCGCCGACCGCGTAGACGCCGGGCACGTCGGTGGCACCGGTGCCGTCGCAGCGCACCGCGCCCTTGGCGGCCGGGTCGAGGGTCACGCCCGAGCCGCGCAGCCAGCCGGTCGTCGGGTCGGCGCCGACGCCGAGCACGACCGTGGCGGCCGGCACCCTCTCACCGGTGGAGAGCTCGACGACGAGGCCCTCGGCCGCGTCCGCCACCCCCGCTGCGTCCGCGGCATCCGCGGGTCGCACGCCGACGACGCGGGCCCGGCCCACGACCTCGACGCCGTGCTCCGCGTGCAGCCGGGTGACCGACGCGGCGAGGGGGCCGAGGGCGGCGGAGAGGGGGAGGGCGTCGGGCACGACGAGGGCGACCCGGCATCCGAGCCCGCTGGCGGTGGCCGCCACCTCCGAGGCGATGAAGCCACCACCGACGACGACGACGCGGCCGCCGTCGTCGGAACGGGCGTGCAGCGCGGCCCGCAGCGCGACGGCGTCGTCGAGGGTGCGCAGCACGTGCACCCCCGGCAGCCCGACGCCGGGCAGCGTGCAGCGGGCCGACGCGCCGGTGGCGAGCACGACGCCGTCGCCCTCGACGGTGTCGCCGCCCGAGAGCTCGACGCGGGCACCGCCGCCGGGCAGGGGGGTCAGGCCGACGGCCCGCTCGCCGAGCCGCCACGTGGCGTCGAGGTTCTCGTCCTCGGCCTCGAGGGAGAGCTCGACCTGCGCGTGCAGGTGGCCGAGGAACTCCTTCGACAGCGGCGGGCGGTCGTACGGGCGGTGCAGCTCGTCGCCGACGACCGTCAGCCGCCCGGCGAACCCCCGGGCGCGCAGGGCCCGCGCGGTCGACAGGCCGGCGAGGGAGGCGCCGACGACGACGACGTGCTCGGGGCCGGTGGGCGTGGGGGCCTGCGCCGTCGTCATGAGGCGGTCGCGCCGGGACGCACCCCGGGAGGCAGGTTGGGGGCCTCGGTCGACATCGTCACGTAGACGGTGTCGTCGGTGACGGTGACCTCGTGGGTGCGGATGCCGACCTTGGCCGGCGGGGCGTCGACCCGGCCGGTCCGCAGGTCGAAGCGGGAGGCGTGCAGCGGGCACTCGACCTCGCACCCCTCGAGCCAGCCGTCGGCGAGCGAGGCGTCCTGGTGGGTGCACGTGTCGTCGACGGCGAAGAACTCGCCGTCCTCGGTGTGGAAGACCGCGATGGGGATGCCGTCCGTCTCCGGGGCGTCGATGCGCAGCCCCTCTCCCGGCTCGATGGCGGAGCGTGCACAGGCGGGGAACATGGCTCGCGGACTCCTGGGATCGACGGGTCGACGGGTGCAGACGAGGTGCAGACAGGCGGGAGAAGCAGGTGCGGATCGTGGTGGGGCGGCGCCCGGCCAGCCGGTGCTCACTGCGGTGCGTCGTTGCATCCAGTGCGACTGCGTGCGTTCTGCGCAACGATGACGGCTCGGCGGTGGCGGCGTCAAGAGGTCGACCACCCCGCGTCCACCCCGCGTCCACCCCGCGTCCACCCGGCGGGTCGACCCGTTGACGGCCCTCGGAACAGGCGTGTACGGTCCGGCCAAATATATTAGATGGATACCAATCCCGAGGAGGCCTCGTGCCGACCGACTCCGCCACCGCCACCCTGAGCGCACCCCTGGCTGCCGGCCCCGCGGCATCCGGTCGCCCGCGGGGGGTGCTGACGCTCACGTGCCGCGAGCGCCCCGGCATCGTCCAGGCCGTCACGAGCTTCCTGCTCGAGCACGGGCTCGACATCGTCGAGCACCACCAGTTCGACGACAGCGAGCGCGAGACCCTCTTCCTGCGCACCGCCTTCGCGGCCGACGACGTGCTCGACGTGCCCACCCTTGAGCGCGAGTTCGCCTCCGTCGCAGACGGTTTCGGCATGACGTTCGCCTTCCACGGTGAGGAGAAGCCGCGGCTGCTCGTCATGGTGTCGAAGTTCGGGCACTGCCTCAACGACCTCATCTTCCGCTGGCGCGCGGGCACGCTCGGCGGCGACATCGCCCTCGTCGTCTCCAACCACCCCGACCTGCGCCCGATGGCCGAGGCGGCGGGCCTGCCCTTCGTCCACGTGCCCAGCACGGCGGCGACGAAGGCCGAGGCCGAGGCGCGGCTGCTCGAGCTCGTCGCCGTGCACGACATCGACCTCGTCGTGCTCGCCCGCTACATGCAGATCCTCTCCGACGACCTCTGCCGGTCGCTCGAGGGGCGGGCCATCAACATCCACCACTCGTTCCTGCCCGGGTTCAAGGGCGCCAAGCCCTACCACCAGGCCTACGCGCGCGGCGTCAAGCTCGTCGGCGCCACCGCGCACTACGTGACACCCGACCTCGACGAGGGCCCGATCATCGAGCAGGAGGTGATCCGCGTCGACCACGGCCACCACCCGAACCGCCTCGCCACCGTCGGCCAGGACGCCGAGTGCCTCGCCCTCTCGCGCGCCGTGCGCTGGCACTGCGAGCACCGCGTGCTGCTGCACGGCTCGAGCACCGTCATCTTCCGCTGACGTCGGACCGCCTGCCCCGTCCTGCCTGCCTCGCCCCCGACCACAGCCCCGACCACCGCCCCCGACCACAGCAAAGGCTCGATCACCATGGCCGCACCACGAATCGTCATCATCGGCGCCGGCATCGTCGGGACCAACCTCGCCGACGAGCTGGTGGCCCGCGGGCACACCGACGTCACCGTCGTCGAGCAGGGACCCCTCGGGATGCCGGGTGGTTCGACTTCGCACGCGCCCGGTCTCGTCTTCCAGACCAACCCGTCGAAGGCGATGACCCTCTTCGCGCAGTACACGGTCGAGAAGCTGCTGTCGCTGACGAAGGACGGGCGCTCGTGCTTCGACCAGGTGGGCGGCCTCGAGGTCGCCACCACCCCCGAGCGCGTCGCCGAGCTGAGGCGCAAGGCCGGCTACGCCGCGTCGTGGGGCGTCGACGCCCGCCTCGTCGACACGGAGGAGTGCCTGCGGCTCTACCCGCTGCTCGACCGCGAGCAGGTGCTCGGCGGCCTGCACATCCCGACCGACGGGCTCGCCCTCGCCGCCCGCGCCGTCCAGCTGCTCATCGAGCGCACGACCGAGGCCGGCGTCACCTACCTCGGCTCGACGCCCGTCACCGGCATCGAGCAGGCCGACGGTCGCGTCACCGGCGTGCAGACGCCCGACGGGGTCGTCCCCGCCGACGTCGTCGTGTCGTGCGCCGGCTTCTGGGGCGTCGAGATCGGCGCCATGGTCGGGCTCGACGTGCCGCTGCTGCCGCTCGCGCACCAGTACGTCAAGACCACTCCCGTGCCCGCGCTCGCCGGGCGCACCGACGTGCCGAACGGGGCGACCCTGCCGATCCTGCGCCACCAGGACCAGGACCTCTACTACCGCGAGCACGGCGACCGCTACGGCATCGGGTTCTACGGCCACCGTCCGATGCCCGTCGTCGCCGCCGACCTCGGTCGCACCCCCGACGAGGTCGACGAGCACCACATGCCCTCGCGGCTCGACTTCACCGCCGACGACTTCGCGCCGGCGTGGGAGGCCTCGCAGTCGCTGCTACCCGCGCTGCGCGAGGCGCAGGTCGACGACGGCTTCAACGGCATCTTCTCGTTCACCCCCGACGGCGGCTCGGTCGTCGGGCAGTCGCCGACGGTCGACGGGTTCTGGGTCGCCGAGGCGGTGTGGGTCACCCACTCCGCCGGCGTCGCCCGCGCGGTCGCCGAGGTGCTGACGACGGGGCGCTCGCAGGTCAGCCTCGCCGAGCTCGACCTTTCCCGCTTCGAGGACGTGCAGACGACCAAGGCCTACGTCAGCGAGACGTCGCAGCAGAACTTCGTCGAGATCTACGACATCCTGCACCCGCACCAGCCGAAGGAGTCGCCGCGCGGGCTGCGCGTCAGCCCCTTCCACGCCCGGCACCGCGAGCTCGGCGCGCGCTTCCTCGAGGGCGCCGGGTGGGAGCGGCCCTACTGGTTCGAGGCCAACGCCCCCCTCGTCGAGCAGCTGCCCGAGGAGTGGCAGCCGGTGCCCCGCGACGAATGGGCCTCGCGCTTCTACTCGCCGATCGCGGCGGCCGAGGCGTGGAAGACCCGCACCGCGGTGGCGATGTACGACATGACCCCGCTCAAGCGGCTCGAGGTCTCGGGGCCCGGAGCCGAGGCGCTGCTCCAGCGGCTGACCACCGGCGACGTCTCGAAGAAGCCCGGGGCCGTGACCTACACGCTCCTGCTCGACGAGGCGGGCGGCATCCGCAGCGACATCACGGTGGCCCGCCTCGACGACGAGACGTACCAGGTCGGCGCCAACGGCCAGCTCGACCTCGTGCACCTCACGCGCGAGGCGCGCCACCAGCGACAGGCCGACCCGTCGCAGTGGGTGCAGGTGCGCGACATCACCGGCGGCACGTGCTGCATCGGGCTCTGGGGGCCGCTCGCCCGCGACCTCGTCGGCTCCATCTGCGACGACGACCTCAGCAACGACGGGCTCAAGTACTTCCGGCTCAAGAAGGCCACCATCGGCGGCGTGCCCGTCACCGTCATGCGGCTGTCGTACGTCGGCGAGCTCGGCTGGGAGATCTACACCTCGGCCGACCTGGGCCAGCGGCTCTGGGACGTGCTGTGGGAGGCGGGTCAGGCGCACGGCGTCGTCGCGGCCGGCCGCTCGGCGTTCAACGCGCTGCGGCTCGAGAAGGGCTACCGGTCGTGGGGCGCCGACATGACGACGGAGCACGACCCCTTCGAGGCGGGGGTCGGCTTTGCGGTCAAGGCGACCAAGGAGGCGTTCGTCGGCAAGGAGGCACTGGAGGGCCGCTCGGAGCAGACCGCCACCCGACGGCTGCGCTGCCTCACCGTCGACGACGGCCGGTCGGTCGTGCTCGGCAAGGAGCCGGTGCGCGTCGACGGCGAGGCGGTCGGCTACGTCACGAGCGCCGCGTTCGGCTACACGATCGGCAAGCCCATCGCCTACGCCTACCTGCCCGCGTCGGTGCAGGAGGGTGACGCCGTCGAGATCGAGTACTTCGGGGATGCCGTCAAGGCGACCGTCACCGCGGAGCCGGTCTACGACCCGTCGATGTCGCGCCTGCGCGGCTGAGGTCAGGGGCGCGCGAGCCGGGCGGGCCGGCATCCGCTGCCCCGAATCCCGCCGCGGCCCGGTTTCGGACGGGCGCGACCGCCGAGCGCTGTCCGGAACCGCGCCGTGGCGGGAAAGGTGCACGCGCTGCTCGGAATCCAGCCGCGGCCCGGTTCCGGACGGGTGCGGCCACCGAGCGCTGTCCGGAACCGCGCCGTGGCCCGGAAAAGAGCGCGCGCCGCCCCGTCCTGCCCTCCTACGGTGACGGGATGCTCGTCGTCTTCGCCCGTATCGGGGTGCGCCGCTACGAGGTGCGCGTCCACCGCGAGCTCGCCACCGACCTGCTCATGAGCCCCGCTCCCGGGTGGAACGACCTCGTGCCCCACGATCTCGTCCACCTCGTCGTCGAGCACCGGTTCGGCCTGCGCGACGGCATCTTCGGGCAGCTGGCCGCGGGCGGCAACGCGTGGACCTTCGTACCGACCCAGGAGCAGCGCACCCGAGCCTGGGCGAGGCGGGTCGAGCGTCGCAACCGCGCCCGCGGGACGCAGATCGGTCGCTCCGAGCAGCTGGCGTCCGCGGTGCTGCCGGTGTGGCTGCGCCGGCGAGGACTCGCCCCCGACCCCGCCCACGCCGCGGCCACCTCGACCCTCCCCGAGGGCGACCTCGACACCCGGGACCTCGAGCTCGCCCTGGCCGACCTCGACGAGCTCTCGACCCGGTGGCAGGCGCTGGCCGTGGGCGGATCCGTCGAGGTCGAGTGGCCCTGGCCCGAGGTCGGCGGCTCACGCCGCTGACCGCCGATCGCACCCGTCACGGCGATACCGGCCAGGCTCATCGGGGCGGATGCCGACGCCGTCGACCTGGGGTGAGACACTCACCGGTCGGACCGATTATCACCTGACGTTTTAGTTCCTATAACGTCCTGACGTGACCGGCGGGCCTCATCCCGCCCCGTCCGACCGACGCCGTCGCCGCCGTCACCCCGAGCCTGCCCCCCGGCATCCGGCCGGCCCCTCGTCGCTGCCCGGGCGCCCGTCGGCGCTCGCCCCGCCCATCCCGCACGCCCCGACCGCCACCCGTTGAAGGACACCATGACCCTGCGCTCCCGTTCCCTGGCCCTCGCCTCCGGCGCCGTCGTCGCCCTCGCCCTGACCGCCTGCGGCGGCGGGTCCGACGCGGGGTCCGGCACCGCCGACGCCACCAACCCGTACGGCCTGCAGACGCCGGGCACGCTGCGCGCGGGCACGCTCACCGACGCGCCGCCGAACGTCTACCTCAAGGACGGGAAGTTCACCGGCTTCGACAACGACCTGCTCACCGCGGTCGCGGCCAAGCTCGACCTCAAGGTCGAGTTCGTCGGCACCGAGTTCAGCTCGCTGCTCGCCCAGGTCAAGACCCGCAAGTTCGACATCGGGTCGTCGTCGGTGAGCATCACCGAGGCCCGCAAGAAGACGGTCGACTTCACCAACAAGTACGACTTCGGCTTCCTCGGCCTCGACGTGCCGGCCGACTCGGCCATCACCTCGTTCGACCAGCTCGCCGGCAAGCGCGTCGCCGTCGTGCAGGGCACCGTGCAGGACGACTACGCCACCCGCGAGAACCTCGACCCGGTGCGGGTCCCCGACTACAACGCGGCCCTCAACCAGCTGCGCGCCGGCACCGCCGACGCGTGGATCACCCCCGCCGAGATCGGCGAGAAGACCGCCGGCGACTCCGGCGGCAAGATCAAGGCCGTCGCCAAGCAGCTCGACCCCGGCGGCATCGCCTACGCGGTCGCGCCCGACAACGACGCGCTGCGCGAGGCGATCAACACGGGCATCGACGAGGTCGTCGCCGACGGCACGTGGGCGAAGCTGCAGAAGCAGTACTACCCGAGCCGTGAGATCCCCGCCGACTTCGTCCCCGGCAGCGGCAAGGGCGCCTCCTCCGCGGCCGCGGCGTCCTCGACGACCGCGCCCTGACGGCATCCGCCGCCGACCGACCGCGAAGGACACGGCATGGACATCCTCAACACCCTGCGCGAGACGTTCCTCGACTGGGGCGCCATGCGCGAGGCGCTGCCCGAGCTGCTGACCGTCGGGCTGCGCAACACGCTGCTGCTCGCGATCTGCTCGGGCGTCATCGGCACGGTGCTCGGCATGGTGCTCGCCGTGTGCGGGCTCTCGAGCCGGCGCTGGCTGCGGTGGCCTGCTCGAGTGTTCACCGACGTCTTCCGCGGTCTGCCGGCGGCGGTCACCATCCTGCTCATCGGCGTCGGGCTCTCACCCGTCGGCCTGCAGATCTGGGGCACCAACCCCTACCCGCTCGGCATCCTCGCCCTGTCGCTCATCGCCAGCGCGTACATCGGCGAGATCTTCCGGTCCGGCATCCAGAGCGTCGACCAGGGCCAGCTCGAGGCAGCCCGGGCCCTCGGCTTGAGCCGCACCTCGGGCATGCGCCTCGTCGTCATCCCGCAGGGGGTGCGGCGGGTGCTGCCGGCGCTCGTCAACCAGTTCATCGCGCTCATCAAGGAGAGCTCGCTCGTCTACTTCCTCGGGCTGCTCGCCAGCCAGCGTGACCTCTTCCGCATCGGGCAGGACTCCGCCGCCAACAGCGGCAACCAGTCGGCCCTCGTGCTGGCCGGCCTGTTCTACCTCGCCATCACGGTCCCGTTGACCCACGCGGTCAACGCCATCGACCGGCGACTGCGTGACGGTCGTCGCGCCGACCGCGGCGAGGCGCCGGAGCCCACCGAGCGCGCCACCCCCGCCGACCCCCTCACCCTGACGCAGGAGACCCGGTGACCACCTCGACGCCCGCCTCCACCCCCGATCACGAGCCGGTCGCCTCGGGCGGATCCGACCGCGTCACAGGGGTTTCCGTCGCCACCCGTGACGTGCACCTCGCCTTCGGCGCGAACCAGGTGCTCCGGGGTATCGACCTGCACGTCGACGCCGGCACCACGGCGTGCGTCATCGGGCCCTCGGGCTCGGGCAAGTCGACCCTGCTGCGCGTCGTCAACCGGCTCATCGAGCCCGACCGCGGCGACGTCCTGCTCGGCGGCCGCAGCGTACTGACCGACGACCCCGACCGGCTGCGCCAGCGCGTCGGCATGGTCTTCCAGCACTTCAACCTCTTCCCGCACAAGACCGTGCTGGCCAACGTCACCCTCGGCCTGACCCACCTCAAGGGCCTGTCGAAGGGCGACGCCGAGGCCCACGCCCTGCGCCACCTCGAGCGGGTCGGCCTGGAGCACAAGGCCGGCGTGCGCCCGGGCCGGCTCTCCGGCGGTCAGCAGCAGCGGGTCGCCATCGCCCGGGCGCTGGCGATGGAGCCCGAGGTCATGCTCTTCGACGAGGCCACCTCGGCCCTCGACCCCGAGCTCGTCAAGGGCGTCCTCGCCACCATGGCGCAGCTCGCGTCGGAGGGCATGACGATGCTCGTCGTCACCCACGAGATGGGGTTCGCCCGCTCGGTCGCCCAGCAGGTGCTCTTCATGGACGAGGGCCGCGTCGTCGAGTCCGGTGAGCCCGGCCGGGTCTTCGAGGCCCCGGAGAGCGAGCGCCTGCAGCGGTTCCTGTCGCAGGTGCTCTGAACAACCCACGATGAGAAGGATGCCGGTCGCCTCGGGGGGCGACCGGCATCCCTCTCAGGGTTGCCCGGCTGAGTAGTGCGCCGCGGCGTCGGCCGCCGTCAGCGTCTTGTTGTAGACGGCCACCTCGTCGAGAGTGGCGGCGAGGAAGTTGCTCGTCGGCGCGGACGGCCACCCGGCCAGGTTGTCGAAGCCGACGCGCATCGCGCCGGTGAAGGTCACGCTGAGGGTGAGGGCCGACGACGCCACCTGGGTGCCGTCGACGTAGAGGCGGAGCCCGTTCAGGCCGGCGGTGGCCATGACGTGGTGCCATGCGCCGTCGCGGTAGGTGCCCGGGCTGGTGATCGCATTCTTGAGCGCAGTGTTGACCCCGAAGACGACCTGGCCCGAGTTGGTCAGGTACAGGATGCGGTCGACGTCGGTCGACAGCCCCGTGGGTGACGCCCCGAAGCCGACGAGCAGACCACCACGGTTCGTCGTGGTCCGGAACCACAGCTCGGCGCTGTAGGTCAGCGGCGTGGAGAGAGCGGTCGTGTAGCTGACGTAGTCGGTGCTGCCGTTGAACGTGACCGCGTACCCGGTGTCGCGAGGGCACGCGGTCGGAACCCCCTTCGTGGGGCTGCCCTGGTAGGTCCCGGTGCGGGTGCCGGCGGTCGACGAGTCGGTGGCGGCCGTGCCGGTGAGCTCGTCGAGGCGGTACCAGATGGCCGGGGCCGAGGCGCGGTAGACACCGGCGCAGGTGGCGGTGGTGAACGAGGCCGCGGTGCCGATCGTGTTGGTGCTGTTGCGGACCGAGGCCGAGAAGGCAGCGGTCGACAGCGGGGTCGACTGGGTCAGTGCACCCAGGGCCACCGCCGCCGACGCGCACGCGACGACGATGGCGCGTGGCCGCCGACGGGTGCGGGGCGCCGGCGCGAAACGCTCAGCCACGGGTCGACCGCCCGTCCTGCGCCAGACCCACCGTGCTGGTCCACAGCAGTGGGGCGAGGCAGCAGAGCGTCACGGCGAGCAGCCACCATCCCCTGAGGTGGGCGCTCGCGCTCACCGTCATCGGCGAGCCGGGGGCCGTGGACACGACCGGCAGGGCCGCCGTCTCACCGAGCCGGACGTCGGCGTACCGGTCGTCCGCGCCGACCACACGGCTCGGGAGCAGCCCGGCGGAGACGACGCTCGCGGTCGCCGTCCGCGCGGCGGGTTCGGACGTCGTGACCCCGAGGATCACCGGGGCCACGAGCGGTCGCAGCACGAGGGACGTGACCGCGACGAGCAGGCAGGTGCCGAGCACCCGGACAGTCGAGCGCCACCGGGGTCGCACGAGACGGCCGCTCAGCAGCATGATCGCCAGCCAGCCCAGGACCAGCACCGGCGCAGCACGCACGAGCCAACCCACGCCGTACCAGCACGCCGAGACGACGCCCACGAGATCGTCCTGACCGACGGGAAGCGGGTCGGGGGAGCCGTTGAGGTCGCCCTGGACGTGGAGGTGGCCGCGGTCGTCACGCGAGACGACCCGGTGGGTCACCAGCTGGTCCGGCAGGTTGCGAGGGCGGTAGGTGACGATGTCCCCCAGCCGGACCGCGTCGACCTCGGCCGCGCGCACGAGGACGAGGGTGCCGACGGGCGCCGCCTCACCCATGGAGGGCGTGACGATGACCGCGTAGTGACCGCCCGAGAGGCGCCATGCCGCCGCCGCGCCGACCGTGAGGACGACGAGGGCGACGGCCACCGCGCCGGCGACGAACGGGAGCGCAGACGGTCGGACCCGGGCGGCGCTGCCGCCCGGGTCCGACCGGACGCCGCGATGACGCGGGGGGCGCCGCCTCAGGAGGTGAAGGTCCACACGAGGGGCTGCGACGCGGCCAGGCCCTGGTACGTGTTGCCGGCCGCGGCGGCCAGCGTCACCGCGAAGGTGAACGTGATCGTCGTGTTCGGCGGGACGGGCGAGCTGAGGGTGATGGGCCCGGCGGTGGCGAGGGTGGCAAGGGTCGAGCTGGCCGGGCTGACGGTGGTCGAGGTGCCTCCGACCGTCTGGGTGATGACGATGCCGAGGCGGGAGCAGAGGTCGGTGGCGCTGCCGGTGACGTTGCCCGACTGCGTGCACGTGCCGGGCGCGAGGGTGAACGTCGACGCCGGTGCGGTGCCGACGTTGGTGATGGTGACGGTCGTCGACACCGTCTGACCGGGCACGACGGTCGTGGCGCCGCCGTACTTGTTGATCGTCGTGCAGGTGGCGGCGTTGTTCGTGACGTTGTTGGCGGCGCCGTCGGTGCTGAGACACGTGACGGTGCCGGCGGCGTTCTGCTCCCGCATGATCAGGGTGCCGGCGCCGGCGCTGTTGACGGAGTTGGTGATCGACGCCGTGAACGCTGCGACGGTGGAGTTCATCGACAGGGCGAGGATGACGACGCCCACCAGCCCGGTCAGGACGGCGAGCAGTCCACCGCGTCGGCGGCGCGGTCGAGGCGAGGGGTCGGCGGGGTGGGTGGGTTGCTGGTGGCTCACGAGCGTCTCCTGATGAGGGCCGTGGTTCGGTCACGGCGTGGGGTGCAGCAGTTCGCAATACCCGTAAACTGTACAAAACGGATATATGCGGTCAACACCCCTACGGGTGGTCGACTTCTCCGGGTGCACGCCGGGCCTCGGTCCGCGCAGCTGCCTGCCGAGCTGCCCGCACCCGCCGCACCCGCCGCACCCGCCGGGGTCGACCAGTTCCGGACCCTCAGTCCGAGGGCGGGATCTCGCCCGAGCCGCGCTCGACGAGCGTCGGCTCGAGCACGATGCGCCGGGGCGGCCCGGCATCCCCCTGGATCCGCTGGAAGAGCAGCCGGCCCACCTCCGACCCGATTCTCGCGGCGTCCTGGCGCACCACCGTCAGGCCCGGGTCGAGCAGGTCGGCGAGAGGGAAGTCGTCGAACCCGACGAGGGCGACGCGGTGCGAGAGGCCGAGCGAGCGCAGCGCCCGCGCCGCGCCGACGGCCATCTCGTTGCGGCCGGCGAAGACCGCCGTGGGTCCGTCGCCGCTCGCGAAGAGGCCGAGCACCTCGCGCTCGGCGGCCGCGGCGGTGCGCAGGTCGGTGCGCTCGACCACCTCGGCGCCCGCGACCGTCGAGACCGCGCGGCGGAACCCGGCCCGACGCCGCTCGGCGGTCTGGATGCTGACGAGGTCGCTGAGGAAGGCGAGGCGGCGGTGGCCCCGACGCAGCAGGTGCCGCGCACCGAGCTCGCCGCCCAGGGCGTTGTCGACGGTGACCGAGTCGGCCTCGACCCCGTGGGGCTCGCGGTCGACGAAGACGACGGGGAGCCCCGAGCGCAGCTCGTGGGCGAGATAGTCCTGCCGCTCGGTCGCGGGCATGATGACGAGCCCGTCGACGCGGCGCGCGACGAGGCCCCGGGCCAGCTCGCGCTCGCGGTCAGGCTCCTCGTCGAGGCTCGCCGCCAGGACGGCGGTGGCGTGCTCGCGCGACACGTCCTCGAGCGCACGCAGCAGGGCGGCCGAGAAGCTGTTGCCGACGTCCTGCAGCAACGCCCCGACCGTGCCGGTCCGCCGGTCGCTGCGCCGCAGGTTGCTGGCCTGCACGTTGTGGCTGTAGTCGAGGCGCGAGGCCGCCCGGCGGACCCGCTCACGCAGGTCGGGCGACACCCCGGGCTCGTCGTTGACGACCCGGGAGACGGTCTTGAGGCTGACGCCGGACAGGGCGGCGACGTCCTTCATCGTGGCCCGCGCCGTGCCGGGGGGCCGGACACCGCCGGCGCGTGGTCCGGGGGGTGCGGCGGTCACCGGGTGACCGCCCGTCGTGATGACATCGTTGTCTTCCTCGTTGGTCGCCGGGGCCTGGATGGCTTGACGTGAGTACACGATGCACCATATAACGTCTGTTGACAACGTTGTCAGATGACGATGTGCAACAGAGAGGTTGTCCCATGCAGCGCAGCACCACTGTCCACCGGTCCCGCTCCGTGCGTCGCGCCCTGGCCTTCGTGGCCGCCGGCGCCCTCGTGCTCGGCACGGCCGCCTGCGGTGGCGACTCCGGGTCCGACACCACCACGCCCGGCGCGAGCGGCACTGCCGGTGGAGGGAGCGGGGAGGCCGTCGGCGTCTCGCTCATCACCAAGGACTCGACCAACCCGTTCTTCGTCGCGATGCAGAACGGCGCCAAGGCCGACGCGGCGAAGCAGAACGTCGACCTCACCGTCGCGTCCGGCGCCAAGGACGGCGACGAGCAGGGTCAGATCCAGGCCATCGAGAACGCGATCTCGGCCGGCGACAAGGGCATCCTCATCACGCCCAACGGCCCGGGCGTCAACGACGCGATCAAGCGGGCCCGCGACGCGGGGCTGCTCGTCATCGCGCTCGACACCCCTCCCGACCCGGCCGACACCGTCGACATCACCTTCGCCACCGACAACTTCAAGGCCGGCGAGCTCATCGGCCAGTGGGCCGAGAAGCAGCTCGCTGGCAAGAAGGCGACGATCGCCCTGCTCGACCTGTTCAACGACAAGATCGTCTCCGTCGACTACAACCGCGACCAGGGCTTCCTGACCGGCATGGGCATCGACACCAAGGACAAGACGAAGAACGGCGACGAGGACAAGACCGGCACGTACACCGGTGGCGACTACACGATCGCGTGCAACGAGCCCACCCAGGGCTCCGAGGACGGTGGCCGCACGGCGATGGAGAACTGCCTCACCAACAGCCCCGACATCAACGTCGTCTACACCATCAACGAGCCCTCCGCGGTCGGCGCCTACAACGCCCTCAAGGCCGCCGGCAAGGAGAAGGACGCGATCATCGTGTCCGTCGACGGTGGTTGCCAGGGCGTCAAGTCGGTGACCGACGGCGTGATCGGCGCGACGGCCCAGCAGTACCCGCTCAAGATGGCGACGCTCGGCATGGAGGCCATCGCCAAGCTGGCCCGCACCGGCGAGAAGCCGAAGGTGACCGAGGGTCTCGACTTCTTCGACACGGGCGTGGCCCTGGTCACCGACAAGAAGGCCGACGGCGTCGAGAGCATCGACTCGGCCGCCGCGTCGAAGATCTGCTGGGGCTGACCGATGACCGCTGGCACCTCGGCCGCTGCGGCGGAGCTGGCGCGTCGTCGACACAGCCCGCTTCAGCGCGTGCAGCACCTGCTGCACGGCTACCCCTTCATCAGCCCGCTGCTCATCCTCGTCGTCACGGCAGCGGCCTTCACGATCGTCAACCCGCGGTTCGCGAACCCGGCCAGCCTCTCGCTGCTCATCCAGCAGACGGCGGTCGTCGCCTGTCTCGCCATCGGACAGACGCTCATCATCCTCACGGCCGGCATCGACCTCGCCGTCGGCGCGACGGTCATCCTCGCGATGATGGTCATGGCGAAGATCTCCGTCGAGAACGGGGTGCCGGCCCCGGTGGCGCTGCTCATCGGTGTCGGGCTCGGGGCGGCGGCGGGCCTGCTCAACGGCTTCCTCGTGACCCGCATCAACCTGCCACCGTTCATCGTCACCCTCGGCACGCTGAGCATCTTCACCGCCGTCGCCCTGCTCTACTCGGGCAGCAAGAGCTACCAGAACAACGTGCTCCCCGATCTGCTCAACTGGACCTCGACCGGGTTCTCCGTCGGGCCGTTCCGCCTCACCGTCGGCGTCGTCATCGTCGTCCTGCTCTACCTCGTCATGGGCTACGTCCTCAGCCAGACGCGGTGGGGACGGCACGTGTACGCGGTCGGTGACGCCCCCGAGGCGGCACGCCTCTCGGGCATCCCGAGCAAGCGCATCCTGCTCAGCGTGTACGCCGTCGCCGGGCTCATCTACGGCATCGGTGCCTGGGTCCTCATCGGCCGGGCCGGGGCGGCGAGCCCCAACGCCATCACGAACGCGAACCTCGAGAGCATCACGGCCGTCGTCATCGGGGGCACCAGCCTCTTCGGTGGTCGCGGCCGGCTCGTGGGCACCCTCATCGGGGCGCTCATCGTCCAGTCGTTCACCGTGGGTCTCAGCCTCGCCCGCGTCGACCAGCAGTACCGCATCCTCGCGGTCGGCATCCTCGTCATCGTGGCCGTCGCCATCGACCAGTGGATCAGGAAGGTGAAGGCATGACCGCCACCTCGCACGGCACCGCGCCCGACGCCGCCCGCGACACCTCCGGCGCGGCCGGCGGCACCCGGGAACCCGTCCTGTCGGCCCGCGGCCTCGTGAAGACCTTCGGTCGTGTCATCGGCCTCGACGGGGTCGACCTCGACCTCTACCCCGGTGAGGTGCTCGCCGTCATCGGCGACAACGGCGCCGGCAAGTCGACGCTCATCAAGTGCCTCACCGGGGCGCTCGTCCCCGACTCGGGCACCCTCGAGCTCGACGGCCGCCAGGTCAGCTTCCGCAAGCCGCAGGACGCCCGCGACGCCGGTATCGAGACCGTGTACCAGCAGCTCGCCGTCATCCCGGCCCTCGACATCGCGAGCAACCTCTACCTCGCGCGCGAGGAGCTGCGGCCCGGGGTGCTCGGCTCGGTCTTCCGGATGCTCGACAAGAAGGGGATGCGCGACCGGGCCAGCACGGCGGTGCAGGACCTCGGCATCCAGACCATCCAGAACATGGGCCAGGCCGTCGAGACCCTCTCGGGCGGGCAGCGCCAGGCGGTCGCGGTGGCCCGGGCCGCCGCGTTCGGCGGCAAGGTCGTCGTCCTCGACGAGCCGACCGCCGCCCTGGGCGTCAAGGAGTCGAACATGGTGCTGCAGATGGTCAAGCAGCTGCGCGAGAACGGGCTCGGGGTCATCCTCATCAGCCACAACATGCCGCACGTGTGGGACGTCGCCGACCGCATCCACATCCAGCGGCTCGGTGGTCGCGCCGGGGTGATCACGCCCCAGTCGCACTCGATGACCGACGGCGTCGGCATCATGACCGGCGCGATGACGCTCCCGAAGAGCGCCTGACCGCCCACCGACGTGGGTGGGGCCGGTGTCCGAGACGGCGGCCCCACCCACCCCCACCAGCCCAGCAGCCCGCCCAGCACGACCACAACGACCACAGCGACCACCACGAGCGCGACCGAGGAGCACACCGTGCAGAACATCGTCGTCGGGTACATCCCCACCCCCCAGGGCGTGGCCGCCCTCGAGGCGGCCGTGAACCTGGCCCGCCTGACGGGCGGGCGGGTCACCGTCGTCAACACCGGGCACAACGGCAACTACGCCGACCCGGCCTTCGCGACGGCGCAGGACATGGACACCATCGACCTGCAGCTGGCCAACGCGGAGATCCCGCACGAGGTGCGCCAGCCCACCGAGGGTCGCTCGGCCGCCGACGAGATCCTCGTCGTGGCCGGCGAGGTCGGGGCCGACCTCATCGTCATCGGGGTCCGGCGCCGTTCGCCCGTGGGCAAGCTCGTCACCGGCAGCACGGCCCAGCAGATCCTGCTCGACGCCGAGTGCGCGGTCCTCGCGGTCAAGGCGAGCGACGCCTGACGCCCTCGGCGGGTGGCCCGTGGAGGGTCTGCGTCGCCCCGGCGACGACAACCCTCCACCGGCCGTCCGCTGCGCGCCCTACCGTGGCCGGTCACGGCCGCAGGGCCCGGATGCCGTGGGGCGGGCCCAGCCGCCCCCGTGAGCGCGCTGAAGAGACCGTCGTCAAGCATGAGAACCACTGTCGTACAACGAGATTCGTCTCGACAGGGCGCCGACGACGGTCCACAGTGGTCGGACTCACACCCCCGACCCGAACGGATCCGTCATGCGCGCTCCTCGTGTCCTACGCCTCACCGCCCTCGTCGCCGGTCTCGGCCTCGCCTCGGCCGGGTTCGCCGGTGCGGCGGCCGACCCCGTCACCGGGGTGGCGGCGCCCGCCGCCGCCCCGGCCGCGCCCGCCGCCTTCACCCCGACCGCGGGGCTGCCCGGCCAGCGCAACGCCGTCACCGACGTCCCCGGCGTGCAGGTCGGCCAGGTGCAGAACCGCACCTCGCCGTTCCTCACCGGCACCTCGGTGCTCTACTTCCCGACCATGGCCGTGGCCAGCGTCGACCAGCGGGGCGGGGCGCCGGCCACGAAGGAGACCGACCTGCTCTCGCCGCTCAACAGCAACCCCGGCGTCAACGCCGTCCAGCTCGGCGGCAGCAGCATGTACGGCCTCTCCGCGACCGACGGCATCATCCGCTGGCTCGAGGACCGCGGCGAGGGCGTCCCCCTCGGGTCGGTGGGCGTCGCGCCCATCGTCCCCGCGGCCGACATCTACGACCTCGGCCGGGGCGGTGACATCAAGGCCCGCACCGGCCCCGAGTGGGGCTACGTCGCCGCCTCCAACGTCGCGGGCGCGGCGGTGCGCCAGGGCGCGTTCGGCGGCGGTACCGGCGCCCGCGCCGGCGGCCTCAAGGGCGGCGTCGGCACCGCGAGCGTCTACCTCGGTGACGGCATCTACGTCGGCGCCGTCGTCGTCGTGAACTCCGCCGGGTCGCCCGTCGACCCGAAGACCTGCCAGCTGCTCGGCGCCCAGTTCGGCATCGGCGACGAGTTCGCCGGGCTCAAGGCCCCGACCCAGGCCGAGTGCCAGACCGTCGCCAGTGCCGCGAAGAGCGACGACCTCAACACGACGATCGCCGTCGTCGTCACCAACGCCCCGCTCGAGAAGGCGGCGGCGCAGCGCATGTCCGGCAACGCCCACGACGGCATGGCCCGGGCGATCCGGCCGATCCACACCCTCGCCGACGGCGACACCGTCTTCGCGGTCTCGACCGGGCAGGGTGAGCCGCTGCGCATCAACGACCCGGCCGACTCCCGCCAGCTCAACGCCATCTTCGGCGCCGGCGCCGACACCCTCAGCCGCGCCATCGCCAAGGCGATGCTCTCGGCCGACTCGGTCGGTGGCATCACGAGCTACTGCGACCGCTACCCGTCCGCGTGCGCGGACGTCCCCCAGGCGGCGAAGTGGCGCGCCGCCGGGCCCGCCAAGGAGATGACCCCTCGCCTCTTCGACGACGCCCGCCAGGCCCTGCAGGTGACTCCGCTGCCCCGCTGACACCGGATGCCGTCGTCGCCCCACCGCCGGACGCGCGGTGGGGCGACGCGGCGCCGGTCCACGCGTCCGGCGGCGGGTGCGCCCGGGCACCGTGACCTCAGTGCGCGTCGAGGAGCGCGCGCAGCGGCTCGCGCTCGGCCTTGGGCAGGTAGCCGGCGTAGTAGTCGTAGAGGTTGCGCCGCGAGATGCGCGCCGCCGCGGGCCCGTCACCGGCGCGGATCGCCTCGAGCACTTCCTCGTGGTGGCGCAGCGACTCGCGCATGAGCGCCTGGCTGTTGCGCGACCGGGCGATCTTGTCGGAGATGAGTGACAGCACGACGCCGCGCACGACCTGGTTGCACACCTGCACGAGGCTGTTGCTGCTGACGCGGGCGATCGCCTCGTGGAAGGCGACGTCGGCCTCGCTGAACTCCTCGTAGCCGAGGTCGATGGCGCCGCGCATCACCTCGATGGTCGCCTCGATCTCGGCCAGCTCGGCGTCGGTGCGCAAGCGGGCGGCGAGCAGGTTGGCCGAGCTGTCGAGCACCATGCGGAAGGAGATCAGCTCGCCGAGGTCGACCCCGTCGACGCGGGCCAGGCGGGTCAGCTGGGTCGAGAGGGCCTGGCTCGAGAACGGCAGGATCTCCGGGCCGTTGGGGTCGCCGGGCCGTGAGCGGATGACCCCGTTGCTCTCGAGCACCCGCAGCGCCTCGCGCACCGTCGAGCGGCTGGCCCCGAACTGGGTGACGAGCTCGCGCTCGCTCGGCAGCCGCTGGCCCGGGCGCAGCGTGCGGCTGGCGATCGCCCCCTCGATCTGCTCGATGATGCGCTCGTACAGGCGCACCGGGCGCACCTGCTCGAACGGGGCGGGGGCGCTCACGAGCCCACCGAACCCGTGCCGGCACCGACGCGCGCCCACCGGCACCGCTGTCGACACCAGACCGGATGCCGTCGGGCCAGTCGGGTACGGCGCCGGCCGGCCGGTTGGCCTCGTACCAGTGCGCGGCGCGCAGCACCCCGAGGTCGTCGAAGCGGCGGCCGGAGAGCTGCACGCCGACGGCGCGGCCGTCGGCGAGGAACCCCGCGTTGACCGTCGCGGCCGGCTGGCCCGTCATGTTGTACGGGGCGGTGAAGCCGATGTGGCGCATGCCGCGGCCGTCGTCGGGGTAGGGCATCGGCTGCTCGGCGGCGAACGCCGCGACGGGCGCCACCGGCGACACGACGACGTCATAAGGCGCGGTCGCCGCCACCGAGACCGCCTGCATGCGCATGACGAGCTCGTAGCACTCGAGCACCCTGGCCCCCGTGACGCCGGCCCCCACGAGGCACCAGTCGCGCACGTACGGCAGCACGAGTGCCTGCCGCTCGGGCGGGAGCGCTGCGAGGTCCTTGTACGAGCGCACCCGCCAGAAGAGGTCGAGGGCGTCGAGCAGCTCGGGGGTCATGAAGGGCGGCACCGGCTCGACGTGGGCCCCGGCGGCCGCGAAGGTCGCCCCGACCGCCTCGACCACGCGGGCGATGTCGGGGTCGACGGCGCCGCCGCAGCCGGCGTCGAGGTGCAGGCCGACCCGGAGGCCGGCGACGTCACCGTCGAGGTCGCGCCACCGGATCTCCTGCGGGGGCAGGCTGGTCCAGTCGCGTGGGTCGGGCCGTGAGATGACCTCCATGAGCAGGGCGGCGTCGGCGACGGTACGCGTCAACGGCCCGGCGCAGCGGCCGAGGTAGGGGGTGTCGAGCGGCACCCGGCCCGCACTCGGCTTGAGGGTGGCGAGGCCGAGCCACGTGCCGGGCAGGCGGATCGAGCCGCCGATGTCGGTGCCGACGTGGAGCGGTCCGTAGCCCCCGGCCGCGGCCGCCCCTGCGCCCGAGCTCGACCCGCCCGTCGTCAGGGTCGGGTCCCATGGGCTGCGGGTGATGCCGTGAAGGCTCGAGACACCGGACGAGAGCATGCCCCAGTCGGGCATGACCGTCGACCCGAGCACGACCGCGCCCGACTCGAGCAGCCGGGCGGTGACGGGTGAGTCGGCCGTCGGCACGACGGGTTCGACGCCGGCGTTGCCGGACGGCATCGGCACCCCCGCTCGCGCGAGGTTCTCCTTGACGGTCACGGGCACCCCGTCGAGCGGGCCCATGGGTTCGCCTGCACGCCAGCGTGACTCGCTCCCGACGGCCGCCGCCCGCGAGCGGTCGGGGTCGCGCTCCCAGAAGGCGTTGAGCACCGGCTCCCGGCGCTCGACGACCTCCTGCACGGCGTCGTGGACCTCCACCGGTGAGACCGAGCCGGCGGCGAAGGCCGCCGTCATCTCGGTGGCGGACAGCGTGGCCACGTCAACATCCCCGGGCATTCGGCTCCCTCGGTCGGACCGCCGCCAGCCGCCCCGCTCGGAGGCCTTGACAACAACTGGCGCAGTCGTCAGGGTAGCGACAATCATCAGGAAGTCCACTGGTCAGACCAGTTGGTTCCACCCCGGCGGTGAGGAGGCACGGTGACGACGACCGTGGCTCCCGTGCGCCTCGCCGTGATCCCGGGTGACGGGGTCGGCCCCGAGGTCGTCGCGGCGACCGTGCCGGTCCTGCAGCGCGCTGCCGAGGGCACCGGCCTCGACCTCCAGGTGACCGAGCTCGACTGGGGCGGTGAGCGTTTCCTGCGCGAAGGTGCGGCTATGCCGGCCGACGCCGCCGACGTGGTGCGCGCCCACGACGCCGTCCTCTTCGGTGCCGTCGGCCGCCCCGACGTCCCCGACGACGAACTCGTCTGGGGCCTCATCATCGGCCTGCGCCAGCAGCTCGACCTCGCGGTGAACGTGCGTCCCGTCCACGCCTTCCCCGGTGTCCCGACCCGCGTCGTCGACACCGACGGGGTCGACCTCGTCATCGTGCGCGAGAACACCGAGGGCGAGTACGTCGGCGCCGGTGGCCTCGCCCACGCCGGCACCGGGCACGACATCGGCATCGAGGTGGCCGTCCACTCCCGCCGGGTCATCGAGCGCGCGGCCCGGCACGCCTTCGAGCTCGCCGGCCGGCGCTCCGGGCGGCTCAGCCTCGTGACGAAGTCGAACGCGATGCGGCACGGCTACCCGCTGTGGGACCGCGTCGTGCGCGAGGTGGCCGAGCAGCATCCGGACGTCGAGCTCGAGGTGGTGCTCGTCGACGCGATGGCCGCCCGACTCGTGCAGTCGCCCCGCTCGCTCGACGTGCTGCTCGCCGGCAACCTCTTCGGCGACATCCTCTCCGACCTCGCCGCCGTGCTCGCCGGCGGGATGGGCATGGCGCCCAGCGCCAACGTCCTGCCCGGCGGTGACGTGCCCGGCATCTACGAGCCGGTACACGGCTCGGCCCCCGACATCGCCGGCCGGGGTGTCGCCAACCCCGTCGCGTGCCTCCTCTCGGGCGCCCTGCTGCTCGAGGACCTCGGTCACACCGTCGCCGCCACCGGCATCCGGCAGGCTGTCTCTGCCGCCCTGCTCGACCCGACCCACCACACCCCCGACCTCGGGGGGAGCGCCACGACAACCGACCTGGCGGCTGCCGTTCTCGACCGGATGGAGATCTGACGTGAGGAACACCAAGAGCAAGACGAGCCTCGCCGTCGTGGCTGCGGTGGCGGCGGGGAGCCTCGCGCTCGCCGCCTGCTCCGCGGGGTCCGGCGGCACCTCCGGCGGCAACGGGGGCCCCGGCAGCGGCGGCACGGGCGACGCCGGTGACGGCGCCCTGAGCATCGGGCTCGTCGCCGAGCCCGCCAACCTCGACTTCACCAAGACCGACGGCGCCGCCATCCCGCAGGTGCTGCTCTACAACGTCTACCAGGGCCTCGTGCAGCTCGACCAGAACGGCGACATCAAGCCGGGCCTGGCCACGAAGTGGACCGTCTCCGACGACCGCAAGACGTACACGTTCGACCTCGCCTCCGATGCGAAGTTCACCAACGGTGCGCCCTTCACGGCCGACGACGCGAAGTTCTCCATCGACCGGGTCAAGAGCGCGTGGACCGTCTCGCTCAAGTCGGCCATGAACGTCGTCGCGAGCACGACCGTCGTCTCGCCGACCCAGCTCAAGGTCGTGCTGTCCAAGCCGAGCAACGACTGGCTGTACCGCATGACGACCCGCGTCGGCGCGATGTTCAGCCGCACCGGGGTCGACGACCTCGCCGCGAAGCCCGTCGGCACGGGCCCGTACTCGGTCGGCACGTGGACCCGCGGCGACTCGATCCAGCTCGTGCGCAACGACGCCTACTGGGGCACGAAGCCCGCGTACAAGACGGTCACCTTCAAGTACTTCAAGGACCCGACCGCCCTCAACAACGCGCTGCTCACCGGCACGATCAACGTCATCGGCACGGTCCAGACCCCGGAGTCGCTCGGCCAGTTCGAGAACAACGACAAGTACCAGGTCATCGAGGGCACGACGAACGGCGAGGTGGTGCTCTCGTTCAACAACGGCAGCGGGCCGATGAAGAACGAGAAGATGCGTCAGGCCGTGCGCTACGCCATCGACCACAAGGCGCTCGTCGACACGTGCTGGGCGGGCCGCGGCACGCTCATCGGCAGCATGTCGGTGCCGACCGACCCCTGGTACGAGGACCTCACCGGCCTCTACCCCTACGACGTCGCCAAGGCGAAGGCCCTGCTGCAGGAGTCGGGCGAGGCCGGCCAGACGCTGCGCCTGCGCATCCCGACCCTCCCGTACGCCACCGCGTGCGGCACCGTCGTCAAGAGCCAGCTCGAGCAGGCCGGCTTCAAGGTCGCGCTCGACCAGCTCGAGTTCCCCGCCGCCTGGCTGACGACCGTCTTCAAGAACGCCGACTACGACATGTCGATCGTGGCCCACGTCGAGCCGCGTGACATGGGCGCCGTCTTCGGCGACCCGACCTACTACACGCGCTACACCAACCCCGAGTTCAGCGCGCTGCTCGCCAAGGCCGACGCCGGCACCGAGCAGGAGCAGGTCACCGACATGAAGGCGGCCGCCAAGCTGCTCTCCGAGACCGCGGCGGCCGACTGGCTGTTCGTGCTGCCGAACATCATCGTCGCCGACAAGGGCGTCACCGGCCTGCCGAAGAACGCGATCTCCGAGTCCTTCGACGTGACGGGGCTGTCCGGTTCCTGACCGGTCGTCGCGCCCATGCTCCTTCGCCTGCTGAACCGGCTCGGCATCCTCGTCGCGAGCCTCGTCGTCAGCTCCGTCGTCGTCTTCGCCTTCATGGCGGTGCTGCCGGGCGACCCCGCCCGGGTCGCCCTGGGCGTCAACGCGTCCGACGCGGCGGTGGCGCAGCTGCGCACCGACTTCGGTCTCGACCGGCCGCTGCCGGTGCAGTACGTCAGCTGGGTCACCGGTCTCGTGACGTTCGACCCCGGCACGTCGTACGTGTCTGGCATCGCCATCGCACCGCAGCTGGTCGACCGGCTGCAGGTGACGCTCATCCTCGTCGGCGTCGCCATGCTGCTCGCCCTCGTCGTCGCGGTGCCGATGGGCACCGTGATGGCGGTACGGCACCGCAAGCTGTCGGGCCTGGCCCTCTCGGCCGTCGCGCAGCTCGGCGTGGCCGTCCCCGGGTTCCTCGCCGGCATCCTGCTCATCACGGTCTTCGCGGTGACGCTCGGCTGGCTGCCCGCCAACGGGTGGACCCCGCCGGCGCAGGACCCGGTCATGTTCGTCAAGCAGCTGATCCTGCCGGTCCTGTCCCTCGGGCTCGTGCAGGCCGCGGTGCTGACGCGCTACGTGCGCAGCGCGGTGCTCGACGTCCTGCGTGAGGACTACCTGCGCACCGCGCGCTCGAAGGGCCTGACGCCCGGCCGGGCCCTCGTGCGGCACGGGCTGCGCAACGCGGCCGTGCCCGTCGTCACGGTGCTCGGGCTGCAGCTCGCCACGCTGCTCATCGGCGCGGTCGTCGTCGAACGGGTCTTCGTCATCCCCGGCCTCGGCAGCCTGCTGCTCGACAGCGTCAGCCAGCGCGACCTCATCGTGGTGCAGGACGTCGTCATGCTCCTCGTCGTCGCCGTGCTCGTCGTCAACTTCGTCGTCGACCTGCTCTACCTCGTGATCGACCCCCGACTGAGGGCGGGTGCCCGATGACCGACCTGCCCACCACCACCCCTGCACCGTCGAGTGGCCAGGTGCCGACGCCCACCCCACCCGCCGTGGATGCCGGTGGGCCCGGTGCGCGCGCCGGTCGCCGTCGTCGTCGGCGCACGAACGGCAGCCTCGTCGTCGGAGGCGTGCTCGTCGGGCTCGTCGTGGCGCTCGCCCTCGTCTCCTTCGTCTGGACGCCGCACGACCCGACGCTCGTCAACGCGGCCACCCGGCTGCAGGGGCCGTCGGGCGACTACTGGTTCGGCACCGACAAGTTCGGCCGCGACGTCTTCAGCCAGATCATGGTCGGGGCCCGTACCACGCTCTTCGTCGGCTTCGTCGCCGTCGGGGTGGCCGCGCTCGTGGGTGTGCCGCTCGGCATCGTCGCGGGCATGGTCCGCGGCTGGTTCGGCGAGCTACTCATGCGCGGCAACGACCTGCTGCTCGCCTTCCCGGCGCTGCTGCTCGCCATCATGTTCGCGGCCGTCTACGGCGCGAGCACCCTCGTGGCCATGATCGCGATCGGCATCGCGACCATCCCCAACTTCGCCCGGCTCATCCGCAGCGGCACGCTGCAGGTCCTCAACACCGAGTACGTGCTCGCCGCCCGGGCCGCCGGGCGTGGGCCCTTCGCCATCGGGCTGCGCCACGTGCTGCCCAACGTCAGCAGCCTCGTCACGGTGCAGGCGTCGGTGTCGTTCGCCATCGCCGTCATCGCCGAGGCGGCCCTGTCCTTCCTCGGCTTCGGCACCCCGCCGCCGACCCCCTCGTGGGGGCGGATGCTCCAGGAGAGCCAGGAGCTGCTCTTCTCCGCGCCGCGCCTCGCGATCTTCCCCGGCGTCGCCATCGCCGTCGCGGTGCTCGGTTTCAACCTGCTCGGCGACGGCCTGCGCGACCGCTTCGACCCCCGACTGGACGACCGCCGATGACGACCCGACCGACGCCCGACACGACCGTGACCGACACCCGCGGGACGGACGTGCGGGAGACCGAGGTGCGCGAGGCGGAAGCCGGCGGCCGCGAGCCCGACGTGCTCGTCGTCGACGGGCTCACGGTGGGCACCCACGGCCAGCCGCTCGTGCAGGACGTCGGCTTCAGCGTGCGGCGGGGCGAACGGGTCGGCCTCATCGGCGAGTCCGGGTCGGGCAAGTCGCTCACCGCCCTCGCCCTCATGGGGCTGCTGCCCGAGGGCCTCACCGCGACCGGGTCCGTGCGCGTGGCGGGGGTCGACCACGACCTCGTCGGGGCGAACGAGCGGTCGATGTCACGGGTGCGGGGCCGCGACATCGCCATGGTGTTCCAGGAGCCGATGACCGCCCTCAACCCGACGATGCGCGTCGGCGACCAGGTGGCCGAGGCCATGCTCGTGCACCGGACCCGACCGGACCGCAAGGCCGCCGAGGCGGCGGCGGTCGAGCTGCTCGACCAGGTGGGCCTGCCCGACCCGCCCGCCACGGCCAAGGCCTACCCCCACCAGCTCTCGGGCGGTCAGCGGCAGCGCGTCGTGCTCGCGCTGGCCCTCGCCAACGACCCGGCCCTGCTCGTCTGCGACGAGCCGACGACCGCCCTCGACGTCACGGTGCAGGCCTTCGTGCTCGACCTCATCGTGCGCGGCGTCGTCGACCGCCGCTCGGCGATGGTCTTCATCACCCACGACCTCGCCGTCGTGGCGACCGTCTGCGAACGGGTCATGGTCATGTACGGCGGACGCATCGTCGAGACGGGCACCGTGCAGGAGGTCTTCACCCGGCCGCGGCACCGCTACACCCAGGGCCTGCTCGGCGCCTCGGACCTCACCGTCGTCGACGACCGCGGCCGGCTGGCGACCATCGCCGGGTCGGTCCCCGCGGCCGGCACGTTCCCGGCGGGGTGCGTGTTCCGCAACCGGTGCACGCACGCGACGTCGGCGTGCGAGCAGCGCCCGCCGTGGACCGCGACCGGCCCCGACTCGGGCTACGCCTGCTTCCACCCGGCGGGCTCGACCGACGCCGCCGGCCACCCGGCATCCGCCCCCGACGGCGAGCAGGAGCGCGCATGACGACGCAGGCACCACCCGTTCACCCCGACGCGCCGGCCCTGAGCGTGCGCGACGTGACGCGCGACTACCGCCGGCCGCGGCCGTCGCTGCTGCGCGCCGGCGAGCCGGTGCGCGCCCTGCGCGGCGTCAGCTTCGACGTGGCGCCGGGCGAGCGCTTCGGCATCGTCGGTGAGAGCGGGTGCGGCAAGTCGACGCTGCTGCGCATCATCTCGGGGCTCGACCAGCCGACGACCGGCTCGGTGCACGTCGAGGGCACCGACCTCACCGGCCGCAACGACCGCCAGCTGCGGTTCCTGCGCAGCCGGCTGCAGCTCGTCTTCCAGGACCCGATGAGCTCGCTCGACCCACGGATGACCGTGCGCGACATCGTCGCCGAGCCGCTCGTCGCCCAGGGGCTCGGCCCGTCGCGCGACCGCGTCGTCGAGCTGCTGGAGGCCGTCGGCCTGCGGGCCGACGCCGCCGACCGCTACCCGCACCAGTTCTCCGGGGGGCAGCGCCAGCGCATCTCCATCGCCCGCGCGCTCGCGCCGCGGCCGCGCATCCTCGTCGCCGACGAGCCGGTCAGCGCGCTCGACGTGTCGGTGCGCGCACAGGTGCTCAACCTCATGACCGACCTCGTCGACGAGCTCGACCTCACCCTCGTCTTCGTCTCGCACGACCTCTCCGTCGTGCGCCACGTCTGCGACCGCGTCGCCGTCATGCACCGCGGCGAGATCGTCGAGACCGGGCCGGTCGACAGCGTCTACGACGACCCGCAGCACCCGTACACCCGCACCCTCATCGCCGCGGTCCCGACGCTGTCCAAGGCCCTCGCGGGCGCCACCGCCGCCGACCTCACCCGGGGGGAGGCGTCGTGACGAGCGAGCTCACCAGCGAGGTGACGGGGGACGTGAACGGCAGCACGACGGATGCCGCGACGGCCGCCGCGCGCCCCGGCCCCACCAACGGCCTCACCGACGTCGAGGGGCTGCGCGTCGGCCACGCGAGCCGCACCGGCGACGGCTGGCTCACCGGCACGACCGTCGTGCTCTGCCCGCCGGGCGGCGCCGTCGCCGGCGTCGACGTGCGCGGCGGCGGCCCCGGCACCCGCGAGACCGACCTGCTCGACCCCCGCAACATGGTCGAGCGGGTGCACGCGGTCGTGCTCTCGGGCGGCAGCGCGTTCGGCCTCGCGGCTGCCGACGGGGTCATGCGTCGCCTCGCGGCCGACGGCACCGGCCTGCAGGTCGGCGGCCCCGGCGAGGTGGTGCCGATCGTGCCGGCCGCCGTCGTCTTCGACCTCGGCCGCGGGGGTGATTTCACCGCCCGCCCCGATGCCTCGACAGGCGAACAGGCCCTGACGGCAGCGCAGTCGGCGCCAGCGGGTCCGGTGGTCCAGGGCGCCACCGGAGCCGGAACAGGCGCACTGGCCGGCGGCCTCAAGGGCGGCGTCGGCACGGCCAGCGTCGTGCTGCCCGACGGCACGACGGTCGCGGCGCTCGCGGTCGTCAACGCGTTCGGGTCGTGCGTCGACCCGCAGACGGGCGAGCTCTACGCGCTGTCGTTCGGGATGCCGGGCGAGTTCCCCCCGCTGCGGCGACCAGACGCGCACGACGTCGAGCAGGCCCGTCGCCGCGCCGCCGAGCTCGCGGCGAAGGCAGGGCTCGGCCCGGGCCGGGCCACCACCATCGGGGTCCTCGCGACCGACCGCACGCTCACCAAGGCGCAGTGCGCCAAGATCGCCGGCATCGCGCACGACGGGATGGCCCGCGGCATCCGCCCGGTGCACACGATGTTCGACGGCGACACCGTCTTCACCCTCGCGACCGGCGCGACGCCCGCACCCGACGCCGCCGCCTTCCACGCCCTGCTCGACGCGGCCGGTGACTGCTTCACCCGTGCCGTCGGCCACGCCATGCTGGCAGCCGAGTCGGTGAGCACCCCTGCAGGACAGTGGCTCTCGTACCGCGACGCCTACCCGTCGGCCTTCGCGTCCGTGGGGTCCGGGCCGACCGGCATCCTCGACACCACGACCACCACCAGCGAAACCACCGACACCACCACCGACGCGACCACCGACACCGACGACGGAGAGTCCGCCCACCCATGAGCCAGCCCCGCCTCGACCACCCCGACGGACTGCCCATCGGCGACGGGTGGCTGTCCGCCCCCTCGACCGCCGAGGTCCGCTTCCCCTACGACGGGTCGGTGGTCGCGACGGCCCCGGTCGGCGACGAGGCCCTGGCCCACCGCGCGCTCGACGAGGCCCTCGCCGTGCGTGACGAGGTCGGCCGACTGCCCTCGCACGTGCGCCGGCGCGCGCTGCAAGCGGCGCACGACACCGTCGAGCGGCACCGTGACGACCTCGAGCGACTGCTCGTCGCCGAGACCGGCAAGCCGCTCGTCGACTGCCGGGTCGAGGTGGCCCGCACTCTCCTCACCCTGCAGACCGCCGCCGAGGAGGTGGCGCGGCTGCACGGCGAGACGGTGCCGCTCGACCTGCTGCCCTCCGGCGAGGGGCTGCTCGGGTTCTGGGTGCGCAAGCCCATCGGCGTCGTCGTCGGCATCGCCGGCTTCAACTACCCGGTGCTGCTCGCCACCCACAAGATCGCCCCGGCCATCGCCGCCGGGTGCCCGGTCGTCGTCAAGCCGGCCCCGCAGACGCCGCTGTCGACGATCTGGCTCGTCCACGTCGTGCGCGAGGCGCTGCACGAGGCCGGTGCGCCCCGGGCCGCGCTGCAGCTCGTCACCGGCGGGCCCGACGTGGGCGTGGCGCTGACGACCGACCGTCGCGTCGGCGCCGTCTCGTTCACCGGCTCCGCGGCCGTCGGCCACCGCATCGCCCGCGACGCGGCGCCGACCAAGGTGCTGCTCGAGCTCGGCTCGAACGCCGCCCTCGTCGTCGCCGCCGACGCCGACCTCGACGCCGCCGCCGACGCCGTCGTGCGCGGTGGCTACTACGCCTCCGGCCAGGCCTGCATCAGCGTGCAGCGGGTCGTCGTCGTGGATGCCGTCCGCGAGGCCTTCTTGCAACGGCTCACCTCCCGCATGGGCGAGGTCGTCGTCGGAGACCCGCGTGATGAGGCGACGCGGGTCTCCGCCCTCATCGACGACGGGTCGACGGGGCGCGTGCTCGAGTGGGTGCAGCAGGCCGTCGACGCCGGAGCCCGGCTCGTCGGCGGCGGCACGCGTGAGGGCACCAGCATCGTGCCGACCGTGCTGCTCGACGTGCCCGACGGCGTGTCGGCGTGGGACGAGGAGATCTTCGGGCCCGTCGTCGCCGTGCGCTCCGTGCCCGACCTCGACACGGCCTTCGAGGTCGTCAACCGCTCGCGCTACGGCCTGCACGCCAGCGTCTTCACCGCCTCGCTCGCCACCGCGTTCGAGGCCGTCGACCGCATCGAGACCGGCGGCGTCATCGTCAACGAGGTGCCCGGGTTCCGCTCCGACGTCATGCCCTACGGCGGGGTCAAGGACAGCGGCACCGGTCGCGAAGGCCCGCGCTTCGCCATCGACGAGCTGACCGTGACGCGCATGGCCGTCATCCGGCCGACCACGGGCTGACTCGCGTCGTCGCCCGTCCCACCACCCATCCCGACGACGAGGAGGTCGCCGTGAGCGAGCCCACCGCCACGACCGAGACGACCGCAGCCACCGACACGACCCAACCCACCGACACGACCGAGGCGATCGACTACACCCGGCTGTTCCGCCTCGACGGGCGGCGGGCCGTCGTCGTCGGGGCCGGCAGCGGCATCGGCCGCGAGTGCGCCCTCGCCCTCGCCGCCCACGGCGCCGAGGTCGTGTGCGCCGACCGGGACGTGGCGGCGGCGCAGACGACCGTCGACCTCGGCGGGGGAGCGCGGGCGCTGCAGCTCGACGTGCTCGACGCGGATGCCGTCGCCCGCGCGGCCCGAGACCTCGACGCCGACGGCGGCGTCGACGTCCTCGTCTTCACCGCCGCGACCAACGTGCGCAAGCGGCTGCTCGACTACTCGGGTGAGGAGTTCGACCGCGTCGTCGCCCTCAACCTCCGGGCCTCGTTCGAGCTGGTGCGCGCCTTCGGGGCCGGCATGGCCGCGCGTGGCCGCGGCAGCATCGTCGGCTTCAGCTCCATCCGCGCCGTGAGCGTCGAGCCCGGGCAGGGCGTCTACGCCGCGACCAAGGCCGGCCTCGTCCAGCTGCTGCGCGCCGCCGCGGTCGAGCTGGGCCCCTCGGGGGTGCGCGTCAACGCCGTCGCCCCGGGCGTCGTCGACACGCCCCTGACCGCGCAGATCCGGGCCGTGCCCGAGTGGTCGGAGGCGTACGCGAGCAAGAGCGCCCTCGGTCGCTGGTCGCACGCCCACGAGCTGGCCGGCGCGGTCGTCTACCTCGCGTCCGACGCCTCGAGCTTCGTCACGGGCAGCCAGCTCTTCGTCGACGGCGGGTGGACCGCGATCGACGGTCGGTACACACCGCCCTCCTGACGAGCGGCCCGGATGCCGGTCGGTCGCGTCACCGAGACCGCCACCCTTGACGTCTCGTAACGATTGCGTTACCAATACGAGGGTGGACGTGTTCGAGGCCGTGGCCGACCCGGTGCGACGTGACCTGCTGCGTCGTCTGGTCGACGGTCCGGCTCGGGTCGTCGACCTCGCCGCCGCCCACGACATCAGCCGGCCGGCCATCAGCCGCCACCTCCGGGTGCTCACCGAGGCGGGGCTGACGACTGCCGACGACCGGGGTCGGGAGCGTCACTACCGGCTGCTCCCGGCGGGTCTGGAGCCCGTCCGTCGGCTGCTCGACGAGCTCGCCGCGGACGACGGCGCGGCGTCGACCGACGCCCGGGCCGCGCAGGGGTCGGCCCCCCGACCTCGCTTCACGGAGGGCCATCTCGACGGGCTCGACCTCGAGGTGCGTCGCACCGGGGCCGACCGTCGCCACGGCCGACCGACCGCCCGACGCACGACGGCGGCGGCGACGACGACGACAGAGGAGACCGCATGAGCCCCACCCAGCCCCCCACCCAGCCACCCACCCAGGCACCCCCGACGGCGACCGGACGGCTGACCCGGCGCACCGGCATCCCCCTGCTGGAGTTCGAGCGCACCTTCCGGGCACCGATCGACGACGTGTGGGACGCCGTCACCGAGCCCGAGCGGCTCGAGCGCTGGATCGGCACGTGGACCGGCGACCCCGCCACCGGCCGGGTGACCTTCCGCATGACCGCCGAGGGCGACGACGTGCCCGACGAGACGATCTGGGTCGACGTCTGCAAGCGCCCGACCCGGCTCGTCATGCGCTCGATGCCACCCGGTGAGGACGCGCCCTGGCGGTGGGAGCTGACCCTCGCCGAGTCCGACGGCGTGACCACCCTGACCTTCGCCCAGGAGGTCACCGGCGCCGAGCTCGCCCTCAGCGTGGGCCCGGGGTGGGACTACTACCTCGACCGGCTCGTCGCCGCCGAGACCGGTGCCGACGTGTCCGCGGTCGACTTCGCCGACTACGAGCCGGCCCTCAGCGAGCACTACCGGCGCGAGCTGCGCGACGGGGGCCTCGAGGTCTGACGGGCCGGCCGGCGGCCGTCGGGCGCAGACTCGCAAGAGACTTCTCGCGACGAGTTCGCCGGGTCATGTCGAGAACGGCGAGGCGGCCCCGTCCCAGGGGTGTACGCGGTCGGACCGGCCGCACCGACGAAGGAGCAGACCATGAAGTACCTCATCCTCAAGCACTACCGCGGCAACCCGGCCCCCTACGGCGACGCGGCCCCGATGGACCAGTGGAGCCCCGAGGAGGTCGATGCCCACATCGGGTTCATGGATGACTTCGCCAAGCGGCTCGAGGGCACGGGCGAGTGGGTCGACGGCCAGGCGCTGTCGCCGGAGGGCACCTTCGTGCGCTACGACGGCCCGGGTCGCCCGCCGGTCACCGACGGGCCGTTCGCCGAGACGAAGGACCTCATCGCCGGCTGGATGGTCGTCGACGTCGACTCCTACGACCGCGCCCTCGAGCTGGCGGGCGAGCTGTCGGCGGCGCCCGGACGCGGCGGCGAGCCCCTCTACGAGTGGCTCGAGGTGCGCCCGTTCCTCGACAACCCGACGACCATCGACGAGTGAGTACGGCCGGGTGAGCGCGGCCGGCGGCGTCGTCGACGAAGGGCTGCTGCGCACCTTGACGCCAGCCGTCATCGGCGTCCTCTGCCGTCGCGGCGTCGACTTCGCGACGGCAGAGGATGCCGTGCAGGACGCTCTCGTCTCCGCGTGGCGTTCGTGGCCCGACGACCCGCCCCGCGACCCCAAGGGCTGGCTCGTGACCGCGGCGTGGCGACGGGTCGTCGACCAGGCCCGCTCGGAGTCGTCGAGGCGTCGACGGGAGGAGCGGGTGGGGGTCGAGCCCGAGGCCGGCCCCGTCACGTCGACCGACGACACGCTGCGGCTCTACGCGCTCTGCGCCCACCCGTCGCTCAGCCCGTCGTCGGCGGTCGCGCTGACCCTGCGAGCCGTCGGTGGGCTGACCACCCGTCAGATCGCCACGGCGTACCTCGTCCCCGAGGCCACGATGGCGCAGCGCATCAGCCGGGCGAAGCGGGCCGTGCGCGACGTGCCCCTCGACCGGCCGGGCGACCTCGCGACCGTGCTGCGGGTGTTGTACCTCGTCTTCAACGAGGGCCACGGGGGCGAGGTCGACCTCGCCGCCGAGGCGATCCGTCTGGCCCGCCAGGTTGTCGACCTGACCGACGAGCAGGAGGCCGCGGGCCTGCTCGCACTCATGCTGCTGCACCACGCCCGCCGCGACGCGCGCCGCACGCCGGCCGGCGCGATCGTGCCGCTGCGCGAGCAGGACCGGTCGCGGTGGGACACCGACCTCGTCGCCGAGGGCGTCGGTATCCTGCAGCGTGCCCTCGCCCGTGACCGGCTCGGGGAGTACCAGGCGCAGGCCGCGGTCGCCGCCCTGCACGCCGACGCCCGCCACGTCGACGAGACCGACTGGGTGCAGATCGTGTCCTGGTACGACGAGCTGGTGCGGCTGACCGACAGCCCGGTGGTGCGGCTCAACCGCGCGGTCGCCCGGGCCGAGGCCGACGGGCCGCGCGCCGGTCTCGCCGCGCTGGCGGCGCTCGACCCCGGTCTGCCGCGCTACCGGGCGGCGCTGGCCCACGTGCACGAGAAGGACGGCAGCACCGCCCTCGCCGCCGACCTCTATGCCGAGGCGGCGCGGCTCGCGACCGACACCGCCGAGCGCGACCACCTCACCCGGCAGGCGGCTCGCCTACGCAGCGCTCTCTCATCGGGGGAGCGGGAGGACCGACCCCGGGGGTGACCCAGCCTCGTCGTCGGCGACGGTGTCGTCGAGCCGAGCGGTGCTGCGCTGTTCCGAGCGGGAGGTGACCACCGCGGCCCCCGTGGAGCGGCGGTGGTCACCTCGTGACAGGGCCTGCGGTCGGACTCACGCCCGACCGCAGGCCCCGGTGGGGCTCAGGCGCCGGCGCGGGCGGTGTTGCGGCGCTTGGCGGCGAAGGCTCCGGTGCCG
This sequence comes from Terracoccus luteus, assembly GCF_003635045.1. Classification (NCBI taxonomy): domain Bacteria; kingdom Bacillati; phylum Actinomycetota; class Actinomycetes; order Micrococcales; family Intrasporangiaceae; genus Terracoccus; species Terracoccus luteus. Next base: position 3,380,263 of record NZ_RBXT01000001.1, on the reverse strand, counting down.
GCTGCGGCCAGGAGCAGGCCGCCGCCGAGGGCGAGCATGCCGGTGTTGGTGCCGTCCTGTCCGGTCTGGCCGGTGATCTGGCCGCCGCCGGTGTGCATGCCGCCGGCGGGGGCGACGCGCAGGGCTCCGCAGAGGGCGGGGTCGGTGGCCTCGGTGGGCAGGCTGGGGTCGAGGTCGCTCTTGGTGTCGCCGTCGTACTTGCCGTCGTGGTTGTGGTCCACGCCGTGGATGACGACGACGGACTGGCCCTTGGTGATGGCGTCGGCGACGCCCTGGGAGACCTTGATGCTGCCGCGTTCGTAGCTGATCTTGCCGCCGGGGGCGGTGTCGAACCGGTCGACGGCCAGGCCGCTGGCGGGGCTGGTGTCTCCGGTCTTGGTGAGGGAGACGACGATGTCGCCGTAGGCGGGGCCGCCTTCGGTGGTGTTGATGGTGCCGTCGCCGCTCTTGTCGTCGGTGACGGCGGGGCATTCGTGGCGGGCGGCGGCGGAGAAGTGGATGTGGGCGGCGTGGGGGGCGTCGGGCAGCAGGCCCATGGCGGCCATGGTGACGGTGATGGTGGTGCCGTCGACCTCGACCATGGCGGTGCCGCTGCCCTTGACGCCGTTCTCTACGACGGGCTTGAGGTTGGCGCTGACCCAGGCGTTGTCGGCGGCGAAGGCCGGCCCGACGGTCAGGGCCAGAACTGCGGCCGAGGCGAAGGTGGCACCGGCGAGGCGGTAAGTCCTGGTGCGCATGCGGTTTCTCCTGACGAGAAGAGGCGGCGCCGCCGTCACCCCGATGGTGCGACGATGCACCCGCCTCCACGAACACTAGCGGTCGTGACCGATTGGCGCAGTTTGCAAAATTCACCCGAATTTCGGTGGGTAGGTGGAGATGGCGTAGCGCCCACTTCGGGCCGGGGGTGCCACAGAGGGCGCACAGGACGGGCACACACCCGGCACACGGCCGACGGTCAGGGTCGGGTCAACAGCCACCCACCAGTGATCCACGCCCGACCGATGGAGTACCCGCCATGAACGCTCGACCGATCGACGTCACCAGCCCGCCCACCTACGAGGGCCGGCGCCTGCCCAAGCCCGACGAGGAGCTCGTCGACCAGGGCCTGCAGTTCGACGTGGTGACGATCGTCAGTCGTCGCAACGCCCTTCGCCTCTTCGGGCTCGGCGCGTCGGCCGTCGGCCTGGCCGCCTGCAGCACGGCCGTCGGGGGCACACCGAGCACCACTGCGTCGTCTGCGTCCTCGGCCTCGTCGACGTCCGGCTCGACGTCGACGGAGATCCCCGACGAGACCGCCGGCCCCTATCCCGGTGACGGCTCGAACGGCGCCGACGTGCTCGAGCAGAGCGGCGTCGTACGGCAGGACATCCGCTCGAGCTTCGGCGGGGCGACGGGGACGGCCGAGGGGGTGCCGATGACCCTCGAGCTGACCGTCACCGATCTCGCGAACGGTGGGGCCCCCTTCGCGGGCGTGGCCGTCTACGTCTGGCACTGCGACCGCGAGGGGCGCTACTCGCTCTACTCCGACGGCATCACCGGCGAGAACTACCTGCGCGGCGTGCAGGTGGCCGACGACTCGGGCGTCGTGAGGTTCACGAGCATCGTCCCCGCCTGCTACTCCAGCCGCTGGCCGCACATCCACTTCGAGGTCTACCCCGACCAGGCCTCCATCACCGACACGGCCAGCCTCGTCGCGACGTCGCAGGTGGCCCTGCCGCAGTCCACGTGCGAGACCGTATATGCCACCGACGGGTACTCCGCGTCCGTCGCGAACTTGCAGCAGGTCAGCCTCACGAGCGACAACGTCTTCGGCGACGACGGCGGGGCGCGGCAGCTCGCCACCGTCAGCGGCGACGTCACGTCCGGGTACACGGTCTCGCTCACCGTCCCGGTCGACACCCGAACCACCACCACCGGGGGTGGCGCCCCCGGCGGAGGTGGCGGTGCCCCCGGTGGCGGCGGGCCCGGCGGAGCCCCGCCCACGCAGGGCACCTGACGGGGCACCGACCCGTCAACCGTGCCGCAGGGTGCCGGATGCCGTGGGGTTGAGTGCGTCGGTCCGCGCCCCGACCCGTGCCACCGCACACGACCCACCGGCATCCGGGGACGTCAGCCGTAGCGCACGTGCTCGGCGAACGCCCTCGTGCGAGAGCGCAGCTCGGCCACCCGGCGTTCGACCATGGCCTCGGCGTCGACGCCCCCCTCGAGCGTGGTCGGGGGGCGCCGCACGTGGGCCGAGCAGCTGAGGTCGTCGTGCACGAGCACGCCGATCGAGTTGCCGTTGCGACCGGCCGCCCCGGCGCGACGCGCGACGAGCAGGCGCACGTTGCCGGTGGCGACGACGTCCTCGCACCACGAGCACAGCGCGCGCTTCTTCGCGCCGGCGGCGGCCGGTCGCAGCACGATGCCGACCGCCCCGTCGTCGACCGGCAGCACGAGGTTGATGCGGTCGGGGTTGTGCCGGTCGGGCCAGCCGAGCAGGTCGAGGTCGTCCCACGGGAGGTTCTCGAGGTCGGCCGGGGCCCGGGCCTGGGCCGCCTCACGGCGGGAGCAGTTGACGAAGCTGGCGCGGATCTGCACCTCGGTCAGGGGGAGCATGAGGGTCTCGTTCTCGTCGGAGGGTGCCTGGCGGGGTCGACCGGTCGGCCGGTCGCCGGGTCGGGAGTGGCGGCGTCTCCCGCATCACGCACCCGCGGACCGGGGGCAGCCCGCTCCGGGTCGGCTCGGCCACGGCGGGCGCGGGCGTGACGGTAGGGCCGTCCGCCACGACGTCGGATGCCGTGGGGCGCGGTTCAGAGACCGCGCGAGGCGTGTGCGGGGGCGGTGGTCGCTGAGCATGCCCTCATGGCAGCCTCGCTCTCCGCGCGGGTCGCGCTCCTCGTGACGAGCCGCCCGCGGTCGCGGACGGTAGACCATCCTCATCACGGCGGGCGGTCGCGGGTCAACCGGTTTCGCGCGCCGGCCGGTCACCGGCCAGCTGTCCGGTCAGTCACCGGCGTCGCCGAGCAGGTCGGGGAAGAGGCGCCGTGACCCCGTTGCTGGGGCTCGTGCGACCGTCGGGCCAGGGGTCGGCGCCCCGGACGCGACCGCAGCGCCGGTGGGCGAACCGTCCGCAGCTGCGCCCCGGCCATCGGCCGGCCGAGTCGCCCGGGTGTCGTCGAGGTCCTCGGTCACGGTGCACCCCTTCGGACGCGGTGGTCCGGGGAGCGAGCGCCCTGCCGGTCGCTGGCCCTGTACCCCTGGCGGCGCCGTTCACCCGTCGCGAGCCGACCGGCATCCGTCACGAGGTATCGCGGAGGCCCCGCCTGCCACCACACTGGAGACGACGGCGAGGGAGGCCCCATGCCTGCATGGACGGTGACCGACGGCGGTCTCGAGACCGACCTGATCTTCCACCACGGTGTCGACCTGCCGCACTTCGCCGCATACCCCATGCTCGAGTCGGAGCGCGGGCGACGGCTGCTCGTCGACTACTACGACGGCTACGCCGCGGTGGCCGCGCGAGCGGGCGCGGGCCTGCGCCTCGAGACCCCCACCTGGCGCGCCAACCCCGACTGGGGTGCGCGGCTCGGCCACGACGCCGCCGCGCTGGCGCAGGCCGACGGCGACGCCGTGCGGCTGCTCGCCGGGCTGCGCGAGTCGTACCGCGAGCGGTACACGGGAGCGATCGGTGACGTCACCGTGGTCGGGACCATGGGCCCGCGCGGTGACGGCTACCGCAGCGACGGCGCGGTCGAGCCCGAGGAGGCCCGGCGCTACCACCGGCCGCAGGTCGAGGCGCTCACCGCGGCCGGGGCCGACTCGGTCGCGGTCTACACGTTGGCCGAGCCTGGCGAGGCGGCCGGGGTCGTGCGGGCAGCGCGCGAGGTCGGCATCCGCGTCGAGGTCTCCTTCACCGTCGAGACCGACGGCCGGCTACCCGACGGCACGCCCGTCGGTGAGGCGATCGCCGCCCTCGACGAGAGCGACCCGCCCGACTCGTACCTCGTCAACTGCGCGCACCCCACCCACGTCGTGCCGGCCCTGGCCGCGGGTGGGGTGTGGCTCACGCGGGTGACCGGGCTGCGGTGCAACGCCTCGACCCGCTCGCACGCCGAGCTCGACGAGGCCACCGAGCTCGACGAGGGCGACCCCGTGCAGTTCGCCCGCGACCACGGACCGCTGCTCGCCGCCCTGCCGAACGTCGACGTGCTCGGTGGCTGCTGCGGCACCGACGTGCGCCACGTCCAGGCTCTGTGGGACGTCGTTCGGCCCCCTGAGTTCACTGGAACCCATCGGCGAACTCGTCGGCGTCGGGCGTCGGGCGACGGGCGTCGGGCGTCTACGCCGGCCTCGACATGGACGCCCTCGGCGCCGGTCCGAGGCCCCGGATGTTCGGCATCGCGCCCTCGGGGTGTGTCGACGGAGTGACGCGTCGACCGGGGGGCGGTCACGGAGAGCGGGTGGTTCGGCTTCAGCGCGAGAAGGGCGTGTGCAGGACGCCGGCGACGTGGATGCGTCGCCCGGTGGTGCTGTGGGGCACGATGCGCACGTAGCGCGCCTTCGGGCCGTCCTGCCAGGGCAGCAGGGGCAGGGCCATGGCCTCGACGATCTCGTCCGTGTCCCGGATCTCGTCCGCGCGGCCCCGCAGCACGACGCTCGAGGCGGTGGCTGTAGTGGTGTCGTAGCTGTCGATCTCGAAGGCCACCGCCTGATGTCTGGCCATGGTGAGCTTGCGGCCGGCGTCGGTGCGGAAGACGACGCTGCCATGCTCGACCGTGTAGTTGACCGGGAAGATGTCCGGGCCGTCGTCGGTCGCGACCGCGAGGCGCCCGATGACTCCGGCACGCAGGAGCGTCCAGCACTCGGGGACGGTCAGCACCTCTGTGGTGACGGCCGGCGCGGTGGGCTGCGTCGTGCTCCGGGAGTGCGATGGCGTCGGGGCACCGGAAGGGGTGGAGCGGGGCGGGGGCGTGTGGACGGTCATACATCGATGATGGTCGCCACTCCCCGGCTCGCGACAGGGTCGATGGTCCTGCGGGTACGGGCCGTTCGGCCCTGCCGACCGGAGCGCGTCGGGGTCACCATCGCTCCATGAGCGACACACTGCACCGCACCGACCGCGACCTGAAGTCATCGCTCGAGCAGGAGCTGAGATGGTCGCCGGACGTCAAGGCCGACCGCATCGGCGTGTCGGTGACCGACGGTGCCGTGACCTTGGCCGGGGAGGTGCCCACCTATCCGGAGAAGGACGCGGCGGTGGCTGCTGCGTTCCGCGTCAAGGGCGTGACCGCCGTCGCGAACAACATCGTCGTGATGCACCTGGGTGGGCGCCGGGAGGACGTCGACATCGCCCGGGAGGCGGCACGCGCGCTCGAGTCGACCGTCACGATCCCGCCGGGTTCGGTCAAGGCTGCGGTCGACCACGGCCGGATCACGCTCACGGGACTGGTCGCGTGGAACTACCAGCGTGAGGCCGCGCGCCGGGCCGTGAAGGACCTTCCCGGGGTCCTGTCGGTCAGCAGCGACGTCGTCCTGGAACCGGACCTGCCGTTCGCGGCCGGCCAGGCCCGGACCCACATCCGCGAGGCGCTGGTGCGCAACGCCGAGACGGACGCCAGCACCATCACGGTCTCGGTCCAGGGCACCCAGATCGTGCTGACGGGCACGGTGCACTCCTGGTCGGAGTTCCGTCAGGCCGCCAACACGGCCTGGGGCACCCCGGGGGTGACCGGGGTCCTCAACCGCCTGACCGTCGTCGCCTGAGACGCCGGAACCTGGGTCGTCATGAACCGAGAGGAAGCACGATGAGCGTCAAGCACGAGATGCCGGCCGGTGCCATCGCGGTCGGCTACGACGGGGGCGTCTCCAGCCGGGTCGCGTTGGCGTGGGCCACGCGTGAGGCGCGAGTGGCCCGTCGAGCAGTGCACCTGGTGCACATGATCGCGTGGCCGGAGGACATCGTCGTCAACCTGGCCATCGACGAAGATGACGATGAGACGACCGCCGCCGGCGTCGCGTACGTGCGCCGTCACGCCCCGGACGTCGACGTCTCGTGCGAGACCCGGACCGGCAACGCTGCCGGTCGGCTGCTGCGGCTGTCCGAGCGGGCCAGCACGGTCGTCGTCGGCGGGCACGGACACCACGCCAGCAGGGCGGTCCTGGTCGGAGCGACCGCACCACAAGTCGCCGCCCACAGCCGGTGCGCGGTCATCGTGGTGCCTGACGAACCGGGCGACCCGTCGGATCAGGACGGGGTCGAGGACGTGGACAGGCCCCCGCGCCGGGTGGCGGTTGGCATCGACGGGAGCGAATCGTGTTCCGGTGCGATCGAGTTCGCCTTCGACCGTGCGAGCCGCATCAGTTCCGGTCTGACGGCAGTGGCGTGCTGGTGGTGGCAGGAGGGTGGGGCCTACCTCGCCGGCGCCGAAGGGTACGGGTGGGACCCCGACCTGCACGACCGGGAGCTGCGGCTGGTCTCGGAGCAGCTCGCGGGCTGGAGCGAGAAGTACCCGGATGTCGACGTGCGGACCGTGCTGGTGCACGGCAACGCGGTGAGCGTCCTGACCGAGGAAGCGGACCGGGCCGAGCTGCTGGTGCTGGGAACCCGTGGTCGTGGCGGGTTCGCCGGGCTGCTGCTCGGCTCCGTCAGCCTGCGGGTGATGACGGGGGCCCACCGGCCCGTGGCGATCGTCCCTTCCCGCCTGGGGAAAGCGCCCGGCTGACCGGGCGTGACCGGGGAGGGAGAGTCGTGGACCGCCAGGGTAGTGATGAGGGGCCGCCCCCCTCTTCTGGTCCACGATGAGCCGGTTGACGGTGGGGGACACCGCAGCCGGCTGGGGCGGGCACGACGAGGACGTTCGTGCCCGCCCCACACGCCCGACCTTTCGTCCGGACGGGCGCGTCGGGGCTCGGGTGCTCGTCCATCACCGCACGACCACGACGGTGGTGTGGCTGTGAGCCAGCACGGTCCGGCTGGTCGAGCCCATCATCATGCCGAGGAAGCCGCCGTGGCCCACGGCTCCGACGACGAGCATGGCTGCGGGTGCCCCGATGGCCATCAGCTGCTCGGCGGGGTGGCCGACGGCCACCTGACCGGCTATCTCGACGTCAGGATGCCGTTCGGCGGCCTCGACGACGAGGCGACGGAGCGTCTGCCTCGTCGTCCTCTCGGCGTCGGCGGCCGCGTAGGCAGCGGTACCCAGGAGTGGCTCCACGGTGACCGGGACGATGTTCCACACCGCCACCACCACCACGGTGAGGTGACGCAGACGCGCTTCCGTGCAGGCCCACTCCAGGGCGGCGACACTCTCGGGCGACCCGTCCACGCCCACCACCAGGGTGTGGTCGTCGACTCGCGCCCGGTCCGGACCGGAATGGAGGGCGCCCGTCCGCGCCGGGTCATGACCGTCACCGGAGGTGTCCCCGGCCTGCCCGGATCGGGCCGGGCCGGCGGCTGGGTCGGGTGGTGCCGGTGCCGGTTCGTCCGGCTGTGACGGTAATCCACGTCCGGCATCGCGGGATGCATCGCGGGATGCATGGCGCGGTGAGCGCGGAACGACCACGGTGCAGGCGCTGCGTTGCACCAGCGAGGTGCTGGTCGACCCCACCAGCAGCCCGCTCAGGCCGTGCCCGCGGGCACCCACCACCACCACCTCCGCTTTAGCGGACAGCTCCACGAGGTTGTCGTCAGCCCTGCCGGACCGGATGAGCTGGCGCACCGTCAGGTCCGCGGCGGAGTGCTTCGTCGCTCCGGGGGTGCCGCGTTGCGCTCTGACGTCCTCGACGACGTGGCTGAGGTACTGACCGGTGGCGGCCGCAGGGTCGGCGGTGAACCACGTGGTCGAGCCGACGTCGGTGGGTTCGGCCAGCGGGTACACGTGCCACACCGCCAGCACGGTGAGGCCGGTTCCTCGGGACAGTGCTTCGTCCATCGCCCACGCCAACGCCAGCCGGCTCTCGGGTGAGCCGTCGACCCCGACGAGGACGCCGAGGCTGAGGTCACTCACCTCCGGAACTGATGCGGGGGTGAGTGTGGATTCGCCTGCCTCGGTGCTCATTCGTCTCTCCTTCCATGGGGGCGACGGCGCGGCGCCCAGAGCTGACTCGGCCTCCGGCTCGGGCTGTCGCGACAGGGCCGACTCGGCCATGTCATCGACCCTGGCTCGTAGCGGGACGGCCGGGGTGGCTGCTGCCGGTTGCTGGTGCACGTCATCAAGCGTGGCGTCGAGTAGTCACCGGTGACAGGTCTTTTCGTCCCTGGAAAACCGGGACCAAGGTCCTACACATCCCGGGTCGACCGGCCGTGGCGCCGGCCAGGTGACGGCATCCACGCTGATGGTGACCGGGGCTCCGACGACCCGTCGGTGCCTCACCCCGAAGGAAGGACCACGTCATGTCCACCACCAGCCACACCACCGGCAACCCTGGCGCCCACGGCGCCGATCACGACGGGGCCATGCGCCGCACCGACCGGAGACGCGGCGGGCACGTGCACGGACCCACAGGTCACGAGGTTCCCGTGACCCACGCACCCACGGCCACCGCGGCCCCGCCGGAGACGCTCGTCACCACCGCCCTTCCCGCGTCGGGCGCAGGGGCACGCTGGCTCGCCGTCACCCGGATCGCCCTCGCGCTGGTGTTCCTGTGGGCCTTCGCGGACAAGACCCTCGGCCTGGGCTGGTCCACTCCCTCCGAACGGGCGTGGATCCGAGGCGGCTCACCCACACGAGGCTTCCTCGCCAACGTCGAGGTGGGCCCCTTCACCGACACCTTCCACACCCTGGCGGGCAACGCGCTCGTCGACTGGCTGTTCATGCTCGGTCTGCTCGGTATCGGGCTGGCGCTGCTGGGCGGCGTCGCCATGGTGGTCACCGCCTGGGCCACGAGCATCATGATGGTGATGATGTGGGCGGCCGAGTGGCCACCGGCTCGGTTCACCGGCGCCGGTGAACCCAGTGGCTCGGTCAACCCGCTCGTGGACTACCACCTCATCTACGCCGTGACCGCCATCACCTTGGCCGCCACCTTCGCCGGCCACAGCTGGGGGCTCGGACGCCGCTGGCAGAACACGCGGCTGGTTCGACGGCTCCCGTGGCTGCGATGACCGAGAGGCCGCGCTCGGCGACAGACCCGCGGCAGCGCAGCGGGGGCGCGGACCAGCCCTCCTGGGTGGGATCCGACGCGGCGCGACACAACGCCCATCGGGTCCGGGTGGGCACGCTCTCCGACCGCAGGTGCGAGGAGAAGATCAGGGCCGGTGAGGTCGGCCGCGTGGCCTGGAACTCCGCGCACGGGCCGCAGCTGTTCCCGGTCAGCTACGCCTGGTGCGACGACCTCATCGTGTTCCGCACCTCTCCGACCGGGATCCTGTCCGAGCTGACCCGACGCACCTCCGTGGTCTTCGAGATCGACGAGCTGCAGATGGACGGTCACACCGGATGGAGCGTCCTGGCCCGCGGGCAGGCCGGCGCGATCGCCTCGCCTGCCCAGCTCACCCGCCTGTGGACCGTCGACGGCGTCGACCCGTGGGCGCCGGGTCTTCGCAACCTCTTCATCGGTATCGCGGTCGACCAGCTGACGGGTCGGGTCTTCGCCCCGCAGAGGCCGGCCTTCACGCCCGCACTGACGGACGATGTGCACCCAGTCGGGACTGTACGGGCGGGGCATGCCCCCAGTAGCCTGAGCCCGTGACCCGAGGTCACCGTCCCCGCGCCAGCGGACCGACGGACCAGCCGTTCTCCGGCGTGTCGAGCAACCCGCTGCCGGCCACGCCTCCGCGGGACGACCACCGTCTCCAGGTCCTGCTCGACGCCTCACAGTCCATCGTCTCCGAGCTGTCGCTCCCCGCGGTGCTGCGCCGCATCGTCGACTCCGCCCGGGAGGTCGCCTCGGCGCGGTACGCCGCCCTCGGCGTCATCGGACGTGACGGAGTGCTCGATGAGTTCATCCACGCCGGGATGGATGCGGCGACCGTCGCCGGCGTCGGCGCCCTTCCCTCGGGGCGCGGAGTCCTCGGCGCGCTGGTCCGGCACCCCACCCCCATCCGGCTGCACCGGATCCAGGAGGACCCTCGAGCCGTGGGCTTCCCCCCGGGTCACCCTCAGATGGGGACCTTCCTGGGGGTGCCGGTCCACGTCCGCGGCGAGGTGTTCGGCAACCTGTACCTCGCCGACCGCGAAGACGGGTGCGACTTCAGCGAGCAGGACGAACAGCTGCTGACCGCAATGGCGGCCACCGCAGGCATCGCCATCGAGAACGCACGCCTCTACGAGGAGTCCCGTCACCGGCAGGAGTGGCTGCTGGCCACCGCCGACACCTCTCGGGCGCTGCTTCGGCAAGAGCCCCCCGACCTCGTCCTGCGCGACATCGCCTCCGCCGTCCTCCGTCTCGCGGACGCCGACCTCGTCACCGTCGTCTTTCCCCACCACCGGTACGCCCGGCCGACGATGACGACGCCCGCACGGGCGCAGCTGGAGGTGCGGGTGGCCGTGGGGAAGAAGGCCGACGAGCTCGTCGGTTTCGTCTACCCGCGAGAGGGCTCGTTGGCCGGAACCGTGCTGGACGCCGGGCGCCCGGTCATCCTCGACCACGACGGCACCCGGAGCCACGACGAGGACGGAGCCGTCGCGCCGCCACTCCGGTCACCGTCCTCAGCGCGCAACTCCTACCCCGTCCATCTGCAGCACGCGATCGAGGTCGGGCCTGTCATGGCGTGCCCACTCATCGGCAGCGGCGAGATGCTGGGGGTGACCATGGTCGGCCGGGTGAAGGGGTCCAGGTCGTTCACGACCACCGACCTCGAGATGACGCAGTCGTTCACGAGACACGCCGCCATCGCCCTCGACCTCGCCGAGTCACGGTCACAGAACGAACGCCTCGTGCTGCTCGAGGACCGCGACCGCATCGCGCGCGACCTGCACGACCACGTCATCCAGCAGGTCTTCGCGACCGGGCTGAGCCTGCAGTCGGCCGCTCAACGTGCGCCCGACGACCTGCGTCCACTCATCATCCGTGCCGTCGACGACCTCGACCTGACCATCAGGCAGATTCGCGAGACCATCTTCGAGCTGCAGCACGTCGAGCCCCACGGGCTGGCCGGACGAGTTGCCACCACGGTCCGTTCTGCTGCTACCGCGCTCGGGTTCGAGCCCACCCTCCAGGTCGACGGGCCGAGCCACCTGCTGACGGACGAGGCGCTGCTGGCGGACGTGCAGGCGGTCGTCAGGGAAGGACTGACCAACGTCGCCCGACACGCAGGGGCCACCGCCGCCACCGTGACCATCACCATCGAACCCACCCACGTCACGGTCCGGATCAGCGACGACGGCGTCGGTCTCACCCGTCATGAGGCCGAGCGACGGTCCGGTCTCGCCAACCTCGCCGCCCGAGCCGTCGCTCGAGGAGGAACCTGTGCCGTCGCCGCCGGCGACGACACGGCGCCACGGCCGGGCACCACGCTGCGCTGGACCGCGACACTCGCGCCACCATCGGTCGTGAAAGCCGCCGGCATGGCCCAGGACCGTCCACCCGCCGGCCTGGTGGTCGTGGCGGGCGGAGAAGTCGAGGCACGCCCGGACCGTGCGGGCGGGCACGGCTCCGGCGCGACGGCTGCGGGTCCGGACACCGGGACCGCGCCATGACCGGGAGCCGCACATCCTCGCCTGCCGAGACCGGCCCCATCCGTGTCTTCCTCCTCGACGACCACGAGATCGTGCGCCGAGGCCTGACCGAGCTCATCGACTCCCACCCCGGCCTCCTCGTCGTCGGAGAGGCGTCGACGGCCGCCGAAGCCCTACGGCGCATCCCCGCCGCCGCGCCGGACGTCGCCCTGCTCGACGCCCGACTCCCGGACGGGAGTGGCATCGACGTCTGCCGGGCCGTGAGGTCCACGTCCCCGGCCACGCGCTGCCTGATCCTCACCAGCTACGACGACGACGAGGCCCTGTTCGCAGCCGTCATGGCCGGTGCCTCCGGCTATCTGCTCAAGGAGATCCGAGGGGTGTCGCTCACCGACGCCATCACGCAGGTCTCGCAAGGACGCTCGCTCATCGACCCCGCCCTCGTCGGCGTTCTCCTCGAGCGTCTTCGCTCGCCGACGCCCGACGGTGTGCCGGCTGTCCCTGATGTCGGCCTCACCCCACGCGAGTCACAGATCCTCGACCTCATCGCCGACGGTCTGACCAACCGCGAGATCGGGGACCGCCTCCACCTCGCGGAGAAGACCGTGAAGAACTACGTCTCCGGGCTGCTCGCCAAGCTCCATATGCAGCGGCGCACGCAGGCAGCCGTGTTCGGTGCCCGAAGGCGCGACGCCATCTAGGAGGTGGGGGGAGGTTCGCACGCGCGATGGGAACGCCCGAATCGACCGCGTGAGTCAGGACGATCTCCTGAAGGGGTGGGGTCTCGTCTACAGATTCTGTTAACTTGGCGTCAGCAGACCGCAGAATCTACGGACAGGGGCGCAGGCCATGTCACTTCCTCTTGCACACGTCCTCGGGGCCGAGTCGGCGCTCGCCGCCCTGCGCGACGACCTCGTCGCCGTCGGCGTCCGACTGACCGACTCCCTGGCCGAGGCCGACGTCGTCGTGGCGGGCCCCACGGCCACCGCGACCGACCTCGACGCCCTGCGCCCCGACGCCGGCGTCATCGCCCTCGGTGCCGCCGCCGCGACCCTCGGGCCTGACGGGCTGCACGCCGCCGCCGACGTGTCGGATGCCGGGTCTCTCGGCGCCGTCGAGCCCGCCGAGCCGCACGGCCCCCGCCCCGACCAGCTCGACCTGCTCGCGCGCGTCGAGCCCACCGGCCTGCGCGCCACCACCGCCCTGCCGCAGCACCACGACGCCCGTCCGCTGCTGCGTGCCGCCAGCTTCGTCGTCGCCGCCGCCGTCACGCCGGCCGCCGAGGGCGAGCAGGCCGGCCGCCGGTGGATGCTGCTCGGTGTCGAGCCCGCCTCGGCCGACGAGCGACGCTCGTACCGTGAGCTGCTGCGCAACGCCGTCGCCTGGGTCGCACCGGTCGCCGCGACTGCCACCGAGGCCGTGCCCGCCACCGGTGACGCCGCCGTGCACCCCCTTGTCTCCGACCCGGCATGGCTGCGGCTCAAGGCCGCCGTCTCCGAGCTGCGCCTGCTGCAGCAGAAGGACGGCTCGCTGCGTGACGACGTCGACGAGGCCGGCCACGAGCGCGCCCGCACCCTCGTCGCCGAGGTCGTGGCCGGCATCCGTGGCCTGGCGCCGTCGCTGCCGCACGACGCCGCGTACCTCGAGGCCCTCGTCCTCGACTTCGGCCGCTGGGTCGACGGCGGCTTCGGCGTGCCCGACTTCCTCGACTCGCTGAACGCCTTCGCGCCCGCGCAGCACCGCGTCGACGGCCTGACCCACCTCGTCGTCTTCCCGATGTACACGCAGAACGGCAACCCCGACCGCATGGTCGAGGCCGTGCTGCTCGAGGTGATCTGGCCCGACTTCGTCGCCGAGCTCGAGGCCGGCGATTACTCGAACCGGCTCTTCCTGCCGATCCGCTTCCTCGACTTCACCGCCGGCTACGACACGAACTCGGCCGTCCTCTTCCCCGAGACCGTCGCCATGCGCGAGGTGCCGGCGTTCACGTGGGGCGGCATCTTCGCCGACCGTGAGGCGGCGCGGTTCCGTCGCGTCGTCGCCGAGGCCGCCGACGTCACCCGCCTGTCGCTGCCCGCCGACGCGGCCCGCCTCGTCGCCGACCAGCAGCTGGCCGAGCGCACCTTCGTGATGTGGGACCTCATCCACGACCGCACCCACATGCACGGCGACCTGCCCTTCGACCCCTTCATGGTCAAGCAGCGGATGCCGTTCTTCCTCTACGCGCTCGAAGAGCTGCGCTGCGACCTCACCGCCTTCCGCGAGTCGGTCAAGCTCGAGGCCGAGGGTCACCCCTACGCGCGCATGGTGCAGTACGCGGTGCTCTTCGACCGCATCTTCCGCTTCAGCATCACCGGCTCCCGGGTGCGCAACTACGACGGTCTCGGCGGCCAGCTGCTCTTCGCGTGGCTGCACCAGCGCGGCGTGCTGCACTGGACCGACAACCGCCTCAGCGTCGACTGGGAGGCCGTCACCGAGCCCGTGCTCGAGCTCGGCCGGGCCATCGAGGACCTCTACTGGCGCTCGATCGACCGCCCCAAGGCGTCGCACTGGCTCGCCGCCTACGCGCTCGTCAGCTCGGTCGTCACGCCGCACCCGAGCTCGGCCTGGGCCCGCCACGCCGCCGGCGACCTCACCGCGCTGCCGCTCGACGGCCCGCCCAAGGGCCTGACCGACGCCGTGCTGCCCGACGAGTTCCCGCTGTCGATGTTCTTCGAGGCGCTGGCCAAGAAGATGAAGCCCGTCATCGAGTCGACCGCCGGCATCACCGGCCGCAGCGACCTCGTCGCCCGTGAGGAGGGCGCGGCCGCGTGAGCGTCGTCATCGTCACGGGGGCGACGGGCGCCTCCGGTCTGGCCACGTGCGCCGCGCTGCTCGCGGCCGGCCACGACGTCGCCGCCGTCGGTCGCGACGCCGACCGCCTCGCCGAGGTCGACGCGCAGGTGACCGGCTCGGCCGCCGGTGGTGCCCGCCTGACGACGCACGTCGCCGACGTCACCGAGACGGATGCCATGAGCACCCTTGTCGCGCAGGTGAAGTCGGCGCACGGCCGGGTCGACGGGCTGGCCCACCTCGTCGGCGGGTGGCGCGGCGGCAAGGCGTTCACCGACAACTCTGACGACGACTGGCGTTTCCTCAGCGCCAACCTCGTCGAGAGCCTGCGCCACCTCACGCTCGCGCTGCACGACGACCTCGTCGCGTCGCCGGCCGGTCGGGTCGTGGTCGTCAGCGCGGCCGCGGCGGCCAAGCCGACCGCGGGCAACGCCAACTACGCCACCGCCAAGTCGGCCGCCGAGGCGTGGATGCTCGCCCTCGCCGACTCCTTCCGCCGCCTGCAGTCCGGCCGCAAGACCGACCCGACACCGCAGACCGCGGCCGCCGTCATCGGCGTCGTGTCGTGGATCGGCGACGACCCCAAGGCCAGCTCGCCCGCCCAGGTGGCGTCCGGCATCCGGGCCATCTTTGACGGCGACGCCGCCGAGCTCAACGGCACCCGCGTCACCCTCTGACCCCCACCGACCCGTCGGGCGGTGGCGCTCCGTGACGGCGTAGCGTCGGATGCGACGGCGTGCGCGCCGGACCCGTGACCCAGGAAGGCAACTCGTGAGCACCACCACCCGGGGCGTCGCCCCCCTGCACGACCTCGACCGCCGGGGCTTCGCGTCCGACAACTACGCCGGTGCGCACCCCGAGGTGCTCGAGGCGCTCGCCGTCGCGAACGGCGGGCACGAGATCGCCTACGGCGAGGACCACTACACCGCCCGCCTGCAGGAGGTCGTCGCCGGCCACTTCGGCGAGGGCGCCACGGCGTGGCCCGTCTTCAACGGCACCGGCGCGAACGTCCTTGCCCTGCAGGCGCTTCTGCCGCGCTGGGGTGCGGTCGTGTGCGCCGAGACGGCCCACATCAACACCGACGAGAACGCCGCGCCCGAGCGGGTCGCCGGCCTCAAGCTGCTCACCGTGCCGACCCCCGACGGCAAGCTCACCCCCGAGCTGGTCGACCGTCAGGCCTGGGGCTGGGGCGACGAGCACCGCGCGCAGCCGCTCGTCGTGTCGATCACGCAGAGCACCGAGCTCGGCACGCTCTACACGGTCGACGAGATCCGGGCCATCACCGAGCACGCCCACAGCCGCGGCATGCGGGTGCATCTCGACGGGGCGCGAATCGCGAACGCCGCTGCCTCGCTGGGCGACTCGCTCGCCGCCTTCACCACCGACGCCGGCGTCGACCTCGTCAGCCTCGGCGGGACGAAGAACGGCGCGCTCGCCGCCGAGGCGGTCGTCGTCGTCAACCAGGACATCACCGCCGACGAGCACGGCCTCGTCTTCCTGCGCAAGCTCAACATGCAGCTCGCCTCGAAGATGCGGTTCGTCTCGGCGCAGCTGCTCGCCCTCTATGACGGCGACCTGTGGCTGCGGTCGGCCTCGCACGCCAACGAGATGGCGCAGCGCCTCGCCGACGGCGTGAGCGGTCTCGACGGGGTCACCGTCACCCAGGCCGTGCAGGCCAACGCCGTCTTCGCGGTGCTCGACCGGGGTGTGGCCGACCGGCTGCGCGAGGCGTTCCGCTTCTACGACTGGAACCCGGCCACCGGCGAGGTGCGCTGGATGTGCTCGTGGGACACCGCGGCATCCGACGTCGACGCCTTCGTCCGCGAGCTGACCCGCCTCCTCCGCGCCTGACCCACCCGGCGCACCCCCGTCGAAAGGCCAAATACACGCCAGCGAAAGGCCAGCCCGCGCCGGGACTGGCCTCTCGGTGACCTCTTGTGGCCTCTCGACGTGAGAGGGCCGGGGCAGGTCAGGCTGGGGCGTCGGCCGTGGTCTTGGCCGCGGCCGTCGTGTACCGCAGGTAGGGCTTGACCTCGTCGACGGCGTCGTCGCCGAAGCGCGCCCGGGCGTCGGCGGTCGAGACGGTCGGAGCGACGATGACGCGCTGGCCGTCCTGCCAGTCGGCGGGCGTCGAGAAGGGGCCGCTGTCGGTGACCTGCAGGGCATCGACCGCCCGCAGGATCTCGTCGAAGTTGCGGCCCACGCTCTTGGGGTAGGTCAGCGACAGGCGCACGGTGTTGCCCTTGTCGATGACGAACACCGAGCGCACACCCGAGGTGTCGCCCTCGCCCGGGTGGATCATGTCGTAGAGCTCGCTGACCTGGCGCGAGTCGTCGGCGATGAGCGGGTAGAACACGGCGGCACCGCCGACCTCCTCGATGTCGCCCTTCCACCGCTCGTGCTGCTCGACCGGGTCGACCGAGACGGCGAGTACCTTGACGCCGCGGGCGTCCCACTCGTCCCTGAGCGCGGCGACGCGGCCCAGCTCGGTCGTGCAGACGGGGGTGAAGTCGGCCGGGTGGCTGAACAGCACGGCCCAGCTGTCGGCCTTCCACTCGTGGAAGCGGATCGGGCCCTCGGTCGTGTCGGCGCTGAAGTCGGGCGCGGTCTCGCCCAGACGCGGTGTGGCCATGACGGCGGTCCTCTCGAAGCGGTGCGGGATCGAGCGCCATTCTGGCCCCGTCGCAGTAGATCGCGTTATGGGTGTCCAAATGTCGTGACGCCCCGCGAGACCACCGCCCCGGCCGACCGAGGATGCCGGGTGGCCGGCTGTGAGGGGAGGCTCAGGGGAGCGGGCCCTTGGGTCCGTGGTCCTTCTGGTACTGCACGGCCTGCTCGATGAGGTCGTCGGCGTCGCCCGAGTGCGTCGAGTGCGTCGGGCGGTGGCCGTCGGCCACCGACGACGAGGACGCGTCGCCGTTCGAGACGGCCGAGGTCACCTTGTCCGTGGCGGCGCGGGCGGCGTCGGTGGCCTTCTCCGCGACGACGGGCGCCTGCTCCTTGACGAAGTCGACGCCCTGCTGCGCCTTCTGCTGCACGCGCGGGTCGTCCTTGAGCTGGCCGATGGCGCGCATGAACTGCTCGTAGGGCTCGCGGCCCGCCCGGGAGCCGAGCAGGAAGCCGGCGGCGCCGGCGGTGAGGATGAGCAGTCGCTTCATGGTGGACCTCCGAAGGTCGGGGTGGCCGGGCCGGCGCCCTGTCTGGTGCATCGCCGACCGCGTTGGTTCAGCCATACCCAGCGGCCCGGCGTCAGCCCGGGCCCCGGGTAGCGTCTGGACCGGGGCCGGTGGAGACCGCGCCCGGTCGGGAGCGGGGGCGCGATGACGACGTGGCTGTACCAAGGCGTCACCGCCTTCGTCATCTTCGTGCCGTTGGCGGCGGTGCTCGTCGGCCCGTTCCTCGCGTTCGTCTACCGGCGCTACCGGTACGCCGCCCCCGGGCCGGCCCTGCTGGCGGTCGCCGGCGGCCTCTACGCGTGCGCGCTCGTCGCCTTCACGACCTTCCCGCTGCCGGACGACCCGCAGCGCTACTGCCGTCTCGGTCGCCGTATCGACTACTGGCAGACGCGGCCGCTCGCCTCGCTCGACGACGTCATCGCCCGGTACGAGGCCACCGGTCTCACCTCGACCCTGACGAGCGGGGTATTCCTGCAGGTCGCCTTCAACGTGCTCTTCTTCGTGCCCCTCGGCGTCCTCGTCGCCACGGCTCTGCCCCCGCGCCGGGGCGGCGGCGGGCGCGGGCTGGCCACGGCGGCGGCGGCCGGTCTCGCCGTCTCGCTGCTCATCGAGGCGACCCAGGGCACGGGCCTGTGGGGCCTCTACCCGTGCCCCTACCGCCTGGCCGACGTCGACGACCTGCTGACGAACACGACCGGTGCGATCGTGGGGTGGCTGATCGGCCGCCTCGTCGCGCGCACGGTGGGCCGGTGGCTGGGCCCGCGGCTGAGCCTCGACGTCCCCCGGCGCAGCGACCTCGAGCCGCCGACCGGCCGTCGCCGGGTCGGGGCGGCGGTGTCCGACCTCGTCCTCGCCGTCTTCATCGGCGCCGTGCTGGCCGTCGGGATCTCGCTCGTGGCCCGGGGGCGCGGGGTCACCACCGAGTCGCTCCAGCAGCCCCTGCAGTGGGTCCAGATCGCGGTCTCGACCGTCGTCTTCCTCGTCGTGCCGCTGCTGCGTCGCGACCGCGCGACGCCTGGCCAGGCGATGGTGCTGCTCGGGGTGCAGCGCTCCGACCGGCCGGAACGGGCGCGGGCCTGGTCGGTGCTCGTGCGCTTCGTCGTGCGCTGGCTGCCGATCATCCTCTGGCCCGCGGCGGGGGTGCTCACCGTGGCCGTCGTCGAGCTGGTCACCGTGCTCGTGCGCCGCGACGACCGCAGTCTCACCTCCGTCATCGCCCACACCGCCACCCGCACCCACGACGCGATGGCGGCCGACTCCCGGCTCCCCTCCGGCAAGTCGTAGAAAACGGACACGGCGGCGCCGGTCTGTGGCACGCTTCGGCCGGTGACCGAGCCCCCTGACACCATCGCCGCGCCGAGCGAAGACATGAGCGCAGAACCCACCGCAGCGGCGGTGGCGCCGCCCGTCGGGCCCGCCTACCCGGCGCCGCTGATGCCGCCGCCGGCCCGCACCCCGGGGACGAACCGGCTCGCGGTCTGGGCCCTGGTGACCGGCATCCTGGGCGTGGTCCCGCCCCTGGGGATCGTCGCCATCGTGCTCGGTGCCCGCGCCCTCAACCAGGTGATGGAGCGCAACCAGGCGGGGCGTCGCCTCGCCATCACGGGCATCGTCCTCGGCTGCGTCGCCGTCGTCGTCTGGCTCGGCGTCGCCGCCCTCAGCATCATGAACACCGAGGCGCCGCGCGACGCCTCCGGCAACGTGACGCAGCGGTCGTCGATGTTCGTCTCCGACCTCGCGGCGGGCGACTGCTTCGACTCCGGCACGGCCGAGGAGGTCGACTGGGTGACCGTGCTGCCGTGTGCCCAGCCCCACGACAGCCAGGTCATCGCCGTCTTCGAGCTGCCCGAGGGGCCCTACCCCGGTGTCGACGCCCTCGCGGAGGACGCGGACGCCGGCTGTCAGCAGCGGGGCGCGCCCCTCGTGAGCGAGGACCGCCTCGAGGAGATCGAACCCTCGTACATCTATCCCGCCGACGAGGACACGTGGGACACCGACCGCACCATCCAGTGCACGGTCGGCTCCGTCGACGGGGAGCAGCTCACCGGCTCGGTCCTTGCCAGCACGACCACCCGGACCACCTGAGCCGTCGAGCGCGCGTGAGGCCCCCGTCCGCACGGACGGGGGCCTCACGGCATCCGGGCTCAGACGGCCTGGTAGGAGCTCGGGCGAAGTCAGACGGCTGTGGTCAGCGCGCCTCGTCGCCGGTGATGAAGGCCTCGAGGCGACGGCGGCCCTCGGTGTCCTCGCGCTGCTCGGGCGGGGACTTCATGAGGTACGACGACGCGGACAGCAGGGCGCCGCCGATGCCGCGGTCCTTGGCGATCTTCGCGGCGCGCACGGCGTCGATGATGATGCCGGCCGAGTTGGGGGAGTCCCACACCTCGAGCTTGTACTCGAGGTTCAGCGGCACGTCGCCGAAGGCGCGGCCCTCGAGGCGCACGTAGGCCCACTTGCGGTCGTCGAGCCACTGCACGTAGTCGCTGGGGCCGATGTGCACGTTGCGGTCGTCGATCTTGTCGGCGAGCTCGCCGCGCAGGTTCGACGTGACGGCCTGGGTCTTGCTGACCTTCTTGGACTCCAGGCGCTCGCGCTCGAGCATGTTCTTGAAGTCCATGTTGCCGCCGACGTTGAGCTGGTACGTCCGGTCGAGCGCGACGCCGCGGTCCTCGAAGAGCTTGGCCATGACGCGGTGGGTGATGGTGGCACCGACCTGGCTCTTGATGTCGTCGCCGATGATCGGCACGCCGGCGGCCTCGAACTTCGCCGACCACTCGGGGTCGCTGGCGATGAAGACCGGCAGGGCGTTGACGAAGGCGACCTTCGCGTCGATGGCGCACTGCGCGTAGAACTTGTCGGCCTGCTCGGAGCCGACGGGGAGGTAGGAGACGAGGACGTCGACCCGGCGCTCCTTGAGCACCGACACGACGTCGACCGGCTCGGCGGCCGACTCGTCGATCGTCATGCGGTAGTACTTGCCGAGCCCGTCGAGGGTGTGGCCCCGCTGCACCTCGACGCCAGTCGTGGGGACGTCGGTGATCTTGATGGTGTTGTTCTCCGAGGCGTTGATGGCCTCGGCGAGGTCCTTGCCGACCTTCTTGTCGTCGACGTCGAACGCGGCGACGAACTCGACGTCACCGACGTGGTACTCGCCGAACGTCACGTGCATGAGGCCGGGCACGGTCGTCGTGGGGTCGGCGTCCTTGTAGAACTCGACACCCTGCACGAGCGAGCTCGCGCAGTTGCCGACGCCGACGATGGCGACGCGGATGGATCCCATGGGTGGCTCCTTGTTGTGTGGTGGTCTGACGAAGAGGGTCTGGTGGGTGGGGCCGGGGGATGCCGGGGGGCGCGCGGGCGCCGACGGCTCAGTCCCCGTCGGGCGGGGTCCCCGACGGTGTCCCCGACGGCGCGGCCGGCTGGTGGTCGAGGTCGTCGTAGGCGGCGGGACCGGGGTCGAGGGCGGCGCGCCGCTCGGCGGTGATGAGCTCGTCGAGCCAGCGCACCTCGCGCTCGGCGAAGTCCTCACCGTGGCTCTGCAGCGCGAGGGTATAGCCGTCCATCCGCTCGCGGTTGCGGGTCGAGGCCTCGCGGATGTTGGCCAGGCGCTCCTCGAGGCGCGAGCGACGCCCTTCGAGGATGCGCAGGCGCACCTGGGCCTCGGTGCGCGAGAAGAAGGCGAGGCGGACGTCGAAGTCGTCGTCGTCCCACGCGTCGGGGCCGGCGGCGGCGACGAGGTCCTGGAAATGCTCCTTGCCCTCGGCCGTCAGCTCGTACGTGATCCGGGGTCGGCGGCCACCGGCGCCGGTGTCGTCGGTGCGCTCGCCGATGAGGCCGCGCTCGACGAGTCCGCGCAGGCACGGGTAGAGCGAGCCGTACGAGACGGCCCGGAAGATGCCGAGCGCCGTCGTGAGCCGCTTGCGCAGCTCGTAGCCGTGCAGCGGCGAGTCGTGCAGCAGGCCGAGCACCGCGAACTCGAGCAGAGCGGCGCGGCGCGACCGGGGTGAGCCTGCGCTCGTGGGCACGGTGTCCTCCTCTGCGTCGTCGTGGTCGTCGTCGGCGCCGCGCGGGGCGGCGGGTCTGTCGTCAGAGTACACAGAGATATATCGGTGCGATACATCGCCGCGTCACCGGTCGGTGCGGCGCGGATGCCGGGTGGTCGGGCGGGTGCGGCCGCTCGACGGGCGCGGAGCCGGTCCGACGGCCGTGACCTCGCCCCGTACGGACCGCGCGCCACTACCACACCCGCGGTTCGGCATCCACAGGGGTGCCGGGCCATACTGGACCGAGTCCGAGGGCCCGGCCGCACGTCTCCGCACGTCCGGACGGGTCCGCCGTGCGCCCGTCGGGCCACGCGAAGAGAAGTGGTGGAGCAGTTGAGTCAGAGCACGCGAGCGACGAAGACCTCGCGCCGAGCCCAGCGCCCGAAGCGCACCGGCTGGCGGCGGGCCCTCGTCGGCACCCTCAAGTGGGGCTCGCTGACGGCCCTCGTGCTCGTCGTGCTCGGGGCCATCGGCGTCTTCGTGGCCTACCAGCGCACGACGATCCCGGCCCCGAACGAGCTGGCCGACAAGCAGGTCTCGATCGTCTACTACGCCGACGGCAAGACCGAGCTCGACCGCATCGCCCCCGACAACGCCAACCGCGAGTCGGTGCCGCTGTCGAAGGTGCCGAAGGCGGTGCAGGAGGCGCACCTCGCCGCCGAGGACCGCAGCTTCTACGAGAACAACGGCATCTCGGTCGGCGGCATCCTGCGCGCGGTGAAGACGAGCATCACGGGCGAGGCCCAGGTCGGTGGCTCGACCATCACGCAGCAGTACGTGAAGAACTACTTCCTCAGCCAGGACCGCACCATCTCGCGCAAGGCACGCGAGATCCTCATCGCGGTCAAGATCGACAGCCAGTACAGCAAGGACCAGATCCTCGAGGACTACCTCAACACGATCTACTACGGCCGCGGGGCCTACGGCATCCAGAGCGCGGCCAAGGCGTACTTCAACAAGGACGTCTCGCAGCTGACGGTCCCCGAGGGGGCGGTGCTCGCCTCGGTCATCAACGCGCCCAGCCTCTTCGACCCGGCCCTCGGCGAGGCCCAGAAGGAGAACCTCCAGCGCCGCTACGCCTACGTTCTCGACGGCATGGTGACCGAGGGGTGGCTGAGCGCCGCCGACCGGGCGAAGGACGCGAACCTGCCGAAGATCGCCGCCGCGAAGGCCAACGGCTTCGGCTCGGGCACGACGGGCTACATCACGGCGGTCGTCACCAACGAGCTGACCCGCACCGGCCTCACCGACGCCGAGATCGAGCGCGGCGGCCTACGCATCACGACGACGATCCAGAAGACGTCGCAGGACGCCGCCGTCGAGGCGATGAAGGACAACCTGCCCGAGAAGGTCACCGGCGGGCTCGTCGCGATGAAGCCGGGCGACGGCGCCGTCGTCGCCATGTACGGCGGTGCCGACTACCGCAAGAGCCAGCTCAACACGGCGACGCAGGCCATCCTGCAGGGCGCCTCGAACTTCAAGCCCTTCGCGGTGCTCGCCGCCGTGCGCGACGGGGTCTCGACGAAGACCCGGTTCGACGGCGACCAGCCGCAGGAGATCGACGGCACGCGCATCGTCAACTTCGGCGGCATCTCGTACGGCATGGTCGACATGCGCCGCATGATCGGTCGCTCGATCAACACGGCCTTCGTCAACCTCAACAACGACATCGGCCCGGCCAAGACGCGCCAGGCCGCGATCGACGCCGGCATCCCGGCCAACACCAAGGGCCTCGACGACAGCCTCACCAACGTGCTCGGCAGTGCCTCGCCGCACGTCGTCGACATGGCCACGGCCTACTCGACCATCGCGAGCCAGGGCCTGCGCACCAAGGCGTACGTCATCAAGAAGGTGACGTCGACGACCGACGACTTCCAGTACGACGCCAAGCCCGAGCCGGTGCGGGCCTTCGACGCCGACGTGACGGCCGACGTCACGAACGCCATGACGTACACCGTGCGCACCGGCGGCACCGCGACGAAGCTGCAGCGGCTCGACCGGCCGATCGCCGGCAAGACGGGCACCTCGTCGGCCAGCAAGTCGATCTGGTTCAGCGGCTTCGTGCCCCAGCTCGCCGTGTCCATCGGGATGTACAAGCCCGACGCGAACGGCAACGCCCTGACCCTCACCGACTCCGAGGACACCAACCTCACCGGCGGCACGATCCCGGCCGACGTGTTCTACGACTTCATGCAGGTGGCGCTCGAGAACCTGCCGGTCGAGCAGTTCCCCGACCGGGTCGGCGTCGGTGACAACGACCTGCGCCCGGTCTACACGCCGCCGGCGACGCAGCGTCCGACGTTCACGCAGCAGCAGCCGACGAACGACCCGTCCACGCCGAGTGCGGAGCCGAGCCCCTCCAGCCCCGAGCCGACCACGTCGACACCCGAGCCGTCGACGACCGCCCCGGAGCCGACGACGACCCAGCCGCCCGCGCCCACCTCGACGCGACCGCCGCAGCCGACCTCGACCCGCCCACCCGAGCCCACGTCGACGCGACCGCCGCAGCCCACGTCCACCCGGCCCCAGCCGACCACGACGCGCACCAACGGCGGGAGGCCGACGAAGCCCGCCAACCCCGGGGCGCCGACGTCCGACCGCGTGACCGCCGCGCCCGCCACCACCGGCTGATGCGCGACCCCGTCGTCGACGCGGCCTCCGAGGTCATCGGGGGGCCGCGGGGCCGCTACGCGTCGCCGCCGCGGCAGTCGTGGGTCACCGTCGCCGCCGTGCTCTCGGCCCTCGCGGCCCTGCCCGCCGCCTTCGGCATCCTGCTGCGCGTGCCCTGTCTGCGCACCGGGTTCGTCGGCGACGGCCAGTTCTGGAACGCCTGCTACAGCGACCTGCCGAACACCTACCGCGACTCCCCGGTCAAGGACGGCCTGGCCGCCTTCCTCCAGGGCGGGCCCGAAGCCGCGACGACGGGCCAGCCCCCGCTCACCGGTCTCGCCCTCACCGCTGTCGCCTCCCTCGTGCCGCACGACGGTGCCAACGGCATCAGCTCGCAGGCGGCGTGGTTCTTCGCGCTGTGGGCGGCCGTCAGCACCGTCCTGCTCCTCGCCATCGTCTGGTTCGTCGCCTCGACCTCCCGGATGCCGTTCAGCGCGGCCCACGTCGCCGTCGCCCCCGTCGTCGCCCTCGTCGCCTTCGTCTCCGCCGACCTGCTCGGGGTGGCGCTCGCGACCGCGGGCATGTGGGCGTGGGGCCGACGACGGCCGGCGCTGGCCGGCATCCTGCTCGGTCTGGCCGTGAGCGCGCGCAGCTACCCCGTGCTCATCATCGTGGCGATCGGACTGCTCGCCCTGCGCGCGGGTCGGCTGCGCGACTTCGGGCGCCTCGCGGTGCGGGCGCTCGCGACGTTCGGCGTCGTGCTCGTCGGGCTGTGGGTGCTCAACCCGGATGCCGCCCTGTCGGCCTACCAGGGGTGGGCCGAGTCGGGCGCGGGCTACGGCTCGCCGTGGCTGCTGCCGCAGCTCGCCGGGCACCCGCTGCCCAACGGGGCCATCACGGCCATCGCGGCGCTCGGCTGGGTGCTCGCCCTCGTGGCCGGCGCGGTGCTCGCCCTGTCGTCCCGGCGTCGCCCGACGCTCGCCGAGGTCTCGCTCGTCATGGTCGCCATCGTGCTCGTCACCGGCAAGTCGTTCACCGTGCAGAGCTCGCTCTGGCTCGTGCCGCTCGTGGCCTGGTGCGCGGTGCAGTGGCGCGACCATCTCGTCTGGGCCTCCGCCGAGGCGGTCAACTTCGTCGCGGTCTGGCTGAGCATCGCCGGCAACACGACACCCGACCGCGGGCTGCCGGCGCCCTGGTACGCCGCCCTGTCGATGCTGCGCGTCGTGGCGGTGCTGTGGCTCGCCGTCGCCGTCTGGCTGCGGGCGCGCGACCGGGCGGCCCTGCCCGCCCCGGCCGAGACGACCGAGGCCGCCGTCGACGCCGAGGCCCATGACGGCGCGGCCCCGCGACACAGTCATGACGGCACCGCCGAGGCCGACGACCTCGCCGGGCCGCTCACCGGTGCCGGCGACCGGGTGCTCGTCCGCTTCTCCTGACGGGTCGGTAGCCCGCTGCGGCCGGTCGGTTCATGCGGGGCGGTCGCCGTCCGGGGCCAGCCAGGCCAGCGCCGCAGTGACCATCGCCGACGTCCCCGTGTCGAGCGTCGGCTGGACGACGGGCGAGAAGGTGGGTGAGTGGTTGACGGGGACGTCCGAGGCGATGCGTCCCGCCTCCTGCGCCACGGCGTAGGCGTCGGGGTCGATGCCACCGTTTCCCCAGTAGCAGTACGGCGTCCCGAGGGCGTCGGGGACGACGCTGAAGTCCTCGCTGGCGGTCTGCAGGTCGATGTCGAAGACGGCGTCGCCGAACGCGGTGTCGAAGGCCGCGCGGACGCGGGCCGTCGTGTCGGCGTCGTTGACGGTCGGCGGGTAGTGGTCGACGACCTCGACGGTCGGCTCCTGCGGCGACCCCGACGCGGCGCACTCCGCGCGGACGATGCGGGTGACGGCATCCAGCACCTGCGTCCGGGTCGCCTCGTCGTACGTGCGCACGTTGAGCTGCAGCACGGCCTCGTCGCTGATGACGTTGCCGGCCGAGCCGGCGTGGAGGCTGCCGATCGTCAGCACCGCGGGGGTGGTGGGCGACAGCTCGCGCGACACGATCGTCTGCAGCCGCAGGACGACCATCGAGGCGAGCACGACCGGGTCGACGGCTGCCTGGGGCATCGACCCGTGGGCACCACGACCGTGCAGGGTGATCCGCAGCGTGTCGGCGGCGGAGAGGAACGAGCCGGGGCGGGTGCCCACGGTGCCGACCGGGTAGGGCAGGACGTGCTGGGCCAGGGCCACGTCGGGCGTGCCGACGAGCGCGGCGAGGTCGTCGTCGAGCATGCCCTGCGCCCCGGTGCCGACCTCCTCGGCCGGCTGGAAGAGCGCGACGACGGCGCCGCCCCACGCGGCGGTGGACCCGGCGAGGAGCGCGGCCGCACCGAGCAGGCAGACGACGTGGACGTCGTGGCCGCAGGCGTGCGTGACCGGCACCTCCTGACCGTCGTCGTCGGCCGTGTCGGTGCTCGCGTAGGCGAGCCCGGTGCGCTCGCGGATCGGGAGGGCGTCCATGTCGGCCCGCAGCAGCACGGTCGGGCCGTCACCGTTGCGCAGGATGCCGACGACCCCGGTGCCGCCGACGCCGTCACGCACGTCGTAGCCGAGCGACGTGAGCCGCTCGGCCACGAGCCGCGCGGTGCGGTGCTCGCGGTGCGACAGCTCCGGGTGGGCGTGCAGGTCGCGGTACAGCTCCTCCTGCCAGCCGCGGGCGTCGTCGAGGCCGGACAGGACCTGGGGCAGGGCTGACGTCATGGGTGCTCCTCGGGGGGCTCGGAGGATCGGGAAGGTTCCGCTTCTCGTGGTGGTCCGGATGCGGGGGGCGGATTCGGCGTGGTGGGGGAGCGTTTGCCCTCGTGGCGGAACCACGAGCCCGAGGCCTTCGCGACCGCTGCCGTCGGTCGCCAGGCCCGGGGCTCGGGCAGCTCCCAGTTGCGCCACCGGGCGACCAGGGTCAGCGCGGCCCCCGTCGCCGTCGCGACGAGCAGGCCCCACGGAGGCGAGACCCAGCGCGTGCATGGTCACCATGACGCCGGCGGCGACGAGGGCGGCGGTCGCGTACAGGGGCCCCCCAAAGATGCCGGGGCGGCGTTGCAGCACGACGTCACGCACGGTGCCGCCGCCGACCGCGGTGATGGTGCCGAGCAGCACCGCCGGAAGCCAGCCCAGGCCCGTGCCGATCGTCTTCTGCGCGCCGGCGGCCGCCCAGCAGCCCATGGCGACGGCGTCGAGGCAGGGGAAGACCCGGTCCCAGAGGCGGCCCCGGACGTCGAGCAGGTAGGCGAGCGCCGCCCCGGCCAGCGCCGTGAGCAGGTAGGCGTAGTCGGTGAGGGCCGCCGGCGTCCCGGCCTGCAGGAGGGTGTCGCGGATGAGCCCGCCCCCGAGGCCCGAGAGGATGGCGAGGGTCCCGAATCCGACGAGGTCGAGCCCGGCCTGCCGGGCGAGGACGCCGCCGAGCACGGCGTTGGCGAGCACCCCGGTCAGGTCGGACCAGCGGAAGGCCTGGTCGATGGTCTCCGGAGAGGGTGTCGCCACGGATGCCTCCTCGGGGCCGGGTGGGGGACGAGGCGTGCACACCGACTGTGACAGACGGGCCGCCGGCCACGCGGTCCGACCCGACCGCGGTCTCGCGGTCGGGCCGCGACGCTTACGCCGTGACGCTCACGCTCCAGGTGACACCGAACCGGTCGGTGAGCATCCCGAAGCCGGCGCTCCACGCCGACGCCGCCAACGGCTCGACGACGACCGCGTCCACGGCGAGGGCGTCCCAGTGGCCGCGGAGCTCGTCGAGGCTGTCCGACCCGATCGAGACGAACAGGGCCTGGTCGGTCACGGTGGTGCCGTTCTCACGACGGGTGGAGCCGCCGCCGGTGATGGCGCCCTCGGTCCGGCCGGGGACGTCGTAGCCCATGATCCGGAACCCGTTGTCCGCCGCGACGAGACCGAACACGACCTTGTCGGCACCGGGAGCGCCGGCCGGCATCCCGAAGTCGGCGTAGGTGTTGACGACGAGGTGGCCGCCGAAGACGGACTGGTAGAACTCCAGCGCCGCACGAGCGTCGCCACGGAAGTTGAGGTGGGTGGTCGTCTGGATGGTCATGGTGGCTCCTTCACGAGGTGCGGGCCCGTCCGGCCTGCTGTCGCCACTCTCCAGGGTGTGTAGGTCAGTTTCTGTCCTGCACTCGACGTAGCCTTCGAGGTGTGACGACGACCGCCCGACTGCTCAGCCTGCTCTCGCTGCTGCAGACCCGACGGGACTGGCCGGGTCATCTCCTGGCGTCCCGGCTCGGGACCAGCGACCGGACCGTCCGCAGGGACGTCGAACGGCTGCGCGAGATGGGCTACCGCATCCACGCCACGATGGGGCCGGACGGCGGGTACCGGCTCGACGCCGGGAGCGACCTGCCGCCTCTGCTCTTCGACGACGACCAGGCCGTCGCGGTCGCCCTGGCCCTGCACGCGGCCCCCGCGATGGGGGCGGGCATCGGAGAGGCCGCGGTGCGCGCCCTCGCGACGGTCCGGCAGGTCATGCCCTCGCGCCTGCGGCACCGCCTCGACGCCCTCACGGTGACGGTGGTCGGGCGGGCGGGCGCCGCCCCCACCGACGTCTCGACGGACCTGCTCGTCACCCTCGCCGGCTCGATCCGCGACCGCGAGGTGCTGCGCTTCGACTGTAGCCCTCACGGCGTCGCGGACGACGACGGGCCGCTCGTCCCGCCGCGCCGCACCGAACCGGCGCACCTGGTCACCTCGTACGGGCGCTGGTACCTGCTCGGCTGGGACCTCGACCGCGACGACTGGCGCCTCTACCGGGTCGACCGTCTCCGACCGCGGACGCCGACCGGTCCGCGGTTCACGCCCCGCCCGGTACCGGGTGGAGACGTCGACGCGTTCGTCTCCGCGCGGTTCAAGGGCTCCGTCGTCGACGCCTGGCCGTGCCGCGGCACCGTCATCCTCGACCTTCCGGTGCACGAGGTCCTCCCCTTCGCGGGCGACGGCACCGTCACGGCGGTCGACGAGGACCGGTGCGCGCTCGAGGCCGGCTCGTGGTCGTGGGGGGCGCTCGCAGCCTCGTTCGGCAGGTTCGAGGCCGCGATGGAGGTGGTGGGGCCGCCGGAGCTCACGGCCGCGTTCGCGACGCTGGCGGCTCGGTACCGGCAGGCGGGCGAGACCCCGCAGGCCGGGCCGCAGCCATGACGAGAAGCGCTCGAGAGGGGGTGGAGGTCGCCCGAGGGGCGGGTCGCGCGCCCCGGCCGAGGGGGCGCCGGACCGTCGCGGACCGTTCATCTGATGGCCGTGCGCTCTCGACGGGCGGGTGTCCGTACCCCGGTCTACTGTGACGCGATGACCGCGCGGAGGGCGCGGCCGAGGGAGGAACTCATGCCAGCACGTCCCCACGCCGAGGCCCCGCGCCCCGGCTCCACCCGTCGGCCGAGACGACGCGTCGCGGGGGTCACCGCCGCGACCGTCCTCGCCGCCGGGCTGGGCCCGTTCGTCGCGGCGCCGAGCGCGTCGGCCGCCCCGACCGAGCTGTTCGTCAGCGAGTACGTCGAGGGCTCGAGCAACAACAAGGCGCTCGAGATCTACAACGGCACCGGGGCGCCCGTCGACCTCTCGTCCGGGCAGTACGGCATCCGCGTCTACTTCAACGGCGCCACCTCCCCGGGCGGCACCATCTCGCTCACCGGCACGGTCGCACCCGGCGACGTCTACGTCGTCGCCGCGAGCAGCGCCTCCGCGCCGGTGCTCGCCGAGGCCGACCAGACCACCGGGGCCAGCCTGTGGAACGGCGACGACGCCGTCGAGCTGACCAAGGCCGGCAGCACCGTCGACGTCATCGGGCAGATCGGTGTCGACCCCGGCACCGAGTGGGGCACCGGCCTCACCTCGACCGCCGACGACACCCTGCGCCGCAAGGCCTCGGTCCAGTCGGGCGACCGCGACGGCAGCGACGCCTTCGACCCCTCCGTGCAGTGGGACGGCTACGCGGTCGACACCTTCGACGGCCTGGGCAGCCACACCGTCGACTCCGGGCCCGTCGCCGACGCCGCGCCGACCGTCACGGCCACGTCGCCGGCCGACGGTGGCGCCCTCGTCGACCCCGCCTCGAACATCAGCGTCACCTTCTCCGAGCCCGTCACCGCGGCGTCGGGCGCGTTCGCCCTCACGTGCAGCGGCGCGGGCGCCGTGCCCGTCACCGTCTCCGGCGGACCGACCACGTTCACCCTCGACCCCGCCGCCGACCTCGCGACGGGGCAGACGTGCTCGCTCACCGTCACGGCATCCGCGATCTCCGACGTCGACGCCGACGACCCGCCGGACACCCTCGCCGCCGACGTCGTCGTGCACTTCAGCACCCCGGCCGGCGACGCGTGCACGGGGCGGGTCACGGCGATCCCCGCGATCCAGGGAACGACCGACACCTCGCCGCTCAGCGGCACCACCGTCACGACGCGCGGCGTCGTCGTCGGCGACCACGAGGGGCCGGCGCCCGCGCTGCGCGGCTTCTACCTCCAGGACCCCGTCGGCGACGGTGACCCCGCGACGTCCGACGCGGTCTTCGTCTTCGACAACGGCGTGGATGCCGTCTCGCCCGGTGACGTCGTCAGCGTGACCGGCGCCGTCGGCGAGTTCCAGGGCCAGACGCAGGTCACCGCCGCGGCGACGCCCCGCGTGTGCGCGGCCGGCGGCGGCACCACCGCCGTGACGCCCGTCGACGTGACGTTCCCGCTCACCTCGCCGAGCGACCTCGAGCGCTACGAGGGCATGCTCGTGCGGCTGCCGCAGACGATGACGGTGACCGAGCACTTCCAGCTCGGACGCTTCGGGCAGGTCACGCTCTCGCAGGGCGGCCGCCTCGAGCAGCCGACCAACGTCGTTGCCCCCGGCGCCCCGGCCCTCGCGCTCCAGGCGCAGAACGCGCTGCGGCGCATCGTCGTCGACGACGCCACGCAGGCGCAGAACCCCGACCCGATCGTCTTCGGGCGGGGAGGCCAGCCGCTCTCGGCGACCAACACCCTCCGCGGTGGCGACACGACCACCGGCCTCGTCGGCGTCATGACCTACACGTGGGGCGGCAACGCCGCGAGCCCGAACACCTACCGCGTCCGGCCCGTCGGAGCCCTGGGTGGTCAGGCGCTGTTCGAGCCGACCAACCCGCGCCCCGCCGACCCGCCGTCGGTCGGCGGTGACCTGCGGGTGACCGGCATGAACCTGCTCAACTACTTCACCACCCTCGACGCCTCGGGCAGCACCTGCCGCGGCGGCGTGACGGGCCCGGCCCTCGACTGCCGCGGCGCGAACACCGCCCAGGAGCTCGAGCGGCAGGCGGCCAAGACGGTCGCCGCCGTCAGCGGCACGGACGCCGACGTCGTCGCCTTCATGGAGATGGAGAACAACGGCTACGGCTCGGGCAGCGCGGTCGCCGACCTCGTCGGTCGTCTCAACGCGACCGACGGCGCAGGCACGTGGGCGTTCATCGACGCCGACGCCCGCACCGGCCAGGTCGACTCGCTCGGCAGCGACGCCATCAAGGTCGGCATGCTCTACAAGCCGGCGGCGGTGACGCCCGTCGGGCGCACGGGGGTGCTCAACACGGAGGCCTTCGTCACCGGCGGCGACCCCGACCCGCGCAACCGTCCCTCGCTGGCCCAGGCCTTCCGCGACAACGAGACCGGTGGCACCTTCGTCGCCGTGGCCAACCACCTCAAGAGCAAGGGCAGCGCGTGCGTCGCCCCCGACGCCGGTGACGGCCAGGGCAACTGCAACGCGGTGCGCACCCGGTCGGCGCAGCTGCTGACCGACTGGCTGGCGGGCGACCCGACCGGCACCGGCGACCCCGACGTGCTCATCCTCGGCGACCTCAACTCCTACGCCAAGGAGGACCCGATCCGGGCCATCGAGTCGGCCGGCTTCACCAACCTCATCGAGTCGCGCAACGGGCGCGAGGCCTACTCGTACGCGTTCGACGGCCAGTGGGGCTACCTCGACCACGCCCTCGGCTCCGCTTCGATCGACGCGCAGGTCACCGGGGTGGCCGACTGGCACATCAACGCCGACGAGCCGTCGGTGCTCGACTACAACACCGAGTTCAAGACGGCCGGCCAGCTGAGCAGCCTGTACGCGCCGAACCAGTTCCGCATCTCCGACCACGACCCCGTCGTCGTCGGGCTGTCCCTGACGAACGCCGCGCCGGTGGTCGGTGCGGTCACGGTCCCGGGGGCGGCTACCTCGGTCGGGGTGCCGGTCACGGTCTCGGCGCCGTTCACCGACGCCGACCCGCTCGACACGCACAGCGCCACCATCGAGTGGGGCGACGGCACGAGCAGCGCCGGCACGGTCACCGAGCCCGGCGCCGCCGGGATCGGCTCGGCCGGCTTGGTGTCGGGGACGCACACCTACACCGCGGCCGGGTTCTACACGGTGAAGGTCACCGTCACAGACCAGTTCGGCAACGCCGGCTCCTCGGCGTCGACGACGCAGGTCGTCGTCTACGACCGCCGGGCCGGCACCGCCGCGGGGGCTGGCAGCATCGCCTCGCCCGCCGGGTCGTACGTGCCGCGACCCGCTGCCGCCGGCCGGGGGACGTTCTCGTTCGCCGTCGGCTACCGCGCCAACGCGACCACCCCGAACGGCGTCTTCGGCTACGTCGCCCCCAAGGCGCGGCTGACGGTCGGTGCCACGAGGTTCGACTCGCTCGTCGTCACGGGCACGACCGCCCGCTTCGCCGGGCCGGCCGTCGTCAACGGCGCCTCGGGCTACCGCCTCGAGGTGACCGCGACCGACGTCCGCAAGGCCGACACCCTGCGGGTGGTGGTCCGGTCGGCGTCCGGTGACCTCGTCTACGACAGCCGCGCCCAGGCGGTCCGCGGGGACGTCGTCGTCCGCTGACCGACGGCTCGCCAGCACCGACGGCCCCGGCTCTCCCACCTGGAGATCCGGGGCCGTCGGCTTAGGGTCAGGCATGCCCCCACCCCCGCCCCCCTCCCGTCGAGAGGGCTCTCACGACCCGTCGAGAGGGCGCGTACGACCTGTCCAGTGGTCACGCCGGACGCCCTGCTCGTCGACGAGGGGCCACCGGTGACGGCCGAGGCGAGGCGCGTCGACCGGGCCCTGCCCGGCTGGCTCGCTGTCGTGCTCGTCGTCGTCTCGTCGGCGGCGGTGCTCGTCCTCGAGATCACCTCCCTGCGTCTCATCGCCCCCTACGTCGGCATCACGGTCGAGACCAACACCGGTGTCATCGGCCTGGCCCTCGCCGCCATCGCGCTCGGGTCGTGGGCGGGTGGCGCCGCGGCCGACCGCCG
Organism: Terracoccus luteus; assembly: GCF_003635045.1. Classification (NCBI taxonomy): domain Bacteria; kingdom Bacillati; phylum Actinomycetota; class Actinomycetes; order Micrococcales; family Intrasporangiaceae; genus Terracoccus; species Terracoccus luteus. Next base: position 3,346,716 of record NZ_RBXT01000001.1, on the reverse strand, counting down.
CCCGCCCCGCGCCATGATCGGGCCGCTGCTCGTCGTCGGCGGCGCGCTCGTGCTCGTCGTCACCCCGGCCGTGCGGCTCGCGGCCGCCGCGGTCGGACCGTCCGACGCGCCGTCGGTCGCCCTGCTCCTCGCCGGCGTCACCGTGTTCGCCCCGGCCGCCGTCCTGTCGGCCGTCAGCCCGATGGTCGTCAAGCTGCAGCTGGCCAGCCTCGACGACACGGGCTCCGTCGTCGGGCGCCTGTCGAGCATCGGCACCCTCGGGGCCATCCTCGCGACGTTCCTCACCGGTTTCGTCCTCGTGGCGGTCGTGCCGACGAGCGTCATCCTGCTGGCCACGGGAGCGCTGCTCGTCGTCGGCGGCGCCGCGCTCGTCGTGCTCGCCCGGCGCGACGGCATCCGGACCTCGACCGGTACGTCGGCGGCGCTCGCCGTCGCGCTCGTCGCCGCGGTGGGCTGCGTGGCCGTCCCCTCGCCGTGCGACGTCGAGACGACCTACCACTGCGCGTCGGTGCGCCCCGACCCGGCGCGACCCGGTGGGCAGGTGCTCGTGCTCGACACGCTGAGGCACAGCTACGTCGACCCGGCTGACCCCACCTACCTCGAGTTCGGCTACGCCAAGACCTTCGCCGCCGCGCTCGACACCCTGCCGGACACGGCGCGCGACGTGCTGCACGTCGGCGGCGGAGGCATGACGCTGCCGCGCTACCTGCTCGACCAGCGCCCCGACATCACCAACACGGTCGTCGAGATCGACCCCGGCGTCGTCGACGTCGACCGCACCCGCCTGGCCCTGCCCGACGACCCACGGCTGCGCGTCGACGTCGGGGACGGCCGCGTGGCGGTCGCCCAGCTCGCCGACGACAGCGTCGACGCGTACGTCGGGGACGCCTTCGGAGGCGTGGCAGTGCCCTGGCACCTGACGACGCGCGAGACCTTTGCCGACGTCGCGCGGGTGCTGCGCCCCGGCGGTCTCGTCGTGCTCAACGTCATCGACTTCGGCCCCCTCGACTTCGCCCGGTCCGAGCTGGCCACGGTCGCGTCGGTCTTCGCGCACACCGCCCTCGCCGTCGTCCCCGGGTCGCTCGGGGGAGCGGGCGGCAACCTCGTCATCATCGCCTCCGACCGGTCCCTCGACCGGGAAGCCCTCACGCGTGCCCTCGTGCGACAGGCGTCACCGATGACCCTCGTCGAGGATGCCGACGTGGCCGCGTTGGTCGCCGCTGCCCCCATGGTGCTGCGTGACGACCATGCCCCGGTCGACCAGCTGCTGACCACGACGCGCACCCGGACCCGCTGACCCCGTCACCGGCCCGTTCGACCGGTCGGGTGTCCGGCATCGGGCCGTGGCGCGGTCAAGGACGGTCCGGCGTGCGGAGGGTGTCCGGGATCGGGCCGCGGCGCGGTCAAGGACGGTCCGGCGGGCGGAGGGATGTCCCAAAACGGGCCGTGGCCCGCACCGGGTTGCGGCGGCAGCCTCTTGACAGCCCGTCTACTGAACCGGTTTAGTCAAGCATGGCCCAGATCCGGAGACCGACGATCTCCGACGTCGCGCGGGCCGCGGGCGTGAGCAAGGGCGCGGTCTCGTTCGCCATCAACGGGCGTGACGGGGTCAGCGCCGAGACGCGCAGCCGCATCCTGCGCGCCGCCGACGAGCTCGGCTTCACCCGCGACGTGCGGGCCCGCGGCCTCAGCTCGTCGCGCGCCATGGCCGTCGCCCTCGTCATCGCCCGCCCACCCGAGACCCTCGGCGCCGACCCCTTCTTCGCCGTCTTCGTCGCGGGCGTCGAGACGGTGCTCTCGCAGGCGGGGTTCGCCCTCGTCATGCAGGTGGTGCCCACCCACGTCTCGGAGGAGGAGGCCTACGAACGCCTCGCGGGGGAGGGCCGCGCCGACGGCGTCTTCCTCACCGACCTGCGGGTCGACGACGACCGGCCCGCGGTGCTGCGTCGGCTCGGTCTGCCCGGCGTCCGCATCGCGCCCGACATCGACGACAGCGCGCCCTCGGTCGTCGTCGACGACCGCCCCGGCATCCGCGCCGCCGTCGAGCACCTCGTCGCCCTCGGCCACACGCGCCTGGCGCACGTCGGGGGCCCGGCGACCTACGTGCACGGCGCCTCCCGCCGGGCGGCGTTCGACGAGGCGACGGATGCCGCGGGGCTGGCTCCCGGACTGCACGTCGAGGCCGACTTCTCCGCCGAGGGCGGCGCCGCCGCCACCGCGAAGCTGCTCGACCTGCCGCCGCGCCGGCGCCCGACCGCCGTGGTCTACGCCAACGACCTCATGGCCGCCGCGGGCATCGCCGTCGCCGCCGACCGGGGGCTCGACGTGCCGGGCGACCTGTCGGTCACCGGCTTCGACGACACCGCGGTGTCGGCGGTGCTCCGTCCGGGCCTGACGACCGTGCACACCGACGTCCTCGCCTGGGGGGCCGCGGCCGCTCAGACGCTGCTCGCCGCGATCGACGCCGGCATCGACGCCACCGACGACGTGCACCTCCCGCCCCCGCACCTCGTCGTGCGCGGGTCGACGGCCGAAGCGACCCGGCCCACCGGCATCCCGCAGCGCGAAAGGCGCTGAGACGCAACCTGACCCGTCCGACCGAACCCGGACCTCGACCCACCCGACCGACGACCCGCACCACTCCACCCCCTCACCGGCCCACCGGCCACGATCAACGGAGATCGCCATGAGAACCACGAGCAGAGTCATGACCAGCAGGACGCGCACCACCGTCGGCGCGACGCTCACCGTCGCCCTCGCCGCCACCCTGGCCGCGTGCGGGTCGGGTGACGACGGCGGAGGGGCCGACGCCGAGGCGGCCCTCACCGCCAAGGGGCCGATCACGATCTGGCTGTCGAACAACCCTGACGAGGTGGCCTGGGGCAAGGCGATGGTCGAGAAGTGGAACGCTGCCCACTCCGACCAGAAGGTCACGGCGCAGGAGATCCCCGCCGGCAAGTCGTCGGAGGAGGTCATCGGGGCCGCCATCACCGCCGGCAACGCCCCGTGCCTCGTCTACAACACCTCGCCCGCCGCGGTGCCGCAGTTCCAGAAGCAGGGCGGGCTCGTGCCGCTCGACGACTTCTCCGACGGCAAGGCCTACGTCGAGGCCCGGTCGGGCAAGACCGCCGAGCAGTACACCTCGAGCGACGGCAAGCTCTACCAGATGCCGTGGAAGTCGAACCCGGTCATGATCTTCTACAACAAGACCCTGCTCGCGAAGGCGGGCGTCGACGCCGATAACCCGCCGCTGAAGACGTACGACGAGTTCCTCGCCACGAGCCGGAAGATCGTGCAGAGCAAGGCCGCCCAGGCCGCCATCTGGCCCGCGCCGACGAGCGAGTTCTTCCAGTCGTGGTTCGACTTCTACCCGCTCTACGCGGCCGAGACCGGCGGCAAGCAGCTCGTCGAGGACGGCAAGGCGACCTTCACCGACGCCGCCGGCACGTCGGTCGCCGACTTCTGGGCCACGATGTACAAGGAGAAGCTCGCCCCCGCGGAGAAGTACACGGCCGACTCCTTCGCCGACGGCAAGGCGGCCATGGCGATCGTCGGTCCGTGGGCGGTCGCGGTCTACGGCGACAAGGTGAAGTGGGGCGTGGTCCCGGTGCCGACGTCGACGGGCAAGAGCGCGGCGGAGACGTACACCTTCTCGGACGCCAAGAACGTCGGCCTCTACTCGGCCTGCGAGAACCAGGGCACCGCGTGGGAGGTGCTGAAGTTCTCGACGAGCAAGGAGCAGGACGGCGACCTGCTCGACCGCACCGGCCAGATGCCGCTGCGCACCGACCTCGCATCGGCCTACCCCGACTACTTCGCGAAGAAGCCGGAGTACAAGACCTTCGCCGACCAGGCCTCGCGCACGGTCGAGGTCCCCAACGTGCCCAACTCCGTCGAGATCTGGCAGGACTTCCGCGACCAGTACACGGCGTCGGTCATCTCGGGCAAGGGCAACCCCGCCGACGCCCTCAAGACCGCAGCCGCGTCCATCGACAAGCTCGCCGGCCAGCAGTGAGCCGGTGACCGGTGACCACCACGGCTGACACCGGCCGCGGCGGCGGTCCGGCGCGGGGTCACGACCACGACCCCGCGCCGGGCGCGCCCCGCTCGCTCGTCTCACGGCTGCTCGGGCGCCAGCCCCTCGGCATCCTCTTCGCACTGCCGTACGCGGTGTACCTCGCGGCGATCTTCGCCTACCCGCTCGGGCTGGCGGTCTACATCAGCTTCCACGACTACTTCTTCGCGGCGCCCCGGGCGCGGGTGTCGCGGCCGTTCGTCGGCCTGCAGAACTACGCCGACGCCATCGCCGACCCCGACGTGCGCCAGGCCTTCCGCAACGTGCTCGTCTTCCTCGTCATCAACGTGCCGATCACCGTCGTGCTCGCCCTGCTGCTCGCCGTCGCGCTCAACACCGTCGTGCAGGCCCGCACCTTCTTCCGCGTCGCTTACTACGTGCCCTACGTGACGGCGAGCGTCGCGGTGGTCGCGGTGTGGCTGTTCCTCTTCAGCGGCGACGGCCTCGTCAGCCGGCTGCTCGGGCCGCTCGCCCCCGACCCGCCGTGGCTCGTCAACGAGTCGCTCGCGCTGCCGGTCATCGCCGTGTTCGTCGCCTGGAAGCAGCTCGGCTTCTTCATCCTGCTCTACCTCGCGGCGCTGCAGAACGTGCCGAAGGAGCTCTACGAGTCGGCTTCGGTCGACGGCGCGGGCCGCTGGCGCTCGTTCCTGGCGGTGACCGTGCCCGGGGTGCGGCCGGCGACGGCGCTCGTCGTCATCCTCGCCACCATCACCGGCGCCAACCTCTTCACCGAGCCGTACCTGCTCACCAACGGTGGCGGGCCCGACGGCGCCTCCAGCTCGCCGGTGCTCGTCATGTACCAGAAGGGGATCGAGCAGGGGAACCCCGACATCGCCTCCGCGATCGGCGTCATCCTCGTCATCCTCGTGCTCGTCATCTCCCTCATCAACCGACGCCTGCTGGAGCGTGACTGACATGGCCACCCCCACGAGACCGCCTGTCTCACAACCGGGCTCGTCCGACGACGGACGGGCAGTGGCCGGCGACGGTGGTGCCCGCGGCGCTGGTCGAGGACCGGGCCGGCGCACGTGGCCGCTCAGCCTGCTGCTGGCCCTCGGCGCCGTCGTGTTCCTCTTCCCCTTCTACTACATGGCGATCGGCTCGCTGCAGACCATGGCCGACCCGTCCATCGGTGGGGCGTTCGACTTCAGCAACCTCACCCTCGACAACTACGCGCAGATCAACGAGCGGGTCGACCTGCTGCGCTCGCTCGTCAACAGCGGCATCTTCACCGGCGCCGTCATCGTCTCGACCGTGTTCTTCGGGGTGCTCGCCGGCTACGCCCTCGCCCGGCTGCACTGGCGCGGCAAGGGCACGCTCTTCGCCCTCGTCCTGCTCGTGCAGGTCGTGCCCTTCCAGCTGCTCGTCATCCCGCTCTACGTGATGATCGTGCGGTCGTACGGCCTCGCCGACAGCTACCTCGGCATGATCGTGCCGTTCGCCATCAACTCGACCGCGGTGTTCGTCTTCCGGCAGTTCTTCCTCCAGCTGCCCGAGGACCTCTTCAGCGCCGCCCGCATCGACGGCGCCGGCGAGTTCCGCATCCTGTGGTCGGTCGCCCTGCCGCTCGTGCGCCCGGCCCTGCTCACCGTCGTGCTGCTGACCTTCATCGGGCCCTGGAACGAGTTCCTCTGGCCCTTCCTCGTCACGAAGCAGGCCGACATGCAGCCGCTCGCCGTGTCGCTCGCGAACTACATCAGCAACGCGGCCGGCCGGGCGAGCAACCCCTTCGGGGCGATCCTCGCCGGTGCCGTCGTGCTCGCCGCACCGGCCGTCGCTCTCTTCGTCGCCTTCCAGCGCCACTTCACCTCGTCCGACATCGGGTCGGGGGTGAAGGGATGACGGTCGACCGGATGCCGTTGCGGCTGGGTGTGGTCGGAGCCGGCGGCTTCGCCGACTTCGTCCTCGGGGCGGCCGCCGGCCTCGACGACCTCGTCGTGGCCGCCGTCGTCGACCGTGACCCCGAGAGGGCCAGGGACCTCGCCGACCGGCACGGTGCCGCGGTTGCCGACGACGTCGACGCCCTGCTGCGCACGGTCGACGTCGTGCTCGTCGCGACGACGCCCGACTCCCACGCCGAGCTGGCCACGAGGGCCGTGCGAGCGGGCCGGCACGTGCTGTGCGAGAAGCCGCTCGCGACGAGTGCGGCCGACGCCCTCGACGTCGTGGCCGAGGCCGAGCAGGCCGGCGTGGTCGTCACCGTCGACCACGTGCTGCGGCACAACCCGCTGCTCGCCGCGGTCGTGCGGCTGCGTGACGAGGTGCTCGGCCCGGTACGCCGCTTCGCCTACGAGAACGACGCGGCGGACGAGGGTCTCGGCCCCGACCACTGGTTCTGGGACACGGACGCCAGCGGCGGCATCCTGCTCGAGCACGCCGTGCACGCACTCGACGCCGCGCACTGGCTCCTCGGGTCCAGGCCCACCCATGCCCAGGCCACGGGGGTGCGCCGGCCCACCCCGCACGGCGACCTCGACGGCCTGCTCGACGTCGTCAGCGTCACGACCGCCCACCCGGGTGGGGCCCTCGCCACGCACACCCATTCCTTCACGCACGCCGACCGCTGCGAACGCCAGTGGCTCCGGCTCGACCACGGGGCGGCCCAGACCGTCGTGCACGGCTGGATCCCGGTCACGGCCGAGGTCGACCTCTGGACCGACGACGACGGCGTCGCGACCGTGCAACGGCTCGCGGCCGACCCGGCGGCGTTGTTCGCCGTCGGTCACATCGACGTCGCAGCCCTGCCCGCGGCCGGCATCGAGGTCGAGGTGCAGCGCGACGCCGGCGCTCCCGGCGCGCGGGCGCGGGGCGCCGACCTCTCCCTGCCGCACCGGGTGCACCTGACCCTCGACCTCGGCGGTGAGGACGCCAAGCAGCAGGTCTACGCGGCCGCGGTGCGGTCGGCCGTGGCCGACCTCGTGCACTGCGTGCGCACCGGCGACCGCCCGGTCGTCGACGTCACCGACGCCGCCGCCGCGGTCGTCGTCGCCGCGGGGGCGACCCGCGCCCTCGAGACCGGCACGACCGTCAGCCTCCTCCTGCCCCCGCCGCCGCAGCTCGCCCCACCGACCTGACAGGTCCCCACCCACCCGATCGGCGACCCACCCGACCGGCCCGAACTGCGCGACCGTCCGACCCGCGTCACCGCTCGACCTGCCCGACCCGCCCCGGCTCGAACGCAAAGGAGCGACCATGAGCCCCCTGACCCGCCCCACCCACCTCCCGACCACTCCGACCCGTTCACGGGCGGCCCTCGCGGGCACCGCCGCCGTCGCGGCCTGCGCCGTCGCCGCCACGCTGGCCGGCGCACCGGCCTCGGCCACGCCGGCATCCGGAGCCGTGGCACCGGCCACCGCTGCGACCGTCACGGGCGCACGGGCCCCCCTGACGAACCTCGCCCACCTCGACTTCCTCGGTGACCGCGTCACCCCGCCGCGCCAGCCCGGGCACACCACCTACCGCGCCGCCGCCGACCCCTCGTTCGGCGTGCTGTGGACCTACGCCGAGCCCGACGGCGACTCGGGCGCCTACAAGCGCATCGGCGGCGGCACGTACGACCCGGCCACGGACACGTACACGCAGGGCGCGTTCAACGCCGACGACGTCAGCCGCGCGGCCGTCGTCTACCTGCGGCACTGGCAGCAGACCGGTTCCGCGACGAGCCGCGACCGCGCCTTCGAGATGCTGCGCGGTCTCGCCTACTTCCAGACGGTGTCCGGCCGCGACGCCGGCAACGTCGTGCTCTGGATGCAGCCCGACGGCACCCTCAACCGCAGCGCCGAGCCGGTCGAGCTGCCCGACCCGAGCGACAGCGACGCCTCGTTCTGGCTGGCCCGCACGGTCTGGGCCTTCGGCGAGGGCTACGCCGCGTTCAAGGACGCCGACCCCGCCTTCGCCCGCTTCCTGCGCGACCGCCTCGACCTGTCCGTCGCCGCCCTCGACCGGCAGGTGCTCGACCAGTACGGCCGCTACCTCCAGATCGACGGGCGGCGGACCCCGGCGTGGCTCGTCAACGACGGCACCGACGCCACGGCCGAGGCCGTGCTCGGGCTCGCGGCGTACGTCGAGGCCGGCGGCCCCGCCACGGCCCGGCGAGCGCTGGCCCGTTTCGCCGAGGGCATGACCGCCCTCCAGGCCGGCGACACCCGGTCGTGGCCGTTCGAGGCCGTGCAGCAGTGGGGCCTGTCGCGCTCGGTCTGGCACGCCTGGGCCTCCCAGCAGCCGGCCGCCCTGTCGCGGGCCGGCGACGTGCTCAGTCGCGACGCCCTCGTCCGGGTCGCCGAGCGCGAGTCGGGCACCTTCGACCCGTGGCTGCTGACGACCACCGGAGCCGTCAACGGGATGCTCCCGGTCCCGTTGGAGCGCAACCAGATAGCCTACGGCGTCGACTCGAGGGTGCAGTCGCTGACCGAGACGGCCGACGCCGTCGCAAACGGTCTGGATGCCGACGCGGCGGGGTCACGCGGGCTGCGTGCTCTCGCCGGCATGGAGGCGGCGTGGTACTTCGGCGCCAACGCCTCGGAGCAGCCGGCCTACGACCCCACGACCGGTCGCACGGTCGACGGCATCGAGGCCGACGGCCGGGTCAACCGCAACGCCGGCGCCGAGTCGACGATCCACGGGCTGCTGTCGATGCTCGTGCTCGACGCCCATCCCGACATCGCCGCCGTGGCCCGCAACGGTCGGCTCGTCGCGCGGTCGCAGCTCGGTGTCCTCGAGGGCGAGGACGCGGCGACGACCGGCGCCGCCGAGGTCGTCACCCCGTCGTCGCTCTGGACGGGGGAGGCCTCGTACAGCGGCCGGGGCTACGTCGCCCTGGGGGCGGGGAGCACGGCGACGATGCGGCTGCCCGACGGGCCCTCCCGGATCGTCATGGCCGTCGTCGACCTGCAGCCGGGCAGCACTGCGGTGACGACCTTCTCGGCCGGTGGGCGGGTGCTCGGGCAGGTGCGCGCCGGCGCCGTCGGCCCGCAGGGTGCGAGCGAGGCGCTCGGCGCGCTGCTGCCCGTGACGCTGCGCCTGCCGGTCCCCGACGGCGCCATCACGCTGACGGCGACCACGACCGCCGACGGCTCCGACACGACCCGGCTCGACGCGGTCATGCTGCAGCCCGAGGTCACCCGGGCCGTCATCGAGGGCGCGGGTGCGCCGATCGCCTTGGTACGAAACGCCGGCGGCTCGTCGGTCGCGACGGCGGTCTCACTGCCCGGGGCCGGCGTCGCCCGGGTCGAGCGGTTCGACGGCCTCGGCCGGCCGCTGGGTCAGGACACCGCGACGGGCTCCACCCCGACGGTGCGGGTGGCCGCGGGCGGGTTCACGGTGGTGCGTCGATGACGGGGCGACCCGGCATCCCGGCGCGGACGCCGGCGACGTTCCCGCTCGGCCCCTTCACGCCCTACGAGGGCAACCCCGTGCTGCGCCCGCAGGGCACGGGGTGGGAGTCGGGCCACGTCTACAACGCCGCGGCCACGGTCGTCGACGGTCGCGTGGCCCTGCTGTACCGGGCGCACTCGCCCGACCTCGTCTCCCGCGTCGGGCTCGCCTGGAGCGACGACGGGTTCACCTTCGAGCGCGAGCCCGAGCCGGTGCTCGAGCCGACGGAGCCGTACGAGACCCACGGCTGCGAGGACCCGCGCATCGCCGTCATCGACGGCACGTACTACCTCACCTACACCGGCTGGGACCTGAGCTCGGCGCAGCTGTGCCTCGCGACGTCGACCGACCTGCACACGTGGACGAAGCACGGGCCGCTGTTCCCCGGGTTCGACACGTTCCTGCCCGCCGGTGACGGGACGGCGCGCACGTGGAGCAAGGCGGGCGGCATCCTCGAGCAGCAGGTCGACGGCCGCTGGCTCATGTTCTTCGGCGAGGGGTCGATCTGGCACGCGTGGTCCGACGACCTCATCCACTGGACCCCGGCCTCGAACGACGAGCCACTGCTCACCCCGTGGCCCGGGGGCTTCGCGAGCTTCCTCGTCGAGGTGGGGCCCCAGCCGGTCGTCACGGCCGACGGTCTGGTCCTGCTGCTGCACAACGCCGCCGTGCGGCTGCCAGACGGCGCGGTCCGCTACACGTGCGGCCAGGTCGTCGTCGACCCCGCGCGTCCCACCGAGGTGCTCGCCCGCATGGAGCGTCCGTGGCTCGAACCGGAGACGTACGAGGACACCCACGGGCTCGTCTCGAACGTCACCTTCGTCGAGGGGCTCGTCCTCTTCCGCGACACGTGGTTCGCGTACTACGGGCAGTCCGACTCGACGCTCGGCGTGGCCACGTGCCCCGTGGGGCGCGGCTGGGACGAGCCGGACGGCATCCGCCGCCGTCGTGAGGCGGCCTCGTGAGGTGGCGTGACGGGCCCGGGTGAGCGCGCTCAGCCGGTGAGGGGCAGCCCGACGAGCTCGTGGGTGCGCTCCCAGACGCGCGCGGCCTCGGGCTGGTCGCGCAGCGGCGGGTAGAGACGCTGCGTCGCGGGCGGGCCGCCGACGTGGCCGGGCCCGCCGGGGCCGTACAGCTCGGCGAGGTCGGCGTCGGGCGCAGTCGCCGCCATGAGGGCCGGCAGCGCCGCGCTCTCGACGGTGCCGACGAGGATGCCGCGGGCCGACATCGCGCGGATGACCCGTCGCGCCGTGGTCTCGTCGGCGCGGCCGAGCTCGGGGCGCGCGTCGAGCAGGCTGGTCGGCGCGACGCCGGGGTGCGCGAGCGTGCTCGTCAGGCCCCACCCGTGCTGCCGGCTGCGCCGGTCGAGCTCGAGGCCGAAGAGCCCGAGGGCGATCTTCGAGCGACGGTAGGCGCGCATGCCGGAGTACGAGCGCCGCTCGTGAAGGTCGTCCCACGCCATCGACCCGCGGGCGGCCGCGATGCTCACCTGCGAGACCACGCGGGCGTGCCCTTCGCGCAGCAGGGGCAGCAGCCGCAGCACGAGCGCGGCGTGGCCGAGGTGGTTGGTGCCGAGCTGCAGCTCGAACCCGTCGGCCGTCGTCTGCCGGGTCGGCGGCGTCATGACACCGGCGTTGTTGACGAGCAGGTGCACCGGCGCGCCCTCGTCGGTGAGCGCCGTCGCGAGCTCGGCCACCGACGACAGCGACGACAGGTCGAGGTCGCGCAGCGACACCCGTGCCTGCGGCACGTGCCTCCGGATGCCGGCGAGCGCCGTCTCGCCCTTCGCGCGGTTGCGTACCGGCAGCACGACCTCGGCCCCGGCCTCGGCGAGGCGGGTGGCGACGACGAGGCCGATGCCGTCGCTCGCGCCGGTGACGAGCGCCCGTCGTCCGGTGAGGTCGGGCAGGGTCAGGGTGGGGCCGTGGCGTGTCATGCCCCCACGATGTCCCGGGCCGGGCGGCGGTGGAAGGGCCGGGACATCCACTGACCGGCGGTCAGTGGATGAGGGCGGGGAGCGCGGAGGCCGGCGGTGACAATGGACGGACGCGACCGGCATCCGGTCTGACGACGGGGACGGGGGGCGACGTGCAGGTCGACCGTGAGGGGCTGGCGCGCTACCTGCGCCACCGTCGGGAGTCGCTGCAGCCCGAGGACGTCGGGCTGCCCCGCGGGCGACGGCGCCGTACCCGCGGGCTGCGGCGCGAGGAGGTCGCCTCGCTCTGCCACATGTCGACCGACTACTACGCGCGTCTCGAACGCGGTTCCGGGCCGCACACCTCCGAGCAGATGGTCGCCGCCATCGCGCAGGGTCTGCACCTCTCGCTCGACGAGCGCGACCACCTTTACCGCCTCGCCGGGCACAGCCCGCCGGTGCGCGGGTCCGAGAGCGACCACGTCAGCCCGGGGATGCTGCGCATCCTCGACCGGCTGCACGACACCCCCGCCGAGGTCGTCACCGAGCTCGGCGAGACACTGCGCCAGACCCCGCTCGGCGTGGCCCTCACCGGTGACGCCGCGCGGCTGGAGGGGTCGACGCGCAGCCTCGGCTACCGCTGGTTCACCGACCCCGCGAGCCGACGGCTCTACGCGCCCGACCAGCACGAGCACCTCGGCCGGCTGTGGGCCTCGGGGCTGCGCGAGGTGGCGACGCGGCGCGGACCGGGGTCGCGGGCCGCGCGCATCGTCGACGAGCTGCTCGGTCGCAGCGAGGAGTTCCGTCGCGTGTGGGAGCGCCAGGAGGTGGGGCTGCGGCCGGCGCCGGTCAAGACCTTCGTGCACCCGCAGGTCGGGGAGCTCGAGCTGAGCTGCCAGGTGCTGCTCGACCCCACCCAGGCCCACTCCCTGCTCGTCTACACCGCCGAGGTCGGCAGCGAGAGCCACGAGAGGCTGCAGCTGCTCGCGGTGCTCGGTGCCGAGGTGGCCACACCCTGAGCCCGACGGCGCATCGCGGCGGTGCGCTTCGGCCCGCGCCAGCGCCCGCGCCCGCGCCCGCGCCCGCGCCCGCGCCGTGCTTCGCCGAACGAACCGTTCGGCGTCGAACGCGTCGGTGGCGGCCGAACGCGTCGGTGGCGGCCGAACGCGTCGGTGGCGGCCGAACGCGTCGGTGCACCGGAGCTTTCGCCCTCCATCAGCGCGTTCGACCTCGAACGCTTCGTTCGAGGAGGTCGGGTGCTGCGGGGTGTCCGACCGCCCACCCCGCGGCGGCCGCCTCCCCCGTCGGGGATTTCTCCGGATGCCGCGGGGGCCGCTAGTCTTGCCGGGTTCACCGCGCGCCTGTGGACGGCCGCCGACGCCCGTCGGTGGGGTCTGCAAGGCTGGCGCGCAGTGGGACGAATGCAACCCTCCTGTCACGGGAGAGACTCGTGACCGCCAAGACCAGAGGAGGTGGGTTAGAAGCATGCGTCAGTACGAACTCATGGTCATCCTCGACCCGGAGACCGAAGAGCGCACCGTCGGCACCACGATGGAGCGTTTCCTCAACGTCGTGAAGAACGACGGCGGCACCGTCGACAACGTCGACATCTGGGGCCGTCGCCGCCTCGCCTACGACATCAAGAAGAAGTCCGAGGGCATCTACGTCGTCGTCACCATGACGGCGGAGCCGGCCACGGCCCAGGAGCTCGACCGACAGCTGAACCTCAGCGAGTCGATCATGCGCACGAAGCTGCTGCGCCCCGGCGCCTGAGCAGCATCTGAACCGGTCAGGCACCGGGCCCTCACCGGCCTCGCCCGACCACCCGTCACAGTCATCCCAGTCACTCGGACCCGAGGAAGCGATCCATGGCAGGCGACACCGTCATCACCATCATCGGCAACCTGACCGCCGACCCCGAGCTGCGTTTCACGCCGTCCGGTGCCGCGGTCGCGAACTTCACCGTGGCCTCGACGCCGCGGCAGTTCGACCGTCAGTCCAACGAGTGGAAGGACGGCGAGACCCTGTTCATGCGTTGCTCCGTCTGGCGTGACGCGGCCGAGAACGTGGCCGAGTCGCTCCAGCGCGGGATGCGCGTCATCGCCTCCGGCCGTCTGAAGTCTCGTTCGTACGAGACCAAGGAGGGCGAGAAGCGCACCGTCACCGAGATGGACGTCGACGAGATCGGCCCGTCCCTGCGCAGCGCCACCGCGAAGGTCGCCAAGACCCAGCGTGGCAGCGGCGGGGGCGGCTTCTCCGGCGGCGGCCAGGGCGCCGGCGGCGGCCAGGGCAACCAGGTCGGCGGCCAGGGCGGCCAGGCCGAGGACCCGTGGGCCACCGGTGGTGGCTCGGGCGGTTCCTCGGGCGGCGGCCAGGGTGGCGGCTGGTCCGGTGGCCAGGGCGGCAGCGGCAGTGGCAGCGGTGGCAGCGGTGGCACCCAGGGCGGCCAGAACGGCGGCCAGGGTGGTGGCTGGGGTCAGGCCCCCAGCTACGACGAGCCCCCGTTCTGACCGAGCCGCGACCGGTTCATCCGCCTCTGTCGGAACGTCCGTCCCGCCGCGGCGGGACCCGAGAGGCACCGTGCCCGCTCAGCCCGCTGAGCGGCATCCACATCATGAAGAACCCCATCCCGGGGCCTCGAACCCCGGGCTTTCCCAAAGGAGAGCACCACGATGGCTAAGCCCGTTGTGCGCAAGCCCAAGAAGAAGGCCAACCCGCTCAAGGCGGCGAAGGTCGAGAACATCGACTACAAGGACACCGCGCTGCTGCGCAAGTTCATCTCCGACCGCGGCAAGATCCGCGCGCGTCGGGTGACCGGTGTGTCCACCCAGGAGCAGCGCCTCATCGCCACGGCCGTCAAGAACGCCCGTGAGATGGCTCTGCTGCCCTACTCGAGCTCCGCTCGCTGAGCCCGCTCGAGAAGACCAGGAGAACACCATGAAGCTGATCCTCACGCACGAGGTCTCGGGTCTCGGCGCTGCCGGCGACATCATCGAGGTCAAGGACGGCTACGGCCGCAACTACCTCCTCCCGCGTGGCCTCGCCACCGCCTGGACCAAGGGCGGCCAGAAGCAGGTCGACGCGATCACCAAGGGCCGCGAGGTCCGCGAGATCAAGGACCTCGACACCGCCCGCAACATCAAGGGTCGCCTCGAGTCCACCTCGGTGCAGGTCCCGGCCAAGTCGGGCCAGTCGGGTCGACTCTTCGGCGCCATCAGCAACGGTGACATCGCCGCTGCCGTCAAGGCCGCCGGTGGCCCCGAGCTCGACAAGCGCAAGATCGAGGTGAAGACGCACATCAAGACCCTCGGCTCGTACGAGGCGACCGTGCGCCTGCACCCCGAGGTCGCCGCGACCCTCACGTTCGAGGTAGTCAGCGCCTGAGCGCAGCACCACCGCATCTCAGCACCACAGCACGACAGCACGACCGTTCGGCGAACGGGTCGGGCCCTGCCCTCGCGGCGGCGCCCGGCCCGTTCGGCGTTCCCGGATGCCGTCAGGCCGAGTCGCGCTCGACGAGCCGGGTCCCGAGGGTCGTCACGTGCGGCGGCCTCTCGCCGGCGAGCAGCCGCAGCAGAGTGTCGGCCATGACGATGCCCATCTCCTGCGCCGGCTGCGCGACGGTCGTCAGCCCGATGCGGCCCCGGGTCGCGTACCGGCTGTCGTCGAACCCGACGACGGCGACGTCCTCGGGCACGCGCAGCCCGCGCTCCTCGAGGGCGAGCAGGGCACCGCTCGCCATGAGGTCGCTGGCGACGAAGATCGCGTCGAGGTCGGGGTGGCGGTCGACGAGGGCCAGCGCCGCCCGGATGCCGCCCGCCTCGGTGAAGTCGCCGCGCTCGAGCCGGGTCGCCTCGAGCCCCGCCGCCTCCAGGGCGTCGCGCCAGCCGCGTTCGCGGTCGACGGAGGCGGGCATGTCGTCGGGCCCGGTGATGGTCGCGATGTGGCGCCGGCCGCGGGTAACGAGGTGCTCGACCCCGCGCAGCGCGCCGGCGCGGTTGCCGACGTCGATGTAGTAGTCGCCCGGGTTGGCGACCTCGCCGAGCGGCCGGCCGCCGAACACGACCGGCAGCGACCGACCGAGCGAGGCGAGGAAGTGGTCACCCGAGTGGTGCGACACGACGAGCGCCCCGTCGACGTTGCCGCCGAGCAGGTACCGGCGCGTCTTCTCCGACGGTGAGCTCGGGTGCGTCAGCTGCAGGTTGAGCACGTAGTCGCTGTCGTCGAGCCGCTCGCTGATCCCCTGCACGACGTCGGCGAAGTACGGGTCGCCGAAGAACCGGTGCGCGTCCTCCGGCACGACGAGCGCGATCGACATCGTCGACCGTGCCGCGAGCGACCGCGCCGCCCGGTTGGGCACGTAGTTGAGCTCGGCGATGGCCCGTTCGACGACCGAGAGCACGTCGGGGCTGACCCGAGGGGAGCCGTTGATGACGCGCGACACGGTGGCCCGGGACACGCCGGCGACCCGCGCGACCTCCTCGAGGGTGGGTCGCGCCGCGCCGGCGAGCTCGGCCACCGCGCCGTCGGTCATGGCTGCTCGTCTCCCGCCGGCAGGCGTCTGGTCGCGATGATGCGCGCGTAGTCGAGGGCACTGGCCTTGGGCGTGCGCACCTGGGTCTCGTAGTCCACCCGGACGATACCGAACCGCTTGGCGTAGCCCCAGGCCCATTCGAAGTTGTCGAGCAGGCTCCAGTAGAAGAACCCGTGCACCGGCACGCCCGCGTCGACGGCGTCGAGCACCGCCCCCAGGTGCGCCCGCAGGTAGGCCACCCGTCGGGTGTCGTCGACGAAGCCGGTGGCGTCGGCCTCGTCGTCGAAGGCGGCCCCGTTCTCGGTCACCGACATCCGCACCGCCCGCCCCCGCCCGCAGCCCCGGGCGTAGTCGGCGACGTAGTCGGTGTGCAGGCGGGTGAGCAGCCGGGTCAGGCCGTCGGGCTGGATCTCCCAGTCCATCGCCGTCACGGGCAACCCGCGGGGATGCCGGTACGCCGCCTCCGCGGCCGGGAACGGTGAGCGGGTCGGCCGCCCCGGGTCGGCCTGCCCGTCGACGAGCACCTCGGGCTCGGTGTGCCCGACCGCCTCGCCGTTGTAGTAGTTGACGCCGAGCACGTCGATGGGTGTCGAGATGACCTCGAGGTCGCCGTCCAGGATGTGGCGCTCGAGTCCCAACCCGCGGACGTCGTCGAGCACGTCCGCCGGGTAGCGCCCGAGCAGCACGGGCTCGGCGAAGATCCGGTTCATCTGCCCGTCCACGCGACGCACGGCGTCGAGGTCGCGCGGGTCGGTCGGGTCGACCGGGTCGGCGACGGTGAAGTTGAGCGTCAGGCCGAGCGACAGCGACGGGTCGCGCTCACGCAGCGCCCGCACCGCCAGGCCGTGGCCGAGCAGCAGGTGGTGGGCGGCGGCCAGGCCGTCGGCCGGTGACGTGCGCCCCGGGGCGTGCACCCCGGCGGTGTAGCCGAGGAAGGCCGAGCACCACGGCTCGTTGAGCGTCGTCCACGTCGACACCCGGTCGCCGAGCCGGTCGTGCACGGCGAGGGCGTACTCGACGAAGCGCTCGGCCGTCTCGCGCGAGGTCCAGCCGCCGCGGTCCTCGAGGGCCTGCGGCAGGTCCCAGTGGTAGAGCGTCAGCCACGGCGCGACGTCGTGCTCGACGAGCGAGTCGACGAGGCGGTCGTAGAAGTCGAGGCCGCGGGCGTTGACCGGGCCGCCGTCGGGGCAGACCCGGCCCCACGAGGTCGAGAAGCGGTACGACTGCAGGCCGAGGCGCGCCATGAGCTCGACGTCCTGCTCGAACCGCGCGTGGTGGTCGCAGGCCACGTCCCCGGTGTCGCCGTCGACGACGGCCCCCGGCGTGTGCGAGAAGGTGTCCCAGATCGACGGCGTCCGTCCGTCGACCCGCGCGGCGCCCTCGATCTGGTACGCGGCGGTGGCGGCCCCGAGCACGAACCCGGGCGGGAAGGCGCGCCCACCGGGCGCACCGGCATCCGTCGCGGACGTCAGGCCGGTGAGGTCGAGACCGGTGGGGGCGGCGGCGACGGCGGCGACGGCGAGCCCGCCGTCCGTGCGACCCGAGCCGCTCGAGCGACCCGTGCGGGTGTCGGTGAGGTTGGAGGTCATCCCTTGACCGCTCCTTGCATGATGCCGGACACGAGCTGGCGACCGGCGACGGCGAACACGACGATGAGGGGGAGCGCGGCGAGCACGACCCCGGCGAGCACGAGCGAGTAGTCGACGTAGTACTCGGCCTGAAGCTGCTGCAGCGCGACCGGCAGGGTGGGGTTGCCGGGGTCGAGCACGATGAAGGGCCAGAAGAAGTTGGTCCACGTCGCGATGAAGGTGAAGAGGCCGAGCATGGCGGCCCCGGGTCGGGCGGCCGGCAGCGCGACGTTCCAGAAGGTGCGGAACACCGTGGCCCCGTCGACGCGGGCGGCCTCGATGAGCTCGTCGGGCAGCGCCTCCTTGAGGTACTGCGTCATCCAGAACACACCGAAGGCGTTGACGAGCGACGGGACGATGACGGCGCCCAGGCTGCCGATCCAGCCGAGCTTGCTCATGACGATGAACAGCGGCACGATCCCGAGCTGGGTCGGCACGGCCATCGTCGCGATGACGAAGACGAGCATCCCCTCCTTGCCGCGGAAGCGCAGCTTGGCGAAGGCGAAGCCGGCCAGGGTCGAGAGCAGCACGACGGCGAGCGCGACGACGGTCGAGACGATGACACTGTTGACCATCGCCTTCCAGAACGGCAGCGAGTCGACGACGGTGCGGGCGTTGGCGAGGAAGTTGCCGCCGGGGATGAGCGAGACGGACCCGCTGTTGATGGCGGTGGCGTCCTTGCTGCCGATGACGAACGACCACCACAGCGGGAAGATCGACGCCAGCAGCACGACGACGAGGAAGGCGTAGGCCATCGGGCTGGCCTGGGCGCGGCGCGCGACGCGACGCGTGAGGCGGCGCGGGGCGGGCCCACCGGCATCCGAGGTCGGGGCGCTGCGCACGGGCAGCACGGGGGTGGCGCTCATCGGGACTCCCTCGAGGCGATGCGTCGCGTCACGACGAAGTTGACGAGCGCGAAGACGATGATGATGAGGAAGAGCAGCCACGCGACGGCGGCGGCCCGGCCGAAGTTCTTCTGGGTCCAGCCGATGTTGTAGAGGAAGATCGTCAGCGTCTGCCACTGCCGGTCGGCCCCGCCCTGGCCGGCGCTGTCGAACAGGCGTGGCTCGTCGAAGATCTGCAGGCCCCCGATCGTCGAGGTGAGCACGACGAAGATGATCGTCGCGCGCAGCTGCGGGATGGTGATCGAGAAGAACGTGCGGATGCGCCCGGCACCGTCGATGAGCGCCGCCTCGTAGTAGTCGCGCGGGATGGTCTGCATCGCGGCGAGGAAGATGAGCGCGTTGTAGCCGGTCCAGCGGAAGTTGACCATGCTCGCGATGGCGACGTGGCTGGCGAGGGTGTCCTTGTGCCACGCGATCGGGTCGAGGCCGACCCAGCCGAGGGCCTGGTTGACGAGCCCGAACCGGTCACCGAAGAGGTCGTTGAAGATGAGCACCACCGCGACCGGCGCGATGACGTAGGGCAGCAGCACG
Organism: Terracoccus luteus; assembly: GCF_003635045.1. Lineage (NCBI taxonomy): Bacteria > Bacillati > Actinomycetota > Actinomycetes > Micrococcales > Intrasporangiaceae > Terracoccus > Terracoccus luteus. The sequence goes on along the minus strand of NZ_RBXT01000001.1, from coordinate 3,327,755 downwards.
CCCATGCGCCAGAACGTCTTCGCCCGCAGCCCCGCGTCGAGCGCGGCCGCGATGAGCACCGCGAAGACCACCTGCGGCACGCTCGAGAGCAAGAAGATGCTCAGGGTGTTGCGCAGGCTGTTCCAGAAGAACGGCTGGCCGAGCACGTCGGTGTAGTTCTTCAGCCCAACGAAGGCGCCCTGCCCGCCGATGAGGTTCCACTGGTGCAGCGAGACCCAGAGGGTGTACCCGAGCGGGAACAGCCCGACGACCGCGAAGAGCAGGAAGAACGGCGAGACGTAGGCGTAGGGCGAGACCTGGGCGTCGAGGCGGCTGAGGCGCTGCCGCAGCGGCGACCGCGGCCGGATGCCGGGTGGCGCGCTCGGGCGCACGGGCGCGGCGGGTGCCGCGTCGGCCCGGTCGCGCCGGGGGGTGGTGACGGTCACTGCTGCTCCTCGATGTCTGGGCGGCGGTCGTGGGCGGGTGTCGTGGTGGGGGCGTGACGGGTGTCGTGGCGACGGTCGGGCGTGGCCGCCCACGCCACCTCGCCCGGGCCGGCCGGCGTGCGGCCGGCCCGGGCGGTGGTGGGGATGGACGGCCCTGGCGCCCTCGGTCAGCCGAGCGCCTGGACGTCGGCCACGAACTTGTCCCACGAGGCGTCGGGCGTCGAGCTGCCGTCCTCGATGCGGGTCAGGGCCTTCTGCATCGCGTCGTTGATGGCGAAGTACTTCGGGCCCTTGAACGGCGCCACGCTGATGCCCTTGAACCGGTCGCTGAAGATCTGGCCGGTCGGCGCGTCGTTGAACGAGGCGACCTTGACCGCGGCGAGGGCCGGGCTGCTCTGGGCCGCCACCTGGCTCGGGAACGCGCCGATCTTCTGGAAGGCCTTGATCTGCTGCTCGGGCGCGGTCAGCCAGTCGGCGAGGGCGCGGGCCTCCTCGGGGTGCTGGCTCTGCTTGGGCACGACGAGGTAGCTGCCGCCCCAGTTGCCGCCGCCACCGGGGAAGGTGTTGGCGATGTCCCAGCCGGTGACGCCCTTGGCGTTGCCCTCGATGATGCCGACCATCCAGCCGGGGCAGAGCATGGTGGCGAAGCCGTCCTTCTGGAAGCTCGCGGTCCAGTCCTTGCCCCACTGCTGCAGCTTGGCCGAGAGGCCGTCGTCGATGCCGGCCTTGACGACCTCGTCGTAGACCTTGCGGACGGCCGGGTTGTCGGCGGCGATGACGTTGCCGTCGGCATCCTCGTAGGTGCTCTCGACCTGGTTGATCATCCCCTGGTACGTGGCGCCGAGGGAGTCGAAGAAGGGGACCTGGCTCTTGGCCGCGAACTGCTTCCCGGCGGCGAAGTAGCTCTCCCACGTCGTGCCGAACCACTTGGCGACCGACTCGCGGTCGCTGGGGAAGCCGGCGGCCTTGACGAGGTCGCTGCGGTAGCAGATGGCCTCGGGACCGGCGTCGGTGCCGTAGCCGACGAGGGCGCCGTTCGCGTCGGTGGCGGCCTTCGTCTTCCAGTCGGGCCAGCGGCCTTCGACGTCGGCGTTCTTGAGATCGACGAACTTGTCGCTGTACTGGAGGATCTCCGGCAGCCAGTCGACCTCGACGGCCTCGACGTCGGCCATGCCGCTGCCGGCCGCGAGGCGGGTGTTGAAGTTGTCGCGCGCCTCGTTCGAGGTCGCCGCCTTCTTGTGCGTGATGGTGATGTTCGGGTGGGCCTTCTCGTACTCCGGGATGAGGTCCTCGTAGCCGAACTGGTTGAACGTCGAGAGCGTCAGGGTGATCTTCTGGTCACCGCCCCCGGCGGCGGCGCTCCCGCCGGCCGCGGCGGTCGGTTCGGGAGCCGAGCTGCACGCCGTGAGGGCCAGCACCCCGATCGAGATGGTGGCGAGCGCGGTAGCGCGCAGGCCGAAGCGGGTCTGTCGGGTTGCCATGAGAGAGCTCCTTCGGTCTCAACCCCAATGTGGTGTGGGAGCGCTCTCCGTGCTCGGAACCGAGCTGTGAGAGCGCTCTCACGGATGAGAATGAGGGGCAGGCAGGATGCCGGTCAAGGGGCGTTATCGATCCGTGACCTCGGGCTGGGGGCGCGATCACGGCCCGGGGTGGGCCCCGTGGGACGGCGCTGGCACGTTGATGGTCGGCCGGTGAGCAGGGGCGCGAACGAGAAAACCCGCCCCTGCTGGCCACGTCGCCGAACTCGGCCAGCAGGAGCGGGTGCCCGTGACCCGGCGATCCGACAGGGGAGGAAGATCACCGAGCCGCACAGGAGCAACTCACGAGAGGAACTCTGCCCCGGGTACCTGAAAGAACCCTGAGAAAGCCGTAGCAGTTGCCCCAGAGTGCCGGCGGCCGGACGACTCGGCCCCGCGGGAGGGTCACGGCTCGCGGGACCGTGCGCCCGGCATCCGGTCTCGTCACGGGCTCGACACGGGTCCGGAGCAGACCCCGGTGCGGTTGACTGACGCCCATGAGCGGGCTGCTGCAGGTCATCGCCCTCGTCACCGCCGTCGCCTCCGGGCTCACGGGCGGTGCGCTGTTCGCCTTCTCGAGCGTCGTCATGCCGGCGCTCGCCCGGGTGCCGCCGGCGACCGCGCTGCCCACCATGCAGGCGGTCAACCGCGTCGCCCCCCGCAGCGCGCTCATGGTGCCGCTCGTCGGGTCGCCGGTGGGCTGCGTCGTCGTCGGGGTCTGGGCGGCCGTCGCGGCGGACGGTCCGACGAGGCTGCTGCTCGTGGCGGGAGCGGTGTTCGGGGTGGCCGCGTTCGTCGTCACGGCGGCGTACCACGTGCCGCGCAACGACGCCCTCGCGCGCGTGCCTCCGGACTCCGCCGGTGCCACCGGTGCCACCGGTTCCACGGGTGAGGCGGGTGCCACGGGCGCCACCGGTGCGTGGGAGTCGTACCGGCCCGGCTGGACGGCGATGAACCACGTGCGGGTCGCGCTCGCCCTGCTCTCGGCGGTGCTCCTCGTCGCGGGGGCCGTGCGGGGCGCCTGACCCGGCGCCGGGTCAGGCCCGTCCGGTCCCGATGACGAGCCAGGCGTCCTGGCGCGACCGCCACCACAGCAGCGCCCCTCGGATGGCCATGAAGGCGGTGAAGGCCAGCCACAGGGCCACGACGTCGCGCACGGCCGAGCCGCTCGACCCGGCGTGGCGCACCCAGAGGATGAAGGGCAGGTAGGCGACGAACCCGGCGACGGAGGCCCAGGCCAGCCAGCGGCCGTCACCGGCGCCGATGAGCACCCCGTCGAGCACGAAGACGTAGCCCGACAGGGCCTGCCCGAGACCGACGACGACGAGGGCGGCGCCGAGCGCCTCGCGCACCTGCGGGTCGCTCGTGAAGAGCGCCGGCACGAGCTGGTGCACGGCCGCGAGCACGAGCCCGACGACGAGCCCGCCCACGACACCCCAGCGGACCATGATGGCGAGGGTGTCACGCACGGCGGCGCGGTCGCCCGCCCCGAGCGCCTTGCCGGTGAGCGCCTGACCGGCGATGGCGAGGGCGTCGAGCGCGAAGGCGAGGAACGACCAGATGGTCAGCGCCACCTGGTGGGCGGCGAGCGGCACGTCACCGAGCGAGGCCGCCACCCACGTCGTGACGAGCATCGTCGCGCGCAGGGCGATGGTGCGCACGAGCAGGGGGATGCCGGTGCGCGCGGCCCCGAGGATGCGGCCGGGGTGGGGCCGCAGCCGGGCCTCGAGGCGGCGGGCGGCGCCGAGCAGCACGACGACGAGCCCGGTCGCCATGCCGGTCTGCGCGATGACTGTCCCCCACGCGGATCCGGCGATGCCCCAACCGAACCCGTAGACGAAGACGAGGTTGAGCACGATGTTGGCGCCGAACCCGACGCCCGAGGCGACGAGCGGGGTGCGGGTGTCCTGCAGGCCGCGCAGCACTCCGGTGACGGCGAGCACGACGAGCATGCCGGGCAGGCCGGCGGCCGAGACCCGCAGGTAGGTCGTGGCCTGCGCGAGGGCGTCGGGTGACGAGCCGAAGAGGGCGCAGATCGGCTCGGCGAAGACGGCGGTGAGCACCGCCACGACCGCGCCGAGCCCGACGGCGAGCCACAGCCCGTCGATGCCGGCCGCGACCGCCGAGCGCTGGTCGCCCGCCCCGAGGTGGCGGGCCACGACGCTCGTCGTGCCGTAGGCGAGGAAGACGAAGACGCCGGCGGCGGTGACGAGGGCGGCGCTGGCGATGCCGAGCCCGGCGAGCGGGACGGTGCCGAGGTGGCCGATGATCGCCGAGTCGGCGAGCAGGAACAGCGGCTCGGCGATGAGGGCCAGGAAGGCCGGGACCGCGAGCCGCGCGATCTCACGCCGGTGCCCCGAGGGCCCGGCCACGTCGGCATCCGGCATGGCCGTCACGCTAGCCGGGACCACCGACGGAGCGCGTCCAGGTCCGGGGCGGCGGCGCCCGACCCCGTGGAGGGTCGTGGTGGCCGTGACGACGACGAACCTCCATGCGACGCAGCGGCACCCCGGCACCCCGGCGCCGGGGTCAGGTCCGGCGGGCCCGTCCGACGTAGAGGAACCCCCACGGGCGCAGCGGCCGGGGGAAGGGGCCGTACTCGCGCTCCATGGCCTCGACCGTCAGCCCTGAGGCGGCCACGAGCTCGTCGACCGGCCGCGTGAGGTGGCAGCCGTCGAAGAGGCGCCGCTGCAGCGGGTCGAGCCGGTGCTGCCACCGGCGCACGGGGGCGTCGGGTGCGAGCCCGTGCTCGAGCAGGTGCAGCGTGCCGCCGGGGCGCAGCACCCGGCGCACCTCGGCCAGCGCGGTCGCGGCGTCGGGCACCGTGCAGAGGGTCAGCGTCGACAGCACCGCGTCGGCGCTGCCGTCGGGCAGGTCGAGCCGGCCGGCGTCGAGCCCGCCACGCGTCACCGGCACCGGAGAGGCGTCACGCGCCGGCTGCGACAGCCGCCACGCGACGTCCGACGGCTCGACCGCCACCACCTCGGTGACCGCGGCCGGCAGCACCCGCAGGTTGGGCCCGCTGCCGAACCCGAGCTCGACGACGCGGCCCTCGAGGCCGTCGCACGCCCGCGCCCGCAGCGCGAGCACCTTCGGCTCGTCGCCGCCGCCGGCCACGAGCCGCGGCACCACCTGGCGCGCCCACCAGCCCATCGGTCGAGCGTACCGGCGCCGTCGACCCCACCCCGTGCCAGAGTGGGCGGCCATGAGCAGCGCGCGACCCGGCATCCACCTCACGGCCGACCGGGGCTGGGTCAACGACCCACTCTCGCCGACGTGGGACGGCGAGCGCTATCACCTGTGGTTCCAGTACGTCCCCGACCGCACGACGTGGGCGCCGACGTGCCACTGGGGTCACGCCGTCAGCGACGACCTGCTGCACTGGGAGGAGCGCGAGGTCGCCCTAGCCCCCGGTGACGGCGACGGTGGCGTGTGGTCCGGCTCCGTCGTGGCCCGCCCCGCCGGTGGCCACCGCGCGTTCTACACCTCGGTCGACGTCGACGACCAGCCGCTCGGGCGGGTGCGGGTGGCCGACGCCGACACCCTCGACGGGCCGTGGGGCAAAGGCGCCGTCGTCGTGACGGCGCCGGAGGGTCTCGGCGTGACGTCGTTCCGCGACCCCTTCGTCTTCGCCGACGGCGACCGGTGGCGTATGTACGTCGGCGCCGCCCTGTCGGATGCCGGTGAGCCGGGTTCCGCTGCCGCCCTGGCGTTCTCGTCGCCCGACCTCGACACGTGGACGTTCGACGGCGTCGCCGCGTCGCGCCCGACGACGGAGACGGAGCCGGTCTGGACGGGCGCCCTCTGGGAGTGCCCGCAGCGCCAGCGAGCCGGGCGGGCCGACGGGGCTGTGGGTTCCGACGGCGCGGTGGAGGTGCTCGTCACGTCGGTCTGGGACCGCGACGTCTTGCACCACGTCGCCGCCGCGACGGGTGTCGCCGACGGCCCGCGCTTCGAGGCCGCGGCGTGGCAGCGGCTGACCCACGGCGACTCGTACTACGCCCCCGCGACGTTCCACGACGCCGACGGCGCCCTCTGCATCGTCTTCTGGATGCGCGGCCTGCTCGACGAGCAGGCCTGTCGCGCAGGGGCACTCAGCGTGCCGCACCGTCTCGACCTCGTCGACGGTCGGCTCGTCGTGCGGCTGCACCCGGCGGTCGCCGCCGCCACGTGGACCGAGCGCGGCGACGCGAACGCGCTGGTGCTCGACCCGGTCGACGCGACCGCCCTCGCCGACGGGGTGAGCCTCGGCGCGGACGGCCGGGTGCGGCTCACGCTCTCGCACCGTGACGGCATCCTCACCGTGCAGCACGACGACACCGCGGTCACGCTGGCGACGCCGGCCGAGGGGGTGCAGGTGCTCGTCGACGGCCCGTGCGTCGAGGTGCTCACCCCGGGCGGTGCCGTGGGCGTCGTGCTCGACGACCTCGGGCGGTGGGACGAGGTGACCGGGCCGTCGGCGGTCGGGGCCGGCTGGGTGGGTCGGCCCGTCTCCGAGGCCGCTCCCGGCGTCGGGTGATGCACTGGTGCCACCCGGGCGGGCCGGGGTGCAGGACGGAGGCGTCATGGCTGGGGTGACCGGTACCGGGGATGCTCGCGAGCCGGGTCGCGACGAGACGCGCGACGGCAGCGGGCCGGTCGAGGCGACGGGTGTGCGCGGCCGACGGGACCACGACGCCCTGCTGCAGGCGATCATCGACCGGCTCGCCGTCGAGGGCGCCGGTCACGACCACGCCGAGCTGCAGCAGCGGCTGGAGGCCGAGATCGCCGCAGCCGGGCTGACCCCGATGCCCCGCCCGTGGGTCGACGCCGTCGTGTCCGGACCCGTCAACGGCGACGCCTACGTTGTGTCGGCGCCGGCGGCCCGCCGGTCGGGCGTGCCGGCCCCCGCGCACCGCGTCTCGTCCGAGATCATCGACTGACCGTTCGTAGGCAGGTCACCGACCGGTCGCCGGCCGGTCGCCGACGCGCTGTGGGTCAGCTGCGCTGGTAGACGTCCGGCGTGCCGTCGTGGTCGTCGTCGGCCTCCTCCTCCTCGCAGGCCCGGCGGTAGGCACGGTTGCGGGTGCGCAGGATGACCGCGGCGATGAGGGCCGCGAGCACCGACCCGGTGAGCACGCCGACCTTGACGTGCTCGTCGCGGGTGCTCCCGCTGCCGAAGGCGAGCTCGCCGATGAGCAACGACACGGTGAAGCCGATGCCGGCGAGCACCGAGAGCCCGAAGACGTCGATCCATCGCAGGTGGCGGTCGAGGCTCGCCCGGGTGAACCGGGCCATGAGGTAGGTCGAGCCGAAGATGCCGACCGCCTTGCCCACGACGAGGCCGACGACGATCCCGATCGCGACGCGGTCGGACAGCGCCTCGACGAAGCCGTTGAGGCCACCGACCGTGACGCCGGCGGCGAAGAGCGCGAAGACCGGGACGGCCAGCCCCGACGACAGCGGGCGGAGGCGGTGCTCGAAGTGCTCGGCCATGCCCGGGCCGGCCTCGGGGCCACCGGCGGCCTGGCTGCGCATCACCGGCACGGTGAAGGCGAGGAGCACGCCGGCCACCGTCGCGTGCACGCCCGAGGCGTGGACGAGGGTCCACGTGACGAGGGCGAGCGGCACGAGGGCCCACCACGAGCGGACCCGCCGCTGCACGAGCAGGCCGAAGGCGGCGAGGGGGACGAGGGCGACGAGCAGCAGCAGCGGCTGCAGGTCGCGGGTGTAGAAGATCGCGATGATCGTGATGGCGAAGAGGTCGTCGACGACTGCGAGGGTGAGCAGGAACGTGCGCAGGGCGGCCGGCAGGTGCGTGCTGATGACGGCGAGCACCGCGAGGGCGAAGGCGATGTCGGTGGCGGTGGGGATGGCCCACCCCTGCAGGGCGCCCGACCCGGTCGTCGCGTTGACGGCGACGAAGATCAGGGCCGGGCCGATCATGCCGCCGAGGGCGGCGACGACCGGCAGGGCCGCCTTGCGGCGGTCGCGCAGGTCGCCCGCGACGAACTCGCGCTTGAGCTCGAGCCCGGCGACGAAGAAGAAGATGGCGAGCAGGCCGTCGGCGGCCCACGAGCCGACCGACAGGTCGAGGTGCAGCTGCTCCGGCCCGAAGCGGAAGTCGCGCACCTGGCCGTAGGTCTCCGACCAGGGCGAGTTGGCCCAGACGAGGGCCACGACCGTCGCGAGCAGCAGCAGGGCCCCGCCGACGGTCTCGCGGCGCAGCACCTCGGTGATGCGCGAGACCTCCGGCCAGCTGCCGCGGCCGAAGAGGGACGAGGTCGTCTCCTCGCTGGAGCTGTCGGTGCGGGCGTCGGTGCGGCTCTCCGCGTCGACCCCGAGGAGGTCGGGGCGGTCCCGTGCGTCGACGGGGGGCTGGGGGCGGTCGGGCTTCTCGGTCACGGAGGACTCCTGCGAGGGCGGTGGTCTCGAGCACGACCGCGCCCGAGAGGGGTCGACGACCCATCTGCCGACCAGACTTCCCGGCGCACCGGCATCCATCGTAGTGGCCGAGAAGGCCTCGTCAGGACGCCGTCCGGCTCCAGAGACGACCCGCCCGGACCGCGAGACGGGCCGGCCGCTCACCCGCCGTCACCGACCCGGCGACGACCTCAGTCGAGGCGCTCGAGCACCTGGCGCTCGCCGTTGCGCAGCGTGATGACGGGGATCTCGGGCGGGGCGAGCACCCGTTCGGGCGGGCCCCACGCGCCGGCGCCCCGCGAGGTGAAGACGGGGACGTCGCCGACGAGCCCGGCCCCGTCGACCATCGGCTGCTGCAGCGGGACGAAGTAGCGGAAAGGCCAGAGCTGCCCGCCGTGGGTGTGGCCCGACAGCTGCAGGTCGACGCCCCGTCCCTGTACCCGCTCGGCCGTCAGCGGCTGGTGGGCGAGCAGGATGGTGAAGTCGTCGGCGGTCGTGCCCGCGAGGGCGGCGTCGACGTCGGTGGCGTCGGCCCCGGTCGCGGTGAGGTCGTTGACGCCGGCGAGGTGCAGCTCGCTGCCGTCGCGCGCGACGACGGTGCCGCGGTTGCGCAGCACGGTCACGCCGAGGGTCTCCCACTGGCGCATCCACGCGTCGGCCTCGCCGGAGATGAACTCGTGGTTGCCGCTGACGGCGTAGACCCCGAGTGGCGCCTCGAGCCCGGCGATGGGGGCGATCGCGTCGGCGACCTGCTCGACCTTGCCGTCGACGAGGTCGCCGCCGAGCAGCACGATGTCGGGGTGCGCCTCGTTGACCCGGTCCACGACCGACTGGGTGAAGGCGCGGTCGCGCACCGGCCCCACGTGCAGGTCGGTGACGAGGGCGATGCGCAGCCGGTCGAGGCCCTCGGGCACTCGGGGACTCGTCAGCATGGCGACGTTGACCGACGGCGTGGCCGCCTCGGAGACGCCGTAGCCCGTCGTGGCGAGCGCGGCCACGACGACGACCGGGGTGCCGAACCGCAGCAGTCGCAGGCGGGCCTGCGGTCGGTGGGCCCGCCGCAGCGCGAGGGCGCCGATCCCGAGCACCACCGACCCGAGCAGCAGGTACCAGGCGAGAGCCAGCCACGTCATTCCCGCCCAGGCCACCCAGCGGGCCGGTCGCGGGTCGATGACCCCCGACTGCATCGCGAAGGCGAGCAGCAGGGCCACCCACCCGAGCGCGAGCGTGAGCGCGACACCGCGGCGCACGGCATCCGGCCAGCGGGGAGCCACGGCGAGGCGGCGGTACAGCAGCAGGCTCAGGAGGGCGAGCGCGACCGCCACGACGAGGACGAAGATCGACAAGGGGTGCCGCTCAGGCGGGGGTGCCGAAGCGCACGGCGTTGCGCGCCATGGCCTTCTCGCGCTCGACCTCACGGCTCTTCGGCGGGGCCGACGTCGTCAGGTGCTCGAGCAGGTGCGCCGTGATGTGCGCGATCTGCTCGACCGCGTCGTCGAAGGCGGCCTGGTTGGCCTGGCTGGGCTTGCTCGCCCCGCTCACCTTGCGCACGTACTGCAGCGCAGCGGCCCGCACCTCGTCACTCGTGGCCGGTGGCTCGAAGTTGTGGAGCTGTCGGATGTTCCTGCACATGTCCCCAGCGTAGGCGTCACCCCCGACGGTGCCGACCGCCTTGCGCGTCGCGCGGCGGGTGCGACGATGAGCCATGAGCCACTCCCCGCAGGGTGCCCCCGGATGCCGGGTGGCGACGTCCGTGCCCCCGTCGGGGGAGTGCCCACAGCGGGAGCAGCTGAGCATGGGTACGCCCCGGGCCCGCCTCGTGCTCTTCACGACCATTCTCGGCAGCGGCATCGCGCTGCTCGACGGGACGGTCGTCAACGTCGCCCTGACCCGCATCGGCCGTGACCTCGAGGCCGACCTCGCGGGCCTGCAGTGGGTGGTCAACGGCTACGCGCTGGCCTTGGCCTCGCTCATCCTGCTCGGCGGTTCGCTGGGTGACCGGTTCGGGCGGGCGCGGGTCTACGCCATCGGCACCGCGGGGTTCGGGCTCGCCTCCATCGGCTGCGCCCTCGCCCCGACGATCGAGACCCTCGTGCTGGCCCGGGTCGTGCAGGGGGTCGCCGCGGCCATGCTCGTCCCGGGCAGCCTCGCCATCCTGCAGGCCTCGTTCACGCGCGAGCACCGCATGGCCGCCATCGGGGCGTGGACCGGCCTGTCGGGCGTCGCGTCGGCGGCGGGGCCGGTGGTCGGGGGCTGGCTCGTCGACCGCGACTGGCGCCTGGCCTTCTGGGTCAACCTGCCGCTCGCGGCCCTCGTCGTGTGGCTCACCCTGACCCGGGTCCCGGAGTCTCGCGACACCGACGGCGACCACCGCTTCGACCGGGCCGGCGTCGTGCTCGCGGTCGTGGCGCTCGGGGCCCTGACCTACGCCCTCACCGTCGGGCCGGCCGGCGGTGGGGTCGGCGGTGGGGCGGTGACGTGGGTGGCCGCGGGGGTCGGGGTGCTCGCCGCCGTCGGGTTCGTCGTGGCCGAACGGCGCTCGACCCACCCGCTCGTGCCGCCGCGGCTCTTCTCCGACCGCACCTTCACCGTCGTCAACGTCGTCACGCTGCTCGTCTACGCCGGGCTGTCGGCGGCCCTGCTCTTCCTCGTCCTGTTCCTGCAGGTCGTGGCCGGCTGGTCGGCGCTCGCGGCGGGGACGGCCAGCCTGCCGCTCAGCCTCGCCATGCTGCTGCTGGCCAGTCGGTTCGGGGCGCTTTCGGCCCGTCACGGGCCCCGCCTCTACATGGTGGCCGGGACCGTGTGCGCCGCCGCCGGGTTCGTGCTGCTCGGCTTCGCGCCGCGCGACCCCACGTACGTCACCGCCGTGCTGCCCGGCATCGCCCTCGTCGGCCTCGGGCTCTCGATGCTCGTGGCTCCGCTCACCGGCACCGTCCTCGCCGCCGCCCCCGACGCCCTCGCCGGCACGGCGAGCGGCGTCAACAACGCGGTCTCGCGCACCGCCGGGCTGCTCGCGGTCGCCGCCCTGCCGCCGCTCGTCGGGCTGGCGGGCGAGGCCTACGCCGACCCCGACGCCATGGCAAGCGCCTACCGGGCCGCGATGTGGGTCTGCGCCGGTCTCGTGGCGGCGGGCGCGGTGCTCACGGCGACCGCGCTACCCCGCCGGCCGGCATCCTGAGGCCAGGGGCAGCGCGCTCGATGCCGTCGCGGACCGCGCTCCCCGTGGGTGCGGGCGCGTCGGCCACGCGCGCTGTCACCGGCGTGTGGTTGCCTGCTTCCTGTGTCAGCGCTGACGAGCCAGGAGAGCGGACCCGACGAGGCGCGGGCGGCGCTGCGCGGGCTCGTGGCCGCCACCCTCATGCCGGGTTTCGTCGGCGCGACCGTGCCCGACTGGGTGCGCCGTGAGCTGCGCGCGGGGCTGCGGGCCGTGTGCCTCTTCGGCACCAACCTCGTCGACGAGGAGCAGTTCTGCGCGCTGTGCGCCGACCTGCGCTCCGAACGTGACGACCTCGTGCTGGCCGTCGACGAGGAGGGCGGCGACGTCACCCGGCTGCACTACCTGACGGGGTCGCCGCAGCCCGGCAACGCGGTGCTCGGGCGGCTCGACGACGTGGCCGTGACCCGTCGGTCGGCGGCGGCCATCGGCCGCGAGCTCGCCGCCCACGGCATCACCCTCGACCTCGCGCCCGTCGTCGACGTCAACTCCGCCGACGAGAACCCGGTCATCGGCGTGCGCAGCTTCGGCGCCGACCCGGCGCTCGCGGCCCGGCACGCGGCCGCCTTCGTCGAGGGGCTGCAGTCGGTGGGGGTGGCTGCCTGCGCGAAGCACTTCCCGGGGCACGGCGACACGGTCACCGACTCCCACCTCGCGCTGCCCCGCGTCGACGTCCCGCGCGATGTGCTGGAGGCGCGCGAGCTGGTGCCCTTCCGCGCGGTGGTGACCGCCGGCGCCGCTGCCGTCATGACCTCGCACATCGTCGTCGGCGCGGTCGACCCCGACCGGCCCGCGACGATGTCGTCGGCAGTGCTGGGCGGGCTGCTGCGCGACGAGCTCGGCTACGACGGCCTGGTCGTCAGCGACGCCCTCGACATGGCGGGGGCGAGCGCCGAGACGGGCATCCCCGAGGCGGCGGTGCGCGCGCTGCAGGCGGGGTGCGACCTGCTCTGCGTCGGGTCGCGCACGACCGAGGCGGAGTACGGCGAGGTGCTCGACGCGCTCGTGGCCGCGGTCGAGCAGGGGCGGCTGCCGCTGGAGCGCGTGCGCGAGGCTGCCGCCCGGGTCGACGCGGTGGCGCAGGCCTACCCAGCCGTGCGCGGCCACAAGACGGCGACAAAGGCAGAGACCGAGGTCGGCGACAGGGGCTCACCGACGAGCGACGCCGAGGTACAGGCCGCCTTCGAGACGGGTCCGGCCTTCGTCTCGTGGCGTGACGCGCCCGGCGACGTGGCCGTCGTGCAGGTCGCCTCCGGCGCCAACCAGGCCGTGGGTCGGGTGCGCTGGGGGCCAGCCGCCGCGGGGCCGACCACCGACGCGGATGCCGTCGCCCCCGGCGCCAAGGTCGCCGTGGTCGGTCGCGGGCTGGGCCCCGACCACCCGGCGTGGGGTGTCGCCACCCGCCTCCGGGAGACCGGCCACGCCGTCCTCGTCGTCGAGTGCGGCTGGCCACGAGGGGGCGCCGACCTCGTCACCTTCGGCGCGTCCCTGGCCGTCGGTCGGGCGCTGCGCGCCCTGCTCGGGGCCGACGGATGAGGGCGGCCGCACGCCTCGGTGCGTCGGGTCTCGTCCTCGGGCCGTCGGCGGGGCGTCCGGCCGCCCCGGCGCGCACGGTGGGCGGGTCGCGGCCCGGCCCGGGTGTCGTGGCTGGGAGGGTGGGCTGATGGAGGTCTTCGTCGTCCCGGATGCCGACGCGGTCGCCTCGTGCGCCGCCCGTGAGGTGCTCGAGGGGCTGGCCCGCGCGACCGCACGCAGGTCGGGCGCCCGCCCACCGGCATCCGGCTCGCCATCGACCGCGAAGGGTCAGGCGGGCGCGGCAGCCGTGGCAGCCGTGGTGCCCGCGGTCAGCGGTCCGGTCGTTCTCGGGCTCGCCACGGGCTCCTCACCCCTCGGGCTCTACCGCGAGCTCGAGCGCGCCCAAGGGGAGGGCCGGGTCGACCTGCGCGCGGCGCACGGCGTGGCGCTCGACGAGTACGTCGGTCTGCCGGCTGGGCACCCGCAGTCGTACCGCGAGGTGCTGCGGCGTGAGGTCGGCGACCGGCTGGGCATCGACGACGCGCGGCTGCACGTCCCCGACGGCGCCCACGACGACGAGGCGTCCCTCGCGGCGGCGGCCGCGGACTACGAGGAGACCATCCGCGGGCTCGGCGGCGTCGACGTGCAGATCCTCGGCATCGGCGTCAACGGCCACCTCGGGTTCAACGAGCCCGGGTCGGCGCTCACGTCGCGCACCCGGGTCAAGCGGCTGGCCGCCAGCACGCGGGAGGAGAACGCGCGGTTCTTCGACTCCGTCGACGACGTGCCGACGCACTGCGTCACCCAGGGGCTCGGCACGGTGCTGTCGGCCCGCCGGCTCGTGCTCGTCGCGACGGGGGAGGCCAAGGCGCGGGCGGTCGCCAACGCCGTCGAGGGGCCATTGACGGCGTCGTGCCCGGCCTCGGTCCTGCAGTGGCACGCGGACGCCGTCGCGGTGCTCGACGAGGCGGCCGCGGGTCTGCTCGCGAACCGTCGGTACTACGACGACTCGGCCGCCGGCCTCTGACCGCGGCCTGGGCCTGGGCCGGGCGGTATATCCGATTCGACACGGGAACGCCAGCCCGGTCCGACATGCGCACGATCGTGGGTTGTGGACAGTGCACAGGGGTGAAGTTTCTTTCCTCCACATGGGTGTGACGGACGTTCTCGCAGGTCGCTGAGCACGAGACAGTCCCTCCCTCTCGGTGCCCACACAGTTGTTCACACACCTTGTCCACACATGTGCACGGCGTGTCGGTGGGTGTTGTCCACTGGTTGTCCACAGGGTTGTCCGGCGACACGCCCCGCCGAGTTGGAGCCGCCCCGCCCGTCTCCCTAGGTTGGGCCGGGCGTCCCGCGGAGGCCGGTTCCCCAGTGTCAGGTGGTGTCAGGCAGTGGCAAGCGGCGTCTGGCAGTGTCGGTGGCCGGTGGTTCAGTGTGGACAGGTGTTCGAGGCGGGCCGGCAGGTTTCGCCGACGTGAGGGTCAGGGAGAGGTGAGCCGGTGTCGCTCGACGAGCTGAGCACGAGCGCATTCGGGTCGTCGTCGCGCGAGGGCGGACCGCCCGACGACCGGCTCCCGCCGCAGGACGTCGGCGCCGAGCAGTCGGTGCTCGGCGGCATGCTGCTCAGCAAGGACGCCATCGCCGACTGTGTCGAGCAGCTCAAGGGCACCGACTTCTACCGGCCGGCCCACGAGCTCATCTACGACGCCGTGCTCGACCTCTACGGCCGCGGCGAGCCGGCCGACGCCATCACCGTCAGCGACGAGCTGACCAAGCGCGGCGACCTGTCGCGCATCGGCGGGCAGGCGTACCTGCACCAGCTCATCGCGTCGGTCCCGACGGCGGCCAACGCCGGCTACTACGCCCAGATCGTCGCCGAGCGCGCGGTGCTGCGCCGCCTCGTCGAGGCCGGCACCCGCATCGTCCAGCTCGGCTACGCGCAGGGCGGCGGCGACGTCGAGGACATCGTCAACGCGGCCCAGGCCGAGGTCTACTCCGTGGCCGACAAGCGCGGCGGCGACGACTACCACCGGCTCGGCGACATCATCGAGGCGACGGTCGACGAGATCGAGGTCGCCTCCGGCCGGTCCGGCGAGATGACCGGCGTGCCCACCGGGTTCACCGACCTCGACAGCCTGACGAACGGCCTGCACCCCGGCCAGATGATCGTCATCGCCGCACGCCCGGCTATGGGCAAATCGACCATAGGCCTAGATATCGTGCGTTCTGCGGCCATCAAGCACAAGCAGGCCGCCGTCGTATTCTCGCTCGAGATGAGCCGCACCGAGATCACCATGCGTCTGCTCTCGGCGGAGGCCGGCATCCAGCTGCAGCACATGCGCAAGGGCACCATGCGCGAGGAGGACTGGATGCGCCTCGCCTCGACGATGGGCAAGGTGTCCGATGCGCCGCTCTTCATCGACGACTCGCCGAACATGTCGCTCATGGAGATCCGGGCCAAGTGCCGCCGGCTCAAGCAGCGGCACAACCTCAAGCTCGTCGTCATCGACTACCTGCAGCTGATGAGCTCGGGCAAGCGCGTCGAGTCGCGTCAGCAGGAGGTCTCGGAGTTCTCGCGTGCGCTCAAGCTGCTTGCCAAGGAGCTCGAGGTGCCGGTCATCGCCATCTCGCAGCTCAACCGTGGCCCGGAGCAGCGCACCGACAAGAAGCCCGCGATGAGCGACCTTCGTGAGTCGGGTTCGATCGAGCAGGACGCGGACATGGTGATCCTGCTGCACCGCGAGGCGGCCTACGAGAAGGACTCACCCCGCGAGGGGGAGGCCGACCTCATCGTGGCCAAGCACCGTAACGGCCCGACCGACACGATCGTCGTCGCCTTCCAGGGCCACTTCAGCCGCTTCCAGAACATGGCGACGAACTTCTAGCCCGGTTTTGAGAGGGGGCCCGAAGAGGGGAACGCGACGCGTTCGGGGTCACACGAGCTGGGGTATCTCGAGGTCGTAGGCCAGCACCTCGGCGCGTGCCGGCAGGCGCCCCTGCGTCGTTTTCGACCACAAGTCGGCGCATCTCACGCTCTACCACCGCCGTGACGAGGGCGGCCCGGCTGGTGGCCCACCCCCGCCGCCACGGCTCGGTCGAGGAACGACACCAGCTCGGCCGGCAGTCGGATCGCGATCTGAGTGCTGATACTTCTCACCGAATCCGTCTGCATCCAAGGACGGAACGCACCCGACCGAGCCTGGTCGCCCCGCCGTTCAGATCGCCT
Organism: Terracoccus luteus; assembly: GCF_003635045.1. Classification (NCBI taxonomy): domain Bacteria; kingdom Bacillati; phylum Actinomycetota; class Actinomycetes; order Micrococcales; family Intrasporangiaceae; genus Terracoccus; species Terracoccus luteus. The sequence goes on along the minus strand of NZ_RBXT01000001.1, from coordinate 3,311,453 downwards.
CGAGCACGAAGAAGAGGAAGCAGAGGAACGTCCGCCCCTCCTGCAGCCCGTCGGGCAAGAGCTCCGGCGGTGTGTCGGGGTGGTGCGCCGGTTCGCTGATCGTCGTGACACGGAACCCGGCGGCGGAGAAGGTGTCGGTCATCGCGTGCAGTGGCCGGTGGAAGAACGTCAGCCACACCGTCCGGCCGTCGAACGTGTAGTCCTCGGTGTACCTCGTGACGGCGAAGTAGTCCGCGTCCGGGTGGACGACGGGGAAGATCACCGGGTGGTTGACCGACACGAGGAGGCGCCCACCGGTCCGCACCACCCGGCGCAGCTCCGACAGCGGCCCCGACCATTCCTCCAGGTAGTGCAGCACGAGCGAGGCGACGACGTCGTCGAACTCGCCGTCTCCGTAGGGCAGGGGCGCGGCGAGGTCCGCCACGCGCAGGTCGACGTCGTCCCCGAGCCGCCGCCGTGCCAGCTCGACCATGGCCGTACTGACGTCGAACCCGGCGACCTCCGCGCCCGCGGCACGCAGGGCCGCCATCGTCGGGCCCGACCCGCAGCCGGCGTCGAGCACCCGCCGCCCCGCGACGTCACCGACGAGACGCAGCATCGCCGGCTTCTCGTACCAGGCGTTGAACAGCCCGGTCTCGTTCTGCTGCGCGTACGCCTCGGCGAACTCGTCGTAGTCGCTCGGTCCGGCGTCGCGCCCGGTCGTCGTCACGGCGACCTCAGGCCGGGTCGACCGTCGTCACCATGACGCAGTTCTTCAGACCCTTGGGGCGGTCGTAGGTGAAGCCGAGCCGCTCGTACAGTCGGCGCGTCCCGTTGTAGAGGAAGGACGACGACATCTTCTTCGTCTGGTGCGTCAGGTCGTGCGGGTAGCTCTCCACGCGTCCGCCCCCGGCCTGGGCGATCTGCTCCAGCGCCCCCGTGATGGCCAGCTCGGTCACCCCCTGCCGCCGGTATCGCTTGTCGACGAAGACGCACGTGATGCGGTAGTCGGGGTCCTCGGTCTTCGTGGCGTCGTACTCCTTGCGGTGGTGCAGCGTCGGCAGCTCCTCCGGCGTGCCGTACTCGGCCCACGCGATCGCCTCGTCACCGTCCATGACGAGCGCCGCGTGCGCCTTACCCTGCTCGACGTAGGCCTTCTTTAGCGCGCGGTTCGCCTCAGCGCCCTGCCCGCGCTCCGGGCCGTCGGGGTGGAACCAGATGCACCAGCACCCGCCGAAGATGCCGTTGTGCCGCTGAACCATCGCGTCGAACGCCGGCCACGTCTGCGGGCTGAGGGTGGCGATGGTGTACGTCTCCTCGGGGGCCATCACCGCACCGTAGCCCCGCCGGGGCGGCCGGTCACCGCATCCCGAGGGGGTGATCTGCCTCGTCACGCAGCCAGCACGTCGACGGTCGGATGCCGTCCCGCCTCCGACCGCAGGGCCGCTCAGTCCCGCAGTCGCAGGGTGCCCATCATCAGCGCCGACCCCGCGCGCACCCGCTCGCGCTGACCGGTGTCGACGAAACCGTTGCGCTCGTAGAGTCGCCGGGCGCCGTCGTTGCCGTCGGTCACGTGCAGCTCGACAGGACGGCCGAACCGCTCGCTCTCAGTCACGAGCCGCCGCACGATCGCGTCGGCCACACCCCGCCCGCGGGCCTCGGGTGCCACCCACATGCCCCAGACCATCGACCGGTCGCCCCCCTCCGGTACGTACAGCCCGCCCATGCCGACAGGAACGCCGCCGAGCCGGGCGAGTACGACCGGACCGGCAGAGCCGTCGACCCGCTCGCGCCACACCGACTCGGGCTGTGACCGCGCCTCCGCGAGCGTGGCCCCGAACGCGTCGGGGGAGTCCACGAGCGCCCTGAGCCTCAGCGCGCGGAATGCCTCCCAGTCGTCGGCACCGGCGAGGCGCAGGTCGAGGTCCATGACGCGAGGTTAGCCACCGCGGCCGACGAGGACTGCCCCAGCTCGACGAGCCCGAGATCACAGCGGGTGCTGCTCACTCAACCCTCAGCGAGCGCTGACCACCAGGTACCGCTCGTCGGTCACAGGCCATCCCCAGTAGAGGTGCTCGGGCAGGTTCGTCACGTCGAGATGGTTCCTGTGCTGGAGCAGTAGTCGTTGGCACTCCTCAGCCGCCACCCCGAAGCCATCGGCGCACAGGCCTTCGACGAGGACGAGGCGGCCTCCGGGCCGGAGCAGCCGGAGCCACAGCCGCACCGACGCGTCGGGGTCGGGCAGGCCCGAGAGGACGTGCTGCCCCATCACGACGTCGAATCGCCCGAGATGAGTCGACAGCTCCGTCTCGGGATCGGCGGTGGCGTCCATCGTCCACTGCTCCGCCGGCGGATCGAGGGTGGTGCCGCCGTCGCGCTCCCTCGTCGATCCGCTCGACCCGACCAACCCGATGACCTGGTGGCCCTCCTCACGAAGCAGGAGGGCCAACGCGCCGGTGCCGTCCCCCAGGTCTATGACATCCGCCGGAGGCTCGGGCAGGTGCTGCAGCAGCAGGTCTCGCCAGGCGGCCCGTGTGCCCGGATCGCTCACCGCGCGGTCGGAGTCCAGGACCAGCGCCGCACGTCGCGCGCGGATGGCGTGCTCGGTCTCCACTGTCGTCACATGCCCTCCTCCACGGTGTTGAGACCCTGCGCCGACGCGGCTCGAGTGCCGGACGGCCGGCGCGGTGGTCGACGATGAGCGACGCTCGACCGTCGTCACTCGTCGCACCCAGCATCCCCGATCTCGGCCATCGGCGCTCGCTCTCGTCCGGACATCGACGACGGACGGTGTCGACACGGCCTGGCTGAGCCTTCCTGACGGCGGAGTGGAACTGGAGGTTCGTCCAATCTCGTTGCACAACAGCGTGTCTGGCGACCGATCGACAGCGTTTGGTACGAATGGCCGTTGGCCGTTGTCTTACCGGTGCACGCAGAGACGTCAGTTGCTAGGGTCGGGCCAGTCCCGAGATTTGTGACAGGGGGACGTTCGACACCTGCGCGTGGCGACCGGATCGTTCCGGTCGGCACGCGTTGTATTCCCAGGCGGGCCGCCGATGTCCCGTCCGGTGTCGGGCGCGTCCACATTCAAGGAGATGCTGATGTCGCCGCAGAACAGCACGCCCACACCACAGCAGCAGGCGGACCCGCAGGACGAGCTCACGCCGGCCGCCGACGGCAGCGTCGAGGCGCCCCACGCGGCCACCGGCCTCGACGACGCCGAGGGGCTGTTCCACGTCCTCGTCAACGCCGAGGAGCAGTACTCCCTCTGGCCCGGAGCGGTACCGGTCCCGCGCGGCTGGGACGTGGTGCTGGAGTCGGCCCCGCGTGCGCAGTGTCTCGCTCACATCGAGGCCGCTTGGACCGATCTCAGACCGCTCTCACTACGTCAGGCGTCCGGCACCACCGCAGGGTGATGACGGACCCCGCCGCCGGGGCGAGTTCGCCCCGGCCGCAAGCTCTTTCGATCGATGACCTTGCCGACTTCGCGGCGAGTGATGCGGCGGAGGGGATCACCTTCCTCAACGAGGTCGCGGCGCGCTTCCCCGACGCCATCTCGTTCGCCGCCGGCCGCCCCCACGACGGGTTCATGAGTCTCGACGACATCGGTCGTGACCTACAGACGTACCGGTCGTGGCTGCAGGACCGTGGCGTCCGCGACGACGAGGCCCGGGCCCGGGTGCTGCAGTACGGGCCGGCGACGGGAATCGTCAATGACGTCATCGTGGAGCACCTGGCGAAGGACGAAGGCATCGCCGTCAGGCCGGATGCCGTCCTGCTCACGAACGGTGCCGCGGAGGCGTTGTGGCTGACTCTTGCCACCGTCCTGCGGCCGGAGCGGGACGATCTCCTCGTCGTCGCCCCCAACTACCCCGGGGTCTGGGGAGCGGCCGAGAGCCTGGGCCTCGTCACCCGACCCGCACCCGCCGACGAAGACCTGGGACGGAGCCTCGAGAGCGCAGCCCAGCTCTCGTTTCAGGCGGGTCGGCGCCCGCGCGCGGTCTACCTCAGCTCGGACTCGGGCAACCCCACTGGAGTGTCACTCACCGAGCGGCAGAGGTCCGAGGTCCTGGGCGTGGCCCGGGACCTGGACCTCGTGGTCATCGAGGACAACCCCTACTCACTCGTCGCCGGCCCGGCCGACAGGCGTCCCTCGCTCAAGGAGCTCGACCCCGACGGTGCCGTCGTACGCCTCGGCTCGTTCTCGAAGACGATCTTCCCCGGACTGAGGGTCGGGTACGCGGTGGCCGACCGCCTGGTCCAACGCTCGGACGGCACCACCGAGACTCTGGCCACGACCATGTCGCGCCTCAAAGCCATGGTGAGCGTCAACACCTCGCCGGTCGCACAGGCGTGCGTCGCAGGCCGCCTCATCTCCAACGGCTTGAGTCTTCGACATGCGAACTCCGCTGTCGCCCAGACCTACAGGCGCAACCGGACCGCCATGGTCGAGGCTCTACGCCGACGCCTGTCCGACATCGACGGTGTCAGCTGGACAACGCCCGACTCCGGCTTCTTCCTCCAGCTCGACACGACCTTCGATCTCGGTGACGACGAGCTCCTCCGGTCGGCAGAGGAGTTCGGGGTGTTGTGGACCCCGCTACGGCACTTCTACGGGGCCCATCCCGCGCCCGCAGGAATGCGCCTGTCCTACAGCTTCACCGACCCCGACGAGATCGACAGAGGGGTCGAGCGGCTCGCGCGTTTCCTCACAGAGACCAGCACGAACACCAAGGAGAGCCATGTCGGCTGAGACGACCCGTTACCCCCTGTCGTTCGGGCAGCGGAGGTTGTGGTTCTTGTTTCGGTTGGAGGGTGCGTCGGCGACGTACAACGTGCCGGTGGTGACGCGGGTGCGTGGGGTGGTTGATGTGGGGGCGTTGCGGGCTGCGGTGGGTGATGTGGTGGGTCGGCATGAGGTGTTGCGTTCGGTGTACCGGGAGGTGGACGGGGAGCCGGTGCAGTGTGTGTTGGAGGGGGTGGAGGTGCCGTTCGTGCATGCCCGGGTGGGGGTGGGTGAGGTGGATTCGGCGGTGGAGTCGGCGTGTTCGCGGGTGTTCGACCTGGAGCGTGAGGTTCCGGTGGCGGTGGAGTTGTTGTCGGTGGCTGATGATGACCATCGGTTGGTGGTGACGATTCATCACATTGCTGCTGATGGGGTGTCGATGGGTCCGTTGTCGGCGGATCTGTCGGTGGCGTATGAGGCGCGGTGTGCGGGGCGGTCTCCGGGGTGGGAGGCGTTGCCGGTGCAGTACGGGGACTTCGCGTTGTGGCAGCAGGATCTGTTGGGTTCGGGTTCGGGTTCGGGTTCGGGTTCTGGTTCGGGTTCGGTGGAGCGGGATCGGTTGGTGCGGTTCTGGTCGGGGGCTCTTGAGGGTGTGCCGGTGGAGTTGGCGTTGCCGGTGGATCGGGTTCGTCCGGTGCGCTCGAGCTATCGCGGTGGGCGGGTGGTGTTCGAGGTCTCGGCGGGTACGCATGCGGGTCTGGTGGGGTTGGCGCGGTCGGTGGATGCGTCGTTGTTCATGGTGGTGCAGGCGGGTCTGGCGGCGTTGTTGACGCGGTTGGGGTGTGGGGTTGATGTGCCGTTGGGCACGGTGGTGGCGGGTCGTACTGATGAGCAGTTGAAGGATCTGGTGGGGTTCTTCGTCAATTCGTTGGTGTTGCGGACGGATACGAGTGGGGATCCGTCGTTCGTGGAGTTGGTGGGTCGGGTTCGTGGGGTGGATCTGGCGGCGTTCGATCATGCGGAGCTGCCGTTCGAGCAGTTGGTGGAGGTGCTGTCCCCGCCGCGGTCGTTGGCCCGCCACCCCCTCTTCCAGGTCGCCTTCACCCTCGACGACGGTCTGCCGCTGCGCATCGCCGGTCTCGACTGCTCCGAGGCGGACCGTCCCGTCGAGCCCGCGAAGTTCGACCTGTTCGTCGGTATGGTGGCCGCGCAGGACGGACCGCTGACGGGCACCGTCACGTTCGCGACCGACCTCTTCGACGAGGACACCGTCCGGCGTTGGATGGACCTCTTCGTCGAGATGCTGACGACGGCCGCACGCGAGCCGAACACACCGCTCTCCCGGCTCGGCGCGGCCGCCTCCGTGCCCGATGGTGCGCACCGGGGTCCGGAGCGGCCCGCACGACTGCTGACCGACCTGTTGGACGAGTCCTTCGAGGCCGGCGCCCTGTCACCCGCCGTCGAGGCCTGGGACGGCCGCCTGACCTACGCGCAGCTGGATGCCGTCAGCGCCGGTCTCGCGCGAACACTCCTCGCGCTGGGGGCAGGTCCGGACCGCCCGGTCGTGGTCTCGGGTCGTCGTTCGGCGGCGCTGGTGGTGGCGTTGACCGCGGTGATCCGCAGTGGAGCCGTCTACGTGCCGCTCGACCCCGCCCTTCCCGCGGCTCGCGCCGCCGAGATCCTGGGCTCCCTCGACGGTGCTCTCGTGGTCGCGGACTCGACCGGGGTCGCGCCGGCCTCCGACCCTGCGTTGGAGATGGATCTCGACGCATGGGTGGCCCGAGCGTCCGACCGACCGGTCACCGACGCGAACCGTCCCGAGACGCTGAGCCTCGCGCACGGTAGCTACGTCATCCACACGTCCGGGACGACGGGACGACCGAAGGCAGTGCTCCTGCCGCACGAGGGCTTCGTCAAGCTGGAAGCACGGTTCCGGGACGACTTCGCGGTGACGGACACGTCGAGGGTCGTCGCCATGGCCTCCATCGGGTTCGACGGGTCCCTCTTCGAGATCCTCATGGGTCTGCTCTGTGGCGCGGTCGTGCTGCCGACGGAGCCGCAGGACTTCCTGACGGGCGAACGGACCGACTTCACCCATGCGACGGTGACACCGTCCATGCTCGCCGCACTGGATCCCGGTGCCTTTCCCTCTGGCCGGACGTTCGTGACGGCCAGCGAGGCCTGCTCGGACGGCCTGGTCAGCGCCTGGGCCGGGCGCCACACGCTCATCAACTCCTACGGACCGTCCGAGGTCACCGTCTTCGCATCCGGTGGCCCGCTTCAGGTGGCCGAGCCCGTGACCATCGGGGGACCCGTCGTCAACACCGCCCTCATGGTGTTGGACGAGGGTTTGCGGCCGGTGCCGGTGGGGGTGGCGGGTGAGCTGTTCGTGGCTGGTGGTGGTCTGGCGCGGGGGTATGTGGGTCAGCCCGGGTTGACGGCTGAGCGGTTCGTGGCGAACCCGTTCGGTGGTGCGGGTGAGCGGATGTACCGCACGGGTGATGTGGTGCGGTGGGACGTGTCGGGTCGGTTGGTGTTCGTGGGGCGTAACGACTCGCAGGTGAAGGTGCGTGGTTTCCGGATCGAGCTGTCGGAGATCGAGAGCGTGCTGGTGCGGGATGAGCGGGTGCGGCATGCGGCGGTGGTGGCGCGTCGTGACGCGTCGGCCACCGCTGGTGGTTCTGGTGGCTCGGCTGGTGGTTCGGGTGAGGTCCGGGTGGTGGCCTACGTGGTGCCGGTGGGGGCTGGGGTCGATGTGGAGTCGGTGCGCTCGGGGGTGGCTCGGGTGTTGCCGGACTACATGGTTCCTGCTGCGGTGGTGGCGGTGGAGTCGTTGCCGTTGACGGCGAACGGGAAGCTTGATGTGGCGGCGTTGCCGGAGCCGTCGTTCGTGGGTCATGTGCCCTCGGGGGTGGCGGATTCGCCGCGGCAGGAGATGGTGTGTGGGGTTTTCGCGGATGTGTTGGGGCTGGATGCGGTGGGTCCGGATGACAGCTTCTTCGATCTGGGTGGTCATTCGTTGTTGGCGGTTCGTCTGGTGAACCGGTTGCGGGCTGTTCTGGGGTGTGAGGTCTCGATCAGCTCGTTGTTCGAGGCGCCGACGCCGCGTGCGTTGGAGCCGTTGTTGGTCGTGGTCGACCGGGACCGGCCCGCCCTCGTCGCTCGACGCCGGGACACCTGCGTCCCCCTGTCGTTCGGGCAGCGGAGGTTGTGGTTCTTGTTTCGGTTGGAGGGTGCGTCGGCGACGTACAACGTGCCGGTGGTGACGCGGGTGCGTGGGGTGGTTGATGTGGGGGCGTTGCGGGCTGCGGTGGGTGATGTGGTGGGTCGGCATGAGGTGTTGCGTTCGGTGTACCGGGAGGTGGACGGGGAGCCGGTGCAGTGTGTGTTGGAGGGGGTGGAGGTGCCGTTCGTGCATGCCCGGGTGGGGGTGGGTGAGGTGGATGCGGCGGTGGAGTCGGCGTGTTCGCGGGTGTTCGACCTGGAGCGTGAGGTTCCGGTGGCGGTGGAGTTGTTGTCGGTGGCTGATGATGACCATCGGTTGGTGGTGACGATTCATCACATTGCTGCTGATGGGGTGTCGATGGGTCCGTTGTCGGCGGATCTGTCGGTGGCGTATGAGGCGCGGTGTGCGGGGCGGTCTCCGGGGTGGGAGGCGTTGCCGGTGCAGTACGGGGACTTCGCGTTGTGGCAGCAGGATCTGTTGGGTTCGGGTTCGGGTTCTGGTTCGGGTTCGGTGGAGCGGGATCGGTTGGTGCGGTTCTGGTCGGGGGCTCTTGAGGGTGTGCCGGTGGAGTTGGCGTTGCCGGTGGATCGGGTTCGTCCGGTGCGCTCGAGCTATCGCGGTGGGCGGGTGGTGTTCGAGGTCTCGGCGGGTACGCATGCGGGTTTGGTGGGGTTGGCGCGGTCGGTGGATGCGTCGTTGTTCATGGTGGTGCAGGCGGGTCTGGCGGCGTTGTTGACGCGGTTGGGGTGTGGGGTTGATGTGCCGTTGGGCACGGTGGTGGCGGGTCGTACTGATGAGCAGTTGAAGGATCTGGTGGGGTTCTTCGTCAATTCGTTGGTGTTGCGGACGGATACGAGTGGGGATCCGTCGTTCGTGGAGTTGGTGGGTCGGGTTCGTGGGGTGGATCTGGCGGCGTTCGATCATGCGGAGCTGCCGTTCGAGCAGTTGGTGGAGGTGTTGTCCCCGCCGCGGTCGTTGGCCCGCCACCCCCTCTTCCAGGTCGCTTTCGCCGTCACCGAGGACGCGGCATCCCTCGGTCTCCCCGGGACCCGGTCGCACGCGGTCCCGACACCGTTGCAGCAGGCCCGGTTCGACCTCGAGGTCACCTACGACGTGTCGGATGCGCAGGACGGTGCGGCTGTTCACATCACTTTCGCCAGAGACCTCTTCGACGAGGTCACGGCACGGGCGCTGGTCGAGCAGCTCGTCGCGCTGCTTGCCTCTGCCGCCGACGACCCCTCGACTCCACTGTCACGGCTGGACGGCCCCGGCCGGCCCGGGGTCGTGGCCGGTCACGTCGTCGAGGGACGGTCGACGGTCGTCGCGGACGTGCTCGAGAGCGTGCGGAGGACGCCGGATGCAACGGCGCTGAGGGAGGGAACGCGGTCCCTCTCCTACTCCGAGCTCGACCGTCGCAGCGCAGCAGTCGCCCGCGCGCTCGTCGACCACGGTGCGCGACCCGACACCTTCGTCCCGGTCCTCATGCGTCGCAGTCTCGACCTCGTCGTGGTCCTGCTCGGCATCATGCGTGCGGGCTCCGCCTACAAGCCGGTCCACCTGTCCTACCCACCCGAGCGGATGCGCGAGGTCATCGGCGACACCCCGGCCCTCGTGGTGCTCGACGACTCGCCCGCGGCCGGGCTCGTCGCCGACTGGTGCCGCGAGGTCGGTCACGAGGTCTGGGCCCCCGGTGCCCTGGAGCAGGAGGGCCTCGGTGCGGAGTCGGTGCTGCCGATGGTGCACCCACACTCGGCCGCCTACGTCATGTACACGTCCGGGTCGACCGGAAAGCCGAAGGGCATCGTGGTCGAGCACGCCGGAGTCGTCGATCTGTGCACGGACCCGTGCTGGGATCTGCACCCCGACGACAGCACGTTGTTCCACTCACCGCACGCCTTCGACGCGACCGTGTGGGAGATCTGGGCGCCGTTGCTGACCGGCGGCACCGTCGTGGTGGCGCCGGACGGGCCGATCGAGGCCTCCTCGCTCGCCCGCCTCGTCCGCGAGGGCGTCACGCAGCTCAGCCTCACCGCCGGGCTCTTCCGGGTCATCGGTCAGGACGACCCGGGGGCCTTGCAGGGCCTGCGTTCGGTCACGACAGGAGGGGACGTCGTCTCGCCCGAGGCGACGCGACGGGTCGTCGACGCCTGCCCCGACATCGTCGTCCGCACGACCTATGGCCCCACCGAGGCGACCCTGTGCCTGCTGGAACACGGCTGGCGCGCCGGCGAGGTCCCCGGGTCGGTCGTCCCGCTGGGCGAGCCGATGGTGAACATGTCGGTCATGGTGTTGGACGAGGGTTTGCGGCCGGTGCCGGTGGGGGTGGCGGGTGAGCTGTTCGTGGCTGGTGGTGGTCTGGCGCGGGGGTATGTGGGTCAGCCCGGGTTGACGGCTGAGCGGTTCGTGGCGAACCCGTTCGGTGGTGCGGGTGAGCGGATGTACCGCACGGGTGATGTGGTGCGGTGGGACGTGTCGGGTCGGTTGGTGTTCGTGGGGCGTAACGACTCGCAGGTGAAGGTGCGTGGTTTCCGGATCGAGCTGTCGGAGATCGAGAGCGTGCTGGTGCGGGATGAGCGGGTGCGGCATGCGGCGGTGGTGGCGCGTCGTGACGCGTCGGCCACCGCTGGTGGTTCTGGTGGCTCGGCTGGTGGTTCGGGTGAGGTCCGGGTGGTGGCCTACGTGGTGCCGGTGGGGGCTGGGGTCGATGTGGAGTCGGTGCGCTCGGGGGTGGCTCGGGTGTTGCCGGACTACATGGTTCCTGCTGCGGTGGTGGCGGTGGAGTCGTTGCCGTTGACGGCGAACGGGAAGCTTGATGTGGCGGCGTTGCCGGAGCCGTCGTTCGTGGGTCATGTGCCCTCGGGGGTGGCGGATTCGCCGCGGCAGGAGATGGTGTGTGGGGTTTTCGCGGATGTGTTGGGGCTGGATGCGGTGGGTCCGGATGACAGCTTCTTCGATCTGGGTGGTCATTCGTTGTTGGCGGTTCGTCTGGTGAACCGGTTGCGGGCTGTTCTGGGGTGTGAGGTCTCGATCAGCTCGTTGTTCGAGGCGCCGACGCCGCGTGCGTTGGAGCCGTTGTTGGTCGTGGTCGACCAGAACCGACCGAAGCTGACGTCCAGGAGGAACCGATGAGTACCCCGACCACCCCGACCAGCCTGAGTGGCACGTCCCTTCCGCTGCTCGTCGATCGCGAGAGCCTGACGTCGGTCGACGACGAGTCGTACGACGGACCGCGCCAGCTCGCGAAGTACCTGCTCATGCACTACGGCACGGCCGAGGAGACCTTCCCGGACCCGCGGCACGTGCTCGCGAGCTCGTACGGCTTCGTGCAGCGGCTGTCCAACGGTCTGCACCTCGCCGCCGCCGAGCAGGGGTCGGACGTGGCCCGGGCCCTGGACGTCGGGTGTTCGGTCGGCGGCCTGACGACGGTGCTCGCGTCGTGGGTGACGGGCGACGTCGTCGGGATCGACGTGTCCGAGGCGTCGGTGGAGGTCGCCCGGCGTCTGGCGGATGCCGGTGGGGGGGCTTACGACATCACCACCGACGGTGCCGCCTTCGACCGCCTCGAGATCCGTCTCGACGGGGGGCTGTGCCCGCGACGGTTCGAGGTCGGCGACGCCTCCGCGATCTCGTTGCCCGACGAGCCTTACGACGCCATCGTCCTGTCCAACGTCCTGGACCGGGTCCCGGACCCCGCCGACTGCCTTCGCCAGTTCACCGACGAGCGCCTCCTGCGACGCGGGGGGTTCCTCATGATCGCGTGCCCGTGGTCGTGGTATCCCACCTTCAGCGAGCCGGACAAGTGGCTCGGCGACCCCGACGGGACGACGGCCCAGGAGCAGCTGTCCGAGCTGCTCCTTCCCGACTTCGACCTCGTCCGTGAGCTCGAGACGAGTGGAGTGCTCCGCCAGAACATCAGGGAGTACGACTACTTCGACGCGCACACCTCGATCTGGATGCGTCACCGGTGAGCGGAGAGACCGTGCGCGACGTCGGCGAGACGACGCAGGGCGCGCCCGACCCCTCGGCGCAGGACCGTGAGCCCGAGGTGCTCCCCCTGTCGTTCGGGCAGCGGAGGTTGTGGTTCTTGTTTCGGTTGGAGGGTGCGTCGGCGACGTACAACGTGCCGGTGGTGACGCGGGTGCGTGGGGTGGTTGATGTGGGGGCGTTGCGGGCTGCGGTGGGTGATGTGGTGGGTCGGCATGAGGTGTTGCGTTCGGTGTACCGGGAGGTGGACGGGGAGCCGGTGCAGTGTGTGTTGGAGGGGGTGGAGGTGCCGTTCGTGCATGCCCGGGTGGGGGTGGGTGAGGTGGATGCGGCGGTGGAGTCGGCGTGTTCGCGGGTGTTCGACCTGGAGCGTGAGGTTCCGGTGGCGGTGGAGTTGTTGTCGGTGGCTGATGATGACCATCGGTTGGTGGTGACGATTCATCACATTGCTGCTGATGGGGTGTCGATGGGTCCGTTGTCGGCGGATCTGTCGGTGGCGTATGAGGCGCGGTGTGCGGGGCGGTCTCCGGGGTGGGAGGCGTTGCCGGTGCAGTACGGGGACTTCGCGTTGTGGCAGCAGGATCTGTTGGGTTCGGGTTCGGGTTCTGGTTCGGGTTCGGTGGAGCGGGATCGGTTGGTGCGGTTCTGGTCGGGGGCTCTTGAGGGTGTGCCGGTGGAGTTGGCGTTGCCGGTGGATCGGGTTCGTCCGGTGCGCTCGAGCTATCGCGGTGGGCGGGTGGTGTTCGAGGTCTCGGCGGGTACGCATGCGGGTTTGGTGGGGTTGGCGCGGTCGGTGGATGCGTCGTTGTTCATGGTGGTGCAGGCGGGTCTGGCGGCGTTGTTGACGCGGTTGGGGTGTGGGGTTGATGTGCCGTTGGGCACGGTGGTGGCGGGTCGTACTGATGAGCAGTTGAAGGATCTGGTGGGGTTCTTCGTCAATTCGTTGGTGTTGCGGACGGATACGAGTGGGGATCCGTCGTTCGTGGAGTTGGTGGGTCGGGTTCGTGGGGTGGATCTGGCGGCGTTCGATCATGCGGAGCTGCCGTTCGAGCAGTTGGTGGAGGTGTTGTCCCCGCCGCGGTCGTTGGCCCGCCACCCCCTCTTCCAGGTGTTCCTGCAGATGGCGGCGGACGAGTACGAGAGTCGGCCGCCGCTCTTCGCCGAGCCGGTGCCGTTCGAGCTCGCCGTCGCGAAGTTCGACCTGTCCTTCTATGTGACCGCCAAACCGGAGGAGGGCGGGCTGCTGGTCGCGGCCGAGTACGCGAGTGACCTCTTCGACGAGTCGACGGTCGCTGCCGTGTGTCGCGCCTTCGTGGACACGCTCGACGAGGTGGTCGGCGACCCCACCGTGCGCATCGGCGACCTCTCGCGCCCGCTGCCGGCACGGCTCGCCCCGCCGGACAGCACCTGGTCGAGGGGGCATGCCGGAGAGCACGAGGACGTCGTCGCCGCGATCCTGGGGCGACGGTCCGGCAGCCCCCTCCTCACCCGCACGCGGACCCTGGACCGGGGCGGGTTCGTCGACCTCGTCGGGTCCGTGGCCGAACGGCTGACGGCCGGCGGCGTCCACCCCGGGGACCACGTCGCCGTCCGCATCGGTGACCGTCTCGACAACCTCGCCGTGCTCCTTGCCGTCCTGTCCCTGGACGGTGTCGCGGTCCAGGTCGACCCCACCGCACCGGCGGAGCGCCAGCGCTACATGATTGAGGACAGCGCCTCGGGCTGGGTGGTCGACGGTCTCGACGACGAGGGCCTCACCGCGGTGCCAGCGTCCACCACGGCGCCGGCTGCGCGGGGGGCCGCCGCTCCGGCCGCGGGGTACATCCTCTACACCTCGGGGTCGACCGGGGCGCCCAAGGGCGTGCTGGTGGGCACCGACAGCCTGAGCAACCTCGCCGCGGACGTGACCCGGCGCCTCGACCTGTCCGACCGGGCGACCGTCCTGTCGCTGGCCCGACCGTCGTTCGACGTGTCCTTGGGGGAGACGCTCCCCGCCCTCCTCGTCGGTGCCCGGCTGGTCCTCGTCTCCCAGCAGGAGGCCGGCGACCTGTCGCTGTGTGCCGAGCTGGTGAGGCGTCACGACGTGACCCACGTCGTCGCCACCCCGACGCAGCTGCGTCACCTGCTCACCCTCGACCCGACCCTGCTCGAGGGACGGTTCGTCGTGGCGACGGGCGAGGAGCTCCCCCCGGGCGTCGCGCGCGACGTGAGCGCGACGGCATCCGGCCTCGTCAACCTCTACGGACCGACGGAGGCGACCGTCTGGGCGACCGGGGGTGAGGTCGGCCCCGACACCGGGCCTCCCGACATCGGTCGCCCCCTCGACAACGTCGAGGTGCACGTCCTGGATGCGGGGTTGCGCCCGGTCGCGATCGGCGGGACCGGAGAGATCTTCCTCGGTGGTCAGTGCCTGGCCCACGGCTACTGGCGTCGCCCGGCGTTGACCGCCGAGCGGTTCGTCGCGCACCCGCTCGGCGACGGCACCCGTCTGTACCGCACCGGCGACGTGGGGCGGTGGACCGCGTCCGGTCGCCTGCAGTACCTCGGCCGCGAGGACGGGCAGGTCAAGATCAGGGGTCTGCGGGTCGAGCTGGGCGAGATCGCCTCTGCGCTGCGCGACTGCGACGGCGTGGCCGACGCCTACGTGTCGGTGCGCCGGAACGGTGAGGACACCGCCCTGGTCGCTCACGTGCTCCCGAAGGACGGGGCCGCGCCGACCCCTGAGGTGCTGCGCCGGTCCGTGTCGACCCGGCTGCCCGGCTACATGGTCCCGCGGGCCGTCGTCGTGGTGGACAGCCTGCCGCGCACCAGCAACGGCAAGATCGACACCGCAGCCCTGCCCGCGCCGGTCGAGGACGCGGGGGAGGGACGTCCGGAGACCGACCTGCAGCGTCTGCTCGCCGACTGTTTTGCGTACGCACTGGGAATCCCAACGGTCGGGACCGGGACCAACTTCTTCGACGCGGGCGGTCACAGCCTGAGCGCCGCCCTGCTGGCCGCCCGGTTGTCGGAGAGGCTCGGACGCAAGGTGTCCGTCGCCCGTGTCTTCGAGAACCCCTCCGTGCTCTCGATGGAGTCGTGGCTGGAGGGCGACCAGGACGCGGCCATCACCGGATCGGTCGTGAGCTTCCGGAGCGCGGGCACGGGGCGACCCGTCGTCCTCGTGCCGCCGGTGAACGGGTTGCCGTGGGCCTACTCGGACCTGTCCCGGGCCATCGACGGAGACCGCGAGGTGCTCGGGCTCGTCGACCCGCGCCACGGGCGGGACACAGCACCTCGGTCGACGGTGCAGGAGATCGCCGCCGCCTTGGTCCGGTGCGTGCCCGACGACGTGGCGCGACAGCGACCGCTGCTCGTGGGGTGGTCGTTCGGCGGGGTGCTCGCGTACGAGATGGGTGTCCTGCTGCAGGCGGCGGGTCGACCTGCCGACCGCGTGGTCCTCCTCGACTCCCGCATCGCCTCGCTCGAGGCGATCACGCCGACGTCCGTCGACATCCTCTGGGCCGCCGTCGACGGGGCCATCGAGCGCGACCGTCTCGTCGACGTCACCGACAGGGTGTTGCTCGACGAGCTCGAGCTGCGCGGCAGCCCTCTGGCCGACCTTGGGCTCGAGGGCATGGCGCGTCTGCGAGCGCTGTCCGAGACCAACGCCCACTGCCTGGCGCACTACCGGCCGACGCCGTCGGACCTCACCGTGCACGTGTTCGAGGCCGTCGAGGGGCGTCCGCCCGGTGTCCAGGGGCTGCGTGACCAGTGGTCCCGCTTCACGACCGGGACGCTGACCGTCGACCCCGTCCACTGCGACCACGTGCAGATCGGCCGTAGCCCCTACGTCGACCAGCTCGACATCAACCGCTGGCTCGGCGACGAGCCCCTCGGAAAGGACCCACGATGACGACGGAGTCGACGGCGAAGCCGACGTCCCTCGCCCTGACGACCGACCACCGGCCGGCCATCACGGGCGTGGGCACGGCCAACCCCGCACAGGCGTACACCCAGGACGAGGTGCTCGACCTCTACCGGATCGCGGACCCGAGGGTCCGCTCGGTCTTCCAGAACGGAGCCATCGAGCAGCGGCACCTCACCCTGCCCGAGCTGGGTGACGACGGCGTGCCCATGGACGAGGACCAGGGCCAGCTGCTGGCCAAGCACCTGAAGGGAAGCATCGACATCGGCTCGAAGGCGATCCGCGAAGCCGTCGAGGCGTCGGGGCACTCCCTGGAGGACGTCGACTACCTGTGCTGCATCACCACGACCGGGTTCCTCGCCCCCGGCCTGTCGGCGCACCTCATCCGCGCCCTGGGGCTCAAGCCCACCACCTCGAGGCTCGACGTCGTGGGCATGGGCTGCAACGCCGGTCTCAACGGTCTCGCCCCGGTGGCGGGCTGGGCACAGGCCAACCCGGGTCGGCTGGCCGTCATGGCGTGCATCGAGATGTGTTCCGCCGCGTACGTCTTCGACGGGTCCATGCGCACCGCCGTCGTGAACAGCCTCTTCGGCGACGGGGCCGCAGCCATCACCCTCGAGTCCGGCCCGCTGGTCGGAGTCGATGGCGCCGTCCCGGTTCCCGTCCCTCGCATCCTGGACTTCAGCAGCCGGATCATCGTCGATGCCATCGACGCCATGCGGTACGACTGGGACGGTGACGCGGGCAAGTTCAGCTTCTTCCTCGACCCGCAGATCCCGTACGTCGTCGGCGCGAACGCCGAGCAGACCGTCGACGCCCTGCTCGAGCCCAACGGCCTGACGAGGGACGATGTCGCGCACTGGGTCATTCATCCGGGCGGCAAGAAGGTCATCGACGCCGTCATGGTCAACCTGGGCCTCACGCCTCACGACGTGCGTCACACGCTGACGGTGCTGCGCGACTTCGGGAACCTCTCCAGCGGCTCGTTCCTCTTCTCGTTCTCACGCCTGGTGGCCGAGGGAGCGGTCCAGTCCGGTGACCTCGGCGTCCTCATGACGATGGGCCCGGGCTCGACCATCGAGACCGCCCTGCTCGCCTGGACCTGACCCCGGCCGCACACCTCATCCCCACGACGAACGGATCGACATGACCATTGCAGAACCCACGACGGACACCCCCACGGGCGGACGCTCAGGTCCGACGTTCGTCGAGCTGAACTTCGACGACGGTCTCGACCGCGCAGCCGTCGAGACGATCACCGAGACCGCGGCCCTGTCCGCGCAGGCGACCGCCCTCGTCCTGCAGGTGTCGGGCAGAGGTGCTGAGGACGTTGCGCCCGAGCTCACGGTGGTGAACAAGTGGGAGGCCGCCCTCAGGTCCCTGGAGCGGGCTGACGTGCCGATCGTGGCGACTGCCACCGGACCGTGCCACGCGCGGGCACTCGAGGTGTTCCTCACCGCCGACGTGCGCATCGCCTCGCCGACCGCGACCTTCGCGTTGGCCGACCCCGGCAGGGTCTGGCCGGGCATGGCCCTGCACCGGGTCGTGACACAGATCGGGGCGCACGTCGCGCGTCGGCTGCTCGTCGAGCAGGGCGAGCTCTCGGCCCAGGACGCCCTCGACGTCGCCCTCGTCGACCGCCTGGTCGACGACCCCAGGGCCGAGGCACTCCGGATGCTCAGTGTGACCAGTCGTCTCCCCAACCCGGACCACGCCCGACACCGTCAGCTCATCTTCGACGCCGGGAGCTCGTCCTTCGAGGAGGCGCTGGGACGCCATCTCGCCGCCATCGAGCGGCTGCTGCGTCGGATCGACGAGTGAACTCGCACGCCCGCCCCGTCGACGCCGGGTCCGTCGAACGGGTGGCCGGCCTGCGATCCGCCCATGGTGCGTCGCCCGGCACCGGCCGCGCCGAGCTCGACGTGGCCCTCCACGACGCCCTCGAGGCCGGTGCGGTTGACCTGTACCGCACGGCGACCGATGACGGACGCGTCCGGCTGAGGATGGTCGAGCTCGGTGACCGGGTCGCCGAGCTCGTCCCCGGCCTCCTCCCCACCCGTGACCAGAGGGCGGAGGACGCGGCGCGACCTCTCGAGGAGCAGCGGGGATGGGAGGTGGACCACGCGATCCTCCTCCACCACGTCCTGTCGGACCAGTCCTCCGGCCTGCACCTGCTCGACTCGATGCGTCGTCCGACCCCGGCGGCAGAGCGGGACCTCGCCGCGTACACGGCATCCGGCCGCGCGCGGTCCGGGACGGTCACGCTCGAACGTCGTGGCGCAGTGTCCCTGGTGCAGATGGAGGACGGTCTGCACCTCAACGCCGAGGACCTCGACCAGCTGCGGTCGCTCGAGTACCTCGCGGACCTCTGTCTCCTCGACCCGCTCACCAGCGTGGTCCTGCTCCGTGGCGGGGTGATGTCCCACCCGAAGTACCGCGGCCGACGGGTCTTCTGCGCCGGCATCAACCTGCGCGAGCTGGCCGCCGGCCGAATCCCACTGGTGGGCTACCTCCTCGAGCGGGAGGCCGGGTACCTCGCGAAGATCCTGCACGGCCTGTCGACGGGGGGACGAGGGTCGGTCCGGTCCAAACCCTGGGTCGCAGGGGTCGACGGCTTCGCCATCGGTGGCGGGACACAGCTTCTCCTCGTCTGCGACCGGGTGGTGGCTGCAGAGGGGGTCTTCGCGTCCCTGCCTGCCGCGCAGGAGGGCATCATCCCGGGCGCGGCGAACATGCGGCTGATCCGGCAGGTCGGTGCTCGCATGACCCGTGAGCTCGTCCTCACGGGACGGGCGGTGAGGACCGATGACGACGACGCCCACCTCGTGTTCGACCGTGTGGTGTCGACCGAGGAGATGGACGCGGCGCTCGACGAGGAGTGCCTGGCCATGGCCGAGCCCGCGGTCCGGGCGAACCGGCACATGGTGAACGCCTCCCTGGAGTCGCCCGACGACCTGCGTCGCTACCTGGCCGACTTCGCGCTCCTGCAGGCCCAGAGGGCTCGCAGCGACGACGTGCTCGGCAAGGCGTCGGCCTTCGGCCGGGGCGACACCCCCGACCACGACCGGACCGACGACCGGACCGATGCACAGACCCGCGGTCAGGTCCACGTCCACCGTGCCGACGACGGTACGGTGACCGCGGCCTCGGGCCACACGACCCCACCGTTCCCGCCCGCCCCGGTACCTCCCGAAGGAGCACCACGTTGGCCGAGTCGTCCGGACCTGTGAGCACGAGCCGGGAGCGCCCGGCAGCAGTCGTGGTCCCCCTGTGGCGGAACAAGAACTTCCAGCTGCTCTGGAGTGGGACTGCCTTCACCCTCTTCGCCAACGAGATGGGGGTCGTCGCCTTTCCCCTCGTCATCCTCGGCCTCACGGACTCCCCGGCGCTCGCCGGCCTCTACGGCGCCGTGCAGCTCGCCGCGTCGGTGCTCGTCGGGATTCCGGCGGGTGCGTGGGTCGACCGCCACGACCGGCGCCGGCTCCTGCTGTGCGCCGAGGCGCTCAAAGCCACCGTGCTGCTGCTCGTCGCGGCTGCTCTCCTGACCGGACGAGCCCAGGTCTGGATGCTTCTCGCGGGTGCGGCGGTCATGGGGGCCGCGGCCCCCTTCGCCGGGGCCTCGCGGATGCTCATGGTCCGCAAGGCCGTCCCCCCACAGCAGCTGACGAGCGCGCTCACCCAGGACGAGGTGAGGGGAAACACGGTCAGCCTGGCCGGCCCGTCGGTGGCGGGGTACACGTACGGCTTCGGGGCGGGCGTCCCCATCGTCGTGGCGGGCGCCCTGTCGGGTCTCGCGTTGCTGCTCGCATCCCTCGTCGACCGGTCGCTCGGCCGCATCGACCCAGGGGCGCCGCGAGACGCCGCCGGACCGGCGGCCGGCCTGCGCATCCTCTGGGGCAACCCGGTACTGCGGCTCGGCACGGTGTTCGCCGCCGCGTCCAACCTCGCCATCGCCCCGCTCATCCTCATCGTCGTGTTCATCCTCCAGCAGCAGGACGCGCCCCCGCTCGTCATCGGGGCCACCTCCGCGGGCCTCGCGGTGGGAGGTCTGCTCGGTACCCTCCTCGTCAAGCCGATGCAACGGATCTTCCGTCCCGGGGTGCTGCTGCTCGTCGTCGGAACCTTCACCACGATCCTCATCGCAGCCCTGTCGGTCGTCCGGGGGCCGTGGGTGATGGCGGTCGTGCTCGCTCTCATCGGGGTCGGCGGGCCGACCGTGCGCATCCTCGTCGACATCCTCATCTTCCGTCAGGTCAGCGACGAGCAGCGTGGCCGCACCGTCACGGCTTTCATGACCGTGCTCGGAACGGGCTCAGCCCTGGGCGTGCTCGTGTCGGGTCTGCTCCTCGAGCTCGCTCCCTGGGTCGCCGTCGGCGGCCTCGCCGCGCTCCTGCTCGTGGCGATGTTCGTCGGATACGCCTCACCCGCCATCCGGCGGGCCGACTGGCCGGAGGAGGTGTGAGCGCGACGATCTCCGACCGGTCTCCGGTGATCGTGCACGTCGAGGGCCACGTCGCGCGCATCACGCTGAACCGTCCCGAGGTGCTCAACGCCCTGGACAGCGAGACGCACCGCCGGCTCGCGGACGCCTGGGAGGTCGTGCAGGGCGACACGGACGTCCGGGTGGCCGTTCTCACCGGCGCGGGCACGCGCGCTTTCTGCGTCGGGCAGGACCTCAAGGAGACGGCGGCTCACACCGATGCCGTGCGGGCGGTGTCGTTCGGCAGCGCCGGCAAGCCCGGCGCGCCTCGACTCACCGACCGCTTCGACATCACCAAACCGGTGGTGGCCCGGGTTTTCGGACACGTTCTGGGGGGCGGTTTCGAGCTCGCGATGGCGACGGACCTCATCGTCGCGGCCGACGACTCCTCGTTCGGGCTGCCCGAGGCCCTCCGGGGACTGGTCCCCGGGGCGGGGGGTGTCTTCCGCCTCGGGCGTCAGGTGCCACCTCGGGTGGCCCTCGAGCATCTGCTCACCGGGCGGCCGATGTCGGCCGAGCGCGCTCTGCAGTTCGGGCTGGTGAATGCGGTGGTGCCCCGTGAGGACCTCGACAGGTCCGTCGACGACCTGGTCCAGGCCATCCTCCGAGCCGCCCCCCTCTCGGTGCGCGCGATCAAACAGTCCTTCTACGAGTCGCAGGCCCTGCCTCTGCCCGACGCCTTCACGCGGACCTACGTCGAGGAAGAGCGACGACGGCAGAGTCGTGACGCGCGAGAGGGAGTCGTCGCCTTCGCCGAGAAGCGTGACCCGGTCTGGACCGGGAGCTGACTGCCGCCGAGGGTGCGCCGGCGAGCGACTCGAGTGAGGTGGGGGTCAAGCGACCGGCCACTCGAGCTCGGACCACGCCCGCTCGATGCGCCCGCTCCACGCCTGCCAGTCGAGCCCCTGCGCCCGCAGCCACCCGTCGTCGTCGAAGGTGGCGTCGTAGCGCTCGGCCCGGTCGCACATGAGCGTGACGATCGAGCCCGCCACGCCCTGCTGACGCATCTCGCACGCGAGCCGCAGGGCCCCGACGAGGTTGGTCCCGGTGGAGGGCCCGGCCGCGATGCCGAGGTGCGACCTCAGGAACCTCATGGCCGCTACCGACGCGGCATCCGGCACCCCCAGCATCCGGTCGACGACCTGGGGCACGAACGACGGCTCGACGCGCGGGCGGCCGATGCCCTCGATGCGCGACCCGCGACCGGCGTCGCCCTGGCCCGCGTAGGCCGACAGGAACGCCGAGCCCTCGGGGTCGACGACGGCCAGCCGCGTCGGCAGGCCGCGGTAGCGCAGGTAGCGCCCGATGGTCGCGCTCGTGCCGCCGGTGCCGGCGCCGACGACGACCCACGTGGGCACCGGGTGCGTCTCGAGCTCGAGCTGCTCGAAGATCGACTCGGCGATGTTGTTGTTGCCGCGCCAGTCGGTCGCGCGCTCGGCGTTGGTGAACTGGTCGAGGTAGAGGCCGCCGCACTCGTCGGCGAGCCGCCGCGCGACGTCGTACACCTCGCCCGCGGAGTCGACGAGCTCGCAGCGCCCACCCTCGCGCTCGATGAGCGCGATCTTCTCGCGGCTCGTCGTGCGCACCATGACGGCCACGAACGGCAGCCCGAGCAGCCGCGCGAAGTACGCCTCGCTGATGGCGGTCGAGCCGCTCGAGGCCTCGACGACCGTCGTGCGCGGACCGATCTGACCGTTGCACAGGGCGAAGAGGAAGAGCGAGCGCGCCAGTCGGTGCTTGAGGCTGCCCGTCGGGTGGGTCGACTCGTCCTTGAGGTAGACGTCGACCGATCGCTCCGCCGGGGGCCGCAGCGGTAGCAGGTGCGTGTCGGCACTGCGCCGTGTGTCGGCCTCGAGCCGCCCGACCGCCCACTGCACCCACGTGCGGTCGATGGGCTGCGCGCTCGCGACGTCCACGACCGAGTCGCGGGGCGCGTCGGGCGGCGGTGCGGTCGCGGTCACGGTCGGTCCTCGCGGTCGGGGGTGTGTCGAGGTGGCCCGGTCGGCCGCCACCGACGCACCCTACCGAGGGTCACCCGCCGCCCGGATGCCGTCGAGCCCGGCAGGTGCGTCGGTGCGCCTGACGTGGGTGACGGGTCTTCACGGCGGGCCCCCACGTCGTTAGCGTGGACGCGTCGACGCGGCCGTCCGGGGTGCGGTGGCACCGGCAGGGAGGAACGGCCGTGCAGCTGCGACGAACCGGATCGTCGGCGCCACCACCCGACGCCGCAGCAACGGTCACGACCGGTCGGGCGGTCGTCGTCGGCGGCAGCATCGCCGGGCTGCTCACCGCGCGCGTCCTCAGTGACCACGCGGCGCAGGTCGTCGTGCTCGAGCGCGAGTCCCTGCCCGTCGACGCGACAGCCCGCGGCCACGTCCCCCAGGGCCGGCACCTGCACGCGCTGCTCGCGGCGGGGCTGCGCCTGCTCGAGGAGTGGTTCCCCGGCATCCGCTCCGAGCTGGTCGCCGAGGGCGCGGTCACGGTCGATGGCACCGGGGGCTGGGTGTGGCAGTCAGGCGGCTACCGCGCCCGGGGCGACTGGGGCGGCAGCACGCTCAGCCTCACGCGTCCCCTCCTCGAGCACGTCGTCCGTCGGCGGGTGGCGGCGCTGCCGAACGTGACCGTCGTCGAGGGCGTCCGGGCCGACGCGGTGACGCTCGACGGCGACCGGGTCACGGGCGTCCGGTCCGGCGACCGAACGTGGGCCGCCGACCTCGTGGCCGACTGCTCTGGCCGCAGCTCGCGCCTGCTGCACCGGCTCGCCGCCGACGGCGTGCTCGTCCCGCCGACGACCGAGGTCGGCATCGACGTCGCCTACGCCTCACGCCTGCTCCGGCGCTCGCCGGGTGACTTCTCGGGGCAGTTCGCCGTCATCGCCTCCGCACCCGAGGACGGTCTGCGCGTCGGCGCCGCCATGCCCGTCGAGGGCGACCGGTGGCAGATCACGGTCGCCGGCATGCACGGCGACGCGCCACCCGCCGACGACGAGGGCTTCGCGGCCTTCGCCGAGTCGCTGCCGTCGCCGGTGGTCGGTCAGATCCTGCGTCGGTGCGAGCCGGTGTCCGAGGTGGCGGTGTTCCGCTACCCCGCCAGCCGTCGCCGACACTTCGAGCGGCTCGACCGGATGCCGGCCGGCCTGGTCGCCGTCGGCGACGCCGCCTGCAGCTTCGACCCCGTCTACGGGCAGGGGATGTCCTCGTCCGCGCTGCAGGCCGAGGCCCTGGGCCGCGCCCTCGTGGGACTCGGCGGCGGGGCCGGCGCGATCGCGGACGGTCGGCTACCGATGTCGTTCCACCGCAAGGCCGCTCGCATCATCGACGTCCCGTGGACCATCGCGGTCGGCGGCGACTTCGCGCATTCCGCGACCGTGGGCGAGCGTCCACGAGGGTCGGCGGTCGTCAACCTCTACGTCGACCGGGTCATGCGCGCGACCCACTCGTCGCTGCCCGTGGCCCGGCGTCTCAACCGCGTGCTCAACCTCGACGCGCCGCCGCTGTCGCTCGCGTCGCCGGTGACCCTGGCCAGGGTGTTGGCGGCGACGCGTCCCGGCAGGGTACGCGGTGCCGTCGTGCACCCCCGCGTCGGCCCGGCCGCCTGATCAGGTGCCGTCGGGCTCGCGCGTCGCGTCGGCGAGGGCGAGCAGGGCCCGGGCGCGGGCGAGCACTGGGGCGTCGACGAACTGGCCGTCGGTCGTCGTCGTGGCCCCGGGCGTGTCGTCGTCACCCGCCGCCGCGACGACCTCTGCGGCCCAGCCGATCTCGCGCTGCTCGGGTCGGAACGCCTGACGGGTCAGGGCGACCTGCGTGGGGTGGATGACGGAGCGACCGACCATGCCGAGCGCGCGCCCCTCGCGGCAGGTCTCGAGAAAGCCCGCGTCGTCACGGAGGCGCGGGAACACCGACATCGGCACCGGCCCCTTGCCGGCCGCCGCCGCGGCGAGCACGACCTGGAGGCGCATGGCGTTGACCGCGGCCGGGGCGGTGACGCCGAGCTCGGCGAGGAGGTCCTGCTCACCGAGTGCCACTCCGGCCACCGACGGGTGCGCCGCGATCGCGTCCACCGACCGCAGTCCGCGGGCCGACTCGAGGATCGCGTAGAGCGGCATCGACGGCCCCACCGCTTCGGCGACCCGGTCGAGGTCGGCGACGGACTCGACCTTGGGCACACGGATGCCGTCTGGGCGCGCTGCCGCGCCGCCACTGTCACCTCCGCGGTCACCACCGCGGTCACCACCGCGGTCACCACCCCGGTCGTCGGCCGCCAACGCAGCCAAGTCGTCGTCGACCCACGCCGTGCCGAGACCGTTGATGCGCACGTGGACCGGTGTCGAGCCCTGCGACCGCTCGTTCAGGTAGGTCACGACGTGCGTGCGGGCGGCGTCCTTGTGGGCCGGCGACACGGCATCCTCGAGGTCGAGGATGACGACCGAGGCGCCACTGGCGACGGCCTTGTCGAAGCGCTCGGGCCGGTCGCCGGGGACGTACAGCCAGCTCAGCCACGGCCGCCCGTGACCGTGCGTGCCGTGCGTGCGGGGCGTGCCGCGCGTGTCGCTCACCGCACCGCTCCGCTCTCGCGCAGGGCCGCGATCTCGTCGTCGTCGTAGCCGGCCTCGCGCAGCACCTCGTCGGTGTGCTTGCCCTTGGGCGGGCCGGTCCACCGGACGCGGCCGGGTGTCTCCGACAGCCGGAACGTCACGTTCTGGATGCTCAGCTCGCCGAGCTCGTCGTCGGGCAGGTCGACGAAGCTGCCGAGGGCGGCGAACTGCGGGTCGACCGCGATGTCGGCGACGTCGTAGATCGGGGCGATCGCCGCCGCCGCCTGCTCGAAGGCGGCGACGACCTCGTCGGCGTCACGCGCGGCGATCCAGTCACCGACCGCCGTGTCGAGCTCGTCGACGTGCGCGACCCGCCCCGTGCCGCTCGAGAACCACGGCTGCTCGACGAGGTCGGGGCGGCCGACGAGCACCATCACCCGCTCGGCGATGCGCTGCGCGCTCGTCGACACCGCGAGCCACCGACCGTCACGGCTGCGGTAGACGTTGCGGGGGGCGTTGCTGCTCGAGCGGTTGCCGGTGCGCACGGGGACGACACCGGCCTTCTTGTAGGCCGTCACGAGGCTGCCGACGATCGAGAGCATCGGCTCGATGATGGCGAGGTCGATGACCTGCCCACGCCCGGTCGTGTCGCGAGCCCGCAGGGCGGTCATGACGGCGAACGCCATCGTGATGCCGGCGATCCCGTCGGCGAGCCCGAGGGGCGGGAGGGTCGGCGGACCGTCAGGCTGCCCGGTGAGCGAGGCGAACCCGCTCATCGCCTCCGCGATCGTGCCGAACCCGGGCCGCGACGCCATCGGGCCCACCTGGCCGAAGCCCGTCATGCGTCCGATCACGAGCCGCGGGTTGATCGCGTGCAGGTCGTCGGGGCCGAGGCCCCAGCGCTCGAGGGTGCCGGGGCGGAAGTTCTCGATGAGCACGTCGGCGTCGGCGACCAGCCTGCGGATGACGGCCTGGCCGTCGGGGTGCGAGGCGTCGACGCACGTCGCGAGCTTGCCGCGCGACATCGTCTTCCACCACAGGCCGACGCCGTCGACCGCCGTGCCGTGCCCGCGTGACGGGTCGTCGCGACGTGGGTGCTCGATCTTGACGACGTGGGCCCCGTGGTCGGCGAGCATCATCGCCGCCGTCGGCCCGGCGAAGAGGGTGGACATGTCGATGACCCGCAGGCCGTCCAGGGCGCTCATGGTGGCGATCGTATAAGATATGAGAGTGGCGCAGCCCGGACCCGTCAGCCCACCCCCGAGCAAGGCCGACTACGTCTACGACGTGCTCCGGCGCGAGATCCACGAGTCGCGTCTGCCCGGGGGCACGTCGTTGCGGGCCGCGGCCGTCGCCGCCCGCCTCGGGGTGTCCGTCACACCGGTGCGTGAGGCACTGCGCCGGCTCGAGACCGACCGGCTCGTCACCTACGCCGCCCACCGCGGCGCCACCGTCGTCGACCTCGGCCCCGACGCGCTGCGGGAGTTCTACGGGGTGCGTGCGGCCGTCGAGGGCGTCGGCGCCCGCTTCGCCGCCACCCGCATCGACGCGGCCGGCCTGGAGCGTCTCGAGTCGCTGCACGACCGCATGGTGCGCGACGCGGCCCGGGGGCGCACCGCTCGCCTCGCCGCCCTCAGCGACGAGCTGCACCTCGCCGTCACCGACATCGGCGGGCCGGCGTTCCTCGGCGGCCAGGCGCGCGCGATCCGCACGAGCTTCCCTGTGCCGCAGGGCGCTTCGCTCTGGCTCGACCCCGAGCTGCGAGAGGCGAACCTCGCGGCCCACGCCGACCTCATCGCCGCGCTGCGCGACCGTGACCCTGCGCGTGCCGAGCGGGTCATGGTCGCGCACGTGACGGCATCCGGGCAGTTCCGCATCGACGCACAGGGTCACCGAACGCGCCACTGACCGGGTCGTACCGGGCGAACAGGCCGGGTGCCGGTCGGCCGGCTCAGCGGCGGCCCGTCGTCCGCCCCGGCCGAGGCCGTGGCCTGCCCCTGACGCCGAGACCGTGCCTGACCGGGCGTCGGTGACACCCGACGCCCCCCGCGGGGTAGGACCGACTGCACCGGGTCGGTACGGGGTCGGCGGCACATCAGCCCCGTGCGGGCCGCCCGCCGCGTGCACGGTCAGGAGACCCATGAGCACCCGCCACGACGTCCAGGCCCCCGACTCCGACACCGGGGCCTCGCACCGCACCGCCCGCCACGTGGCCCGCCTCGCGCTCGGTGGGGCGCTCGTCTATGCCGGCCTCGGACACCTCACCTTCGCCCGGGAGGAGTTCCGGGCCCAGGTGCCCGACACCGTCATCGACGTGCTGCCGCTGACGACCGACCAGGTCGTGCTCGCCTCCGGCGTCGTCGAGATCGCGCTCGGCACCGCCATCGCGCTCGCCCCCGCCCGGTACCGGGAGCGGGTGGGTGACGTCGCCTCGGCCTTCTTCGTCGCGGTCTTCCCGGGCAACGTCGCGCAGCTGCTCAACCGCCGCGACGGGTTCGGGCTCGACACCGACGGCAAGCGGGCGGGCCGCCTGCTCGGGCAGCCGGCGCTCGTGGCCTGGGCCCGCTGGTCGACCCGCACCCACGGCTGACCGTCCCCGCCGGTCGACGACCACCCGGCGACTCGACGGCCACCAGACGACCACCAGAGGACCACCGACCGGTTCGCGGCCGGGTCCTTCCGTATCCCCGCATCCCGCCGCTGGGCCACGGGTTCGATGTACGTTGGGAAGCGGAGGGGACGACGGAGACCCTCTACTTTCCGTGTCCGGCCGAAAAGGGTCCAGCCGGGCGGAACGGACGCCATCCGCGACCGTCCTCGTGCCGTCCGGTGCGAGTGCCGGACAACGACGGCCAGGCAGGTTAGGTTCTCCGTCAGGCCTTTCGCTCGGGGGAGCGCACTCAAGGATCCCGTGTGGACAAAAGCTTCGCAGCAGAACCCCTTCTCACGCCCGGGGAGGTCGCGGCACTCTTCCGCGTCGACCCCAAGACCGTCACCCGCTGGGCCCAGGCGGGCAAGCTGACGACGGTCCGCACCCTCGGTGGCCATCGTCGGTTCATCGAGTCGGAGGTGCGCGAGCTGCTGCGTTCCGCCACGTCGGACGAGTCCTAGTCCTGACCCCGCCCTCGCACGGTGCCTCGCCCCGGATGCCGGTCGGCCGGCATCCGGGGGTGTCGTGCCCTCACGCGCCGCCTCGTCCGGGGACGGTGCGGGCGCACCGACGGCATGCGGCCGCGGAGGGACGCGGCGGCATCCTCAGCTCTCGGCGCTGACCCGCTGCGGCGCGGGCTGCTCGCGCTGGGCGAGCACGGCGCGGTGCAGCAGCGCCGCGAGCACGCCGCCGGCGAGCGGGGCGACGACGAAGACCCACAGCTGGCCGAGGGCGGTGCCGCCGGCGAAGAGGGCGGGCGCGATGGAGCGGGCCGGGTTGACCGACGTGTTGCTCACCGGGATCGAGACCAGGTGGATGACCGTGAGGGTGAGGCCGATGGCGAGCGGCGCGAAGCCCTTGGGGGCCGGCGTGTCGGTGGCGCCGAGGATGACGACGACGAAGACGGCCGTGAGCACGACCTCGGTGACGAGGACGGCGGCCAGGCCGTACTGCTGGGGCGACTGCGCGCCGTAGCCGTTGGTGGCGAAGCCGGTCGCGGCGTCGAAGCCGCTGCGGCCGGAGGCGACGGCGTAGAGGGCTCCCGCGCCGAGCACCGCCCCGACGAGCTGACCGACGACGTAGGCGGGGAGGTCGCGCCACGGGAGGCGACGAGCGACGGCGAGCCCGAGGCTGACCGCAGGGTTGAAGTGCCCGCCGGAGATGTGGCCGAGCCCGTAGGCGGCGGTCGTCACGGCGAGGCCAAAGGCGAGGGCGACGCCGACGTAGCCGACGCCGACGAAGAGGGTCTGGGTGGAGGCGGTGGCCGTCGTCGTGGCTGTGGCGGCGAGCACGGCGGTGCCGCAGCCGGCGAGGACGAGCCAGAACGTGCCGATGATCTCGGCGCCGACACGGCGGGCGAGGGACGGGGTGGACGGGGTGGACACGGGTGGGTCCTCCGATCTGTCGGGTCATGGTGATGGGTGGTCGCCCGTGACCGGTCATCGGTGACGAGTGGTCGGGCGGTGTTGTGCTGGACGGGTCCGTGGGCGCTCGTGTCGGCCCCGGACAGCACGACGGGCCGGCCCCGAGGGGGGCCGGCCCGTCGTGGGATGAGGACGTCAGTCCTTGAAGGCGTCCTTGACGTTCTCGCCGGCCTGCTTGGCGTTGGCCTTGGTCTGCTCGGCCTGGCCCTCGGCGACGAGCTTCTCGTTGTCCGTCGCCTTGCCGATGGCCTCCTTGGCCTTGCCGGCGGCCTCGTCTGCAGCGTTCTTGGCCTTGTCGATGAGTCCCATGTCGGGTCCTTCCTTGTCGTGGTCGCGCGACGGTCGCGCGACGGGTTGGGGATGGTGCCTGCCCGCCGGCCGTGTGGTCGGCGGGACGTCTCTCACTGCACGCGGCGTTCGTTCTCCGCGTGCTCGCGCCGGGCGACCTTGAGCTGGACCCGGTAGGTCAGGTCGTCGCGCCCGACGAAGCCGACGAGCTTGCCGCCTGCGGCCTCGGCCGCCGCCGTCACCTCCGCCAGGTCGGCGCTGGGCTCGAGGGTGGGCTCGAGCAGGGCCACGATCTGGCCGCGCTCGACCGACACGCTGGAGCGGCAGGAGCGGATGTCGTCGTGCCGCACGAGCTCGTCGGCCGCCGCCTTGGCGGCCGCGCCCACGTCGACGCGCAGGGAGCCCTCGCCGCCCGAGCCGGGCAGGCGCAGCGTGCTGACGCGCGAGCCGGTGACGTGGCGACCGAGCCACACGAGCGCGAGCACCGTGAGCACGAGCCCGATGGCGCCGGCGGCCCAGGGCCACCAGGACGCCGAGGTGGCGTCGGTCATCCACGGGAAGCTGATGCGGTTGACATCGGTGCGCAGCGAGCCGATGCCGCTGGCGAGGTAGCCCTGATGCCAGGCGAAGGCGGCCGCACCGCCGACGATGAGCACGAGTCCCGCGAGCAGGGTGACGACGCGGTCGACGGCGACGACGCCACGAGGTGTCGATGCCATGGTCAGTCCTCCTTCACGGTGACGGTGGAACGGACGGACGGGGTGGGGCTCAGGGCCCCCAGTCGCTGGGCCGCGGCCTGCTCGGCCTCACGAGCAACGGATGCCGTGTCGGCCGAGACCGTCTGCACGGCGAGTCGCAGCCCGCGACCCTTGGCCGACCCGTCGGCGGCGACGACGGCCGGGGTGCGCGAGGCGGCGTTGGCGGCCAGACGGGCGGCGTCCGATCGCCCGATGTAGACCCCGTTGTCGCCCACCGCGAAGTGGGTCGAGCGACGAGGCTTGAGGGCGAGCACGACGAGCACGATGCCGACGACGACGGCGAGCGGTCCGGCCCAGACCATCCAGGGGCTGGTCGCCGAGATCGCCTTGGCCTTCTCGACGAAGGCGTCGAGCCAGGCGCTGTCGCTGATGGCACCCGCGGCGGCGAGGGCGTCGTGCACGAACACGACGGCGATCGCGAGCAGGACGAGGGCGCCGAGCACCCCGGTGACGACCGCGGCCGGGCCGGCCTTGGGGGCGGGGGCGCTCGACCTCACCTGGTCGGTGCTGGCGGTGTCGGTGGCGCGGGTGGCGGTGGTGGCGGTGGTGCTCACAGCACCCTCCTTCCGTGGCGGGACGAGCTGCTCGCCTCGCCGTCGGTGTCGACGTCGTCGACGCGCGGCTCGTCGGTGCGCACCGACGTGACGGTGACGTTGACGGCATCCACTGTCATCGAGGTGTAGGTGGCGACGGCCGTGGCGATCGCCTCACGCACCTCGCCGGCCACCTCGTAGAGGGGGCGGTCATAGCTCGTGGCGATGTCGACCGACACCCGGGCGTGCGACGGCGTCAACGTCACGTCGGCGTGGGGGAGGCTGCGCGACAAGGGGTTCAGGTGCGAACCCGAGCGCAGCACCGACGGCACGCGGCTGGCAGCGGCCTCCGCGATGGTCGTGACGACGCGGTCCTTGATGACGAGGCTGCCGCGCTGACCGGCTTCGGGCAGCGACGACGAGGTGGACGTGACCGCCCCGTCCGACGGCGAGGCCGACGAAGGGTTCGTGGTCGTCGACGTGGTCGTCGCCGTCGTCGCGTCAGCCATTGCCCCGGCTGCCGCGGCGCGGGAGGAGGTCCTCCACGCTCTCGGACAGGGTGCCCGACCCGCCGTCGAGGTAGTGGCCGACGACGAGGCCGACGGCGCCGAGCACGATGGCGACGAGGAAGCCGACGAAGCCTCCGGCGGCGGCCGCAATGGCGATGAGCAGGCCGACGAACAGGCCCTTCATGGAGTTGCTCATGGTCGTTCTCCTTCTGAGGTGGTGTGGGTCTCGCTGGTGGTGGGGCCGGTGTCGTCACCGGTCTCCCGCTGGTCCGTGTCCTGGCTCCGGTCCGGGTGCTTCTGGCTGTCGGCCGTCTGGTCCAGGGGGTGCACGACGTCGTCGACGGTGACGTGCACCTCGCGGCCCACGATCGACTCGACCCGGTCGGCGACCTGCTCGGCCGTCGCGCGCACGTCGGCCTCGTAGACGACGCTCACGTGCACGTCGACCCGCTCGTCGGTGATCCGCACCCCGGCGACGTTGCGTCCCGGCAGGTACGTCGCGACCTCGCCGAACACGCCGCCATGGAGGTCCGCCACACCGGGCACGGCCCGCACGGCCTCGGCGACGCGGTCGGCCATGCCGTCGTCGGGACTGGAGCCCACACCGGTGAGGGCGTCACCCGTGGAGCCCTCGCCCGCCGAGGCGGCCGCCGGCCGGGTGGCCGGCTCGACTCGCTCGGCGGGCTCGGCACGCTCGACGTCGGACGAGGTCACTGGACCCGGCGCTCGACGGGGGCGTCGTCCTTGCCGGCGTCGCGGGCGGCGGCGCCCGCGGTCGTGGCGGGCGCGTCGTCGTCCTCGATGTGGATGTCGTTGACGGCGATGTTGACCTCGGTGACCTCGAGGCCCGTCATGCGCTCGATCGAGCTGATGACGTTGCGGCGGATGCCGGTCGCGAGGTCGGCGATGCTGACGCCGTACTCGGCGATGATCTGCAGGTCGACGGCCGCCTGCTTTTGGCCGACCTCGACCGAGACGCCCTGCGACAGGTTGGTGTTGCCGACCGGGATGCGCTCGCGCAGCAGGCCGATCGCCCGCTCCGTCGTGCCGCCGAGGTCGTACACGCCCTCGACCTCACGGGTGGCGATGCCGGCGATCTTCGACACGACGGTGTCGGCGATGGTCGTGCGGCCGTGCTCGCTGCCCTTGGTCGGCGTGAGCTCGCGCCCGGCGGACGAGCCGCCCTGAGCCTGCGTCGAACCCGTGTCGGTGCTCATGTCGGTTTCCTTGCCCGTGCTGTGGTCGGAGGTGGTGCTGGAGGTGGTCTCGTGCGTGGTGGACTCGGTCATCGGTCCGTCCTCTCTGTTGTGATCGTCGGTGTCACTGGTTTAGTCGGATCGACACCGGCGATCGTCACGGTCGAGGCCCGTTCGCGGAGTGTGAACAGGCTCACGGTCCGTGAGCGTGAGGAGGCGACGACCTCCTCCGTCTGCACATACCCTCGGCGCCCACGGCACGGGCGAGCTGTCGGCGCCCATCGGGTATGCCGGACTTCGTGAGCGACGAGTCACCGGGCCGCGACGCGCCCCCCGACGCGCCCCCCGACGAGGCGGATGCCGCCGACGCCGGGACGGGCGGACGGGAGCCATCCCGGCCCCGGACGTGGGCGGAGGCGGCCGACAGCACCCTGCGCCGGGCGGCGACGTTCGGCGACATCGACGCCTTCCACGAGATCGTGGGTCGACACGGCCCGGCGATGCTGCGCTATGCCAGCCGGACCCTCAACGACCGCGGCGACGCCGAGGAGGCCGTGCAGGACGCCTTCGTCGCGGCGTGGCGCACCCTGCCCGACTTCCGGGGCCACTCCACCCTGCGCACCTGGTTGTTCACCATCACGCGGCGCAAGGCGATCGACCTCGTCCGCCGCCGCCGACCGCTGCCGGTCACCGACGACGAGCTGCTCGAGCGGGCCGTGGGCGCCACCCCGGGTCCGTCGGTCGGTGAGGGGTCGGGTTTCGTGGAGGCCCTCGACACCGCGCTCGCCGCCCTGCCCGAGTCCCAGCGGTCGGTGTGGTTGCTGCGGGAGGTCGAGGAGATGAGCTACGCGGAGATCGCGCAGGTGCAGCGCACGACCGAGACGGCCGTGCGGGGCAAGCTGGCCCGGGCGAGAGCCGGGCTGCAGACGATGCTCGAGGGGTGGAAGCCATGACCACCACGCCGGAGGAGGCGCAGGGCCCGATGACCGACCGTGACGCCCGACGACTGCAGGAGACCGGGGACGACGTCCTCGCGGTCGCGGCCCGCCAGCTGCGCGACGCCCCCGTGCCGGGGTGGACCGACATCTCCGACTCGATCAAGGACCGGCTCAAGACGGTCTCCCGCCGCAGCCGCCCCGTCCGGGCGGTCACCGACTCGGGCCGCACGATGTTCGTCGCCGACCGCGTCATCCTCGCCCTGCTGCGGCGGGCCGTCGCCGACCTCGACGGGTGCGAGCTCGACCACGTCGCCCTCGTCGGCGAGGACGACACGTGTACGGGTGCCGCCCTCGACGTCGTCGGCCGCTACGGACAGGACTACCGGGTGCTCGCGGACGAGGTGCGCACGGTCGCCTACGCCGTGTTCCGCGACCTGCTCGGCCCGACCGACCCGCCGTTCGGCATCGAGGGCGTCGACGTGACCGTCGTCGACCTCATCGACGAGACGGTCTGACGGCGCGGACTCCCCGAGACGTCGAGGGACACCGAGAGACACCGAGGGACACCGAGAGACACCGAGAGACACCGAGAGGTGCCGACCATGCGGTCGGCACCTCTCGGTGTCTCTCGGGCGCGAGGCGTCAGTAGCCGGACGGGCGCCGGTTGTCGCCGCTCTTCAGCTTCCGCTTGGCGGCGGGGACGCCGACCTTGGCGAGGGCCTGCCAGGCCACCCATCCGAGGGCGGCGAAGGCGTTCTTCTTGGCACGGGCCATGGTGCTGCTCCTTCTGTCGGGTCTCGTCGACGGTGCACGCCACCGGTGGTGCCGGTGGCCCGTCTCGCCTCGTTCGACGAGACGAGGCGGCCGGACGTCACGGTCGCGGGCGGTCCTTTCCACGGTGAGGGCGTGACCGGCATCCGACGGGGAGGTGCAGGGCGTCGGGGACGGTGGATCCAGGGCGTCAGGGGAGGGAGCGGGCGATGCTCGAGCCGTGCCCCTCGTCGATGCGCTTGTCGTGGATCTGCTTGGCCCGCTCGAGCTTGCGCAGCAGCTCGGGCTCCTCACGGATCAGCTTGCGGTACTTGGGCGGGAGCAGCTTGATGGCGGCGCTCTCGCGCTGCAGCTTGGCGTAGGTCTCCTCGCGCCGCTCCTGGTCGGTCTCGTACGACATGTCGAGATAGCGGTCGACGTGGTGGCGCGCGTTGTTGATCGCCGTCTGCGCCCGGCCCTTGGGGCTGAGCAGCGACGCGACGACCGTGACGAGGAGGACACCGAGGATGACGCTCAGCGAGACGTTGGTGCTGATCTCGGTGACGGTGACGGGCTCGCCGTCGTTGATGAACGGGACGGTGTTCTCGTGGAGGGCGTGGAGGATGAGCTTGACGCCGATGAAGGCGAGGATCGCCGCCAGCCCGTAGCTGAGGTAGATGAGGCGGTCGAGCAGCCCGTCGAGCAGGAAGTAGAGCTGGCGCAGACCCATGAGCGAGAAGGCGGTGGCCGTGAAGACGACGAACGTGTTCTGCGTCAGGCCGAAGATCGCCGGGATCGAGTCGAGGGCGAAGAGGATGTCGGTGCCGCCGATGGCGATCATCACCATGAGCATCGGCGTCAGGGCCCGCTTGCCGTCGACCTGGGTGAAGAGCTTGTCGCCGTCGTAGTGCTCGGTGGTGTGGAACAGGCGGCGGGTCAGGCGGATGACGATGTTCTCCCCGTCGTCGCCGTTCTCGCCGTGCGACCTCAGCATGTTGCCGCCGGTGACGAGCAGGATGAGGCCGAAGAGGTAGAACACCCAGGCGAACTGGTTGATGAGGGTGGCGCCGACGAAGATGAGGGAGGTGCGGGCGATGAGCGAGAAGACGATGCCGAAGAGCAGCACCTTCTGCTGGTCGGCGGCCGGCACCTTGAAGCTCGTCATGATGATGAGGAAGACGAAGAGGTTGTCGACGCTCAGCGCCTTCTCGGTGATGTAGCCCGCGAAGTACTCGGTGCCCATCTCGGACCCGCCGAAGACGACGACGGCCAGCCCGAAGGCGATGGCGATGCCGACGTAGACCGCCGACCAGGTCGCCGCCTCCTTGAGGGACGGGGTGTGGGCCTTGCGGACGTGGAAGAAGAAGTCGAACGCCAGCAGGGCGATGATGAGGACCACGGTGGCGGTCCAGACGACGGGGGAGACCACGGCGACCTCGGGTGCTCGCAGGAGGACCCTCCGCGGCGATCGGCGGGCCCGGCGCGGGGACGGTCGTGACCCGGCCCGTGCGGTGCGCAGGTCATACCCCCAAGGGGTGGTCACAGCATCCGGACAGCGGGTAGGAAGGGCCGGTGAGTCAGTGGCGATCCGACACCCGCACCCGGGTGCAGGCCCTCCGGGCGGCCTTCCGCCGGCCGGGGCCCGAGCGCGATGCGCTCCTGCTGCTTGTCAAGGCGGCGGTGGCGACGGTGGTCGCGTGGCAGTTCGCCGTGCACGTGCTGCACAGCCGCATCCCCTTCTACGCCCCCATGGCGGCCCTGCTCGTCGTCGACCGCACGATGGTGCGCTCCCTGCTCGCGAGCGCGCAGCGCGTGGCGGCCGTCGTGCTCGGCCTCGGGGTGGCCTGGGTGGTGGCGAGCCTCTTCGGCGTGACGTGGTGGACGATGTTCGGCGTCGTGCTCGTCGCCCTCGTCATCGGGCGGTGGTCACGGCTCGGCGACCACGGCATCCAGGTGCCCTCGATGGTGCTGCTCTCGCTCATCACGGTCGGCGGCACCGACGAGCAGTTCACCTACCTCACCATCGTCGAGACGATCGCCGGTGGACTGATCGGGGTCGGGGTCAACGCGCTCGTGCTCACGCCGCTGCACGTCATCAAGCCCCGGCAGCGGGTCACCCGGCTGGCGACCGAGGTGCGGCAGCTGCTCGACGACATGGCCGCCGGCATCCGCCGCGAGTGGACCGGCGCCGAGGCCCGCGAGTGGCTCGAGCGGTCGGCCGCGATCACCGAGCGGGCGCCGCGCATCATCGACGACATCGAGACCGGCCGCGAGAGCACCCGGTTCAACCTGCGCGACAACCTGCGCCCGCTCGACGTCGACTGGGAGGGCTACGAGGCGACGGTGCGAGCCCTGCGCCGGCTGCTCTGGCAGACCACCGGCATCGCGCGCGTGCTCGTCGACGCCGGCGAGCGGCGCGAGCACCAGCCGCGGCCCAAGGAGTCGTTCCTGCTGCGCTACGCCGAGGCGCTCGACTCGCTCGGGACGGCGCTCGAGCAGTTCGGTCGCCACGACGACGACACGCTGCGGGTCTTCGACGAGAACACGGGGCGGGCCACCGAGATCCTCACGACCCTGCGCGACGAGGTGCGCAACACCGAGCTCGACGACCCCGACGAGTGGCCGGTCTACGGGTCCCTGCTCAGCGACGGGCTGCGCATGACGACCGAGCTGCGGTCGGCGCGCGAGGCCGCGGTCGTGCCGACCGACACCGGTCCGCTGCGGCTGCCGCCGACCGAGTCGGAGGTCTGGGTCAAGGTGCAGCGCAGCGCCAAGCACGTGCCCTGGCGGCGCCCCGGCCGCTGACTTGGGCTGGTCAACGCTGGTCAGGGCTTACCGGGGCATCGTCGGGCGGTCATGTCGCGGGTCAGGTCGCGGCTGGTGTGGTGATGACCCCGTCTCGCGCGACATGAGGTGCGACCTGACCCGCGACGCCGACGACCGTCACCCCACCCCTAGGGGCGGGCCGCGCCCGACGCATGTTTGCCGGTCGCGGTGACGGGGCATGCGAGGAGTGGCCGGCGGTGACATCGCGCGGGCCGACGGACAGATCCGACCGTGACGGCGCCGACCGCGCCACCAGACACCACCAGACAGCGCCATCGAGGACTGACATGAGCAACGACCAGTACACCCTGACCGACCCGACGAAGCTGTACGCCGACATCGACACGACCGCGCAGTCACAGCCGGGCGCCGGGCTCGACGCCAAGCTCGACAACAAGGCCGCCCTGGGCGACGACACCTACCGCGGCTCCGGTCGCCTCGAGGGCCGCAAGGCGCTCATCACCGGCGGCGACAGCGGTATCGGCGCGGCCACGGCCATCGCCTTCGCCCGCGAGGGCGCCGACGTCGCCATCTCCTACCTGCCCGAGGAGGAGGAGGACGCCAAGAACATCGTGTCGCTCATCGAGCAGGCCGGCCGCAAGGCCGTCGCCCTCCCCGGCGACCTCAAAGACCAGCAGTACTGCGTCGACCTCGTCGCGAAGGCCGTCGAGCAGCTCAACGGCCTCGACATCCTCGTCAACAACGGCGGCAAGCAGCAGTCGTGCGACAGCATCGACGAGCTGACCGACGAGCAGTTCGACG
Organism: Terracoccus luteus; assembly: GCF_003635045.1. Taxonomy (NCBI): domain Bacteria; kingdom Bacillati; phylum Actinomycetota; class Actinomycetes; order Micrococcales; family Intrasporangiaceae; genus Terracoccus; species Terracoccus luteus. The sequence continues at coordinate 3,273,983 of NZ_RBXT01000001.1, read as the reverse complement.
ACACGTTCAAGACGAACGTCTACGCGATGTTCTGGATCACCAAGGCCGCGGTGAAGCACCTCGGGCCGGGCTCGACGATCATCAACACGAGCTCGATCCAGGCCTACCAGCCGTCGGAGAACCTGCTCGACTACGCGACCACCAAGGCGTCGATCAACACCTTCAGCAAGGCGCTCGCCCAGCAGCTCGCGCCCAAGGGCATCCGCGTCAACGTCGTCGCTCCGGGCCCGATCTGGACCCCGCTGCAGACCGCCGGTGGCCAGCCCGTCGAGGACCTGCCGGAGTTCGGCGAGCAGACCCCCCTGGGTCGCCCCGGCCAGCCGGCCGAGCTCGCTCCCGCGTTCGTGTTCCTCGCCTCGGCCGAGTCGAGCTACGTCACCGGCGCCACCATCCACGTCAACGGTGGGATGCCCACCCTGTGACCGACGCACCACGCAGCGACCGGATGCCGGGCACCCCCGCGGGTGCCCGGCATCCGGTCGCGCGGGTGGCGCAGGACGAGATCATCTGGCGTGGAGGCGAGTCCGCCGACGTCACCGTGACGGAGCGTGACGCCGACGGGTACGCCGACCTGCGCACCTACGCCACCATCGGCGACGGCCGCACGGTCGGTCTCGTGGCCCGCGACGGTCGCATCGACTGGCTGCCGCTGCCTTCCGTCGACTGCCCGTCGCCGTTCGCGGCGGTGCTCGACGCCGACGAGGGCGGCGAGCTGTCGCTCGCCCCGGTCGAGCCGTTCACGGTGCGGCGCCGCTACGTACCGGGCACGAACGTGCTCGAGACGACCTTCACGACCGCCACGGGGGTCGCCCGCGTCACCGACTCGCTCAACACCGGGGTCACCGGTCGGCTGCCCTGGACCGAGCTGGCCCGCCGCATCGACGGCGTCAGCGGCACCGTGCGCCTGCGTGGCGTCATCTCCCCGGGCACGGGTCTGCGCACCGTGTCACCGTGGGTCAACGAGACCGTGCACGGACGGGTGCTGCGCGTCAACGGAGTCATCATGGCGCCGCGCACGCTGAACGACGACGGGGTCGAGATGCACGACGACGGCGTCACCGCGCACTTCTTGACGAGCACGGGCTCGCGGCACCTGCTCGGCCTCGTCGCCACCCTCGGCGAGCCCGTCTTCCTGCCGCGCCCGGAGGACATGGACCGCGCCGTCGACCGCACCGTCGAGGCCTGGCAGCGCTGGTCGGACGCGTTCGAGTGGGACGGGCCCTGGGCCGATGCGGTGCGTCGCAGCACCATGCTGCTCAAGCAGCTGATCCACGGACCGTCGGGCGCCGTTGCGGCCGCGGCCACGACGTCCCTACCGGAATCGCTGCATGGACAGGCGAACTGGGACTACCGCTTCACCTGGGTACGTGACACCGCCTACAGCCTCACCGCCCTCTTCCGCTTCGGAGAGCGCGAGGAGACGCAGGCCGCCATCAGCTGGATGCTGCGCACGATCCGCGAGCACGGCATCGCGCCCTCGGTCTTCTACCCGCTCGACGGGTCGGCCCCCGACTCCGACGTCACCGAGCACGACTCGCCCGGCTGGCGCGGCGTCGGGCCGGTCGTCACCGGCAACCGCGCGGGTGACCAGCTGCAGCTCGGCGTCTACGGCGACGTCTTCAACATCGTGGCCCTCTACGTCGAGAACGGGAACATCCTCGACGAGGGCACCGGCCGCCTGCTGGCCGAGATCGCCGACCTCGCCGCCGACGCGTGGCGCCGAGCCGACAGCGGCATGTGGGAGCTCACCGAGCTGCGGCACTACACGACCTCCAAGCTCGGCTGCTGGCAGGCGCTCACCCACGCCGCTCACCTCGCCGACATCGGCCAGATCCCCGGCAGCCCCGAACGCTGGCGAACCGAGGCCGACCGGATCCGCCGCTGGGTCGACGAGAACGCCTGGGACGCCGAGCAGGGTGCCTACGTCTGGTACCCCGGCACGTCCGAGCTCGACGCCTCGATCCTGCTGCACGCCATCAGCGGCTTCGACCGCGGCGAGCGGATGTCGTCGACCCTCGACGCCCTGCGACGCGACCTCGGCTCGGGCCCGCACCTCTACCGCTTCAGCGGCGCCGACGAGCACGAGGGCCTCTTCGTCGCCTGCTCGTACTGGATGGTGTCGGCCCTCGCCCTCGTCGGCCGCGACGAGGAGGCGCGGGCGCTCATGGACGAGCTGCAGACGGCCCCGAACGACGTCGGGGTGCTGGCCGAGATGATCGAGCCGGAGTCTGGTGCCTTCCTCGGCAACCTGCCGCAGGCGCTCAGCCACCTCGCCCTCGTCAACGCCGCCATCACCGTGCACACCGGGGTCCGCTGACCCGGACCTGACCCGGACCTGACCCGGACCCGGACCTGACCAGATCGAAAAGGGCCACCTCGCAACGGGACTCAGCCCATGGCGTCCGCGATGAAGGCCTCCGAACGTCGGATGGACAGCGGCCACTGCGCCACCATCGTGTGCCGCTGCCCCGGGTAGACGTGGTAGGTCACGGGCTTGCCGGCCTTCTTCAGCGCCGCCACAGTCTCCTCACTCCAGGCGATGGGGCAGTCCTCGTCGGCCGTCCCGTGGTGGATCATGAGCGGCTCGGTGATGCGCGAGAAGTACGTGCGCGGGCTGACGGCGGCCCAGTTGCGCGGCTGGTCCTCCGGCGTGCCGATCTGCTTGATGATGCGCGCCGCTGCGCCGGACCGCTCGTCGTCGCCGCGCGTCCACTTGTCGAAGTTGTCGACGGTGTCCGAGCTGACCGGCGCGTAGGCGACTGCCGCCTTGAACAGGCCGGGCTTGACGACGAGCGCGTTGTAGACGACGCCCCCGCCCATCGACCGTCCGATGAGGGCGATGCGGTCGGGGTCGACGCGCGAGTCCTTCTGCAGCGCCAGCGCGGCCGTGATGGCGTCCTCTGTGTACCCCAGCCGCAGGTTGCCCTCGGCGTCCGGGTCCTTGCTCGACTGCGCGTGGTTGCGGTAGTCGATGTGCAGCGTCACGTAGCCCTGCCGGGCGAGGTAGTCACGCTCGCGCAGCATCGTCTCGCCGTTGGTGTACTCGTCGACGTCGACGTACCCGTGGGCGAGCACCACCGCCGGGAAGGGCCCGTCGCCGCGCGGGATGTTGATGCGCCCCGAGATGGTCAGCCCGTTGCCGCGGTAGGTGGCGTAGTACTGGCGGTACGCCGACGTGCTGCCGCGCTCGGTGCCGAGCCTGAGGTCGCCACCGGTGTACGTCTTGTCGATGAGCGCCTGGATCGACACCGGGTTGGCCGCCGGTCGGCTGGCCGGGGCGGTTGTGCTGGGCGTCGTGCTGGGTGTCGCCGACGTGGTTGAGGTGGCCGAGGGGGTGGATGCCGGGGCGCTCGTCGCGCCGGACGGCCCGGAGGCGCCGGGCGGGGTGGCGGTCGCCGAAGCCACCGGGCCGGAGACCGTGTCGGTCCTGCCCGCGACCGGGTCGGCCGACGAGCAGGCGGCGACGAGCGCGACGGCGAGCCCGGCGGTGACACCTGCACGTAGCGAGCGAGACGCGGGTCGGCGCGTGGGGAGGGCGGCAGGGACGATGGATGCGGGTCGGCGACGCATCACTCAGTCTCACCCGGCCACCCGGCATCCACCAGCGGCCGGCGACGCCCCGCCCACGATGGCAACCGTTTCGTGACCCGCGGTCGAGTCCGTGCCACAGTGGTCGGGCCGGGCCGCGCGGGCCGACGGCGACTCGACGAGGAGGCACCGGTGGGACGTCTCGTGTACTCGGCCATCGCCTCGCTCGACGGCTACGTCAACGACGCGGGCGGGGGGTTCGAGTGGGCGATGCCGGGTGACGACCTCTTCGCCTTCGTGCTCGAGCGGGAGCGGCCGCGCACCACCTACCTCTACGGCCGGCGCATGTACGAGACCATGGCGGTCTGGGAGGAGTGGGCGCAGGACGAGTCCGAGACCGAGGCCACCCGCGACTTCGGGCGCATGTGGAGCGCGGCCGAGAAGGTCGTCTGGTCGCGCACGCTCGAGGGGGTCACGACGTCCCGCACCCGGCTCGAGCGTGAGTTCGACCCCGCCGCGGTGCGCCGGCTCGTCGACGCGGCCCCGGGCGACGTCTCGATCGGTGGTGCCACCCTCGCCCACGAGGCGCTGCGGGCCGGCATCGTCGACGACCTCGAGGTGTACGCCGTGCCCGCGGTGGTCGGCGGGGGGACGCCCACGCTGCCGACCGGCATCCGCCTCGACCTCGAGCTCGTCGAGACCGCGCGCTTCGAGCAGGGCGCGACGTTCGCGGCCTACCGCGTGCTGGGCTGAGCGCGCAGCGCCGCCTGCGCCTCGAACGTCATCCACGCCTGCAGCTGGGTCGAGAGCTCGACCGTCGACCCGGGGGGCTGTGACGCAGCGACCGGCACGACGGGGTCGGGCGAGAAGACGAGCCGGGGGTCGTCGTCGCTGCGCGGACCGTGCCCCCACCACAGGGCGTCGGCCGTGTCGTCGACGAGCGTCGTTGCGGCAGAACGGGTCTCGGCGGTGAGGCCGGGGTGCTGCGCGGCGAGTGCGAGGTACCGCACGAGGATGCCGGTGAACAGCCCGCCGTCGCCGTCACCGTGGGTGCGCAAGGGGCGCCCCCGCGAACCGGGCGGACCCGCGGTGGTGAGGTGGTCACGACAGGCGGCGACGAGGTGGGTGGCACGCTCAAGGCTGGTGGCGTCCGCGAGCGTGACGAGCGTGCCGAGCACCGTGCCCTGGTTGTACGTGTAGACGTCGGTGACCATGCGCTCGGTGCGGGCCGGTCCGTCGAGCCGGATGCCGTCGAGGAAGAGCCCGCGCTCACCGTCGAGCAGGCGGTCGTAGAGCCAGTCGACGAGCGACCGGGCCGCGGCGGTGTCACCGAGGCGGGCGAGGTGCAGGGCCGCCGGGCCGGTGGCCGGCGTGTTCTTGAAGTCGCGGCGGGTGCTCCAGAAGAGTCCTCCGCCGAGGTCGTCGGTCATCGCCGAGCGCAGCTGCGTCGTCAGCACCCGCTCGGCGGTGCGCAGGCGCCGGGTGCCGGGGCGGTCGAGCGCGGCCCGGAGCAGCCGCAGGCGGTCGACGGCGAGGGCGAGCCAGGCCATGTCGTCGTAGAGGTGGTTGGTGAAGCGCAGCACGTTGCGCACCCGGATCGTGCCGACGAGCCGGTGGCCCAGCCGCGCTCGACGGTCGGCCCCCTCACGGTCACCGGCGCGCAGGGCCCGCAGGCCGGCATCCACGACGGCGTCGAGGTAGTGGGCCTGCCACCAGTAGTTCCACGACCCGCCGACGAAGGGAGGGGCGGGGTGCGACACCTGGGCGAGGTGGGTGCCCGGCACGCCGAGCAGCCGGCCGGTGAACTGGCTCGTGACGGCCGCCTCGGCGCTCGCGGCCCGGGCCTCCGGGGTGGTCGGGGCGGGCGCTGGGGTCACGACGACGACGCTACCGGCGAGGCCCGCACCGGGGAGGCCCGGCTGTGGAACACTTCGCGACCACCGGGCATCGAAGGTGAGCCCGGGCCGACCTCGCGGCCACCCGACGAAGGAGCCTCCCGTGCCCGACCCTCTCGACGAGTCGCCGTTCTCGCAGTCGATGATGTCCGGTCCGCCGACGGTGTTCGTCGTGGTCTTCGTCCTCATCGCGCTCACCGCGGTCACGGTCATCACGCTGGCCGTCGTCAGAGGGGTGCGCGGGTGGCGGCGCGACAACGCCGCGCCGGTGCAGACGCAGGTGGTGCGCGTCGTGGCCAAGCGCACCGACGTGTCAGGAGGCGGTGGCGACCGACGCGCCCGCACCGGCTACTTCGCCACGTTCGAGACGCCGACCGGTGGGCGCACCGAGCTCGCCGTGCCGGGCCGTGAGTTCGGGCTGCTGGCCGAGGGCGACGTCGGCAGCCTGACCTCGCAGGGCACGCGCTTCCGCGGCTTCGCCCGGACGAGCATCGCCAGCCAGTAGCAGGCGCCGTCTGCCTCGGGTGCACCCCTGACGGACGGGGGCGACGCCTACGGCCGGCCGCACACCGCCCGCGCTGTGCGCCAGTCCCCGACGTGTGTGGACGTCCCGGGCGTGGGCGGCTGACGGTGCCGCCAGGCCCGACCCGCCGCGACTACGCTGCCGCCATGGCCGAACCCACCCCGTCGCCGTTCTGGGCCAAGGTCGTGGCCACCATCACCGGCTGCGCCGCGATCGGTGCGCTCGTCGGGCTGCTCGGCGGCGCGCTCACCGGCAACGTCGGTCGCGGGCTGGCGGCCGGCGTCGTGGCCGGAGCCGTCGTGGCCGCCGGCCTCGTCGTCTGGCAGGGTGAGCGCCTCCGGGGGCCCTGACCTCAGCGGCGGGTGAGCACCCGGGTGAGGTTCTCCTGCACCTCGTCGCCCAGCTTCTCGAAGATGACCTTCATGGCCGGCGTCGCGAGCTTGGAGACGCCGTGCATCTCGAGGTCGGCGTGGTAGGTGACCTCGCTGCCCGTGCCCGACGGCTGCACCGTGATCGTGTCGGTCGACGTGGCTCCCTTGTTGCGCCCGACCAGCACGACGCGGTCGGGCGTGACCTCGACCAGCTCGTACGTCAGCTCGGTCGTGAAGCCGGCGATCTTCGAGACGTTGTGCCACGTCGTGCCGACCCCGACGGGGCCGGAGCCCTCCTGGGTGCACGACTGCGTGCCCGGGTCCCACTCCGTCGCGTTGGAGAAGTCCTTGAGGTAGTCGAGCACCTGCTGCGGCTCGGCCTCCACCTGGAAACAACGTGAGACGACGGGCATGGCGACCTCCTGGGCGCGGGTGCGTGGACAGGGGAGCCATACCCGTCGCCCCGGCCGCCCGACCACCGGTGCCGTGACGGACGCGGCCGCCCCCGACCCGCGCGGGGCGGGGGCGGCCGACGCCCCGGGCTCAGGCGGCCCCGGCCCGGTGCGTGCTCGCGCCGGGGGTCAGGGGCCCGGGGTTGAACGCCCACAGCGTCCAGCCGTCGACCCAGCCGATGAGGTGGCGGACTCGGTTCATCTCGATCTCCCTTGCAGCGGTGTCCCCCAGCCGGGTCGGCCGGGCGTGGTCGTGCGAGGGCGCGTCGTCGCGACCTGTCGGCGGCGGCCGTCGTGGTCGCCGCCCTCCTGATGGTGACCCACCGAGGTCAAAGCGCGGTGAGAGCGCGGTGAACGGCGTGTTTCGGCGCGACCCGTCGGGCGTGCCGGGTGGGGGGCTGGCGGGGTGCCGGGTCGGATGCGGGGTCTGGTGCCGAGTCGGATGCCGGTGGGCACCAGCGTGGGCACGAGCCGGGATGCCGGTGGGCCGGCACCGGGTACGAGGTGCCCATGCGCGACGGTGCGGACGCTCCTGCCGGCGACCTGCTGCGCCAGCGGCTGCGCGAGCAGCGGGACCGGGTCGAGGCCGCCGACGCGGCTCTCCGCGCCGGCGACGACCCCGAGGCGCTGCACGACCTGCGCGTGGCGATGCGTCGGGTGCGCACCGCCCTGGCCACCTTCCGGCCGCTGCTCGACCGCAGCGTCACCGAGCCGCTCCGTGATGAGCTGCGACACGTCTCCGGCGAGCTCGGTCGGGCGCGTGACCACGAGGTCGTCGTCGAACGGCTCGAGGCCCTGCTCGCCGACGAGCCGGAGGCCCTCGTGCGAGGCCCGGTCGCCGAGCGTCTCGCGTCGCTCACCCGCACGGCAAGGTCCGAGGGCGGCGCAGAGGTCGAGGCGACCCTGGCGGGGACGCGGTACGCCGCGGCCCTGACCCTGCTCGGCGTCGTCGCCGACGACCCGCCCCTCACCGACGCGGCGACCCGCCCCGGCCGACGCTTCGAGAAGCGTCGCCTCGCCCGGGAGGTGGCCCGTGTCGTCGAACGGTCCGACGCCGCGGTCGCGCTGGGTGACGAGCACGCCCGCGGCGAGGCCCTGCACGACGCGCGCAAGGCTGCCAAGCGCCTGCGCTACGCGGCAGAGGCGATGACCCCCGCTCTCCCCACGCGCTCCCGCCGCCTGGCCCGGCGCGCCACGGCGCTCCAGCAGCGGCTCGGCGACCACCACGACGCCCTCGTGACCCGGGACGTCCTGCTCGCGACGGCCGCCGAGGCCGACGCGGCGGGCGAGCCGTCGTTCACCTACGGCCGCTGGCACGCCCTCGAGGGCGTCCGGGCCGCCGATCTCGAGGCGCAGGCCCGCGACGAGGTCGACCGGCTCCGCGGCTGAGCACCGCGCCGCCGGGGTCAGCCGTGCCGTCGACGGTGCGCCTCGCGGAGGTCGGTGTACTCGGTGACCTGCTCCACGGCATCCCACGCGGCCTTGAAGACACGCGCGGACTCCGCCTTGACCGGGTCCTCGGGCCCGCGCGGCAGCTCGCGTCGACCGTGGGCACCGCTCTGCCCCTTGCGATCCGCCGGCACCGGGCCGTCGTACTTCTTGCCGCCGGGGTGGTTGGCGTAGCGCCGCGATCGCGTGTAGCCCATCTGCAGGTACTTCCGCGCCATGTCGGCCCCGACGAGGTCACCGGCCGCGAGGTACTCGTCGAAGCGGGCGCGGAGGGCCGCGACGCTCTCGCGCGCGAGCTCGGGCGTCTTGAAGCGCCACAGGGGAAGCAGCTCGCCCTTGTACGGCTGCACCGTGAGCACGCCCTGCTCGCCGCGCGCCACCCGGTAGAGCTCGGGGTGCGCTCGCACGTCGGGCTGCTCGCTCTCGTCGCTCACGCCGCCATCCTGCCCCGCCGACGGGCCGGGCGGCATCCGGTCGTCGTTCTCGCGGTCGAGGCGGTCGAGGCGGTCGAGGCGGTCGAGGCGGTCGAGGCGGTCGAGGTGGCCGACGCGGGGGTCAGTGGCGCGGGATGGCGCCCTCGGCCTGCTCGCTGAACTCCACCTCGGGCGGGCGACGGCGGAAGCCCTTCGTCAGCACCGCCAGCCAGACGACGCCGACGGCGAGCCAGGCGAGGCCGGTCCAGAGAGCCGTGCTGCTGAGGGAGGTCCAGAGCCAGAGGATGAGGGCGAACCCGACGACGGGCGCGACGAGGTAGCGCAGGGCGGCGCCGCCTCCGCGCTCGTGACGGTCGACCCAGTACGTCTTGACGACGGAGAGGTTGACGACCGAGAACGCGAACAGGGCCCCGAAGCTGACGAGGCTGGCCAGGGTGGCGAGGCTGATCAGCTCGGCGGCGAGGGAGATGACCGAGACGATGGCGATGGCGAGCACGGGCGTGCGGAAGCGCGGGTGCAGCGTGCCGAGCACCTTCGGGAAGACCCCGTCGCGGCCCATCGTGTACATGATGCGGGTCACGGAGGCCTGCGACGTCAGGGCCGAGCCGAACGCGCCGGCGACGTAGGCGGCGGTGAAGAACGTCGACAGGAACTGCCCGCCGACCTTGACCATGACGTCGAGTGAGCCGGAGTCGGCGACCTCGAACGTCGTCGCCGGGTAGGCCGCCTGCGACAGCCAGCTGAGGATGATGAACAGGATGCCGCCGCCGACCGTCACGCTGACGATGGCGCGGGGGATGTCACGGCGCGGGTTCTCCGCCTCCTCGGCCATCGTCGACACGGCGTCGAAGCCGAGGAACGACAGGGCGAGCACGGCCGCGCCGGCGAAGACCGCGCCGTTGCCGGTGACGCTGCCGTCGCCGGTGAACGGGGCGAGCAGGTCGACCGGCTGGCCGGCGATGGTCTTCACGGCGAGGGCGACGAAGAGCACGATGAAGACGGCCTGCGCGGCGATGATCGCGACGTTGACGTTGGCGATGGTCGTGATGCCGACGACGTTGAGCACCGTCACGAGGGCGATGGCGATGAGCGCCCACACGCCGATCGGCACGCCCGGGAACTGGGCGTTGAGGTAGATCCCGATGACGAGGTAGTTGAGCATCGGCAGGAAGAGGTAGTCGAGCAGCAGCGCCCACCCGGAGAGGAAGCCGGCGTGCCCGCCGAACGCCTTGCTCGTGTAGGTGTAGGCCGAGCCCGAGACGGGGTAGGCGCGCACCATCGCGGCGTACGAGAACGCCGTGAACGCCATGGCCAAGAGCGTGACGACGTAGGCGGTGGCGAGGCGCCCGCCGGTCTGCTCGGTGACGAGGCCGTACGTCGTGAAGACCGTGAGCGGCACGAGGTAGACGAGGCCGAAGAGGGTGAGCGCGGGCAGGCGCAGCGCACGCTTCAGGGTCGTGTCGCGGTCGAGGATGCCGCGGTCGACGGTGCCGTGGTCGCTGGCCTCCCCGGGGTGGCCGGCGCCGCCGTCGTGCCTGCCGCCCGTGTGCTCGCTCATGGCTGTCCTTCCGTCGCGGAGTGGATGCGTCTGCCCGCGAGCCAGGTGCTCGTGACGGCCAGGGTGTCGAGGTCGCGAGGGTGCGCCACCGTGCGCGGGTCGCCCGAGAGGACGACGAGGTCGGCGTCGTCGCCCGGGCGGAGGGTGCCCGCGCGGCGGAAGGCCTGGTGGGCGGTGCCGGAGGTGTAGGCGGCGAGGGCGTGCTCGACCCGGAGCCGCTCGTGCGGGGTCCAGCCGGCGGCGGGTTCGCGCTCGTCGGTCTGGCGGCTGCAGGCGACGGCGACCCCCTCGAGCGGGGCCGCCGACGAGACCGGCCAGTCGGAGCCGAACGAGAGCCGGGCGCCGTGGCCGAGCAGTGACGCGAGCGGGTACTGCGTCGCCGCACGGCGGTCTCCGAGGCGCGGGACGGTGAGCACGTTCATGAGCGAGTCGAGCTGGGCCCACAGCGGTTCGGCGTTCGCCACGACACCGAGCTCGTGGAAGCGCTCACGGTCTGCGGGGTCGACGAGCTGGACGTGGGCGAGCACCGCCCGGCGGTCGCGGTCGCCGTTGACACGCCGGGCGTGCTCGACGGCGTCGAGCCCGACGCGCACGGCGTCGTCGCCGATGGTGTGGATGTGCGGCTGGAAGCCGTGGGCGTCGACCGCGGCGACGGCCTCGGCGAGCTGCTCGGGGCTCCACACGAGCATGCCGCGGCTGTCGGGCTCGGTCGTGTACGGCTCGAGCAGAGCCGCCGTCGCGTTCTCGACGACGCCGTCGGCGAAGAACTTCACCGTGTTCGCGGTGAGCCTCGGACGGCCGAGGGCCTGCACGCGGGCCCGTCCCTCCAGCAGGACGCCGAGGTCGCCGGGCCACCGGCGCGGGTCGGCGTAGAGGGCGAGGTTGAAGCGGATCGGCAACCGATCCTGTTCTGCCGCGGCGAGGTAGGCGTCGAGCTGCTCGGGCTCGACCCACGCGTCCTGCACCCACGTCAGCCCGAGCGAAGCGTAGTGCCGGCCCGCGCGCTCGAGGGCGCCGACCTGGGCCTCGACGGTGCGCGGCGGCATGACGGCGGTGACGAGGTCGACCGCGCCCCACTCCCGCAGCGTGCCGAGCGGCGACCCGTCGGCCCGGCGGGGCAGCTCGCCGAGCACCGGCGCGGGGGTGTCCGCCGTGATGCCGGCCAGCTCGAGAGCCCGGCTGTTGACCCACGCCGTGTGGTAGTCCCAGGCCCGCAGGAAGACGGGGCGGTCGGGCACCGCGGCGTCGAGCCAGCGGGCGTCGAAGAGACCGTCGGGGGCGAGGCTCGACTCGTACGAGGCCCCGACGACCCACTCGTCGTCGGGATGTGCGGCGGCGTAGCGGGCCACCTCGGCGACGATGCCGTCGACGCTCGTCTGGGCGCGCACCTGCGGGCCGTCGCTCTCGAGGCCGCCGAAGAGCGGGTGGGCGTGGCCGTCGGCGAACGCCGGCATGACGAACCGCCCTGCCACGTCGACGAACTCGGCGTCATGAGCGCGACCCCACTCGACGGCATCCTCGTCGAGGGCCAGGACGCGACCGTCGTGCACGGCGACGGCGTGGTGGTCGAGGTCGTCGCCGGGTGACCACACGACGCCCCCGTGCAGCACGGTGCCGGAGGGCTCGGGTGGCCGGACGACACTCACTCCATATCGGTGTCCGACGGGGTGCTGCGGCGGGGCGGGCGAGGCGTCACGAGGTCTTCGTAGAGCTCGGGGCGCCGGTCGGTCAAGTAGGGGTTCGCCCGCTGGGCGTCGGCGACAGCGCCGAGGTCGACGTCGGCGACGACGAGCTGCTCGTCGTCGGGCCCGGCCACGGCGAGCGGGCGCCCGTCGGGTCCGACGACGACGCTGCGGCCGACGTAGTGGGTCTCGCCCTCCCGGCCACAGTGGTTGGCGTACGCGATCGCGATCTGGTTCTCCCACGCGCGCACGGGCACGACCTGCTCGCAGACGATCTCGAACGGTCGCATGTTGGCGGTGGGCACGGCGAGCAGCTGCGCGCCGACGAGCGCCGCGGCCCGCACTCCCTCGGCGAACTCGACGTCGTAGCAGATCATCGTGGCGACCCGGATGCCGTCGAGCTCGGTCATCGCGAAGGGCTCACTGCCTGGGGTGAACCGGCTGCGGTCGAGGTCGCCGAAGAGGTGGGCCTTGCGGTGGGTCGCTCGCACCGTGCCGTCGCGGTCGACGACGACCGACGCGTTGACGTGGTGTGGGCCGTGGTGCGGTCCGTGGTCCGGCGGCGCGGCGAGGGCGAGCCCCACGACGAGGGCGATACCGACGTCGCGGGCGACCGCCGCCACCCGGTCGACGTCGTCGTCGCGGGTGAGGCCGTCGAGCTCGCCGACGTCGTAGCCGGTCAGGGTGAGCTCGGGGGTGACGAGGAGGGCGGCCCCCTGGTGGCGGGCCTCCTCGGCGACGGCGCGCAGCCGGGCCAGGTTGGTGTCGGGGTCGCGCGGCGTGGGGTGGAACTGCCAGACGGCGACCTTGACGACGCCCGGCCGCGGGTCGTGCTGCTCGTCCTGCGCCATGCCCCGATGCTGCCAGTGCCGCCGGCCCGGCGGGGGTCCGGCGCGACGCCTTCTGTGATGCCGGAGGCGCCTTCTTCGCTCCTGCGTGATGCCAGACGGGACGAGCACGCCGCGTCTCGCATCACACAAGCAGCCCGACACCGCGGCTGGCATCACACAGGGCGGGGCGGCCTCGTGTCCGGCACCTGCGACCGCTCAGGGATGTCGATCGCGCGACCGGATGCGCGTTCGGCACCCCCGTCACGTCGGGGGTGCCGATCGGTCAGGCGCCGCCCTTGAGCACGTGCGCCACGACGGCGGTGGCGTGACCGTGGCCCAGCCCGTGCTCGGTCTTGAGCCACGTCACGAGCTCGCCATGCTTCGTCGTGCCTGCCTCGCGCCGGGCCGAGACCAGAGAGATCCAGTGCGCCACGGGCTGCCCGTACCGCTTCTCGATGGACGGGAAGTACGAGGCCGGGCCCTTGACGCCGTCGGTCGGGGTGCTGCTCATGATGTCTCCTCGGGTCTGGGGCGCGCCGACGATGCCGACGCTCACCCTGTCGTCGAACGAGCGGGCCCGGTCTCGACACGCGATCGGTCACGTTCTCGCCGCGCCCGCCCACCGGCATCCGGCCGTCGCGGACGTCGTCACTCGGTGACGTCGACACCCTTCCAGAAGGCGACGCGGTTCTCGATCTCGGCCGCGGCGTTCTTGGGCTGCGGGTAGTACCAGGCGGCGTCGCGGTTCGTCTGGCCGTCGACGGACAGCGTGAGGTACGAGGCCTCACCCTTCCACGGGCAGGTGGTGTGCGTGTCGCTGTCGACGAGCACGTCCTCACGCACCGAGGAGCGGGGGAAGTAGTGGTTGCCCTCGACCACCACGGTGTCGTCGCTCTCGGCGATGACCGTGTCGTTCCAGACTGCGCGCATGGTGTCTCTCCTTCGTCGCCCGGGCGGGTGACCCACCCTCGAGGATGCCGGTCGGCTCCCTTCCCTGCACAACGACGGAGGGCGCCCGATCCTTCCGGACGGAGGGCCGTCGTCACCGCTGTCTGGCAGCGTGGACCCGACGACGCGCGAGCAGGACGGAGAGCTGATGGAGACCGACGACGACTCATACGGCACGGGGGCGCCGGTGCATCCCGCCTTCGCGGCGCACTTCACCGACCCGCTCTACGACGACCCGGCCGGCGAGTTCGCGCCGTTCGGGTCGGACGAGGGGGCCGACCTGCTCGCCGAGTGGTCGGACCGCCCCGGCGACCTCCGGGAGGACTCGACGCTGCGCCGCCTCCTCGCGGAGGCGTTCACCGACCCGTCCGACCTCGACGACGTCCTCGGCGGTCTGGCGCGGCCCACCGACGACGACGCCGGTGACGACGTGGACACGGCCACCATGGTCGTGGGAGCCGGCTTCACCCTGCTGCGGCTGACCGGCCAGGTCGACGACGAGGGTCGGGAGCTCGTGCTCGCCGGGCTGCGGGTGCTCACCGACGTCTACGGGGCGCACCGCGAGTTCGAGGTGATGCGCCGCGACCTCGAGTCGTTCGCCTGAACGCCGAGCCGCGACCGACGCCGCCGAGGGTCAGGCCCGGACGACCGCGACCCCGAGCCAGGCGGCGAGGTCGGCGATCTCGCGGTCGATGTCGGCGCGCACTCGCTTCGTGAACGGGACGTCCTCGTGCACCGCGTCGACGACGAGGGTCCCGGCCTTGCGGTCGGCCCGGGCGTCGAGCTTCCCGACGAGCCGGTCGTGGTGCAGGATCGGCAGCGCGAAGTAGCCCCACCGCCGCTTCTCCTTCGGCTTGTACATCTCGAGGACGTACTCGAAACCGAACAGCTGCTGGGCCCGCACCCGGTCGTGGATGAGCCGGTCGAACGGGCTGAGCAGCGCTGTGCGGCCACGGAACCCGCCCAGCTCGAGGTACTCGGGATGCACCCGCCACGTACCCGGGACGCCCTCCACCTCGGCCGGCTCACCGGCATCCCCGACGTAGGGGTCCTCGCCCGGCATGACGGTGCCGGTCGAGCGGGCGATGCCCAATGCGGTCAGCCGACGGGCGTTGCGGTGGCGTACCGCCTCGTCGAGGGTGAGGCGCGGCCGGCCCGGTGGGTGAACCCGCTCGGGCAGGTCGAAAAGGCGCTGGCGGCCCTGGCGACCCGAGATGGCGACGTCGCCGCGGAGCGCGAGTGCCTCGAGCATCTTCGTCACGTTGCGGTTGTTGGTCCACCCAGTCGACGGCCACGGCTCGACGCACGTGTCGGGGATGTCGCGCGACAGCAGCGGACCCTCCGCCTCGAGCCGGGCGAGGACGTCTCGCCGGAACGGCTCGTTGACGGCGAGCCAGCGCGCCATCTGCGGGTACGGCTCCGTCTCGCGCACCTCGGCGATGGCGGCCGGCACGTCGTCGGGCACCCGCACGTAGGCCACGGTCTCGACGAGCGTGCGGTCGCGCTCGAGCGCGGCGACGAGGTCGGCCGGGTCGTAGGCGCGACCGAGCCGGCTCCACAGCACGAGGTCGGCGTTCGGGGCGATGGCCGCCGTCGGGTCGATCTGCAGCAGCGTGAGGCGCTCGACCACATCGACGAGATCGGTCGGCCGCGGCAGGTCGAGCCACTGCGCGTGCACCGCGATGCGGCGCGCCTGCTCGAGGCTCAGCCGGTGCACCACCATGCCGCGAGGATAGTGCGACCCCTTGACGGGTGGGCCGGTGCGGGTCGACGCTCGGCCGGTGCCACGGTCCCGCGTGGGTCGGGCCGAGACCGGGAGGAGGGCGTCGTGCTCGTCGTGTCTGCGGCCGTCTCGCTGCTCGTGGCCGGTCTGCTGGCGGGCGTGCACCTGACCGGCCGGCTCATGCTCGTGCCGCTGCTTCGGTCCTTGCCGTACGAGCGCTACGTACCGGTGAAGCAGCGCCTCGACCACGACGCCCCGCGACTGGCCCGACCGTTGCTGCTCACGGCCCTCGCCGTCACGGCGGTCACGGTGGCCGTCGCCGTCCTGACGCGTTCGACCGCCGGAGCCGTGCCGGGTGTCGCGGCGGTGGCCGCCCTCGTGGCGCTCGTCGTCACCCTGGTCGCCGTGCTGCGCGGTGACCTGCCGATCAACGTCGCGATGGGCGGGTGGGACGTGTCGGACCCGCCCTCGGACTGGGAGCGGACCCGCGCCCGGTGGGAGCACTTCTTCGACATCCGGGTCGTCGCCACCTCGGTCGCGGCGGGCGCGCTGCTGGTCGCGATCGTCGCGGTCGTCGTCAGCGGACGCGCCGCCGGGTGACCGAGGCCGTCGACGGCAGCGCGGGCAGCGCCGACGTCACCGCCACCTTCGTCAGTGACGGCGGCAGCCGCGCCGCCATCGACGCCATCGCGGCCAGCGTGAGCGCCGGGTGCTCCCGGTCGGTGAGGTACCCCCGTTGCAGCGCGGTCGGCAGCCGGAAGAACGCCTCGAAGAACTGCGCCACCCCGTCGGCGGGCAGCCGCAGCAGCGTCGTCAGTCCGATGGCCCGCAGCGCCTGCACGCGTCGCGCCGGGCGCGGCCACACGAGGGCCTCGAGGTCGGATGCCGTGGTGGTGCCGTCCGCGACCGCCGTCGCCACCCGCTCGGCGACGTCGAGAGCCAGCGCCACGCTGTAGCCGGTGGCCGGGTGCATGAGACCGCCCCGGGCACCGAGGCGCAGGGTTGTCGGTCGCCGGCCGCCCGGCATCCGCGCCGTGCTGGTGGGAGTGGTCGGGTCAGCAGGGGCGGCGGGGGCCTCGACGGCGAAGCGCACGTGCTCCTCGCGCTCGTCACCGGTGAGGCGGATGCCGCGGGCGGCCAGGCGGGTGTGCAGGCGGCGGCGCAGCTCGTCGAAGCCGAGGGCGGGACGGCCGACGAGGCACGTCTCCTCGACGAGGACGTGCTCGTCGTCGAGGGGCACGACGTAGAGGAACGAGGGCGGGTCGCCCGGGCCGGTGCCGTTGTCACGCCGCCAGTCCATGAACCACGTCTGCTCGAGCATGGGCGCGCTCGAGCGCGGGAGGACGACGCCGATCGCGGTCTGCTGCGCGAGCGTCGGGTCGGGCCGGCTGCCGCGGGCGTCGACGACGAGGTCGGCGGTGAGGGCCGTGCCGTCGTCGAGGTGCACCCGGTGCGCGTCGGCGTCGAGGACCCGGGCGGCGACGACCCGCGCGCCGCCGAGCGACAGGTGCTGCTGCAGCCCCACGGTGTCGAGCACGCAGTAGCGGCGCGCGAGCTCGTGCTCCGACGTCGCGAAGGCGCGGGCGGGTGACGTCGTCGAGACGACCGTCGGAGGCAGCCACGCCGGCAGCTCGTCGTGCCACGCGGCGTAGGTGGGGCGCCACGGGCGGTCGGGGGCGGTGTCGACGGCGACGACGTCGACGCCGGCGCGGGCGAGCAGGTGCGTGACCGAGCGCCCGGCCGGTCCGAGGCCGAGAACGACGACGGATGCCGTTGTCGCATCTGGCCGCTCGTGGGTCGGGCTCACGCGGGGCGGCCCTCGCGGGGGCGCGGGCTGTCCTTCACGGGTTGCGTCCGGGTTTTCGTCGTGGCCTGAGCCTGGGTCGGCGACTGCGGTGCCGGCGAACCGCCGGCGAGGCCGACGAGCCCGTCGAGGCAGCCACGGACGTGGTCGGTGAGGTCGCGGCCGCCGGAGTCGTCGGTCATCCACTGCTCCCAGCCGACCTTGAAGGCGGCGAGCCCGGCCTCGGCCGCGAGGCTGGCCGCAGGATCGGCGACGCCTTGCCCGCGCAGGGCCTGCGCGATGGTGTCGGCCATCGCCGCCAGCTTGATCAGCTCACGCTCGCGCAGCACGTCGTGGGCGTCGATGACCTGCTGGCGCCGTCGCGAGCGCTCGCGGTCGCCCTGCAGCAGCGCGCAGACGGCGTCGAGGGCGCCCGCGACGAGGGTGAGGGGGGCGACGCCGGGGCGGGTGGAGGTGACGACACCGGTCCGCAGGACGTCGTGCACGTCGACCGGGCCGGCGAAGAGCACCTCGCGCTTGTCGCCGTAGTGGCGGAAGAACGTCCGCTCCGTCAGTCCGGCGCGGTCGGCGATGTCGGCCACCGTCGTCGCGTCGTACCCCCGCTCGAGGAACAGCTCGACCGCGGCGGCCATGAGGCGACCTCGCGCGTCCGGCTCCCAGCGACCCATGAGCGCGAGCCTACCGGCGGGACGACCTGATGACAGCGACTGACATCAGGCGTACGGTGGTCATGTCAGCCACTGACATGACCGTCGGCCCGCTGTCACGCCCTGTCCCACCCACGCCCCACCCACGCACCACCCACGCACCACCCACGCACCACCCCTGCCCCACCCCCGGCCGACCGGCATCCGCCGCCGTCGGCCCCCACTCCCGGCCACCCGGCATCCTCACGACCCACGGTCGGAGGACACGGGCGGCGGGACCTGACCCCAGGAGCTCGTCATGCGTGTTCTCGTCACCGGTGCATCGGGCTGGATCGGCTCGGCCGTCGTGCCCGAGCTGCTCGCGGCCGGCCACGAGGTCGTCGGCCTGGCCCGGTCGTCCGCCTCCGCCGAGCGGCTCGAGGAGGCCGGCGCCACCGCCCTGCACGGCGGCATCGACGACCTTCACCTCCTCACGGAGGCCTCCCGCGAGAGCGACGGCGTCCTGCACCTCGCCTTCAAGCACGAGCTGGCCTTCTCGGGAGACTTCGCCGGCGCCATCGCTGCCGACCGGGCCGCCATCGACGCGATCGGCGAGGCGCTCGCGGGCAGCGACCGGCCGTTCCTCAACGCCTCCGGCTCATCGGCCTCGCCGAGGAGGGCGAGACCGTCACCGAGCAGCACGGGCACGAGGTCGACCCCGGCCAGACCGGCGCCCGCGCCCGGGTCGCCAACGGGGAGCGGGTGCTCGCGTACGCCGAGCGCGGCGTGCGGGCGGCGGTGGTGCGGCTGCCGCCGACGGTGCACGGCGAGGGCGACAACGGCTTCATGGCCGCCATCGTCGGTGCGGCGCGCGCACAGGGGGCGTCGGTCTACGTCGGCGACGGCGCCAACCGTTGGCCGGCGGCCCACCGCTCCGACGTCGCGCGGCTCTACCGCCTCGCGCTCGAGGGGGCGCCCGCCGGCACGACGCTGCACGCGGTCGCCGAGGAGGGGGTCCGGTTCCGCGACGTGGCCGAGGCCATCGGGCGGCGCCTGGGCGTGCCGGCCGTGTCGGTGACGCCCGAGGAGGCGGGCGAGCGCCTCGGCTTCCTCGGCGAGTTCGTCGGCGTCGACACCGTCGTCGCGAGCACGGCCACCCGCGAGCTGCTCGGCTGGCAGCCGCAGGGCCCGACCCTGCTCGACGACCTCGAGGCGGGCCGCTACGCCTGACCGGTGCGCCTGAGGTCATCCGGCCGTCACCCGGCGGACGCGCGCACACCCCACGGACGGCCGCACACCTCACCGACGGCCGCGCACCGTGCAGGGTGCGTCGCCGTCCGCACGGTGTGCGCCTGTCCGTCGCGGGTGCGGCCCGACGTCAGCTCAGGGTGCTCCAGCGGAGCGACAGGGCCAGGCCACCGACGAGCAGGGCCGCGGCCGCGAGGGCGAACCAGGCGCTGAGGTCGACGTCCTGCTGCTGCACCGTGACGTGCCGCGGCAGGTCGCGCAGCACGGAGGTCAGCTGGTCGGCGTCCGTCGCCGAGAAGTACTGCGCCTGCGTCGTCTGCGCCACCACGCGCAGCGCCGGCTCGTCGACGACGAGGTAGTTGCGCCCGCCGGCGTCGGTGTACCGCTGCGAGGTGTCGCCCCTGCCGAACCGGGGCGAGGCGTCGCCGAGCTGGTCGCGCGAGCACACGAGCTGCGTCGGGTTCTTCGTGCCGAACCCGATCGGGTACACCCGAACCCCGCGTTCGGCCGCCTGCTGCGCGGCCTGCTGCGGGGTGACACCGCGCGTGTTGGCGCCGTCGGTGAGCAGCACGACGATCTCGGGGGCGAGCCCACCGGGTGAGGATGCCGGCCCGCCGGGTCCGCCTCCCGGCGCACCCGGGTCGGTGGCCGGGCGGGTGGACGAGGGGGCCGGGGTCGGCGAGAGCGCGCCCGCACCGGCGGCACCGGCGGCATCGACCGGGTCGCTGCGCTGGACGCCCGGGTCGAGCTCGGCGATGGCGTCGATCGAGGTGAGGATGGCCGAGCCGATGGTCGTGCCCCGCCCGGTCGTCACCCCGTCGAGGGCGGCGACCAGGTCGTCGCGGTCGGTCGTCGGGGCGACGGCGAGCTGCGAGAAGCCGGAGAAGAGCACGAGCCCGACCTTGGTCTGCTCGTCCTGCGCCTGCACGAACCCGCGGACGGCCTGCTGCGCCGCCGCGAGCCGGTTGGGCTGCACGTCGGTGGCGCACATCGACCCCGAGACGTCGAGCGCGATGACGACCGTCGAGCTCGACACCGGCACGTCGGCACGGACCTGGGGCCGGGCGGCGGCGAGGCCGAGCAGGGCGAGGCTGGCCAGGACGAGGCCGACGGGGACGTGGCGCCGCCACGACCGGACCGGCCCGGCCGCGGCCCGCACGAGGGCGATGCTCGAGTACCGGACGGCGACCCGGCGGCGACGCCGCAGCTGCCAGACGTACGCCCCGAGCAGCACCGGCACGGCGAGCAGGGCCACGAGCAGCAGCGGCTGGGCGAACCCCATCTCAGACCACCCGCCCCTGGCGCAGCACGGTGACGACCGCCCCGGCGAGCAGCAGCAGGGCGGCGGCCGCGGCCACGAGCGACGTCACCTCGCGCGGCACGCTGCGCACGGTCCACGTCGGCTCGACCGCGTCGTAGACGGCAGCCAGCGACGCGGCATCCGACGCCTGGCGGTACGTGCCTCCGGTCGTCTCGGCGATCCGGCGCAGGCCGGTCTCGTCGAGCTTCGTCGCGACGCTGAAGCCGTCGACCTGCAGCACGGTCCCGGCGGTGCTGCCGAGCCCGATCGGCTCGATGCGCACGCCCGCGGCCGAGGCGAGGTCGGCGATCTCCGCCGGGTCGCTGCCGCCGGTGTTCTCACCGTCGGTGAGCAGCACGACCGCGGTGCCGCCGTAGAAGCCGATGTCGCTGCCGTCGGTGCTGCCCTGCTCGGCGTCGCCCGCCTTGACGGGCCTGCCGGCGATGGCGCTGAGGGAGGCGAGGATGCCGTCACCGAGCGAGGTCTCGCCCTGTGGTCGCAGGCGGGCGATGGCGGCCAGCACCGCGGCCCGGTCGTCGGTGGGCCGTTGCGCGACGATGCCGGTGCCGCCGAAGGCGACGACGCCGAGCCGCACCGTGCTCGGCTGGCGCTCGACGAAGGTGCGGGCCGCTGCCTTGGCCGCGTCGAGCCGGGTGGGGGCGAGGTCGGTCGCGGCCATGGAGGTCGACACGTCGAAGGCGAGCACGACCGTGCCCTCGCGGCGCGGCTCGGCCACCGCGGCGACCGGCCGGGTCAGTGAGACGAGCATGAGGGCGAGGGCCGCCACGAGCAGGGCCGGGCCGACGTGGCGCCACCGGTCGCGGCGGGGCGCGCCGACCGCGACGAGACCTTGCTCGGCCAGGTCGAGGCGACGCCGCTCGCGCTGCGCGAGCAGCCGCCGGTAGCCGACGAGCAGCGGGGGCAGGACGAGCAGGCCGAGCAGGGCCCAGGGCCAGGTGAGCGTCATCGGGGTCCTCGGCGTCGTCGCCGTCGCAGGCTCGCGATGCGCACGAGGGAGCGCACGAGGTCGTCGTCGGTGCCGACCCGGTACAGCTCGACCCCCGACCTCGCCGTGGCGGCGGCGATCTCGGCCTGACGCCGGTCGGCGGCGGCTCGCAGCCGGGCCCGGAAGCCCGGGTCGCTCGTGTCGACGAAGATCTGCTCACCCGTCTCGGCGTCCTCGACGTACACGGCGCCGGCGTCGGGCAGGTCGAGCTCGCGGGGGTCGGTGACCTGGATGGCGACGACGTCGTGGCGCTGCGCAAGACGGCCGAGGTGGGGCTCCCACCCCGGGGCGGTGATGAAGTCGGACACGACGATGACGAGCGAGCGCCGTCGGGCCAGGCCCGACGCGGCCCGCAGCAGCACGGCGAGGTCGGTCGACGAGCGGGCGCGGTCGGTGTCGGCCCCCGCGCGGGCCGCCGCCCGGCGGTCACGGCGCTGCCGGCGCCGGGCCAGCCACCCCGTGGGCCCGACGGCGCTGCGATCGGCGCGCCCGGTGCGCCCGGTGTGCCCGGACTCACCGCCGGCGTCGCTGTCGCGCTCGTCCCGGTCGGCGGCGGCGCGGCGCTGGGCGAGCAGGGCCTCGGCGATGCGCAGCACCTGCACCCGCCCCTGCGCGGGTGGGATGACCCGCTCGACGTCACGGTCGAGCACGACGGCGCCCACCCGGTTGCCGCCGCGGGTGAGCACGTGCGCGAGGGTCGTGGCCACCTCGGCCAGCACAAGGCTCTTCTGCCGGTCGACCGGCCCGAACGCCATCGAGGCGGAGTGGTCGAGCAGCAGCCACGCCGTCAGCTCGCGGCTCTCGACGTACTGCCGCACCCACGGGGTGTCGAGGCGTGCGGTGACGTTCCACTCGATGTGCCGGGGGTCGTCGCCCGGCTCGTACTCGCGCAGGTCGGTGAAGTCGAGACCGCCGCCCGTGAAGAGGCTGCGGTAGTCGCCCTGCAGGCGTCCGTCGAGCGGCCGCACGACCCGCCACTCGAGGGTGCGCAGCAGCCGCTCGGCCGTCAGGGGCGGGGCCGCGACCACGTCGACCCACCGGAATCGCCTGTGTCACCGCTGAACCCGACGCCCGTACTGCCGCCACGGCCGCCTTGCCGGCCGCTGACCTGCATGCCGCCCTGCCCGGGGTCGCCGTAGGGTCCGCCGCCGTCGGATGCCGGTGGGCGGGGCGGGTACGCGTTCCACCCCTCGACGACCGCCGAGGCCCTGCGGTCACCGAGCGGCACGGAGGGCACGGGTACCGCGTCGATGATCGGGCCGAGGAGGTCGTCGGGCGAGAGATCCTCCGCGAGGGCCTCGTAGCCGAGGACGATGCGGTGGCGCAGCACGTCGCGGGCGAGGTCGCGGACGTCGGTCGGCAGCACGTGGTCGCGCCCGCGCAGGAAGGCGAGGGCCCGGGCCGCCAGCACGAGGTTGATCGAGGCCCGGGGACTGGCGCCGTAGGTCAGCAGGCGCGCGAGGTCACCGCGACCGACCGAGGCCGGGTCGCGCGTCGCCGTGGCCAGCGACACCGCGTACTCGATGACACCCGGGTCGACGTACACGGCATCCGACTGTCGTTGGAACGCGCGCAGCTGGTCGGCGTCGATGACCTGCACGGCGCGAGCGGCGGCACCGATCATGCGCTCGACGACGACGAACTCCTCTGCGGCGGAGGGGTATCCGACGAGGACCTTGAGCATGAAGCGGTCGACCTGCGCCTCGGGGAGCGCGTACACGCCCTCCGACTCGATGGGGTTCTGGGTCGCCATGACGAGGAAGGGGTCGGGGGCCCTGAAGGTCTCGCGGCCGATGGTGACCTGCCGCTCCTGCATGACCTCGAGCAGGGCGCTCTGCACCTTGGCCGGCGCCCGGTTGATCTCGTCGGCGAGCACGAGGTTGGCGAAGACCGGTCCGAGCGAGACCTGGAACTCGCCGTCGCGCTGGTTGTAGATGCGGGTGCCGAGCAGGTCGGCGGGGACGAGGTCGGGCGTGAACTGCACCCGCTTGAAGTCACCGCCGACGGCGTCCGCGAGGGCCTTGACCGCCATCGTCTTGGCCAGGCCGGGCACGCCCTCGACGAGGAGGTGCCCGCGAGCGAGCAGCGCGACGAGCATGCGCTCGAGCAGCTCGTCCTGCCCGACGATGACGCGCTTGACCTCGTAGAGGGCGCGCTCGAGGGCGTGGCGCGCGTCGCCGGCGGATGCCGTCGGGGCCGGGGTGCTCTGCGTCATGCGGTCCTCGCTGGGTGGGGTCGGAGACGGTCGCTGGCGGTCGGTCGGGTCGGTCGGGTCGTTCTGGTCGGTCACTGGGGCGGACCACCGGCGGCACCGCCGGCGGTGGCGATGGGGACGGCGAAGCCGATGCCGATGAACGAGCTCTCGTCGGACGGGTTGGCGAGGCCGGTGACGATGCCGACGACCTGACCGGCCCTGTTCAGCAGGGGCCCACCGGAGTTGCCGGGGTTGACGGCGGTGTCGACCTGGATGAGGTCCTTGAGGGTGCGGCCGCCCTCGACACGCACGGAGCGGCCGAGGGCCGACACGACCCCGGCCGAGAGAGAGTCGGTGAGGCCGAGCGGGTGACCGACCGCGAACACCGGTGCTCCGACCACGACGCCGCCGCCGAGCACCGCCGGCACGACGGTCTCGGGGAGGTCGGCGGGGGCGAGGGTGGCGATGTCGCTCTCGGGCTGGGCCTTGGCGACCGTGGCGTCCGAGCTCGTGCCGTCGGCGTAGGTGACCTTGATGGTCGTGGCCCCCTCGACGACGTGCAGCGCGGTCAGCACCGTGCCGTCGGCGTTGACGATGACACCGGCCCCGGTCCCCTGCCCGGCGCCGCGACCGGCGGCGGAGTCGGCCGGCTGCTGGGTCGTGATGAGCACGAGCGAGGGCTGGATCGCCTGATAGGCCACGGTGGCGTCGGACGGCCGGGCCGCGTCGGCCGTGGCGCGCTCGTCGAGCTGCTTCGCCGTGAGGGCCTGCACGTCGCGGGTCGTCAGCGCCGGCGGCGTCTCGGGTCGGGTGACGAGGAAGAGGTCGGTCGCGGCGACGAGGGCCACGACCGCGGCCACGACGAGCCAGAACCTCGGCGGCGTCCGGCGACGGTGCCGATACCGCTCGACCGCCTTGTCACGGGCCCGCCGCCAGCGGGGCTTCCGCCCGTCCGGCGGCGGCGCAGGGTCGAACACGTCACCGAGGCGCTCGGCGACGGTCGTCCGCGGTGGAACCGACCCTGCCACTCCCTGAGCCTACGGTCGAAGCGGTGGGTTCGGCAGTGCTCGGCACCGCTCGACACCGCAGGACAGGTGCTCGCCAGCCTTCGGGAGCCATCGGGAGCCATCAGCAGCCATCAGCAGCCATCACCAGCCATCGGCGCTGCTCAGCAGGGCAGGGGGGTGGCCCGACCGCCCTCGGGCCACCACCCGGCATTCGCCCCGACGACCGGCGTTCACGGCGGGTACGACCTTGGCCGGCGTCAGGCCTTGACGGCGAGCACCGGGCAGGTGGCCTCGAGCAGGATGCGCTGCGCGGTGCTGCCGAGGATGAGCTTGCCCACCGGGGAGCGGTGGCGCAGGCCGAGCACGATGAGGCGGGCGTCGTGCTGCTGAGCGATCTGCACCACGGCGTCGCTCGCGTCGGTGAGCGGTGAGTGGCCCAGGCTCACCGTCAGGCCTGCCTCCTCCATCCGACGCGCGGTCTCGCCAAGCTCGTCGACGATCTCCTCGACGCCGGCGGCCCGGCGCCGCGGGTCCCCGTCGACGACGACGAGGTGGTCGCCGGTGCGCAGGGCCTCTCGCCCCGCGTGGGCCAGTGCGGCCCGGCCGGGCTCGGTCGCGGAGTGGACGGCGACGACGGTCATGCGGCGCTCCTCGGGTCGACGGGGTGGGCGGGGTCGTTCGGCCCGGACGGGCGGGTCAGGTGTGACGGTTCGACCGGCTCGACCGGCTCGACCGGCTCGGACGGCTCGGACGGCTCGGACGGACCCGTCGCACGGTGCTGACGGCTCATCCCAGCAGACCGGTCGGCAGGTCGACGGGAATGAGCGACGGCAGGGCGAGTAGGGCCGCGCCGAGCACGAGCGTGTAGATGACCGTCGTCTTCGCGCGGGCCCGGGCGATGAAGAGCAGGTACGCCGGCACGAAGACCAGCACGGCGGCGAGGTAGCCGACGACCATGACGAGGGCGAGGAAGCCGACCATGATCGCGAAGGTGCGCAGCGCCGTCGTCACGGTCAGCGTCTCGGCCCGGCCCTGGCGGGTCCAGGTGCGGCGGTGGCGCAGCTCCTGGCCGAGCAGGACGAGCCCCACGACCAGCCCGACGACCGACACCAGCCGGGGCAGCAGCGCCGCCTCGGGCGAGAAGCCGCTGCTGGCCCAGAGGGCCCCGCCGAACACGACGACGGCTCCGACCGCCACCGACAGCGACCACGGCGAGTTCTTGAGCAGGCCGTCGGTCTCGGCTTCGTCGTCGGAGTGCATGAGCTGCGCGGCGGCCCCGTGGCCGTCGTCGGCGGCGAGGTCACGGCGGGTGCGGACCCACTTGACGAGCGCCCAGATCGCCGGCCCCACGAGCACGGCGAGGAAGACGATGACCCACGGGCGGGCCATCCAGCCGAGGCCGTCGTTGAGCGAGTCGGTGAGGTAGTAGTAGCGCTCCATCGGGATGGCGAGGACGAACCCGATGAGGAAGGGCGCGCGGGGCGAGTCGGTCGCCTTGAGCACCCAGCCGATGACGCCGAGCAGGATCATCACCCACAGGTCGCCGATCTGCGCCTCGCCCTGGAAGGCGCCGAGCAGCATGATGACGAGCAGGCCCGGGCCGAGCACCGCGAAGGGCACCTTGGTGAGCTTGGCGAGGGTCGGCGTCCCGAGGAAGCAGAGGAACGCGCCGACGACGCTGGCGATCGCGAAGCACCAGATGATGAGGTACATGAGGTTGAGGTGCTCGGTGACGATGGACGGGCCGGGCTGGATGCCGTAGGTGAGCAGCATCCCGAGCAGCATCGCCGACGGCACACCACCGGGGATGCCGAAGAGCAGGGTCGGGATGAGGTCACCGGCCTCGACCGAGTTGTTGGCGCTCTCGGGGCCGACGATGCCGCGCGGGTCGCCCTTGCCGAACTTGCGCTTGTCCTTCGCGGTGGCGACGGCCTGCCCGTAGGCGAGCCACGTGCCGGCGGTCGCGCCGACGCCGGGGAGCACGCCGGCCCAGATGCCGATGAGCGAGCCGCGGATGACCTGCGACCAGTGGGTCAGCCACTCGCGGATGCCGGCACCCCACCCGCCGCCGAGGGTGACGAGGTCGCGGCTGGTGCGGCGCTGGCCGACGCGGGTGGCGATCTCGGCGAGCCCGAAGATGCCGAGCGCGACCGCGACGAGGGACAGGCCGTCGCCGAGGAAGAGGCTGCCGCCGGTGAAGCGCTCCTCGGCGGTCGTGGGCGAGGTGCCCACCATGCCGAGCAGCAGGCCGAGCAGACCGCAGAGGACGCCCTTGACGACGTTGCCGCGCGAGAGCACGGCGGCGAGCGAGACGCCGAGGACGGTGAGCATGAACAGCTCGGGGCTGGCGAACGAGAGCACGAGCGGCCGGGCCAGCGGGATGGCGAGGGTGAGCCCGAGGGCGCCGATGATCCCGCCCGCCATGGAGGAGAGGAAGGCGAGCGACAGGGCCCGTTTGGCCTGCCCCTTCCGGGCCATGGCGTAGCCGTCGAGCATGGTGACGCTCGCGGATGCCGACCCCGGTGCCCCGAGCAGGACGGCCGAGACGGTGTCGGAGGTGTGGACGACGGCCAGGGCGCCGATGAGCAGGGCGAAGGCCTGCTCGGGCTCCATGCCGAACGTGACCGGGAGCAGGATGGCCACGGCACCGGTGCCGCCGAGGCCGGGGATGAGCCCCATGACGAGGCCGGCGGCGACCCCGATGAGGAGCATGAGCAGCAGGGACGGTTGGGCCAGGGACCCGAGGGCACTCAACGCTGAGTCGAACATGGTGGCCTCAATCGATCGTGACGTCGTAGGTGGAGGTGAGCAGCTGGACGACGTGCTCGCGCACCTCGGGGCTGACGGTGTACGCGGCGGCGATGCGCTCGCGGAGGTCGGCACCGGCATCCAGCGGGTAGCCGCCGAGCACCTTGGCGGCGGCCTTCTCGAACGCGGGTGACGCGCCGAGCTTCTCGGCGCTCGTGCGCAGCAGCTCGACGGCGGCGGGGGGCGTCTCAGGGAGGACCCAGAGCCCCTTCTGGTAGGTGTACGTGACGCCGAGGACGGTCTTGTACGCCTCGAGCTTCGCGCCGGAGGGGGCCGTGCCGTAGAGGCTCTCGTACGCCTCGACGACGGTCGGCAGGTCGGCGAAGTTCGGGTCGCGCACGACGTCGCGGTTCTCGTCGAGCTGGCCGAGGGAGAACAGCGCGACGGCGCTCTTCTCCTCGAGCAGCGTCTTGACGGCCGAGGGGTAGGCCGACGTCGTCTGGTAGTCGATGTCGATCTCGCCGCGCTGGAGGGCGAGGTTGACCGGGCCGCGGCCCTCGAAGCCGAAGACGGCGTCGACGTCCATCTCGAGCAGGTCGAAGGCGAGCAGCGTCGTGAGGTCGAGGCCGGTCGCGGCGATGCCACCGAACTTCAGCGGAGTGGAACGGCCCACGACGTCCTTGAGACCTGTCACGCCGGCCCCGGTGCGGGCGTATACGACGGCGCCGGTGCCGTTGGCGAGCACGGGTACGAGCTCGGTGAAGTCGTACCGCACGGCCTGCCGCCTGAGCAGCCAGGGCACGACCGTCGTCGCGGTGCTGACGAGCAGCTCGGTGCCGTCGGGCCGGGCCGAGCTGACGAAGTGGTTCGTGCCCGAGATGCCCTCGCCGCCCGCCTCGTTCGTCGGCGCGAAGCCGGGCGAACCGGGGATCGCGTGGGTCAGCTGAGTACCGATGAAGCGGGCCCACGTGTCGGTACCGCCGCCCTCGGCGAGGGGGATGAGGAACTCGACCGTCTCGCCGGCGTAGTCGCCGTCGACCGTGGATGCCGGGGGGTGCAGCAGGTCGCTGCCGAGCAGCGTCCCAGCCGCGGCGAGCAGGGCGAAGCCGCCCATGACCCCGAGCGCGGTGCGCCGGCTGGGCAGGGGGAGGTCGTCGCCGGCCTCGTCGCCGGCCTCGTCCTCGGCCTCGTCGGTGGCGCTCTTCGCGGTCGCGTCGTCGGTGGCTCCAGCGTCGTCGCTGTCGTCGGACGGGCCGTGCGGGACGCCGGGGCCGTCGGGTCCCGCGGGACCCTCGGCACCCTCGGGACGCGTGGCGCCGTCGCCCGGGGTGGGTCGGGGCGAGACGGATCCGCGGTCTGCTCCGGTCAGCCGGGCGAGCCGGGGGCGGATGGAACGGTTCATCGGGGTGACCTTCTCTCGGACGGCACTGTGCCGGGTCGGTCCGGCGACGTCGAGTCGCCGAGGGTGTGGGGGAGGCGGTGCTGCGAGGGCGTCGCGGCGCTCACGCGATCGCGCGCTGGTGCTCGGATGCCGGTGACCCGGGCGAGCCGGTCACGGCTGCGTCGGTGGCGTCGCTGGGCTCGGTGCTCCGGGCGGTCTCGTCGGCCGCGCTGACGGGTGCACCGGCGACGACGGGCAGCTCGATCGAGCCCTCGACGAGGCGTCGGTACGTGCGGACGGCGGCGACGACGGGCTGGCCGTCCTCGACGGAGTACGTCGTCGTGACGAGCCCCGCCGGCGTCAGCATCGAGAACTCGTGGCCGGCCTCGGTCGCGGTGCCGTCGGCGGGCCCGCCGAGCAGGTCGGAGACGACGGTCCCGGTCTCGCGCGAGGCGAGGGTGAGGGCGACGCTGCCGGTGATGGGCAGGGCGGGGTGGACCAGGCCCATCGACAGCATGCGCACGACGAGGTGGGCGCCGCCGGAGCGCTCGGCCTCGTCCGGTGCGGCGACGACCGCCAGCTTGGGGACGGCGCGGGCCGCCGCCTCGGGGGTGTCGGCCATGCCCATGGCGACGGCGCCGGCGCGGCGGAGGCCGTCGAGCGTCGCGAGCAGGTCGGGGCGGGCGTCGAGCCGGGCCGGGGTCTCGCGGGCACTCAGCCCGAGGTCGGCCGCGCGGAGCACGACGACGGGCGCACCGGCATCCACGAGGGTGGCGGGGACGGTGACGTCGCCGGCGGTCAGGGTGTCGGTGGGCGACCCTGACGGCAGGAGCGAGCCGGTGCTGCGGCCGGCGGGGGAGACGAAGCCGAGGTCGACGCGGGCGCCGGGGACGACGACGCCGGGGATGGTCGTCGTCGGGCGCTCGTCGAGGCCGCCGTCGCGGGTGCCGACGTGCTGCACCATGAGCTGCCCGGTGTTGGTGTTGAGCACGCGGACGCGGGTGCGGGTGCCGGTCGGGGTGACCCAGCCCTCGCGGACCGCGAAGGGCGCGACGACGGCCGAGCAGTTGCCGCAGTTGCTGCCCCAGTCGACCTTCGCCTCGTCGATGCCGACCTGCGCGAAGGTGTACTCGACGTCGACGTCGGGGTCGTCGGACGGGCTGAGGATTACGGCCTTGCTCGTCGTCGAGGTGGCACCGCCCACCCCGTCGAGCTGGCGCGGGTCGGGGCTGCCGAAGAGACCGAGCAGCACGGCGTCGACGGTGCGGCCGGGCAGGTCGAGGTCGGGTCGCCGGAAGACCCAGCACTTGCTGGTGCCCCCGCGCATCCAGGTGGCCGGAACGGCGCTCATGGTCTCTCCCCGGTGAGGTGTGTGGCTGACCTCCCCAGCGTGGCGACGTCGTCGCTGTAGCACCAGCACGCGTTTCTGCATCGGGTTGTAGCAGTGCTGAAGTCATGACGGTCTCTGCAGACCGTGAGACATGTCAAGGACCCCGTCATACCGACGTCAGCCAGCGATCACGCTGTTCGACAGCCGGTTCGATGGTTTTCAGCGTGGGTGGCGTCTGCTTCACTGTCCTGTAGCAGAGGTGAAAGGTGGGCGGAGCCATGCTCGACATCAGGCGGCTGGAGGTGCTGCTCAACGTCGTCGAGCACGGCTCGGTGACCGCGGCCGCGGAGGCGATGACGTACACGCCGTCGGCCGTGTCGCAGCAGCTGCGCCGGCTCGAGACCGAGGTCGGCATGCCGCTCCTGCAGCGGCACGCCCGCGGCATGGTGCCGACCGAGGCGGGGCACGTGCTCGCCGTGCACGCCCGCAAGGTCTTCCGGCAGATGGCGGCCGCCGAGAGCGACCTGCGCGACATCGCGGGTCTGCGGCGCGGCACGCTCGAGCTGGGCACGTTCCCGACGGTCGGCAGCAGCTTCCTGCCGCTCGCGGTCAAGCGGTTCGGCCAGCTGTACCCCTCCATCCAGCTCAACATCCGCAGTGCGCGGGAGGCCGAGCTCATCGAGATGCTCGAGGAGGGCGTCGTCGGCCTCTCGATGCTGTGGGACTACGAGTGGGGCCGCATCCAGGCCGACCAGCTGTCGCTGACCACCCTCTTCACCGACCCGACGGTGCTCGTCGTCGCTGCCGACCACCCGCTCGCCCGCCGTCGCCAGGTCGCGGTGGGCGACCTCGCCGGCGAACGGTGGATCATCCGGTCCAACGACCACCCGGTCGTCGAGGTGCTGAGCCGCAGTGGGCTCGCGGCCGGGTTCGAGCCGCGGATCTCCTTCCGCGCCAACGACTACCAGGAGGCGCAGGCCATGGTCAGCGTCGGCCTGGGCATCGCCCTCGCGCCACGCACGGCGGTCGTCAACAAGCACCCGAACGTGCGGGTCGTCTCGCTCGGCGACACGGCGCCCCACCGGCGCGTACTCGTCGCGCACCGCCTCGACCGCGTGCGGGCGGCCACCGAGATGGCCTTCCAGCAGGTGCTGTCCGAGATCGCAGCCTCCTACGACCCGGACACCGGCCGGGTCGCCGAGAGGCCGGCGACCTGAGCCCGGTGTGACCTCCTCGCCGGGGTCACGAGGGGGTCAGCCGTCGCTCGCGACCAGTGTTGGCACCGGCTGGTCGGGGTGCGGCTCGTCGCCGACGGCGGCCTGCGCGCGCCAGAGCCGGGCCTCCAGCTCGGCGCGGACGTCGGCGTACGCGGGGTCGTCGGCGACGTTGACGAGCTGGTGCGGGTCTGTGTGCAGGTCGTAGAGCTCCCACTCCGGGGGATAGCGCTGGTCTGAGCAGCCCGGCATCCCGAGGCCGTCGTTGTAGAAGTAGATGAGCGTGTACCGGTCGTCGCGGTAGCCGTAGTGCGCGCCGACGTGGTGGCTGCGGTCGTCGTGCATCCAGTAGCGGTAGTAGAGGCCGTCGGCGGGCGGGGGCGCGTGGCCGGTCTCGTTGTGGTGCTCGGTGTCGTCCGCGATGTCGCGCCAGAACGAGCGGCCCTGCATGCGCGGATGCCGGTCGGCGCCGGCCGCCTCGAGCAGCGAGACCGCGATGTCGACGTTGGTGACGATGCCGGTGTGCACCTGGCCGGCGGCGACCGCCCTGGGGTACGACAGCAGCATCGGCATGCGGATCGACTCCTCGTACATGAACCGCTTGTCGAACCAGCCGTGGTCACCGAGGAAGAACCCCTGGTCGCTGCCGTAGAGCAGCACGGTGTCGTCGAGGTCGCCCCGTCCGCGCAGCCAGTCGGTCACCCGGCCGACGTTGTCGTCGACCGAGGCGACGCACGCGAGGTAGTCCTCCATGTACCGCTGGTACTTCCAGAGCGTCGCCGCCTCGGGCGAGAGGCCCTCGGGGACGGGCTGCTTGAGGTCCTCCTCGGTGAGGTGCTCGCCGATGCTCATGGCGGCCCGACGGGCGCTCGCCGACCGGGTCGAGAGGTCGTCGGTGAAGGTCGCGGGCACCGGGATGGGCTCGCTGTACGCGCCGGCGTGCGCGGCATCCGGCTCCCACGGTCGGTGGGGCGCCTTGTGCCACACGAAGAGCACCCACGGGTCGTCGCCGTCGAGCGAGTCGACCCACCGCAGGGCGAGGTCGGTGATGAGGTCGGTGGCGTAGCCGCGCTCGACGCGCAGCCCGTCGGCCGAGAGGAAGCGCGGGTCGTGGTACTCGCCCTGGTCGATGAGCACGTCCCAGTGGTCGAAGCCGCGTGGGTCGTGGCTGACGCCGTCGGTCTCGCCGTCACCCATGTGCCACTTGCCGACGAAGCCGGCGCGGTAGCCCACGGCCCGCAGCTGGTCGACGAAGGTCGGCTGGGAGCTGTCGATGAACGTGTCGAGGGTGGCGACACCGTTGACGTGGCTGTAGGTGCCGGTGAGGATCGACGCCCGGCTCGGCGCACACAGCGAGTTGGTGGCGAAGAGGTTGTCGAAGCGGACGCCGGTCTCGCCGACGGCGTCGATGTGCGGCGTGCGGTTGACCACCGAGCCGTAGGCGCTGATGGCGTGCGCGGCGTGGTCGTCGCTGAGCACGAAGACGATGTTCGGGCGGCGCGTCATGGCACCCGAGCCTATTCGCGGCCCCCGAGGGGGTACGAGCCACGCATGAACGCACGCGCCACCATCGGAGTCACCGGCCTGTCGACCATGGGTCGCAACCTCGCCCGCAACATCGCCCGGCACGGCCACACCGTCGCCGTGCACAACCGCACGACCGCCCGCATGACGAGCCTGCTCGACGACCACGGCGACGAGGGCGACTTCGTCGGCTCCGAGTCGATCGAGGACTTCGTCGCCTCGATCGAGAAGCCGCGGGCCATCATCGTCATGGTCAAGGCGGGCGACCCGACGGACGCCGTCATCGACGAGCTCGTGCCGCTGCTCGACGAGGACGACATCGTCGTCGACGCCGGCAACGCGCACTTCGTCGACACCATCCGCCGCGAGAAGGCGCTCTCCGAGAAGGGGATCCACTTCGTCGGCATGGGGGTCTCCGGCGGCGAGGTGGGCGCCCTGGAGGGCCCGTCGATCATGGTGGGTGGTTCGGACCACGCCTACGCGCGCCTCGCCCCGGTGGTCGAGAGCATCGCCGCGCAGGTGGACGGCACCCCCTGCTGCGCGCACCTCGGCCCCGACGGCGCCGGCCACTTCGTCAAGATGGTGCACAACGGCATCGAGTACGCCGACATGCAGCTCATCGCGGAGTCGTACGACCTGCTGCGCGGCATCCTCGGCACGGAGCCGGCGCAGATCGCCGAGGTGTTCCGCGAGTGGAACGGCGGCGACCTCGAGTCGTTCCTCATCGAGATGACCGCCGACGTGCTCGCCCACACCGACACCGCGACCGGCCGCCCGTTCGTCGACGTCGTCGACGACGCGGCCGAACAGAAGGGCACAGGCCGCTGGACGGTGCAGAGCGCCCTCGACCTCGGCGTCCCCATCACCGGCATCGCCGAGGCCACCTTCGCGCGCAGCCTGTCCGGGCACACCGACCAGCGGGCCGCCGCCCGCACGACGTTCGGGGTGCGCCCCGCCGTCGACGCGGCCCACGCCACCGACGCCGAGGGCACGACCGACGCCGAGCACGCGGTCGGGCACGACGGCCTGGGCCACGGGTCGGCTGACGACACGGCTGACGACAGGGCCGAGGACACGGCCGAGCACACGGCCGAGAAGCGTGGTGGCAGTGGGGAGTTCGACCCCGACGCCTTCACCGACGACGTGCGCGCCGCGCTCTACGCCTCGAAGGTCGTGGCGTACGCGCAGGGCTTCGACCAGCTCGCCGCCGGTTCCGAGGAGCACGGCTGGGACCTCGACCTCGGCACCGTCGCGACGATCTGGCGCGGTGGCTGCATCATCCGCGCGAGCTTCCTCGACCGCATCCGCGAGGTCTACGCCGACGAGCCCGACCTGACGACGCTGCTCACCGCTGAGTACTTCTCGGATGCCGTGAGCCGTGGCGTCGACGCGTGGCGCCGGGTCGTGACCGCGGCGGTGCAGTCGGGCATCCCGTCGCCGGCGTTCTCGTCGTCGCTCGCCTACTTCGACGGCCTGCGCAGCGAGCGCCTGCCGGCCGCCCTCATCCAGGTGCTGCGCGACAACTTCGGCGCCCACACCTATCGTCGGGTCGACCGCGAGGGCACCTTCCACACCAACTGGGCCGGCGACCGGGCCGAGACGACGGCCGAGTAGCCGGACGCCCTTCGCCCGCCGCGGCTGGGAAGAGTGCAGCGGATGCCGGGTGTCGGCCTCGCTTCGCCCGCCGTGGCTGGGAAAAGTGCAGCGGATCCCGGGTCGCCGCCGCAGGTACCCCGCCGCGGCTGGGAAGAGTGCAGGGTGTTGACGAGCCGGTGGGCGAGGCGCTTTGGTGAGCCCACCGGATCGCGAGCAGCGTCGACCCGGGCCCCGCGCCGGGGGCCGTCGACGTCGACCTCCCGGCCCGACCTCCGGAGGCTGTCGTGCCCCACCCGGTCCGCTCACCACTCCCGCCGACGACCCGTCGACGCCGACACCTGCGGCGCGCGCTGACGGCTCTGACCGCCGCGGTCGCCTCGGTAGCCTCGGTAGCCTCGGTGGCCCTCGTCGTCACGGCGGTGCCGACCGCCGTCGCGGCCGCCGTCGCCACCGCTGCCCCGGCGGCTGCACCTGCCGCACCGACCGCAGCCACGGCGAACGTGCCGGTCGTCGGAGTGGCGTCGGGCAAGTGCCTCGACGTCTCGGGGGCCTCGACCTCGCCGGGTGCGCGCATCATCATCTGGCCCTGCTCGGGCCACTCCAACCAGGCCTTCACCGCCACCGCCGCCGGCGAGCTGCGCACCCTCGGCGGCACCCGGTGCCTCGACGTGGCCGGATCGAGCACCACCCGCGGCGCGGTCGTGCAGAGCTCCACCTGCAGCGGCGGTGCCAACCAGAAGTTCGACCTTCGCACCGGCACCACCGGAGCCGCCACCGGGGCGACCGTCGTCGTGGGGCGGCAGTCGGGGCTGTGCCTCGACGTGACCGGGGCGTCCACGGCATCCGGCGCCTTCGTCGAGACGTGGTCGTGCAACAACCAGGGCAACCAGGCGTGGCGCACGACCCTGTCGGCCGACACGCAGCCGCCGAGTGCGCCGACGAGCCCTCGGGTCGGCGGACTGACCTGTCGCACGGTCACTTTCGCGTGGAACGCCGCCACTGACACCGTGGGCGTGACCGCCTACGACGTCTACCACGACGGTCAGCTCATGACCTCCGTGGGCGGCTCCACCCTCTCGACGTCGCTGACCGTCGTGCCGGGCGCGACGTGGGGCCTCTACGTCAACGCCCGTGACGCGGCGGGCAACGTGTCGCAGGCCAGCGCGACGGTGACGATCGCCCCGCCGCAGTGCCAGGTCGACACGACGGCACCGAGCGTGCCGACGGGGCTGCGCGGTACGGCATCCGGCACGACCGTCACCCTGACGTGGACCGCCTCGAGCGACGACGTCGGCGTGCGCACCTACGACGTCTACCGCGGCGGCAGCAGGGTCGGCACGGTGACCGGGTCGGGCGCCACCCCGCCGGTGACGACGTTCGTCGACTCCGGGCTGGCGCCGAGCACGACCTACGCCTACTCGGTGACGGCGGCCGACGCGACTGGCAACGTCTCGGCACGCAGCGCGTCCGTCGGCGTGACGACGGGCGCCGCGTGCGCGAGCGCGGTCTGCGGCGTGGCCCAGGTGGCGACCGACACGGACATCCCGTGGGGGCTGGTGACGCTGCCCGACGGCAGCGTGCTCTACGGCCGCCGCGACGCCCGCACCCTCGTGAGGCTCGACCCC
Organism: Terracoccus luteus; assembly: GCF_003635045.1. Classification (NCBI taxonomy): domain Bacteria; kingdom Bacillati; phylum Actinomycetota; class Actinomycetes; order Micrococcales; family Intrasporangiaceae; genus Terracoccus; species Terracoccus luteus. The sequence goes on along the minus strand of NZ_RBXT01000001.1, from coordinate 3,237,987 downwards.
GCGACCGGCGGCAAGACGACCGTCGGCACGGTGCCGAACGTCTCGGGCACCGACGGCGAGGGCGGCCTCATGGGGCTCGCCGTCGCGCCGACGTTCGGGTCCGACCCATGGCTCTACGTCATGCACACCTCGCCGACCGACAACCGCATCGTGCGCTACCGCCTCACCGGGACCGGCACCGGCCTGCGCCTCGACACGGCGACCGGCCAGGTGCTCGTCAGCGGCATCCTGCGCAACAAGTACCACGACGGCGGGCGGCTGCGCTTCGGACCCGACGGCAAGCTCTACGCGAGCACGGGCGACGCGCAGAACCCCGACAGCGCGCAGAACGTCGCCGGCCTCAACGGCAAGGTGCTGCGGCTCAACCCCGACGGGAGCGTGCCGAGCGACAACCCGTTCGGCAGCTACGTCTGGAGCTACGGCCACCGCAACCCGCAGGGCCTCGCCTTCGACTCCCAGGGCCGGCTGTGGGAGCAGGAGTTCGGCAACTCGGTCATGGACGAGACAAACCTCATCGTCAGGGGCGGCAACTACGGCTGGCCCGCGTGCGAGGGCACCGTCGGCACGTGCGGCACGACCGGGTACATCGCGCCCAAGCGCACCTACCCGACGTCGGAGGGCTCCTGCTCGGGCATCGCCGTCGTGCGCGAAGCCCTCTACGTGGCCTGCGCCCGCGGCGCCCGCATGTACCGCGCGGTCATCAGCGGCGACAGCCTCACGTCGGTGCAGACGTACTTCGCCGGCACCTACGGCCGCCTGCGTACCGTCGAGCCGGCGCCGGGCGGGCTGTGGCTGACGACGACCAACCTCGGCGACAAGGACAGCACGGCCGACAACAGCGACGAGAGGATCCTCAGGGTGACGCTGGGGCCGTGAGCGGGCGTCGCGCACGGAGTGGTCGGATGGTCTGGTGACGACGTCCGGCCCTCACTCCCAGCCCCGTCCCCACCCTCGCGTGACGACCCGTGACGCGACCGAGGCGGATGCCGGTGCGTGCGCGGGCATCTACGCCCCCTTCGTGACCGGCACGACGGTGAGCTTCGAGCTCGAGCCGCCGAACGCGACGGAGATGGCCCGCCGGATCGTGGCCGCCCAGGAGCGACACGCCTGGGTCGTGCTCGAGCGCGACGGCGAGGTGCTCGGCTACGCCTATGGCGGGCCGTTCAAGGCGCGGGAGGCGTACCGGTTCGCGAGCGAGGTTTCGGTGTACCTCGCGCCCTCGGCACGGGGGCTCGGCGGAGGGCGGCAGCTCTACGACGCGCTGTTCGAGCGGCTGGTCGCCCGCGGCATCCGTGTCGTGGCCGCCGGGATGACGCAGCCGAACGAGCCGAGTGCCCGGCTGCACGCGGCGCTGGGTTTCGAGCCGGTCGGTACGTTCCGGCGGGTCGGGTGGAAGCACGGGGCGTGGCGCGACGTCACGTGGGTGCAGCGCGACATCGGCCCTGCCGGTGGGCCGACTCCCGCCTGACCCCGGGCGCGGACACCGGCGAACACACCGAGCAATGTGCAGCTCCCCGCGTTGCAACGCGACGACCTGCGCAGTGCTCGGTGTGTCGGTCAGCCCGCGACGGAGGTGAGGTGGCCGAAGACGACGACGTTGTCGCGGTACTCGTTGCGACTGTCGGTCGGCCCACCGCACGTCACGAGGCGGATCTGCGACTGCGTGAAGTCACCCTTGTAGACCTCGTCGGTCGGGAACTCCGTCTTCTTGAACGCCTGCACCCGGTCGACGGTGAAGGTCAGCGTCGTGCCGTCGGCGCGGGTGACCTTGACCGCGTCGCCCGCCTTGACGGCGCCGAGCTTCCAGAAGATGCCCTTACGGCCGTCGGGGGTGTCGACGTGGGCGGCGAGCACCGACGGGCCGAGCTGTCCGGGGGTCGGGCCGCCGGCGTAGAGGCCGACCTCGTCCGCGGTGCCGGGCACCGAGATGACGCCGTCGGACTGCACGGTGAGCGGCACGAAGGTCGACGACGAGAGCCCGATGCTCGTGATCTGAAGCTTCGTGGGCTGCGACGCGGCGAGGAACCCACCGACGTCAGGACCCGCATCGCCGGCCGTGCCGGATGCTGTCGCGCCGGGCCTCGTGGTCGCGCCACCCGTCGAGGTGGGCGGGTTCGACGGTGTGGCCGGTGTGGCCGGTGTGGCCGGTGTGGCCGCGGTCGACGGCGAGCCTGAGGACGTGCTGGTGGAGACGGCGGCCGGCTGCGGCGGACCTTCGGCTGAGGCCGCCCCGGCGGGGTCACCGCCACGGAGGGCGAGGGCGCCGATGACGATCCCGGCCACGAGCAGCACTGCGGCGAGCGCCGCGAGGGCGAGAACGCCTCGTCCCCGTGGCGTCGCGTGACGCCCGCCGCGCGACCCGGGGGAGGACGTCGACGTTGGTGAGCTGTCCGGTGTCATGTCGTCCTCCCTCGGGTCGCGGCTACGGGTTCAGGTGGTGCGTGGTGCGTGGTGCTTTGGTGCGAACTGCGGTGGTGCTCATTCTGGTGGTGCCGGTTGCGGTGGTGCGTGTTCTGGTGGTGCGTGTTCTGGTGGTGCGAACTGCTGTGGTGCAGGTCGAGCTGGGCGCTCAGGCGCCGACGCGGATCGCGTTGCGGCGCTTGGCGGCGAAGGCTCCGGTGCCGGCTGCGGCCAGGAGCAGGCCGCCGCCGAGGGCGAGCATGCCGGTGTTGGCGCCGTCCTGGTCGGTCTGGCCGGTGATCTGGCCGCCGCCGGTGTGCATGCCGCCGGCGGGGGCGACGCGCAGGGCTCCGCAGAGGGCGGGGTCGGTGGCCTCGGTGGGCAGGCTGGGGTCGAGGTCGCTCTTGGTGTCGCCGTCGTACTTGCCGTCGTGGTTGTGGTCCACGCCGTGGATGACGACGACGGACTGGCCCTTGGTGATGGCGTCGGCGACGCCCTGGGAGACCTTGATGCTGCCGCGTTCGTAGCTGATCTTGCCGCCGGGGGCGGTGTCGAACCGGTCGACCGCGAGGCCGCTGGCGGGGCTGGTGTCTCCGGTCTTGGTGAGGGAGACGACGATGTCGCCGTAGGCGGGGCCGCCTTCGGTGGTGTTGATGGTGCCGTCGCCGCTCTTGTCGTCGGTCACGGCGGGGCATTCGTGGCGGGCGGCGGCGGCGAAGTGGATGTGGGCTGCGTGGGGGGCGTCGGGGAGCAGGCCCATGGCGGCCATGGTGACGGTGATGGTGGTGCCGTCGACCTCGACCATGGCGGTGCCGCTGCCCTTGACGCCGTTCTCGACGACGGGCTTGAGGTTGGCGCTGACCCAGGCGTTGTCGGCGGCGAAGGCCGGCCCGACGGTCAGGGTCATGGCGGCCGCGGCGGCGAAGCCGGCGGTGGCGATACGGGTGGTGGTGCGCATGCAGTCCTCCTCGTGTGGGGCCGCCGTCTCCGATGACGGTGACCGCGCGACTGCCCGACGGGGACGGGCAGGGTGTCCGAGATGAGTTCGGCGTGCCGCCCGAGGCGGATTGGCCCCCCGCCGCCCGCCGCGGATGGAAGGGAGCGGGCGGACCGGCATCCGGGCCGTCGCTCGCCCGCCGCGGCTGGGAAGAGTGCACGCGGGTACCACGCGCCCGCCGCGGCTGGGAAAGGAGCGGGCCGACCGGCATCCGCGCCCTCGCTCGCCCGCCGCGGCTGGGAAGAGGGCAGGCGGGGTCCGTGCGCCCGACCTCCGGGGACGCGGAAGGGGGAGGATGCCGGTCGGCATCCTCCCCCTTCACGCAACGTCGCGCGGACCGACCGTGACCTCAGGCCACGGACGGTGACGGCTCACGGCGCGTAGATGTACTGCATGCCGCCCTGGTCGGTCAGCGTGCGGGTGTTGTAGTTGTACGGGCCGGCGAGGGCGTTCATCTCGATGATCGTGACCTGGTCGCCGTTGACGGCGGTGACCCAGGCGACGTGACCGGCGGACGAGGACGAGCCGTGGACGCCCGGCTGCATCACGAGGATGGAGCGGGTGCGCGGCGTGCCGCTCACGGTGTAGCCGGCGCGGGCGGCGCCGGAGCCCCAGACGAGCGCGTTGCCGGTCCAGCCGCCGGGGTAGTAGCCCTCGGAGGCGTACCACTTGGACAGGGCACCCCAGGTGCACTGCCCGCGGGTGGCCCAGTTGTAGGCGCTGCGGCCACCCGACGAGGCGGACGGCGTGTACGAGTTGCTCTCGCTCTTCGTCGCCGACGTCGAGTTGGTCAGCGTGCTGCGCGTCGTGCTGCGCGAGCTGCGGCTCGAGGTCGTGGTGCGCTCGGACACGGCCTCGTCGGCCTGGTCGTTCGAGCTGGTGCGCGTCGAGGTGCGTGAGGAAGCGGCGGCGTCCTCACGGGCCTGTTCGCGAGCAGCGTCGCGAGCGGCCTCACGGGCCGCCTCACGGGCCGCTTCGCGCTTGGCGGCCTTGCGGGCGGCGGCGCGCTCGGCGGCCTTGCGCTCGGCGGCGGCCTTCGCGGCGGCCGCAGCGGCGTCGGCGCGCTGCTTCTTGACGACGAGGTCCTCGATGACCTTCGCCTTGACCGGCGCGGCGGCCGGGGCGGCGAGGCCGAAGGAGGCCGGCGTGACGTCGGTCTGGGCCGCGGCGGCCCTGGGGCCGACGACGGCGGGGGCGGCGGGGGCGGCGGCCGGAGCGGCCTGCACCTCGCTGAGGCCCTCGGCGCCGGCCGGGGTGGCGAAGGTGGCGACGAGGCCACCGGCGGCAGCGACGATCACGGCGCCCTTGAGGGCCGGCTGGGCCGACTCACGGGCGATCGTCTTGAGCTCGGACAGGGGGTTGTGACGACCCGGCGCACGATGACGACCGCGTTCGTGGGTGTTGTTCAACGAAAGACCTCTCGCAACGCCTACGAAGTTAGCTGTCGGGTTCGGGCAAGAGGTACGTGCCCGGCCCTGACCGGCCGCTGTTCGCGATCGGTGAGGGCTTCACCCCGAGGACGCCCGAGGGCGTCCGGAGGAAGTGGTTCCCCCGCTCCTGCCTGATGTTCTGACGGGGCCTCAAGGCGGTGGCAGGACTCGGCGGTCCGCCCGGAGGAGCCCAGCTGTCAGCCGGGCTTCGGCGAGACTAGACGACGGATCTCGGAAAAGTCACATCCTGGTAACGGGCGGGCCGGTGAGCGGCCGGGTCAGGGGTGGGAAGTCGTGCGTGTTGAGCGGTATGGACACCAATGTGGCGTGGTCGAGGTCACACCATCCGGGCCTGCGGACAGGTGAGACGACCGTGCAGCGGGGGTAGCCCGCCTTTGCGGTGCCGTCGGCGTGTCTCGGCGTGTCCTCGGCGTGTCCTCGGCATGTCGAGTCGGATGCCGACCGTTGACCGACCGTTGACCGACCGTTGACCTCGGCGGCGGGACGCAGGACCGTGGACCCATGCTCGCGGACTCGAAGGCCTTCAGCGGTTTCAGCGTCGACGACCCGGAGCGGGCGCGCTCCTTCTACGCCGACGTGCTCGGACTGGAGGTGTCGGAGCAGAACGGCATGCTCACCCTGCACCTCGGCGGTGGCACAGACGTTCTCGTCTACCCGAAGCCCAACCACGAGCCGGCCTCCTTCACCGTGCTCAACTTCCCGGTGCCGGACGTCCAGGCGGCCGTCGACGCGCTCACCGAGCGTGGGGTCCGGTTCGAGCGGTACGCGGGCACGCCGATGGAGACGGATGAGAAGGGCGTGTTCCGCCAGGGTGGCCCGCTCATCGCGTGGTTCACGGACCCCGCCGGCAACGTGCTGTCCGTCATCGAGGAGTGAGGCGTGAGTGCGGGGCGAGTCAGGGCCGGTGAGCCGGCCCGGCCCTGTCGCACGCGGGCCCCGCTCAGGTGCTCGTGGCCTCGGCCCGCTGCGCCAGGCACAGCTCGGTGATCTGGCGGATGAGGTGCAGCGGCATCGGCTGGGAGAGCGGGAAGCGCACCGTCTCCTTCGCGCCGCGGTAGGGCGCGACCTCGCGCTCGAACGTCTCGTCGCCGGTCGGCACAGGGTAGATGCCGACGTGCTTCTTCCAGCCGGCGAAGTAGAGCAGCGGGCGGCCGCTGACGAGGTAGGTCGCCATGCCGTAGCTGATCTTCTCGCGGGCGTGGGGAGCCGCCTGCGCGATGGTGCGCCGCACTCCCTCGAGGGCGCGCCGCGACTCGGGTGGGAACGACGCGATGTAGTCGTCGATCGTCTCGAATTTCGTCGCCACGCGCCGTGCCTCGCTCCCGGAGCGACCGCCGCTGCCTCGCGCCGGCCGGATGTGGACGTCGGCGCGACACGACCGTCCTGGCGGACCCGCTCGGTCTGGCACCCCGATCTGACCTCCCGATCATGGCAGGAAGGGGCGCTCCGTGTCGTCAACCGGTCCGAGAACCGGGCAATTCGTTCATCGTCTCTGGCGATCGGTTTATCGCAGACGGCGCCCGAGCACGAGGCCGGCCCGGTCGCCCGTGGGTGGTCCGGGCTGGAGGGGCTCGAACCCGAGGTGGCGGTAGAACCCGACGGCCCGCTCGTTGGCGGTGGCGACCTCGAGGTGCACCCCCGGCGACCCGGCCGCGCGCAGCTGCCCGAGCAGGTGGTCGATGAGCCGGCGCCCCCACCCGCCCGACTGCCACGCCGGCAGCAGGTCGATGTGCAGGTGCGAGGGGTGGGTGCGGGTGACGGTCGCCGGGGTCCGGGGCGGCGCGTGCAGTCGACGTACGAGGGCCTCGTCGGCGCTGCCGGGCCGGGCGGAGCCCAGCGGGTGCCGTTCGCGCAGCGCCGGCCACCAGTCACGCTCGAGACGGTCCTCGAAGGATGCCGTGTCGCGCGCTCCCAGCACGTAGCCGCCGATGCCGTCGGCCGCGTCGACTGCCGCGCCGACGCCTGGTGCTGTGGACTCGGTGTCCCCGACGTCGATGACGGTCGCGAGGCCGGGCTCGAAGGCGAGGTAGGGGGCGGCCCAGATCGCCCCGATGAGGCGCGGGTCGTCGAATCTCGCCGTCGCATCGGCCCCGTTGTCCCCGGTACGCAGGCACACGGCATCCAGCGCCGGTCCGTCGCTCGGTCGGGCGCCGCGCAGCACGGGCACCGCCTGCGCGAGCCCACGATCGGACCGTGGCGACGTCTCGGACGCCCGGCGACGGGATCCGTGTCCGGGATCGGGCCGCGGCGCGGTGTCGGACGGCGCGGTATCGGACGGCGCGGTGGGCTCGGGCGGGACGTCGGGGCACACGTCGCCAGTGTGCGGGAGCCGGTCCCGCCCGGCCACCGGTCACGGTCACGGTCACGTGTCAGGGCTTGAGCAGGACCTTGATGGCGCGGCGCTCGTCCATGGCCCGGTAGCCCTCGGGGGACTCGTCGAGCGGCAGGGTGAGGTCGAAGACCTTGCCGGGGTCGATGCGTCCGTCGAGCACGCGCTCGAGCAGGTCGGTCAGGTAGAGGCGCACCGGGGCGACGCCACCGCGCAGCCCGATGTTCTGCGAGAACATCCGGCGGATCGGCAGTTCGACCCCGTGCGGCACGCCGACGAAGCCGACGGTGGCGCCGGCCCGCGCGACGGCGAAGGCGGTCTGCATGGCCTGGTCGGTGCCGACGCACTCGAGCACCGCGTCGGCGCCGACGCCGTCGGTGAGCTCCATGACGGCGGCGGTGGCGTCGTCACCGCGCTCGGCGATGACGTGGGTGGCGCCGAACTCACGGGCCAGCTTCTGCCGGGGCTCGTGGCGCGACATGGCCACGACCCGCTCCGCTCCGAGCTGCTGGGCGGCGATGACGCCGCACAGCCCGACGGCTCCGTCGCCGACGACGACCGCGGTGCCACCCTGCGTGACGCCGGCCGACACGGCGGCGTGCCAGCCGGTGGCCATGACGTCCGAGAGCGCCAGGAGCGACGGCAGGTACTTCTCGTCGGGCATGCCGTCGGTCTTCACAAGGCTGCCGTCGGCCTGGGTGACGCGGGTCAGCTCGGCCTGGCCGCTCGAGGTGCCGCCGGCGTTGGGGCAGGCCGACTGGACCCCGGCGAGGCAGACCGGGCAGGTGTTGTCGCAGTGGCAGAACGGCACGACGACGAAGTCACCGACGGAGAATCGGCTGACGTCGCTGCCGACCTCCTCGACGACACCGACGGCCTCGTGCCCGATGGTGTTGCCGGCCTTGACCGGGTTCTCGCCGCGGTAGGGCCAGAGGTCGGACCCGCAGATGCACCCGGCCGTGACCCGGACGATGGCGTCCGTCGGCGCCTCGATCGTGGGGTCGGGGACCGTCTCGACCCGGATATCACCGGGCGCGTGGATCGTCGTGGCTCGCATACCTCCACTGTGCCCGTCCGGCCCCCGATTGCAACCGTCAGCCGCGGGAGCGCAGTCGTAGGGGTGGCATGGGCGGGGCGGGGAGCGTCGAGTCCCAGGCGTCGGGGAACGGCCCGTACCGGCGGTCGAGGTCCTCGCCCCCGCCGGGCGCTCCGTCCGCGCCGTCCGCGTCGCCTGCGTCGTCTGCCGCCACGCGCTCGCGTTCCCATGCCTCGCGGTAGGCGACGACCTCGTCGTGTGTGCGACCGATGAAGTTCCACCACATGACGATCTGCTCGCCGAACGGCTCGCCGCCGAGCAGCAGCACGCGGGCCGGCTCGTCGTCCGCCGCCGTGATCGTCACCTCGCCCAGCCCGACTGGGAGGTAGGCCAGCTCGCCGCGTTCCACCGGCACGCGCCCGCCGGCTTTCACTGTCTCGCTGTCCCCGGTCGCGCTGTCCTCGGTCTCACGGTCCTCGGTCTCACGGTCCTCGGCGCCCTCAGCCCTCACCGTCACCCCGCCGATGTCGACGAGGAGCCCGTGCTCGAAACCCGGCTGCAGGCCGGCGGGGGCGTCCAGCGTGAGGGACGCACCGGCATCCAGCACGATCTCGGCGCCCAGTAGCGGACTGTGCGTCGCGACAGGGGAGAGGCTGCCAAGCAGCCCGCCGAGGAAGACGCGCGCCGTCGCCCCGGGTCGTTCGACGGCCGGTGGCGCGTAGTGCTCGAACGTCGGCGCCACGTGGCGGGTGGCGTCGGGGAGGGCGAGCCACAGCTGCGCCCCGTGCAGCACCGACGTCGACGGTGTCGAGAACTCGCTGTGCGCGATGCCGGATCCCGCCGTCATGAGGTTGAGCTCGCCGGGCCGCACCATCGCGTGGACCCCGGTCGTGTCGCGGTGCTCGACCTCGCCGGTGAACAGCCACGACACCGTCTGCAGCCCGGTGTGCGGGTGGCCGGGCACCCGCATGCCGCCCGTGCTCGCGACGTCGTCGGGCCCGTAGTGGTCGAGGAAGCACCACGCGCCGATGAGCGAGCGCTGCCGCTGCGGCAGGGTGCGTCGCACCGTCATCGCCCGCGGCCCTCCGAGCGGCACCTCGCGCGGCGTCATCACCTCGATCGCGGATGCCGGTCGCGCCTCGCCCATGACCTCGCCCGGTCGGCGTTCGGGGTTGCTCATCGTCGGAGGTTAGTCGCGACGCCGTCGTCAGGCGAGGGGCCGGGACGGGCTCGTCTCAGCGGTCGTCGCTGCGCGAGAGCGGCGCCAGCCCGATGAGCATGAGCAGCGCCCCGAGCGGCAGCAGCCCGAGCGGGGCAACCACCGCGACGAGGCCGGCCCCCGCCGTCACGAGGGAGCCCGTGCCCAGCCGCGCGGCGACCGAGGGCCGCCGCACCACCTCGACGGTCAGCCACGCGAAGGCGACCACCGCCGCCGCCAGCAGGACGATCGACGCGGCGCCGAGCGAGTCCGCGGCGTAGTCGAGCGTCGTCAGCGTGCCCTGCCCCTGGGCGCGGTCACGCAGGTCCCGCGTCGCGCCGAGCCCGTCGACCCACGCGAGGATGCCGTGCGCCCACAGCAGCAGCGGAGCCGCGACGGCCAGCGCCCCGACCCGCTCGACGGATGCCGGTGAGCCGGGTGCCGCGGCCGCCGTCCGGCCCGTCGAGGCGGGGTCGGCCGTCGTCGTGGCGACTGCGTCAGGGATACCGATAGGGGCGGTGACGACGGGGGCGAGGGTCGGGGTGGCCATGCCCCAACCCTCCCGCGTCGGCGGTCACGCGGCCATGGGGGTCGACCCCCACGCGACCCCGAACGGACCCGCACACGTCCCTCACGTGCGGCCCGCCTGCGGTACGCCACGGCCCGGGCTGGACGCCTTGGTCGACCCGGGCCGGGTGTCCGCGTCAGCTGGCGGCGGCCGTCGCGTCGGGGGTCGGGTCGGTGACGTCCTGGTCGCTCGGGCGGCGCTCGCCGAGCCCGGCCATGCCCCACCGCACGGCCGCCGTGCCGAACCGCCCGACCGGCCGGGCGACGAGCCGCGACACCGGCCGGGGCAGCGGGATCTCGAGCATCTCCAGTGCCCAGGGCGGCAGCAGGCTCAGCCCGCCCGTCGCGAGGGTGGCGTAGCCGGGACGTGCCACGAACGGAAGGGGAGGGTCGAGCAGGAGGAAGCGGGCGGCATCCCTCGCGGCCTCGCTCGGCTCGAGCTCGGGGCGGTACTCCTCGAGCGCCCGGCGCAGCTCGGCGACGCTGCGCGGCGGGTCGACGACGCCGAGGAGGGCGGCCGGCACGCCTGCCTGCTCGACGTAGCGGTCGGTGTCGCGGGGGCTGAGCGGGTCGGAGCCGAACGTCTGGTGCGCGCGGAGGAAGCTGTCGATCTCCGCGAGGTGCACCCACCGCAGCAGGTGCGGGTCGGCGGCCGAGTACGGGCGGCCCTTCTCGTCCTTGCCGCGCACGCGCTCGTGGATGCCGCGGACGTGACCGATCACCTCGTGGGCATGCTCGACCGTGCCGTAGGTCGTGATGGCGAGGTAGTGGCTCGTGCGCTGCAGCCGGCCCCACGGGTCGCCGCGGTAGCCGCTGTGCCCCGCGACCCCGGCCATGGCCAGCGGGTGCAGCGACTGCAGCAGCAGCGACGCGATGCCGCCGGGGAACATCGACGCGTCGGCGTGCACACGCCAGATCGGGTCGTCGGGCGTGAACCAGCGCTCGCCCTCGGCGCCCCAGATGCGTTCGGCGTGCTGCGGGGCGTCGTCTCCCGCCACCCGGTTGCGCAGCGCCGTCCCGAGGCGCCTCTGCACGAAGCGGGTGAGGTCGGAGACGGGGTCCATGTCCTCCACGCTACGTCGGCGTCCCGACGCGTGCGTCACCTCGCGGGGTGACGTGGCGGCGGTCACGTCTCGGGTGAAGACTGTCGCGGTGACCGCCTCGACGAACGACCCGGCATCCGCGCCCACCGCACCCTCCGGCGACGCCGCGAGACCGGGCGACGAGGCGAGCGAGCAGAAGGGTGAGCAGAAGGGCGGGGAGAGCATGCTCACCGTGCTCGTGGCGCTCGTCGCCAACGCCCTCATCGCGCTGGCGAAGTCGGTCGTCGCCGTCATCACGGGGTCGGCGTCGATGGTCGCGGAGGCGGCGCACTCGTGGGCGGATGCCGGTAACGAGATCTTCCTGCTCATCGCCGAGCGCCGTTCGGGCAAGGTCCGCGACGCCTCGCACCCGCTCGGGTACGGCCGCGAGGCCTACGTGTGGTCGATGTTCGCCGCCTTCGGTCTCTTCGGTGCGGGCGCGGTCGTGTCGGTGTGGCACGGCATCCAGAGCCTGACCGAGCCCGAGAGCGAGGAGGCGAGCTACACGTGGGCGTACGCGGTGCTCGCGCTCGCCTTCGTGCTCGAGGGGATCTCGTTCCTGCAGGCGCGGCGGCAGAGCCGGTCGGCCGCGCGCCGGGCGGGGCTGCACCCGCTGCGCTTCATCGCCGACACGTCGAACCCGACCCTGCGCGCCGTCTACGCCGAGGACTCCGCGGCCCTGCTCGGGCTCGTCATCGCGGCCGCCGGCATCGGGCTACACCAGGCCACGGGCGACGCCCGGTGGGACGCAGCCGGGTCGATCCTCGTCGGGCTGCTGCTCGGGGTGGTGGCGATCTTCCTCATCTCGCGCAACCGTGACTTCCTCGTCGGCGAGACGGTCGCGCCGGACGTGCGGTCGCGGGTCATGGCCCGGCTGCTCGACGTGCCGACCATCGAGCGGATCACGTTCCTGCACCTCGAGTTCGTCGGCCCGAGCCGGGTGTTCCTCGTCGCCGCCGTCGACCTCATCGGTGACGACACCGAGACCGAAGTGGCGGCCCGGCTCGCCGAGCTGTCGGCGCGGGTCGAGGACCACGACCTCATCGAGCGGGCGGTCATCACGCTGTCGGCGCCCGGGGACGCCGCGATCACGGCCTGACGAGTCGGTGCAGGGCGACCTGCGCGAGCACCGAGTAACCGACCGCGACGGGCGGTGCGCCCGAGATCGTCAGCGTCGTCTCGGTGCCCTTCGGGTGGCCGGCGACGGTGTGGTGCAGGCGCATCCGGACCGGCCCGACGTGCACGCGCCAGACCCAGGACATGCGCGCCTCGTCGACCGACTCGACGGTGAACGGGACCTTGAGCCCGAGCGGTCCGCGGACCCGGCCGGTCATGCCGGCGTGCAGGCGCTGGCGCGTCGGGTCGGTCAGGTCGACGCCGAGGATCTGCGGCGACCAGCGCTTCCAGAGGGTCGTGTCGGCGTAGCGCTCCCACGCGGTCGGCGTCGCCACGGGCCCGACCGCTCGGATCGTCACGTCACTCATCGGGTCCTCCAGTGGCTCGGCTGATCGCTTCTTACCCCGGTCCGGCCCCGGCGCGCCGTCGACGGCAGGATGGTCGCGTGCAGACCGACCACTTCGTCAGGTTCGAGAGCGTCACCGACGTCGAGCGCACCGACACCGGGCTGCTCGCCCGGGTGCACGGCGAGCGGCTCCGCATCGACGTGTGCCGCGCCGACGTCGTCCGGGTGCAGCTGAGCCGCGGGGGCGTCTTCGACGAGCAGCCGACGTTCGCCGTCTGCGTCGACCCGCTCCAGGCGACCCGGGCGGGCGATGTGCCGTTCAGGGTCGACACCGGCACCGGCACCGAGAGCACGACCGGTGGGCGGCAGTGGCGGGTGGTCACCGACGAGCTCGAGGTGCGGCTCGGGGTCGCGCCCTTCCGCGTCGACGTGCTGCGCACCGACGGGTCGGTCGTGCTCCAGTCGGTGCTCGGCGACGACGGCCGCTACGAGACGTACCGCACGCTCAACGACTCATGGTCGACGCGGCGGTCGCGAGGCCGGGGCGACGGCGTCTTCGGTCTGGGCGAGAAGGGCGGCGTCTTCGACCGTGCCGGACGCGACTTCACGATGTGGAACACCGACGTGCTCAACGGCCCGGCGACCGAGCAGTTCCGGGCCGGCCTCGCGGCCGACGACCCGCGCGCCGACGTGACGAGCACCGAGTTCGACCCGTACTACGTGACGATCCCGTTCTTCTACCACCAGTCGAACCCGTCGGGCGCGATGAGCGGGTCGTTCGTCGACAACGGCCACCGGGGCCACTACGACTTCAGCCGGTCCGACGATATCCGCATCGGGTTCGAGGGCGGCCAGTGGACGGAGTACGTCTTCGCGGGGCCCGACATGCCCGGCATCCTCGAGGCGTACACCTGGCTGACGGGGCGCGCCGGGCTGCCGCCGCTGTGGGCGCTCGGGTACCACCAGTGCCGGTGGCACGCGTACACCCAGGACGAGGTCGAGCAGCTCGGGGCGCGGCACCGCGAGGCCGGCTTCCCCGTCGACGCGCTGTGGCTCGACATCGACTACATGGACGGGTACCGCGTCTTCACGTGGGACGAGCAGCGCTTCCCCGACCCTGCGGGGATGCTGGAGCGGCTGGACGCGCAGGGGCTCAAGGTCATCTCGATCGTCGACCCCGGCGTCAAGCACGACCCCGGCTACGCGGTCTACGACGACGGGCTCGAGCGGGACGTCTTCTGTCGCACCGAGGGCGGCGACGTCTACATCGGGCAGGTCTGGCCGGGCGACACCGTCTTCCCCGACTTCGCCACCGAAGCCGCGCGCTCGTGGTGGGGCGAGCTCAACGCCCGGCACGTCGAGTCGGGGTTGGCCGGCATCTGGAACGACATGAACGAGCCCGCCACCGGGGTGATCCCGCCGGAGCGGATGCGGTTCGAGCACGGACGGGTGTCGCACGAGCGGTTCCACAACCAGTACGCGCTGCTCATGGCGATGGGCACCGTCGAGGGGCTGCAGGCGGCGCGCCCGGACCTGCGCACCTTCGTGCTGTCGCGCTCGGGCTTCGCCGGCATCCAGCGGTACGCGGCGAACTGGATGGGCGACAACCAGGCCCGGTGGGACCACCTCGCGCTCGCCGTGACGATGGGTTCCGGTCTGGGGGTCTCGGGGCAGCCGTTCGTCGGGGCCGACATCGGCGGGTTCCAGGGCGACTCGAACGCCGAGCTGTTCCTGCGGTGGATGCAGCTCGGGGCGCTGACGCCGTTCTGCCGCAACCACTCCGAGACCGACAACGTCGAGCAGTACGCGTGGGCGTTCGGCACGCGCGTGTTCGACCTGGCCCGTGAGGCGGTGCAGCTGCGCTACCGGCTCATGCCGTACCTGTACTCGGCGTTCGTGCGGGCGTCGGAGACCGGGGAGCCGGTGCAGCGACCGCTCGCCTTCGACCACCAGTACGACCCGGCGGCCGTGGCCGTCGACGACCAGTTCCTGCTCGGGCGAGACCTGCTCGTCGCCCCGGTGATCCTGCCGGGTGAGACTGCGCGGCAGGTGTACCTGCCCGAGGGGCACTGGTACGACTGGCACACCGGCGAGGTGCACGAGGGCGGGCGGTACGTCATCGCGCCGACGCCCATGGAGCGCATCCCGCTCTTCGCCCGGGCCGGCGCCGTGGTGCCGATGTGGCCGACGGCCCCGGCGTCCACCGCGGGGTACCAGCCCGAGACGATCGAGCTGCACGTCTTCGAGCCGGTCGTGCCGGGGCGGCACGAGTCGGTGGTCGTCGAGGACGACGGCCTCACCGTCGCCTCGGCCACCGGCGCGCGGCTGACGACGACGGTGACCGTGACGTGCGTCGAGGGCGCGGTCGAGGTGGGCGTCGACGTCGTCACGACCGGCGACGGGTACGCGGAGCACCGCCGCCAGGGGTTCGACGTGGTGCGCCACCGCCCGGCCTGATCGCAGCCGTGGCGTCGGCCCGGCCAGCTGCGCCCGCTGCCGACCCGGGGTCGGCCCGGCTGCCCGCCCGGTGGAGGTGACCGGAGACCGTCGGTGGTCGTCGGGCACCTCCACTCGGCAGAGTCGGCTGGGGTCAGTTCTTCTGCTGCAGCTTCTGCGCGATGGTCTGCAACGTCTCGTCGATGGACTCCTCGATGCCGGGGTGGCCGCTGTCGCTGTGGATGGTCAGCTTCACCGTCGAGCGAGCGTCGCCGCCGCCGGCCGGGTCGAAGTCGAGCTCACCGTGATAGTGGCTCGACCCCTCCGAACCCCACTCGACCTTGTGGGCGTCGTCGTCGGCCCGGAACCACGCGGTCCCCTCGACGGTCTGCTTCTCCTCGCCGGGCGGCTCGATGACAGCGGTCGTCTCGACCTCGTCGCCTCCCGACTTCGGGTTCACCTTGGTGATGCGCGGGAAGTACTCGGGCAGGTTCTCGGGGTCGGAAAGGTAGGCGTAGGCGGTGTCCTCGTCGACGTCGAGGGTCGTGCTCCGGGTGTAGCTGGGCATGGCGTGCTCCTGACCAGAGTGGCGGCGCGACCCGAGCGGGGCGTGCACGGTGTGCGTACCCGGAGGCGCGGACGACCGACGGCTAAGGCCGGACGGCCACACCTGCCGCCCCACCGAACGCGGGGTCACAGCCGCCGCGTCACCCCCTCGCTCACACCTGCCACACCACCCGGGTCGTGGTGACGGTGGCGGTGAGGTCGTACCGGTGCACGTAGGTGTGGTGGCTGGGGCAGAGCAGCGCCATGTTCTGCAGTGAGGTACTGCCGCCGCGGTGCCACGGGACGACATGGTGGGCGTCGCACCACGACGGAGGTCGGCTGCAGCCGGGGAAGCTGCACATCCGGTCGCGCACCGTCAGGGCGAGGCGCAGCGCCGGCGTGACGAGGCGATGTCGTCGGCCGACATCCAGCGGCTCGGACCGGGACCCGAGCACCACCGGCACGATGGCGCCATCGCAGGCCAGGCGACGGGCCGCGGCCGGCGTGAGGACGTCTCCGGTCGCGGTGACCGCGGTGCCGCGGACGGCCCCGTCGAGGGTGTCGTGGTCGACGAAGACGACGACCTTGGCCTTGTCGGTGGTCGGAGCACGGTCGGAGCCGGCCACGCCCCGACGGACGAGCTCGATGAGTGCATCCGCTCGTCGACGCGCCGGGTCCCTGGGGTCCGCCGCCACGACGTCGCCGCGCTCGTTCTTCTGCGGGTCGGGTACGGACAGGGCGTCGACCGCGCTCTTGACGACGGACGCGCCTTCGGGGTCGAGCCAGCCGTGCATCCGCACCATGCCGAGGGAGTCCGGCTCGCAGAACGAGAGCCGCCGGCTCGCCCGACGCCGTTCGTCGAGCCGCTCCTGCTCCTCGTTCCAGGCCGCGGCCGCAGCGGCCGCCGCCTCGTCGGACCGTCCGTCAGCCCCGTCGCCCCGGGCGTCGGCCCCGTCGCCCGTGCCCTCTGCGCCCGAGTCCGCACCGCCCGCAGCGTCATCGCCGCCGGATGCAGATGGTTCGTGACCACGAGGCGGCCGCAGCTGCTCGGTGTGGTGTCGGACGAGACGGGCCAACTCTTCGGGCCTCGCCGTCGCGGCCGCGCTGCGCAGGTGCTCGACCGCCGACCACAGCTCGGCCGGGTCCGCGACCCGCTCCACGCGCTCGACGAAGTCGACCACCTGGGCGGCGCAGGCGACGGCCACCCGTCGGGTGACGACGTCGGCCCGCAGTCCCGACCACCGCGTCGACGGCCAGGCCCGGGCCACCGTCACGAACCCCTTGGCCGCAGGCGCGGACAGCCCGGGGTCGAGGGTGCGCAGCCAGTCGATCGGGGACAGCGCCCCGGGCAGCTCTGCGCCCCGGTCGAGCAGCTCGGCGAGCGCCGAGACGAGGACGACGTCGTGGTCGGCCCGCGCCGAGGCGACGTGCTCGACCGAGCGCACCAGCGACTGCTCGCCGTACCGGTGCAGGGGCATGCCGACGAGCGCCTCGATGGTGACTCCGGTCGGCGGGTCGTCACCCGACAGGTCCGCACGGCGCACGGGCCCGTTCGCCTCGACCGACCGCAGCCATGCCTCGTCGTCGGGGTCGCACCAGTCCACGGTGGCCAGCAATGCTTCGACCTGGTCGCCTCTCATCACCGCCGTCGGCTCACCCGGGTCGTCGCCGCGGGCTGCTTGGCCCGAACCCGGAGAACGCACGCGGTTCACCGCGTCAGCCCAGACACCGCGGGCCTGCGCGACGCGGGGCGGTGGCGCTGAGAGACCGCCACGGCGCGCGGCGCAGGACCCGCCGGCATCCTCAGGCCTGGGCGTGGCCTTCGTCGTCGAACCGAGGCTGTGCAGGAACTCGTCGGACGCCCGCCCGCCGGACCGCCGCTGACGCGCCTCGAGGGCAGCCAACGAACTCCGCAGCTGCTCGAGATCGGCGTCGGTGGTGGTCATGAGTCGAACATACATTCGACCGCTGACAGTGGGTCGTCAGTCGTCCACAGCCAACCGGATGCGCACGCCGGCGCGCTTCGCCCGCAGGAAGGCACCGAACGTCACGGTGTTGAAGACGCCCGCCACGCGTGCCATCGGGTACTTGCGCTCTATTGCACGACGCACCGCGGCGACCTCGCCGTCACCCCGCACGACCCTCGCCGTCCCGCGGTGGACGGGGGCGCCGTCGGGCACGTTGCCGCGCATGTCGCAGGGCCGCATCTCGACCCTCGGGTCGTTCGCCAACCGCTTCGTCTTGCCGGTCGGGTCGACGGTGACGAAGGCCAGCTCGTCGCCGTCGCGCGCGATCCACACCGGCGTCGACACGGGTGCGCCCGTCTTGCGGAACGTCGTCAGCGACACGTACTGCATAGCCGCCACGACGTCGAGGTCGGATGCCGGTGCGCCGGGTTCGCTCGCCATGCGACCAGCGTAGGGGCGGGCACGGTCACCGCCCAGGGCAGGAACGGTCGGCCGCTGCGAGGCCCGAGGCCGGAGGTCAGCCGACGGCGATGTCGACGAGCAGCTCGCTCGCGAGGCGCTCGAGGTCGTCGCGCAGCGCACCGGTGTCGGAGCTCGCCGGCACGACGGCCACGACGTGCGCCTCGAAGAGCAGGCCGCCGGCCATCGGGGCCTCGCGCGTGCCCGTCGTCATCGACTCGATCGACAGGTGGTGCTCACTCAGCACCGATGACACCTCGCGGACGATGCCCGGCCGGTCGTTGCCGAGCAGGTCCACGGTCAGGCGCTGTGGCTCGCCCCCCTCCGCCTCGACCGTCGCTGCGCCGTCGTCGCCCTCCGACGCACCGGACCCGCCGGTCCCGTCTGAGGCGTCAGGTTCTTCGCCTGCGTGCACCGAGACGTCGAGCATGCCGTCGAGGCCACGTAGCGCCTCGGTGAGGTCGGCCTGCCGCTCGGCCGGCACCCCCACCACAACGATGCCGGCGAACTTGCCGGCCAGCTCGGCGAGCTGGCTCTGCTCCCAGTTGCCGCCGTGGTCGGTGACGACGGAGGCGAGGGCGCTGACGAGGCCGGCGCGGTCGTCGCCGATGACGGTGAGCACGAGTCTGGGCACACGCGCACTGTACCGGCGCACCCGCCGGGCTCCCCGGCATCCAGCGCTCCACCGAGACGAAGCGACGACCGCCGCTCGGTCGACTCAGCCGACGGGCAGCCGCTCGCCGAAGAACTCGACCGTGCGCTCCCACGCGAGCGACGACGCCTGCGGGTCGAACCAGCCCATGTCGCTGTTGTCGAAGGCGTGCTCGGCGCCCTCGTAGGTGACGAGCGTGGTCTCGGGCTGCTGGGTCAGCTCGGCCTCGATCGCGCGCACCGTCGGCTGGTCGATGTAGCTGTCGGCGAGCCCGAAGTGGTGCAGGCTCGGCGCGGTGACGGTGAGCTTGTCGTAGACCTGCGGCAGCGAGGAGCCGTAGTAGCTGACGAGCGCGTCGGCGGGGGAGTCGCGCCGCGTGCCCTCGCCGGCCTCACCGGTCTCGCCGCCGTCGGACCCGCCGGCCCCTTCGAGCGCCGCGGCGACCTGGTACCCGAGACCGCCGCCGAAGCAGAAGCCGATCAGGCCGACGCCGCGGGTGACGCTCTCGTGCTCACGCAGCGCATGCACGGCGGCGACGCCGTCGGCGGTGGCGGCGTCCCAGTCGAGCTTCTGAACGAGCCCCATGGCGCGGTCGAGCGCGTCGTCGCCCTCGACGGGCTCGGTGGCG
The DNA here is from genome assembly GCF_003635045.1 of Terracoccus luteus. Lineage (NCBI taxonomy): Bacteria > Bacillati > Actinomycetota > Actinomycetes > Micrococcales > Intrasporangiaceae > Terracoccus > Terracoccus luteus. Next base: position 3,218,777 of record NZ_RBXT01000001.1, on the reverse strand, counting down.
CCGATGCGCCAGAAGATCTCGGGCGCGAGCACGACGTAGCCGAGCGCGGCGAGGTCGGCGGCGCGGCGACGGATGTACGCGCTGACGCCGAAGATCTCCTGCAGCAGCACGATGCCCGGTCCGGACCCCGACGGCGGCAGCCACACGTGGGCGGGCATCTCGCCCGCGTCGGTGGTGATCGTGATGTCCTGCACCTGCGCGTCGTCGGCCATGTCGATCACTCTAGGCACGGATGCCGACAGCCGCCTGGGTCCGCGGCCGGCGCACCCGCCGCACCCCGGGCACCCGGGCACCCGGCCAGTGCGTCAGGCGGCCCGCGCCGCCGCGAGGTGCGCGTCGAGCCAGTCGATGATCTCGGCCGTCACCTCGTCGCGGTTCGTCTCGTTGAGGATCTCGTGCCGCGCCCCCGGCCAGAGCGTGACGGTGACGTCGCGCACCCCCGAGCGCCGCAGCTGCTCGGCGACCGCGGTGACGCCGGAGCCGCCCTTGCCGCCGACCGGGTCGGCGTCGCCCGACGCGAGATGCACCGGCAGTCCGGACGGCACGCGTCGCACGACGGCGTCGCTGTTGACGGCGGCCAGACCCCGTAGGAGGTCCCCGAACCCGCCGGCGGTGAAGACGAACCCGCAGTCGGGGTCGTCGATGTACTTGTCGACCTCGGCGGGGTCGCGCGAGAGCCAGTCGAACTCGGTGCGGGCGGGCTTGAACGCAGCGTTGTACTGCCCGAAGGTCAGCGTGTTCATCAGCCCGCTGACGTGCGAGTGCCCGCGCAGCCGCCCCTGCAGCGACGCGATGAGCAGCCCGACCCGTCCGAGCGCACCGGCGCCGCCCGCGGTGCCCGACAGCACGAGCCCGGCCAGCTCGTGCCCGTGCTCGGCCGCGTAGGCGCGCGACAGGAACGAGCCCATGCTGTGCCCGACGAGGAAGACCGGCAGCCCCGGGTTCTCCTCCTTGGCCCGCTCGGTGACGGCGTGCAGGTCCGCGACGACGAGGTCCCAGCCGCCGCGCTCTCCGAACGTGCCGCGCGGCCCCGACGTCGCCCCGTGCCCACGGTGGTCGGACGCGTAGACGGCGTACCCGGCATCCGTCAGCGCCTGCGCGAAACGGGCGTAGCGCGCGGCGTGCTCGGCCAGCCCGTGCGCGACCTGCACGACCGCCTTGGCCTCGCCGTCCGGCCGCCAGCGCCGCACCGACACCTGCGTGTCGTGCGGGCGGGCGAGGGTGAACGTGTCGCTGCGCATGGTCGACCTCGATCTCGGATGCCGGGGAGCCGGGGTGGGCGTGAACGCACCCTAGCGACGCCCGACGCTGCCCGGCTCCCAGCACTCAGGCCCGTCGAGAGGCCAAATACACATCACCGAAAGGCCAACCGACCCCGGGACCGCGCGGGCACACGCTGAGATTGGCCTTTCGGTGTGCCCTAATTGGCCTCTCGACGAGAAAGCGAGGGCCAGGGCCGGGGGTGGCGGGTGGGAACGGGCGGGCCGGACGCCCGGTTGAGCAAAAACCACAGAATCGGGCGCCCGAATCTCTTTACTTCACCTCGGATCCGTGGTTCAGTTCTCGCAAGGGAGCAGGACCAGCACGGCCAGAGACACCAGAACCGCCAGCACGACCCGGCAGCAACCCCTCGACGACGACGGAGCAGGACGAAGGAGTCCGATGTACGCAGCGGAGCGCCAGCAGCGCATCATCGCGCTGGCCCGCCAGGACGGTCGGGTCGAGGTCACCGCCCTCGCCGACGACCTCGGCGTCGCCGCAGAGACCGTGCGCCGCGACCTCACCGCCCTCGAGCGCCGCGGGTCGCTGCGCCGGGTGCACGGCGGCGCCATCCCGGTCGAGCGCCTCGAGGTCGAGCCGACCCTCGCCACCCGCTTCAGCCGCCTCGCCGACGTCAAGCGCCGCATCGCGGCCCGCGCCCTCGACGAGCTGCCCGCCGGTGGCAGCGTCATCCTCGACGCCGGCTCCACCACGCAGGCCGTGGCCGAGCTGCTGCCGACCGACCTGCAGCTGACCGTCATCACGAACAGCCTCTCCGCCGCCGCCACCCTGTCGGCCAACCCCGGCGTCACCCTCTACCTGCTCGGCGGCCGCCTGCGCGGCACGACCGGTGCCGCCGTCGGCGACTGGGCCCTCAGCCCGCTGGCCGACGTCGTCGTCGACGTCGCCGTGGTCGGCACCAACGGCATCTCGGTGGCCCGCGGCCTCACGACCCCCGACCAGTCCGAGGCCCTCGTCAAGAAAGCCATGGTCGCCGCCGCCCGCAAGTGCGTCGTGCTCACCGACTCGAGCAAGACCGGTGACGACCACCTGCACCGTTTCGCCCAGGTCGCCGACGTCGACGTCGTCATCACCGACGCCGACATCGACGACGACGTCGCCGCCGAGCTCCGCGCGGCCGGACCGGAGGTCGTCACCGCATGATCGTCACCCTCACCCCGAACCCGAGCATCGACCGCGCCATCGTCATCGACGAGCTGCGCCGCGGCGAGGTGCACCGGGCCACGAGCAGCCGCATCGACCCGGGCGGCAAGGGCGTCAACGTCAGCCGGGCGCTCGCCGCCCAAGGCGCGCAGACCGTCGCCGTCATGCCGAGCGGCGGCCCCGAGGGCCACCTCATGTCCGAGCTGCTCGACACCGCCGGCGTCACCCACCGCAGCGTCGCCGTCGAGGGCACCCTGCGCATGAACATCAGCGTGCTCGAGCCCGACGGCACGACGACGAAGCTCAACGAGCCCGGCCCCACCCTCACGGATGCCGACGTGGTGGCCCTGCTCGACGCCACCGCGCAGAGCGCGGCCTCGGCCCAGTGGGTCGTCGGCTGCGGCTCGCTGCCCCCGGGTGCGCCGGCCGACCTCTACGCCACCCTCGTCGCCCGGGTGCGCGAGGGCGGCGGCCGGGTCGCCGTCGACAGCTCGGGCGCCTCGTTCGCCAAGGCCGTCGCCGCCGTGCCGCACCTCATCAAGCCCAACCACGAAGAGCTGGCCGAGCTCGTCGACCACGACCTGCCGACCCTGGCCGACGTGCGCGACGCGGCCCGCGAGCTCGTCGAGGCCGGCATCGATCTCGTCGCCGTCAGTCTCGGCGGAGACGGCGCCCTGCTCGTCACCGCCGACGGCCACGCCCACGCCCGCGCCACCATCACGGCGCCGCTGTCGACGGTCGGCGCGGGCGACTGCATGCTCGCCGGACTGCTCCACGGCCTCTCGACCGGACAGTCACCGGCCGACGCGCTCGCCACCGGCGTCACGTGGGGGGCGGCCGCGGTCACCCTCCCGGGGAGCCGGGTGCCCGCGCCCGCCGACCTCGACGGCATCCGCACCGAGCTCACGCTCGAGCCCGACTTCACCCGCACCATCAGCTGAGCCGCTCCACCCCCGCACCAGCCACACCACGCATCACCCCAGAACGCCGAACTGCCAGCAGACCCGACACCGCCGTCGCGCGGTGGACCCCGGAAAGGAACCACCCATGTCCCTCATCACCGAAGAGCAGGTCGTCCTCGACCTCACCGGTGCCGACCGCCACGAGGCGACCCGGACCCTCGGGGAGCGCCTCGTCGCCTCGGGCCGCTGCACCGACCTCGACCAGTTCATCGCCGACGTGCGCAAGCGCGAGGAGACGATGGCGACCGGCCTGCCCGGCGGCATCGGCATCCCCCACGCCCGCAGCTCGGCCATCACCGAGCCGTCGCTCGTCTTCGGCCGCGCCGCCGACGGCATCGACTGGGGCGCCAAGGACGGCCCGGCCAGCCTCATCTTCCTCATCGCGGCCCCCGAGGGCGGCGGCGACGCGCACATGCAGATGCTGCCCAAGCTCGCCCGCGCCCTCATGAAGAAGGACTTCAAGGCCGCCCTGGGCAACGCCACGAGCGAGGCCGAGGTCGTGCGCATCGTCAGCGCCGAGGTCGGTCTCGACCAGCCCGCGCCGGCCAAGCCCGCGAGCACCCAGACCAGCACGACCACCACGCATTCGGATGCCGTGAGCGACCCGACGCGCGACACGACCGGTGCCGCCGCGGCCGGGTCCACCGCCACCGCTGCTTCGGTGGCCTCTGGCTCGTCGAGCGCCTCGACCGCGGGTGGCGCCGCCACGACCGCCGTCGCCGAGGAGGCACCGCCGCGCGCCCTCAAGCTCGTCGGCGTCACCTCGTGCCCGACCGGCATCGCCCACACCTACATGGCGGCCGAGGGCCTGGAGAACGCGGCCAAGGCCGCCGGTCACACGATGAAGGTCGAGACGCAGGGCTCCGCCGGCACGACGCCGCTCACCGCGGCCGAGATCGCCGAGGCCGACGCCGTCATCTTCGCCCACGACCTGCCCGTCAAGGACGCCGGCCGCTTCGCCGGCAAGCCGACCGTCGACGTCGGCGTGAAGAAGGGCATCAGCGACGGACCCGCTCTCGTGCAGCAGGCCGCAAACCTGGCCGCCGAGTGGAGGGCCGACCCGAGCAAGGCCGCGGCCGCCGCGGCAGCCGGCCCCACGGCATCCGGCGGGCTCACCTCGAAGGTCGAGGACGGCGCCAGCACGGCCACGAAGGTGCGCCAGTGGCTCATGACGGGTGTGTCGTACATGATCCCGTTCGTCGCTGCGGGCGGCATCCTCATCGCCCTGTCGTTCATGCTCGCCCAGGTCGCGCTCGGTGAGAGCGGCGCCATCGAGATCGTCAAGTACGGCCTCACGCCGACCGACCCGGCCTACAACATCGCGCAGAACTTCAACCCGCTCAGCCTCACCTCGTGGGCGGCGCTGCTGTTCGTCATCGGCGGGGCGTCGTTCGGGTTCCTCGTGCCGATCCTCTCGGGCTTCATCGCCTTCGCCATCGCCGACCGGCCCGGCCTCGTCCCCGGCATCGTCGGCGGCTCGGTCGCGGCCACGATGGGCGCCGGCTTCCTCGGCGGTCTCGTCACCGGTCTCATCGGCGGCTTCGTCGCCCGCTGGGTCAGCTCGTGGAAGGTCGCCAAGGGCGTGCGCGGCGTCATGCCGGTCGTCGTCATCCCGCTGCTCAGCTCGCTCATCACGATCGGCCTGTTCATCACCGTGCTCGGCCGCCCGATCAAGGCCCTCACCGACGCCCTCAACACCTGGCTCGGCGGGCTCGGCGGCGGCAGCGCCATCATCCTCGGCCTCATCCTCGGCGCGATGATGGGCTTCGACCTCGGCGGCCCGGTCAACAAGGTCGCCTACGCCTTCGCCACGACGGGTCTGGCCGCAGCCGGTGCCTCGACCGACGCGCCGCAGCTGAAGATCATGGCCGCGGTCATGGCCGCCGGCATGGTCGCCCCGCTCGCCATGGCCCTGGCCACGACGATCCGCCCGAAGCTCTTCAGCGAGCCCGAGCGCGAGAACGGCAAGGCGGCCTGGCTGCTCGGGTTCTCGTTCATCTCAGAGGGTGCCATCCCGTTCGCCGCGGCCGACCCGTTCCGCATCATCGTCAGCTCGATGGCCGGCTCGGCCGTCACCGGAGCGCTCGCCATGGCCTTCGGCACGACGCTGCGGGCCCCGCACGGAGGCATCTGGGTGCTGCCGCTCATCGGCAACTTCCTCCTCTTCGTCGTCGCCCTCGTGGCCGGCGTGCTCGTCACCTGCGGCATCGTCGTCGCGCTGAAGTCGCGCGACCCGAAGCTGCAGCAGGTCGAGGCCGTCGCCACGGTCTGAGCACGGTCTGAGCACGGTCTGAGTCTGGTTCGACGCCCCGGCGTCGACAGGCTGCGCCCACGCACCACACCGCCCGGTTGGGTTCTGACCCGGCCGGGCGGGGTGTGCGGGGGCGCACCCCGCCGGGCTGCCCGGCATCCGAACACCTCGCACTCACCACCGCCCGCCCGCCACACGCGGACGGGGTTCACGACAGACTGGGGTCACGGCACGGCTGTGCCGGTCGACGTGACCGCATCCAACGAAGGAGCACCACCCATGGCCTCACGCACCGTCACCATCGCCTCGTCGGTCGGCCTGCACGCCCGGCCCGCCGCCCTCTTCGTCGAGGCCGCGACGAACACGGGGCTCGACGTCGAGATCTCGAAGGACGGCGACGAGCCCGTCGACGCGACGAGCATCCTCGGCGTCATGGCCCTCGGGGCCACGCACGGCGAGGAGGTCACGCTGACCGCCGAGGGCGACGGCGCGGACGAGGCGCTCGACTCGCTCGTCGCGCTGCTGTCGCGCGACCTCGACGCCGAGTGACGCCTTCCTGACCTGCCCCTGACCGGGCCCATCACGGATGCCGGTCAGCCCCCTTAGTACACGCCCGCAGCACCTGCCCCACCGAGTGAGGACGCACCCATGACGACGGCCGACACCGACGCTGCCACCCCCTCGCCGGACGCGCCGCACGCGTCGGCCTCACCGACGGTTGCGCGCACGGAGGCGCACTCGGGCGGGTCTGACGGTGCCGGCGGCTCGGGTGGCGGGGCGGCGCCCACGGGCGCGCAGACCGAGACCCGGCAGGGCATCGGGGTCAGCCCGGGCACGGCGTTCGGGCCGGTCGTGCAGGTGGCGCCGCCGGTGCGCCCGCCGAAGAACGAGGCGGCTGTCGACGACGCCGACGCGGCCCTGGCCGACGTCAAGGCGGCGTTCGAGACGGTGGCGGTCTCGCTCGAGCAGCGGGCGACGCTGGTGGAGGACACGGCGCAGCAGATCCTCAAGGCGACCGCGCTCATCGCGCGCGACAAGGGCCTGGTCAAGGCGGCGGGCAAGGAGCTCGCCGCCGGCCACGGCCGCGCCACGTCGATCGACCGCGCGGTCGAGACGTACGCGGCGCAGTTCGAGGCCCTCGGCGGCTACTTCGCCGAGCGCGTCGCCGATCTGCGCGACGTCGGGTCGCGCGCCGTGGCCGCGGTGCTCGGGGTGCCGGCGCCCGGCGTGCCGGTGTTCACCGAGCCGAGTGTCATCGTGGCGGAGGACCTCGCGCCGGCCGAGACGGCGACGCTCGACCGGTCGCGCGTCGTCGGCATCATCACCGAGGCCGGCGGGCGCACCTCGCACACCGCCATCTTGGCCGCACAGATGGGCATCCCCGCGGTCGTGCAGCTCGCCGGGGCGACGGCGATCCCGGCCGGGGTGCCGGTCGCGATCGACGGCGACTCCGGCGAGGTGACGATCGCGCCCGACATGGCGCTCGTCACCGCCCAGCGCGAGCGGGCCTCGCGCCGTGCGTCGGCGTTGGCCGAGCTGTCGGGGGCCGGTAAGACGTCGGACGGGCACGCGGTCGCGCTGCTGGCCAACATCGGCGGCGTCGAGGACGCCGTCGCGGCCGGTGCGCAGGACCTCGAGGGCGTCGGTCTGTTCCGCACCGAGTTCGTCTTCCTCTCGGCGACCAAGGCACCGACGGTCGACGAGCAGGCGGAGATCTACCGGGGCGTCTTCGCGCCGTTCGAGGGGCGGCGGGTCGTCGTTCGCACCCTTGATGCCGGCGCCGACAAGCCGCTCAAGTTCGCCGACCTCGGTCCGGAGGAGAACCCGGCGCTCGGGCGCCGTGGCCTGCGGTTGTCGGCCGAGCGGCCCGAGCTCTTGGACTCGCAGCTCGAGGCGCTCGCGGTGGCGGCGCGCGACACCGGCGCCGACGTGCGCGTCATGGCGCCGATGGTCGCGACGGCGGAGGAAGCGGCGTGGTTCGCCCGCCGCGTGCGCGAGAACGGGCTGCCGAAGGCCGGGGTCATGATCGAGGTGCCTGGCGCGGCCCTGCGGTCGCGCGACGTGCTGACCGAGGTCGACTTCGGCTCGCTCGGCACCAACGACCTGGCGCAGTACACGATGGCGGCCGACCGCATGCAGGGCGCGCTGTCAGATCTGCTCGACCCGTGGCAGCCGGCAGTGCTCGACGTCGTCGCCGCGGCCTGTGCCGGAGCGGCCACGGTCGACCGCCCGATGGGGGTCTGCGGCGAGTCCGCCGGCGACCCGCTGCTCGCTCTGGTTCTGGTCGGGCTCGGCGTGACGTCGCTGTCGATGGCACCGAGCAAGGTGCCGGTCGTGCGCCTCGCCCTGTCGCTGCACACCCTGGCCGACTGCCAGAAGCTCGCCGAGGCGGCGCGTGCGTCACGTACGGCTGTCGACGCGCTCACCGCCGTCCGCGATGCGGCGATATCTGAGCTCACTGACTTGATATAGCAATCTTCTCGGCGGCCTCCGTCAAGGTTCCGAATCTGCACCTCACGTTTCCCAATATTCGCCGGTCTGGAGTGGAATCTGCGACCCTCCGATTTTCAGACACGCGCAGCTCTGCAGGTCAAACGCCGTCCGATGGCGGCCGTGCAATCAAACGTGCAACGAGAGGCCCTGTTCGTCGGAGCGACGGACGATGGTCAACTTGGTCCTGCGACCTCGCTGCTCGATATCGAAGAAGTGCGCGCACGACATAATCTCCCCGATGTGGCATAGCTGGGTTGCAGGCCCTCGTTGGCGTTATCTCGATATTTGCGTCTTTAGCGGTGGCGCGCTCCATCCAGGTCGGCTGCATGGGTGACGGGGCGCATCGCGTCGGCATCGAGCAGCTCGACCTGAGTCCGGCGAACCTGTCTTGCATTCGCCACAGAACCAAACGACGAGCGGTGTCGGCCGCCGAAGGTGGATGCAGCCGTGTGCGCCGCATCAGGGACAAGCGCCAGACATTGCGTCGCGTGGAGTGGATATGGGGCTCTTGGGACCTGAGGTGGGAGCGGTGGTGACACGCCCTTCCTCGTGGTGCGCAGAATGAGAGGTCGAGGCCCTCAGGATCAGTAGCGACCAAACTTCTGCTCCGCGAGGACCTCGACGATGACCGAGCCTACGGCGTGCGCCGCTGCGTGCTGCTCTTCCCCGACCGTGTACTGCGGCAACTGCGATCTTCTTGTGGGCCTGCCCGGGCTGCACGTGGTGGAGGTGGTTCAGGACGAGGGCCATGACGAGGTGTTCGTCGCGTGGCAGGCCGAGCAGGAGCTGCGTTCCGCGTTCCACCAGGAAGACCTCGCGGCGGGGCGCAGGATCGCCGAGCACGTCCTCGCCTCGTTCCCCTCGTGCCCGATCCCGGAGATCGCGCGCCTCGGCCGGACCCTGAAGCAGTGGCGTGAGCCGTTCCTGGCCTACTTCACCACCGCCCGCACCAACAACGGCGGCACTGAGGCCGTCAATGGACTGATCGAGCTCCACCGCAGGATCGCTCGAGGGTTCAGAAACCGCGACAACTACCGGCTCCGGATGCTCCTCATCGGCGGGGCCTTCGCCGACCCGCGCCTGGCGTGAGCTCCCACCTCAGGTCCCAAGAGCCGGATATGGGTGGCGACCTGTGCTTCAAAGGATGGCGCAGGGGGCGTGTATTGGTCACTGGCCCTTGTAGAGAGCGAGCGCCTCGAGGTACCGCTCCTTCGCGTCTCGCGCAGAGTCATTCAGGAATTTTGTTGCGACACCACCGACGATGGCGGCCAAGCCGGCAACTACCGTCGCGGGGTCGATTCCGTCAACTAGACGTAGCACCGTAATGACAAGCGCCGCCACGACCGCGGTGGCGATGACCACTACGAGCGCTTGAAAGGCGACGTAGAAGGTGTACTGCGTCCTCGCATACAGCCCGAGCTGGGCCGCGTAGCCGGCGTCGTCGAGGCCCTCGACACCCCCCGAGCCGTATGCCTTGCGAAGCAGTTCGTCGGTTGACACGTTGATCTCGTCGCTCATCCCGGCCTCCTAGCGGTTATCCCACAGCATGCGCACTTGCTTGATGGTGACGTATTTTGGCGACGGCCGGGCGCTCTTGGGAGATAATGGGCTGTCAAGTTGCGGCGGACTGTCGTCGCGGACGACGGCGAGACCGTCCAGCATCGGAGGCGCGCTATGCCCACGGGGTCGGCCTATAGGCGGCTGCTTGGCTCGCGGGATCGTGATGCACTGGAGTCTGCCTCTGCTGGCGACGAGGAGCAGATGACTGATCCGGCTGAGCTGCTGGCACGCCTAATGGACGATGTTCACTACCTCGAGGCCCACCTTGGCCAACGGGCCGATGCAGATGCGCTGGCTCGCCTGACAGCCGGTGCCACAGCGGGTCTTCGCGAACTGGTCGAACAAGGGTCATTGGCAAACCCTGGACCGGTTGAACGCGCCGCCCTCGAAGCTGTAGTTCACAGCGACGGCTCACGCCCCGTCCTGTTCGTGGAGGACGACTTCGTGGACCTTACGGCTCCGGCTGCGAAGGACTACGCCGCCGTTCTCTCGCAGGCACAGATGCACGTACGGGCTGCGTGCGAGGCCACGGGGCGGGTCGTCGATCCGGATGCCGCCCTTGGGTATCAAGGGACGGCTTGGGCCGTCGATGAGGGGATTGTTGTCACGAACTACCATGTTTTGCAGGCGATCTCCCACAACTCGTCTCGAGTGAAGGGCAGGTTCACCGGCACCCTTAAGGGAGGTGTGGCGGTCGACTTTGGCGGCGAGGTTGGTAACCCATCCACTTCAAGGCTCTTCCCGATTCGATCAGTTGTCGCTGTCGGGAGGCCAGGCGACCCAAGTCTCGCGAGCACGTCCCTTCGAGGGGTGAACTTCAGCGGTCTTGACTTGGCCGTGTTGGAGCTCTCCGAGGTTTCAGGTCAGCCCTTTCCCACCCCCGTCGAGGTGGCACGGGGTGACGACCCCACGACCCGAGGCGCTCTCGCCACGCGTGGACGTCTGATCTACGTGGTTGGATTTCCGGGCAGTGCACGGACCACGACGCCGGATGTCTTCGCCAGCCTGTTTGCGGGCGTCAAGGGTGTGAAACGGCTGACGCCGGGGATCCTCACCTTCGGGAGGGGCGACGCGGCAGGAGATGTGCGGCGGTGGGTGATCGGACACGATGCCAGCACATTGGGAGGCAGTTCCGGCTCAATCGTGGTGGACCTCGAGGCCGGGGGGCGCCTTGCACTCGGTATCCACTTTGCAGGAGATCCTGGCCGTGTGAACTGGGCCCACTCCTTGGAAGGCGCGACGGCGGATCTCGCGGCGGCGGGAGTGCCCGGATGGTGACATCGACGGTCAACTGGGACCCAGACGTGCTCGCCCTTGCCGCCTCAGTCAAGCCGGACATCCCTCGTATTCGCAATCTGCTCGACCAGCTTGGGATCAGAACGGCCGACTATGAGGACCCCTGCGACTACGTGGCAAGCGCTTTTGTCAATGCCGCAGGCCAAGGAAAAGCACTGGCTTTCCAAGCGGAACTGGTGAAGGCCGAACTCGTCGCGGAGGCCGCCGAGATGGCCACGAACGGCTTAGAGCACCAGATCTTGAGTCGGATCGGGTCCCTGCAGACCTTTACATCGTCTGTTTACTCTCCGACCGACGCCCGCGTCGCTGCGCGCCGAATGCTTCTTGCCAGCGATTTGGTGTGCCGGATCGACGTCGATGGAGATCAGCAAGGGACCGGGATCCTCGTGGCACCCACCCTTGTGGCGACTGCAGCACACTTAGTGGGGACGCTCGTCGATGCATCTCCGACGGGTGGATCGAGCCCTCTGCCTGGATCAAGCAAGCGGGTTAGCGTCACCTTCGGTGACATGGCCGACCTTCTTGAGGACTCCGATCAACCAACCTTGCTCAAAGGGACGCCCGCCCCCTTGGCGGCGAGTTGGCTTGCGTTCTACAGCCCCCCCGCTGTGAACGAGCTCAGCAACACCTTCGAGATTGACAGCACGGACGGTATCGGCGCTGAAGGTCCTTGGGATATCGCAATCCTGCGCCTCGCCCACCCGCGACCGTTCCGCACCGTGAAGCCGCCGAGGCGGCTCCCTCGGCAGCCCTTTCAAGTTCATGTTCTGCACCATCCGAGCGATGGGGCAGGAAAGGGCCTGCCGCTGCTCTGGTCGATAGGTCGGGTTGATCGGCGTCTCGGGGACCCACCCCTCCGCTTGCTCCACTCGGCCAACACCAGCGGAGGCTCGTCCGGCGCGCCCGTGTTCGACTCCCAGTTCCGTGTCATCGGGATTCACCAAGCCGGCGGGGTCCTTCCACCTGCTGTCCAAGACGCGGCAAACAACCGCGCCGTCCCGGTGACTCCTTGGGTTTCGCAACTGGCTGGGCTGGAACTGCCGGACGCTGCACCCGTGGTGGCGACCGTAGAGATAGCTGGGCCCCAAGGCTCGCCTATCAATCGAACGGTCATTGGGCGCCACGTAACAATCTCGCGTATTTGGCGAGGTATGAAAGTGGAAGCACCTGCTCGAGACCGGCTGTTGGCGGTGCTGGGTGACCCGGGTCTAGGACTGAGATTCACCAAACATCTCGTGCACGCCCTCGTGACGCAGTTCGGTGGTACCTACGCAGCTATCGACGTGGCCAACTGTCAAGGCGATGACGTCGACTCCTTCTCGGCAAAGGTGGCGGGCGCCTTCGCCGCCGGGCTTCCACCCAGACAGCCTAGCGGCCTGACGACTCGCCAGCGAGACACCCGCAACCAGACCGCGCCCGACCTCGCGAAAAGGCTCCAACGCATCGCCCGTCACACCGGCGCATGGCTTGTCTTGGAGGGGTTCGAAAGTCCGTCAGCGAACGCCTCACCCATCGTCATAGACCTCGTCCGCCAACTCATACTCGAACTTCCCAGCGCACCCGGCGTTCGACTTGTGCTCGCGGGATGGCGCGAGTCTCTACCCAGCGGCTTCGAGTCAAGCGTCGAGTACCTCGAGGAGCCCACGGCAGACGACGTATCGCGGAGCCTTCTGCCACCGGGTTCCCCTGACGATCTCGTAGGGCAACAACGACCCTTGGTGCAGACCCTGCTCGCGGCCTCAAAGACAGAACTCCCCAACGCGGGCCCGTACGAGATCGCCGAAGACGCACGCGCCAAGCTGGCGCGAATGCTTGCGGCAGCCATGGCAATGCACGCAGCTGAAGGGATCGGCACATGAGCACCGCGTCGCCGGAGCCGAAGCCCGAAGATCCGGCCCTGCGTGCCCTCGTGGAGGCGTGGACGGATCGCCCGCCGGAGGAGATGGCGGCCTTTACCCGTGGGCTACAGAGCGCAGCACCCGAACCAGAGGGACTCCTGGGTGCCGAGACCTCAGCCCTGGAACGAGTCCGTGTCCTTGCTGCGGTGAGCGGTGCGATCCATCCAAGGGACCTCGTGCCTGAACAGTGGGACCCGGCGCAGCGCAGCGAGTTGCTGGCAGCAGTCGCGGCAGAATTCGACCGCGCGGTCGTGCGCGGACGCATGCTTTGGACTCAGAGGTCCCTCCCGCGGCGACTAACGCTTGAGAGTCTGCGCGACAGCACAGGAGACGCGCTGAGAGACGCAGTCGCTGAGGCACAAAGCATCGCCACCGACGGTGCCGGAGAAGTACTTCGAGGGCTACTGTCGCGTCTGTTCGACGCCAGCCATCAGCCCGGTTGGCCGATGCTGTCGGGGGAAGCGCCACTGCCCTCCGATCTTGTAGCAAATGCCTCGGCTGCTGACGTCGCCCAGGCTCTCCTCTGGGCGTCTTCGCTGGTTGACGTCGGTACCGGACTGGCGTGGTCTGCAAGCCGAGCGCACGTCGCATCGATCCGATCCAGCTACGAGGGTCTCCTCGCCCACGGTGTTGTCGGAAGGGAAGATATTCAAGCGGTCCTCGAGCGGTTCGTTGACATGCCCATCGAGCTCAACGGTCCGATGCAGTTGCTCACTGTTGTGGGCCCCGGGGGAACGGGCAAGTCGACCCTGCTCGGAGAGCTCGTTTTTCGGCGCCAAGTCAGTTCGCCCCCATCGGCATCAGAGCCGGCCATTATTGTCATGGATCTCGACCGCGTCGCATTCCGGCCAAACACCGAGGCTGAGCTCGGATATGAGGTGACGCGTCAGCTTGCGTTCGCGTGGCCCGAGCTTGCTCAGTCACTGAGCGATGCGCGTGAGGCCGAGACCAGGGCTCGCTTGGGCCGCCGGGAAATCGCGACGGGTTCGAGCCCAGACATTGAGAACTCCATCCGCAGCTATTCGTCGTTCGAAGCGCGCGTGCGCACGGTCATTGACGGTTCGGCTAGGGCCAACCAGCCGGTCATCCTCGTGCTAGACACTTTCGAGGAGTGGCAGCGCGCCCGGCCGTATGTCGGGCCTCGGTCTAGCTGGAACGATCCCGAGCCGGTCATGGCCGACTGGCTCTCACGCCTGCACTACGGGATGGGTCTGCGCGGACTACGGGCCATCGTCTCCGGCCGAGCGGCGTTCTCTGCCATGCCCGGTCGTGCCTTGGAGCTCGGCGACCTCGAGGCGCCTGCTGCTGCCGAACTGTTGGTCCGACTCGGGGTCGCCGAGGCTGTGGCGCCACGGCTGGCGCAGCTCGTAGGCGGCAATCCTTTGAGCCTTCACGTCGCTGCCCGTTTCTTCGGAAAGCTTGGCCTGCGTCACCGAGAAGAGTTCCTCTCAAGCGAAGGCATCGATGCGGCACTGAATGAGGAACTTCGACGAGCGCTTCTCTACGACCGCTTCCTCAAACACATCCCGGACCAGCGTGTTCGCCGGCTCGCGCACCCAGGTCTTGCGTTGCGGCGAGTGACCCCTGGTCTAGTGCGCGAGGTGTTAGCCGAGCCTTGCGGATTCAAGAACCTCACCGAAGGCGATGCCGAGGCCTTGGTTGACAGCCTTGCCGACGAGGTATGGCTAGTCCGACGGGCACCGGACGGAAGTTTGCACCACCAGCCCGAAGTGCGGCGAACGATGTTGTCCCAGATGGCCCAAGACCCTCGGCAGCGAGACAAAATACGCGCCATCCACGAACGCGCGGCCGCCTGGTACAACCCTCGCCCATCGCTGAGCGATGAGACCACTCCGGACGCCATAGAGGCCTTTTATCACCGAATGATGCTCGAAACGGGGGACCCTCCTGTCGTACAAGGAGCTTGGCAAGCCGAGGCGGCAAAGAAGAGACAGCACGACGAACGGTTCGTCCGCGAACTCGGTGAGAGCGTGAGGGAGATGGCCCCTAAGGTCGAGGCCCAACTTCGCCTGTTACGAGGCGATGAGATCACACGATACCAAGCCTCCCTCCTGCCAGCTGACCTTTGGCACGAGCACGTCCGTACGCAAGGTGCCGCTCTGCTGCAAGTTGGCGACGCCGCAGGAGCTGTTGAACTATTCCGGAGCCGGGAGTGGGACAGATACCAGGGCGGCCCGACCTGGCTCGCGCAGGCATATTGCGAGGCTGCCCGGTGGAACGAATACGCAGCCGAGACGGCCGGAATGTCCTTGCGTTGGGAGCGATACGACTGCGTGAACAGACTCGTGTCGGAGAATGCCACTCTTCGGGACGAGATGTCGACCACGCGTTCCTTCGGAGGTTCAGACCGCGAGGGGGCATTCACCATGACGTTCATGGCCGCGCTGGCCCGCGCCGCCACGGGCAAATCCCTCCATGAGCTTCACGAGCCGCTGTTCGACATTTCAATCCCGCCGCAGCCGCAATTCCCGGTCGACCAACTTCGTCAGTACCTAGTCCATCGACTCACTGGCGCACCGCTTGGAAGTCGACCAAATTCAGCCATCGTCGTGGCGGACATCGCCGGCCTATTTGTGCCTGATCCGCAAGTGATGCGCGGTTTCATGCCCCTGCTGCCCGATGCCTCCGAGGAACTGCTCCGAATAGCCGATGAACTGGAGGGTCTCGCTGAGCGCGGTCGAAGGACGAGTTCAGGCGACGGCCGCGCTCCCAGGACTCATGACCTGCTTGGTAACTACTCATCCGACGTTGCCGAGCGACTCCGTGGTAAGTCCCGCCTCTTCGACTCCCAGCTCAACGCGAATGCACTCCGTGCTCTGCGAGGAGACAACCCTGAGCTGCGCCCCGCCATCAGATACGAACTCTTCCGCGTCAGACCAAACAACGGATGGCTGAAGACGCTTGGAGAGCTCGCAATAGAGGTGCTACCCATCCCGCCAGTCGATCTACAGCCCGATTCCCTCCCGCTCATGACTGACCCCACGGCGCGGACTTGGCTCGTCACACTTGTTGACTATGTTGACCGATCTCGATGCACTCACGAGTTTCTCCGCGAAGTGCAGCAGCGACATCCGCAACCAGCCCAGCTAGACACAATCGTTAATGCGTTCAGCAACTGGAGCGACGCCCACTCGGCGCTCCTCCTTCGCCCCGAACTACGAGGTCTCGCCAAGTAGGCGCTGTCGGCCACTCGGTCTCAGCGCGATCATTGATGATGCCTCTCCAAATGATGCAGCGGAAAAGATCCAAAGGCTGGCCAAGTCAGAGGTACGCTCACAGATCTCGAGCGTTGGCAATTGGCTGTAGTTGGTGACGCACCGATTTGGGTCAGACTAGTGCGCACCGCCTGACGCTCATTTTCGCCTGGCGAGCCGTGCTCGCCCTCAAGCGCCGGCGCATCGGCTCGCCGGCCCAAGCTCGCAGTCTCGGACTCCGCCTACCCGGGTGCCTCGGCCGGTTCAAGCGCGGGAAGAGAAGCCGAATGCCGAACTGATCGAGCACTGAAAGGATGCGTGGGAGAGCTGGCAGAAACGCGGCGCTAGGGCCAGAATTGCCATGATCGAAGAGACCCACGTCCGCAGCACAACTGTGGACCTCGGCCACGAAGGGCCGGGTTCATGCGCTTGCCCCATGGCCCGTCCTAGGGGCGAGAGTCGCCCCTAGGATCGATTCCGAGGGTCGGGACTGCGTCCGCCATGCTCACCGGATCGAGCGCAAACGGGATCAGTGGGCCATCTGGTCGATCGAGACAGCGGCACGTGACCCCGTACGAGTTTGAGTGAAGCATTCTCGCCCTGCCCTCCCGCCCTCGATATACAATGCGTAGCCAGTGTGCGCGCGTCAGCGTGAGCCCATCGACAAAAGAAATCGGTACGCGGACCATTCAGAGGCCGGAGATAGCTCCTTGATCATAACAGGCAGTAGCGGACGAACTTGGAAAGTAGATCCTACGTCAATTAAGAGGGGCGGTTTCGGGGATGTCTACCATGCGAGTGCTTCTGATAACGGGGCTCCCGTTGCCGTGAAGCGGGTCGCACTTCCGGGAGCTGCCGACAATCTCGATTTGAAGCGTCGACAGAGAGAGTTTGACATAGGAGAGTTGCTCCAATTCGCTGCGGCAAACGGAGCGGAAGTTGAGCACCTCTTGGTTCCACTCGATACGGCAGAATTCAACAACGAATTGTTTCTTGTAATGCCCCGAGCCGACGGCAATCTGGACGAACTCCGGGGCGAGTATTCAGACCTCATCTCGAAGATCCACGTGCTGATTCAGGTCGTCGAGGGCTTAGTGGAGTTGTCTGGCCTCGGCATTTTACACCGAGACCTGAAGCCATCGAACGTGCTCCGCGTGGGAGGGGTCTGGAAAGTGGCGGACTTCGGGATGTCCCGTAACCTTGAGGAAAGCACTGCCAGTCACTCCTTTATGGGAGCCGGGACGCGGCCGTACATGGCACCCGAGATCTGGACCGGTCAGCGGGCAACCGTAAAGACGGACTTGTATGCGTTGGGGGTCTTGACCTACGAGTTGCTCGAGGGGCAGCGCCCGTTCGTGGTGCAAAGAGGGGACGACTGGCCACGAGTTCATCGCGAAAAGGAGCCGTCTCCCCTGCCGTTGGGTAATCCGACACTTCAACGTCTCACGCTCCGTCTGCTCAATAAGGATCCCGCCAAACGGCCACGCAACGCTCAGGACGTCCTCGACATCCTCAGGAGCAATGTCTCGGCGACATCCACGTCGGTCGCCGTCACACATCTTGCCCAGAAGGCTGCTGACCGGGAAGTCCAGATGCATCGCTCAGTGGCGGTTCAGAATAGGCTACAGGGACTTGAGGCGCGCCTACAGGCCGCTGCCCGCGAATCCTTCGAGGATCTAAAGGAACTGGCTTTTCGAGCTGCAGACGAACTGCGGAGTCAGATACCAGATGCCGTTGCGGTAGTGGACGATGACGAAATCACACTGAATGCGCCGACCGCCAGCCTAAGAATGACCGTCAGCCCCGCCCACCATGTTGCCACGACCTCCAAGCCGACATTATGGCAGGGCTTCGTGTTTCACGGGCACAGAATGGTTGGACTCCTGTTTTGTGTAATCGACCAGCAGCGCCGCTCAACTTGGCAGCTTGTGCATTATGAGGTCCCGCAACGCCACCAGGAAGGTCCCGACTCATTTGCGCCATGGACAGAGGAGACGGCGCTCACCTATGGGATCCGGCCCCACATGGCTCCGCGGTGGATTCCGCCGAGCCCTGGCAAGAAGATGCAGAGCACTTTGAGCACTGAGGTCCTGCTCGAAATACTGGCCAAAACATCGAAGGACGAAGAGGGTTCGCTCTTGACAGATATACGCCGGCTGGCACAGGCTCGAAATCGAGAGACGGATGAATGGCGTCGATTCCTTGATCGCTTCGAGGGTGAGGAGTAGCGGGGAAGTCCCAACTTGCGGCAGTGGTGTCGGCATGAGCGTTCTCACGCCGCGCATTGGCCATCTCCCTGCTGGGGCATGGAGAACTTGCTTCCGGAAAGGCCCCGGAAAGAGCCACGCTAGGGCGCACCGTGGCCACGGTGGATGGTGTGCAGGCTGGCTGGAAGGCCGTGCGGCAATAAGTCCTCTGCGGGGAGGGTCTAGTCGCCGCCTCGGATCTCGCTGTGGAGCGAGTGGGCGGCGCCTCCCTCTTGGGCGCTGCTCCTCATGTTTCAGGGTCAGGCACGATATTCCCCGGTGCCTCAGAGCCGCCCGGGGCTTTCGGCGGGCAAGGATCCTCGTGGGAGACGCGTGCGGGACCGCTGGGCGGACTCCCAGTGAAGAAGTCTACTTTGTTGGACTTTACGAACTCTTCGTCGCGCGCTCCGAGTAGGATCCCCGCCAGGGCAACTAGGAGGTGTTGTGAGCGACTCACTCATGAAAGCGGCGGAAGTGACCTTCCCCGCCCTCGGGCCAGGATCGGGCGTGACACCCGCTGTCGCGGCCAGCGAAGCTGGCAGGTCCCCCTACTCAGCCACCGAGCGTAAGCAGCGGTTGCGTGTTCGAGCCGGAGATCGAGAGCTCACGCTCGAAGTCGTTCACCAGGCGCGTGAGGCCAAGGCGTCGAGCGGCGAGATCAGCAACACTGACCCTCGGGAGTTCTCAGAGGACGTAGCAGGACAGCAACAGAGAATCGCGACCGAGGCTATCCTCGGGGCGAAGGGGTCCAAGTTCATTGTGGCGGTAATCATCAATGGTCATGATGATCTTCACTAGGAGCCGTCTCTGATGGGGGAGGGGGAGGGCGAAGCGGGGGTGCCCGCCAGCGCCGTTACAGATGAAGAACCTCTGGAGCATGATGAGGATCCCCCCGAAGGGATCGATGTCGACGAAATTGCCAGTCGCGTGCATACGCTCGCCGCCGATCGAGTTCTCGCAGGGAACCACCTCGCTGGCAATAGAATCTACGGTAACATCAACATATCCCAACGCAATGACCCGCCAATCCAGATTACGGACCTTACGGCGTTTGCAAGGACAACAGCCGCCACCTTTCTCACCCCACCCTCTCAGCGAGATCTTGTGGCTGCGCTTTCGTCAAATTCCATTGTTGGAGTAGTGGGAAAGCGCGCGTCCGGTCGTCGGACGAGTGTTGCCATGGGCTTTCTGGAACGCGGCGCCAAGCGCATCATTGAGTTGCCCGCTGACACTGACGCGAGCACACTTATAACTGCAATCGAATTCCTGGTAAGTGACCCAGAGCCTCGATCACTTGGTGTGCTCATAGGTGTGGACGATGCGAACCTAGTCACGGGGCTTAGCTTGGCGCGCCTGTCGAACCTGCGAGCGATGCTAGCTGGCGGCGACAAGTGGCTTGTCTTCATCATGAGTCCGGAGAAGAACGCGCAGATCCATGGGCTGGAGACAATCTGCAAGGTGGTCGCAGTTGCCCCGCCTGAGCCTTCGGCACTCGCGCGTGCACTCGCAGAACAGGTGATGCTCGCCCCCGAACAGTCGCGACTACTTCGGCAGGCGCTGAGCATGATGGATGGGCCCAGTTACGTGGATGCCGCTCGCTTGGCAGCGCTTCTTCAGCGGCGCCCAGAGTTCTCTGCGCACGAATTACTGGAAGAGCATAGCGGTAGCGCCGTCGCAAACGCGCTTAACGAATGGATCGAGCCGGGCAGATCACCAGGCGAGATTTCCCAACTCATCGCGGCCGCTGTCGGAGCAGGCTTATCTGCTGATGTGATTCACACTGCAGGAACCCGCCTAAGGCGGCTGCTTGAATCCCGAGAGAGCGCACAGGCGAATCTTGAAATATTGGGCGGCTCGTCTCAAAGGTCCCCCTTTTGGAGATCAGCGAAACGGGAGGCGCAAACACATTTTGGCGCGGTGAACGTGGAGATCACTGAGATGATCCCACCTTATGACACGCGTTCCGTCCTCACTTGGTTATGGGACAACCTTGATCTGGACGCCCGACTCTCGATGCTTATGTGGCCACGAGACTTCGCATGTGAGGGATCCCAGGCCGCCACGGTCGCATGCGGGATAGCAGCCGGCATTCTGTTCGCTGCCGAGCCGAAGACGGTAGAACGTGAATTACTCCGCGCCTGGGCCAAGTCTGACCGCCCCTTGGGAAATCAGGCCGCGGGGCTTGCTGTGGGCATACCATTCGTCATGGGTGGAGATGGAGAACTCAGCCGTAGGTTGGCGGCTTCATGGGCACAATCTCCGTCGCGAAGCATGCGAACCACTGCGATCAGGGCGTACGGAGGTCCCTTAGGCGCTTGGGACCCTGACGCAACCGCGGCCGGCAAATTGTGGCGGATAGGGGTGGCCGATCCCTCGCTTTGGCCGGATGTGGATAGGGCTTTAGGCGATCTATATTGTTCAGGAGTCGATGCCAACCGAATCCGTTACGTCATTCTACTTCACTATGTCGGTGTGACAAACCATGATGGGCCGGGCGTGCGGAGAGCGTATGCGGGTCTTAGGTGCCTCATGGAGTCCTTGTTTGCAAGTCGGCTCACATCAAGGCAAGCGCTGCGACAATCTCTTGACAACCCTGTCCAGGCCGCGGCAATGCGTCGCTTCCAGGCCGTGGTGGCTCGTGGCGGTTGTGTCGCGCCGGAGGGCCCGTCCCTCAAGCGGATGTTCGCCTACTGGGAGTCCGGCGAGCGAGCGGTCACGGTGCCGGCCTACCAACGGGCTTTCATCGAGCTCTACGACGCGCCCGCTGAGGCGCTGGGGTTCGTGCCACCCGACGAGACCGGTCGCGTCGCAGAGGTGCGCGAGACGCCGTTTGCACTGATCCGCGTCGACCGCGACCTCGTGGAGATCTTCGAGGCACAGACTCAGATGCTGCGGCTGCTCGATCGGCGCCTCGGGTCGGCCCTGCAGGCCGCGCAGATCGAGGCCCACACCCAGCAGATCGCGTCAGTCCTGCATCGCACCGTCGGCCCCGGTCGCCCTGCTGTGGCCCGCGCCCTCGCGGAGGCGGCCGCCCTGGCGGGGTGGCAGGCACTCGACCGGGCCGACATCGCGTCGGCGTGGGAGTTCCACGAGACGGCCAAGGCGGCAGCGCTCGAAGGCGGCGACGCGTCCATCGAGGCGCACGTCGTCGCCCAGCAGGGACTCGTTCTCCTCGATACTGAACATCCTGTGCTGGCAGGCGAATCCGTGGAGGTCGCTGTTGCCCAGTCGAGCAACACGCCTCCCGTCATGAGGTCTTGGCTGGCGGCCGCGGCCGCAGAGTGCCACGCCAGCGTTGGCGACGCACCAGCCGCTCGTCGATGCCTCGATCAGGCGGCGTCCCTCTTGCTGGCTGAGGACGGCAGCGAGGTGCCCTACCTCATGCTGACCGAGGAGCACCTGGCGCGCTGGCGTGCGCACTGTCTCGCGAAACTCGGCGACCTCGAGGCCGTTGACGCGGCGAACGTCGCGAGCCGCGCCGAAGGCGACTCGGTGCGCGCAGCCACGTCGCTGCACACGGACCTGGCCACGGCATACCTCAACGCTGGTGAGCTCGACGCGGCCGCCGCTGAGGCCGAGCGAGCCCTGGGCATGGCCGAGCGGCACGGTTCCGAGCGACAGCGCCGGCGGCTACTCGCGATCCGCGCGCGGTGCGAAAGCGAGCAGGTGCAGCAGGCCGATCAGTGTCCCTGAGTTGAGGATCTTTCCTTCGTCGATGAGCCGGGGTACGGCGGTCACGGGGATCCACTCGAAGTGCCCCTCATCGCGCTCGCTGGGCTCGCCCACCCGGTCGGCTCCCGTCGCGAGGAACAGGTGGTGCCTGCTCCGCAGCATGCCAACCATAGGCTCAAAGCTCACCAGGTGGCGGATCGACGTGGCCTGGTGGCCGGTCTCCTCGACGATCTCCCGCGCCACCGTCGCCGCGGGATCCTCGCCCGCCTCGACGAGACCACCGGGCAGCTCGTAGTTCCAGACGTCGGACACGAACCGGTGTCGCCAGCTGAGCAGCACGTGGTCCCGGGCGTCATCGAGGACGACCGCCATCGCCGCCTCCGGCATGGTCACCGTGTGGTGCTCGAAGTGTTGCCCGGACGGCAGCACCACCTCGGCCTTGCCAAGCGTGACCCACTTGCTCTCATAGATCGACCGTTCCCCGAGGACCTGCCATGCATCCGTCTCGACCGGGTCGCCCATCGGGTGATCGCTCCTCCCTGCGGCGTCGAGTGACGCGTTCGCGCCCGTATGCCGCTCAGTCGGCTCCAACCCTATGCGCCCATCCCTGAGGGCTGAGGCGGGAGCGACGAACGACCTGGGCGAGGCCGTAACGGCGGTCATCCGAGTTGTGAGCGTCTGAGCCCGGCCTCTCGAGACTTCTGCCGGAGTGCGCCGACCGGCTCGCCGAGGAGCCGCTCGGCCCGTGCGAGCCCGGACACCTGGACGAGCGCGACCTGCGCCTCGCCGAGCGCGGTCTCTGCACGGTCGAGCCGCTCCCGCGCACGGTCCCGCACCCTCAGGGCAGCGGTGACAGCGCTGAGCGCGTCGGACTCGGACTTCTGAGCCGCCCGCAGCCGGGCACGGGCGGATTCGGCGGTGGGGAGGGACTCGGACATCGTGACTCCTCGGTCGTGTACATACGTGAGGCAAACCCGATGGCCGGGACAGCATCCAGCCCGGCAGCGTCCGGCGGCACCGGGTGAGCCGCCCAGCGCTCTCGAACATCTGTTCGGCATGGGCGATAATGGGTGGATGGCAGGCGGCATGGGACGCGGGAGGGGCGTGCCGCTGCGCGACCGTCCGGTGGTCACGCCGGGCGGGCCGCGTCGTCAGCCGAGTCATCACTGCTGGGTCGAAGGGCCGGCGGAGAGTCCCGGGCCGTGGCCGGGCGTCGTCGTCGAGTGGCGCCGGGACCCAGCCAGCAGCACGTGGTCTGCGCTCGTGGTCTACGTCGTCAACGACGATGCTCGACCGACCACGATCCAGACCTGGCTCGACGCCCGCCATTTGCGCCCCGTGCAGCAGACCTGACCGCTCGCCATTCCGAGCTTGGGCTCGCCAGGCCGTCGCTGCTGAGCCCACTCAGGTGCCACCGATGGACATCCCCCACCGAACACCGACGGCGGCCCTCACCGAAGCCAGCCCTCGCCCGCCTGACATCCTCGCGACCAGCCAATTCCTCGTCCCACACGTCTGGCACCGAGGTGAGGGACGGGCCGGGTGGTGCCCCCGGGCGAGGGTTGTTCAGGGTGTGACGATGTCGATCCGCCGGATGACGCTGGGCTCCGGCTACCGGTACCTCATGGCCTCGGTCGCTCGCGGCGACGCCGATGGCCGGACTGCGTCGCCGCTGACCGACTACTACACGCAGGTGGGCACCCCTCGCGGCCGGTTCCTCGGCCGCGGCTTGGCCGGCTTGGACGGTGGAAGCGGCATCGCTCCCGGCTCGGTCGTGACCGAGGAGCAGCTGTGGCGAATGCTTGGAATGCTGCAGGACCCGGCCACCGGCGTTCCGCTGGGACGGTCCCCGGGCATCAGCCGGACGGCCTACGTCGACGCTCTGGGCCGGGCGCGGAAGACGCCCAAGACGGTGGCCGGGTTCGACCTGACCTTCTCCGCGCCGAAGTCGGTGTCGGTGGCATGGGCTCTCGCCGACGAGCCGACCCGGGCCCGGATCCGCGCGGCGCACCAGGCGGCGTTGGAGTTCGTGATCGGGCACGCGGAGGAGCGGGTGTTTGCAACGCGCACCGGACGCGGCGGGGTCGTCTCGGACGACGTCCGCGGGGTGGTCGCTGCCGCGTTCGAGCACTGGGACTCCCGCGCCGGGGACCCGCAACTGCACACCCATGTCGTCGTGCTCAACCGAGTGCAGGCGGTGTCCGACGGCGGCTGGCGCACCCTCGACAGTAAAGCGATGTTCCGGGCCGCGGTCGGACTGTCTGAGCTGTACAACGGCGTCCTGTCCGACCTGGTCACGGCCGACCTCGGGTATGGGTGGGCGCCGGAGGCCCGGCGGCATTCCGGGGTGGAGAAGTGGGAGGTCACCGGGGTCGGGAAGGCGTTGCGAGCGGAGTTCTCTCAGCGCAGCACGGAGATCGAGGTCGCCAAGGATGTCCTCGTCGAGCAGTTCGTGGCATCGCACGGTCGGCAGCCGACCGTCCGGGAGGTGCTCCAACTGCGGCAGCAGGCCACCCTCGCCACTCGACCCGACAAGCACCTACGGCCGCTGTCGGAGATGGTCGGCGGTTGGCGTAAGCGCGCCGAGCCGCACGTCGGCGCATCCACAGAGGTGCAGCAGGCGTGGGTCGCGAGCCTCGCCGACCGTAACGACCTTCCGCGGTTGCGGCCCTCGGATCTGGCGGAGGAGATCCTCGCCGACGCCGCGCGTGTCGCCCTCGAGAACGTGGCAGCCAAGCGAGCTACTTTCACGCGCGCCAACATCCTCGCGGAGGTCCTTCGGCAGGTCGCCGGCGTTCGCTTCATTACTCCCGACGAGCGCGTCGCGACCGCAGAGCACGTCGCCGACATCGCGCTCACCCGTGCCGTCCGCCGTACCCCAAACGACGCGGGACTCGAGCTGCTTCCGGATGGACTGCTCCGACCGGACGGCACGTCGCGGTTCCGTCCTCGAGACTCGATCAAGTACACCAGCCGTGAGGTCATCGACGCCGAGCAGCGTCTCCTCGACGCCGGTCGCTCGGTCGGTTCACCCGCCGTGGATGAGCATTCCGCGGCCGTAGCGGCGGCACAGCCGCTGCCGGGCCGTGACCATCCGCTGTCCGCGGAGCAGGCCGATGCCGTATGCCGTGTGGCTGGTTCCGGACGGAGCCTAGACGTGCTCGTCGGGCCGGCTGGGACGGGCAAGTCCACGACGATGGCCGGAGTCCGCGCGGTCTGGGAAGCGACGTTCGGGCCGGGAAGCGTGGTCGGGCTCGCGCCGTCCGCGGCGGCTGCCGAGGTCCTCGCCGACGCCGTCGGGGTGCAGACGGAGAACACGGCCAAGTGGCTCACCGAGCATGCCCGACTGCCCGAACGACAAGCGCGTCTCGACCGGCTGCGCGCCCGGCTGGACCGTGCCAGCCCCTCTTTGCGCACGCGTGCCATGGCTCTTGAGGCGCGTCGTGCCTCCGACGACATCAATCGCTGGCGGCTGCGTCCCGGGCAGCTGGTCATCATCGATGAAGCGAGCATGGTCGGAACCCTCGAGGTCGACCAGATCGCTACCGCGGCCAATGCGGCGGGTGCCAAGGTGCTGCTCGTCGGGGACTGGGCCCAACTGTCACCGGTGCAGGCCGGGGGAGCGTTCAAGCTGCTCGCGACCGACCGCGATGACGCGCCGCAGCTGCACGACGTGCGCCGCTTCCGAAAAGAATGGGAGCGCGACGCCTCCCTGAAGCTGCGCACCGGGCGCCCCGCAGCCGCGGACGAGTACGACAAGCACGGCCGCGTCATAGGCGGCGACCGAGATGCCGTCCTCGACGCGCTATTCACCGCATGGCAAGCCGACGTCACCGCAAGGCGCACCTCCCTCATGATCGCGGCCGACGCCCAGACCGTCACCGACCTCAACACGCGTGCCCGCGCACACCGCGTCACCACCGGCGACGTCTCTGAGGAGGGCATCACGGTCAGGGCCGGCACCACCATCGGCGAGGGCGATCACATCGTCACGCGGCTGAACCAACGCGACATCGTCACCGGCGAAGCTCGGAATGGCGCCTCCGCCCAGGTAGGGGAGTGGGTCAAGAACGGCGATCAGTGGATCGTCACCGAGACCTTCACCGATGGATCCATCCGGGCCCGCAGGCCGGTGGGCGGGCGCGCCGTGACGCTTCCCGCGGACTATGTGTGTGAGCATGTCGAGCTGGGCTACGCCACCACTGCTCACCGTGCCCAAGGCCGAACCGTCGACACCGCCCACGCATACGTGACGGCGACCACGACCCGGGAGCCGCTGTACGTCATGGCCACCAGGGGACGGGAGTCGAACCGGCTCTACGTCGACACGATGCACGACCCGGACGTTGCGACCGCGCACGACGACATCGAGCCCATGCAACCCGTCCAGGTGCTCAAGGCGGTCCTAGCGAGGCCCGGATCGGACACTTCAGCGACCGCGACGCGCGTCGCTGAAGCCGCTGCCGTGGCTAGTCCGAGCAGACTGGCCGCCGAAGGTGCCGCAGTCCTCGAGGCTCGTCGCGAAGACCGCTACCTCGACATTCTCAGGACCGCCGGGGTGACAGAGGCCGAGATCGACCACGCGAAGAAGACCGACACTCTGCGACCCCTGATCGCTCGCATGCACCACGCCGAACGCTTCGGGATAGATCTCGACGACGTGGCTGTCCGCGACCGCTGGAAACGCAATGTGAGCGCGAGCAGTGCCGATCTCCTCAGTCATTGGAATGGTGCACTCGTTGGCGAAATGGGCCGCCGGCGCAACATTCGGGACTCATGGCCGCAGGTCGAGCCCCCGGAATCAATGCGGCCTGCTGGCCCCACGATGAAGTGGTAACGCAGGGCCTGCCTTTTCGGCGTGTACGAGGCGGGCCCGCCGTCCACCCTTGCACTCAACTGGGCTCGGTCATCACCCACGAGGGCGCAGCTTCGACTCTGAAAGCGCTCTGTGCCGCCAAAGTCAGTTCGACGATCGCCGACAGGCGCGCCACCTTCACCCGTGCCAACCTGCTCGACGAGACCCTCCGCGAGCTCCTCTGAGTCCGCTTTGCTAGCCCCAGCCGACCGTGTCGCGGTGGCCGAGAAGTCCACGACGTATGCCGTCGGGCGGGCCGTAATGCTCAACCCGGCAGAGCTCGGGCTGGTTCCCGACGCGCTGCAGCGCCGGACGGTCGAGCAAGTTCCCGGCCCGCAACAACGAGGTGTAACGCCACCCAAGAGTTCCTTGACGCAGAAGCGATCCCGTCCGGCCGGAAGGTACTGCTTGGCGGAGCAGGCCGCTGCGGTGTCAACGGTCGTCACTTCCGGCCGTCGACTCGACCTGATCGTCGGCGCCGCCGGCACCGGCAAGTCCACCACCATGGCCGGTGTCCGCGCCGCCTGGGAAGGAGCCCACGGGCCCGGCTCGGTCATCGGCCTCGCCCCATCGGCCGCGGCGGCGGAGGTCCTCGCCGACGCCCTCGGCGTCCCCACCGAGAACACCGCCAAGTGGATCACCGAGCACCGCCCCCTCCCCGAACGACGCCATGAGATCGAGGCGTGTGCCGCTCGGCTGGCTCACGCCTACCCCCCAGCGACCCGGGAACTGCAGAAGCAGGCGGCAGCTAGCTCAGCGGCATACGACCGCTTCAACGTGCGGCCGGGGCAGCTGGTGATCGTCGACGAGGCGTCCATGGCGCCACGATGGACCTGGACTACATCACGGCCGCCGCCGCGCGGGCGGCCGCGAAGGTGCTCCTGGTGGGGGACTGTGCGCAGCTGTGGTCAGTGCGGGCCGGAGGCGCGTTCAAGCTCCTCGCCGACACCCGGCGGGACGCGCCCGCACTGCACGACGTGCGCCGGTTCCGGCACGAGTGGGAACGCGCCGCCTCGCTCAGGCTCCGTCAACGTCAAGCGTCCAAGAAGACGCGGGGACCCTTCTGGAAGTAGAGCGACGCACGATCCGACAAGTCCTGGATCTCTGCCTCGGTCAAGTCCGCCTGCTCGGCAACCATGTTCAACGCGGGAAACCACCATGTCGACACGAGGTTGCCCAGGTGCTGCCGCTGGACGGACGGGTCAGCATCTGTCTCGACCCGCATGGCCAACAAGCAGCGCATAACCATGAGCAACGATGACGTCCGCTTGTCCAGGAAGTAGAGCCAGAAGGGAAACTTGTCGTCGAGCTTGTCCAGGAACGAGCAGACCTCGGCTACCTCGCTGAGCTCGCGGGGGTCGTCGTCGTACCCGTGTACGGAGACCATCACCCGTTCACGGAAGTACTTGATTCGATCGGGCGTGGCAATCAGCTGCTCCAGTTGCCCCAGTGTCTCATCGATGAATCCGCTCTCGACATGCTCCCTCGAGATGACGATGTGCAGAGGGTCGGGCTCCATCGCAAGCAGCAGGTCAATGTCAGCTTCCGCCGCCTCCATGTGATCATCCGCGACTGAGCGCGCGCGCCGTTCAGCTGTGGCCACGACGTCGGTAGATGACGTGGCCCTCTCTCCGTTGAGGGATCCCATACGTGCCTCCGCGGCCCTCCATGCATGGTCCACGAGCTTGTCGAGCGCCTTCGGGGAGGCCACCGGCACGTCGAGCCGGGCACCTGAACGCATCTCGACGTGCAGGACGGGCTTGAGGTCTTCGACGTCGAGGTGAACGCCCGCCAGATGGTCAAGGGGTGCGGCGAGAGCGATGCGGGGCTGCGGCTCCATGTCGACCAGCAGCAGTCGTTGGTTCGTCTGGATCACCACACCGTCATCGCCACCGGAAGCCCAGGCGTAATACTTCGCTGTCTCTCCATCTAGGAAGTGATCAGCGAGGGCTCTCCCCAGGTTCGCCTGCGTGGAACGTCCGACCTTGTGCTTGCGCTTGAACACGGGCATGCCAATCGTCTCGTGGGTTTGTTGCCGGATGCGGCGCCCTGCCGCGCGGACAAATCAGAGGAAGTCGTCGTAATAGTCGTCCACGTCGGTGGTAGGCAAAGCGGCGGCGACGGCGCCGACGGGTGGCGCGGTGGCGTCGATCGTCTCCAAGTGGTTTTCGGTGACGGCGTCGAACTCACGCCATTCCCGAATCTCTTTGCCCTTGAGGGTGCTCAGGAAGAGATATGTCGTCGCGCGGGTCAGGCCGACGAACAAGAGCCCGGTGCGGTTCTGCCGCCCGGCGCGTGCGAACTCCGATTCGTAGAGCCGAGGGAGGAACACCGAGTCGAAGGACAGGCCCTTTGCGCTGTGATAGGTGAGCACCTTGACCGCGCTCGTCGTCATGTCCAGCGACTTCTTGTCCTCAACATCGAATCCGGCCTCGCGGAGGGCCTTGGCCAGCCCATAGGCATAGAAGTTGGTCGGCAGCAGGACGGCAATGCTCTGCGTCTCGCTCATGCGGGCGCGGAGTGCTGAGTGGAAGAACTCGTCCTCTACGGCGCGGTCGGAAGCGAGCACTCGGCGGGACGTGATCTCGTTCCTGGCGATACCCACAGTACGCGGCAGGGCGGCCCGGTCCTCGGCATCGACGGCAACTGCCGCGGCGATCGCGGTAACGGCCCGCGAGCACCGGAAGGTGGAAAGGAAGGTTGAAGTCTCGAATCGCAGATCCAACGCGTTGAGGATCTGATCCGCGGGAGCCCCTCGTTCGTACAACTGCTGACGGGCGTCCAGCACGACTGTGACGTGTCGACTCAGCCTCGAGAGGGTGATGATGTCAGAGGCGCTCAGGTCCTGTGCCTCGTCGACGAAGACAGCATCCCAGCGGGCTTTGGGAGGAAAGAGGCTTCCCGTCATCCTGTCTTCGACGAGTGACCCCACGGCATCCCGAACGAAGTTGTGCCTCTCGTCTTCGCTCAGCTCCTTTGGTATTCGGACTCTCTTGCCCGTCAGGTCTTGATGCAATTCACGCATCAGCGCGTCGTAGCTGATGACCATGTCCTCGGGGAGGCCGAACTCCCTCAGACCGGCTCGAATGTAGTCCTCAAGGGCGTTGGTGTACGTGACCAGGCGAATGCGCTCGGGTTCGTACCCCAGCTCAATGAGGAATCGGGCCCGGTGGACGAGAACCAAGGTTTTGCCGGACCCAGGCGCACCGATTCCCGCAACATGGCGCGACGTCGGGTACTGGACGAACCTCTGCTGGTCCGGCGTCAGGGATGCGAAAGTGACCGCCCTCATAGGGGGAGATCCGCTTCGGGCAGGACACCCTTCGTGGTTGAGGCTTGGGCAACCCGACGCCGTGAGTCCTTGATGGAGTCACGGAGTGACTCGTCGCCCACTTGCCGGGCGACGTAGTCCATCCAGTGCAGATCGAAGTCACTTGCTGTGCGTGGATGCCCGAACTCGCTCAAGGCCGAGCGAAACTGGCTTTCGGCTTCAGTCGCACGCCCGAGTCCCTTGAGGATCCTGCCCCGCAGGGACTGGGAACTCCCGTCGGGATCCGCAGCCATGGCGGTGTCGACAGCATCTAGTGCCTCTTCCAAGCGACCGCATTGCTCGAGACGCCATGCCAGATTCCACAGGAGCCATGCTTCTGCTCGAGGCGCTGCCCGGCGGAGGGCGTGGAGTGCCTCCTCGCGGGCGCCTTGCTCCCAGAGCACATTGGCCAGGTCGTTGGATGCAGTCGCATAATCCTCGTCGGACTCCGCGCGCTGAAGAACGAAGCGAGCGGAGTCGGCAGCCTTCTGGAGATGCCCCACTGCTCGGTAGAGGTCGACAAGCTGCTCTCGGATTTCCAACTTCTCCCGTGGCGTTGCCGAGGGGTCACCGTGATCGGCTTCGAGTTCCAGGATCCGATCTCGCGCTACCTGCGGGTTCACCACATACGACCATGGCCTGTCGATCTGGAAGGTGTGCCGAGCACCGCAGGCAAACTCGCACTCAAGAGCTACCTGCTGATTCGCGTCCATCCGCGCCCGGAGCGTAAAGGAGTCGCCGTCTTGAGCGTCGACCGGAACTTCGATCACTTGGTTTTGGACCGTGACTCCATTGCGGGTGAAGCTGAGCCGCAGCCCGTTGCTCTTGCTCCCGTCCGACAGACGCAGCGGAATCACGCGACCCCGAGGATCGTCGGGCCATGGAACCACGGTGCCTTGGGGGATGACCTCACGTGGATCCGTTGCCGTTTCGATGACCAAGGCCTCGTCACTGCGTGGAACGACGAGTGGAGATGTCTCATCCAGCGCAAGCGAGAAGGACTGCAGGGCTGCGCCTTGACTGATCTCTGTCTGTGCGAGGGGGTGATCGGAGCCGTGGATCGCGAGAGGTATGACGCCGAGGTGGTCCGCAAGAGCGTCCTGCAAAAGCGTTGTGTGAGAGGTGCCGCCGGCAAGGAGCAGTGTCGTCTCCTGGGCGTCCCATCCCCGGCGATCCAGCAGCTCCCGAAGCGGAGCGAAGATCGAGGCGGACTCGTAGTACTCGCCATTTCGGGGCAGGCTCTCGTCGGGGTCCAGATAAGCAGCCATCACGCACGCGAACTCCTCGGCGTTCATGGACACGGACCCTGCCGGCAGGGTGAGGGCGGCCCCCTTGGGAATCTCGAGGTGCACGTCGCGTGACGTGCGCTCTTCCAGGTCCGACCAGTCGGAACCGACCGTTCGCCGCGCAGCCATGCGACGACTGAGCTTCGTCTTAAGTTCCTCAGCCGTGTCCAGAAGGCCCGGGATAATGACGGAGGCGAGTTGCGTGTAAGTCCATTCCTTGGGGTCACAGCCATTCAGCTCGCCCAGTGCCGGAAGGAGGTGCTCCACAACGATGGCCCTGTCGATATCTGATCCACCGAGACGGCAGTAACGGGAGGTGCCCGAGACGTTGACCTGCACTTGCCGGTGCGTCGGCTCGACCGAGAGCAGCGCCACGTCACTCGTGCCGCCGCCGACATCCAAAACCATGTAACGGCCGGCAGCGACACCCTCGGCGCGTTGCGCTGCAAAAGTGAGGAAGGCCGCGACGGGTTCATCCATCAAGTCGTAGGCCTTGAGGCCGATTCCGGACTCCAGGGCAGCCTTAGCCGTGTCTTCGCGCTGCGTCAGCTGGAATGACGCAGGCACCGTGACGACGACGCGATCGAAACGCCCTGGATAGGCCTCTTGGGCGCCGGCAACCAGAAAACGAAGGATGTGTTCCGCGACCTTCGCGGGATTGTTCAGATGCTCCGGTGCCTTCGGGTACTGCTTCCGGGTGCCGATGTCGTTCTTCGTCGCGGTGAAGGTGTCCATGCCCTCCCGTGGCGGGCGCCCTCGCTCGCGTACGACGTCGCGAGCCTCTTCGCCAACCGCAGTGGTTCCGTCAGCGCGCACGGCGACAACCGAGGGCACGAGAGCGCTTCGTTTCGGACCAGCGCTGGTGCGCTGCCGGATCGGCACGACGTCCAGCTCAGGTTCATCCTCGGGGTCACCCGTCCACGCGATTCGAGTGACCGTCGAGTAGGTGGTGCCCAAATCGATACCCAACGCCACCACTGCGTCCCTTGGCGTGTCCAAGGTCGAGCCGAAGAGCGCACACCAGTCGATTTGCTGCACAGAAGTCCCCCAGTTTCCCAAATGCCCGAAACGGCAGGACGCAACCTAGCAGCCTCTGAGGTCGCTGTCCGCGGTTTGGCGCGTCGGGTGCACCTTTGCGCCACAGGTGTTCCGGGGTGCCACCCGGGGGCCGTCGACGCTGTCATGGGGGAGAAGTATGGTGCTCGCACGCGACACCCTCCGGGGTATTGGCGGCGTGCGTCATCAGGGTCGAGGCGCATGACAGGGGTTACTCCACGAGGGCGTGGAGCTAAGTGGAAAGAGGGTCGACTCGCCTTGGCTGAGTCGTTGACGCCGACACAGGCGCTGGATCGGTTTGAGTACAAGTGGCGTGACCGGCTGGGCACGGTGAACCTCGTGGGGGAGTACGAGGTGAGCCCCAGCGTGGCGACGACCATGCTGCGCGCCGTCGGACTAGTGGCCCGGAGGCCGACTGGCCTCGCCAAACTGCGCAACTATCCCGCCTGCGTGGCGGTGAGCATGGCGACGTTTGCGAGCGCCCACTATCGCGGCGGGGAACTCTGGCCCGCGATATTCCGGCACATCGGTTTTGAGGGCTCCTCGGAGACCCGCGCTGCGATGGGCACGGCCTTCCTCACGGCTCTCGAGAAGCTCGAGTTGCCAACCATTGAGGACGGCACCACCTATCTGGGGCCGATCAGCTTCCACGCGGTCATCCCGGATTACTGCCTGCGGGACGTCTTGATGCTCCTGCAGCAGCGTCAGGAGCTCAACCCCGCCCTTGACGGTCAGTCCTTCATCACGTGGGCGGAGGGACAACCGACCCGCCTGGCGCACGTGGACAAGCCTGCCGCGAGGTTCCTTCTACGGGGCGGCGAGTTCGCCGTCGACCTGGTGGATCGCCTTCTTGATCTGCTCGACGCTCTGCGCTCCGGGGTCACGGATGTCGAGAATCTGGTGGCCTTGTCGGGGGCGCCCAAGCGGCTGGTGAAGAAGGCGGTCGAGCTCACCGCTGATGGCGCCCTGGAGCTTCTGAGGCCCGCACGAATCGGGTCCCGTACGGCGCGCTCCACTTCTCTGGAGGGCCCACACCTGCTCTTGGACGTCGATCGCGCTTCGGTCGTACTCAGGTTGCCGCAGCTCGCCGGCCTGAACGACGACCCGGTTCGGTGGAACGTGCTACTCGACGGCGTAGTGACGCCGACGCATCCCGGCAACACCAGCACTGGGACCGGAGGCACGGCCTTCGAAGAAGCGGTTGTTGCTCGTCCAGTGCGCGCCATCTCGGCAGTTTTCGGAGGCTCGCAGGGCTTCGAACTCGACTTGGTCCGTTCCGAAGCCCCCCTTCTAGCCTTCGACCGGTCCGGTCACCTTCTCTCCGGATCTGCCCCGCTGCCCGGCGAGGATGTCTGGCTCCTCTATCCCGCGATCAAGGGCAGACCCACCTCGGGGGGGCACATCCTGCAGCCGAGAGTCTCGCTCATGGGCCCAATCGGCTGGGGTGGGTGGGCGCTTGACCAAGTCCCGCTCGATTCGGTCCGCAATGTGGAGTTCGACGGCCATGTACGAGCGATCCATCATCGAGGTCGACCGGGCGTCGAGGCGGGTGAGCCGCTGCCTGGTCTCCTCACGCGGTCGGGAGTGCACGTCGTCGCGGAGCGCCCCGCAGTGACCCTCCCCCGCTTGGGCAGCGAGACGTCCTGGCACGTGGAGGTGCGTGATGCTGCCACGGGACAGTTCATTGCCAGCGACGACTGGACGTGCGCGCCCCGGTGCCCGGACGAAGAGCTGGTTGCCTACGCCGATCCCTTCGATGGACGCTCCCAGCCCATCGTCGGCGAGTTCGACATCCTCGTCCGCGGTCCTCTCGGCACACGCACGAGTAGACGAGTGGCAGTTGCTGAAGGGCTGACTCAACGGACGTCGGTCCACTGCCGATCGTTCACACCGACCGGGTTGACGCCCGTCACAGTGGACTGGGGGAGCACCACTGGCCTGAGCGTCGAGCCCGCCAAGAAGGAGTTCCGACCAGACGAGCTGCGTATGCCGCTCACCGTCCGCGCGGGTCAGGCATCCCTCTCGCTGGTGTGCGAGCCCAACCACCTCGAGATATGTCGCGTCGTCGACGGCGAGGCGACCGAATGGTCGGCAGCCGTCCTGACCGTGCCTTCCGATAGGCGGGGCGATCTCGGGATCCTTGAGGTTCGGATGGCTACTGGACAAGCGCTCCCGCCGCTCACACTGATCGGCGAGTCAGGGCTTAGGCAGGTCCTGCCGCCGACCGGTGGCGCGGGCTCTCGCCAGCGCTTCGACCTTGCGCGCATCGCCGACACGGTCCGGCGGGAGAAGGTGGCCCGGCTGCAGTGGACGGTGGGCGACGAGGATACGGTGCTCGTGTCGTTCCGTCCTGACCGCCTTTGCTCCGGGGCCGTCGTGGAGGACGACGTGCTGCGCCTCACGGACTTTGCCGGCGTCCCTGATGCCGTGGCTGGTGTCTACCAGCTCATGGCCCCATGGCGCCGCCCGGAAGTGATCTCGATCGATGAGCAGGGGGAGGCACGACTTCCGGAGGAGCTGGTCGTGGCCGGGCCCCTGCTGGTCCTCGTCCGCCTAGAGGACCCATGGGCGCCAGCTCCCTGGCCTGCCTGGCCTCACACTGGTGCAGCGGTTGAGCGAGAGGGGTGGCCCGAGCCCACAAGCGACGCCGAGGCCTCAGCGATTCACTACCTTGCGGGGCTCACGAGGGTCCCTTCGGATCCGGCCGCGTATCCCTATCTCTGGGCTGCGTGGGAGCGATCGTATGAGATCTCCCGCCATGTTGCACCGCGAGCGCTCGCGGAGGACATCCGCAACCGGTTCTCGCTGGACTACAAGGGGGCGATCGAGTCCCTGAGAGAGACAGGCCTGTCCTCCTCCACCGCCTTGGTCATGGCAATGGGTGTTGGACTCCTCAGCGCACGGCCAGAACTGACGCCGTCCTCACTTCCGGTCGGGTGGCGGCGCTTTGCTGCCCTGGCCGCAACCGCGGATGTCCAAACCATCGCACTTCCGTGGGACGAGATCACTGCCGTGTGTGGTGGCCTCGTCGAAGAGGTGGCGGCCGGGTCCGACGGTTGGGGCCCGGATCTCGGGCGGTTCCTTTACGCACCCATCCTCAATGCCAAGACGCCGAAGGAACTCGAGGACATGTGGCGCGAGGCGCGAGTTGTGCCTGCGGGTCTGCTGGATGGTGATACCCGCGCGGCCGCGGCGATGTCCCTGTTCAGGGTTCGAGGTAAGGCAAGCCTCAAGGGTCTCTGTCGAAGTGGCCCCGCCTTGCTGGAGGCTGGTGAGAAGCTCCTGCTCGATGCCGGCATGACCCAGTCGGTGGGGTGGCTTCGTGCTCGAGGTAACAAGGATCGGTCCTGGGACTGGGAGATTCTGCCCCAAGTCTCGGCGGCGTTGGCTGCGATGGCCCGTTTGGCGGCCAGGGGCGACTACCGCGCCACACGCGTCACGGATCAGTTCGCATCGCAGTGGCAGGCTCTGGCACGCGAAGTCCCCGAACTCGTCGAGATCGACATCGTGATCGCGGAAATGCTTGCCCGCGCAGCCACAGATCCCTACACCCGACCGGCCCGAGACCTGGAGGAGAACGAGTGAAGGACGTCATCGACCCCCTCGCCACTAGCGAGAGGATCACCGAGACCTATCAGCGCTACCTGACGTCCCTGCTTTCCCTAGGAGACGGGCGCCTCGCCGCCGGACTCGCCGACAAGATCCGGTCGAGCGGGTCAATGACCAAGGGCCCTTACCTCGATGTCACACCGCCCTACGAGAAGGGTGCGAGCCTCAGGGACCTCGTAGGCGAGGGGGTGCTCAGTGCCGCGTTCCTCGGCGTGTGCTCAGAAGCACTGCCCGCCGATCGGCCGCTCTACGTCCATCAGGAGCGCGCGATTCGTAAGGCAGCGCAGGGGCGCAGCTTGGTGGTCGCGACAGGTACGGGCTCTGGCAAGACGGAGAGCTTCCTCGTGCCGATCTTGGACTCACTGGCCCGTGAGCGCGAGGCGGGAACGCTCGGTCCCGGAGTCCGCGCCTTGCTCCTGTACCCGATGAACGCGCTGGCCAATGACCAGGTCAAGCGCCTACGCGAAGTCCTTCGCGACTACCCGCACATCACCTTCGGTCGCTATACCGGAGAGACTCCGGAGGACCCCAAGAAGGCTCGTGAGCTGTTCGCGCAGCTCAACCCCGGTGTCGATCCGATTCCCAACGAGCTGCTGTCGCGGGCGGAGATGAAGAAGACGCCGCCTCACATCCTCTTGACCAACTACGCAATGCTCGAGTACTTGCTGGTCAGGCCGCTCGACACACCTCTCTTCGATGGTGCGATGGCGACCTCTTGGCGATGGCTCGCGGTCGACGAGGCACATGTCTACGGCGGCTCCCAGGGCGCCGAGATCGCGATGCTGCTGCGCCGCTTGCAGCAGCGCGTTTCTCCCCAGGCTCCCCTTCAGAGCATCCTCACCAGCGCCACGGTCGGTGACGATCCCGCCCTGGTCGCGGAGTTCGCAACTCGCCTCACGCGCGCCACCGTCGAGTGGGTTCCAGGAGACAACGACAGGTGCGACGTGGTGCCCGCCGTCCGCAGGGCCGTTCCTGAGCGGGGGGCGTGGGGTCCGCTAGACGGCTGCGACTACTCGCGGATTGCCCAGTCCCACGACCCCGCTCCGGAGATCCTCAGGGTTGCGGCCAGCCAGGGATGGACGGGCACCCACGCAGGGCAGGCGCTCGCCCACGAATCGCGCCTCGTCGAGCTCAAGAACCATTTGGCGAGCGGCCCGCTCACGCTGAATCAGATCGTCGCCGGCCTACCCCATGCGGGGTGGACGCCGGAGAGCCTGACAGCGTGTGTGCGCGTAGCTAGCGGTGTTGTTGATGCCGCGGGGGAGCCCGTTCTTTCCGCGAGGTACCACCTCTTCGCGAAGGCCACCGAGGGCGCGTTCTCCTGCCTCGGCACGAGCGGCCCGCATGTGGCGCTCACTCGCCACGAGAGCTGCCCGGACTGCAAAGACCCGATGTTCGAGTTCGGCTCGTGCCAACGCTGTGGACATATCTACCTCGTCGGGGAGCGCGATGAGCGTGACGGCCGGGCTTGGTTCCGGCCGACGAACCGGCCTGGTGCGAGAGCGGTCTGGCTTCTGCTCGACCCTCCTTCAGACGAGTCGGCAATCGAGGGCCCGAGCGACGAGGATGAGGAGGTTCTCGGCGAGGCGCAGAAGTCCGATCACCAGGACCAGTGGATCTGCTCCTCGTGCGCCTGCCTGTCGCCCTCGGGTGGGCGCTGCCCCGCCTGCTCGAACGAACACATGCGACCGGTCCGGATGGTGCAGGGCCTTCGGACCGAGATCAAGGAGTGCCTGCACTGCGGCAGCCGCAACCCTGACATCCGCACCTTCTCCACGGGCAACGACGCGGCCGCCGCGGTCCTGTCCACTGCGCTCTACCAAGAGATCCCGTCCTCCGGCGACGAGGCGAGCGCGAAGCCCGGCAACGGCCGCAAGCTGCTCCTCTTCAGCGATTCACGGCAGTCCGCGGCCTTCTTCGCCACGTACCTCGAGGACACCTACGACCGGATCCGTCGCCGTGCGCTCATCCTCCATGCCCTGAGGACGGGCGACCCGCTCAATATCGAGGACCTGGCAAGTGCGGTCGCCAAGCGTGCCGGAGAGCTGGGCCTGTTCGAGAGGAAGGACTCGCGACAGAAGCGGGAGCGCACTGCGGCGCTGTGGGTCATGCAGGAGCTCCTCAGCCTCGATGAGCGACAGTCCCTCCAGGGCCTCGGCCAGATGGTCGTTCGCTTCGGCAAGGACTCTAAGTGGCGCGTCCCGCAGCCCCTGCTCGCCCTCGGCCTCACCGAGCAGCAGGCGTGGGACCTCGTCGAAATCCTGGTCACCATCCTCCTCACCCAAGGCGCAGTGACCATGCCGGACGACGTCCAGGCCAATGACGAGGCGTTCGCGCCCCGTCTGGGCCCGGTGTTCGTACGCGGCACTGGCTCCGAGGCGAAGCGGAAGATCCTGAGCTGGGAGCCGAGCCGGAACTCGGTGACCAATCGTCGTGTGGACTTCGTGAAGCGAGTCCTGATCGCCGCCGGGGCCCCCGCTGACAAGGCGGCGGAGGTCCTCAACGGAGTGTGGAAGTTCCTCGCGGGAGGTATGCCGGACGGCTGGCTCGCCCAGTCGAGCGCGGTCTCCGAGGGCTTGCTTTGGCGGGCCGATCACACCTGGCTGGAGCTTCGTGCGGTGGGTCCGGGCGAGGCGTTGTATCGATGTGCCTCGTGTCAGCGGGTCGCATCGGTCTCCGTGCTGGGCATCTGCCCCACGATGGGGTGCGACGGCAGGCTCGAGGAGTGGAGCCTGCCCTCGGTGACGGCAGACTCCGATCACTACCGAGACCTGCACCGGAACGTCCTGCCCGTGGGCATGTCCGTGAGTGAGCACACCGCTCAGTGGCAGCCCCGCGCTGCTGCCAAGATCCAGCAGGACTTTATCAACGGCGACGTCAACGTGCTGTCGTGCTCGACGACCTTCGAGCTCGGTGTCGACGTGGGCGAGCTCGAGGCCGTGATGCTGCGCAACATGCCTCCGAGCACGGCCAACTACGTGCAGCGGGCCGGCCGGGCAGGACGTCGTGCCTCGTCGGCCGCGGTCATCCTCACGTTCGCGCAGCGACGACCGCATGACCTGGCCCGCTACCAGCGTCCGACGGAGATGATTGCCGGCCGGGTGCAGGCGCCGTACGTCTACTTGGACAACGACCGCATCGGCCGCCGGCATGCCCATTCGGTGGCGCTGTCCCTGTTCCTGCGCCATGCCTTCGAGACGACCGGCACGGTATGGCGCCGTGCGGGCGAGTTCTTCGCGGGCGACGCCCCGACGGGTGCCGAACGATTCGCCGAGTTCCTTCGGGACTACCGCGAGCAGGTGTGTGACGCAGCCGTTCAGGTGCTGTCGCCGACCGTCTCATCCGTGATCGGCGGAGGCTCGGGCGAGTGGACGGAGCGTCTGATTGAGCTCCTGGGCACGGTGAGCGATGAGTTCCAGCGCGACATCGGTGAGTTCGAGACGCTCCGCCAGGAAGCCTTCGTGGCACGGAAGGACTTCTTGGCCTCTCGGTACGGGAAGACCATCGCGACCTTGGAATCGCAGGAACTCCTGGGCTTCCTCGGCCAGCACAACATCCTGCCCAAGTATGGCTTCCCGGTGGACACGGTCGATCTCCGCACGATCTACGCCGATGCCGAGCGGGGGGCCGACATCCGCCTCAGCCGGGATCTCAGCACGGCCATCTACGAGTACGCTCCGGGAGCCCAGGTTGTCGCGGGCGGGCGGCTTTGGACGTCAGGTGGCATCTACCGGATGCCCGGTCGCGAGCTGGTGCAGCGGCACTACGCTGCCTGCCCCGCCTGTGGCCACTACGCCGACGACGTCTCCACCCTCGGGCCGACGTGCAAAGCCTGCAACCACCTCTTGCCCCAACGGCCCCCCTACGCCGAGCCCGTGTACGGGTTTGTTGCCGCGAGGGATCCCAAGCGCCCCGGGACGACGCCGCCGCAGCGGGTGTGGAACGGCAGCACCCATGTCCGAAGGCAGTCACCTCAGCTTCAGGTAACCACCCTCGCCCTCGGCGAGGGGCAGCTCCACGTCGCTTATGGCCCGCGAGCGGAGTTGGTCGCCATCAGCGAGGGCAAGGTGGGGCGTGGCTTCCTGATCTGCGACTGGTGTGGCTGGGGCACATCGCTCGTCAACGAGTTCCCGAAGGTCCACCGCCACCTCTTCAAGGGCGACCCGTGCAAGGGCCCGCTTCGGCAACTGGCCCTGGGCCATACGTTCGAGACGGACATGCTCACAATCGCGGGTCCGGGAAACCTGGCACCGCTGCTCGAGTCTCCTTCAGTGCTCTACGCGATCCTCGAAGGGGCCTCACGGGGTCTCGACATCTCCCGCGAAGACGTGGATGGCACGCTCTTCCGCGCCGAGGACGGGTCGGCGGCGCTGGCGTTCTTCGACACCGTCCCGGGTGGTGCCGGCAACGTGTTGCGCATCGGGCAGCACCTGCCCGAGGTCTTGGCCCGCGCCTTGAAGGTCGTGTCCTCCTGCGAGTGCGGCGAGGAGACGAGCTGCTACGCCTGCCTCCGGACCTTCCGTAACGAGCGCTTCCACGACCAGCTCCGCCGCGGCGAGGCAGCCCGGCTTCTCGCCCGGGTGCTGAGGGAGTCGACCGTGGTCACGCAGGCGCAGCCCCCTGAGGTCCCGGTCGAGTGGTCAGCGGCCATGGCTCAGGCCGAGACCCCGGCGGAGAAGGAATTCGTCGTCACGCTTGCCCGAGCGACCGGCATACCGGTGGCTGAGGTTGGCGTCGAGGTCGCGGACGGCATCCCTGTTGCCTTCGCCTGGCCGGACGAGCGGGTGGCAGTCCTCATGGACGCCGAGCCGGAGGACCGAAGCGACCTTGAGCGTGCAGGCTGGATGGTCGTTGAGGCCGAGGCCAGCGCGCTCCGCTTGGCGCTCGGTGAGAGGGTGCCAACGAGGTGAGGCGTCGGCGGCAGCAGTGGTCTGCAGTACGGTCGCAAGCATGTCCGTAATGCCACGGGACGAGGTCAGGGGAGCAGTGCAGGGGAATCTGGAAGTCGCGCCGGGATCGGTCGTCATGGTGCGCGACGAGGAGTGGCTCGTCACGGGTGTGCAGTCGACGGCCGACGGGTGGCTGCTCACCGTCCAAGGGCTCAGTGAACTGGTCCGGGACACGACAGCGACGTTCTACGAGAGTCTCGACGACATCACCGTCGTGGACCCCGCGAAGACCATGGTGGTCGCCGACGACTCGCCCGGTTACAGACGCAGCCGCCTCTGGCTCGAGGCAACGCTCCGCAAGACGGCCCTTCCGGTCGATGACCCCAGCCTCGCGGTGTCGAGCCAGGTCCTCGCCGACCCGCTGGATTACCAGCACGCCGCGGTGCAGCGTGCCCTCGACCCGGCCAACCTTCGGCCACGCATCCTCCTTGCCGACGCCGTCGGCCTCGGCAAGACCCTCGAGATCGGGATGATCCTCAGCGAGCTCGTCAGGCGGGGCCGCGGTGACCGCATCCTCATCGTCAGCCCGCGCCACGTCCTCGAGCAGATGCAGCACGAGATGTGGACCCGCTTCGCGCTGCCGTTCGTCCGCCTCGACTCGGTGGGCATCCAGCGAGTCCGTCAGAAGCTTCCTGCGACCCGCAACCCGTTCACGATGTACAAGCG
The DNA here is from genome assembly GCF_003635045.1 of Terracoccus luteus. Classification (NCBI taxonomy): domain Bacteria; kingdom Bacillati; phylum Actinomycetota; class Actinomycetes; order Micrococcales; family Intrasporangiaceae; genus Terracoccus; species Terracoccus luteus. The sequence goes on along the minus strand of NZ_RBXT01000001.1, from coordinate 3,177,029 downwards.
GGCGATCATCTCGATCGACACCCTCAAGAACGACCGCTACCTCAACCACCTGCGCAAGCACCGTTGGGATGCCGTCGTCATCGACGAGTCCCACGGCGTGACCAACTCGCAGACACAGAACAACCGCCTCGCCCGCGTCCTCGCTCCCAACACTGACGCTCTGATCCTGGCGAGCGCCACGCCGCACAACGGCAACGCCGAGTCCTTCGCCGAGCTCATCCGCCTCCTCGAGCCCACAGCGGTCCGGCCCGGCGGCGAGCTCGTCGAGGACGAGGTGCGGCGCCTCATCGTGCGTCGTCACCGCTACAGCCCCGAGGTGGCCGGCGTCGTCGGCGCCGACTGGGCCGAGCGTGCCGAGCCGCGCCATTTGCTCGTGCCGGCCTCGCCCGAGGAAGACGCCGTCGCCGACGAGCTCGCCGACGTCTGGCTCCACCCAAAGGGGTCCAGCCCTCACTCGGGCGGCAACTCCCTCTTCCCGTGGACGCTGGCCAAGGCGTTCCTCTCCTCTCCGGCCGCCCTCGTCGAGTCGTGCCGCCAGCGCCGCTCCAAGCTCAACCCTCAGCATCCCGGGGAGGCCCGCGAGGTCGAGGCTCTCGAGCGCCTCACCATTCTGGCCGAGGCTGCGCTCAAGGCCACCCACGCCAACCAAGCAACAGGCAAGTACGCCGGCCTCGTCAAGCGCCTCAAGGAGATCGGCGTCGGCAAGGGCAAGCCGGAGCGGGCCGTGATCTTTGCCGAACGCATCGCCACCCTCGCATGGCTCCGCGAGAGCCTCCGCAAGGACCTCGGTTTCTCGGCCGGCGAGGTCCGCATCCTCCACGGCGGCCTGACCGACCAGGAGCAGCAGGAGATCGTCGAGGAGTTCAAGCAGACCTCGTCCCCGGTCCGCGTCCTCGTCACAGGCGATGTGGCTTCCGAGGGCGTGAACCTCCACCTCCAGTGCCATAACCTCATCCACTTCGACATCCCGTGGTCGCTGATCCGCATCGAGCAGCGCAATGGCCGCATCGACCGTTACGGCCAGAAGCACTCGCCGGAGATCACGACGCTCCTGCTCGAACCGTCCCACCCGACGTTCTCGGGTGACCTGCGCGTCCTCAGCAAGCTCCTCGAGAAGGAGCAGGAGGCTCATACGGCCCTTGGCGACTCCGCGTCTCTCATGGGCAAGTTCGACGTCAAGGCCGAGGAGGACGAAATCCGCAAGGTCCTCGCCGGCCAGGCCCGGCTCGACGACGTCGTCGCGACGCCCGAGCATGTGGCGCAGGACAACAGCGTGCTGGGCCTCCTTGCCCGCCTCCAGCAGCTCGGCCGAGTCACGCCCCCCGCCGACCAAACCACCACGGCCGCCGCGTCCTCCCTGTATGCCACCGAGGTCGACTTCCTCGAGGAGGCGCTGCAGCAGGCCTACACCGTGCCCGACGCATCCTCCAGCCATGGAGGTGTCCGCTGGCGACGCCACGACGCGGAGCAGATCGTCGAGTTCGAGCCGCCGGCTGACCTGCGGGCCCGCCTCGACGTCCTCCCGCAGTCCTACCTGGCCGAGCGACAGGTGACCAAGCGCCTCCTCCTCGCCACGTCGAAGGCAAAGGGCAAGAGCCTCCTCGAGGCTGCCCTCGCCGACGGCGGCGGCTCCTCGTGGCCGGAGGCCCACTACCTCGGCCCACTGCACCCTGTCATCGACTGGGCCAGCGACCGGGCACTCGCGTCCCTCGCCCGCAACCAGGTCTTCGCGGTGCGCGGCGACGTCGATTTGCCGACTGTCCTGCTCCTTGGCACCCTCACCAACAAGCGCGGCCTGACAGTGTCTTCGGTATGGCTGTCCGTGCAGTTCATCAACCCGAAGGCGGCCGCTCACACCATTATCGAGCTGCACGACTCGGCCGCAGACATGCTCGGCATGGCGGGGGTTGGCCTCTCGATGACCAACCCGGGACGCGTAGCCCACACGGACACACTGACCACCCTCATCCCGTATGCCGTCGACGAGGCGCGCAAGCGGATGGCCTCCCAGTTCGCGGCCGCAGAGCACGAAGCCGCCAAGCAGGTAGCCGAGTGGTCCAGCCGGGTCGACGACTGGACGCACGACGCCAGCGCCCTCATCCAGCGCTCGGAGATCAAGAGCAGGCGGGTGAGTGTCGAGGAGGAGAAGCGGCTGGCCGGGGGCAGGATGCCTGACCGCCAACTCGTGCGACCGCTCCTCGTCGTCCTCCCGCAGGGCCACCCGATCGAGAACAACCAGGCAGGGGGAGCCTGAGATGCCGGTGAGTGACGCCTTCGTCGTCGGCGAGGACTGGATCAGCGAGCACTACTTCACGACCGACGCCAAGTCGGAGTCGTTCCAGGGAAAGGTCCTCGAGCGACGCAAGGAGTGGGACGCCTCCGAGGTCGAGACGAGCCTCACTCGCTTCACTGCGGCCCGCGGACGCCTGGAGAACGCCTTCACCAACCTTCTCGCTGACGGCACCGAAGCCACCGATGCCGACGACCTCCATGACGACCTCCTGACGATCCTCGGCTACCGCACCGGGCAGTTCGCCCCTCACTCTGAAGGCCCCCTCACGTGGGTGTCGTCTCCGGGCATCACCGGTCAGGCTCCCCTCGCGATCCTCGCCGCCCTTCCCGCCGACGCGGTCGACGACGTGGTCGCCAAGGACGCTCCCTCACTCGCGGAGCCGTTCATCACCGAGGACGGCACCGAGTACAAGTCCGCCGCGCGACTCGTGTCGAGCCTCTTCGTCCGCGACGAGGCACCCGCCTTCGTACTCATCCTCGCCGGCCGCTGGGCCGTCGTCGCCGAGCAGGAGCGCTGGCCGGAGGGCCGCTACCTCGCCGTCGACCTGCAGACCGTCGCTGAGCGAAACGACACGAAGCGCGGCGGCGAGGCCGACCGCGCCCTGACCTGCCTGGAGGCCGGTTCCCTCGGCCCTGATGCGGACGGCGACATCTGGTGGTCGACCGTCCTCGAGGACTCCGTCAAGCACACGGTCGGCGTCTCGAAGGACCTGCGTGAGGGCGTGCGCCTCTCCATCGAGATCATCGCCAACGAGGTCGTCGCTCGCCGTGCAGCACAGGGTCTCGAGCCCCTTCCCGAGAGCCAGGCCCAGGCGCTGGCCATCCAGTCGTTGCGCTACCTCTACCGGATCCTCTTCCTCCTCTACGCAGAGGCCTCGACCGAGCTCGGCGTACTGCCGACGGGGGCAAGCGAGTACGAGCAGGGCTACAGCCTCGACCGGCTCCGTGAGCTGACGCTCGTCGAGCTGCACGGCGCGAACAGCCGCTCGGGTCGGCACCTGTACGAGTCGCTCGAGAAGCTCTTCCGCCTCGTCGACGCCGGTCACGGGGATGCCCCGCAGCCGGCTCCCGACGAAGCCGCAGAAGCCGAAGGGCTCGTTTTCAACCCCATGCGCGCCGATCTGTTCCTTCCGAAGGCCACCGCGCTCATCGATGAGGTCGGACTCGGCAACGTCGCGCTCCAGAGGGTGCTTCGACACCTGCTGCTGAGCAAGGAGTCGAAGGGGCGCGACCGCGGCTTCATCTCGTACGTCGAGCTCGGCATCAACCAGCTCGGTGCCGTCTACGAGGGCCTCATGTCCTACACCGGTTTCTTCGCCGAGGAGGACCTCTTCGAGGTGGCCAAGGACGGCGACCCGTCCATGGGCTCCTGGGTTGTCCCGGTGACCCGCGCCGACCATCTCGATCCGAAGGACTTCGTCACGGTCGAGGACGAGGTGACCGGGGAGAAGCGCGCAGTCCGGCACGAGAAGGGGACCTTCGTCTTCCGACTCGCCGGCCGCGAGCGCCAGCAGTCGGCGTCGTACTACACGCCCGAAGTGCTGACCCGTTTCACGGTGTCGCAGGCGCTCGCCGAGCTCCTCGACCAAGACGGTCACCGGACGACAGCCGGAGAGATCCTCCAGCTCACGGTCTGCGAGCCGGCCCTCGGGTCGGGCGCGTTCGCCATCGAGGCAGTCCGACAGCTCGCCGCCGAGTACCTCAAGCGGCGCCAGGACGAGCTCGACGAGCGGATCGACCCGGATGAGTACGCGACCGAGCTCCAGAAGGTGAAGGCGTACATCGCCCTCCACCAGGTCCACGGGGTCGACCTCAACGGCACGGCGGTCGAGCTCGCGGAGGTTTCCCTCTGGCTCGACACCATGGTTGCGGGGCTGCAGGCGCCATGGTTCGGGCTCCGCCTCCGGCGAGGCAACTCGCTCATCGGCACTCGACGAGCCGTGTACTCACAAGCGCAGCTCAAGGACAAGTCATGGCTGACCTCGACCCCGCAGGACGTCCCCCTCACGGAACTGGCAGAGAACCTTGCCGAGGGTCACGCCCTCAGCGCGACGTCGAGCCGCGTCCATCACTTCCTGTTGCCAGCCCAGGGCTGGGGCTCAGCCACTGAGGTCCCCAAGGACGTCGCGGCCCTGGCGCCGGAAGCGGTCGCGAAGCTCAAGGCGTGGCGTCGGTCAATGAGAGCAAAGCCGACGACGAAGCAGCTGCAACAGCTGACCGTCCTTGGCGAGCGGGTCGAGAAGCTCTGGCAGTTCGCGCTCCGACGCCTACGCATTGCCGAGGCCGAATCCAGCCGCATCATCGAGCTGTGGGGACGCGAGACCCCGAAGCACACACAAGCTGTGACCCGGGAGGAGATCGAGGCGTCGCTCGCCGATGAGAACGGGGCCTACCGAAGGCTCCGGCTCGTCATGGATCTCTGGTGCGCCATGTGGTTCTGGCCGCTGACCGAGACCGAGGTCAAGCCGCCGACACTGCAGGAATGGATCGATGCCTGCACGAAGATCTTGGGCACCGAGACCCTGAAGAAGGCCCAGAGGGCCAAGGGCATGGACACCCTCGTCTCGGCCATGTCGTGGGAAGAACTCGGCGAGGAGGAGCGCAACGACCTGATTTTCGCGGCGGCGGACCAGATTGAGCAGGTGCGGGAAGCGCAGTCATGGGTTGCCGTGGGAGAGCGCGTGGCGGGGCGACAGGGATTCCTCCACTGGGAGCTCGACTTCGCAACGGTATTCGCGCATGACGGCTTCGACCTCCAAGTAGGAAACCCACCTTGGGTCAAGCCAGATACCGATGTGGATGCCCTCCTCGCCGAGGGGGATCCTTGGTGGCAGTTGGCCCTCAAGCCATCCGAAGTTCAACGTTCACAGCGGCGCGATGAGACGCTAGCCCTGGACGGGATCAAGGCTCTGACGCTCGAGGCGACGGGGGACATGGTTGCTGTTCGTGAGTTCGTCAGCGACATCAGCACCTACCCTCTCCTCAGTGGTCTGCGCCCAGACCTATACCGATGTTTCATGTCCCAGGTATGGAAACATTCACATAGCACCGGTGTCGCTTCCCTCCTTCATCCTGAAACGCACTTCAGTGACGAACGAGCTGGTATCTTGCGATCTCATACTTATGCGCGGCTCCGGAGGCACTGGCAATTCATCAACGAATTGACACTATTCGAGGTTCATCATCTTGTCAGCTATGGTGTCCATGTATACGGCCGCAGAATGGACGTTGCTTTCTTGCATGCAACGGGGCTTTACCACCCCGAAACAATCGATCGCTCGTTCGTGCATGACGGAATGGGCCCTGAGCCCGGCCTTAAGGATGCCGAGGGCAACTGGGACCGACGCCCTCATCGCAAGCGGCTCATATCGGTCGATGACTCCGTGCTTGAGACCTGGCGGGATATTCTCGAGGATTCAGGTTGCCCAGCGCACAGGACCCGAATGCTCTACACCGTCAATCAAGCTGCCAGCAAGACTCTCGCGGTCACCAGCAAGCGGCCCCGGATAGCCACGTTAGGGCTCGAGTTCTCGGCGGGCTGGAACGAGAAGACAGACCGCACAAAGGGCCGTTTCGAATCTTCGTGGGGCGGGGCAGCGTGGAAGGACGTGATCCTCCAAGGTCCGCACCTGCACGTCGCGACGCCGATGTACAAGTACCCCAACAAGTCGATGAAGCACAATCTCGATTGGTCCTCGACAGACCTTGAGGATCTGACACCCGAGTCTGTGCCAATCACGTCCTACAAGCCGGCTGGCAGGTCGCACGTTTACGAGGCTCAGTACACGCATTGGGGTGACGAGGGCCAGTACCCGGCACGCGACTTCTACCGCGTGGCATGGCGACGCATGGCCGCCAATGGCGGCGAGCGCACCCTGATTCCTGCACTTATTCCGCCGGGAGCCGCTCATGTCCACCCTGTGACCTCGGCGGGACTACCGAGGGGTGCTACGTCGTCGCTCGTGGTCGTGGCGGGAGCGCTTTCATCGCTGCTGAGCGACTTCAATGTTCGCTCGGCGCCCAAGGCGGATATCCACGGCGTTACCGTGAATCGCCTCCCGATGGTGGATAACGAACATCCGCTCATCCACGCACTGTTGCTGCGCACATTGCGGCTCAACTGCGTGAGCAGAGCCTACGCCGTCTTGTGGGCACAGTGTTGGGACGAGGAGTTCCTCGATGACGCCATGATCCTTCCTCAGTTCGCGGCTGGCCCCATCGGACGGGGGTGGACTCCCGAGACTCCCCTACGTCGGGCGGTCGACCGACGCAACGCGTTGGTCGAGCTCGATGCCCTTGTGGCGCTCATGCTCGGCGTCGACATCGACGACCTGTGCACGGTCTACCGGACCCAGTTCGCAGTGCTCTACGGCTACGACCACTGGGACTACACCTACGACGCCAACGGCCGTCTTGTGCCGAACTCGGTCCTGACCGTCTGGCGCAAGAAGGGCGACAAGATCACCGAGGAGGAGCGGACCGCGACGCACCCCGGGAGCGGTATCGACTACACCTATGAACTCCCCTTCGGCACACTCGACCGTGAGGCAGACATGCGCACCGCCTACGCCGAGTTCGAGCGCCGTCTGGCAGAGAAGACCGGTGGAACCGCCTGATGGCCGAGCTCCTCCCCAGCTTGCAGGCGGGTGCCCTACGGCAGGGCATCGTCGACTACCTGACGACGACGTTCGCCCTCGCCGACCCTGAGGCCGCGCAGGCCCTCACAGAGTTCCTCTCCGACGCGGAGGACGGCATCTTCCGCGGGCCGTACCTCCGCCTTCGCCTTCCGTACCGTCCCGCGGATGACGGCTGGCAGCGTTCGCTCGACTGGGACCCGGGCCTCGTTCCTTACGGCCACCAGGCGGCGGCGTACGCGCGGCTCACGACGAACGACCTCGGCCCCGACAAGCCGCGTCCCCTCCCGACCCTCGTCACGACGGGCACCGGCTCGGGCAAGACGGAGACGTTCCTCCACCCGATCCTCGACCACGTCGTCCGAGCCAACCGCGCGGGCGTGACCGGGATGAAGGCGCTCATCCTCTATCCGATGAACGCGCTGGCGAACGACCAGGCCGGCCGCCTCACCCACCTGCTCACGACGCGCCCAGAACTTGCGTCCGTTACGGCAGGCATCTACACCGGCGAGCAGGATCCCGAGCACCGGACGATCGTCTCCAAGCGCGGGCTCATCAACGACCGCGGCGCAATGCGCAGCCTGGCCCCCGACATCCTCCTGACCAACTACAAGATGCTCGACCAGCTCCTGCTGCGCCAGGATGACCAGCCGATCTGGAAGCAGAGCGCGACGTCGCTGACCTATCTCGTCCTCGACGAGTTCCACACCTACGACGGGGCTCAGGGGACGGACGTCGCCATGCTCCTTCGCCGGCTCGGCATGGCCCTCAAGAGCCATTGGCCCGACGAGGACTCCTCGATCACCGAGGCGGACCGAGCCCGCCCGCTCGGCAAGATCACCCCCGTTGCGACCTCGGCGACGCTCGGCGATCGCGGAGATCCCTCAACGATGGTCGGCTTCGCCCACACGGTCTTCGGCGACGACTTCGGACCAGACAGTGTGATCACCGAGTCTCGGCTCAGCCTCGATGAGTGGGTGGGTTCGGCGGTCTCAGAGGTCAGCGCGCAGCAATTGGCGCCCCGACGGCTCCGCGACCTGACCGAGGCCGAGCTTCGCGGCCTCGTTGGACGCTGCGACCGCCTCCGCGATGACCCGGAGGCGCTCACCCGCGAGGTGTTCGACGCTCTCCTCGAAGGGGTTCCCGAGGGCGACGAGCGGGGAGCTGCACGTTTCCCCAACGGCGATGACCCTGCGACCGCCGAGGCTTTCCTCGGAGTGTCTCGGGTGCTTCCGGACGTGCAGGCACTAGCCACGGCCGCGGTGGAGGCGACCCGCCGCGAGGACCTACTGGAGGTCATCTTCCCCACCGAGACTGCCGCGGATGGAACCACCGAGCTTCACCTCAGGGCGCTCGACCACCTCGTCGCCGACCTGAGCCACGTTCGCGCCATCGCTGGTCACGGGGCTATCACCGTGGAGCTCACCCTCTGGGTGCGTGAGCTCACCCGCATCGACCGCGACGCGTCCCTCGTCACGGCCTACCGCTGGAGCGACGACGGGGCCCGCCTTGGCGGCACGGACGAGGAACCCTACGCCCAGTCCTTCCCCGCCCTCTACTGCCGACACTGTGGCCGATCGGGCTGGGGCGTCGAGCTCGCGGCGGTGGGCAGCGACCTTCAGAACGACGACACGACCATCCGGAGGCGTCATGCCCTGAAGGAGGGCCGCTTCCGACCCCTCCTCGCCGCCCCCGCCGAGGCCGACTTCAGCATCGGGCTCGGGCCGTCCGGCGAGGCAGAGCGCATCGAAAACCTGCTCTGGTTCGACACCGACCACCGGACTTTGCTGACCAAGATGCCCGAGCCGGATGACGAGCGGCTCCGTGCCGGGCGGATCCTGCCGGTGCTCACCCATGTAGGCGTCGAGGCGGACGATCTCTCGCGCAAGGACACGTGCCCCTCCTGCCTGCAGGAGGACGGCATACGCTTCCTCGGCAGCGCCATCGCGACGCTCCTGTCCGTGACGCTCTCCACGCTGTTCGGCGAGGCTGCGCTGGACCCGCGCGAGAAGAAGTCCCTCGTTTTCACCGACAGCGTCCAGGACGCCGCCCACCGGGCCGGCTTCGTCGAGGCGCGCTCGCATACGCTGACCTTCCGCGCCATGCTCCGAGACGCGATCGGCGCCGGTCCCTGCACCCTCGACGAGCTCGTCGAGAGGGTGTTCCAGCGCGGCCAAGCCGACCCCTTCAGCCGCTACCGGATGGTTCCGCCCGACTGCATCGATCGCGATGAGTTCGACGGTTGGTGGAAACCCAACGCATCTGTTGGCCGCATGAGCCAGGCACGGGCACGCGTCAAGCGCCGGCTCCTGTTCGACACCACCCTGGAGTTCGGCCTCCAGTCGAGCTTCGGCCGCACCCTTGAGCGCACCGGGTCGGTCGCGGTCCAGGTGGAGGCCGGCAGCCCTGCGCGGCTCGCTTCCCTTGCCAAGGCGGCCCTCGACCTCGAAGGGGTGCAGGACACACTCGATGCCCCGCTGTCCGCCACACCAGAGGCCGACCTCGTGGCCTGGGTGCGAGGCGTCTTGGAGCACATGCGCCAGAAGGGTGGCATCGCCCACGAGTGGCTTTCGAAGTACATCGCCAGCGACGGCCGTCGCTTCTTCATCTGGGGTGGCAGACCTCGCACCCAGGGGATGCCCGCTTTCCCCTCGGGACGGGCGGCGCCCGCCTTCCCCCGCGTTGGCGGCGCGACGATGCGCGAGCCGCTGCTCGACCCCGTCACCTCGCCGCAGAGCTGGTATGCGAACTGGACCGCGAAGACACTGCGGGTCAGCCCCAGGCACGGGGCCGTGCTCGCCAAGGCACTCCTCGATCGGCTAGCCAAGGAGGATGTCCTCACGGCGAGCGTGACCGAGTCGGGGGGGACCGTCTTCGCGCTTGCTCCCAGCTCCATCGTCATCGCCCCGATCACCGACGACGAGCTGGCGAAGCCCACCACGCTCCTCGTCTGCGACGTCTGTCGAACCCACCTCGACGGCACGACCACCGTCGTCGAACAGCTCGACGGCAGCCGCTGCACGAGTGTCCGGTGTCCTGGGCACCTCGTGTCCACACCCAGAAGCGAGAACTTCTATCGGGACCTGTACGCGTCGTCGGACATGCGGCGCATCGTCTCCCGAGAGCACTCGAGCCTGCTGGAGGACGATGTCCGGCTGGAGTACGAACGCGCCTTCCGATCAGGGGGCACGGATCCGGGCGCACCCAACGTCCTCGTGGCCACGCCCACGCTGGAGATGGGTATCGACATCGGCGACCTGTCGACGGTGCTCCTCGCCTCCCTGCCGCGGACCGTGGCGTCCTACCTCCAGCGAGTCGGCCGGGCAGGTCGCCTCACCGGCAACTCCCTCAATGTCGCCTTCGTAACCGGGCGCGGAGAGCACCTGCCCCGGCTCGGGGACCCGCTGTCCGTCATCAACGGCGAGGTCCGGCCGCCGGCGACCTATCTCAATGCCGAGGAGATCCTCCAGCGGCAGTACATCGCCTCGGTCATCGACCGGATGGCACGCAACCCGTCGCAGTTCATCCCCAGTAAGGCCGGGCTCGCGATGGAGTCGGCGGGATACGGCACGTTCCTCGGTGACCTTGTCACCGAGGCCGAGAACCATGCCGACGAGTACCTCGAGGAGTTCCTCGAGACCTTCGACAACCTCAAGCCCGAGACCCAGGAGATGCTCCGGGCGTGGGCGACGCCGCAGGAGGCCGCCGGTGAGGTCGACTGGGGGACGAGCGGTCTGGCCCGACTCGTGTATGCCGCGTCACAGCGGTGGGGGCAGCTCGACCTCGACCTCGCGCACCGACGTCAGGAGATCCTCGCCAAGCTCCCCGAGCTCAAGGCCGCCGCGGAGAGTCCGGCTGCCTCGGACGACGACAAGCGGGACTTCCGTTCTGCCGAGTCGACGCTCAAGTTGGTCGGCCGCCACCACAACGACCACCGCAACAAGCACTGGATCTCGTCGTTGGAGGAGTATGGGCTGTTGCCCAACTACACCCTCGTCGACGACTCGGTCACCCTCGACGTCGCCGTGACCTGGCGCGACCCGGAGACGAACGCCTACATGTCGGAGCAGCGGACGTTCAACCGGGTGGCGTCCCTGGCCCTTCGGGACTTCGCGCCCGGCGCGACCTTCTACGCCCGCGGTCTGGAGATGGACGTCGACGGGCTCGACCTCGGCACCGAGACGAACCTCATCCGGCCCTGGGCGTGGTGCGACGTCTGCGGGTATGCGTGCGACCTCGCGCCCGCTGGCAACCAGATCACCGTGACGTCGTGCCCCCGATGCGGCAGCTCGCAGATCGCGGACGCCGCCCAACGGTTCGAGGTCGTAGAGATGACCAGGGTTCTGAGCGAGGTCCGAAGGGACGAGAGCCGCATCAACGACAGCAGCGACGAGCGAAAGAAGACTCGCTTCGTCATCGCCGTCGCCCCGGACCTGAACCCGGCCAACGTCACGCGTCAGTGGGCTGTGACCGGTGGAACGTTCGGGATCGCGCACTACCGATCGATGGACATCCGCTGGCTCAACGCCGGCCGCGCCAGTGTGTCGGGCATGTCGGCGCGAGGTGTGGCAGGGCAGCAGCTGCCGAACACGATGTTCCGCGTCTGCGCGGCATGCGGGAAAGCGGACAGCCACGCCAACGCGAACAACCGTCACGAGCACCGGCCCTGGTGCCGCTACCGGGACGCGTCCGCCGAGGATGCCCGCGTGGTCGGTCTGACGCGGACCCTGACGACTCAGGCCGTGGTGCTGTCTCTGCCCCTGCAGGTCACGCTCGGCGACTCCTTCGCCGTCCCCAGCCTGGCCGCGGCGGTGCTGTTGGGGCTCCGCGAGCGCATGGGCGGCAACCCAGACCATCTCGAGGTCGCGACGATCCCGGCACCCATCCCCGGCGGCGCCCAAGGGGAGGTCCGTGATGCTCTGCTCCTGCACGACATCGTGCCGGGTGGAACGGGCTACCTCGCGGACCTCGCCGAGCCGGAGGAGATGTGGGACCTCCTCGCCACAGCCCTCCAGGTCGTGGCGCTGTGTCCCTGCAAGGACGAGAACCGGATGGCCTGTCATCGGTGCCTCCTGCCCTTCTCCTTCGGGCTGGGTGCCGATCGGCTGTCCCGGCTAGCGGCCGAGCGGCACCTTCGGACGATCCTGGGCATGTCGTCCCCCTTGGAGTCCGACGAGGTCCCGCCGGCTGATGCGATGGGCTGGCAGGTCACCGAGGGCCCTGTGGGGAGCGGCAGCAGTGAGTCGCACCTCGAACTGCTCTTCCGCAATGTCTTCGAGGAGCGTCTCAAGGCACTCAACGCCACGGTCAAGGAGAAGCCCGGCCCCTCTGGGAACCGGCTCACCATCACCTTCGGTGGGGACCAGCGCGTCTGGACCCTGACTCCGCAGGAGCTGTCGCACGGGTCCATCCCCGACTTCGTGCTGCGGAGCAACGATCCGGGCATTCCACCGATCGCGATCTTCACTGACGGCTGGACCTACCACGCCAGCCCGCAGCACAACCGCATCGCGGACGACGCTGTGAAGCGCAACACTCTGCGGCTCAACGACTTCGCAGTCCTCGGGCTGACGGATGCAGACCTCACGGAGGGAGGAAAGCACGCGCCGGCATACGAGTGGGTGCTGCCGCCCGTCGTCGACCACCTCCTGGCCCTGCCCGCTGGTCAGCCGGGGGGAGGCTTCAACCGGGACGCGGTCAAGGCTCTGACCGGCGGGCCGATGGACTGGCTCATGTCGTGGATCCAGCAGCCCCATCACGCTCCCCGCAAGGCGCTCGCGGACGCGGTCTGGATGCTGCTCGCCGCGAACGGCGCCGTCGGTATTGCCGTTGACGCCGAGGCCAGTCTCGCGGGTCTTGCGGCCGAGCTCATGGCGGCGGCCGGGAACGCCACCACCTCTGGCGCGCCTTCGGCGATCTGGTGGCGCGAGGGCCAGGTGGGCGTCTTGACGCGACTCCACCCCGCAACCCAGACGGCCATGGAGACCGTCGTCATCCTTGACGACAGCGACTCTGCCGTGGCGGATCCGGACCACAAGCGGGCGTGGCAGCGCTGGCTACAGCTCGCAAACGCGTTCACGGACGCGAGCCACACGGTTGTCCTGACGTCGACCACGCTGGCGACCACCACCGGGGCGCCAGCGGTAGTCGTTGCCTCGGTCGCTGCGCCCGCCGTGGACCTGGCACCCGAGTGGGCAGCGCTTGCCGACCTCGTCAAGGACAGCGCACTCGAGCTCGCCCTGGTCCGGGCACTGGCTAACTCGACGACCGTCGCCGTGCCCGTCTATGGCGAGGAGTTCGCCAACGGAACACCCGTCGACTTCGCTTGGCCCAACCGCAAGATCGCCGTGCTCGTCGATCCCGACGACGCCTCTATCGAAGACCTCCAGGCGGACGGCTGGACCGTCGTCGACGCCAAGATCGAAGCGCTGCTGGAAGCACTCACCGAGAAGGAAGCCCACTGATGTCCGTGATCATCACCAAGTTGGTGAGCAAGCTCGAACCTGGTCTCAAGAAGAAGGCGTTTGCGTTCCTCGAGAAGCTGTCAGAGGACCCATCGCTGCCTGGGCTGCACATCGAGCCGATCAACAACAGTGCCGACCCCCGCGTCAGGACTGGACGTGTCGACCAGGGCTACCGCGCGGTCCTCTTCAAGCTGACCACCCCCGATTCTGTCGACTACGTCCTCCACGGCATCTGGCCGCACGACGACGCGATCGAGGTGGCGCAGAAGGTCGTGCTCAAGCTGAACCCGATCTCCGGTGTGCCCGAGATTCTCGACGCCGCCCCCACGGTTGTCCCCGAACCAGAGGCGGCGCCTGCGGAGGTCACTCCAGCGGGAGGGAAGACGAGCCTGCCCCCGATGCTGGCGGCATACGGCTTCGGGGTGAAGGACCTCGTCGACAGCCTCGGACTCGATGCGCGCTTCGCAGAGCTCGCGATGGCCGCCACGGACGAGGACTCCCTCGCCTCTGTGGTCGACAGGGCCCCCGCGGACTGGCAGGGGCTCGCGCTGATCGACCTGATAGGTGGAACCTCGATCAGCGACATCAAGGAACGCTACGGACTCGGCCAGCACGAGACCGAAGACGTCCACTCGGACGAGGCGATCATCGAAGGCCTCAAGCGGCCCGCGAGTCAGCTCACCTTCGCGTGGATCGAGTCCAACGCGGAGCTCGAGCGCGTCATCAACGAGGGTGACTTCGGCGCGTGGCGGATCTTCCTCCACCCGGACCAGCGCCAGTACGTCTACAAGGGGTACAACGGATCGGCCCGCCTTACCGGAGGAGCGGGGACCGGGAAGACGGTGGTCGTGCTGCACCGCGCCCGTGCGCTCACCCGACGCATGCCCACCCCTCGCGTGCTCGTGACCACGTACACCACAAACCTCGCGAACATGCTCGACCGGGACCTGCGTCGGCTGGATCCGGATCTGCCGCGCGCCAAGAACATCGGGGACGCCGGCGCCTACGTCGTGGGCGTCGATGCCTTCGCGGCTCGCGTCGTCAAGGCTGCTGGGCCTGGCATCGCGAAGGCGGCCGAGGCCGTGTTGGGAGTCGCGACCACCGAGGTCTCCGATCGGAGCCCGAGCACCGCTTGGGCCGACGCCATCGCCGTCGCCGGCCAGGCGCTTCCGCCGCAGCTCAAGAGCCCTGGGTTCTTTGAGGAGGAGTACTCGGCTGTCGTGCTGCCGAACCAGATCAGGGAGAAGGCGGAGTACCTCAAGGTGCGCAGGCCTGGGCGTGGTGTTGCGCTGGACCGTGCCAAGCGCACGGCGGTGTGGGACGTCATCGCCTCCTACCGCGCGACGGGCCGCATCTACGGTCGGCTGGACTATCCCGAGGTCGCGACGTTGGCCGCCGAGCACCTGAACCTGCAGGCGGCCGCCGGAGCCACTCGGCCCTTCGATTATGTGCTCGTGGACGAGGGCCAGGACCTCTCGCCGTCACGGTGGCAGCTTCTGCGTGCGGCCGTCGCCGAAGGGAAGGACGACATCTTCATTGCCGAGGATTCTCACCAGCGGATCTACGGCCACCGGATCACGTTGTCCCAGTATGGGATCAAGATCGTCGGGCGCGCGCGCCGGCTGAACCTCAACTACCGGACAACGGCACAGAACCTGCGCTGGGCAATGTCCGTGCTCGACGGCGCGGACTACAGCGATCTCGAGGGCGAGGCTGAGGACCACTCGAAGTACCGCTCTGCACGGAGCGGGCCGGTGCCTCAGTTCATTGCATGCGAGTCCGTGGCGGACGAGCTCGACCGCGTTGCTGATCTGGTCAAGGGGTGGACGTCCGAGACCGATGTCGCGCCCGAGACGCTGGCGATCCTGGTCCGCGATCGGAACCAGCAGGAGCGCGTCGTATCAGGGCTGGCCGAACGAGGTGTCACAGTGCGGGGCGTCGACAACGAGGCCATCAGGCCAGGGCAGCCCGTCGTGATGACGATGCACCGGTCGAAGGGGACCGAGTTCAGCAAGGTTGTCCTCTTCGGGGTGCGCGAGGGCTCTATCCCCGCTGCCCTGCGCGACCAGAACTACGACGAGTCCGCGCAGGCGGACGCGCTACTGCGAGAGCGGTCGTTGCTCTACGTCGCGGCGACGCGCGCGCGTGACCTGCTTGCCGTGACGTGGTCCGGCAAACCCAGCCCACTAGTGAAGAGGTGAGCGATGACCGATGACAACTCTGCGCAGAAGCGCGTTTTCGGAGGCGACTCCGGACCTTGGTGTTGGCTCCTACCGGAAGCTTGGCAGCACGCGGCTTCACCGGAACTCGCAAGGCAGGTCGATCGGCGCACGGCCGCACTTGATGGTGACCTTGAGGACGCCGTCGCCTACTGGAACCCACTGCTGCATCTGACAATTGGCGGCCTCGGCTGGACCAACGTCCCTCTCGGCCTCTGGCGTTGGATGGAGATGGGTCGACCGCTCGACGACCCCTTGCTCCGCACCATCGAAGACCTGTGGGGACAGGACCTCGGCATCTTCTTGGCTTGGGCATCGGAGACCGACCTTGCGAAGGCGGGTCTTCCGCCGGAGCTCAAGCGGGCCTGCGACGAGTGGAGGCGAGACCCGCGGTACACCAAGTGGTTCAGCGGCGGCAGCGACCCCCTTCACCTCCGCGGTCACGCACCGTGGTTGCCGCTCTTCCCCAGCCGCGACGGTGAGGCATGGCGGAGGGTCGTTAGGCTCATTCCCAAGGGATCACGCGGGGCGCATGCGGTCACGACACTCACAACGGACGGGTACGTCGATCTCTTCGACGCCTTGGCCAATGACTTGGTCGAGCCGCAGATCGACGGTGGCTCGCGCAAAGTCGCCCTGTGGTGCCCGCCGATCGGGTGGCTTGGGACCTACCGGAAGTCTCGCGAGACCGGTCTCTGGTTCCGCGGTCGACACCGGTGGCACGTTCTCGGTCACTGAGGCTTCTGACATCTGAAGAGGACCTCGGCGCAGGCTCCGGAGCCATCGTCGGGGGTGAGGGAACCAGCGCAGAGGCGCGGCCGGACTCTCAGAGGAGGGATTGTGCGGGGTGAGGATGGCACCGAGCGGGCCCAAGTCCTGCTTGGGGGGTACCCGGCGAAACGCTGTGCCCGTGCAGTGCACAACGATTTTTCGCCGAACTCTCCGCCAAGGCCCGCCGTGGACGCGGCGACCCAGACGCTCTTCGACGCAGGGAACGCGTTCGAAACCCTGGTGAATGCCCGCCTCGGGGAGGCCGCCGGCGCGGTCGTGATGTCCGACGATGACGGCTGGGACGCCAATACGGAGGCCACCTTGGCGGCGATGCATTCTGGAGTGCCGCTGATCGTCAACGGGCGCCTTCCGCGCGCGGGGGCGATGGTCGGGGCTCCGGACCTGCTCGTGCTGATGGGGGAGGGGTACGTGCCGGTGGATGTGAAGCTGCACGGGACGCGCCAGGACTCCGCTCGCCGTGCCGTATGGGTGTCGTCGCTGGCTGAACCATCGCGCCGATGGAAGCAGGTCGGCCTGTCGGATGCGACTCGGTCGATGGAGGATGACGGGCTCCAGCTCGCTCACTACACACGGATGCTCCAGGCGCTGGGGCTCCATGCCGGCGATGACTACGTGATGGGCGGGATCATCGGCTCGTCCGACTACTCCGATCTGGGGGGCGATCCGTGGCTCGTCGTCTGGTACGAGCTGAACGCGCCGCGGAAGGACACCTTCTCTGCCAGCACCGAGTCCGGGCGAGCGAAGCGCAGCCTGTTGGAGCGCTACGACCACGAGTTCGCGTTCCGTCTGCAGGTGGCCGAGACCGCGAGAGCGGGCGACGAGATCGTGCGGCCGTTCCACGTCACCGAATGCGCTCGCTGCGTGTGGGAGGAGTACTGCGTCCAAGTCGCTGGGCCGGAGGACGCGTCGTTCGCGATCCGGACCGGCCTCCCCACCGCGCAACAGTGGCGGTACCTGTACGACCTGGGCCTGACCACGGTCGCCGATCTCGCCACCGCCGGCGACGATCCCCCTGAGCCATGGTCGCCTCGTGACACCCAACCCGGGGGGAGGGCACAGCAGAAGTACAGCGCGCTGGTGCGGCGCGCGCGGATGGCCTTGTCCGGCGTCGCGTTCGAGCCGCACGAGGACTGGCCGCAGGTCCCGTCCGCGGACGTCGAGGTGGACTTCGACATCGAGTGGGACCTCGAAGGCAGGATCTACCTCTGGGGCCTGCGGGTCAGGCAGGGCCAGGACGAGTCCACCGCTGTCTTCGACCCGGTCCTCTCCTACGCCCCGCTCGATGACGATGGCGCCGCCGACCTGGCGCAGGAATTCGCCACACGGCTCGGTCGAGTGATCTCGGAGGCCGAGGCGGCGGGGAAGTCCGTCACGGTCTTCCACTGGTCGCACCCGGAGCGCAGCCGGACCAGCAACCACCCCGCGGTGCACGCCCTCCTCGAGCGCCACGCCCTCGACCTGCACGCCTGGTATACGAAGCACTTCTTTCCGCGCGACGGAGCGTCCATCAAGGTGGTTGCTCCGATCTTCGGGTTCCGCTGGGCGGTGGACGACGCCGGCGGCGCCGAGTCCCAAGTCCGGATCGAAGTGGCCCGCGGCGGCGGCGAAGATGCGGCCGCGGCGATCGAGTGGCTGTCCCGCTACAACGAGTCGGACGTTGCGGCCCAGGCTGCGATCAGGGACGGGCTGCGCAGGTCACGGCCTGAACGAGACGCGCACTGAACCCTTCACGTACGGTCGCCTGAATCGACGTCAGCTCCGAGGTTGGCGGCCCGCCAGAGAGCACCCCGTCGAAGCGGGTCGGGCAGGCCCAGGGGCTCGTATGCCGCGAAGCTCGCTGCCACCCCGAGCCTCCGTGTGGCGTAGGCGCGGGCCAGGGCTGGAGTGCGGTTGTGCGCCGCCACGCAGTGGACGAGCACCCGCTTGCCCGCCGCACGGAACTCCTCGATGGCATCGACGGTGTCGCGCAGCACAAAGCGGCTCTTCGCAAGTGGCGGGTCCGCTACGTTGACGGAGGTGAAGGCTACGACCGCGACCCTCGAACCACGCACCGTCGGATCGATCTCTGGCGAGTTCTTCATCCCTGCCTACCAGCGCGGCTATCGCTGGGGCGAGCAGGAGGTAAGGCTGCTCCTCGACGACATCACCGAGGCTGCCGGGGGCGACTACTACCTTCAACCCGTCGTCGTGAAGCAACTTGCAGGAGGCGACCGTTCGGAACTGGTCGATGGCCAGCAGAGGCTCACAACGCTGTATCTGATCCTCCGAGCCATTAAACGCTACCTGCCGTTTACCGAACTGCCGTACTCGCTCAGCTACGAAACGAGGCCGGGCAGCGCCACCTATCTCGACAACCCGACCGAGGACGGAAGTCTGGAGAACATCGACTACTTCCATATCTACGCGGCGTCGCAATGTATCGACGCCTGGTTTGCGAGCAGGCCAAACCCCACAACCGCAGCGATGAAGCTCTATGAAGGCCTAACTGAGTCGGTGCGTGTGATCTGGTACGAGGCACCCAGCACCGAGGAGTTCGACTCTCGCACCCTGTTCACGCGCCTTAACATAGGGCAGATTCCGCTCACCGACGCCGAACTCGTTAAGGCGTTCCTCCTGTCGCGTGTCGAGCGGCAGTTCGAAACCGCAGCGCAATGGGACAGCATCGAACGCGACCTCCGGGCGCCCCAAGTGTGGGCGTTCGCGACCGGCCAGCCGGATGGCGGCGCAACCCGCATCAGCCTTCTCCTGGACACGCTGGCCGATGCCGAGGACGACAACGTACACGACTGGCACGTCCGGCCCGCCTTTCGCACGTTCGAAACGCTCCGCCCTCTCATCGTCAAGGACGGCCAAGCCCTCTGGGACCGGGTGGTTGACCTGCATTCCCTCATCTTGGGGTGGCACGACGACCGCGATCTGTTCCACAAGATCGGCTACCTCGTGGCTGCACGCCGAGCCACGTTCAGTGCGCTCGTCAGGGATGCGCGCGGCACGACGAAGACCGAGTTCCACGCAAGGCTCGACCGCCAGATCCGCGACAGCCTGAGGCTGTCGGCTAACGACCTCGCCGCACTCACGTACCAGTCGACCAAGACGTCCCGCGTGCTGCTTCTGATGAACGCCGAGACCGTGCGCCGCAACACGAACTCCTCCGAGCGCTACTCCTTCGACGCACACGCTCAGCGCCTCTGGTCACGCGAGCACATCCACGCCCAGAACTCACAGGGTCTCAACACCGTCGACCAATGGACTACATGGCTGAAAGAGCACAGGGATGCCCTGGATGCTCTAGACCTCTCCACGCAATCGTTGGCCGATATCAAGTCCCGGATCGACATCGCAGTGCCGACCATCACCGCCGAGAAGTTCGAGGCGCTGCACCAAGAGATCACCCAACTGTTCTCCGACGCCGCCGATACGGTCGATCCGGACGACCCGGGCTCGACCGAGCACAGCGAGGTGGACTCGATCACCAACCTCGCGCTGCTCGCCAGCACAGACAACAGCGTCCTCAACAACTCGGTCTTCGAGGTGAAGCGCCGACGGGTGATCGCGCTAGACCGCAACGGCGCATACATCCCTGTCTGCACCCGAAACGCCTTCCTGAAGTACTACACAGACGCGGGAGCACAACTTCACTTTTGGGGACCGCGCGACCGCGACGGCTACCTCGCCGCCATGCAGACCGTGCTAGCGCCGTACCTCCTCGAGGATCGGCCGGGAAGCACCAGTGAGGACGAAGAGGAGATCACGCTGTGAAGGGCTACCCAACGTCGTTCGTCGGCATGTTTCGGGTCCTCAACGCAGACGCACCCCGGGTCGCTTCGATCGAGATCCCGCTCATCCAGCGCGACTACGCGCAGGGCCGCCCTGACGCCAAGTACGTGCGGGATATGTTCTTGGACTCGCTGTACACGGCCGTGACATCCGGCCCCCCTGTCGGTCTTGACTTCGTGTATGGCGAGGTGCGCCACGGCAAGTTCGAGCCCCTCGACGGGCAGCAACGGCTGACCACGCTCTTCCTGCTGCACTGGTACCTCGCATTCCGCACGGGTACTCTCGAAGCGTCGCACCCATGGACCCACTTCACCTATGCGACGCGGCCGAGCGCGCGGCGATTCTGCGAGCAACTGGTGGCCAACCCGCCGGCAGCAGACCTGGCGGGTCCGCCGTCGGTCTGGATCACCGATCAGAGCTGGTACCTCCACCTATGGCGGTTCGACCCGACCGTCGAAGCGATGCTTGTCATGATCGACGCGATCGCGGCCCGCCTCGCAGATGCCGACCCCATGGCTGCATGGGCGGCACTGACGGATGCCGACGATCCCGCGGTGTGGTTCCAGTTGCTGCCGGTTGCGGATATGGGGGCTGTCGACGACCTCTATATCAAGATGAACTCACGCGGTAAGCCGCTTACCGCCTTCGAGGCATTCAAGGCCCACTTCGGTCAGGTCATCGAGCACACCGGCCGCACCGCCGAGTTCGGCGAGCTGATCGACGGCCCGTGGACCGACCTCCTCTGGCCGTATCGGGGTGACAACGACATCGTCGACGACGAGTTCATGCGCTTCTTCGACTTCATCCTCGAGGTCTGCGAGTGGCGCGAAGGGCGCGTCAGGGGCGACGAGCAGCTTCGGCTCGAACGCCGCGCGGAGTTGCTGTTCTCTCCCGCCAACGAGCGACATGGTGAACACCTCGACTTCGTCTTCGACGCCTTCAATCGCTGGCCGAAAGGCCGCGACCTGGACACCTTCTTCGAGTCGCTCTTCACGACCGCGGCCCATGGATCGGGTGTTCGCCTCTTCGGCGCGCCCAGCCCTAACCTGTTCCTAGCCTGCTGCGAGCGGTTCGGAGCCATGAGAGGCAACACCAGGGCGTTCTCTCTCACCGACACCTTGCTGCTTTACGCCGTCCTCGTCCACCGGATCGAGGGCACTGACGACCCCGCGCAGCGCCTGCGGGTCCTGCGCAACGCGAACGAGGCGTCGCAGTTCGAGATGCGTCTGCAGAACATGCCCAAGTTCATCTATGAGGTCGCCGAATTCATGCGGGTTGGCGATCTTGCTGTGCTGGCGACGTACAACCAAAACCAGGTCGCTGACGAAGCACGCAAGCAGGGCTTCCGCGAGCAGCGTCCTGAGCTCGCTGCGACCGTGTCCAGGCTCGAGGATCACCCGATTCTGCGTGGCACGATGGCGGCATTCGAGTTGGACGAAGCCCTCCCTACTCGCGCCGAGACGTTCGAACAAGCGTTCGCGCCGTCCGCCTGGTCGAGGCTAACGGCGGCTCTGGTCGCCACGGGCCCGTACCAGCGCGATTACCCGAAGTCGGACTATCACCTCTTCGGTTCACCGACGGCCGAGAGCGTGTGGCGGACACTTCTGGTCGACCGCGGTGACCGCGCCAGTCTGTCGCGCACCGGTGGCGTCGTCACCCAGCTGCTCGACGACCTTGCTGAGGGCGTCGGTTCGACCACCCAACGGATGGACGAAGTGATCAGCGCGTTCATCGAGAGGCGCGGTGCCTCCGCCGACTTCGACTGGCGCTACTACCTCGCCCGCTACGACTGCATGAGGGAAGGTCGCTCCGGCATCTATTACGGCGCCGACCACGCGCTGGGCTACGAAATGACCATGCTCGACAAGACCGTGCAGCGCAGTTACTACCGCGACCCGTACCTCTACGCCATCTGGCGCGAGGCCGGATCCCCGGCGGAAGTAAAGGATCCTTGGTTCTACGGCTACTCCACGACACCCCGCTGGATGCAGTTCAAGCGCAGCGGGGTTGGCCTGCGGAGCATCAAGGCGGGAATCGCCCTCAAGAGCGGGCTCGATGAGTACGGCCGGGCGCTGGAGTTGATCCTCGACTCCCGCCTAGATCTGGTTGCAACCGAGGGCGGGCACGTTGTGGTGATCCCGCAGAAGGCCGTCGAAGGGGCGGTAGTGGACACGCGAGATCGCGTCCAGGTCGGCGCAGAGCTTGTCATCGACTTGGTCGCAGCTGGACTGTAGGCCTAGTCCGCAGCCGCCGACCCACCATCCGACATCAGCTCTGTAGGCATTGGAGGTCGCGACGCCGTCCTGAGGCGCAGAGAGGTTGAATGTTCGCCCACGACTCGGCCACGTCAATTAGGGGTGTGACGCTCGCCCATCGCGATCATCGCGTCCAACCGAACAAGCCTCCTTGGGGGTCCGGCTAAGCCTCAATCCACCGATCCCAGCTGGAGGACGGCCTGATTGGGTTCGCGGGCTGACGGTGGGGTGGGGGCGTGGTTGATCGCCCGGCCTCGCTGTCGGAGTGTTCCACGGTGGGGTCGTTCGTGCCGTCGCGGGCAGGGGTGGTCAGGTCCGTGCGGCCGCTGCTGGTGGTCCGCAGCCGAGCGTGAACAGCTTGGTCCACGCGGTCTCCCAGGGCCAGTCCTGGGGCAGGTGCAAGGTGACGCGGCGGGCGGAGGACGCGACTCGGGCCGGGACCGCGATCAGCTTGCGGCGGATCGTCGCGGTTGTGGACTTCGCCAGGGTGGGTTCGCCGGTCACGGTCGCGGCGGCGCGGGTGAGGTTGAAGGCGATCACGGCGAGCACGAGCCAGGCGGCGTTGGCGGTGAACTTCCCGGAGGGCAGGTGCGCGAGGGGGGAGTTCTTCAGGTCGGCGTGGACCTGCTCGATGATCGCGTGGTGCCGGTGGAGCTGGTCCGCGGCCACGGTGTCCAGCACGTCGGGGTCGGTGGTGGTGAAGAACGCGTGGAAGCGCCACACGTCGAACAGGGCGCCTTGACCTCCCGAGTCGTGCCGCTTTAGTGTGTCGGCCACTCGGTGCCGGTCGCGGCGATGATTTCGCGGGCCGCCTCGGTGAGGGGTTCGGCCGCGGTATGCTCGTGGCCGGCGATGGTCAGGGTCATCAGTTGCAGCGGCCGTAGCGTCCGGATGATCTTCTTGATGCTCATGCCGGTCGCGTCTTGCAGGTAGCGGGCGACGGCCAGGGCCGCGAAGACGGTGGTCAGGTGGGCCTCGATCGACTCGCGGGTGTGGTGGAAGATCGGCCGGGCTTTCAGGTCGCTCTTGCTCATCCGGAACGAGGCCTCGACGTGCCACAGGTCGTGGTAGCTGGCGATGACCTCACTGGCCGGCATCACGTCGGCGGGAATGTTGGTCACGTAGCCCTTCAGCCCGGCCAGCCGCCGGGCACGGGCCAGGGAGGCCTCGTCAAGGGTCTGGGTGCCGTGCTTGGTGGTGACGAACCGCGGCGTGCGGGCAGCCTTCTCGCCGGCGACGACGGCCCGGGCCCGGTTCTCCTGCAACGTCAGGGTTCTCCCGTCGCGGGCGGCCCTCTTGCGGGAGTAGGCCCACACCGCCCGCCACGACCGGTCGTGCACGTCCGGGTCCCACACCGGCTCAGCCCGCTTGCTCGCGTCGTTCACCGCATGCGCGGTCTTGGTGGCCACGCGGGGCGTGATGGTGTCTATGAGCTGCCCGTCGGTGAACGCGTCCCCGTGCCAGCGGAAGTGCGAGGCCAGGTCGGCCGGCGCCTTCGTGACGCGGGAGCCGACGATGAACCGCAACCCGGCAGCGTCGAGGTCCTTGAGATTCGAGGCGGACAGCGTCCCGGCGTCCGCGACGACGACCATGTCGGACCGTGAATGCCGTTCCTGGAACTGGCGGATGACCGGGATGATTGTGGTCGTCTCGGCGGTGTTGCCCTCCGAGCAGCCGATCTCGAGCGGGAACCCGGCCCGGTCGACCAGGAGGCCGACGACGATCTGGGGGTCGACCCAGCGTTCTTTGGAGTAGCCGACCTTGCGCAGCTCGTCCTCGTTCTCGGCCTCGAAGTACAGCGTCGTCACGTCATACAGGCACAACGAGACATCGCCGCTCGCGGCGGCGTGGATGAAGCACGCGGTCGCGATCACGTCGCGGTAGCCCCGCTCCTGAGCGCGGGCCAGCGACCGGAACATCGTGCGCAACGAGGCATGCCCGACACCGATCTCGTCCAGCACCCGCAGCGAGTCGGCCTTGGAAGTCGGCTCGATGATCGGGGCCAGCACCAGCTGCTTGAACGACTCATCCCCGACGGCGTCGAACCCCAACCGCGTGTACGCGCTCGTCAGGACCTGCCACAGCACCGCGCTGGACTTCGAGGTGATCATCGCGTGCCCGGCCGGCACCGCGCCGGCGCTCAGGTCCAGCTCGCCCTGGCCCGGGTACACCTTCCGTCGGGCCGCCGCGACCAGCGCGGCCAGCTCGGACTCGGTGTGCGCCGACCCGAGATGCTCGAGCACCCGATCCCGCCCACCCTGACGCTCGGCGATCTGCACCGCCGTGGCCCCGCAGGCCGTCCGGACCTTCCGAACGAACACCACGAGGGCGACCCTACCGGCCCGCTTAGTGTGTCAACGCGCGCATCCTCACCCACTCTGACCAGCGCAAACACTCACCGGATCGTCGACAGCGACGAAAAGTGGCACGAGTCAGGTCAAAGGACGGGCCGCTAGGCGACTCACCGGTGTCCGGGTGACGCGGCGACCTTACAGAGCAGGATGGTGCCGTCAGGGGTGCGGCACGGACCGTCGCTAGATCCATCAACTTGCACGAGAACTGCACGGACATCGCGGGGATCCCCTTTCCAGCGACCTCCTTTGAGTGCTTAAGCGCATCCAAGCGCCGTTGGCCACGGTGTCTGGTAGACGCGCCTACTCGGTCAGGTCCACGAATAGGTGGGCGACGTCGTAGTTTGCCATCAGCCTGGCGAGTCCAACGGCCGTCTGCTGACTGTCGTTGGCATGCAGCCAAAGCGTCCGGCTTCGAAGGCTCTCGGTCGCATCACGAGGATGGCTCAGGGGGTGCCCGCTTTCCCTTCGGTTAGCGTCTGGGTCGTCAGTCCGGCGACGACCGTCGACGCCTCGGCGCGAATAGCCTCCAGTTCCTCTGAGAGAGCTGATCGGCGATCTTGCGCAGCAATGATGTCGTCGTGCACCTTGTCGATCTGCGCGTACGCGCCGGTGAAGATCGGATCCACGTTCAGGCGGACGTCCCGCAGCGCCTGGTCCACAATCTCGCCGGCCTGTCGCTGGACTTCATCCACCAGCGCCTTCCTGCGCGCCGCGCGCCGTCGCTCGGCGTCCACCTGTGCCCGCTCTTGGGCGATGACCCCACCCACTTCGATGGCCACCGTGATGGCAACGCTGGCGACCTTGGCGGCTTGCCCGATCCGGTGGGCCACCCTGACGGCCTGCCAAGGCTTGAACTTTGCGCCGAAGAAGTGCCCGACGTCGAGTACGACGCGATGGCCGGCGCTACCTGAGGACCTGGCCATGTTGCCCGCGCCGGCGCCCCACTGGTCTTGGAAGATCCGCAACCAGGTGTTTGCCTGAGGGGCCCAGGCGGGCACCGCCCCTGAAGGTCGAACCGAGTCCCGGGTGCGTCGCAGACGGACATCCGAGTGGGCGGTGACGTCGTGATCCGGGTCGCCTAGATCGAGAATAACTTTGGTGTGGGGGGCCGCCTCGATCTCCCGAACCTCCGAGGCGAGATCGTCGAACTGTAGTTCTAGGAGTCGGGTGGCCTCCTCGCCCAGCCGTTGCGCGGCACCGTTGAGGGCATTGCTCAGACGGGCCTCGTACTCGCCGATGAAGTTGTCGCGCACGGGACCGTCCGGTAGGTCGTCGATTGCTTCGATGCTGTCGGCGAAAGCCTCGGCCGCTTGGATGCTTTGGGTTAGGAAGGCTGCGCGCAGGCTATGCAGGTTGGCCTCGATCCGCTCTCGACGTGCCGTGAGGGCCGCCCTCTGTCGGGCAAGCAGCGACAATGCGGCCTGCTCGGTGGGGTCGGTGGCCGTCAGCGCCTCTGCCTCCATGGTGATGGCCCTGATGTTCTGTAGCGGCTGCAGGTACCGTGCCAAGTCGCCGGTGCTGGCGCTTATCTGGTTGATCTTGTCTCGTAGCTCGTCGAGGCGGGATAGCCCGAGATACGCCTCCCGTCGCCGGATGTCGACCTCGTCCAAGCCGTCCAGGTAATCCCGGGCATCGCACTCGACCAGCGGCACGTGAAGTGCCCCCTCGCCGAGGGCCTCGCGAACTGCGGCCTGACGCACGCCGTCCGCGGCCGCCATCGTGTTGCATTTGTTGAGGACGACAAGCACCTGGTTCGCCTTCTGCAGGTCGTTGACGACGTGCCGCAAGTGGGCCACGCCCGCGTTGTCGAAAAGGTCAGGGGTGATCGTGAACAGCACGAGGTCAGCTGCCGTGAGTGCAGACTCGGCCAGCTCGTCGTGCCGGTCTACACCCGCCTGGACGCCCGGCGTGTCCACCAGGGTGACTAGGCCGTCCCAGTCGTACTCGGTGACGACATCGGTAGCGATGTCGGAGTCAATGTGAACCGCTGCCACGCCATCGGTGAGCGCCTTGATCAGCGACGACTTCCCGCTGCTGTACTGGCCCGTGAAGACCAGCCGTGGCCGGGAATGGGCCGTCGGGTCTACCCGCTCAGCGAGTGCCTTGGCTTGGGGGTGAGCGATTCCTGCCAGAGCCAGCCGGAGCCGGTCGGCGAGCAGGCGCGCTCGTTGCTGAACGGAGTGGTAGAGGATATCGCTCACGCTTGAGGCTCCTGGTGGTCGCAGCTTGCTGGATGGTGATCGGGTGCCGGCGTGGTGATCCGGACCTGGCTGGCAGTGAAGAGGCTGAACAGGGATGACCAGGTGTCCGTCAGGCCCGACGGGATCGGCTCCTCGATATGGATATTCGCCTGTCGATCGGTAAGCCGCAGTGTGCGGGGCGCCGCCGCGGACAGCCCGATGGCCAACGACAGAGCCTGGCCTGCCCGGACGCCGGGTTTGGCTGGCCCGGTGGCGAGCATCAACTCGCAGCTTTCGTCGGGTGGAAACAGGGCTGCTTGTGAGAAGCCCTCACGTGTGTACTCGACCGCCGTGGCACTGCCAGGTTCGCGCCGCGCCCGGAGGACCTCCTCGGCAAGCCCGGTGCGCCCGGACAACCTGAGCAGGGTGCGGGCCGTGGCGGCGTCGAGGTCCCCGACCGCCTCGTTGATCTCCGTCCCTACCTCGCACCACCAGCGCTGGATGCTCCTTTGGCCGGCAAGTACGCCGCTCATGGCTTCAAACTGAGTGCGCATCGCCGACTGGGTCGCCGCTCGCGTCTCCTCGCGCCACTGGTTGATCTCGGACTGGAGGTCGTCGAGGATCGGGTGAATCCGCGCCCCGAGCTCCGCACGGCGCCGGCGCAGCACCTCCGCGCTACCCAGGAACAACCTTGCCAGACCATCTTTGACGGGGCCGAGTGCGGTGGCAACAAGGCCTCCGATTACAGCGCCCACGACTGCTGTAACCGCCATAAGTGGCGGTCCGCCCTCGATCCCAAGAAGCCCCCCGACTTTGCCGCCAAGCAGGGCGCCACCGACCCAGGCCGCGGCCCCGGCGCCCAAGCCCACGGCGGCCTGGCTGGCCCTGTTCAACCACACCGAGCCGAAGCCGGTGAACTCGCCCAGCGGCACATTCGGCGTCGGAAGGTTGGTCCAGTCGGACAACACAGTCGAGATCGTCACCTCAAGGCCCGCAGTGAGATCCCGGTGGTGCCGGGCCCCGGCCTGCTCCATCTCGCTGTTCAGTGACGACATCTCCTTGCGCCACGCAGCGTTGAGGTCACTTTCCACGTCCGCCGAGGCATGCCACGACCGGCGGGATTCGATGATGCCGTCGAGTTCTGCGGCCAGCAGTTCGTGCTGTCTATCGATCTGGCGGGCCACCCGTTGCGAGAGGTCCCGGACGAGCCCCTCGCCCTGTTCGAGATGTGTTCCCAGGCTCTCCGTTGCGGTGTCCAGAGTTGCGAGATACCGGATGACTGGGTTGCGCACACGATCCACGAAGGCGATCGCTCGTCGTTGGTCGGCGCGCCGATCGCGCTCCTCCGCCAAGACCGCGAGCAGTTTCGCGACGTCCGAGTGCGCCCACATCAGCGCGGCGTCCGGGTGGTCCTGCGTGCCGAGGAACGCGGCCTGCGCATGTACGGTGACCACGCCGGCCGGGCGGGCGCCCGCTCTGGCGAGATGGCGCAGCACCGCGTTGAGGTCGCCCGCGACGTCACGGAAAGCGGCCCGCGGGTCCTTTAGGAAGTCATCTCGTCGGATCGGGTGGAGCAGGTCATATCGGCAGTTCAGCACCACCACCACAGGCTTGCCGTAAACCGCGATCAGTCGCAGTGCCTGCGCGGCCTCCTCCTGGAAGGAGTTGTTGCTGCCCACCCACACGACGAGGTCAGCGTGTGGCAATTGCTCGAAAGCAAGCTGCCTGTCCTCGTCCCCGTCGTGGGCGCCGACCCCAGGAGTGTCGACGATCGCGACGCCCGGAAGGTTCACGATGGGGCGGACGCACACATCGCGGGAGAATCGCTGGCGGCCATCTCCGATCCGGTCGCCACTGCCGGCGGACAGCGCCTCGATCAGGGTGCTCTTGCCCGCTTGGGTGCGCCCCATGAAGACCACCCGAAGGTCTCCGGTACGTGCGTTACCTGCCGACTCGACCGCGGGCTCCGGGACCCCAACCAAGCAGGAGGCGGCCAGGTCGCCAAACGACTCAGCGCCAGCTTGGACCTGCGGAGCGATCTCCCCTCGGGACCGAATCGCTCGGTCACCCGCGACCGCAGCGTCTTGGAGTCGTCCGACAGCCTTTCGCAGGTGAGGCCAAGGGTCGTGAGCCGTTGGCTCCGCTCCGAACCAGGAATATCTGACATATGTTGAGAAATCCTGCGCCTCAATCATTGGTCCGCGGACTCCGTTGTCTAGGACATCCGTCGCAGGCATGCGAGCATCGGCGAGCTCTCTTGCGGGTATCTCGTAACAGAATGCTCAGCGCTCCCGTGGGGAGGGGTAAGAACCGGCGGAGTTGGGCCAAACTTACGATACTGCGCGGGATCTCGACGGACCGAGCCAGCCGTAGACCGACTCTCGTGGGGTTCCGAGGAGCCCGCCTCTGCCGCCGTTGACAGCCTCAAGGTCAAGGCGCCGACCGGTCGCCCTAACTGCGCTGCAGGACGGAGGCCCATGGCTCGCTTGCGCGGCACCGGTTCTGTGCAGCGGGGCAAGAATAAAGGTGCTTCCCGTCCAGCCATGGGGGACAGGCAAGGGCTGTGAGCGAGTGTCCGTGTCGAGATCGTGGTGAAGTTATGCTCCGGGTCCCGTCGACGGAGGTCATACGTATGGATCCCTCGGACTGCAAATCCGTCGCGACAAGGCCGCATCCTCCAGGAGGCGCGCCCAACCATTGAGCCCAGTCGGCGACTAGGGGTCGGCCAGCCTCCTGGGTCAGGTGGTGCGCGGCGTACTGCCCGTCATGGTGATGATTCGCCACCCTTTCGCCCAACTGCGGGCTGGTCTCATTTCAGGTCTCATTCGGGCGCAGCCGGACTCGTTCAGAAGGGTTCGCGTCTGGGACGACTCGAGCGTGGACGACGGTGTTCTTTCCATCGCGAACGCGGTTGATCAGAGCTCGAAGGCGTGCCTGGTGCAGCGCCTGAAGCTATCTTGACGTCAAGCTTTCGTGCAACGAGTCGTGCAACGAACCACGGTAAAGCGGGGTCCGGAAGGGTCCCTCACGGTCATTTCGACATCGAAGCCCTGTCTCGAACAAACATACAAAACCGCAGGTCAAGGGCATTTGACCTGCGGTTTTGGGTGGTGGCCAGGGGCGGGGTCGAACCGCCGACCTTCCGATTTTCAGTCGGACGCGCGTCAGGCCGCCGCGTGGTGGCGGCTTCCGAGCTTGCACCTGCTGACACCCGAGACGTCGTGCGTGTTCGCTCGGTCGAAAGCGCAGGCCGAGTGCACCAAACGTCTAAGGGCGCTCCCACTCCGCAGCGATTGATAGATGGCGGATGGGAGAGCGCAACCACGCCTTAGGCGCAGTTGGGGCAGGGGCCCGAGACCGGCATCTCCATGAAGCAGGTGGGGCAGACCGCGCCGCGGCGCGGTTCGACGGCGGCGGTGCGCGGTGTGGTGGCGCGCACCACCCGCAGCTTCGCGCTCACCTTGGGGGTGGCGTCGGCGGGGACATCGGCCCCCCAGTGGCGGTAGCACTCGAGCCGCATGGCGGCGGCGTGGGTCTCGCGGGCCAGGGTGTCGGTGGCGACCGGCTCACCCTCGAGGCGCATGACGGCGTCGTAGCCGGGGCCGACCTGGCCGTCGTCCTTGTGCACGACCAGCGAGGTGAGGGCAGGCTCCTCGCGGGCGGCGCTGACCCTGACGAGGTCGGCGAGCAGGGTGCCGATCCAGCCACGCATCGGGGACTTGGTCCACAGCGACGAGCGCCGCTGCACCTCTTCGGCGAGCTCGGAGTAGGTGATGACGGCGTCGTAGCGCCCCGCGGTCTCGGTGAGGATCTCGTAGGCGTGCTTGGCCCAGTACTGGTGCGCCGCCTTGGGCGTCACGAACTTCTCAGTGTCGGTCACGATCGGTGGTCACCTTCGTCGGCGGGTGTGCCACGGCGGATGGTGGGCACACCCCAGTCTCCCCTGTCGACAGGGACCCGACGACCACCTTCACGGATGCCGACCTGCCACGTCCACCGCGTCGAGGTCAATGCCCGGTCGCAGACCTTCTCGAGCCCCGCCGCCCCCGGTCGCCCGCATGCCTGTGGATGGAGGACGACGCCCGGCTGCGACATCCGGTTCGCTGTCACCACAGCGACGAAGGGGCCCGCGATGGGACTGAGCAGCAACTGCAGGGGCCGGCTCGACATCGAGCTGGCCGAGGTCGACCGCCGACACGTCGCCGACGCCCACGGGGCCGGCTGATGGTGCCCCGTCGGAGGATCAAGGCCGTGGTCGCCACCGCGGCGATGGCCACTGCAACCGTGCTCGCGGGCTGCTCCGTCGGTGGCTCGACAACGAGCGCCGCCATCACCGCCATGGCGAGCCGACCGGCGACAGCGACGGCAGTTGTGCCCACGCCGCGAGCGGGGACGTCGACGTCATCGGGTCCGCCGTCCGCGAGGCCGTCGAGAGCGCCCGCGCCGTCACGGGAGCCGGGGCCTGACCTGCTCCACGACCACACGTGGGGTGGGGCCGAGGCGTACGTGGCCGACTACCTCGACCGTCTCGACCGGTCGTGGCAGCGACCCGACCCGCAGTTGCTCGACAACCGCGCCCTGCCCTCGTGCGGCACGTGCACGAACTTCCGCAAGGCGGCCGCCGGCCTGCTCGCCAAGGGGCAGCGACACGAGGGCAACATCCTTCGGGTCGACCACGTCAGCGTCGTCATCTGGGGAAGGGGTGAGGAGGTCAACCTCGCCGCCGACACCTTGGCAGCTGGAGCACGACAGGGTCGATGCCCGGGGCGCGACGGTGAGGACCATCAAGGGTGGTCGCGCCAACGTGTACGTCGAGCTGGCGTACCGCGGCCGGTGGTGGGTCGAGGCGATCCACATCGAGCGGGTGCGCGACGACGGCACCTACCTGGGGCCGTGAGGTGGTCCTGACGAGGTGTCCGGCCGGTCTAGTCGAGGTGGCGCCAGAAGGCCTGGCGGAGCATGAACCGCAGCCGCTCGTCGATGTCGTAGACGCCGAGCCGGTCGGAGAGGTCCATGAGCAGGGCCTTGTCGAGCTCGCGCGGGATGCTGGGCCGCTCGGCCAGCACGGTGCGCCGCTCGGCCTCGGTGATGGTCTTGCTCCACGTCTCGCCTACGCCGGCCGCGACCTCGTCGACGACCCGGTCGACGTCGGCCGGGTAGTCGTGGTCGACCGGCCCGACGGACCCCACCCCGGTCGTGCTCGAGTAGACGAGCGACGTCGTTGGCCCGACGCCCGCGCCGGTCCGCCCGTCCGCCGGCTTGGGCAGCGCCGGCAGCGTCGCCTTACGCCCCGCGAAGTCCGCGGGCGTCGGTCGGGGGGCGACCGGCATCCGGGGCGTGGTGCCGTCGGCGCCGACGGGCGCACCCACGCCGCCCGAGACCCCACCCGCGACCGAGCCGGAGACCGCACCGACGACCGCGGCCGCGGCCGCGGCAGACCCGGCCGCGTCGGCATCCGGCCCGACCCCGTCCGCGACGACCGTCGACTCCGTCGGCGCTTTGCGCGCGGTGACGGCGCGGTCGATCGTCAGCGGGTCGATGACGACGATGCCGTCGGCCTCGCGCTGCAGGTGGCGCGAGACCGCGTGGGCCTGGCCCTGGGCGTTGGGGGCGGCGAGCAGCACGACCTGCACGCCGTTGCTCTGCGCCTCCTCGACGGCCTCGGTGAGGTCGTCATCGCCGGAGACGAGGTACATGACGTCGGCGACGCGGTTGCGCCCCTGCGTGGCGAGGTCGAGCCCGATGCGCAGGTCGACGCCCTTCTGCTCACCGCCGGGCGACATGCGCCCGAGGCGCAGCTTGACGCGGGGGAGCATGCCGATGGCGTTCTGGTACGCGTCGGGCTCACCGCCCGGCTTCGAGCTGGCGTCGTACCAGTTGACGCGCAGCACCGGCAGCCCGCTCTCGCTCTCGGCCTGCCGAACGAGGGCGGCGATGAGGTCGCGGTAGACGACGGTGACGCCACCCCGCAACGACGTGCCGGTGACCCGGGTGGCGGCGGAGGCCAGCAGGTACCCGGCGTCGACGTAGAGCGCGCAGTACGACCTCATGGCCCCACCCTTTCAGGTGGCGCGCAGTCTGCCCACGGGCCACGCCCGGCGGGCGCCGTCCACTCCCCGCCGCCCACTCCCGGCCGGTCAGGGCAGGTCGAAACCCGCCCCCTCGTCGCGGTAGCGGATCAGCCTGGCCCGCCACCCGCTCACCAGCAGATCGGGGCGCCCGAGGGGGGTGGCACCGAAATAGCTCTGACCCGCCGTCAGCCCCGCCGCCGCGAGCAAGGTCGTGGTTCGGCTGCTGGGGGCCGTCTTGAGCCCGAAACGCTCGGCGAGCTCGCGTGACGTCAGCCCGTCGCGCCCCCCGACGAGGTGGTTGGCCGCGGCCACGGCAGAGCAGATCGCCGCGGCCGCGATGTCGGCCCTGCCTCGGGGCAGCACCCACGGGTCGCCCTCCGCGACCAGCTGCAGCAGGCGACGACACGCGGTGCGGAACTCGACCCCGAAATGAGCGTCCGCGAACTCGTCGCAGAGCGCGCCGACTTCGAGAGCGGCGGGGCGGCCCTCGTCGGGGACGCCGGTGAGGTCGAGCGGCTCGTCGGGTAGCGGCGTCACGTCGAGGCGTTCGAGAGCCTCGGGGCCGCCGACCTCCCGGGCGGCACCTTCGACCATCATCTCGTCGAGGTCGATGTCGCGGTAGTCGTCGTGCAGCACCTGCACGCCGCGCAGCTCGACGAGGTCGCCGCGCCGCAGGTAGGTGTCGATGGCCAGGCGCAGTGACGACGCCTCCCGCGACGTGGCCAGCGCGACGTAGTGGGCCCCGTCGCGCTTCACCGCGTCGAGGGTCTTGCGGCGACGGCGCGCGTCCTCGCCGCGACGCGACGACAGGTAGGTGGCGTGGGCCGCCAGCACCGTGGGGAGCCGCGCGGCCGCTCGCTCGCCCAACAGGGCGGTCGACGGCAGCCAGTCGGTGAGGAAGTCGGACACGAGCTCTGGGGTCCAGCGCAGGTCGCTCGTCGAGCCGGAGTAGCTCGCCACCTCGCCGAGGAACGAGATGGCCATGCCGAAGCAGTCGCCGTCGCGCTTCGTCTCGACGTCGAACCCGATGTCGCGCGCCTGTCGTGACGCGACGAAGTCGTCGATGAGCGGCCCGTAGACCGCCTGCACCTCGCGCATCCGCTCCTCCGGCACTCCCAGGGAGACGTCGATCGGCGCGTTCGACACCGACCCGAAGGCCGCGCCAGACCCCGCCCCGACGGCCCCGCCCGGCGTCAACCCGAAGGCCGCACCGCGAGCGGTCGCGAAGGCACCGCCCGCCGGCGGGCCGCCAGGCCACAGCGGGGTGACCCGCTGCTCCATGGCGTCGGCGGCCGCCGTGACGTCGGCACCCGCGTCACCACCTGCGTCACCACCCGGCATCCGACCGACGACCCACGCGAGCAGCGGGCGCGACGCGGGCCACGTGTCGGTCTCGAAGAGCTCGCCCGACCTCGCCCCCTCGTCCAGCGCACGGGCGACGAGCTCGCGCGCAACCGGCAGGGTCAGGTCCTCGACGACCGACTCGCCCTGGTCGTCGTTCAGCTCGGCCATGCGCGCCCGCACGTCGTCGAACGGGCCGGGCACCGGGAAGGCATCCTTCATCACCGGTGTGCCCGTCGCGAGGTCGACGTACGCGATGAAGGCGCCCTGGACGCCGCCGGGCCACCGCAGCCCCACGAGCACGTCGAAGCCGGTGCCCGTCAGCTCGATGAGCAGCGCGGCATCCGTCACCTGCGTCTGCCCGAGGTCACGCAGCCACAGCGGCATCGGCTGGCGTCGGGTCATCGCGCCCCGCCGCGCCAGCACGGCCACGTCGGGCTCGTCGGTGAGGTGGCCGACGGCGTGCAGCAGCGCGGTGGTCTCGGCGACGTCGACCCCGACGAACGTCTCGACGAGGTCGTGCAGCGAACCGGCCACGGATGCCGACGTGGCCGGCTCTGCGTCGTCCCTGCCCATCGAGGTGGCCACGAGGATGGACGAGACGTACGCCAGCAGATCGAGGGGCTCCTCGCTGCGCAGCCGGGCGCGGACGTCGGTCAGCAGGCCCGGCAAGTTGCCGTCGCCCTCGTCGACCGCCCCGCCGGACCGAGGACGTGACGGGGCCGTGGGGCGGTCGGCGGGTGCGATGTGCAGCCGACGGTCACCGCCCCGGCCGGGCTTCTTCCGCTTCGACATGCGCCGATGATGCCCTGTCGGGGGCGTCCCGTGCGCGACGCGTCCTCAGGCGACCTGGCGGCAGAAGACAGCCGAAAACACCCGTCGAGCGCCGCGGGCTCGTGGCCTTGGTCACGCGCCCCGCTGCAATGACGAGTAGTAAAACCTTCAACTCACACGCGGGCGCGATCTCATGGCATTCTCTGCGTGTGATGACAGAGGTGACCCGAGAGGTCGTGAGGTGAGCTCCCAGTTCGGAGCCCCTCAGACGTTCCGCCAGATCCGGGACGCAGCCGCCAGCGCCAACGTGCTCGGCGAGAAGGTGACCGTCGAGGCCGCCAAGGCCCTTGCCGAGTCGTTCGGCGAGGCCACGTACGACTACGCCACCCAGACGTGGCACTGGGACGAGTCCACCTACCGGGTGCTCGGCCTGACCAACGACGGCGGGGACCCGTACGAGCTCATCTTCTCGAGGATGCTGCCCGACGACCGCGACCGCATCGCGACCGAGCTGCAGGCTGCGATCGACAACGCCGTCGGCCTGTCGGGGCAGTACCGCTTCCGCGACGACGCCGGGCACATCCGCTCGATCTCGTTCATCGGCGACGTCGAGAAGGACACCGCGGGCAACCCCGTCACGTTGCGGGGCCTCGCGTTCGACGTCACCGAGCAGGTGCGCCTCGCCGCGACCGAGGCCGTGCAGTCGGCCACGCGCAGCCGCGCCGCCATCGAGCAGGTCAAGGGCGCGCTCATGCTGAGCTACGGCCTCGACGACGCCGCCTCGTTCGCGATCCTCGCCCGCTACTCCCAGGCCAGCAACCTCAAGCTGGCCACGATCGCGCAGCGCGTCGTCGAGCAGATGGGCCAGAAGCGCGAGAGCAGCGTGACGTTGCTGCAGATGCTGGATGCCGCGGTCGTCGTCTCGTAGGTGAGCCGGCGCCCGCCGTGGCGGGCGCCGACTCACCTGGCCCGACCGGGCCGGGTCTCGGCCGGTCGGTCGGTCTCGACGTTCTCGACGGTGTCGAGGGTGGTCATCCCACCCGGGTCAGCAGCGCCTTCATCCGCGTGATCTCGGCCGTCTGCGACGTGATGATCTGCTGCGCCAGCGCCGTGGCGTCGGCGTTCTGCCCGTCGGTGGTCTCGGTGCGCGCCATCTCGACCGCGCCCTCGTGGTGCTTCACCATCATCTCGAGCCACATCCGGTCGAAGTCGGTGCCGGCGGCCCGGCCGAGGGCCGTCATCTCGTCTGCGCTCATCATGCCGGGCATGTCGCCCATCGAGCCGTCCGAACCCATGTCGTGGCCCTCGTGGCCGGTCGCCGTCGACCCGTCGGAGTTCGTCATCCCGTTCATCTCCGAGTCGTCCGTCGGTAAGACGTCCCACGCGGTGAGCCAGCCGCGCATCGTCTCGATCTCGGGACCTTGGGCCGCCCCGATCTGCGACGCGAGCTGCGTGACGTCGGCGCTGGAGGCCGACTTGGCCGCCATCTCCGACATCGTCACGGCCTGCTCGTGGTGGGGGATCATCATCGAGGCGAAGGTGGCGTCGGCGTCGTTGTGCGCCGACGTCGCGTCCGTCCCGGTCTGCGTCCCCGCCTGGGTCCCGGCGGTCGCCGAGGCGGACGGTGCCGCGCCCATGCCGGGCAGGGAGCCGTGGTCGCTGCCGTGGTCTGCCGACCCGCAGGCGCCGAGGGCGAGGGCGGCGACCGCCAGCCCCGACAGGGTGAGGGCGCGCGTGGTCGGGCGGTGGTGCGTGTGCTTCATGGTGGGTCCTCTGGAGTGCGAAGTGGTGTGGGTCGGAGGGCGCGCCCGTGTCCGGGCGCGCCGACGAGCCCTCTCAGGTCCGCAGCACGCAGAGGGTCAGCCGCAGCGGTGGCCTCGGCGGCGGCGACCGCCCGGTGCCGACTCCGACCGGCCGGAGCAGACGGGCCGGCATCAGCCGGGCCAGCCTGTGCGCGAGGCGCCGGACCCTCGGCCGGCGCAGCAGCAGAGGCAGCAGCAGCACCGCGAGGCACATCGCCGCCATCGCGTGTCCGAGCGACCCGGCCGCCTCCGCCGTGGGTGTCGCCGGGGCGGTGGGCGCCACGACGTCGGATGCCGGGTGGTGGCCGTCCGCGGGCACCGTGGTCGACGTGTGGGGGGCGCCGGCGGCATGCAGGTCGTGCGTCCCCGGCCCGTGTCCGACGCCGAGCGAGTGCATGAGCACGACGGCGGCAACGAGCAACAGCACCCGGGCGCCGAGCAGGGCCGGCCTGAGCAGGCGCGTGGTCGACGCGCGCGTCGTTCCCGGTCGTCGCACTGCGGCTCCTCACCCGGCGTCGTGCTGCTCGTCCGTCACCTCGAGACTAACCGCGGGCGCCGACGGTGGTCGCGGCTCGGCGGCCGCATCCACCGGTCGTGGGGCTCGGTCTGTGGCCCCTCGGCAGGTACGTTCCTGTCATGGAGGGCGGTCGCGACCAGTCGGGCGGTGAGACACGCCCCGACACGGGCCGGCCGCCCACGGACGAGCAGCCGCAGTTCTTCGGCCGGCACCCGACCCTGCCGCCGCGCCCGCCGGTGCCGGACGACAAGGTGCACGGCGACGAGGTCCCCGGCACCGGCCGACCGGCGATGCCGCCGCCGCACGCTCCGACGCCGGTCGAGCTGCAGGACCCCGACCCCGACTACCCGGTGCGGCGCCGTCGACGCGGCGTCGCGTGGCTCGCCATCGCGGCCCTCGGTGCGGGAGGGATCGCCACGGCGGCGAATGCCGGCTCCATGTTCCGCTCGGAGTCCGTCCGTGGCTCGGTGACCGGTGACGTCCGCGCCCTCATCGTGACGACCACCTCCGGTGACGTCGACGTCCGCGCTGACGGAGAGGCGGGCGTCGTGCAGGTCGAGCGTCGCTTCTCCGGCGGGCCGGCCGAGCGGCTACCGGCAGTCGACGCGGGTTCGCTCGAGCTGGGCAATGCGTGCCGCCAGGGGGGCGCGGGCTGCGACACGGACTACACCGTGACCGTTCCGATCGGCACCGCGGTGACGGTCAGGACGGCCTCCGGAGACGTCGAGGTGAGGGGTCAGACCGGTGCCGTGTCGGTCAAGACGACCTCGGGGGACGTGACCGGCAATTCATTGTCCGCGGCCAGTGCCGACATCACGACGACGAGCGGCGAGGTCGAGCTCGACACGAGGTCCGCCTCAAGTCAGCTCAAGGTCGACACGACCTCGGGCGACGTCGACGTCACGGTCCCGCAGGACGTGCCCTACCGGGTCAGGCTGGAGTCGACGTCGGGCGACTACGACCAGGGCATCCTCGACGTCCCCTCGAGCCCCCGCCTGCTGTCGGTCACAACGACCTCGGGCGACATCACCCTCGAACAGTGACCGCCCGCCACCCGGCGGGTGACGGGCGGTCCGTGACCCGTGCCGACCGACGGCCACGGTGTCAGCTGGGGCTGCCTGCCGGCGCGTCGTCGTCGAAGGCGGAGTGCCGGTCGTCGGGCACGTCGCCCGGCGAGCCGGCCGTGCGGGGGACCTCCGAGGCGGGCCGCCCGGTCGTCATGTCCCGGCCTTCGGCCGCGACCCGGTCGCCGGTCTCGACGAGCTTGTCCAGGCCGCGGTCGACCGACGCCCGCACCTTGTCGACCGTCTCGGCGTGCTTGCCGCCGGTCTTCTCGTCGACGGTCGCGCCGGCCTTGTCGAGCTGCGCGTCGAGCTTCTCGCGGTTCTCCGCCGCGTAGCCCGCCACCATGCCGACGGCCGCCTTGACGACGTCGGTCACCGCGTCGCCGAGGTCACGCGCCTTCTCCTGCAGGTGCACCTCGTCGGCCTTGCGCTTCATCTGGTCTCCGAACGACACGTCCGCTCCTTCGTCGTCGAGCGCCCGTGACGGCTCACGGGCCGGGGCTCTCCGCTGCCACCAGAGTGCTCGGGGCGGCCACCCGCCCGCAACCGGGGTCGACCCCGACCCGACCCCGAACCGCCCCCGAGCCGTCGGCCCGACCCAGCCGAGCCACCGGCCGAACCCCCGGCCGAACCGCGGCCAAACCCCCGTGCGAACCGAGGCGTTGCATCGTTCAACCAATGCCGCAACGCCCCCCTGTCACGACGACCGCCTCACCGACACTGGTCTCCGGTCGTCGGCGAGGGGCCGTGTGACATGGGGATGGCGCCGCTGCTGCGGTGCGACTGGTCGCTCTGTCGGAAGAGCCGACCGGCACAAGGCAGCCCCCTCGCCGACGGCCGAACCAGAGGGGGAGCAGTCCGGGCGGTCGTGGGGTCGACCGCCCGGGGTCCTCACCCCTGCGTCCCGAACGTCACGTCAGCGCGTCGGCGGCACCAGCTCCCAGTGCAACCCGTCGCCCCACGAGCCGTCGGCCAGCCGGTCGACCTTGCGCTCGCGGCCGAACACCGTGAACCCGGCCGACTCGAGCACCCGGTTGCTCGCCGCGTTGTCGGCCGCCGTCTCGGCGACGAGCCGGCCGCAGCCGAGACCCCCGTCGCCGGCCGGCCGCAGGGCGTAGGCGACCGCGAGGCGCGCCGCCTCCGTGGCCACCCCACGACCGCGCGCACCAGGGTTGAGCTGGTAGCCGAGCTCGGCCGTGTCGCCGATCGCCCCGTCGCGCGAGAACAGCACCACCGAGCCCAGGGCCCGGTCGGTCGACGCGTCGGCGACGCACCACTCGACCGCCTGCCCGAGCGACATGCGCTCGCGGCGCACCGTCAGCCACGTCGCGAAGGTCGCGGCGCTGAGCACCGAGCGACCCGGCATCCAGTGCTGCGGGTCGTCGTCACGCGGCTCGAGCGCGGCCCCGTCGTCGCCACGCCACGGGCGCAGCCGGATGCCGTCGCCGTCGAGCACCGGGGGCACGACCCACGGTGCGCCCGGGGCGAGCGCGTCGTCGGGCCCGAGGCTCGCGTGCCACGCGTCGAGGGCGGGCCCCGTGCGGTCGGCCGGGTCGACGTGCGTCTGCGGCAGGGACCCGTGGAAGGTGAAGCCGCACGCCCACGCCACCCGGCGCGAGCCCCAGTTGCCGACGACCGCGCGCCAGTGCAGCCGGGTCACCGGCACGCCCCACGGCCGGGTGTCGAAGGCGAGGCGCGCCACGAGCCGCACCGCGCGCGCCATGAGACCGTGCCCGCGCGCGGCGGAGTGAAGGGCGAAGCCGAGGGATGCCGTCGCGGGCGACTCCCCGGGTCGCAGGTCGATGGTGCCGGCGTAACGAGGGCTGCCGCCCTCGGGCGTCCACGCGATCGCCCACGAGCGGTCGGCGCCCGGTTGCTGCCAGTCGGCCCTGACCTGGGCGACTCGGTCGACGGCCATCTCGCGCGTGTAGCCGTGCGGCACCGTCGTGAACCGGAGCATCTCGGGGTCGGTGCACTGCTCGAGCAGCGCGTCGACGTCGCCGAGGTCGTGTGCCCGCAGGGTGACGACTCCGTCGGTGAGCACGGGCGCGACGCTCGCAGCGGCGTGGTCGACGTGGGTGTCGTCGGTGCGGGGGGCGTCGACGGCGGCGGCGGGCAGCTCAGGTCGTGACATGGTCACCACCCTGCCAACCGCGTCGGTGTGGTCGCCACCGGGTAAGCGTCGGAGGCGGGTCGACGTGGCCCGTCGACGGCGCGGGGGCGCTGGGTAGGTTGTGCGGACGGGGCGTCGACGACGGGCCCCGGGTCGGAGGGGGATCCGATGAGCCTCAAACGCGAGGCGGCGTGGGTGGTGCGCAGCGCGCGACGCGCCGCCCGACCGGCCGTCAGCATGGCCGCGGTCGGTCGCGGCGGCGTCGACCCCGACGGCGTCGGCTACGCGCCGCACCACACCTCGACGGTGAAGCGGTGGGAGGAGGCCGCCTCCGACCTCACGTACTGGAACGTCCGTCGCTACGAGTTCCTCCTCGGCCTGCCGCACGGCCAGCTCACCTGCGCCGTCGACCATCTCGCGCGCTGGCGGCAGCCGGTGCGGCAGCAGGCGGTGCTCCGACCCCCCGAGGCGCGGCCGGTGGCCGAGACACTCGAGCTGCTCGAGAAGGCGCTCTCCACCGAGCGCATGACCGGCGCGGACTGGGACCTGCTCACCGACGACCTCGGTCGCATGCCCCACCCGCTCGTGCGCGACCGCGACTGGGAGGCGATGCTGCGCAGGCTCGTCGCCGAGTGCGTCGTCAACCTCGACGTCGAGTACCTGCTGCGCGACGAGGCCGCGGCGCGGCTGGCCGGCCACCCGCGCAGCGGCCAGATCGTCGCGCGGTTCGTGCGGTCGGTCATCGACGACCCCGGCTCGCAGTTCTTCAACGACACCCTCACGCTGCTGCAGTTCACCGACGAGCCCCAGGCCCTCGGCATCCTTGCCGAACAGCTGCGCGAGCCGGCGAACGACCACGCCCTGCGCGCCTGCCTCTTCGCCCTCACGACCCTGGCGCGAGGGCGTCGGCTGCCGCCGCAGTACCTGCGCGACGTCGTGCCCTCCGCGCTGCGCCTCGTGCGCGACACGTCGCTGCCGTACCGCGTCCAGCGCGGTGCGGCGAACGTCATCCGCTCCGTCGCGAGCGACGTCGGCGTCCAGCTCGCCACGGCCCTGAGCCTGGAGGACCAGCGGGCCGCGGCGTCGATCCTCTTGTCGGGCAGGGCGGTCGACCGCGACACGCTCGCGCGCATGAAGCGCGGGGTGCGTGCGCACATGGATGCCGGTGTCGCCGACACCTGGGACGAGCCCGAGCTCCAGCTGCTCGTCGACACCGCTCTGGGCTCGACCGACGAGCACGACCGCGGCATGGCCCTCAGCGTGCTCATGCTCGTGCCGCAGGGACACTGGGTCGGCCGGGCCCAGGCGCAGCAGCTTCGTGAAGCGCTCGCTGCCGACGACGACGTCGCCGCGCTGGAGACGCTCGCCGTGCTGTCGTGGCTCGTCCAGTCCGAGGACGCCCCGCTGCTCGTCGACCTCGCCCTCGACCCGACGCGCCCGGCCGCGCTCGCCGCAGAGGCGGCCACGGTGCTGGGCAACATCACCGACCGGGATGCCGGTCAGGCCGTCGACGCGGACCGTCGCCTCGCGCTCGGCATCTTCACCGCCCTGCGCGGCATCCCCGACGACACCCGACGCCTCGGCGCCCGCACCGGCGCGACCCCCGACGCGGTGCTGCGGGTGCACGGCTTCGCCTACGCCCTCGGCATGCGCGGCCGCTTCGACCTCATGGCCGGCATCCGGAACAGCCCGCTGCTCACCGATCACGAGTACGGGGCCGAGCTGGCCGGCATCCTCGACTACTGGCTGGACCTGCCCGAGCACATCCGGCCGCCGGCGGGGGAGCCGTGACGGGCGGCCCCGGCGGCGGCGGCCGCACCCACTAGCGTTGGGGCGTGGAGACGGACGAGGTGCTGACCCTGCTGCAGGACGTCGCGGAGCAGGTGATCAACCCGCGGTTCCGGTCGCTCCAGTCGGGTGAGGTGCACGAGAAGGCCCCCGGTGACCTCGTCACGGACGCCGACCGCGAGGCCGAGGTGCTCATCACCGCGGCCCTCAACGCCGCCTACCCCGACGCCGTCGTGCTCGGCGAGGAGACGCACTCGGCCGACCGCTCGCTCATGCAGCGGTACATCGCGGCCGAGCACGCCTTCACGGTCGACCCGGTCGACGGCACGAAGAACTTCGTCCACGGCTCGCGCGACCACGCCGTCATGGTGGCCGAGACGGTCGGCGGCGAGACCGTGCGCGCGTGGATCTGGCAGCCGCAGCACGAGCTGGCCTACGTCGCCGAGCGCGGCGCCGGGGTGTACCGCAACGGTGAGCGGGTGCCTGACCTCGCCGCGTCTGGCCCGGTCGACCTCGCCGGGTTGCGCGGGCACACGTCGCGCCGCTCGTGGATCGGCACGTCGCTCGGCGACCTGCCGCCCCTGCAGCTGACGTGGGTGTCGTGCGGCATCGACTACCCCAAGCTCGTCGAAGGTGAGGCCGACTTCGTCGTCTACCGCAGCGCCGCGCCGTGGGACCACGTGCCGGGCACGCTCATGCTGCGTGAGGTCGGGGGAGCCGTGTGCACGTCGGCCGGGCGGCCCTACGAGCCGCGGGACAACGAGACCGGCGGTCTCGTCGCCGCGGTCAGCCAGGAGGCGTGCGAGACCGTCACCCGGCTGCTCGCGCAGCGGCGCGCCCGCAAGGACGCCGCCCGCTGACGCTCGTCAGCCGACGTCCGTCACGCCTCGCCCGTCACAGCCCACTCGTCACCGAAGCGAGCACTCACCAGGCCTCGTCCGACGGGCGGCAGAAGCAGAACGGGTGGCCGGCGGGGTCGGCGTAGACCCGGAACCCGCGCTCGGGCCTCGGCTGCGGCGCCTCGACCGGGTCGAGCGCCGTGCCGCCCAGCTCGAGCACGCGCTCGTGCGCGGCTGCCACGTCGGTGACGACGAGGTCGAGGTGCACCTGCTGCTGGCCGTCGGGCCAGTTCGGCGACGCGTGGTCGGGCGCCAGCTGCGTGGCGATGCGGGGCCCGTCCCACACGACGTCGTACCAGTTGCCGCCGGGCTCGGGGTCGTCGGTGCCGTCGACCTTGCCGCCGAGCAGGGCGGCGTAGAAGCGCGCGACCCCGAGCGGGTCGGCGCAGTCGAGGGCGACGCAGTCGAACGTGATGCGGCCGTCGTCGGCCATGGGCACCTCCTCGTCGGGCGGGCGACCCGGCATCCGAGAACCACCGACGGTCCGTCCCGCTGTGCTGCGCCACCATCCTTGCAGCGGGCACCGACAGCGGGTATGCCTGCTGCGAACCATTCCACCGCGACGACAGGCTTACCGTGGACATCACCGACGTCATCCAGCACCAGCACAACGAGCAGCGGCGCATGTTCGCAGCCCTCGAGGAGTGGCCGCGCGACGACCACGAGGGCCTCGCCGCGGTGTGGAAGCGCCTGGCCATCCTGCTCGAGACACACGCCGAGGCCGAGGAGCGTTACTTCTACCCCGAGCTGCTGCGCCTCGGCACGGGCGGCGCCGACGCCGAGTCGGTCGAGGAGGAGGTCGAGGACGCCGTCCACGACCACAACGAGATCCGCGCGGCCGTGCGTCGGGTCGACGAGGCGGAGACGGGCTCCGACGAGTGGTGGACCGCCGTCGTCGACGCCAACGTGCACAACAGCGACCACATGGGTGAGGAGGAGCGGCAGGACCTCGCCGACTTCCGCCAGCAGGCGACGCTCGAGCTGCGGCACGAGATCGCGGTGTCGTTCCTGCGCTACGAGTCGCTCAAGGCCGCCACCGGCATCCCCTCGGTCGACAAGGACCCCGACGAGTACATCGACGAGCACCGCACCGACGCCCCGTCGGAGACGGCGCAGCGGGCGGCCCAGCTGGCCAAGGATTCCGCGACGACCGACCGCGCCGGTGACGGCCCCAGCCTCACGGCCTCCGAGGACGCCGACTGACCCTCACCCCCCGTCGAGAGGCCGAACAGAGGTCACCGAAAGGCCACTCCGCGCGGGCGCGCACCTCAATCGGGAGGCCACGTCGCGACGCTGCCCGACCCGTCGAGAGGCCATCTCCCGTCGTTCCACGACGTCGGGAACTGGTCTCTCGACGTTCAGGCCCAGGGCTAGGGGACGGCCCAGAACGTGCGCTGGTTCATGAAGGCGTGCAGTCCGGGCGCGGCCAGCTCGCGGCCGTGGCCGCTGCGCCGCGTGCCGCCGAAGGGCAGGCGAGGGTCGGAGGCGACCATCGCGTTGACGAAGACGGCCCCGGTCGTCACTTCGCGGGCGAGGTCGAGGGCCCGCTCGCGCGAGC
This sequence comes from Terracoccus luteus, assembly GCF_003635045.1. NCBI lineage: Bacteria > Bacillati > Actinomycetota > Actinomycetes > Micrococcales > Intrasporangiaceae > Terracoccus > Terracoccus luteus. Next base: position 3,132,135 of record NZ_RBXT01000001.1, on the reverse strand, counting down.
CGGACCAGACGCTGAGGCCGAGCCCGAACGTCGTGGCCGCGGCGAGCTCGGCGGCGTGCGCGTCGTCGCGGGCGACGGCGACCGCCGCCACGGGCCCGAACGTCTCCTCGTCGAAGACGGCCATGCCGGGCGCGGTGGCGGCCAGCACGGTCGGAGCGTAGAAATTGCCAGGGCCGTCGATGGGGTGACCGCCCGCGAGCAGCTCGGCCCCGGCGGCCACCGACGCGTCGACCTGGCGCTGCAGCACGTCACGCAGGTCGGGGCGGGCCAGGGGCCCGAGGTCGGTGTGGTCGTCGGTCGGGTCGCCGACCCGCAGTGCGCGCACCCGGGCGACGAACGCCTCGGTGAAGTGCTCCGCGACCTCGGCGGCCACGACGAACCGCTTCGCGCAGACGCAGCTCTGGCCGGCGTTGGTGAAGCGGGCGCGCACCGCGACCTCGGCGGCACGCTCGGCGTCGGCGTCGGCGAGCACGACGAAGGCGTCGGAGCCACCGAGCTCGAGCACCGACGGCTTGGCGGCCCGCCCGGCCGCCGCCCCCACCGATGCGCCCGCCCGGTTGCTGCCGGTCAGGGTGACCCCGGCGACGCGGTCGTCGGCCACGACGGCATCCGTGACCCGGGCGACGTCCCGCTCGCTGACGACGAAGGTGCGGAACACGTGACGAGGCAGGCCCGCCCGCTCGAGCAGCGCCTCGAAGCCGAGCGCGCTGCCGGTGACGTCGGGCGAGTGCTTGAGCAGGATGCCGTTGCCGGCCAGGATCGCGGGCAGCGCGAACCGCATGACCTGCCACAGCGGGAAGTTCCACGGCATCACGGCGAGCACGGGGCCGATCGGCTCGTGCGTCACCCACGCGGTCGCGTCCGGGCCGACGTCGACGGGCGTCGGCGTCAGCAGCGAGTCGGCGTGCCGCGCGTACCACCGCGCCGTCGTCACCGACTTGTCGACCTCGGCCCGCGCCTCGCGTAGTGGCTTGCCCATCTCGGCAGTGATGAGCGCGGCGACGCTCTCGCGCTCGGCGAGCAGCCGGTCGGCGACGGAGTCGAGAGCGGCCCGGCGTTCCGTGAGCGGGGTGCGGCCCCACGCGCGCGCCGCGACGGCCACCTCGTCGAGGACGTGGTCGATCGACGCGTCATTCATCGCGTCGTACCTGGCCAGCTCGCGGCCGGTGGTCGGGTCGGTCGTGACGACTACGCTGCTCGTCTCGCTCATGGTGTCGCCTGCCCGCCGCGGTCGCTCTCGGACAGGTGCTCGAACGTCTCGCCCGTGGCGGTCATCGTGCGGGTCACGTCACGGCCGCCGTACACCCAGTAGATGCGCATCGTGCCCGCACCGCGGTTGACGAACCGGTGGGGGAGGCCGGCCGGCACCCACGTCGCGTCACCGGCCACGAGGTCGAAGCTCTCGTCACCGATCTCGGCTGTTGCCTCGCCCTCCAGCACGAGCACCGACTCCTCGACGTTGTGGCTGTGCAGGGGCAGGCCGGTGCCGACGGCGAACTGCGTCTGACCGGTCGTCACGCGGTTGGCCTCGCAGTTCCAGCGGCCGACGTAGGGGAGGGTGACGACGCCGCTGCCACGGTCGAAGGGCTCGACCTCGCCGGGTCGCACGAGCAGGCTGGGCGCAGCCGGATGCCGGGTGGCGGGGTCGTCGCTCATGAGCGGGCCTCCTGCGCGGTGTTGGTCTCGACGAGCTCCGTGCCGTCGTCGAGCCGGGCGACGAGGGCGTCGGTGAAGGCAGTGGTCCCGAGGGGGCCGCCGAGGTCCCGGGTGCGGGTTTCGGGCGCGGCCACCAGTAGCGCGACGGCGGCGTCGACGGCATCCGCCGCTTCGACGAATGCGACTCTGCTGCGGTCTTTCCCGCCCCACCAGCGCAACAGCATGGCGACGGACGCGATGAGCGAGACGGGGTTGGCGACACCCTGCCCGGCGATGTCGGGCGCCGAGCCGTGCTGGGCCTGGGCGACGCAGACGCGGTCGGCGGCGTCGACGCTGATCGATCCGCCGATGCCGAGGCTGCCGGCCAGCTCGGTCGCCTCGTCGGAGAGGATGTCGCCGAACATGTTGGTCGTGACGAGTACGTCGAACAACTGCGGGTCGCGGATGAGGCGGGCGGCGGCGGCGTCGACGATGAGCTCACGCAGCTCGACGTCGGGGTGCTCGGCAGCGACGGCCCGCACCTCGCGCAGGAACAGACCGTCGCTCAGCTTGAGCACGTTGGCCTTGTGCACCGCGGTGACGTGGCGGCGGCGCGTCTCGGCCAGCCGGAAGGCCTGTTCTGCGACGGCCCGGCACGCGGTGGCGGTCACCTTGCGTACGGCCAGCGCCGTGTCGGCATCCGTCATGAACTCGCCGGTGCCGGCGTGCATGTTGCGGTCGGCGTAGAAGCCCTCGGTGTTCTCGCGCACGATGACGACGTCGAGCGGCGCGCGCAGCACGGTGAGGCCCTCGACGCTGCGCGCGGGGCGGATGTTCGAGTGGAGGCGGAACCGGGTGCGCAGCGCGGCCGACGGGTTGACGCCGCCCTGGGCTGCGGGCGGGTAGTCGTAGTGGGAGACGGGGCCGAGCACGGTGCCGTCGGCGGCCGCGACCGCGTCGAGCACGCTGTCGGGAAGCGTGGTGCCGTCGGTGGCCAGCGACGCGAACCCGATTTCGTGGCAGTCGATCTCGAGCCCCAGACCGAACCGTCGGTCGACGGTGTCGAGGACACGCAGGGTCGCGTCGGTGATCTCCGGGCCGATGCCGTCGCCCGGCAGCACGAGCAGCCTCACGACGCACCCCCGCCGTGTCCGACGAGGAGGTGGCCGACGGTGTTGACCTGGCTGCCGGGTACGACGCATCGGTCGGCGGCCGCCCGCCAGACGGCGAAGTGGGGGGCGGCCCGGTGCGCCTCGAGCGCGTCGGCGTCGACGTAGACCTCGTGGAAGACGTAGTGCAGCTCGTCGTCGCGGTCACGGGCGACGTCGAATCGCAGGCAACCGGGCTCGTCGGCGAAGGTGCGCCGGGCGTTCTCGGTGATGGCGGCCACGAAGTCGGCGTGCCGCTCGGGGCGCACCTGCAGCGACACGGTCAAGGTCAGCACGGTCAGTTCCTCTCTCGGGTGGTCGGTTTCGTCGGGGAGGTCGCGGTCGGCAGGGTGGCGCCGGTGTCGTCAGCCACCGCGCGCAGCTGCTGCCACGCCGATGGTGAGAGTCGGATGCCGGTACGCTCGGTGGCGACCCGCGCGCGGTTCTCCAGCTCGCCGGGCACCAGGGCACCGTCGCTCCACGGGGCGGGGTCGGCCGCGTGCACCTCGTCGACGAGTCGGGCCACGCGCTCGTCGTACTCGTCACGGGGGCCGAAGGCGGCGACGTCGAGCACGATCAGGAGGTGGCCGGCACCGCTTCGCCCGGTGGGGCGGTAGGGCCCCACGACGTCGGCCCCGAAGGCGCTCCCGGTGAGCACGCCGGCGAGCACGTCGAACATGAACGACATGACGTAGCCCTTGGGTCCGGCCATCGGCAGGATGAGGCCCTCGAGCGCGGCGCGGGCGTCGGTGGTCGGGTTGCCCTCGGCGTCCGCGGCCCACCCGGACGGGATCGGCTCGCCCCGGTCGGCGGCCACGTAGACCTTGCCGCGGGCCACGGCGGTGTTGGCGAGGTCGAGCACGAGGGCCTCACCGTCGGGTCCGGGCGCGGCGATGGACCACGGGTTGGTTCCGACGAGCTTGGTGCGGGCGCCCCACGGCGCCATCGCGGGGCTGGCGTTGGTGGCGAGCAGGGCGATGCACCCCGCCTGCGCGACCTGCCGGGTGAAGTAGGCGGCGGTGCCGAAATGGCCCGAGCCACGGACGGCGACCGCAGCGACGCCGTGCCGGCGCGCCCGCTCGACCCCGGTCTCGACGGCCCGCTGTGTGACGACCTGGCCGATGCCGTCGTGCCCGTCGAGCACGACGACCGAGCCGGCGTCGCGAACGGTCTCGACCGTCGTGACGGCTCGGGTGGCGCCGGTACGGAGGCGGGCCAGGTACCACGGCAGCCGGATGACGCCGTGGGACACGTGGCCCCAGAGCTCGGCGACCACGAGCGTGTCGGCCAGTAGCACGGCATCCGGCTCGGGGACCCCCGTCGCGACGAACGCGTCCGTGACGAACCGGCGCAGGTCGTCGGGGTCGACGGTCACGTCGTGGTCGCTCCCGGCATCCGTGGTCATGGGCCCGTCCCTCGTCTCGTGGTTGACTGAGGGCAACGAAAGCATACTTGTATACAAGTGCACAACTGGAGGTCGGACGATGGAACGGGTGCGCCGGGCGTCGGGGGGCCAGCTCGTGTACGAGGAGCTGCGCCGTCGCATCCTCGGGCTCGAGCTCGAGCCGGGCACCCGGCTGTTCGAGCCGCAGCTGGCCGCCGACCTCCAGGTCAGCCGCACGCCCTTGCGTGAGGCGCTGCGGCTGCTGCTCGCCGAGGACCTGCTCGACCAGCTGCCCACCGGCGGAATGGTCGTGCGGCCGCTCAGCCGGCGCGACGTCGACGAGCTCTACGGCGTGCGAGGCGGGCTCGAGGGCGTCATCGCGGCCCGGGCGGCGGAGCGCTGCGACGAGCGCGCGGCGGTGCGGCTACAGGCGCTGCTCGACCGCAACGAGCGGCTCGTCGGCCTGGCCGACGACGCGATGGGCGCCGGTCACGACCTGCACGTGCTCATCGGTGAGGTGGCCGACCACGCCTGGGCCACGCGGCTGCTCGACCAGATCGACGGCCAGCTCGCGCGCTACCGACGCTTCACCAACCAGACGCAGGAACGCCGCGAGGCCGCGCTCGTCGAGCACACCGGCCTCGTCGAGGCGGTCACAGCGGGCGACCCGTCGACCGCCCGCGAGCGGGCCGAGGAGCACGTGGCCCACGCCCGCGAGGCCGCCCTCGCGGCCCTCGGCACCGACCTCCCCTGACCTCTTCGCCTACCTCTCTCCCCGCATCCCCACCCGTCGAAAGGCCAACTGGAGGTCACCGAAAGGCCAGTCCGACGCCGGGCCCCGTCGCCGGCTGACCTTTCGACGGGGTCTATTTGGCCTCTCGACGGGGGTCAGGGTTGGGGGGTGGGCTGGGTGGCGCGGTAGCGGCGCTCGGGGCGGCCGGCGCTGCCGTAGCGGTGGCGCACCTCCGCCTCGCCGACCTCGACGAGGTGCTCGAGGTAGCGCCGGGCGCTGCTGCGCGAGAGGCCGGCCTGCTCGCCGCACTCCGTCGCCGACAGCCCCTCGTCGCCGGCCGCACGCAGGGCCGTCGTCACGAGCGCCACCGTCGTCGCACTGATCCCCTTGGGCAGCGGCGCCGCCCGCGCCGCGCTGCCGCGGAAGAGCTGGTCGGCCTCGGCCTGCCCCACCTCGTCGATGGAGCCGACCCGTCGGCGGTGCGCGGCGTACTCCTCGAGGCGGTCGCGCAGGTCGCCGATCGCGAACGGCTTGACGAGGTACTGGAAGACCCCGCCGCGCATGGCCGTCCGCAGGCTCTGGACGTCGCGGGCCGCGCTGATGACGATGACGTCGACCGGGTGCCCCTGCGCCCGCAGGCGCCCCAGCACCTCGAGACCGGTGATGTCGGGCAGGTAGACGTCGAGCAGGATGAGGTCGGGCCGGTGGCTCTGTGCGGCCGCCAACGCCGCCGTGCCGTTGTTGACGACGGCCACCAGCTCGAAGCCGGGCTGCTTCGCCACGACGCTCGAGTGCAGGCGCGCCACCATGAAGTCGTCGTCGACGACGAGGACGCGGATCACCGGGACCGAACCCCCTGTCCCGTGGGTGAGTCCGCCGTCAGGGGCACCTCGGGCACGGTCGCCGTGAACACGGCCCCGTCGTCGTTGTGCACCGTCACCTCGCCGCCGCGCTTGCGGCACACGATGCGCACGAGCGCGAGGCCGATACCTCGCCGCCCCTCGGCCCCGCCGGGCTTGGTGCTGTATCCCCGTGCGAACACGTCGCCTTCGCGCAGGTCGACTCCAGGTCCGTTGTCCCGCACCGTGATCCGCACGACGCCGTCCTCCTTCACAATCGTCACCGTCACCCGCGCCCGGATGCCGTCCCGCCCGGTACCGACCCCCGCGGCGTCGAGCGCGTTGTCGACGAGGTTGCCCAGCACGGTGTTGACGTCGGTCGAGACGTCGCCGTCGAGGCGCCCGAGGTGGGTCGACTCGTCGACGACGAGCTCGGCCCCCCGCTCGTCGGCCTGACGGGACTTGGCCAGCAGCATCGCGGCCACCGCCGGGTCGGCGACGAGGCTCGTCACGCGCGCGGTCAGCTGCTCCTCGTCGGCGCTGATGCGCTGGATGTACGAGCGGACGTCGTCGTACTCGCCGAGCTCGATGAGCCCGCTGACGACGTGCATGCGGTTGCTGAACTCGTGGGCCTGCGTGCGCAGGGAGTCGGTCGTCGAGCGGGTGAGGTCGAGCTCGCGCTGCAGCTCGAGCAGCTCGGTGCGGTCACGCAGGGTCGCGACGTGGCCGATGAGCCGGCCGTGGGTGCGTACCGGTCGCAGGTTGACGGCCACCGCGTGCGTGCCGAACGACATGACGCGGTCGACGACCGGCTCCGGGTGGTCGAAGAGGGCCGACAGCCGGCCCGTCGGGTCGAGGTCGCGCAGCATCCGGCCCTCGCTGTCCATCTGCGGGATGCCCAGCAGCGTTGCCGCCTCGTCGTTGACCTGGGTCACCCGGCCGGTGAGGTCGACCGCGAGCAGGCCCTCCTTGATGCCGTGCAGCACCGCCTCGCGCTGCTCGACGAGACCGGTGATCTCACGCGGCTCGAGCCCGAGGGTCTGCTGCTTGACCCGTCGCGCGAGCAGCAGCGACCCGACGACCCCGAGCAGGCTGGCGATCCCCATGTAGGTCAACAGGTTCGGCATCGCCTGCGCGAGGTTGTCCCACACGCTGGGGTAGGTGCGCACGACGGCCACGACACCCACTGTCTCGCCGGCGTCGGGCTGCGTCGGGTCGGTGCGCTCGGGGTCGTTCTCGCCGCTGCTGATGACCGGGGCCATCGCCATGGCCTCGCCCGTGCCCTGCTGCTCGCCCACCCAGCCGCGCCCGTCGAAGGCCTCGGTGTCCTGGAGGAACGCCACGGCCGGGCCCGTCCCGGTCGACGCGACGACCTTGCGGTCGACGCCCGCGATGAGCACCTGGGCGGAGTCGCTGAACGCCCGCGCCGCCTCGGCCGCGAAGTTGGCCTGGGGAGCGAACTGCCCGCCGTCCTCGACGACGTCGCGGATGCCGGGTGTCTGGCTCAGCACCTCGGCGATCTGTTGCGCTCGCCGACCCTCGCTGTCGCGGAACCGGGCGTTCGACTGCGCGATCGACACGGCGGCGACCCCGACGAGCACGACGGACACGATGAGCAGCTGCATCGCGAGCAGGCGCCCGGCCAGCGTCCATCGAGGTCGTGGCCACCGTGGCCGCAGTCTCCGGATCACCCCCGCATTGTGCACCTCCGGGCGGCGCCGGCCACCCGACATCGGTGAGCACAAAGCACACAATGCGGTTTGTCGACTCAAGGGTGACATGTCGCCCACCGGCCGGGAGTGTGGCGGGGACGTCGACACCCACGGCCCGGTCGGGGGCGGCGCGGAGGCCACGACGGCCGTCGCGACGCCGCGCGACCGGTCTCACGGGCCGCACGTCTGCCTCCGAGAGCGTGCCCAGGGCGGGAAGACGACGACGTCCGGGACGCCGGTGACGCCGACCTGCCCACGTGACCAAGCCCCTGGGTGCCGTCGCCGTCAATGTCGACAGCTCGTCCACCAGGAGGCAGAACACCGTGAGCACGATCAGCAGACGAACGGCCCTCGTCGGGGCGTCAGGACTGGCCGCCGCGACGGCGGTGGGCGCGCCGCAGGGGGCCACCGCCGCCCAAGGCGCGAGGGGCGCGAAGCCCGGCATGCCGAAGAACATCCGGATGACGTGGTTCGGGATCAGCAACTGGCACTACCAGATCGGCGACATCGGCATCCTGCTCGACGGGGCTGTCGGCTACCCCGCCTCGACGCCCAACCCCGAGGTCGTCACCAAGGTGCGCACCGCGCTGCAGAAGACCGGGAGCATCGAGTACGTGCTGCTCGGCCACCTCCACGGCGACCACTCGGTCGACACCCCGGAGTGGGTCAAGCAGACCGGCGCGACCCTCATCGGGTCGGCGGCGGCGTGTGAGGAGGCGCGCGCGTACGGCGTACCGGAGCACCTGCTGCGCCCGGTCAAGGGCGGGGAGAGGTTCCAGCTGAGCCGCTACGTCGAGATGCACGTGGTCAAGTGGGTGCACAGCGTCTCGGTCGGCGAGGTCAGCGACCTCGACGGCGGCATCGAGACCTTCGGCTTCGTGCTCAAGGTGCAGACGCCGGCCAAGGAGCTGACGATGTTCTTCTCCGACAGCGGCGCCGGTGGGTCCGAGCTGACGAAGGAGCACGTCGTCGACGGCGAGAACCGCGGAGCGCCGCTGAGCAACCTCGGGCTGGCGATGAAGGCGGCCGGCCTGTCGACCTTCGAGATCTGGCAGCCGGGCCCCGAGTCGCGGGTGGTGACGCAGGCCCGCGTCCTCGTCCCGACGTACCAGCCGAAGTACCTGATGCCGCACCACCTCGGCGCCCGTGGCGGGTTCAACCTCTTCGGCGGTCTGCACTACGCCTTCAAGCCCGAGGAGGTGCCGAAGCTCATGTCCGTGCTCGACGACTTCGACGTGCCCCTCGTGCCGCCGGTCAACTACTTCGACGCGTGGGTGTACGACCGCAACGGGCTGCGCAGCGTCGACAACGCGCGGGTCAAGGTGTCGCTCGGGCTGCCGCCGGAGGGCCCCGGCCCCAACCCGCAGGGACCCAACCCGCGCGCGGGTGACCTCGAAGGCCCCGACGACTGAGTCGTCGCCCTGCGCCCCCTGCACCGCCGTCGAGCCCCGAGCCCCGCTCGGGGCTCGACCGCGTCGACGAGGTCGATGTGGACGGCGGACCGATGGTCCGAAACGGGCGGATGCCGGGTGGCTCGGCCGGCGCGCACGCCGGGTCGCGCGAGGCCGCGGGCCACCCGGCATCCGTGAGCACAATGAACTCAACGCTGTTTGTCGACGCAACCGTGACACCGCTGCGCGCGGCCAGCACTCTGGGGCGAACGCACCCCACCGACGAAGGAGTCACCGTGCGACTCACCACTGCCCTCAAGACCACCGCCGCCGTCGCGGCCGCCGGTCTGACCATGACCGCCTGCGGCACGAGCGCCGACCCCGAGGGTGGCGCGACCGGCGGCGACAGCGGCCCCGTGCAGGGCCTGCGCCTCCTCGTCCCGAACTCGCCCGGCTCCGGCTACGACGTCACCGCCCGCCAGGGTGCGAAGGCGATGCAGGACGCCAAGCTCACCGGCACCGTCGAGGTGTTCAACACCGCCGGCGCCGGTGGCACCGTCGGCCTGCAGCGCCTCGTCAACGAGCAGGGCAAGGACGACCTGCTCATGGTCATGGGCCTCGGCGTCGTCGGCGCGACGTACACGAACAAGTCGAAGGCCACCCTCAACGAGACGGTGCCGCTGGCCAAGCTCATCGAGGAGTCCGAGGCGATCGTCGTGCCCAAGGACTCGCCCTACACCTCGATCGACCAGCTCGTCGCGGCCTGGAAGGCCGACCCGGGCAAGGTGCCGGTCGGTGGCGCCTCGAACGCCGGTGGCCCCGACCACCTCACCCCGATGCTCATGGCCAAGGCCGTCGGCGTCGAGCCCAAGTCGGTCAACTACGTGCCCTACGACGGCGGTGGCGAGCTCATGACCGCCGTCCTCGGCGGCAAGGTCGCCTTCGCCGCGACCGGCGTCGGCGAGGTCGCCGAGCAGGCCAAGAGCGGCGAGGTCCGCGTGCTCGCCGTCACGAGCGCCGAGCCGGTCGAGGGCATCGACGCCCCGACGCTCAAGAGCCTCGGCGTCGACCTCGAGTTCACCAACTGGCGCGGCATCGTGGCGCCCCCCGGCCTCAGCGACGCCAAGCAGAAGGAGTACATCGACCTCCTGACGAAGATGCACGGCTCCGAGCAGTGGAAGAAGGTCCTCAAGGACCAGGGCTGGACCGACTCGTTCGAGACCGGCGCCACCTTCAAGACCTTCCTCGGCACCGAGAACGAGCGCGTCGCGGGCGTGCTCAAGGACCTCGGGCTGGCCTGATGTCCGTCCCGACCGACACCACGGGGGCTCCTGCCCCCGACGACACGACGGGGGAGGGGCGCCAGCGCGCCTCGCACTCCGAGTACGGCGTCGCGGTCCTCCTGCTCGCGCTGGGCGCCTGGGCGATCACCGACGCCCAGGGCCTGGTCGACCAGGGGGCCCGCGGGTTCGTGAACTCGAAGACGCTGCCGACGGTGGTGGGCGCCCTGCTGGTGCTCACCGGCATCCTGCTCGCGATCAACGTGTTCCGCGGTGGCCACGGCGAGGCGGAGGGCGGTGAGGACGTCGACCTCTCGGGCGGCACCGACTACAGGACCCTCGGCCTGCTCGTCGCCTCGTTCGTCGCCAACGCGCTGCTCATCGACCGGGTCGGCTGGCCGATCTCGGGGGCGATCCTCTTCTTCGGGTCCGCCTTCGCGCTCGGCGCGCGTCGCCACTGGGTGACGGCGGTCGCGGCGGTCGTCATGTCGGTCGGGACCTGGTACCTGTTCAACCTCGTGCTCGGCATCAACCTGCCGGTCGGCCTCCTGAAGGGCATCCTCTGATGGACGGTCTCAACTCCCTCATGGACGGGTTCGCCGCCGCGCTGACCCCGATCAACCTCCTCTACGCCTTCGTCGGCGTGCTTCTCGGCACGGCCATCGGCGTGCTGCCCGGCATCGGCCCGGCCATGACGATCGCGCTGCTGCTGCCGATCACGTACACGCTCGAGCCGACGCAGGCGTTCATCATGTTCGCCGGCATCTACTACGGCGGCATGTACGGCGGCTCGACGACCTCGATCCTGCTCAACACCCCGGGTGAGAGCTCGTCCGTCGTGACGGCGATCGAGGGGAACCTCATGGCCAAGGCGGGACGCGGCGCGGCCGCGCTCGCCACCGCGGCCATCGGCTCCTTCATCGCCGGCACGATCGGCACGCTGCTGCTGGCCCTGCTCGCCCCCGAGATCGTCAAGGTCGCCATCAAGCTCGGCGCCCCCGACTTCTTCGCGGTCATGGTGCTCGCGTTCATCGCGGTGACCACGGTGCTCGGCAGCTCGAAGGTGCGCGGCTTCGCCGCCCTCGCCATCGGCCTGCTCATCGGCACCGTCGGCATCGACCCGAACTCCGGCCAGCAGCGCCTCACGCTCGGGCTGCCCGAGCTCGCCGACGGCATCGACGTCGTCGTCGTCGCGGTCGGCCTCTTCGCGGTCGGCGAGGCGCTCTGGGTCGCCGCCCACCTGCGGCGCGCGCCGATCCAGGTCATGGGCGTCTCGGGCAAGTACATGACCCGCGACGACTGGGGCCGCTCGTGGAAGCCCTGGCTGCGCGGCACCGTCATCGGCTTCCCCTTCGGGGCGATCCCGGCCGGTGGTGCGGAGATCCCGACATTCCTGTCTTACGTCACCGAGAAGAAGCTGAGCAAGCACCCCGAGGAGTTCGGCAAGGGCGCCATCGAGGGTGTCGCCGGCCCGGAGGCGACGAACAACGCCTCGGCCGCCGGTGGCCTCGTGCCGCTGCTGACGCTCGGCATCCCGACGACGGCGACCGCCGCGGTCATGCTCGGCGCCTTCCAGGGCTACGGCATCCAGCCCGGCCCGCGGCTGCTCGACGACCAGGCCGACCTCGTCTGGGCGCTCATCGCGAGCCTCTTCATCGGCAACGTCATCCTGCTCGCGCTCAACCTGCCCCTCGTGGGCATGTGGGCCAAGCTGCTGCAGATCCCGCGCCCCTACCTCTACGCCGGCATCCTCTTCTTCGCCAGCGTCGGTGCGTACGCCGCGAACACGTCGGCCTTCGACCTGTGGCTGCTGCTCGTCATCGGCATCCTCGGCTTCATGATGCGTCGCTACGGCATCCCCGTCGTGCCCGCCATCATCGGCATCATCCTCGGCCCGGTGGCCGAGAAGCAGCTGCGGACCGCCCTGCAGATCAGCGACGGCGAGCTGGGCGGCCTCGTGAACACGCCGTTCTCGAAGATCGTCTACGTCATCATCCTGCTCGTCATCGTCGTGCCGCCGGTGCTCGGTGCGCTGCGCAAGCGGCGTCCCGGAGGTGGCGACGGCGACCGCCCGACGGGTGACCTCATCCCGGTCGCCGCCAACCGTGAAGGAGAGTGACGTGCCGATCATCGTGGGCTTCGTGCCGACCGACGAGGGCCGTGCGGCCCTCACCGCCGCGATCGGCGAGGCGCGCTCACGCGCCAGCCGGCTCGTCGTCGTCAACACCTCGACCGGTGCCGCGCTCGTCGACGCGCGGTACGCCTCCGAGGGCCAGCTCGGGGAGGCGCGTCGCGAGCTCGACGAGTCGGGCGTCGACTACGAGCTGTCGCAGAGCGTCGACAGCAAGGATGCCGCGGACGTGATCGTCGCGACGGCGCGCCGCACCAACGCCGAGCTCATCGTCATCGGCCTGCGTCGGCGCACCCCGGTCGGCAAGCTCATCATGGGCAGCCAGGCACAGACCGTGCTGCTCGAGGCGGACTGCCCCGTGCTGGCCGTGAAGGCCCAGCGCGACTGAGCCGTCGCCCTTCTCGCTCCCGACCGCCGGGTCGTCGGCGAGGCACGTCAGACCGTGACGTGCCCCGCCGGCGGCCCGGCGGTCTTTCGTCGTGTGGGGTCGGTGGTCCGGGGCCGGTGGCTCAGGCCTTCGGCAGGGGGATCGAGACGCCGGTCATCGTGACCCCGCGACCGTCGTGCTCCCACCCGGACCGCGACAGCAGCGCCCGGGCGTGGGCCTGCACCTCGTCGACGACACGGGTGGGCCGGGGGAGCGGCCCGCGCTCGGCCGTGTGCACCCCGTCGTCGAACCGGACGACGACCTCGAGGCGGCGGGGCACGCGTGGGTCGTCGACGAGGCGTTCGAGGGCACGGTGCACCTGCTCATCAAGCAGCGCCTCGACCGCCGAACGTGACCGGGTCGACGGCATAGAGCGGGTGGCCCCGACCGAACCGCGGGGGCCGCGCGGCCTGACGGTGGCGTCGTCGGTGCCGGCGGCGATGGACACGAGCCGTCGGGCCAGGGCCGTCGTGACGCCGAACGCCTGGAGGTCGCCCTCGGCCAGCGTCTCGAGGTCGCGGACCACGAGCAGGCCTGCCGTGTGGAGCTTCTCGACCGTGCGCGGGCCGACGCCTCAGAGGTCGTCGAGCGGCAGTCTCGGCCGCAGCCAGGCCTCCCGCGCCGGGTCGACGACGACGATGCCGTCGGGCTTCGCCCGTCGGCTGGCCAGCTTCGCCATGAGCTTCGTCCGACCGACACCCACCGAGACGGGGAGCCCGATATCGTCACGGGCCGCTGCGCGCAGGGCCGCCGCGCAGCCGGCCGGGTCGCCACGGTCGCGGCCGGTGACGTCGACGAACGCCTCCTCCATCGACCCGGGCTCCACGAGCGGGCTGAACCGGCCGAACAACGCGAAGAGCGCCGCCGAGGCCTCCTCGTACGCCTCGGTGCGGTAGCCGGTCACGACCACCTCCGGCCAGCGGTGACGCAGCTGGCCCACCGGCATCCCCGCGTGCACCCCGAGGGCGCGGGCCTCGTACGACGCGCACGCCACCACCTCGTGGGCGACGACCATCGGTCGCCCCCGCAGGGTCGGGTCGTCGCGCTGCTCGACCGACGCGAAGAAGGCGTCGGCGTCGGCGTGCAGGATGACCGTCACCGCTCCACTCTGCCCGGCGGCACCGACGGTCGGGGTCAGCCGTGCGCCCCGGTCCTCGCCAGGGCGCGCCTGGCCTTGGCGCGAACCGGACGGGCCAGGGTGATCCCTGCGTCGAGCAGCCGCTGCGCGGCATCGGCGTCGAACCCCGTGACGTACCGCTCGACGGTCACCGCATGGTCCGGTGGCGGCGCCGCGACGATGGCGTCCCCGGCGGCCAGCTCGCCCGGCTGCACCACCGCGCACATCGCGCCGACACGACCGGTGGCGGCCAGCTCGAGGTGGAAGCCCTCTACCCCGACGTGGGCCGAGAGGTTGCGGCAGGGGGTGCGCGGCTTGCACACCTCCAGAACGACCGAGCCGACGCGCCAACGCTGCCCGATCAGCGCACCCGAGACGTCGAGCCCGCTGACCCGCAGGTTCTCGCCGAACGTGCCGGGTGCCGTGCCGCTCGGCAGTCGGTCGGCCCACAGGGCGGCGTCCTCGTCGGAGAAGACGTAGACGGCTGCGTCGACGCCACCGTGCGAGGTGTCGACCTGGCGGTCACCGTCGAGGCCGAGCTCGCCCACCGCCACCCGCCCGCGCCGGGGCCGCTTGTCGATCGCCGTCGGGTGGTGGTGGCCGGGGCGCACGCGCTCGACGACGCACACCGCCTCGACGACGCCGGATGCCGGTCGCCTGCGTGTCATCGTCGCTGACCTCCCACCACCCCACCGTCCCACCTCCGAGGCGTGAGCGGCTTGATCACGTTTGCGCTGGACTCCGGCGTGGGTCCGGGGGCGTCGGGAAGCGGCCTCTCGACGGTGTGGGGGCGATCCGGCATCCGGGCCTCGGCGGCGGGAGTGACCTTTCGGTGCTCTCTATTTGGCCTCTCGACGGGGGGTGGGGTGTCAGTAGCCGGCGCGGTCGAGGGCCTCGGTGGTGAGGCGGCGACCGAGGTCGATCATCTCGGCGGCGCGGTGGAAGTCGAGGGTGCGCACGGCGTTCGACGGCACGGTCACGAGCACGTCGGGTGGGTTGCCGGCCATGCGGTACCGGCTGATGAGGGCGCTCATCGTGTCGAACGACATCGTCAGCAGGTCGAGCACGCCGATGTCGGACGGCCGCGGCGCCGCGGCGTCACCCGGGTCGACCCCGCCGGCCACGGTGCCCGCGGGCCCGGCCCCGTCGGCATCCTCACCGCGGTGACCGCCGACGCTGAGGCGGCTGGTCAGCGCGCGCAGCCGCTCGTTCTCGAGGGCGCCGGTCGCGCGGCGCAGGCGGGCCGCGATCTCCTCGAAGGGGTGGTGCTCGGACGTGACCTTGACGGGGGCACCCGTCTCCTGGGCCATGCGGCTGCCGTTGAGCGAGACCGCGATGGTGACGTCGGCGTCGACCGCGGACGTCGGCTCGATGGGGACGGGGTTGATCAGCCCGCCGTCGACGAGGGTGCGGCCGTTGATGACGACCGGCGTGATGACCCCCGGGATCGCGATCGAGGCGCGGATGGCGTGCTCGACCGGGCCGTGCTGGAACCACACCTCGCGCCGCGCGTTGACGTCGGTCGCCACGGCCGTGAAGGGGACGGGCAGGTTCTCGATGCTCGCGCCGTCGAGGATCTCGGCCACCTTGGCGATGATGCGCTCCGCCCGGATGGCGCCGCCGGGCGCGGTGAGGCTGAGGTCGAGCAGCCGCCACACCTCCCGCTGCGTCAGCGACCGCGCCCACGCGGTGTACTCCTCGAGCCGGTCCGCCGCGGCCACCCCGCCGACGAGCGCGCCCATCGACGTTCCCGAGATCGCGACGACCTCGAAGCCGCGCTCCCGGATCACCTCGAGGGCGCCGACGTGCGCGTAGCCGCGGGCGCCGCCCGACCCGAGCACGACCGCTGCGCGCATCCCCTCAGCCACGTCCCGAGGATATGACGACCGCCGGGAGGGCAGGCCTCCCGTCGCGGTCAGGTCGTCTGACCGCCCAGCTTGAGCTTCTCGACGACCTTGGCCTCGGCGTCCTTCGAGAGTCCCTCGAGCTCCTCGGGGTAGGCGTCGAAGAACGTGAAGGACAGCAGCACGTCGCGCAGAGGGGCGTAGAGGAAAGTGATCTCGAGGCCGTCGTAGTCGCCACCGGAAGCCGTCAGCCTGAGTGCGAAGGCGCCCTTACCCACCTGCGGGGCCCGTACCTCGGAGAGCCTCATTCGGGCGCGAGTGCCATCGGGCAGACGCACGGTCAGCTGGCGGCAGCCTTCCGCGGCGTCGCGCAGACTCCCCACCACGGCGGTTGCGGCGGCTGAGGTGCCCATGGCGTCGAGGCGTTCGGAGACGAGCGGGCCGTCCTGACCGCCGTCGATGCCGACCGAGGCGTCGACGAGGCTGCCCTTCGGGCCGTCCGCGTTGAGCAGGTCGTTGAGGTCGGCACAGGCGGCGTCGGTCGTGCTCGAGAGCTGCCCGCCGCCACCGCCGGTGCCCTTCTCGATGGACCACCCGGTCGGCAGGTCGTCGAGGACGAGGAGCGCCCCGGCCAGCGCCGCCTTCTCGCGTCGCTGCGGAGCCGCCGCGGCCGGGCTCGTCGGGGTCGTCGGGGTCGCCGGTCCGGTCGAGGTGGAGCTCGAGGTCGCCGCGCTCGTCGTCGTGGCCTGCGTCGTCGTCGACGAACCCGCGGACGTCATCGTGCTCACGGCCCCGGAGGGCACGGACGGGACGGACGTCGACGCCGGCGTCGCCGTGTTGCAGCCGCCCACGGCGACGGCCGTCGACAGCAGCGCAGCGGTCAGCAGGGCTCCCCTGAAAGTCATCACGCCCGGAAGGTACTGGCGGGGAGGCGGCGATGGTCGCAAAGGTGGCGAAATGTGACCGGCGTGTCACCGCGGCCGATGCCACCCACGTCACCGCGGCCAGTCGCCGGATCGCGGTCGGAGGGTTGCGCCCGGTCGCAGGCGTGTGCCACTCTGAACAAGATGTAAGCGCTTACAAACACGACGGGGTGCTCCGCACGAAGCGCTCGACCCGACAGCTCTCACCGACGAGAACCCGAGGAGGCCATGGCATGAGCAGCACCAGGCCGACCCCTCCGGGCGCGACGATCTACTCCGTCGCCGAGCGGGCCGGGGTCTCCATCGCCACGGTCTCGCGCGTCATCCAGCGTCCCGAGGTCGTCTCCGGCGCCACCCGCCAGCGCGTGCTCGACGCCATCGACGAGCTGCACTACGTGCCCCTCGGCGCCGCGCGCAGCCTCGCGGTGCGTCACCACGAGGCGCACGGGCTCGTGCTGCCCGAGCTCGCGGGCCCCTACTTCGCCGAGCTGCTCGTCGGCTTCGAGGAGCGGGCGGCCGAGCTGGGCCAGAGCGTCGTGCTGCTGCTCGCGGACACCAAGCGCGACGTCGACCGGGCCGTCCGCCAGCTCTCGACCCGTGTCGACGGCCTCGCCGTCTTCGCCTCGACCGTCTCCGCCGAGACGGTCTCGCGGGTGCGGCAGGGGCGCAAGCCCGTCGTCACCGTCGCCGGTGGGGTGGCCGCCGCCGGGCTCGGCACCGAGAGCATCTCGGCCGAGAACGCCTCCAGCGCGCGCGAGCTCACCGAGCACGTCCTGGCTCACGGTCGCCGCCGGGTGCTCTTCGTCGGTGACCCCGACCTCTCCTCCGACACCGCCGCCCGCCACGACGGCTTCGTCGCCGCCCACCGGGCCCGGCGTCGTCGCCCCGCGCCCCCCGTGCGGATCGCCTTCCGCGAGAACGACGGCACGGAGTTCGCCGAGCGGCTGCTCGCCGGCGAGTTCACCGCCGACGCGCTCGTGTGCGCGAACGACGAGCTCGCCCTGTCGGTCATGACCCACCTGCAGGATGCCGGTCGCGACGTCCCGCGCGACGTTGCCGTCGTCGGGTGGGACGACGTCATGACGGCCCGCTACGTCCGGCCCGGCCTGACGACCGTCCGCCAGCCCGTCGCCGACCTCGGCCGCCTCGCCGCCGAGCGGCTGCACCACCTCGTCGACGGTGACGACCCCGCCGACGAGCCGTGGGTGCTGCCGACCCGGCTGGTGCTGCGCGGCTCCTGTGGGTGCGGCTGACCGGCATCCGGCCACCCGTCGTACCCGACAGCCCGTGCCCGGCCGGGCACCTCCGCACCACGGCACCCTTCACCCCAGCACGACCGAGAATCTCCGACAAACCCCGAGAACCCCTGCAGAGAAAGCGAGTTCGACGATGAGACGCTCCCTTGCCATGACGGTGGCCACCCTGACGGCCACCGCCCTGACCCTCACCGCCTGCGGCCGCGGCGGCGACGCCGAGTCGGCGAGCGGCGGCCAGACCGGCGCAGCCGTGAGCAGCGGCAAGGCCACCGGCACCATCACGGTGTGGGCGATGGGGGCCGAGGGTGAGAAGCTGCCCACGCTGGCCAAGGAGTTCGAGAGCGCCAACCCGGGCGTCAAGGTCAAGGTCACCGCCATCCCGTGGGACGCGGCGCACAACAAGTTCACCGCCGCCATCGCCGCGAACAAGACGCCCGACGTCGCCATGGTCGGCTCGACCTGGATGGGCGAGTTCGCCGGTCTCGACGCGCTCGACCCGACCCCGCCCGCCATCGACAGGTCCGCGTTCTTCGAGGGCGCACAGAAGACGACCGAGGTGAACGGCACCTCGTACGGCATCCCCTGGTATGTCGAGACGCGAGTGCTCTTCTACCGCAGCGACCTCGCGAAGAAGGCGGGCTTCGACAGCGCCCCCACCGACCAGGCCGGGCTCAAGGAGATGGCCAAGGCCATGCAGACCAAGGCCGGCGCCAAGTGGGGCATCGGCCTGCAGGCCGGTGGCACCGGCTCGTGGCAGACCCTCATGCCCTTCGCGTGGAGCGACGGCGCCGACCTCACCAAGGACGACGGCAAGGCCTACAACTTCGACAGCCCGCAGATCGTCGACGCGGCGAAGTACTACCAGTCCTTCTTCACCGACGGGATCAGCGACAAGGCCGCCCCGGCCACGCCGACGACCGAGCCCGACTTCGCCAGCGGCAAGGTGCCGATGTTCATCTCCGGCCCGTGGATGATGTCGGCCGTCGAGAAGGTCGGCGGCGCCGGCTTCAAGGACAAGTACAACGTCGCGCCCATCCCCGCCGGCTCGGCAGGGTCGTCGTCGTTCGTCGGCGGCTCCAACCTCGCCGTCTTCAAGAACACCCAGAACCGCGACGCGTCGTGGAAGTTCGTGCAGTGGCTGGCCGACCCCGACGTGCAGGCCACGTGGTACGGCCTCTCGACCGACCTGCCCTCGGTCAAGAGCGCGTGGGACGCCCCCGACCTCAAGGGTGACGAGAAGCTGGCCGTCTTCGGCAAGCAGCTCGAGACGGCCAAGGCCCCGCCGTCGTTCCCGACGTGGGAGCAGGTCGTCACCTCGTTCGACACCGAGCTCGAGAAGGTGACGAAGCAGGGCGCTGACCCCTCGACCTCGATGGCGACCGTGCAGCAGAACGCCGAGTCGATCGGGACGGGCCAGTAAGCCATGGCCACCGTCACCGCACCGTCGGGTGGGGCGCCGGGACAGCCCGGCGGCCCCGGGGAGGCCGGCGGCACCGGCGACACCGAGACCTCCCGCAGGCCGCGCCGCACCGGCGGCCTGCGGGAGGGGCGGGCCGCCTGGGTGCTCGCCCTGCCGTTCTGCGTCCTCTTCCTCTTCTTCACCGCCTGGCCGGTCGTGCAGTCGCTCTTCATGAGCTTCACCGACACCCGGTCGCGCGACCTGCGGACCCCCTTCGACGTCAACGTCATCGGGCTCGACAACTACGCCAAGGCGCTGTCCGACCCGGTGTTCCGCAAGGCCGCCCTCAACACCGCGTACTTCGTGCTCATCGGGATGCCGCTGACCCTGGTCGTCGCGCTGGCCGCCGCCATCGCGCTCGACAAGGGGATCACCCGGTTCCGCTCGGTGTTCCGACTCGGGTTCTACATGCCGGTCATCACCTCGATCGTGGCCGTCGCCGTCGTGTGGCGGTTCCTGCTGCAGGACGAGTTCGGCCTCATCAACACGGTGCTCGGCTGGGTCGGGATCGACGGGCCGAACTGGCTCGGCGACCCCGACTGGTCGATGCCCGGCCTCATCCTCATGGCGGCCTGGCGCAACTTCGGCACGGCGATGATCATCTTCCTCGCCGGGCTGCAGGGCGTGCCCGCGCAGCTGCACGAGGCCGCCGCCATCGACGGCGCCGGCGCGTGGCAGCGCTTCCGCCACGTCACCCTGCCGCTGCTGCGGCCGACGCTGCTCTTCGTCTCGGTCACGACCGCGATCGGCTACCTGCAGTTCTTCGAGGAGCCGTTCGTCATGACGAGCGGCGGCCCGCTCAACAGCACCATCTCGCTGTCGATGTACACCTACAAGCAGTTCGGGTTCGGCAACTACGGACTCGCGTCGTCGATGAGCTACCTCATCTTCGTCGTCATCGCCATCGTCACGGCGATCCAGTTCCGCCTGCTGCGAGAGAGGAGCTGACCATGGCCATGGTCGGAACCCGCCGGGGCGGACGCCTCTGGCTCTACGCCGTGCTCGCGATCGCGCTCGTCGCCGTCGTCGCCCCGTTCGTCTGGATGGTGCTCGGCAGCTTCAAGGGGGAGGGCGAGCTGCGTGCGAACCCGCCGACGTGGATCCCGCAGACAGCCTCGCTCGACAACTACACGCAGCTGTTCTCGCGCCTGTCGTTCGGCACGTACTTCGCCAACTCGGTCATCGTCGCCGTCGTCGTCACCGCGGGCAACCTGCTCTTCTGCTCGATGCTCGGGTACGCCCTCGCGATGCTCGACTTCAAGGGCAAGAAGCTCGTCTTCACCGCCGTCATGGGCACGCTCATGATCCCCGGCGTCGTCACCTTCGTGCCGCTCTTCGTGCTCGTCGCAAACATCGGTCTCATCGACTCGCTGCCGGGGCTCATCCTGCCCTTCCTCGTCAGCCCGTTCGGCGTCTTCCTCATGCGCCAGTTCATCCTCGGGCTGCCCAAGGACCTGCTCGACGCCGGCCGCGTCGACGGCGCCGGTGAGCTGCGCATCTTCCGCCAGATCATCCTGCCGCTGTGCGGCCCGGCCCTGGCGACGCTCGGCATCCTCACCTTCCTCGGCAGCTGGAACAACTTCCTCTGGCCGCTCGTCGTCGCGCAGCAGGAGAGCACGTACACCCTGCCCGTCGCCCTCGCCCTCTACTCGACCGGCCAGAACAGCACGAACTACGGCTTGCTGCTCGCCGGGGCGACCGTCGTCGTCATCCCGATCCTCGCGGTGTTCCTCGTCTTCCAGCGCCGCTTCATCGAGGGCATCGCCACCACCGGCATCAAGTGACCGCCGGGCGAGCGCGCCCGCACGGCAACGACGGTCGGATGCCGTCCGGCCCGCTCCCGCCCGTTCGCACCGTCCCGTACGACCCCGTCCCAGATCGGAGTACGACCATGACCCTGCACCTGCCCACCTCGTTAGGCCCGACCTCGTCCGCGTCCACACCGGCGTCGCGGTCCTCGTCGGCCGCGCCGACCCGCCGCTCCCTGCTCGTCGGGGGCGCCGCCTCCCTCGCGTCGCTCGCCCTCGTGCCCGCCGCCGCCGGTCGGGCCGCGGCGGCGGGTGCCGGCCCCACGGCATCCGGCGCCCCGGTGCTGGTCGGGCGCGAGACCTCCGCCGCGGAGCAGCGCACGGTCACCCGTCGTTGGGCGGCCGACACGTGGCGCAGCCTCGTCGCGATGACCGACGAGGTCACCGGTCTGCCGGCCGACAACATCACCGAGTCGCTCGTGGCCGGCGACCGGTCGGGCTACACCTCGCCGACGAACATCGGCGGGTACCTCTGGTCGACCGTCGTCGCGCGCGAGCTCGGCCTCATCACCCGCGCCGAGGCCAGCTCACGCCTCGTGCGCACCCTGCGCACCGTCGCGCGGCTGCAGCACCACCGCCCGAGCGGCATGTTCTACAACTGGTACGACGAGGCGAGCGGTGACGTGCTGACGACGTGGCCCGACAGCGGCGACACCGTCTACCCGTTCCTCTCCAGCGTCGACAACGGGTGGCTCGGCGCCGCCCTGCTCGTCGTCAAGGGCGCCGACCGCGCGGCCGCCCCGCTCGCGCAGCGCATCTTCGGGCGCATGCGCTGGGACATGTTCTACGACGAGACCGGCTCGCCGCGCCCGGGCGGTCTCATCCACGGCGGCTTCTACGACGGGGCCACCCCTCCCGACTTCCCCGGCATCACGGGCAACCACATCGGGGTCGGGCCCGACGTCACGTACACGCCGAACTACTACGACACCACGGTGTCGGAGACGCGCATCACGACCTACCTCGGCCTCATCGCCGGGCAGATCCCGCCGAAGAACTACTACGCCCTCTGGCGCACCTTCCCGCAGTCCTGCGACTGGAGCTGGCCCGAGATGGAGCCGGTCGGGGTCATGCGCACCTACTTCGGCCAGGAGGTCTTCGAGGGGGCCCACACGTACCGCGGCCTGCACGTCGTGCCCGGCTGGGGCGGCAGCATGTTCGAGGAGCTCATGCCCGACGTCTTCGTGCCCGAGGAGACGTGGGCGCCGCGCAGCTGGGGCCGCAACCACCCTCTGCACGTGCGCGCCCAGCGGGAGCACGGCCTCATCGAGGCCGGCTACGGCTACTGGGGGTTCAGCCCGTCGAGCAACCCGGCCGGCGGGTACCGCGAGTACGGCGTCGACGCGCTCGGGCTCAACCCCGACGGCTACTTCTCCGACCAGGAGAAGACCAACTACGACCCCGGCTACGGCGACTGTCGTGCCGCCACCAACCCGAACCCCACCTTCGGCGACGGTGTCGTCACCCCGCACGCGGCCTTCCTCGCCATGATGCACGAGCCGCAGCAGGCGTTCACCAACCTGCGCGGCATCCAGCGCGAGCTGGGCGCCTACGGCCGGGGTGGCTTCTTCGACGCCGTCGCGGTGCGCTCGGGCCAGGTCGCGCGCCGCTACCTCTCCCTCGACCAGGCCATGGTCATGGGCGCGGTCGGCAACGTGCTCTGCCGTGACGTCGTGCGACGCGCGTTCAGCACCAAGGCGGTCGAGCGGGCGCTGCGCCCCGTCATCGGCATCGAGACGTTCGGGGCGGGCCGCGCATGACCGACACCTCCCTCGCGAGCGGGGTGCGGCCGGTCAGCCCGCGCACCCGGGAGGCCCAGCGCGTCGCCGACGACGGCACCCGCTACCGCGACCTCAACGGCAACGGGCGCCTCGACCCCTACGAGGACCCGCGCCTCGACGTCGACACCCGCGTCGACGACCTGCTGGCGCGGCTCTCACTGGAGGAGAAGGTCGGCCTGCTCTTCCACACGGTCATCGAGGCCGGCGCCGACGGGTCGGTGCTCGAGCACCCCGGCGCCATCAGCAAGTCGCCGACGACGGAGGTGGTGACGCGAAAGCACCTGTCCCACTTCAACGTCCACGCCCTCGACGACGCCCGCATGGCGGCCCGGTGGCACAACACCCTTCAGGCGATCGCCGAGACCACGCCCCACGGCATCCCGGTGACGATCTCCACAGACCCGCGCCACGCGTTCATCGAGAACGCCGGGGTGTCGTTCGCGGCCAAGGCGTTCTCGCAGTGGCCCGAGCCGCTGGGGCTGGCGGCCCTCGGCGACGCCGACCTCGTGCGCCGGTTCGCCGACGTCGTGCGGCAGGAGTACACGGCGGTCGGGATCCGGGCCGCCCTGCACCCCACCCTCGACCTCGCCACCGAGCCGCGGTGGGCCCGGCAGGCCGGCACGTTCGGCCAGGACCCGGGTCTCGTCACGCGCCTCGGGGTCGCCTACCTCGAAGGGCTGCAGGGTGACTCGCTCGGCGCGAACAGCGTCGCCTGCACGACCAAGCACTTCCCCGGCGGCGGCCCGCAGAAGGACGGCGAGGACGCGCACTTCCCGTACGGACGCGAGCAGGTCTACCCCGGTGGGCGGTTCGCCGACCACCTGGCCCCCTTCCCGGCGGCCATCGCCGCGGGCACGGCGGGGATCATGCCGTACTACGGGATGCCGGTCGGTCTCGAGGTCGACGGCCGCCCCGTCGACGAGGTGGGCTTCGGCTACAACCGGCAGGTCGTCACCGACCTGCTGCGCGGCGAGCTCGGCTACGACGGCGTGGTGCTCACCGACTGGGAGCTCGTCAACGACAACCACGTCGGCGACCAGGTGCTGCCGGCGCGGGCGTGGGGGGTCGAGCACCTCGACCCGCACGGGCGCATGGAGCTCATCCTCCACGCTGGGGCCGACCAGTTCGGCGGGGAGGAGTGCGTCGAGATCCTGCTCGACCTCGTCGCCGCCGGCCGGGTCAGCGAGGCCCGGGTCGACGAGTCGGCCCGCCGGCTGCTCGCCGCGAAGTTCCGCCTCGGCCTGTTCGACGACCCCTACGTCGACGAGGACGCCGCAGCCGTGACGGTCGGTCGTGCCGACTTCCGCGACGAGGGGTACCGCACCCAGGCGCGGTCGGTGACGGTGCTCGCCGACGACGGTCGCCTACCACTGGCGCGCGGCCTCAAGGTGTACGCCGAGCGGGTCTCGGCCGAGGCGGTGGCCCGGCTCGGTGAGCAGGTCGACCGGCCCGAGGACGCCGACGTCGCCCTCGTGCGGCTCGGGGCGCCCTTCGAGCCGCGGTCCGACCTCTTCCTCGAGTCGTGGTTCCACCAGGGGTCCCTCGACTTCCCGCCCGGCCTCGTCTCCCGGCTCGCCCGGGTCGCTGCGGCCTGCCCGCTCGTCGTCGACGTCGTGCTCGACCGGCCTGCGGTCGTGACGCCGCTGCTCGACGTCGCGTCGGTGCTCGTCGGCAGCTACGGGACGTGCGACGACGCGCTCGTCGACGCGCTCACCGGGACCGTCGCGCCCGAGGGTCGGCTGCCGTTCGACCTCCCGCGCTCGATGGACCAGGTGCGGGCCCACGGCGAGGACGTCCCCGGCTACGACGACCCGTTGTTCCCGTTCGGGCACGGACTCACGGCACCCGCCTGACCGGGCCCACCGGCATCCGGGGCCCTGTCCCTGAGCCCGTCGAGTGGTCACGCCGCCCACACCCCGGGTGGCGTGACCACTCGACGGGGGCCACGCGCACTCTCGACGGGGTCAGCCGGTGTAGCCCTCGACCGTGCGCTCGCTGCGCACCTGCGCCTCGTCGGGGTCGTCGCCGAACTCGCGCTTGGCCCGCCGCTGGCGCAGCAGGTCCCAGCAGCGGTCGAGCTCGACCTCGACCGACCGGAGCCGGTCGTGCTCCTCGTCGGCGCTGATGGCGCCCTGCTGCAGCTGCGCACGCAGCCGGTGCTCCTCGTCGATGAGCGAGCCGATGTGGGCCTGGATGTCGATGTCCTGCGCCATGCACCCACCCTGCCATCGCCCCACGGCGGCTGTCACCCGTAACGTGTCGCGCAGTGCAGAGGGAATGACCGTCGCAGTGGTTGTGACGACGGCCCTCGTCGACGGTCGAGGAGGACCGAATGGGACGTGCCACCGTCCGGCTGGACCCTGCGTTCGCGGTGGGTCCCGTACGGCCCCGGCTCTTCGGGTCGTTCGTCGAGCACATGGGCCGATGCGTCTACACCGGTATCTACGAACCGTCGCACCCGGATGCCGACGAGCTCGGGTTCCGCACGGACGTCGCCCATCTCGTGCGTGAGCTCGGCGTCACCGTCGTGCGCTACCCGGGCGGCAACTTCGTGTCGAACTACCGGTGGGAGGACGGGGTCGGCGCCAAGGCCGACCGGCCCACCCAGCTCGATCTCGCCTGGCGGTCGGTCGAGACGAACCAGGTCGGCACCGACGACTTCGTCGACTGGGCCCGCTCCGTCGGGGTCGAGCCGATGATGGCGGTCAACCTCGGCACCCGCGGCCCGAGCGAGGCGGTCGAGCTGCTGCTCTACTGCAACGGCGACCCGGGCACGCAGTGGCCCGACCGCCGCGCGCAGAACGGGCACGTCGAACCGCACGACGTGCGCGTGTGGTGCCTCGGCAACGAGATGGACGGGCCGTGGCAGATGGGCCACAAGACCGCCGAGGAGTACGCCCGGGTCGCCGAGGAGACGGCGCGGGCCATGCGCCGGGTCGACCGCGACCTCGAGCTCGTCGCCTGCGGGTCGTCGAGCCGCGGCATGCCGACCTTCGGCACGTGGGAACGGGTCGTGCTCGAGCGGTGCTTCGACCTCGTCGACCACGTCTCGGCCCACGCCTACTACGAGCCGCTCGACGGCGACGTCGACTCCTTCCTGGCCAGCGCCGAGGACATGAACCGCTTCATCCAGTCGGTCGTCGCGACCGCCGACCACGTCGCGGCGGTTCGCGGGTCGGACAAGCGCATCATGGTCAGCTTCGACGAGTGGAACGTGTGGCGCCAGCAGGGCTTCGACGGCGAGAGCTCCCTCGCCGTGCGCGAGGCGCCCGAGCTCATCGAGGACGTCTACGACGTCACCGACGCCGTGGTCGTCGGAAGCCTGCTCGCGACGCTGCTGCAGCACGCCGACCGGGTCTCGATGGCCTGCCAGGCGCAGCTCGTCAACGTCATCGCCCCGATCATGACCGAGCCCGGCGGTGCGTCGTGGCGCCAGACGATCTACCACCCCTTCGCCCTGACGGCCCGGTACGCGCGGGGCATGGTGCTGCGGCCGGCCGTCGTCTGCGACCGGGTCGACACGGCCGCCTACGGGCCGGTCGACCAGCTCGTCGTCACGGCGACGCTCGACGACACGGGTGAGGGCGGTGCCGACCTCACCGTGTTCTTCGCCAACCGGAGCCGCACCGAGCCCGTCGAGCTGACCCTCGACGTCGCCGCCGCCGTCGGCGCCGCGCCGGGGGACTGGACCCTCGTCGAGCACCTCGCCCTGTACGACGACGACCCCACCGCGACCAACACCCGGCTGGAGCCGGACCGGGTCGTGCCCCGTCCGGGGGGTGCCCGCACCGAGGGCGACACCCTCACCGCCACGCTGCCACCGACGTCGTGGC
Organism: Terracoccus luteus; assembly: GCF_003635045.1. Taxonomy (NCBI): domain Bacteria; kingdom Bacillati; phylum Actinomycetota; class Actinomycetes; order Micrococcales; family Intrasporangiaceae; genus Terracoccus; species Terracoccus luteus. The sequence continues at coordinate 3,105,434 of NZ_RBXT01000001.1, read as the reverse complement.
ACTGCATCCGCCTCACCGAGGCGGTCTCACGCTGACCACCCGGCTCCGGGTCTCCGACCGGGCGACGACGCGGGCAGCGAGCGTCGGGCAATCCGGTCCGCCGAGGGTTCCGAAGACCGGGTATCAGCCCGGGCCTCACGGTCTCTGACTGGAAAGGTCGGAGCGGGAGATTCGGGGGCTCCCGCTCCGCTCTCTCAGACTTTGGTGGTTGGCCCGTCGCGGTACGTGAACCACCACGGAGCCCGACCCCTGACCGGGGCCGGGCTCCTTCGTCGTCGGTGGGCGGATCTCGCGGCGGGTCAGGCCGTGCGGGCGGAGGCGACGACCTGCCCGCTGCTCGTGCGCACCTCGACCGCCCGGATCTCGTCGGGCCGCAGCGCCGTCGCCCCTGTCACGCGGGAGTACCCGGACGGGGTGGCCCGCCACGAGGCGACCGAGCTCGAGCGGCCCTGCGCGTCGGTGACGTAGAGCAGCAGCTCACCGTCACGGGGCAGGTCCTCGCAGTCGAGGTCGAGCTGCGTGCCCCAGCCACGGGTGACGAGGGCGACGTCGACGCGGACCGGCTCGCTGCCGGCCGCAGTGGCGACGACGTGGGTCGTCGGCGGCTCGGGGTCGAGCAGGGCCGGTCCGAGCGTGGCGCCGAGCGCGAAGACGGCGACGGTGGCCGCGGCCGCTCCCACGCCGGCCCAGACACGACGCCGGCGCCGCCTCCGGGCGAGGCGCGTGACGAGCGAGCTCACGTCGCCCGACCCGGGGCCGACGACACCTGCCGTGGGCGGGGAGCCAGCCCCACCGGCATCCGCAAGGCCGTCGACGGCGTCGGGGTCCGACAGATCGAGCAGGTGGGGGAGCCCGGACACCTGGCCGAGCTCGCCCTGGCACTGTCGGCAGGTGCGCAGGTGCTCGCTGAAGGTGCGCCGGTCGCTCTCGCTGAGGCCGCCGAGGACGTAGGCGCCGAGGAGCAGGTGGTCGTCGTCGGCACTCATCGGGTCACCCCCATCTCGTCGAGCACGGCGCGCAGGTTGCGCACCGCGTAGTAGGCCCGTGACTTCACGGTGCCCTCGGGGACGCCGAGCCGGCTGGCGGTCTCGGCGACCGAGAGGCGCTGGTAGTACAGGCTCCTCACGATCTCCCGGTGGTTCGGCTGCAGGCGTCCGAGGGCCTCCTCGACGAGCACCTGGTCGAGTGCGCGGTCGATGGCGGCGTCGGCGTCGCCCGTCCCGGTGCCCTCGACGGCCTCGACCGCGTCGGACAGGTGCACCTCCCGTACCCGCCGGCCGGCCGCGCGGTGCTGGTCGACGATGAGGTGTCGGGCGGTCGTGATGAGGTAGGCGCGCAGGCTGTCGGCCTCCGGGGCCTGGCGCCAGACCCGCAGGATCGTCTCCTGCACGATGTCCTCGACCCGGTCGGAGTCGCTCGTCGCGCGCCAGACGACCCGGCGCAGCATGGGGGCGTGCTCGCGGTAGATGGCGGCCACCGCGTCCTCGTCCAGCGGCACGGCCCCTCCCTCCACGTCGTCGCGCCCAGTCTGCCGCACCCAAGGACGTCCCCCAACGCCCCACGGTTCACCGTCGAGAGGGCGCGTGGCCCCCGTCGAGTGGTCAAGGCCGTCGTTCTGGCCCGGCCGAGGCGCACGGATGCCGGGTGGCGGGCGTCCGCGAGTGGGCCGCGGCCCACGAGGGCCCGGGGTTGCCTACGGTGGGCCCATGTCCGCGACCGACCCGCACCCGGTGACGGGGCAGCCGTTCCCGTCGCCGGTCCCACCGGGCACCGGCTGGCCCGGCGACCCCGCCGAGCCCGAGACGCCCGTCGCGACCACGGCGCCCCAGGTGATCCGGCTGGCCCGCACTGCCCTGGACGTCTCCGAGCTCGACGCGCGCATCAGCGTCTGTCGGGCCTGCCCCCGCCTCGTCGACTGGCGCGAGTCGGTCGCCGTCACCGGGCGCCGCGCCTCCTTCGCCGACCAGCCGTACTGGGGTCGCCCCGGGCCGAGCTTCGGGGACCCCGACGCCGACGTCCTCATCGTCGGTCTCGCGCCGGCGGCCAACGGCACCAACCGAACCGGCCGCATGTTCACCGGGGACCGCTCGGGTGACTGGCTGTACGCGGCGCTCCACCGCGCGGGCTTTGCGAGCCAACCGAGCTCGGTGGCCGCCGGCGACGGGCTCGAGCTCACCGGCATCCGCATCGTGGCCACCGTGCGGTGCGCGCCCCCGGAGAACAAACCGACCACGGTCGAGAAGGCGACGTGCGCGCCGTGGCTCGACCGTGATCTCGAGCTGTGCGAGCCCCGGCTGCGCTCGATGCTCGCGCTCGGCGGCATCGCGTGGGACGCCGCCCTCGGAGCCGCGCGTCGCCGCGGCTGGCACGTGCCGCGCCCCAAGCCGCGCTTCGGACACGGCGCCGAGGCCGATCTCACCACCGCGGACGGCAGGGTCGTGCGCCTCGTCGGCAGCTACCACGTCAGCCAGCAGAACACCTTCACCGGCAGGCTCACCGAGGCGATGCTCGACGACGTGCTCCGGCGGCTGTGACGCCACGACTGTGGTTGGCTCGTGACATGTCGGCACACAGCATCGTCGGGACCACCTGGGTCGTGCGTGAGATCGGCGGCGAGCCGACGGGCTCGCCGCAGCCCGAGATCGTCTTCGGCGACGAAGGGCGCCTCACCGGCACGACCGGCGTCAACCGGCTCATGGGCGGCTACGAGGTCGACGGCGCGCAGCTCGTCTTCGCCGGAGGTACCGCCACGACGCGCATGGCCGGTCCTCCCGAGATGATGCGCCAGGAGCAGGGCCTCGCCGCCCTGCTCACCGGGTCGGTGCCGTTCGAGCTCGACGGTGGCCGTCTCGTGCTCGGGTCGCCGGATGCCGGTGGGCCGGGTCACGCGGTCCTCGAGCGCGTCGCGGGTGGGCCCGACGACGGCGGGTCCTCCGCGGCCGCGGCCCAGGCGGGCGAGACCGACCAGGGCCTCGCCCAGACCTCGCCGGCCCAGACACCCGGCGCCGAGAACGGCTGAGCCCCGACCCGGTCCGCCCCGGGTTACCGTGGAGAGATGTCGGCGGGAAGCCCTTGGTACGAGACCGCGGTCGAGCGGCAGATCCGTGAGGCGCAGGAGCGTGGCGACTTCGACGACCTGCCCGGCGCCGGCAAGCCCCTCGACCTCGGTGATCTCGACGACCCCGACTGGTGGGTCAAGCGGATGGCCCGACGGGAGCAGCTCGACCTCGGTGCGGCTCTTCCCGGAGCCCTCGGTCTGCGCAAGGAGGCGGCGGGCTACCCCGAGTCGCTGCTCGACCTGAACCGTGAGGCGCAGGTGCGGGAGGTGCTCGTCGACTACAACCGTCGCGTCATCGAGGACCGCCGACGGCCCGTCGTCGGCAACCTGCCCCCGACCCTGGCCCGCATCATCGACGTCGACGAGATGGTCGATCGGTGGCGCGTGCTTCACGACGAGCGCGTAGCCGCCGCCCGGGATCGGGCCGCAGCGGCGGCCGCCGAGCGACAGGCGGCGGACGAGGCGGCTCGCACCGCCCGCCGCGATGCACGGTGGTGGCGACGGCTGACCCGTCGCGTCCGCTGACCGCCCCGCCGTCAGGCGGGGCGCGACCGGTGACCACTCGACGGGGTCGAGTTGACCTCTCGACGGGGTCTATCTGGCCTTTCGACGGGGTCTATCTGGCCTTTCGACGGGGTCAGGTCGGGGGGAGGAGGACGCGGGTGTTGGGCAGGGCGTTGAGCGACGGGTGGCCGAGGCCGGCCCGGCGGGCCGAGATGTCGGTCGGGCGCGCGCTGCGGGGCCGGTCGTAGCCGACGGCCTGCACCTCGAACTCCTGGATCTGCGCCGGCTCGACCGGGGTCAGGTGGATCATGCACACCAGCTCACCCCGCTCGCCGGGGATGGTCCACGTGACGTCGGCCGGGGTCACCGCCGACGTCACGTCGGCGAGCGGTCGTGGGTCGTGCAACGGGCCGACCTGCTCGACCAGCCGGGCGATGTCGTCGCGCCGCAGGGCGAGCGGCCGGTCGAAGTCGACGTTGTCGGCGAAGACCTCGGCGGCGAGGGCGTCGTCCCAGCCGCGCACGAGGGACTCGGCGTGTCGGCGCAGCTCGACCGTCTCGGGCCACAGCCTCACCGTGCGAGCCGCGGCGTCGGCCCGGTCGAGCACGAGCATGAGCGCGTCCTTGGTCAGCGCGACGGGGTTGCCGCGGTGGCTGTTGGTCAGGGTCACGACGCCGTGGCCGGAGTCGGGGTGCCAGCTCATGAAGAGCGTGAAGCCGGGCAGTCCGCCGGCGTGCGACACGAGGGTGCCGCGGTGGAGGTCCTGCTGCACCATGAGCCCGAGGGCGTACCCCGTGACCGTGACGCGGTGACCGCCCGTCGGCAGTGCGGTGAGCGAGGGCAGGTCGAGCTGGTGCAGTCGCTGCAGCTCACGGCGCGAGGCCCGGCTGAGCACCTCGGCCTCCCCGCTCTGCTCGCCCGGTGACCGGAACGCCTCACCGAGCCACGTCACCCACCGGGCGAGGTCGCGCACCGAGCTCTGGATGCCGCCCGCCGCCGCGAAGGCGCCCGACGCCACCCAGGGGAAGGGCGTCCACCGCCCCTCCTCGTCGAGCGAGTAGCCGGTCGCCCGCCGGTACGTGCCGGCCTCGGGCGCGGCGTTGTCGAACCACGTCGAGGTGAGGCCGAGCGGCACGAACACCTCGTCGTGCACGAACTGCTCGATGGTCGTGCCCGCGGCCCGGCCGACGGCGAGCCCGGCGAGGGTGAAGCCGAGGTTGGAGTACTCGTAGCCCGACCCCGGCGCGCCGCTGTAGCGCAGCCCCTTGCCCAGCTGCACGAGCAGCTCGTCGACGGGGGCGTCGATGAAGGGGTCGACCCACGAGTTGTCCTCGGTGAGGCCCCCGCCCATGCTGAAGAGCATCCGCAGCGTCGGCGGGTCGTACGGGTCGAGCGCCGTTCCGCCGCCGGGGAACTCGGGGATGAGGTCGCTGACGGGGGCGTCGAGGTCGAGCAGGCCCCGGTCGCGGGCGACGAGGGCCGCGCAGGCGACGAAGCTCTTGCTCATCGAGGCGATGGGGAACACCGTGTCGAGGTCGGGCACCGCGCCCGCGTCGTCGACGGTGCCGAACCCACGCGAGTGCCCGAGGCCGTCGGGGCCGACGAGACCGTAGACGAGCCCCGTCGACTGCCCGGATGCCGGGTAGCCGGCGAAGAGCGCGTCCAGCTCGTCCTCGACACTGACCCTCAGGTGCTCGCTCGACATCGTGCCCTCTCGTCCTTCGGCCGGTTCGGGGTCGGCACGGACGCCGACCCGACCCGCACCACGGTCGCGGGCAGGCCTCACGGTAGGGCCGGCCCCGAGCCCCGCCACTGTGGCGCGCCACCATTTCGACCGCCACGAATTGTCGGCCGGGCCAAACAACGCGAGGTCGCCGCGTCCCTACTGTGCTCGTCACGACCCGGCACCTGGTCCCCCGGGCCGACGTCGACCGCGGTCGCCGACTGAGAGGAAACGCCGTGCGGCTCTCCCGAAAAGCCCTCATCGTCAGCCTGATCGGCACGGCGCTCGTCGCCTCGGCCTGCTCCTCGAGCCCCGGAGGGTCGGCCGGTGGCACCGGTGCCGACGCGGGCGCCGCCGCCGGCGGAGACCTCGTGATGGCACGCGCCGACGAGCCGAGCAGCCTCATCCCGTCGGTGCCGACCGACAACGCGTCGATCTGGACCATGGAGGAGATCTACGACACCCTCCTCGTCCCCTCGCAGGACGGGCTCAAGCTCGAGCCGTCACTCGCGACGAAGTGGGAGCAGTCGGCCGACAAGCTGAGCTGGACCTTCACGCTGCGCGACGGCGCCACCTTCAGCGACGGCAAGCCGGTCACGTCGGCCGACGTGAAGTTCAGCATCGACCAGAACCGCAAGGAGGAGGCGCCCTTCTACTTCCTCAACGCCGTCATCAAGGACATCAAGACCCCCGACGACACGACCATCGTCTTCACGACGAAGGTCCCGTGGTCGCCGCTGCCGTCGACGATGGCCCTCTACGCCAACTCCATCGTCCCCAAGGACTACGGCGGCAAGTCGGTCGACGAGTTCAACGCAGCGCCGATCGGGTCCGGTCCGTTCGCCTTCGACCACTGGACGAAGGGCAGCGAGCTCAAGCTCGTCAAGAACGCGAAGTACTGGGACACGGGCAAGCCCCTGCTCGACTCGGTGACCTTCACCGTCGTCGCCGACAGCAACACCCGCTCGACGCAGCTCGCCGGCGGCCAGAGCCAGATCAACGAGTACCCGCCCTACTCGACGATCAAGGGACTGCAGGCCCAGCCCAACGTCAAGGTCACCGCGTTCCCCTCGAGCGAGGTCGACTACTTCGGGATGAACACGTCGAAGAAGCCGTTCGACGACGTCAACGTGCGCCAGGCCGTCGCCCAGGCCATCGACAAGGAGGCCATCCGCTCGGCCGTCCTCTTCGGCAACGGCGAGGTGGCCACGACCTTCCTCTCGCCGGCGACGTGGGGCCACAGCGAGGCCGCCGGCCCGACGTTCGACGTGACGGCCGCCAAGGCCACGCTCGCGAAGTCGGCCTACCCCGACGGGTTCAAGACGACCCTGACCACCGCGGCCGGCAACCAGAACGCCAACGCGACGGCCCAGCTCATCCAGTCGAGCCTGGCCAAGATCGGCATCCAGGTGACGCTGCAGACGCTCGACCCGTCGGCGCTGCGCGACGCCAAGAAGGCCGGCAACTACGAGATGGGCCTCGGCCTCTACACGACCGACGTCATCGACCCCGACGAGATCGCCCGGTTCGCCGGCACCAACGCGGGCGGCTCGCAGATGCTCTACACCTTCTTCACCAGCGACGAGCTGACGAAGCTGGCCGACGCCGCGAGCGCCGACGAGAACCAGGCGACGCGCAAGAAGTCGTACGACGCCATGCAGCAGATCGTCCTCGACCAGGCGCCCTACGTGCCGCTGTACTACGCGCCCTCCGTCTACTCGTACTCGAACAAGGTGCAGAACTTCCACCCCGGTGCGACGGGCAACTACTTCCTCAAGAACGTGTCGCTGGCGCCGTGAGCCCGGATGCCGTGAGGGTGCGCCACGCGGTGCGCACCGTGCCGTCGTGGCTGGCCCTGCGGATGGCCCTGGGGCGAGCACCGCGGCGGGCTCGGCGGCGGGCTCGGGTGGCACCCGCATGATGCGGTGGCTGGCCCGGCGCCTGCTGCTCGCCGTGCCGGTGGTCTGGGGCGTCATCACCATCTCGTTCGTGCTCATGCGCCTGTCGCCCGGCGACCCCGCGCGAACCGCGCTGGGAGACAAGGCGAGCCAGGCCGCCGTCGACGCGCTGCGGCGCCAGTGGGGGCTGGACCAGAGCCTCGGCGCGCAGTACCTCGGCTACCTCGGCGGCGTCGTGCGCGGTGACCTCGGCCGGTCGCTCTACTTCCGCTCGCCGATCTCCGGCCTGCTCGAGCAGCGGCTGCCCGTGACCCTGGCGCTCATGGTGCTGGGGGCCGTCATCGCTGCCGCGATCGCGGTCCCGCTGGCGAGCGCCGGAGCCGCGCGGTCCGGTGGCGTGGCCGACCACGTGACGCGGCTGCTCAACGCCGTCCTGCAGGGGGCGCCGGCCTTCCTCGTCGGCGGCCTGCTGCTGCTCTTCCTCGGCGTCAAGGTCCCGATCTTCCCCGCCGGTGGCTACCCGCAGTCGTGGGGCGGTCGGGCGCTCGCCCTCGTGCTGCCGGCGCTCACCATCGCCCTCGGCATCGTGCCGCTGCTCGTGCGCGGACTGCGGGCGGCGATGGCCGAGTCGCTGACGAGCGAGTACGTCGCCTTCGCCCGCTCCAAGGGGCTGGGCGAGCGCGTCGTGCGCACCCGCTACGTGCTGCGCAACGCCGGCATCTCGGGGGTGAGCATCCTCGGCATCCAGGTGGGCGCGCTCGCGAGCGGCGCCCTCGTCGTCGAGCAGGTGTTCGCCATCCCGGGGATGGGCTCGATGCTCATGACCGGCATCCTCAACCGCGACTACCTCGTCGTGCAGGGCTGCACGTTCGTCTTCGGCCTGCTCGTCGTCGTCGTGTACCTGCTCACCGACCTCGCCTACGCCCGGCTCGACCCGAGAGCGAGGCTCGCATGAGCGACACCGCTGCGCTGACCCCCACCGTGCGCACCCGCCTGACGCTGCCCTCGGGCATCGGGCGCGGCAACGTCGCGCTCGTCGTCGGGCTCGTCATCCTCGCCGTCATCGTGGCGGCGGCCCTCGCCGCGCCGCTGCTGACCCGCTGGGACCCGATCGAGCCCGACCCCCTCGCCACCCTGCTGCCGCCGAGCGGCGAGCACCTCTTCGGCACCGACAACCTCGGGCGCGACATCTTCACCCGCGTGCTCTACGGCGCCCGCAGCGACCTCACCCTCGCCAGCGTCGCCGTTCTCGCGCCCTTCGTCATCGGGCTGGCCGTCGGCATCCTCTGCGGCTACGTCGGCGGCTGGTTCGACGTCGTCGTCATGCGGGTCGCCGACATCGTCACCGCCTTCCCGTTCTTCATCCTCGTCATCTCGCTCGTCTTCGTCCTCGGTGGCGGGGTCTGGACCATCTTCATCGCCATCACCGCGGTGTCGTGGGTGGCCTACGCCCGCATCGTGCGTGCCGAGACGATGGTGCTGCGCAACACCGAGTTCGTCGCCGCGAGCAGGGTCGGTGGCATCTCGACGGCCCGCATCATGACCCGGCACATCGCCCCCAACGTGCTGACGCAGGCGATCGTCTACGCGATGAGCGACATCGTCATGAACGTCGGCGTCATCGTGACCCTCAGCTACTTCGGCCTCGGCATCGTGCCGCCGACCCCCGACTGGGGCGCGATGATGGCCGACGGCCAGCAGTTCCTCGCCGCCGACTACTACGGGCTCACCCTCTTCCCGGCCGCGGCCGTCGTGCTCACGAGCCTCGCGCTCGCGCTCGTCGGCGAGGGCCTGGCCCACGTCCTGCGGATCGAGCGGTGAGCGGCGTGAGCGGAGTGGGTGCGGTGGGCGCCGGGACCGGTGGCAGGAGGGACCCCCTCGCGGTGCCCGTCCTCGAGGTGGAGGGTCTGACCCTGTCGCTGGGGGAGGGGCCGGATGCCGCCCGCATACTCGACGACGTGTCGTTCACCGTCGCCGCGGGTGAGGCCCGTGGGTTCGTCGGCGAGTCCGGCTCGGGCAAGAGCATGACGCTGCGGGCGGTCATGGGCATCCTGCCGCCGACGGTGCACGTCGACGCCGGCCGGATCCTGTTCCGCGGCGAGGAGATCGTGTCCGCCGGCACCACCGGCCCGGTCGGCCCGCGCTCGCGCGGCGCCGCGGCCGGCCGGCTGCAGCGGCTGCGGGGCACCGGCATCGCGATGATCTTCCAGGAGCCGTCGGTCGCCCTCAACCCGGTCACGACCGTCGGCGAGCAGATCGTCGACGCGGTGCGGCGTCGTCAGGGCCTGTCACGACGGCAGGCGCGGGAGCGCGCCCTCGAGCTGATGGAGCTCGTCGGCATCCGGGAGCCCGCCCGGCGGCTCGGCAGCTACCCCTTCGAGCTGTCGGGCGGCATGCGCCAGCGCGTGATGATCGCCGCCGCCGTCGCGGGCGAGCCCCAGCTCATCCTCTGCGACGAGCCGACGACGGCCCTCGACGTCACGGTGCAGGCGCAGATCCTCGCCCTGTTCACCCGGGTGCGCGACGAGCTCGACGCCGCGCTGCTCTACGTCACCCACGACCTCGGTGTCGTCGCGCAGCTGTGCGACTCGCTGACCGTGCTCTACTCCGGGTCGGTCATGGAGTCGCGACCCGACCTGCGGGCGGCCTTCGACGAGCCCTGGCACCCCTACACCCGCGCCCTGCTCGACTCGACGCCCGACATCGACCACCTCGAGCAGCGGCTGCGCACCATCCCCGGCAGCGCCCCGACCCCGCGGGACCGACCCGACGGGTGCCCCTTCGCGCCGCGCTGCGAGCGGGTGCAGGACGACTGCCGGCACGGCCGGATCCCCGACACCGCGCGGTCGAGGGCGACGGAGGTGCACTGCCTCCACCCGCTCGGCTCGGGGCCTGGCGGTGTGCCGTCGGGCGAAAGTGCCGGTTCAGCAGGCGGTTCGGATGCCGACGCGGCCACCGACCCCTCCACCGAGGCGACCGAGAGGCAGGCGGCCCGATGACCGACACCGCGCCAAGAGGCGGACCCGGACCGGCCGACGGGCGCACACCCCTGCTCGAGTGCGAGGACCTCGTCGTCACCTTTCCCCGCGGTCGGGGCCAGGAGCCGTTCGTGGCCGTCGACCACGCCTCTCTCACCGTAGGTGCCGGTGAGGTGATCGGGCTCGTCGGCGAGTCGGGCTCCGGCAAGTCGACGATCGCCCGCAGCGTCGTCGGCCTGCAGCCGCTCGACAGCGGGACGATGCGGTTCGAGGGCAAGGCGCTCGGAGCCCGTCGCAGCGTGCGCGAGCGGGGGCGGATGCAGATGGTGTTCCAGGACCCGTACGGCTCGCTCGACCCGCGCATGAGCATCCGCGGCACGCTGGCCGAGGTCGTGCGGCGGCACAGCCCGCTGCGTGGGGCCGACGTCGGCCGCCGGTGCGCCGAGCTGCTCGACCTCGTCGCCCTGCCGTCGGCGCTGCTCGACTCGCGGCCGGCCGGCATGTCGGGGGGGCAGCGACAGCGCGTCGCCATCGCCCGTGCCCTCGCCGCCGGGCCGCGGCTGCTCGTCGCCGACGAGGCGGTCGCCGCCCTCGACGTGTCGGTGCAGGCCGGCATCGTCAACCTCCTCGCCGACCTGAGACACGACGTCGGGCTCTCCATCCTCTTCATCTCGCACGACCTGTCGATCGTGCGCACGCTGTGTGACCGAGTGGCCGTCATCCACCTCGGCCGCATCGTCGAGGAGCAGGCCTGCGCCGACCTCTACGAGAACCCGCAGCAGGAGTACACGCGCGCCCTGCTCTCGGCCATCCCCCGACTGCACGCACGCCGCGAGCCGGCCTGAGCGTCACCGTGGCGCCGCCGCCCCCACCTGGCCCGGGTCCCGGCCTGACGTGGTCCGACCTCGTTAGCATCGAGACGATGGACACCCGCGCGCCCCGACGCCCGCGGGGGCGGACCGACGGCGGGTCGTCGCTCACGCTCGGCGAGCTCGTCGACCTCCTCGGCGACCCGGTGCTGCGCCTCGTCGCAGCACCGGACGGCGTCGACGTGGCCCTGACGGGACCGCTCGTCGAGGGGCTCGACGACGGTGACCCGCCGGCCGGCGAAGGCCGGCTGCTGCTGTGCACCGGACAGGTGACGGGCGACGACGGGCTCGACGCCGTGCTGCTGGCCGCCGCGGCCCGGGGCGTCACCGGGGTCGTGCTCAAGGGCCTCGAGCTCGCGCAGCCCACGGTCGAGCGGCTCAGCCGCACGCACGGCGTCGCGGTGCTCAGCACCCCCGTCGCCACCTCGTGGCGACACCTCGACCGGCTCGTGTCCGCGGCGTGCGACACGGCCAGTTCGGGCCGTGGGTTCACCGCCGCGCCGAGCGCCGACCTCTTCACGCTCGCCAACGAGATCGCCTACGCCGTCGGCGGGGCCGTGACGATCGAGGACAACGCCGACCGCGTCCTCGCCCACTCGAACCTGCCCCACCAGGAGATCGACGACTCCCGCCGTCAGACCATCCTCGGTCGAGAGGTCCCCGAGATGGCCCGGCAGAGCAACTCCGTGCCACGCACCGTCCCCGACGGCCAGGTCGTGCACCTCCCGCCGGTGTCCGACGGCGAGCTCGGTCGCATGGCGGCCGTCGTGCGGCTCGGTCCCGAGATCCTCGGCACGGTGTGGGTCGTCGAGCGCGAACGGCTGGGACCGGCATCCGAGCAGGCGCTGCAGGGCGGGGCGTCGGTCGTCGCGCTCCACCTCATCCGCGCCCGCTCCGTCTCCGACCCCGACCGCCGGGCCCGCGTCGACGCCCTCATGACGCTGCTCGACGGCGCCGAGGGTCGCACGGGGGCGGCCGCCCGCCTCGGGCTCGACGACCGCTCGGCCTACGCGGTGCTCGCGATGGGCCCCGACTCGGATGCCGGTGACACCGACCTCGAGACCGCGCGCCTGCTCGAGGTGGCCGGCATCTACTGCGGCGCGTGGCACCCGTCGTCGGTGTGCGCGATCTCCGGGTCGACGGTCTACGCGCTCGTGCCCGTGCGCGACACCCCCGGGGCGGCCGAGCACCTGCGCCGCATGGCCCTCGACGTCGTGCGGACCGTGCGGCGCACCTCGTCGTTCCCGGTGCGGGTCGGTATCGGGTCGATCGCCGTCGGACGCGACGAGATCAGCACGAGCCGGCGCGTCGCCGACACCGTGCTGCGCGCCATCGTGGCCGGCCACGACGTCGACGTGGCCGCCGCCGACGAGGTACGCAGCCGGGTCGTGCTGGCCGAGCTGCGGGCCTCCGCGCTGGGGGCGTTCGACCTCGGCGTCAGCCCGGTGCAGGCGCTCGTCGAGCACGACCGCCGCCGTGGCTCGGAGTACGCGCGGACCCTGCTCGTGTGGCTCGACTCGTTCGGCGAGACGCGGGTCGCGGCGGCCGCCTTGTTCGTGCACGAGAACACGCTGCGCTACCGGGTGCGGCGCATCACCGAGCGGTTCGGCATCGACCTCGCCGACCCCCACGTGCGGCTCGTGACGTGGCTCGAGCTGCGGCTGCGGTCCTGACCGACGTCGTCGCAGCCCACAACGACCGACCCCCGAAATGATCGGGGCGGATGAAGCAGCGGGCCCGGTGGCTCGCGACACTGGACGGACGCCGAACCGAGGAGGACCCGTGACCGTCGCCCCCGACACCGCTGCCGTCGGTGACGCCCCGGCCCTCGTGCTGCCGGCGCCGGCCACCGCCGCCGTGACCCCGGAGGTCGTCGAGGCGGCCCGGGCCCGGGCCCGCGACGCCGCCCGTCGCGCCGGGGTCCGGTTGCGCGAGCTGCACGGCATCGACGACATGCGCGCCGCCGCCGAGGTGCTCGACCGCGTCTGGGGCACCGGCAGCGCAGCGGGGCGGACCGGCGACCAGCAGCTCGACCCGCGCCTCATGGTGGCCCTGCACGAGGCGGGCGGCTACCTCGTCGGGGTCGCCGCCACCGCCACCGACGCAGACACGGACGACGCCGGCGACGCCCCCGTCGACGGCGAGCTCATCGGCGCCGCAGTGGGTTTCCCGCGCTGGCCCGAGGGCCTGCACTCGCACATCGCCGGCGTGCTGCCCGGCTCGGCGCTGCGGGGCGTGGGCACCGCCCTGAAGCTGCACCAGCGGGCCTGGTGCCTCGAGCGCGGCATCCGGTCGGTGCTGTGGACCTTCGACCCGCTCGTCTCGCGCAACGCCCACCTCAACCTCGTCACCCTCGGCGCCGTCGCCGAGCGCTACCTCGTCGACGTGTACGGACCCATGGACGACGCCCTCAACCGGGGCGACCCCAGCGACCGGCTGCTCGTGCGGTGGGACCTGCTCACCGCCGAGCGCCACGAGGTGAGCGAGCCGACCGCCCGGGTCCTGCTGCGCGACGAGGGCGGCCACCCGGCATCCACCGCGCTCGACCCCGCCGGGGGTCCTGCCCGCGTGGGCGTCCCGGCCGACATCGAGGGCCTGCGACGCACCGACCCGGCGCTCGCGCTCAAGTGGCGCCTCGCCGTCCGCGACGCCCTCACCACCGCCCTGGCGGCGGGCCTGACGATCGTCGGGTTCGACGACCACCACTACGTCCTGGAAGGACGCGCATGAAGCTCACCGCGATGCGGCTGCACCGGGTCGACCTGCCCCTGGTCAGCCCCTTCACCACCTCGTTCTCGACCCAGACGGTGCGTCACGTCATGCTCGTCGAGGTGACGGCCGACGTCGACGGGCACGAGGTGACGGGCTGGGGCGAGAACGTCGCCATGAGCGACCCGCTCTACTCCGCCGAGCACGTCGACGGGTGCGAGGAGGTCATCCGCCGCTGGCTGGCCCCGACCCTCGCCGGTGTCGGTGACCTGACCGCCGAGACCGTGGGGCACCACCTGCGCCACGTCGTCGGCCACCCCATGGCCAAGGCGAGCCTCGAGATGGCGGTGCTCGACGCCCAGCTGCGGGCCCGGGGGCAGAGCTTCGGTGAGTACCTCGGGGGCACGACGGCATCCGTGCCCTCGGGTGTCTCGGTCGGCATCCACGACACGGTGCCGGCGCTGCTCGACGCCGTGCGCGGCTACCTCGAGGAGGGGTACGCGCGCATCAAGCTGAAGATCAAGCCCGGGTGGGACGCCCTGCCGGTGCGTGCGGTGCGGCGCGAGTTCGGCGACGACGTGCTGCTGCAGGTCGACGCCAACGCCGCCTACGGCCTCGCCGACACGGCGACCCTGCGGGCGCTCGACGAGTTCGACCTGCTGCTCATCGAGCAGCCCCTCGCCGAGGACGACCTGCGCCAGCACGCCGTGCTCGCCACCCGGCTGCGCACGCCCGTGTGCCTCGACGAGTCGATCGTGTCGGCCCGCTCGGCCGCCGACGCCATCGTCATGGGGGCGGCACAGGTCATCAACGTCAAGCCCGGTCGTGTGGGCGGCTACCTCGAGGCGGCGCGCATCCACGACCTCGCCCGCGCCCACGGCATCCCGGTGTGGTGCGGGGGGATGCTCGAGACGGGTCTCGGCCGCTCGGCGAACGCCGCGCTCGCGTCGCTGCCCGGCTTCACCCTGCCCGGCGACATCTCGGGCTCGAACCGCTTCTACCGCGACGACATCACGACGCCGGTCGAGATGCACGACGGTCGCGTCGCCGTGACGACGCAGCCGGGGGTGGGGCTCGAGCCCGACCGCGAGCGTCTCGCCCGCCTCGGCGCCACCTCCGCGGAGGTGGCGCTCTGACGGGGGTCGCTCAGGCCTCGGCCCGGCCGGCGGCGCTCTGCTCGACGAAGGGGACGAGGTCGGCGACCGAGTCGACGACGCGGCTGGGCCGGTAGGGGAACTGCTCGATCTGGTGGCGCTGCGTCGAGCCCGTCAGCACGAGCACGGTGCGCAGGCCGGCCTCGAGGCCGCTGATGATGTCGGTGTCCATGCGGTCGCCGACCATGATCGTCGTCTCCGAGTGCGCGTCGAGGCGGTTGAGGGCGCTGCGCATCATGAGCGGGTTGGGCTTGCCGATGTAGTACGGCTGCCGGCCCGTCGCCGTCGAGATGAGGGCGGCGACCGAGCCGGTGGCCGGCAGCGTGCCGGCCGGGCTCGGTCCGCTCGGGTCGGGGTTGGTGGCGATGAAGCGCGCGCCGCCCTCGATGAGCCGGATCGCCTTGGTGATCGCCTCGAAGGAGTAGGTGCGGGTCTCGCCGAGCACGACGTAGTCGGGGTCGCGGTCGGTCATGACGTAGCCGACGTCGTGCAGCGCGGTCGTGAGGCCCGCCTCGCCGACGACGTACGCGGTGCCGTCGGGCCGCTGGTCGAGCAGGAACTGGGCGGTCGCGAGGGCGGAGGTCCAGATGGCCGACTCGGGGACGTCGATCCCGCTGAGCAGCAGGCGGGCCCGCAGGTCGCGCGGGGTGAAGATCGAGTTGTTGGTCAGGACGAGGAAGCCCATGCCCGAGCGCCGCAGGGCCTGCACGAGCTCGGCCGCCCCGGGGATCGCGTCCTCCTCGTGCACGAGGACGCCGTCCATGTCGGTCAGCCAGGTCTCGACGGTGCGCGGGGCGGTCATGGGCCCCATTGTGCTCGCCCACCGGCACCCGGCTCGGCGGCGCTCGGGTGGGGTTCGGTCGAGGTGGGCAGTCGCGGTGGGGCGCGACGTAATACCTCGACCGGATGCGGGGTGGCGTCGGTCGAGGTGGGCAGTCGCGGTGGGGGGCGACGTAATACCTCGACCGGAGGCCGGGTGGTGCGGGTGGAGGTGATCGGCGACCGTCGGCGGTCGCACACCACCTCCACTCAGGCGGTGGCGCTCGGGTTGGGTTCGGTCGAGGTGGGCGGTCGCGGTGGGGCGAGCGATTACCTCGACCCGGTGCCGGGTGGCGGGGTTGGAGGTGGGCGGTCGCGGTGGGGCGCGACGTGATACCTCGACCGGAGCGAGGTGGCGGGGTGGAGGTGGTCGGCGACCGTCGGTGGTCGCGCACCACCTCCACTCAGGCGGTGGCGCTCGGGTTGGGTTCGGTCGAGGTGGGCGGTCGCGGTGGGGCGAGCGATTACCTCGACCGGATGCGGGGTGGCGTCGGTCGAGGTGGGCGGTCGCGGTGGGGCGCGACGTGATACCTCGACCCGGTGCCGGGTGGCGTCGGTCGAGGTGGGCGGTCGCGGTGGGGCGCGACGTAATACCTCGACCGGATGCCGGGTGGTGCGGGTGGAGGTGGTCGGCGACCGTCAGTGGTCGCGCACCACCTCCACTCAGGCGGTGGCGCTCGCGGCGTGCGACATCGACTGGGTGGCGATGGCGTGGTCGATGCGGTCGGCGGTGAGGACGTGTTGGGTGACCATGGTGGCGGCGCCGATGACGCCGGCTTGGCGGCCGGTGGTGGCGGGGACGATCTGGAGGTCTCCGGTGGCCAGGGGGAGGGAGCGGCCGTAGACGACTTCGCGGACGCCGGCGATGAGGGACTCTCCGGCGCCGGCGAGGGAGCCGCCGATGACGATGACGGAGGGGTTGAGCAGGGAGACGCAGGTGGCCAGGACCTCGCCGATGGTGCGTCCGGCTTGTCGGACGGCGTGGGCGGTGGGGATGGAGCCGGAGCGGACGAGCTGGACGATGTCCTCGTTGCTGGTGGCGGTGATGCCGTGGGCGTGGAGGCTGGTGGTGATGGCGGGTCCGCCGGCGACGGCTTCGAGGCAGCCGGTGTTGCCGCAGCGGCACAGGACCTGGGCGTGGCCGGGGGCGGCGACGTGGCCGAGGTCGCCGGCGGCGCCGACGGCGCCGCGGTGCAGGCGGCCGCCGGAGATGATGCCGGCGCCGATGCCGGTGGCGACCTTGACGAAGAGCAGGTGTTGGACGTGGGGGTGGGCGGCGGCGTGTTCGCCCAGGGCCATGATGTTGACGTCGTTGTCGACGAGGACGGGCACGGGCCCGGTGGCCGACCCGGGTGAGCCGGCCGAGCTGCCGGTGGGGAAGCCGGTGTCGAGCCGGAGGGCGGTGGCGAGGTGGTGGGGGACGTCGTAGCGGTCCCAGCCGGGCATGATCGGGGGTTGCATGGGGCGGCCGGTGGAGTGTTCGACGGGGCCGGGCAGGCCGATGCCGATGCCGACGAGGTCGGTGCGGTCGCGTCCGGACTGGGTCAGGAGGCGTTCGATGGTGGTGGCGAGCCAGTCCAGGACGGGGGCGGGTCCGTCGGTGATGGTGATGGGTTCGGCGATCTCGCAGAGGGGTCGGCCGAGGAGGTCGGTGAGGGCGACGTGGCCGTGGGTGGCGCCGATGTCGGCGCCGACGACGACCCGCGCCTGAGGGTTGAACGCGAACCGCACCGGTGGTCGCCCACCCGTCGACGCAGCCTCTCCGACGGGTCCGAGCAGGCCTGTCGCGAGCAGGGCGTCGACGCGCTGGCCCACCGTCGACCGGGCCAGACCGGTCAGCTTCGCGAGCTCGGCGCGGGTACGCGGCCGACCGTCACGGAGCAGCTGGAGCAGCTCGCCCGCCCCGTTCGAGGGTACGGGCGGGCCCGAGACCCCTCCTGCTGCACGCATGCAGGCAGTAAAGCATCGACGGCTTAAGCATTCCATCCGGCGACCTTCAGACGAACGTAAAAAAACTTTTGCTTGACCTCCGAACAAAAGTGGTCCACGGTGTGACCCATGACCTCTCAAGGAAGAGACGAAGCGAGCGCACCCCTGTTGCGCATGACCGGCGTGGTCAAGCGCTTCCCGGGCGTCGTCGCGCTCGGTGGTGTCGACCTCGACGTCCGCGCCGGCGAGGTGCACTGCCTCCTCGGCCAGAACGGTGCCGGCAAGAGCACGCTCATCAAGACGCTCGCCGGCGTCCACGAGAGCGACGAGGGCACGATCGAGTGGGAGGGCGAGACCGTCCGCCTCAACAACCCGCAGGCGTCGATGGACATCGGCATCGCGACGATGTACCAGGAGCTCGACCTCGTGGGCGGCCTCACCGTCGCCGAGAACCTCTTCCTCGGTCACGAGAAGGCGCGGTTCGGCTTCTCGCAGCGCGGCGCCGCCAACAAGGAGGCGCGCCGGCTCATGGCCCGCCTCGGGCACCCGGAGATCGCCCCGACCCGTGAGGTGGGCTCGCTCTCCGCGGCGTCGCAGCAGATCGTCAGCATGGCCCGCGCCCTCACGCGCAACGCCAAGCTCATCATCATGGACGAGCCGTCGGCCGTGCTCGACGCGGGCGAGGTCGAGCAGCTGTTCGCCGTCGTGCGCGAGGTGACCGACCAGGGTGTCGCCATCATCTACATCTCGCACCGCCTCGAGGAGATCCGCCAGATCGGCGACCGGGTCACCGTCCTCAAGGACGGCAAGACGGTCACGACCGGCCTCGACGCCAAGACCACCCCGACGACCGAGCTCATCCGGCACATGACCGGTCGAACCGTCGAGAACGTCTTCCCCGACCGCAGCCACATCGAGGATGCCGCGCCGCTCCTTCGCGTCGAAGGCCTGACCCGCGTCGGCGAGTTCCACGACATCTCCTTCGACGTGCGACCCGGTGAGGTCGTCGGCATCGCCGGCCTCGTCGGCGCCGGCCGGTCGGAGATCGTCGAGACGATCTTCGGCGCCCGCAAGGCGAGCTCCGGCACGGTGAGCGTCGGGGGCGAGAAGCTCAAGGGCGGCTCCATCACGTCGGCCGTCGCGGCGGGCATCGGGCTTGCCCCGGAGGAGCGCAAGAGCCAGGCGCTCATCCTCGGCGCCTCCCTCGCCTCGAACATCAGCCTCGCCAGCCTCACCCGCTTCTCGAAGGCCGGGATGCTCGACCGACGCAGCGAGAACGAGGAGGCCGACCGCCTCCTCGAGTCGCTCGACGTCCGCCCGCGCGGTGCCCAGCGCGAGTCGCGCACCCTCTCGGGCGGCAACCAGCAGAAGGTCGTCCTGGCCCGGTGGCTGCTCCGCGGCTGCCGCGTCCTGCTCCTCGACGAGCCCACCCGTGGTGTCGACGTCGGCGCCCGCTCCGAGATCTACGCCCTCATCCGGCGCCTCACCGACAGCGGCGTCGCCGTCGTCGTCGTCTCCAGCGAGATCCCCGAGGTCCTCGGGCTCGCCGACCGGGTGCTGGTCCTCGCCGGCCGCACCATCCAGCACGAGGGACCGGCCACCGAGCTCGACGAGCACGCCGTCCTCGACATCATCCTGAAGGGAGACGCGGCATGAGCGCCGACGTCACGAAGGCCGACCAGGGCGCGGCGGCGACCGACGCCAACCCCAGCGCGAACCCGCCGAACGACCCCAGCGGCACGCACGGTCTCGCCGGCACCGGCCCGGCCGTCGCGGCCGCCGACGCGAAGCCGCGGGAGAAGGGTGGCATCGGCGCCTTCCTCAGCGGCTCGGCCGGTCGCAGCACCGGGCTCGTCATCGCCCTCATCGTGCTGATCATCGTCGGCATCGTCACCGGCGGCGACCGCTTCGCCAGCACGGCCAACGCGCTCACGGTGTTGCGAGCGGGCTCGGTCATCGGCGTCGTCAGCATCGGTATGACCTTCGTCATCTGCGGTGGCGGCATCGACCTGTCGGTCGGTGCGATCGTCGCCCTCTCGTCGGTGTGGGCCACGACCCTCGCCACGCAGACCCTGGCGGCCGACACGCACTGGATCGTGCTCGTCTTCGTCGCCCTCGTCGTCGGCGCCGTCTGTGGCCTCGTCAACGGGGTGCTCATCGCGTACGGCAAGCTCGCAGCGTTCATCGCCACCCTGGCGATGCTCGCCGCCGCCCGCGGGCTCGCCGAGCTCATCGCCCAGCGCCGCACGCAGATCGTGCGCGACCGCGACTTCATCAACTTCTTCGGCGGCAGCGTGCTCGGCATCCCCGTGCTCGTCATCATCTTCGCCGTCGTCGCGGTCATCGGCTGGGTGCTGCTCAACCGCACGACCTTCGGCCGCCGCACCCTCGCCGTCGGCGGCAACCCCGAGGCCGCCCGCCTCGCCGGCATCCGCGTGCAGCGTCACACGATGTACCTCTACGTCCTGCTCGGGCTCGCCTGCGGTCTCGCCGCGGTCATGCTCATGGCCCGCACGAACACCGGCACCTCGACGCACGGCACGCTCTACGAGCTCGACGCCATCGCCGCGGTCGTCATCGGCGGCACGTTGCTCAGCGGCGGTCGCGGCACCATCGTCGGCACCGTCATCGGCGTGCTCATCTTCACGACGCTGACCAACGTCTTCACCCTCAACAACCTCGACACCTCGACGCAGGCGGTCGCCAAGGGCGCCATCATCGTCGCCGCCGTCCTGCTGCAGCAGCGGGTCTCGCGCCCCAGCCGCACCTAGCGCCGGACCGCCACCGGCCGCGGCCGACCAGACGTACCACCGCACCACAGCACGACCGCCTCACCGCCGGCGCCTTTCCGGGGTGCCCGGCACGAGCCGCACAGCACCACTCACCCGCACCATCCAGCAGCATCCACAGCACGACCTGCGCACCATCGCAGTCCGCACAGCACCAACTCACAGCACCACCGCTCACATAGGAGTCAGCGTGACCGCAGCACCCGCCCGTACCCGCACCCGCACCCTCGCCGTCGCGGTCGTCGCCCTCTCGGCCTCGCTCGTCGCCGCCGGGTGCACGAGCAACACGCCCGAGGCAGCGGCACCGGCCGGCAACGGCTCGACCCAGGCCCCCGCCGGCAACGCCGGCTCGAGCAACGACGCCCCCGGCGAGAAGGTCACCATCGGCTTCTCCGGCCCCGCGGCCGACCACGGCTGGCTCGGTGCGATCAACAGCGCCGCCCAGGAGGAGGCGAAGAAGTTCTCCGACGTCGACCTCAAGGTCGCCGAGGGCACGAACGACGCCAGCGCGCAGATCGCCCAGATCGAGACCTTCATCAACGACAAGGTCGACGCCATCGTGCTGCTGCCGACCGACGGCGCCGCGCTGACGGACGTCGCCACCAAGGCGATGAACGCCGGCATCCCGGTCATCAACGTCGACCGCGAGTTCAGCAGCCCCTTCGCCGCCCGCACGACCATCCTCGGCGACAACTACGGCATGGGCGTCTCCGCCGGCACGTACGCCTGCGAGCAGGTCAAGGAGAAGAACCTCAGCAACCCCGTCATCGCCGAGATCGCCGGCATCGACGCGCTGCCCCTGACGCAGGACCGCAGCAAGGGCTTCGCCGACGCGCTCAAGGCCTGTGGCCAGAACGTCGACAACCGCGTCGCCGCCGAGTTCACCGTCGAGTCGGGCGAGCGCCAGGCCTCGAACCTCATCCAGGCCGCGCCGAAGATCGACATCATGTGGAACCACGACGACGACCAGGGCATCGGCGTCATGGCCGCGCTCGACCAGGCCAACCGCCACGAGATGGTCTTCATCGGTGGCGCCGGCTCGGCCAACGCCATGCGCTGGATCCAGGAGGGCAAGATGGCCGCCACGGTCATCTACCCGCCGACCCAGGCCGCCGACGGCATCAACCTCGCCCGCCTCATCGCCCAGAACAAGGGCGTGAGCGACCTCGTCCAGGTCGAGGTGCCGAAGCGCGTCGTGCTCAACGCCCCCGTGGTGACCAAGGAGAACGTCGAGAAGTACCTGCCCCTCGGCTTCGAGTCGTGATCGGCGGTGGTGCCCGGCCGGCGACGGCCGGGCACCACCCCCTCCCGGCGCACCGACACCCCTCCCACGGACGTGAGGACCTCATGACCCACAGCAGCAAGCCCACCCTCGGAGTCGGCATGGTCGGCTACTCCTTCATGGGGCGGGCGCACTCGCAGGCCTGGCGCAACGCGCGCAGCTTCTTCAGCCCCGCCGCCCTCCCCGCCATGACGGTGGTCGCGGGCCGCGACGCGCAGGCCGCGCAGGAGACCGCAGACCGCTTCGGCTGGCAGGGCGTCGAGACCGACTGGCGCCGGCTGCTCGAGCGTGACGACGTCGACGTCATCGACATCTGCACGCCGGGCGACACCCACGCCGAGATCGCGATCGCGGCCCTCGCCGCGGGCAAGCACGTGCTCTGCGAGAAGCCGCTGGCCAACTCCGTCGCCGAGGCCGAGGAGATGACCCGCGCGGCCGAAGCCGCTGCCGCACAGGGGATCCGGTCGATGGTGGGCTTCACCTACCGCCGCGTCCCGGCCATCGCCCTGGCCCGGCAGCTCGTCGCCGAGGGCCGCGTCGGCCGGGTGCTCCACGTCCGTGGCGCCTACCTGCAGGACTGGCTCGTCGACCCGAGCTCGCCGATGACGTGGCGCATGCAGAAGGAGCGCGCCGGCTCCGGCGCCCTCGGCGACATCGGTGCCCACATCGTCGACCTCGCCCAGCACGTCACCGGGCAGACCCTCACCGGCGTCTCCGCCCTCACCGAGACCTTCGTCAAGCAGCGCCCCCTCGCCGGTGGCGGGGCGGGCAGCGGCATCACCGGTGGCACCGCCGACCATTCGGCCCCGATGGGCGACGTCACCGTCGACGACGCGGCGGTCTTCGTCTCGCGCCTCAGCGGTGGGGCCCTCGCGACCTTCGAGGCCACCCGCTACGCCACCGGCCGCAAGAACGCGATCCGCCTGGAGATCAACGGGACCGAGGGCTCGATCGCCTTCGACTTCGAGGACATGAACGTCCTGCAGGTGCACGACGCCTCGCTCGACCCGCGCGAGGGCGGCTTCACCCGGGTGCTCGTCACCGAGGCGAGCCACCCCTACGTCGCCGGCTGGTGGCCCCCGGGCCACGTGCTCGGCTACGAGCACGGCTTCACGCACCAGGCGGTCGACCTGCTCGACGCCATCGCCGCGGGCCAGGACCCGACGCCCTCGTTCGCCGACGGCCTGCAGATCCAGCGGGTGATCGCAGCGGTCGAGAGCAGCGCCGAGCACGAGAGTGCCTGGACGCCGGTCGAACCCGCCGGCACGGATGCCGGTCGGCCCGGTGACGAGATCACCGACGTCACCGGCGCCCACCCCGCCGCGACGGACGACGGGCACCTCGCCGCCGCCGACGGCATCCGCGTCTCCTCCCACGTCTGACCGCGCACCGCCGACGCGTCAGACCGCCCCACAGACCGCCGCCCCTCCACACCGGCCGTCACCCGACTTGCAGGACGGGCGACGGCCACCCTCCCCGTCCGAGCCGACCGCGCCGCCGCGAAAGGACGAGCGCCCCGCAGCCGCGGGACCACGAGCACCGCAGCAGCACAGCAGAACCGCAGCACCGCATGAACCGTCTCTGTCATTCCAGAAGGAGCACTCACCCATGCACGACAACGACGTCACCGAGGTCGACCAGGCCGACGAGGCCCCGCGCCAGCTCGCGCGCAAGCTCGGCCTCAACCGCCGCCAGTTCTTCGCCGCCAGCATGGGAGTCGGCGCCGCCGTCGCCCTGACCCCCGGCGTCGCCTCGGCCGCCGGCCAGGCGAAGGCCGCCGTCTCCGGCGAGCTCGTCATCCCGCGCGGCAAGCGCGGCATCATCCTCTACACGGTGCGCGACGCCATCAGCCGCGACCCCGCCACGAGCCCGTACGCATCCGGCTTCAAGGCCGTGTTCGAGGAGCTCTCGCGCATCGGCTACAAGCAGATCGAGTTCGCCGGCTTCCGCCAGAGCGTCAACGCGCCCGGCGGAGACGTCAACAGCGTGGAGGGCGCCAAGCTGCTGCGCACGTGGCTCGACGCCAACGGTCTCAAGGCCCAAGGCAACCACGGGTCGATCCCCTCGACCATCACCCCCGAGACGCTGACGGCGTTCGACACCTTCTGCGAGGTCGCGAACATCCTCGGCATGAAGCACATCGGCACCGGCAGCGACCCGACGAGCAGCGACCAGAAGGCCGACTGGGACGCCGCGGCCGACCGCTGGAACTTCCTCGGTCGTCGTGCGCAGCGCAACGGCCTGCGTCTCTACACGCACAACCACGACGCGGCGTACGGCTTCCTCAAGGACAGCGGGCCGCTCGACGAGGCCGGCAAGTACACGGCGTCCTCGGGCATCCGCCGTCTCGAGTACTTCCTGCAGCGCACCGACCCGCGCTACGTCTTCCTCGAGATGGACATCTTCTGGGCGCACGTCGCCAAGTTCAAGCACGTCGCCTACACCGCGGCCGACGGCAGCATGGTCGAGGACCTCTTCGACCCGCTCGCCGTCGTCCAGGCGCAGCCGAAGCGCTTCCCCCTCTTCCACGCCAAGGACGGTGACTCCCGTCCCGACCTGCCCAACGGCTGGGAGATGACGCCGTTCGGCCTCGGGGACATCGACTACCGCACGTTCCTCAGCAGCACGGGCGGTCCCTCGGGCTACCACAACCCGATGTGGGAGCAGGACACGGCGCCGAGCACGGAGAACCCGGCTCAGTCGCTCCAGCTCGCCGAGCTCAGCTACGACATGATGGCCACCCTCCGCAAGTGATGGCCTCCCGCACCCGCGCGGCGTCGTGCCGGTCGCACCCACCGGTGCCCGGCCGGTGCGACGCCGCCCGGATGCAGCACCGGCCCCCGGGGAGCGCAGTGCCGTTGCAGCGGCGCGCTCACCCGGGGACCGGCTTCCGCCCGTCTCTGTCAAGAAGGACGTACCGATGAATGCTACTTCCCGCTCGGGAGCGAGGAGGTGGGTTGCGACAACTGCCGCCGCAGCCCTCGCCGCCACGACTCTCGGTGGCCTGGCCACGCTCCCGGCCCAGGCCCACGACGGTGTCGACCACGGTGACACCCCGGCACTCGACTGGAGCAACTACGAGAAGATCACCCTCACCAAGGACACCGGTGAGCCGATCGACCTCGCGGTCATGCCAGACCTGCGCGTGCTCACCACGGCCCGCAACGGCGACATCCGCCTGACCGACCCCGACACCGGTGCCGTCAAGGTCATCAACACGGTGCCGGTCTACAACAACAGTGAGGACGGCCTGCAGACCGTCACGCTCGACCCCGACTTCGACACGAACAAGTGGGTCTACCTCTACTACGCCCCCCGCACGATGGAGGCGCCGTACCCGACGACGACCCCGACCGGGTCGGCGCCGAACACCCTGCCCGCTGGCGCCGACGCGTCGTACTGGGACCAGTGGAAGGGCTACAACCAGCTGACCCGCGCCAAGTGGAACGACGCCACCGACTCGATCGACATGGCGACCGAGCAGGTCATCATCAAGGTCGAGACCCAGCGCGGCCAGTGCTGCCACGTCGGTGGTGACGTCGACTTCGACGACGACGGCAACGTCTACATCGCCACCGGTGACAACACCCCGGCGAGCACGCCCGGCGCCAACGGCTTCGCCCCGAACAACGACGCCCCCGGCTTCAACCCCGGCTTCGACTCACGTCGCGGCGCCGGCAACAGCAACGACCTGCGCGGCAAGATCATCCGCATCACGGTCGCCGAGGACGGTAGCTACACGGTCCCCGCCGGCAACCTGTTCGCGCCGGGCACCGAGAAGACCCGCCCCGAGATCTTCGTCATGGGCGTGCGCAACCCGTTCCGCATGGACGTCGACCCGCAGACCAACTCGGTCACGTGGGGCGACTACGGCCCGGATGCCGGTGCGCCGGACCCGAACCGCGGCCCCCTCGGCTACGTCGAGTGGCAGAGCACCGCCATCGACAAGCCGATCAACGGTGGCTGGCCCTACTGCACGGGCGACCAGTTCAACTACAACGAGTGGAACTACGAGACGGCCACCCCGCGTGAGTTCTTCGACTGCGCCGGCGGCCCGACCAACAACTCGCGTTGGAACACCGGCCTGACCCAGCTGCCCCCGGCCACGCCGGCGACGCTCTACTACGGCGACAACAACACCCACCAGCCGTGGCCCGAGCTCACCGACTTCAGCCCCTCCGGCGGCCAGGGCCCCATGGGCGGTCCGGTCTACCACTACGACGCCGACAACCCGTCGACGACGAAGTTCCCGCAGTACTGGGACAAGAAGGCGTTCTTCGCCGAGTTCTCGCAGGACTACCTCGCCGCCTTCACGGTGCAGTGGCCCAATGGACCCGTCGACCACATCGAGCAGTTCCTGCCCAACGCCGACCTCGAGACCAACGGCCAGCCGATCACCGACAGCCCGATCGACATCGAGTTCGGCCCCGACGGCTCGCTCTACGTCCTCGACTACGGCGACGGCTTCTTCCGCGCGAACCCCGACGCGGGGCTCTACCGCATCGACTACGCCGAGGGGAACAAGGCGCCCCAGGCGGCCATCTCCGCGAACCCGATCAGCTCGAGCACCGCGCCGCTGACGGTCACCTTCGACGGCTCGGCCTCGGTCGACCCCGAGGGTGAGGAGCTCACGTACGACTGGGACTTCAACGGCGACGGCACCTTCGACGCCACCGGTGTGACGGCCAGCTACACCTACACCGAGCTCGGCCGGTACTCGGCGCGCCTGCGCGTCACGGACCCGGAGGGCAAGGTCGGCCTCATCAGCACGTCGATCAGCGTCGGCAACGTCGCCCCGACGGTCAACATCACCAAGCCCGCCAACGGCTCGTTCTTCGACTGGGGCCAGGCGGTCCCGTTCCAGGTGTCGACGACCGACCCCGAGGACGGCAACGCCACCGTGTGCTCGCGCGTCTCGTGGACCTTCGGGCTCGGGCACGACCAGCACGCGCACCCGCTGAGCCAGGGCACGGGCTGCCAGTTCGCCATCCCGACCCCGGCCGACGCGACCGAGCACGGTGAGACCGAGAACATCTTCGGTGTCGTCGTCATCACCTACACGGATGCCGGGGCGAACGGTCTTCCGGGCGCCACGACCACCGAGTCGCTCATCCTCAACCCCAAGGAGCAGCAGGCCGAGTGGGCCGACGACACCAAGGGCGTCGAGATCGTCGGTGACGACACCGCGAGCGGCCGCTTCAAGGTGACCTCGTTCGACAAGGGTGACCACCTCGCCTACGACCCGGCCAACCTCGCCGGCATCACCTCGGTGACGGCGCGCGGCGCCGGCACGGGCACCCTGGCCCTGCGCTGGAACAGCCCGAGCGGCCCGCCCTTCGCCCGCATCGCGATGTCGGGTGCGGCGGACGTCTGGTCGGAGAAGAGCGTCAACCTGCGCAACGCCCCGATCGGGACGGGCAAGCTGTACGTCACCTCCACCGGTGGCGTCGTGCTCGACTCGCTCACGTTCGCCGGCAACGGCGTCGCCGACACCACGGCCCCCGTCACCACGGTGACGACGAGCCCGGCGGCCCCCAACGGTGCCAACGGCTGGTACACCAGCGACGTCACCCTCACGGCGACGGCCACCGACGACGGCACCGTGGCGGCGCGTGAGCGCTCCACCGACGGTGGCGCCACGTGGGTCAGCGCCACCACGCCCCTCGTCGTCAGCACCGAGGGCGTCACCACCGTGCAGTTCCGCTCGCGGGACAACGGCGGTAACGTCTCCCGGGTCGTCACGAAGGTCGTCAAGCTCGACAAGACCGCTCCGGTGGTCACCGTGTCGGGGGTCCGCAACGGTGCCTCCGTCGGCGACGCGGCGCAGGTCTCGTGGGTCGTCACCGACGCCACGAGCGGGGTCGCGACGACCTCGGTCACCGTCGACGGCACCGCCGTCGCGGCCGACCGTCCGCTCGACCTGTGGCGCCTGTCGCTCGGCTCGCACCGCATGGTCGTCACGACGACCGACAAGGCGGGCCTGACGACGTCGACGAGCCTCACCTTCACGACCACCACCTCCCTCGCGGAGCTCGGCGAGCTCGTCGACCTCCTCGACCAGGCGGGGTACGTGTCCGGTGACGGTGCGTCGCAGCTGAAGGGCTACCTCAACCGGGCCAAGGCCGCGGCCGACGCCGGTCGCACCGCTGCCGCCATCCGTGAGGTGCGGGGCTTCTCGCAGCTGACGCGCTCGGTGGTCACGAACAACGCGGCCGGCAACGCCCTGCGCCGCGACGCGGACGCCGTCATCCGCGGGTGGCAGTGACGCGCGGCCCTCGGTCCCGGCGGGGCCGGTCGCTTCGGCACGACAGCCCCGCCGGTGAGGACGCAGGATCAGTAGGACCGCAGGACCAGCACCACCAGCACGACCACAGCTGAACAGTTCCACCAGCAGGACCGACCCGGCGGCGGCGAACCCGCCGCCGGGGCGGCCCGGCCGGCGCCCGGCGGGTCTCACCGAGACCCCGTCGGGCATCGGCCGGTCACCCATCGCAACGACGCCGAGGAGAGCACCCATGAACGACACCGACCGCACCGGACTGTGGCTCGTGGGGGCGAGAGGGTCCGTCGCGACGACCGTCGCGACGGGGCTCGCCATGATGACCTCGCGCGCGCACGGTCGTGACGGGCTCGTCACCGAGCTGCCCGTCTTCGTCGACGCGGGGCTGTGCCCCCTCGACGCCATCGTCACCGGCGGCCACGACGTCTCCGAGGCGCCGCTCGCCAAGCGCGCGGCCGCGCTGGCCGACGCCGGGGTCATCCCGGCATCCGCCCTCGTGCTCGTCGGCGACGAGCTCGACCGCGCCGACGAGCGCCTGCGCCGCGGCTACGACCCGGAGGAGGAGGGGCAGGCCGAGGGCGTGCAGCGCCTCGCCGACGACATCCGTGAGTTCCGTGAGCGCGAGGGTCTGGCGCGCGTCGTCGTCGTCAACGTCAGCTCGACCGAGCCCGTGGCGCAGGACGACCCGGCCTTCGAGTCGCTCGCGGAGCTCGAGAGCGCTTGGGCCGCAGGGCGTTCGCCGCTGCCGCCCAGCAGCACCTACGCCGCCGCCGCGTTCCTCGCCGGCGCGGCCTTCGTCGACTTCACCCCCTCCACGGGTGCCCGCGTGCCCGCGCTGCGTGAGCTCGCCGAGCGCGAGCAGGTGCCGTGGGGCGGCAGCGACGGCAAGACGGGCGAGACCCTCGTCAAGTCGGTGCTCGCCCCCATGTTCGCCGCCCGGGCACTGCGCGTGCGCTCGTGGAGCGGCACCAACCTGCTCGGCGGCGGCGACGGCGCGACGCTGGCCGACCCCGACGCGATGGCGAGCAAGGCCGTCAGCAAGGCCCGCGGCCTCGAGGCGATGCTCGGCTACCCCGTCGAGGGCCCCGTGCACATCGACAACATCACCGACCTCGGCGACTGGAAGACCGCCTGGGACAACATCACCTTCAGCGGCTTCCTCGGCACCCGCATGACGATGCAGTTCACGTGGCAGGGGTGCGACTCCAGCCTCGCGGCGCCGCTCGTCATCGACATCGCGCGACTGGCCGACCTCGCCCTGCGCCGCGGCGAGAGCGGCCCGATGACCCAGCTCGGCTTCTTCTTCAAGGACCCGGTCGACAGCGAGGAGCACCAGCTCTTCACCCAGCTCGACTCCCTCGGCCGGTGGGCCTGCGCCTCGTGACCCGGCTGCGCGACCTCGTCGAGCTCGTCCGGGCCCCGGCGGCCCTCACCGTGCCGGGCGACAGCCTGGCCGGCGCCGCGAGCGCGGGCTGGCCGGGCAGCGCCCGGGGCGTCGCCCTGCTCCCGGTCGCCTCGACCTGCCTCTACTGGGCCGGCATGGCGCTCAACGACTACGCCGACCGCGAGCAGGACGCCGTGGAGCGGCCGGAGCGGCCGATCCCCTCCGGGCGGATCACCGCGCGGACGGCGCTGGGCGTGGCGGCCGGTCTGACGGCGGCCGGCGTCGGGCTGGCGGCGGCCGCCGGCGGGCGCACCGCAGCGGTCACGGCGGGCGCCCTCGCGGCGGCGGTCTGGGCCTACGACCTCGGCCCCAAGACCGGAGCCCTCGGGGCGGCCACCATGGCCTCGACCCGGGCCCTCGACGTCGTCCTCGGCGCGACCGCCGGTGGCGGCGCCGGTGTGCGGCGCTCTCTCGTCCCCGCTGCCCTCGTCGCCGGCCACACCGCCAGCATCACCTCCCTCAGCCGTGGAGAGGTGCACGGCACGAGTACCGCCTCCGCCCGGGGCAGCGCCGTGGCGACCGCCGCGGTCGCCGCCGCCGTGGGGCTGCACTCCCTCCGCACGTCGCCGAACCGCGCCTCCGGGGTCGTCACGGCCGCCCTGTCCGGGCTCTACGCCACGACCGTGCTCGCCGCCCAGCTGAAGGCCGTGCGCAGCCCCGACGGCCCGACCGTGCGACGGGCCACGGGTGCCGGCATCCGTGGTCTCGTGCCCCTGCAGGGGGCGCTCGCCGCCGCAGCCGGGAGCCCCGCCGTGGGGCTCGGCGTCGCGGCGTCGGCGCCGGTCGGTCGTTGGGCGATGAAGATGGTGTCGCCGACGTGAGCCTCCGGTTCGGCTACGGCCTCAACGGGTTCACCGACCACCGACTGCCCGACGCCCTCGCCGTCGTCGCGGGCCTCGGGTACGACGGCGTCGCCCTCACCCTCGACCACGCCCACCTCGACCCCTTCGGGCCCGGCCTCGCCGGCAGGGTCGCCGAGGCGGCCCGGCTGCTGTCGGGCCACGGCCTCGACGTCATGGTCGAGACCGGCGGCCGCTACGTGCTCGACCCCTGGCGCAAGCACCACCCGACGCTCGTCTCCGACGAGGGGCGCGAGCGCCGTCTCAAGCTGCTGCGCATCGCCCTGCGCGTCGCCGCCGACCTCGGGTCGCCCGCCGTGTCGTTCTGGAGCGGCACCGGACCGGAGGGGGTCGCCCGCGAGACGCTGCTGCAACGCCTCGACGCGGGTGTCGAGGCGTTGCTGCCGCTCGCCGACGAGCTCGGGGTCGACCTCGCCCTCGAGCCCGAGCCCGGCATGGTCGTCGAGCGCCTGCAGGATGCCGTCGACGTGCGGTCCCGTCTCGGCGAGCCCGACCGGCTGCGACTGACGGTCGACGTCGGCCACCTGCGCTGCAACGAGGAGGGTGCGCCGGGCGACCTCATCCGGTCCGTCGGCCCGCTCGTGCGCAACGTGCAGATCGACGACATGCGCCGGGGCACCCACGAGCACCTGCCCTTCGGCGAGGGCGAGGTCGACCTCCCGGGGGCGCTCGCAGCCCTGCAGGACATCGGCTTCGGCGGCCTCGTCGCCATTGAGCTGCCCCGACACACCCACATGGCGCCGGCCCTGGCGGCCGCGAGCCTCGACGCGCTGCGCGCCGCCGAGCGGCAGACGCATCCCACCGACGAGGAGGTCACCCGATGACGACCCGACCGACGGAGACCGGGGACACGAGCCCCGCCCGAGCAGGGCGGCAGCCGGCCGACGTCGCCGCGGCGGTCGCCCAGGTCGCGAGCGACCCGTCGCGCATCGACGTGCTCTTCCCGGCCGCACGACGTCTCGCCGTGCGCGAGGGGCTGGACCCCGACGAGGCGCGGGCCGGGCTGCTGCTCGCGCTGCCCAGCGACGCGGTCGCCGACGCCGTGGCCCGGGTCTACCACCAGGGCGACCCGGCCGAGAAGTACGCCGTGCTCGCCGCGCTGCCGCGCCTCGACGACGCCGAGCGGGAGGCCCGCATCGGTGATGCCGCCCTGCCCCTCGTGCGGGACGCGTTGCGCACCAACGACACCCGCCTCGTCGCCGCCGCCATGGGGCCGTACGCCGAACGCCATCTCGACGACGCCGCGTGGCGCCAGGCCGTGCTCAAGCTCGTGTTCATGGGCGTGCCGGTCTCGGTCGTCAGCGGCCTCGAGCGCCGGGCTGACGACGAGCTGGCCCGCATGGCGTCCGACTTCGCCGACGAGCGCCGGGCTGCCGGGCGCGTCGTGCCCACGGACGTCGACCTCCTGCTCGGACCCGGCCGACCGGCATCCGACACCACGTCATGACCACCCGGGCCGCGTGACGGCCGCGCGCCGCCCCCGCCCCGGAACCACCGACCGAGAGACCACCGCCGTGCGCATCTTCGACCCCCACATCCACATGACCTCCCGCACCACAGACGACTACCGCGCGATGTACGACGCCGGCGTGCGGGCCGTCGTCGAGCCCGCCTTCTGGCTCGGCCAGCCCCGCACCACCGTCGGCTCGTTCTGCGACTACTTCGACGCCATCCTCGGCTGGGAGCCGTTCCGCGCCGCCCAGTACGGCATCGCCCACCACGCGACGATCGGCCTCAACCCCAAGGAGGCCAACGACGCCCGGTGCCGTGAGGTGCTCGAGGTGCTGCCCCGCTACCTCGCCAAGGACCGCGTCGTCGCCGTCGGCGAGCTCGGCTACGACAGCATGACTCCGGAGGAGGACGAGGTCTTCTCGGCCCAGCTGGCGATGGCGGTCGAGCACGAGCTGCCCGCGCTCGTGCACACGCCGCACCGCGACAAGCTCAATGGCACCAGGCGCACCCTCGACGTCGTGCGCGAGTCGGGTCTCCCCATGGGCTCGGTGCTCGTCGACCACCTCAACGAAATGACGGTCGGCGTCGTCGCGGAGGCGGGTGCCTGGATGGGGTTCTCGGTCTACCCCGACACGAAGATGGACGAGCAGCGGATGGTCGCCATCCTCAAGGAGTTCGGCCTCGAGCGCATGCTCGTCAACTCGGCCGCCGACTGGGGCAACAGCGACCCGCTCAAGACGCGCAAGACCGCCGACGCGATGCTCGCCGCGGGCTTCAGCGACGACGACGTCGACCGGGTGCTGTGGCGCAACCCGGTCGAGTTCTACTCCCAGAGTGGACGACTCGAGCTCGACGACGACCTGGCCGCGGGGGAGACCTACCTCGGCAACTCGGTCCTGCGCGGCGGGAAGGACTGAGGCGTGCGCCTGCGCCACCCCTCCGGCGAGGTCGTGCACCTCGCCTACTGCACCAACGTGCACGGCGGCGAGACGGTCGACGAGATCGTCGGCCAGCTCGACCGTTTCGCGGTGCCGGTCCGCGAGCAGCTCGACACCGACCTGCTCGGCGTCGGGCTCTGGCTCAGCGCGCCCGTCGCCCGTGAGCTCGCGGGCGACCTGCGCGGGGCGGAGCGCCTGCGCGGCGAGCTGACCCGCCGGGGCCTGGAGACCGTGACCCTCAACGGTTTCCCCTTCCGCGGGTTCCAGGAGCCCGTCGTCAAGCTCAAGGTCTACCGCCCCGACTGGACCGAGACGGCGCGGCTCGAGTACACCCTCGACCTCGTCGACGTGCTCGGCGTGCTGCTGCCCGACGACGCCGCCCGGGGCAGCATCTCGACGCTGCCGCTCGCCTGGCGCGAGCCGTGGGACGCCGAGCGGGCCCGCGCCGCGGGCGACCAGCTCGCCGAGCTCGCCGACACGCTGCACGAGCGCCGCGAGCGCACCGGCCGCGAGATCCGCGTCGGGCTCGAGCCGGAGCCCGGCTGCGTCGTCGAGACGACGGACGAGGCCGTGGCCGCCGCGGAGGGGTGGGACCGCTCGGTGCTCGGCGTGTGCCTCGACCTGTGCCACCTCGCGGTGCAGTTCGAGGACGCGGCCGGGGCGACGGCCGCCCTCGCGGAGGCCGGGCTGTCCGTCGTGAAGTCGCAGGTCTCGGCGGCCCTGCACGTCGCCACCCCCCACGACGAGCAGACCCGGGCCGCGCTCGAGTCCTTCGACGAGGAGCGCTTCCTGCACCAGGTGCGCGCCGGCACCGGTACCCCGCCGCTGCCGTCGCGCGACGACCTCGGTGAGGCGCTCGGCACGACCCGTGAGGGGGCCGGGCCGCTCGACGCGACCGACGACGCGCCCTGGCGGGTGCACTTCCACGTGCCCCTCGGGCGTGACCCCGAGCCGCCGCTGACGTCGACGACGACCGAGCTGCGCGAGTCGCTCGGCGTCCTCGTCGGTGGGGAGCGCCCCCTCACCGACCACCTCGAGGTCGAGACCTACACGTGGTCGGTGGTGCCCGAGCACTCCCGACCCCGCGACGCGGGCGAGCTCGCCACCGGCATCGCCGGCGAGCTGGCCTGGGTGCGCGACGAGCTCGTGGCCCTCGGGCTGCACCAGCAATGACGACACAACGGAGACACGCATGACGCAGACGACCGCGAACGACCCGACCACGAAGCACACGGCTGTCCACACGACGGCCCAGACGGGCGCAGGTGACGGGGGCAGCCCCCGACCCGTCCTGCTCGTCGACGTCGTCGGCCTGACCCCCCGCGCGCTGGCCGACATGCCGCGGCTGCGCGCCGTCGCCTCCGCGGGCTGGCAGAGCGCGTTGACGCCCGTGCTCCCGGCCGTCACCTGCTCGGTGCAGTCGAGCATGCTCACGGGTCGGATGCCGGCGCAGCACGGTGCCGTCGGCAACGGCTGGTTCTTCCGCGAGCTCGGTGAGGTCTTCCTCTGGCGGCAGCACAACCGGCTCGTCGAGGGCGAGAAGGTGTGGCACGCGCTGCGCCGCGCCCACCCGACGGCGAAGGTCGCCAACGTCTGCTGGTGGTACGCGATGGGCATGGAGGTCGACTCGATCGTCACCCCGCGGCCGATCTACTTCGCCGACGGGAAGAAGGCGCCCGACTGCTACACCCGCCCGCCGGCGCTGCGCGACCGCCTCGTCGACGCCCTCGGGGAGTTCCCGCTCTTCCAGTACTGGGGCCCGACGGCATCCATCGCCAGCTCGCGCTGGATCATCGAGGCGACCCGGCTGCTCATGCCCGAGCACGACCTCACGCTCGCCTACGTGCCGCACCTCGACTACGACCTCCAGCGGTTCGGTCCCGACTCGCCGCAGGCGCGGGCCGCCGCCCGTGAGCTCGACGGCGCCCTCGCCCCCTTGCTCGACGACGCCCAGCGCCTCGGCGTCACGGTCGTCGTCGTCAGCGAGTACGGCATCACCGAGGTCGACCAGCCGGTCGACGTCAACCGGATGCTGCGCCGCCAGGGCCTGCTCGAGGTGTACACCCAGGCCGGCATGGAGTACCTCGACCCGTGGGCCTCGCGGGCGTTCGCCGTCGCGGACCACCAGGTCGCGCACGTCTACGTCCGCGACGAGGGCGACCTCGAGCACGTGCGCACGCTGCTGGAGAGCACGCCCGGGGTGGCCGAGGTGCTCGACCGGGAGGGCCAGGCTGCGGTGGGCCTCGACCACGCCAACGCCGGCGACCTCGTCGTCGTCGCCGACGAGCGGGCCTGGATCACCTACTACTACTGGCTCGACGACGCACGGGCCCCCGACTTCGCCCGCGGCGTCGAGATCCACCGCAAGCCCGGCTACGACCCGGCCGAGCTGTTCTTCGACCCCGAGGACCGTCTGGCCAAGCCGAAGGCGGCGATGTCACTGGTGCGCAAGAAGGTCGGGCTGCGGTACGCCATGAGCGTCGTCCCGCTCGACCCGGCGCCCGTGCGCGGCAGCCACGGCCGGATGCCGTCGGACGCGCAGGACGGGCCCGTCGTGCTCTGCTCCGACCCCGCTCTCGTCCGTGACGGTTTCGCCGCCACCGACGTGCACGACCTGCTGCTCGAGGCGGCCGGGATCGACACGCGCAGTGGCGGATCCGCTGCATCCGTCTCACGGAGCGAGCCGTCCGAGGTGGGTGAGCCCGCCAGCGTCTGAGAACCCCGCCGGAGGGGAACACCCTGACCGACCGGGGGCGCGGCCGTCCGGCCGTGCCGTCCTGCGGGTGCTCCCCTCCGACACCTCCGCACCAGAGACCGGCGCACCGCGCCACCCCCGAGAAGGAGAACGACGATGTCCCGACCCATCACCCTCTTCACCGGCCAGTGGGCCGACCTGCCCTTCGAGGAGGTGTGCCGCCTCGCCGGTGAGTGGGGCTACGACGGCCTCGAGATCGCCTGCTGGGGCGACCACTTCGAGGTCGACCGCGCCCTGAACGAGGACGGCTACGTCGAGTCGCGGCACGAGATCCTCGCCAGGCACGGACTCAAGGTGTGGGCGGTCTCCAACCACCTCGTCGGCCAGGCCGTGTGCGACGACCCGATCGACCAGCGGCACAAGGACATCCTCCCCGCCGACATCTGGGGTGACGGCGACCCGGAGGGCGTGCGCCAGCGCGCCGGGCAGCGGATGGCCGACACGGCCCGCGCCGCCGCGAAGCTCGGTGTGAAGACCGTCATCGGGTTCACGGGCTCGCCGGTGTGGAAGTACGTCGCGATGTTCCCGCCGGTGGGTGACGACGTCATCGAGGCCGGCTACCAGGAGTTCGCCGACCGCTGGAACCCGATCCTCGACGTCTACGACGAGGTCGGCGTCCGCTTCGCCCACGAGGTGCACCC
This sequence comes from Terracoccus luteus, assembly GCF_003635045.1. Lineage (NCBI taxonomy): Bacteria > Bacillati > Actinomycetota > Actinomycetes > Micrococcales > Intrasporangiaceae > Terracoccus > Terracoccus luteus. The sequence goes on along the minus strand of NZ_RBXT01000001.1, from coordinate 3,069,352 downwards.
GAGCGAGATCGCCTACGACTACTGGTCGACGGTGCGCACCCTCGAGGCCATCGGGCACCGCGAGGCCTTCGGCCTCAACTGGGACCCGAGCCACATGGTGTGGCAGGACCTCGACCCGGCCGGGTTCATCTGGGACTTCAAGGACCGCATCTACCACGTCGACTGCAAGGACGCCCGAAAGCGGATCGGCAACGGCCGCAACGGCCGTCTCGGCTCGCACCTGCCCTGGGGCGACCCGCGCCGCGGCTGGGACTTCGTCTCCACGGGCCACGGCGACGTGCCGTGGGAGGACTGCTTCCGCACCCTCAACGCCATCGGCTACGACGGCCCGATCAGCATCGAGTGGGAGGACGCCGGCATGGACCGCCTGCTCGGTGCGCCGAACGCCCTCGAGTTCGTCCGGTCGCTCAACTTCGACAAGCCGGACGCCGCGTTCGACTCGGCGTTCAGCAGCAGCAAGGACTGACGCAGCATCCACACACTTCCCGTCGGGTCGCGACCGCGACCCGACGGGCGAGGCCCCGAGCGACCGCCGCCCAGGGCACAGACAGAGGGAGACACTCATGACCACGACACATCGACGTGTCGGCACGAAGCAGCTGCTCGCTGCCGTGGTCGGCCTGGGAGCACTGGCCGTCGGCTTCGGGGGTGCGCCGGCGACGGCCGCCCCGGCCGCCGCGACCGGTGCCGTCGCGCCGACCGCCGCCACCGCGGACGACGACGAGCCCTACAAGGTGCTCATCGTCGGCAAGACCCTCGGGTTCCGCCACTCGCACATCGACGAGACGACGAACGCCGTCATCGCGATGGGCGAGGAGAGCGGGTTCACGGTGGACGTGTGGGACCCGCCGAACAGCTCGGGTGGCTGGTGGGGCCCGGGCTCGCCCGGTCAGCCGGGGCTGAGCCTCGAGACCACGCCGTTCAGCAGCACCGAGAACCTCAAGCAGTACGCGACGATCATCTTCGACTCGCCGGTCGACAACACGAACAGCCTCGACCCGAGCCTGCCCCGGCTGCTCGACAACCGTGAGCTGAACGCCTTCAAGGGCTACATCCAGAGCGGTGGCGGCTACGTCGGCCTGCACGCCGCGACCGACACGATGCACACCGTGCCGTGGTACTCCAAGCTGTCCGGTGGTGGGGCGCGCTTCGTCAACCACCCGGCGCAGCAGACGGCGACGATGCGGGTCGAGGACCCGACGCACCCGTCGACGATGCACCTCCCGATGGCCTGGGAGCGCTTCGACGAGTGGTACAACTTCTCGACCAACCCGCGCGGTTCGGTGCGCGTGCTGCTCACGCTCGACGAGTCGACGTACAGCGGCGGCACGATGGGCGAGGACCACCCGATCTCGTGGTGCCAGAACTTCATGGGTGGTCGCTCCTGGTACGAGGGCGCCGGTCACGTCGAGGCGTCGTACGAGGACCCGGCCTTCCTCGAGCACCTCAAGGGCGGCATCGAGTGGACCGCCGGCAAGGTCAGCGGCGGCGGAGACTGCGTCACCTTCTCCGAGGTGCGCAAGATCGTCGCCTCGGCCGGTGACGGCTCGACGACGAGCGAGTCGGCCAAGGCGCAGCTGCGCAAGACGCTCGCCAACGCCGAGAAGGCGGCCGACGCGGGCGACCGCAAGGCCGCCATCCAGGCCCTGCGCACGGCCCGGGCGCAGGCCACCGGCATCCCCGGGGCTCGCGTGCTCGTGAGCAAGGTCGCCGACCTCATCGAGTGGCAGACGGGTCTGCGCGACGCCGACGTCTGACCTGACGTGGCGCCGTCTGGCGCGTTCCACGATGCCCACCCGGCCCATCCGCCGGGTGGGCATCGTGCTGTCCGGAGCCTGCGGTCGCAGCCTCTGGCCCGCCCGGATGCCGTGGGGCACGATCGCCGTCATGGAGACCTTCGCCGTCGTGCCCTTCACCGACGCCCACGCCGACGGGGTGGCGGCGGTCTGCGCCGAGCTGGGATGGCCGACCTACTCCGACCCGGACGTGGCCCGGCTGGGCTGTGGGGCGCCCGGGGTGAGCACGAGCGTCGCGCTCGACTCCGACGGTGCGGTCGTCGGCTTCGCCCACCTGTTCGGCGACGGCATCGTGCAGGGCTTTCTCGCCCAGCTCGGCGTGCGGTCGGACTGGCGGTACCGCGGGGTGGCCACGGCACTCGTCGAGGCCGCGAGCAGGGACGCCGGGGTGCAGCGCGTCGACCTGCTGACCGATGACGCGCAGGGCTTCTACTCGTCTTTCGCCCACCGGGCCAAGGCCGGATACCGCATCTACCCCGGGCTCGACCCCGAGCTGTACCGCCGACTGTCGGACCGCTGACCGCTCACCCCACCCCGGCGTCAGCGGCGCGCCAGAATGTCGGGCGACGGTGTGGATCGGTGCCGACTGTGTGTCGATCCGCGTCCTGCCCGTTCGTGTAGTGGGTGAGCGGCCGCCGCGAGGGTGGCCCCGCACCGAGGAGATGACATGACCACGTACCTCATCAGCCTGTTCCAGCCCGAAGGTCCCACCCCCACGCCGGAGGAGCTCGACCTCACCCAGGTGATGGCCGACCTCGAGGTCGTCAACGACGACATCCGTGCCGCCGGCGGGTGGGTCTTCGCCGGCGGACTGGCCGACCCGGCATCCGCGACGACGGTCCGCGCCACCCGCGGCCCGGCGCACGCGGCCGACGCCGTGCTCACGGACGGCCCCTTCGCCGAGATCAAGGAGCACCTCGGCGGGGTGTCGATCGTGCAGTCGGACGACTACGACGTCGTGCTCGGGTGGGCCCGGCGCATCGCGGCCGCGACGGGCCTGCCGGTCGAGGTCCGCCCGTTCCAGGGCGAGGGTGACCCGGGCCAGGCCCCGAGCACGTCGTGACGTGACCGCAACGGGTGACGGGGACGGCGTGGCCGACGGCAGCGCCACGGTGGGCGCGTCGGGCGCGTCGGGCGCGTCGGGCGCGTCGGGCGCGTCGGGCGCGTCGGGCGACGAGATCGCCCGCGTCTTCCGCGACGAGCACGGCCGCGCGGTGTCGGTGCTCATCCGGTCGCTCGGCGACATCGACCTCGCGGAGGAGTCCGTGGCCGAGGCCTTCGCGGTGGCCGTCGAGCGGTGGCCGGTCGAGGGGATGCCGCCGAGCCCGGCCGGCTGGATCATCACGACCGCCCGCCGCCGGGCCATCGACCGGGTGCGCCGCGAGTCGAGCCGCGACCGGCGGCACGCCGAGTCGCTCGTGCTCACGGCGGCCGACGATCCGCCACCGGAGGAGGGACCCGTGCGCGACGAACGACTGCGGCTGATCTTCACCTGCTGCCACCCGGCGCTCGGGCGGCCGGCCCAGGTGGCCTTGACACTGCGCCTGCTCGGTGGGCTGACGACGTCTGAGATCGCCCGCGCCTTCCTCGTCCCCGAGGCGACGATGGCGCAGCGGATCGTCCGGGCCAAGAACAAGATCCGGGATGCCGGCATCCCCTACCGGGTGCCCCACGACAGCGAGCTGCCCGACCGGCTGTCAGCCGTGCTCGCCGTCGTCTACCTCGTCTTCACCGAGGGGCACCGGGCGACGTCGGGGGAGAACCTCGTGCGCACCGACCTCTGTGCCGAGGCGGTGCGGCTGGGCCGGGTGCTCGTCGAGCTCATGCCCGACGAGCCCGAGGCGGCCGGGCTGCTCGCGCTCCTGCTGCTCACCGACGCCCGCCGGGGCGCCCGCACGGGGCCCGGCGGCGAGCCAGTGCTGCTGGCCGAGCAGGACCGCACGCGGTGGGACTCAGGCCTCGTCGCGGAGGGCCACGCCATCGTGCGGTCCTGCCTGCGCCGGGGACGACCCGGCCCCTACCAGCTGCAGGCGGCGATCGCTGCGGTGCACACCGACGCCTCGACGGCGGCCGACACCGACTGGCGAGCGGTGCTGGCCCTCTACGACCGGCTGCTCACCCTGTCACCGACGGCGGTCGTCCGGCTCAACCGGGCGGTGGCTCTCGCCGAGGTCGACGGCCCCGCCGCGGGACTGCGGGAGGTCGACGCGGTGCTGGCCGACCACCCGGGCCTCGACCGGCATCCGGCCCCGCACGTGGCCCGAACGGCCCTGCTGGGGCGGATCGGGTGCCCAGCCGAGGCCGCCGCGGAGTTCGACCGGGCGGCGAGCCTGACCGAGAACGTCGCCGAGCGGGCGCACCTGCGACGGGAGGGGGACCGGGCCCGCCGGGGCGCGCGGGGCGCTGGGTAGGTTGCCCACATGACGACCGCCGCCGGCCACCCGGACACCACGACGGGGGCGCCTGTCGGTGCGCCCGTCGACCTCGCCGCCCCGTGGGGTGGGCGCAGCCGCTACGCCGACCTCGGCGGGCCGGTGCACTGGGTCGACTTCGGCGGTCCGACGGAGGCCCGCGACGGGGTTGAGGCTGCGGCGCCCCCGCTCGTGCTCGTGCACGGCCTCGGCGGCTCTCACCTCAACTGGGTCGGTGTCGCGCCCGCCCTGGCCCGCCACCGTCGGGTTGTGGCCCTCGACCTCGTCGGCTTCGGCCTGACCCCCCACGAGGGCCGGTCGAGCAACGTGCGCGACAACGCCGCCCTCGTCGCCCGCTTCGTGCGCGAGGTCGTCGGCGAACCGGCCGTGCTCATGGGCAACTCGATGGGCGGCATGATCTCGTTGCTCGTCGCCGACCGGTTCCCTGAGGTCGTCGAGGCGCTCGTGCTCGTCGACGCCTCCCTGCCCACTCCCGGCGTGCGACCGGACCGGCAGGTGCTGCTGGAGTTCGCCGTGTACGCGACGCCGTTCGTCGGTGAGCGCTACATGCAGCGCAACGCCGCCCGGTTCACCGACCGGCAGCGCGTGCTGCGCACCGTCGCCGTGTGCTTCGCCGACCCGTCGCGGGCCGACGCGGCCGTCGTCGACGCCGGGGTCGAGCTGGCCGCCTGGCGCCGCACCCTTCCCGGGGCCGAGCGCGCCTTCCTCGGCGCGGCGCGGTCGCTGCTGCGCATCCTCCGTTCCGGCAACCGCTACCCGGCCCTCATCACCCGGGTGCGCCAGCCGACCCTGCTGCTGCACGGCGAGCTCGACAAGCTCGTCCCGGTCGGCGCCGCCCGCGCGACGGCCGAGAGCAAGCCCGCCTGGGAGAGGGAGATCCTCGCCGGCGTCGGCCACACCCCGCAGCTCGAGGTGCCGGATGCCGTCGTGGCCCGGGTCGAGCCCTGGCTGGCCTCGCTGCCGGGCTGAGCCGCAGCCCGACCACCGTGGACGGGTCAGTCGTCGGCCGGCGGCACCCGGTCGGCCGGTGGGTTCGTGCTCGTGCGCTCGGCGAAGACGATGCGGTTGTGGAACGGGTCGGTCACCGTGACGGTGAGGGCCCAGCCGTCGTCGCTCAGCCCCGGCCGGGCGAAGCCGTACCGGGCGGCGAGCAGCCGCTCCTGCAGGGCTCGGGCGTCGTCGACCTCGACGATGACGGCGGCGCCCGGGCTGGCGTCGCCGTGGTGCTCGCTCAGGTGCAGCCGGATGCCGTCGCGCCGGACCTCGGCGTACAGCGGCAGGTCCGGCTCGAAGCGGTGTTCCCAGACGACCTCGAAGCCGAGGAAGTCGCGGTAGAACTCGTACGCCTTGGCGCGGTCGAAGATGCGCAGGATGGGGATCGCCGCGTTCGCGGCCGGTCGATCGGTGCTGCTCACGAGCTGGTCCTTCCGTCCGACGTCGACCGCACGATACGCCCGCGGCCTACGCTGGGGCCGAGGGCGGAGTCGACCGCCGGAACCGCGCTGCAGGAGGTGCCCGTCGTGGACGCATCGGACTGGGACGCCCGGTACGCCGCCACCGACCTCGTCTGGTCGGTGGAGCCCAACCGTTTCGTGGCGGAGATCTTCTCGGACCTGTCGCCCGGCGCCGTGCTCGACGTCGCTGCGGGTGAAGGCCGCAACGCGATCTGGTTGGCCGAGCAGGATTGGCACGTCATGGCATCCGACTACTCGGTGGTGGCCGTCGAGCGGATGCGGACGCTGGCGACGAAGCGACTGGGCGACGACTCCGGGCGACTGACCGCGGTGGTCTCGGACGCCACGCAGGCGGCACCGCGGCCGGCCGGACCGGGCGCCACGGGCGAGTACGACGCCGTGCTCTTCTGCTACCTGCAGCTGCCACTGCCCGAGCGGGCCGAGGCCTGGCGCCGCGGGGTCGAGGCGCTGCGACCGGGTGGGCGCCTCGTCGTCGTGGGCCACGCGGGCCGCAACCTCACCGAGGGGCACGGCGGTCCGAGCAGCAGGGACGTGCTGTACGACCCCGACGAGGTGATCGCCGAGGTGGCCGGGCTGCCGGTCGACGTCGTCGACGCCGGGGTGCGCGATCGACCGGTGCCCACCGCCGACGGTGAGCGGGTCGCCCTCGACATCGTCGTCGTGCTTCGCCGGCGCTGATGCCCCGGGCGCCGGTCGGCCTTTCGGTGCCCCCTATATGGCCTCTCGACGGGGGAGGTGGGAGCGGATGAAGGTGACGACGTCGGTGAGCACATCGTCCTGGTTTGTCTCGTTGAAGATCTCGTGGCGCGCGCCGGGGTAGCTGCGCTCGCTCGAGCGCTCGCCGCGGATGGCCGCCCACCCGGCGCGCGACTCCGCCATCGGCACGAGCCGGTCGTCCTCGCCGTGCAGGTCGAGCATCGGCACGTCGACGGGACCGGAGGCCGTGATCGCCTCGAGCAGGCGCTGCATGGCGACGATGGTCGGGCGCTTGAACGGCCCGTGCCAGACGAGGTCGTCGGCAACGTACGCCTCGCCGACCGCGGGGTCACGGCTCAGCGTCGACGGGTCGATCGGCACGTCGGGGATCTCGTCGGCGGCGAGCAGACCCTCCATCGCGCCCCACGAGCCGAGCACCGGCCCGGAGAGCACGACGCAGGCGAGCCCGTCGCCGTACCGCTGGGCGTACCGCGCCGCGATGAGCCCGCCCATGGAGTGCCCGACCACCGCGACGGGCAGCCCGGGGTTCTCGTCACGGGCCCGCTGCTCGAGGGTGTGGACGTCGTCGACGACCGACTCGAACTCGGTGACGAGCACCCGCTCGCCGTCGCTGCGGCCGTGGCCGACGTGGTCGGCGCCGTAGACGACGGCACCGTCGTCGACGAGCCGCCTCGCGACGTGCGGGTACCGGCCGACGTGCTCGCCGTAGCCGTGCACGACGAGCACGACGTGGTCGGCCGGGGCGTCACCCGACCAGCGCCGCCCCCGGATGACCCCGCCGTGCCCGTCGTACTCCAGCTCGCTCTCGTCCATGCCAGCCACCCTCGCGTGGACGCCGCCACGGTGCAAGGGCAGCCGCGCTCGTCGTCGGGCTCAGCGCCGCCCGTATCGTTTGTGCACGGCCTGCCGGGTGACGCCGAGCTGCTCGGCGATCTCGGACCAGGCCAGCCCCTGCAGCCTCGCCCGTCGAACGACCGTCGCCTCGGCCCGCTCCGCCGCCCTTCGCAGCTCGCGCGCCGCCACGAGCGCCGCCCGCGGGTCGTCGTCACCCGTCGCCTCCGCCAGCCGCACCATCGCCTGCACCTCCACGTGGCCTCCCCGGCCGTCTGGGTCGGCCCGCGTCAACCGCGGTTGACGTCAACCGTACGAGCGGTCACGGATGCCGTCAACCCGGGTTGACGGCATCCGTGGCCGTGGGTGCACGCCGGGGCACCGGGGGTTCCGTGCGTCCCGCGCAGGTCCCGTGGAGGTTCTGCGTCGCCCTGACGACGAGAGCCCTCCACGAGCCTCGGCCCGGCCCGACAATCCCAGCGACACGGGCCCGCCCGCCCGAGCAGACTGGGCGCATGCTCGCCCTGTCGCACACGACCGTCAACGCCCTCGACGCCCACGCGCAGTCGGTCTGGTGGGCCGACCTGCTCGGCTACCACGAGGACCCCGACGACCCGAACGAGCCGGGCCACGAGGAGTGCATGATCCACTCGCCCGACGGCAGCCACCGCATCCTGTTCATCGACGTGCCCGACGCCAAGCAGTCGCGCAACCGGGTTCACTTCGACCTTAGGCCCGTCGACCGGGGCCGCGACGCCGAGCACGAGCGGGTGCTGGGGCTGGGCGCGACCGACGTCGAGGACCGCCGGACCCCCGACGGCAAGGGCTGGTTCGTCATGGCCGACCCCGAGGGCAACGAGTTCTGCATCCTGCGCAGCGACGACGAACGGCGCGCGGCCGGCGACCTGTGACCCGCCGTCTGCGACGATGACGTCGTGACCGTCGCCCGATCGCTGCTGCTCTTCGTGCTCGCCGCGCTCGCCGAGATCGGGGGCGCCTGGCTCGTGTGGCAGGGGGTGCGCGAGCACCGCGGCTGGGTGTGGGTCGGCGCCGGGGTCGTCGCCCTCGGCCTCTACGGGTTCGTCGCCACGCTGCAGCCCGACGCGAACTTCGGCCGCATCCTCGCGGCGTACGGCGGTGTCTTCGTCGCCGGCTCGCTCGTGTGGGGCATGGTCGTCGACGGGTTCCGGCCCGACCGCTGGGACGTCGCCGGAGCGCTCGTCTGCCTCGTCGGGGTCGGCCTCGTCATGTACGCGCCCCGCTCGGGCTGAACCGCCCACGCTGGACAGCAGGCGCGGGCGGGCTCACAGGCGGAGGGCAGGGTCGTCCCAGCCGGGCGCCCTACCGTCGACGGTCAGAACGACCCGAGCGACACCGACCCCCGAGGAGGCCCCGTGCTCACATCCCGTGGATGGCGCGTCTCACCGGCCGCCGCGTTCGTCGCCGTGCTGCTCGCGGTCGCGGTCTTCCTCGCCACCCACCCGGCGTGGGACTCGGCCGAGGACCCCGCGCCCGTCGGCTACGCGGCGACGGGCGCGAAGCAGGCCCCGGCTCAGCCGAGGCTGGCGGTGTCGAACTCGTCGGCGAGGTCGACCCCGAAGTCGGCCGGCTCGTAGCGGGGGCGCAGCTCGAAGCCCGACGCGCCCGACGTGGTCGTGCGCGAGGCGAGCACCTGGTGCAGCTGGATCTCGTTGCGCTCGAAGGCGAGTCGTGACCCGGCGAGGTAGAGGCCCCACACCCGCGCGATGTCGAGCCCGGCGAGCTCGACGCAGTCGTCCCAGTTCTTCGACAGATTGGCGTTCCAGGCCCCGCACGTGCGCGCATAGTGCTCGCGCAGGTTCTCGTGGTGGCGCACCTCGAGGCCCTCGTCCTCCATGACCCGCACGATGTCGCCCGACCCCGTCAGCTCGCCGTCGGGGAAGACGTAGCGGTTGATGAAGCCGCGTGACGGCAGCCCGGCGTGCCGGTTGTCGGGGCGGGTGATGCAGTGGTTGAGCAGGCGACCCTCGTCGCGCAGCCGCTCGCGCAGGAAGCGGAAGTACGACGGGTAGTTCTTGACTCCGATGTGCTCGGTGAGCCCGATCGAGCTGATGGCGTCGAACCCGCGCTCGGTGACGTCGCGGTAGTCGGCGTGGCGCACCTCTGCGCGACCGGCCAGCCCCTCCGCCTCGATGCGCGCCTGAGCCCACGACGCCTGCTCGCGCGAGAGCGTCACCCCGAGCGCCGTGACGCCGTAGTGCCGCACGGCGTGGCGCACCATGCCACCCCACCCGCACCCGATGTCGAGCAGCCGCATCCCCGGCGCCAGCCCGAGCTTGCGGGCGACGAGGTCGTACTTGTACGCCTGGGCCTCCTCGAGGGATGCCGTGTCGCGCGGGTAGCACGCGCACGTGTACGTCATCGACGGACCGAGGACGCGCTCGTAGAAGGCGTTGCTCACGTCGTAGTGGTGGCTGATGGCGTCGGCGTCGCGGTGGCGCCCGTGGCGCAGCCCGTGGGCGAGACGGTGCACCGAGGTCGGCGTCTCGACCGCGGGCAGCTCGGGGACGTGCACGCCGGCGCGGCCGACGAACCGGGCCAGCAGGGCGGCATCCTTCACGTGGGGGCGCTTGGAGTGCAGCCCGTCACCGACCAGGCGCAGCACCTCGTAGGGGTCGCCCTCGTTCATCTCGTCGATGACGAGGTCACCCATGAGGTAGGCGCGGGCCATGCCGAGCGTGTCGGGGGCGGTGAGCAGGTAGTTGAGGCCACGCTCGCTCGTGAGGCGCAGCACGAGCCCGTCGGGGCGCCCGCCCGTCGAGCCGTCGAAGGCGACGACGCGGAAGGGCGCGTCGCTGCCGAAGAGCCGGTCGAAAGCCTGTCCCACCGTCAGAGTCATCGAGCCCGTACCGCCTTCTCGTAGAGCGAGGGGAAGCGCCCCCGCGGGTCGTGTCGTTGTTTCACCGGCTCGTAGGCCGCGCCGCCGTAGAGCGCGGCGAAGGTCTGCTCGTCGTAGTACGCGTCGGAGTAGAGGGACTTGTGACCGCCGAGCTCGGTCACCCTCGCCTCGATGCGGCGGTTGACGTCGCCCTCGCGCGCGCCGGGCTCCACCGCCACGGTCGACCAGAAGCCGACGTTGACGTACCGCTCGCCGGGGCGCATCGGGTAGAGCGGCCACGGCGCCTCGGTCGTCCCGTCGGTCGCGTCGGTGGTTTCGTCAGCCGCGGCGGCCGCGTCGTCCGCGTCGTCCGCGTCGTACGCGTCGTCACGGGGGCGCAGCTGCACCGGGCACAGCCACACCGGCTCGATCGGCACCTCGCGCAGGAACCACTCGACGAACTCGGCCGTGCGGTGCAGCGGGATCTCGACGTCCTGGATGACCCGCTCGCGCGGCGGCAACCCGCGGCGGCGCTCGAGGCCGGCCATGACCCCGTGCCGCTGCTCGAAGGCGACGATGCGCCAGTAGACGTCGCTGCGCAGCAGCCGCTTCGGCCAGAGCCGGCGCACGAGCGGGTGCTGCGCCCCGAAGGCGCGGCTGCACCAGAACCAGTCGGTGTCCCAGCGCCAGAGGTAGTCGTGCGCGGTGAGGACGTCGGTGCGGCGGTGCTGCAGGGACCGGTAGAAGACGTCCTGACCGGTGTAGTCGCTCGGGCCGGGGAGGCCGCCGAGGTCGTCGGTCCAGCGGCCGAGGGTGAGGTACGCCTCCGTGGCCGAGAAGACGACGCCGTCGACGAAGTCGACCCGCTCCTGCTCCCAGACGTGCTCGCCCATGACGGTGTCGACGGCCTCGACGAGGTGCTCGAGCGAGGCGAAGCGGACGTGGCGCAGGGCGACGTACGGCTCGGCGCGCTCGAGCTCGATGACGAGGTCGAGCGCGTAGCCGAGCGAGCCGTACGAATTGGGGAAGGTGCGGAAGAGGCGGGCGTGCTCGTTGTCGGGTCGCGGCGTGACGACCTCGCCGGTGCCGGTGAGGATGCGCATCTCGAGCACCGACTCGTGCGGCAGCCCGTTGCGGAACGACGCCGCCTCGATGCCGAGCCCGGTCACGGCACCGCCGATGGTGATGGTCCGCAGCTGCGGCACGACGAGGGGCACGAAGCCGTGCGGCAGGAGGAGGTCGACGAGCTCCTCGTAGGTCGTCATCCCCCCGACCCGCGCCGTGGGTGGGCGCTCGCCGTCACCGGGGTCGAGGGCGAGCAGCCCGTGGAAGGCCGACACGTCCAGGCCCGCGGTCGGCCCTGCCGACCGGGCCCGGAACAGGTTCGAGGTGCGCTTGGCCAGCCGCACCGGGCGGTCGGTCGGCAGGGCCCGGAAGGCCCGCTCCACCTCGGCCAGCGCCCGGGCGTGGGACCGCTCGGCCGCGGTCTCGACCGTGCGCACGGGAGCGGACGCACCGGCATCCGTCACCGTCGTCGAGGCGGTGAGGGGGGCACTGGTGGCCGGTCGCACTGGCACCACGACGTTCTATCGCATCCGCCTGACAGCCCGCACCCGGAGTCCCGGAAGCGGCGGTCCGTGGTCCGCCGTCACTCCCGGGCGAGCAGCAGGGCGCCGAGGCCGACCATCATGACGCCGCCACTGGCCCCGAGCGTGTCGAGGCGCTTCGGCTCGCGGGCGAACCACGTGCGCGCGCGGGCGGCCAGCAGGGCCCAGACGCTGTCAGAGCAGACGGCCATGACCCCGAAGGCGAGGCCGAGCAGCGCCATCTGCGCCCCGACGTGACCCGCCGCCGTGTTCGTGAACTGGGGGAGGAAGGCGACGAAGAAGAGGATCGTCTTGGGGTTGGTGACGCCGACGACGAACCCGATGCGCAGCGCGCGACCGCGGCGGGCGGCGACCTGCCGTTCGAGCGCCTCGCGCGCCTCGGCGCGCCTGCGCACCGCCTGTACCCCGAGCCAGATGACGTAGGCGGCCCCGACGACCTTGACGACGGTGTACGCCGTGGCGCTCGCCGCCACGACGGCGCCGAGCCCGACGGCCACGAGCAGCACCTGGGTCGTCACACCGATGCCGTTGCCGACAACCGAGAGCAGTGCCTCGCGTCGCCCGACGGTGAGGGCGCGCCCGATGGTGAAGAGCAGGCTGGGGCCGGGCACCTGGATGAAGAGGATGGAGGCCACGACGAAGGCGAGCCACTGGCTGGAGGACGGCATGGGCACAGCATCCTCGGCCGGGCTCACCGGCGACAGTGGTTTCCACCTGACGGGCAGGGGCCGTCGTGACGTGCATCTCGGATGCCGTGGGGCTCGTCGCGGTCTAGCCTGCCGTGGGTGACCAGTGACGACGAGAGCCCGGACGTACCGAGGACCGACCCACCGCTGGACGCCGACGAGGCCACGAGTCTCGTCGCGTTCCTCGACTACCACCGGGCGACGTTGCGACAGAAGGCGTCCGGGCTGACGGCCGAGCAGCTGGCCCGGACCCTGCCGTCGTCGAGCCTCACCCTGGGCGGGCTGCTCAAGCACACGGCGCTCAACGAGGACAGCTGGTTCGGCGAGGTGCTGCACGGCGACGCGCACCGCCAGCCGTGGGCCTCCGTCGACTGGGACGCCGACCCCGACTGGGAGTTCCGGACGGCGGCCGACGACAGCCCCGAGCAGCTGTTCGCCCTGCACGACGCGGCGGTGTCCCGGGCCCGGGCCGACATCGAGCGCGCCCTCGCGGACGGCGGGCTCGAGCACCGGTCGGCGACGCTCTCGCGCAAGGAGAACCAGACCTTCACGTTGCGCTGGATCCTGCTGCACATGATCGAGGAGTACGCCCGCCACAACGGCCACGCCGACCTGCTGCGCGAGGCGGTCGACGGTACGACCGGCGAGTGACCGGCGGTCACCTGCCGCCCACCCGGCATCCGGTGTCGTGCTGACGGCAGCGGACACCGACTGATCTTCGGGTCGACGGGGTCATGTCGCACGTCATGTCGCGAACGGTGGGGTCAGGACCCCATGGTCCGCGACATGACGCGCGACATGACCCGCGACCGGTCAGCGACCGGTCAGCGCAGCTTGGCCAGGCGCCCCTCGAGCGCGCCCTGCCGGTGTGCGTTGCCGGTGAGGCCGACGTAACGCTCGCCGTAGGCGGCGAGGAGGGTGTCGTCGAGCCGGCGCACCGCACCGGGCGGGTACTTGTAGCCCATGTGCGCGCTGACCGACGCCTCGTCGACGTCGTCGAGGGCGCGGGCCAGCTCGCCGAGCGAGGTGATGCCGAGCTCGAGCAGCAGCCCCGAGACCCAGGCGTAGTGGTCGGTGCGCGACCACCCGGCATCCGAGTACCTCCCGGCGAGGAAGGCGGCGAGGTCGGTCGCGGCGATGCGGGGGTCTTCGTCGGGCGCCGGGCGCGGCTCGGGGGCGACCTCCTGCAGCCGGTCTCGGATGGCCGAGAACTCGCGGTCGGCCAGCTCGAGCAGCCCTGCGGCGAGGGTGAACCGGCGGTCGAGGTCGGGTGCGTGCTCGGCGGGCACGGAGCCCTTGTAGCGGATGTCGTGCTCGAACTCGGCCCAGGCGTGCTGCAGCACGGTGCGCACCTGGACCGACGCGCTGCGCCGGCGCAGGCTCTCGAGGCTGGGCGGCACCGTGCGGCTGGCGTCGACCGAGACGAGCAGGTGGCGGCTCGCGTAGCCCCAGCGGCCCTCGTTCGCCGTCTCCTGGCCGAGGTCGCGGTCGTCGAGCACGGCGAGCTCGTCGCCGAGCAGGTCGGCGACCGCCGAGACGTCGCCGTGGACGTAGGTGATGACCCGCAGCCCGATCTGGTCGGTGATGTCGGTGAGGGGGTCGGGGTGCAGCAGCCGACCGTCGTGGATGCGGGCGGCCTTGCCGGCGAACGACTCCACCGACTTCGTGCGCCCGGTGACGCTGAGGTAGTTGATGCCCGCCTCGTCGAGCAGCCCCGTCACGAGCTCGAGGAAGCGTCCGGTGGCGGCGTCGGTCTCGGCCCACCGCTCGGCGTAGGTGGCGACGGCGTCGCGCACGACGTCGTCGTCGCGCCGCGACCGGCGCGGCGACTCGGGCGGCGACTGGTGCTGCCGGCCGCGGGGTGCTTCGGAAGGGGACACGAATCCATCCTGCCCGAGGGGCGGGGCTGTCATCATCGCGACATGAGGTTCACGGGCGAGCTGCTGGCGACGGGTGGGACGACGACCGGCTTCGAGGTGCCGGACCCGGTCGTCGAGGCGCTGGGCGGGGGTGGGCGGCCCAAGGTCGCCGTGACCGTCGACGGGTACAGGTTCCGGACCTCGATCGCCCGCATGGGCGGGCGCTACCTGCTCGGGGTGAGCGGCCAGCGGCGGGCCGAGAGCGGGATGACCGCCGGGTCGACGTACGAGGTCGACCTCGAGCTCGACGCGGCACCGCGCGAGGTTCAGCTGCCGGCCGAGCTCGACGAGGCCCTCGTCGCCGACGCGGACGCCCGCACGTACTTCGAGTCGCTCAGCCACAGCCGCCGGTCACGGCTGGCCCTGTCGGTCGACGGTGCGAAGGCCGAGGCCACCCGCCGGCGGCGCGTCGACGCCGTCATGACCGCGCTTCGGGAGCGCTCGGTCCCCTGACGCGCGACCGGGGGACGGCCGTGCCTCCGCCGGGCGACTTCATCGGGCCGACGGTGGTGCGCTCGCCCGCCGTCGGCTTCGGCGTCGCCGCGTCGCCCGTCGACGTGCCGCCTCAGATGCCGGCGCGTGCGCTCGAGGTGGTGCTGGTGGAGCCGAGGATGCCGTTCGGCCCGGTGGTGCTCGTGCCGCCGGGCAGGCCGGTGGCGCCGGGCGTCGTGGTCGCCCCGGGCGTGCCCGGGGTGGCCCCGCCCGGGGCACCCGGCACGGGCAGGGTCAGCGTCGTGCCGAGCGCCGGGGAGACGAGCGAGAGCAGGGTGCCCGTCTCCTGCCGCAGCAGGGCATAGCGGTTGGTGGCCTGCGGCGAGCCCGAGGCTGCCTCGCGCGCCGCGGCGGCGGTGAAGAGCTGCAACGAGTAGAGGCGGGCGTAGTAGCTCGGCCCGTCGACGCCGTCGGGCGAGCCGGTCGCGATGAGGGCGGTGAAGCGGTCGGCCAGGGCCTGCAGCTGGGCGCTCGCCTGCGGACCGGTGATCGGGGCCCGGTCGATGGCGGCCACGGCGGCGATGACGGCCTGGTAGTCGGCGAGCGCCCTGGTGCGCTCGAAGGGCGCCGTCGTCACGGGCAGCTGGGCGCCGCCGCCGGGGACGGTGGGCGTTCCGGGTGCGCCCGGCGTCGTGACCCCGCCGGTGGCCGACGGCGTGCCGGTGCCCGGCAGCCCGGTCGACGTCGAGGGCTGGCCCGTCGCGCCGGTCGTCCCGGTGGTTTCGGCCGTGCCGCTCGTTCCGGCCGTCGTCGGCACCGATGTCGAGCCGGATGCCGTCGTGGCGCCCGTGCCGGTGACCTGCGCTCCCGTCGTGCCCGAGTCCTGCCCGGTCGAGCCCGTCGAGCACGCGGACAGCGTCAGCACGACGGCCAGGGCGAGCCCGCCCGCCGTCTTCACCGTCCCTGTCGTCGTCCCTGTCGTCGTCCCCGTCGTCGACCGACCGCGTGTGAGACCCCTGCGCACGTGCACCTCCGAGACGACGGTCGAGGCCCCTGTCGCCCCGGCCCGCCCATTGTCACCCGCGGCGGGCGTCAGAGCAGCGAGCTCGGGTCGTCGGGCACGTCGGCGGCGTAGGCCTGGAGCAGCTGCAGCGGCACGGTGTCGAGCGCCCGCTCGTGCGTCGCGGCGAGCACGACCGGAGCCGCGGCGCCGTCCTGCTGGGCCTGCAGCCACCGGGCCGCCACCACGCACCACCGGTCGCCGGCGACGAGACCGGGGAAGCGCCACTCGGGCCGCGGCGTGGCGAGGTCGTTGCCGACCCGCTTCTGGTGCTCGAGGAACTCCGTCGTCACGACCGTGCAGACGGTGTGGCTGCCACGGTCCTCCGGGCCGCTCGTGCAGCAGCCGTCACGGTAGAACCCGGTGAGGGGGTCGGTGCCGCACGGCTCGAGCGGCCCTCCGAGGACGTTGCGTTCACCCCGCACCATGCGCCCACGGTAGCGAGTCGGGTGGCCACCCACCGTGGCGCGTCACGGAGGACGTCGACGCGCCGGCCGCAGCGGCCCGGCATCCGGCCGCGCACCGTCGAAAACCCGTGGCCGGCGACCGCCGGCCACGCCATGATCGAGCCGTGACACGGCCAGGGGAGCACCACACGGGGCAGACGTACCTGACGACCGACCGCCTCGTGCTGCGGCGCTTCACGGCCGACGACGCCGACCTGCTCGTCGGTCTCGACGCCGACCCCGCGGTGACCCGGTTCATCACCGGGGGCCGGCCCACCCCCGCCGAGGTGGTGCGCGAGCGCCAGCTGCCCGGAATCCTCGCCGCCTACGAGCGCTGGGACGGTCGCTTCGGTGTCTTCGCGGCGCACGAGCGCGACTCGGGCTCGTTCGTGGGCTGGTTCGTGCTGCGGCCGGAGCCGTCGGGCCCGACGTCGGAGGCCGAGCTCGGCTACCGCCTGCGCCGGTCGGCGTGGGGTGCGGGCTACGCGACCGAGGGGTCGGCGGCGCTGCTGCACCAGGCGTTCACCGAGCTCGACGTCCGGCTCGTCTGGGCCGAGACGATGGCGCTGAACCTGCGCTCCCAGCGGGTGCTGGAGAAGCTCGGCCTGTCCGTCACTGAGCGGCTCGAGACCCCCGACGACATGCTCGACGTCGAGGGCGCCGAGCAGGGCGGGCTGCGCTACGAGGTCACCGCCGACGGGTGGGCGGCGCGGTCGTTAGGCTGAGGCGATGGGCGGGGTGAAGAGGTACGAGCAGGACTACGTCGACTCGTGCCGGGCGCGCGACGAGTCGCAGGCGGCGATGTTCCACTCGCTCCTCGTCAGCGTGCGGGGCCACGACGACGACGACCCCAACGGCGAGGTCGCCAACGCCCTGGACTCGCTCGAGACCGAGTTCTTCAACAACATGCTCCTCGTGCTCGAGGGCTACTTCGTGCACCGCGACCCCGACCTCGAGGCGAGCCCCGGCGGCGTCCTCGCCGAGGTGCGCCTGCTCGCGGCCTCGCTCATGCAGAACGGCGGCGCCGTGCTCCCCGCACCGGCCGGGGCGCGGCACGCAGAGCTGGGTCTGCGCGAGGGCGAGACCGTCCGGCTCACCGCGAGCTCGTACCGCCGCCTGTCGAACGCCTTCTTCCGCGAGATCGAGCGTCGGTACACCGGCCGCGCCTGAGCCGCGTCCCGTGCCGACCGCCGAGCCGCCGCCACCACCACCGACGGATGCCGGTCCGCTCGTCGTCGTGCTCGGTGCCCTCGTCGCCGACCACCGCCTGCTGCTCGTGCACCGGCGGCCCGACAAGGCGGCCTTCCCCGACGTGTGGGACCTGCCGGGCGGCGTCGTCGAACCCGGCGAGAGCGAGCGGGAGGCCCTCGCGCGCGAGCTGCGCGAAGAGCTCGGCATCCGCGTCGAGACGCGGCAGGAGGGTGGCCCCACGCACCTCGGCCACTGGCGGGTGCAGCCGGCCGGTGCACCGGTGCTGCTCAGCCCGTGGATCGTGCCGCGGTGGCACGGCACGCCGACCAACGCCGCGCCCGAGGAGCACGACGGGCTGGCGTGGTTCGCGCTCGGGCGGCTCCCGCCCGCGCCGCACCCCCCCTCGCGGGCTGCGCTCGTCCAGGCGCTCGAGGCGTCCGAGGCGTCCGAGGGTCGGTGGTGACAGAGTGGTGGGCATGCCCACCGACCTGCCCCCCGAGGTCGCGGAGTTCCTCGCGCGACCGAACTACGCGACCGTCAGCACGCTGCGCAAGGACGGCGCGCCCGTCTCGGTGCCGACGTGGTACCTCTTCGAGGACGGCCACGTCGTGCTCAACATGGATGCCGGTCGCGTCCGTCTGCAGCACCTGCGCCGTGACCCGCGGGTGAGCCTCAGCGCCATGGACCCGGCCGACTGGATCACCCACGTGAGCCTGCAGGGCCGGGTCGTCTCTCTCACCGACGACGAGGGTCTCGTCGACATCGACCGCATCGCGACGCACTACACCGGTCGTCCGTACGCGGTGCGCGACCGGCCACGCGTCACGGCCGTCGTCGAGGTCGAACGCTGGCACGGCTGGGGAAAGCTGCGCGAGGCCGAGTGACGGCCTCCGGCTCCTCCCGCCCGGCGGTGCGCCGCGACGCCCTGGGCGTCGCGCACCTCTGGGCCGACGACGTCGTCTCGCTGGCGCGGCTGCAGGGTGAGACGGCGGCCCGTGACCGCGCCTGGCAGCTCGAGCACCACCGGTGGCGGATGGAGGGTCGGGTCGCCGAGCACGAGGGTCCGTCGGGGCTGGCCTGGGACCGGTTCGCGCGGCAGGTGCGCCTCGAGCACACCGCCCGGCGCTGCTTCGAGGGGCTCGACGACGAGACGAGGGAGTTCGTCGAGGCGTACGTCGACGGGGTGAACTCGACTCTGTCGCAAGGTCTTTCACGCTCGACCGAGATGCGCCTGCTCGGGCTGCAGGCGCTCGCCGACCGGCCGCGACCGTGGGCCCCGTGGACGCCGCTCGGGATCTTCTGGGGCATCCACCTGCTCTTCGGCACCTTCCCGGGCAAGCTGTTCGCGTCGACCGTCGTCGAGCGGCTGGGCGAGCCCTGGCTGCCGCTCTTCGCCACCGAGGGGGTGCACGCGGCGGGCAGCAACGCCTGGGTCGTCGGCGGCCACCGCACGGCGAGCGGGCGGCCCATCGTGGCCGGCGACCCGCACCGCACCATCGACCTGCCGAGCTGCTACCAGCAGGTCGGCCTCGCGTGCCCCGGCGTCGACGTCGTCGGCTTCACCTTCCCCGGGGTGCCCGGCGTGCAGCACTTCGCGCACGCCGGCACCGTCGCCTGGGGCATCACCAACGCGATGGCCGACTACCAGGACCTCACCCTCGAACAGCTCCGCCCCTCGGATGCCGGTGGGCTCGAGGCCCGCGGTCCCGCGGGCTGGCAGGCGGCCCACTCCACGACGGAGACCGTCGCGGTGCGAGGCGGCCCGCCGGTCGAGGTGAGCGTGGTCGTCACGCCCCGCGGACCCGTCGTCACCGGTCTCGACGACGAGACGGGCGCGACCCACAGCCTGCGCACGCCGACGCAGACCGGGGCGGACCTCGGCTTCGCGGCCCTGCTGCCGCTGCTGCGGGCCCGCTCGACGGCCGATGTCGTGGCGGCCCTGGACCGCTGGGTCGAGCCGGTCAACAGCGCCCTCGTCGCCGACGTCGACGGCGACGTGCGGCACCTGCTCGCGGGCCGGGTGCCGGTCCGCCCCGAGCGCAACCGGTACCTGCCCGTGCCGGCCTGGGACCCCGAGCGCGCCTGGCAACCGGGCTGGGCCGAGCGGCAGGTCGGCGTCGTCGACGACGTCATGGTGAGCGCCAACGACCGGGCGAGCGGCGGCGGCCTCGGGGTCGACTACGCCACCCCCTTCCGGGCCCGCCGCATCCGCGAGCTCGTCGGCGACCGCACCGGCCTCACCGTCGACGACTGCGCCGCGATCCACGCCGACACCCTCAACGGGCAGGCCGCCCCGATGGCCGAGCTCGTCGGCGCCGTCGAGGAGTCCGCCCTGTCACCCGCGGCGGCCGGGGTGCGCCGGCGGCTGCTCGCCTGGGACGGCCACAGCGACCCCGGCAGCGCCGGCGCCGCGCTCTTCGCGACGTGGCGCCATGCCTTCGTCCGGTGGGTGGCGGGGCACCCGGTGCTGGCGCCGCTGCACGAGCCGACGGGCTGGTCACCCCTCTTCCTCCCCTGGGTCGACGTCACGGTGCAGGTGGGGGCGGCCTGGCCCACGCTGGCCCGGCTCGCGGGCACCGACGAGCGGTACGGCATCCGGGTCGGAGACGGGGTCCGGGCCGCGCTCGAGGCCGTCGCGGCCCAGGTCCACGACACCTCGACCGCCCCGACCACGTGGGGGGAGACCCACCGGCTGCGGCCCGTGCACGCCCTCTCGGGACGGCCCGGCGCCCCGGCGCCACCCGACGTGGCCGTCGCCGGCGACCGGGGGTGCGTGCTCGCCGCGAGCAGCGGACCGGGCGTCGACGACGCGTGCCTCGTCGGCCCGGTCGCGCGCTACGCCTGGCAGGTGGGCGACGTCGCCGCGAGCGGGTGGACCGTGCCGTTCGGCTCCGCCTGCTCCACAGTCGAGAGCACCGACCCGCACGCCTTCGACCAGCTCGACGCGTGGGTGGCCGTGCGGCTCGGGGCGGTCGGCGGCGGCCTCGGTGAGGGCGCTGCCGGCGCTCAGCCGAGGTAGCGGAACCGGGGCCACACTGCCGTCCACGCCTGCGCCGGGTCACGACACACGGCGACGGGCTGGCCCTGCTCGGGGCCGTCGACGCCGAGGCCATGGTCGAGCCGGCTGACGACGGTGCACGTGGCGTTGCCGCGAGCGACCGCGAGCGCCCGGTCGCCCACGACGACGAGGGTGACCCGCCCGTCGGGCGGCGCGGTGACGTCCGCGAGGGCGTTGTGGCCGCTGGCCGGGGCCGGGAGCCCGAGCGGACGGCCGAAGCGGTCGACGGCACCGGCCTCGCCGAAGGTCGAGGTGACGATGCCCGCGCCGGCGCGCTCGGTGGGGTCGAGGGCGGTGACGACCGCGGCGACCTGGTCGACGTACTCCGGCCAGCCGACCGACCCCTGCAGGCCCACGTTGACCTGTGGCACCGGGGTCGCGGCGACGACGGCCAGGGGCAGCACGGGCAGGCCGACGACCGCGCCGACGAGACCGTTGGCGGCCACGGCCCGCAGCCCCTCGCGGCGCCGGACGCCGTCGGGGCGCGACGTGAGCCACCGCGCGACGGGGACGCAGCCGACGGCGTACGCCGCGGCGAGGAGACCGAGCACGTAGTACGGCGAGCCGGAGCCGAGGCCGACGAGGGCCACGGAGGCCACGACCGCGACGGCGAGGAAACGCAGCGGTCGAAGGTCCGGCCGGCGCAGCAGCGACACCACGCCGGCTACCCACACCGGGACGAGCACCGGCCCGAGCAGCACGAGCAGGAAGGGGACCAGCAGGACCCGGTTGGCCGACCCGCTCTGCGCCGAGAGCGCCCGGGCCATGCCGAGCTGGGGCCAGTCGTTCGTCGCCTGGTACAGCAGCTGCGGGGCGGCGACCACGGCGGCCAGCCCGGCGCCGAGCAGCACGTGGCGCCACGGCAGCCGGCGAGGGCCGCACACGAGCAGTCCCACCGCCAGCGAGGCGAGCAGCAGCGGCACGAGCAGCTTGTTCCAGCAGGCGAGCCCGACGACGACGCCGGCCCACACCCAGAGGCGGGGCCGGTCGCGCAGCACGGCCCGCACGACGAGCAGCGCGACGGTGAGCCACGCGACGACGTCCCACCCCGCGGTGATGGCCGTGTGCCCGAAGGCGACCGGGATGGCGGCGAAGGCGTAGCCCCACGCGGCCAGGCCCTGCGCGAGGCGCCCCCCGCCCACCTCACGGGTCAGCAGGGCGACGAGCAGCACGGCCAGGACGGCGGCCGCGGTGGCGGGCAGCCGCACGGCCCACACCTCGTCGACGACGGCCGACATCCCGCGCACGAGCAGCGGCGTGAACGGCGGCTGGTCAACGTAGGCGAGGCGGGGCGGCAGCAGCCGGAAGTACAGCTCGTCGCGGAACCAGCCGTAGCGGTCGCCGGCCACGGTCAGGGCGACCGCGAGGGCGGCGAGGGCGGAGCCGACGGGTCCGCCGGCCAGGCGGGGGAGCGCCGGCGGGTCGCTCACCGGGGGGTGCGCACGCCCCGCACGGCGAGCACGACCCCGACGAGCGCGACGAGGGGCCCGACCACCGCCCAGAGGGTGACGCCGCTCATGGCGCTGCCGCCGATCGCACCGAGTCCCTGCAGCGTCCAGAGCGCACCGAGCACGAAGAGGGCGGCACCGAGGCCGAGCTTGAGGTGACGCGACATGGCCCCACCCTAGGTCGCCGGGCCCGCGTCGCCCACGGCGCGGCGCGCGGGCGGGGCAGTCGCGCGGTGCCACAGTGGTGACGTGACGCAGGGGAGCGCCGTGCAGGAGACCGGGTCCGCTCAGACGCGGGCGACCGTCGTGTGGTTCGTCGTGGCCGCGGCCGTCGGCCTCGTCAGCGCGCTGCTGCACCTGCTGCGGTCGGAGGTCTGGGGGTCGCACGACGCCCTCCCGCTCACCGTGCTCGCCTTCGCGACGACCGCGTTCGCCGCCCTGCTCGTCTACCGCGGGGTGCTCGTCGCCGCCGAGGAGCAGGATGCCGTCCGGCGGAGCCCCTCGGGAGGGGTGGCGCGCCGACCCGTGCGCTGACGGGCCGGCCCACCGGCGTCCGGACGCGTCGTGGCGCTCCTCTTGTTCGGCGTGTTTCGGCGCCCGCGGTGTCGGACCCGTCGGTCACACTGGGTCCATGGAGGCCGGGCGATGGGTCCTGCACGTCGACCTCGACCAGTTCATCGCGGCGGTCGAGGTGCTGCGACGCCCCGAGCTGGCCGGTCGGCCCGTCATCGTCGGCGGCCGGGGCGACCCGACCGAGCGGGCCGTCGTGTCGACGGCGTCGTACGAGGCGCGGGCGTTCGGGGTGGGTTCGGGGATGCCGCTGCGGCTCGCCGCGCGCAAGGTGCCCGACGCCGTCCTCCTGCCCGTCGACGCGCCCGCCTACACCGAGGCCTCCGAGCGGGTCATGGAGGCGTTGCGCGGCACCGGCGCCGTCGTCGAGGTGCTCGGCTGGGACGAGGCTTTTCTCGGCGTCACCACCGACGACCCGGAGGGCTTCGCGCGCCGGGCCCAGGCGGCCGTGCTCGAGGCGACCGACCTGCACTGCTCGGTCGGCATCGGTGACAACAAGGTGCGGGCCAAGATCGCGACGACGTTCGGCAAGCCGCGCGGCGTCTTCCGCCTGACGCGGGCCACCTGGTCCGACGTCATGGGCCACCGCGCCACCGTCGAGCTGTGGGGGGTCGGCGCCAGGGTGTCGAAGCGGCTGGCGGCCCACGGCATCGAGACGGTCACGCAGCTGGCTGAGGCCGACGAGGCCTTGCTCGTCGGTGAGTTCGGGCCGCGCATGGGCGTCTGGTACGGCCGGCTGGGCAAGGGCATCGGCTCCGCGGTCGTCGACGACACGCCGTGGGTCGCCCGGGGGCACAGCCGTGAGACGACGTACCAGCACAACCTCACCACGCCGCAGGAGGTGGCGGATGCCGTCGCCGTCCTCGCGAACGCGGCGTTCGACGACACGGCGGCCGAGGGCCGGCCCGTCGTGCGGGTGACGCTCAAGGTGCGCTACGCGCCCTTCTTCACCCAGACCAAGGCGAGGAAGCTGACCGCGCCGACGGCCGACCGCGAGGTCGTCGTCGCCGCCGCGCTCGACCTGGCCGGTCGGCTCGACCCGGCGCGGGAGGTGCGGCTGCTCGGGGTGCGGGCCGAGATGACGATGCCCGACGGCGGCGACCCGGTGGAGCGGACGCCGGTGCGCGGACGGCTCTGAGGGGCGACGCTGAGGGGCGACGCTGAGGGGCGACGCTGAGGGACGACGCGGAGGGACGACGCGGAGGGGCGACGCGGAGGGACGACGCGGAGGGACGACGCGGACGGGCCCGGGGTCGGTGACCCCGGGCCCGCGTGCTGGTGCTGGTGCTGGTGCCGTCAGGCCGAGCGTCGGCCGTCGGCGTCGTCCTCGCTCATCGTTGCGCTCGAGGCCCGCGTGTCCGTCGACTCGGACCGGGAACCGATGCTCGTCGGGGAGCCGGCGTGCGAGACGGAGATCTTGCGCGGCTTCGCCTCCTCGGCGACGGGGATGCGCAGCGAGAGCACGCCGTCGCGGTAGTCGGCCTCGATGCGGTCGAGGGCGAGACCACGACCCAGCGACAGCTGTCGCGCGACCGTTCCGGTGGCCCGCTCCCGCGAGAGCCACTGGGCATCGTCGCGCCCGCCCGCGGGTCGTTCGGCCCTAACGGTCAGCGTGCGGTCCTCGACGTCGATGTCGATCGAACCGGGGTCGACGCCGGGGAGGTCGAACTGGGCGAAGAAGCTCTCGCCCGAGCGGAAGAGGTCCATCGGCATGACCGCGGAGGCCGCCGAGGCCCCGCGCAGGCCCTCGGTGAGGAGCCGGTCGAGCTGACGGAAGGGGTCGAAGGTGGTGGTGCTCATGTCTCCTCCTGAAGAACGGGCAGGGAGTCCGAGGGTGACCGTGGACGCATCCTGCTGCTGAACCACTCGAACTTCTTGAGTGGGATCCGCTCAACTTCGTGCTCGGTCTCAGGATAGGACGGCGTGCGGACGGAGGCAAGCCACCGGGTCGGCCGCCGAAAAGCGGGTGCACGACGGCCCGTCGGGGAGTTGCATGGCGGCATGGACCTCGACCTCGACCTCACCGTGCCCGGTCCGGGCGACCTCGCCCGGGTGGGGGAGGCGCTCGCGACCTGGCAGCACGACGGTGCCGGGCTGCAGCTGCACCCCGGCGACCTCGGGTGGCACTCGACCCACGGGGCCGAGGCCACGGCATCCGCCCTGCGCGTGTGGTCGACGGGCGGACGGCCGGTCGCACTCGGTCTGCTCGACGCCTCGCAGCTGCTGCGGGTCGCCGTCGACCCGCAGCTCGCCGACGACGGTGGGCTCGCCGAGCGGATGGCCGCCGACCTCGCCGACCCCGCGAGCGGAGTGCTCGACGCCGGGCAGGCCGTCGTCGAGGCCCGCGCCGCCGCCGCCCTGACGCGCGCCCTGACGGGCGCGGGGTGGGTGCCCGACGAGACGTGGACCCCCCTGCGTCGTGGTCTGGGCGAGGAGCCGACCCCCGACCCCACCGGCATCCGCGTCGAGGACGTCGACGACTCGACCGCACCGGAGTGGGCCCGGGTGCACTGGTCGGCCTTCCGCGGCGGCGAGCTGCCGGCCGACCAGCGGGACCGGTATGTGCTCCGCTGGCGGACGATGGGCTCGGGACCGTTCGGCGACCGGGCCCGCACGCTGCTCGGGCGCGACGCGTCGGGCGCCGCGGTCGCCGTCGTCACCGTGTGGTCGTCGGGGCCGGGGCGGCCCGGGCTGCTCGAGCCGATGGGCGTGCACGAGGGACACCGGGGCGGTGGTCACGGCACCGCGATCGTGCGCGCCGCCGCCCGGGCCTTGCAGGCGATGGGGGCCTCGAGCGCCGTCGTGTGCACCCCCACCGACCGGGTGGGCGCGGTCCGCACCTACGTGGCGGGCGGGTTCACCGCGCAGGAGCCGGTACCCGACCTGCGCCGCCCCGCCTGAGCCACCTCGGGAACGCACGACGGGGTGGCGCCGACCGAGGTCGGTGCCACCCCGTCAGGGTGAGGCGCTGGGTGAGGCGCTGGGTGAGGCGCTGGGTGAGGCGCTGGGTGAGGTGCGGGTCAGGCGCGACCGGCCGCGGCGCGGGTGCGACGGCTGAGGGCGTCGACCGTGACCGCGAGCAGCAGGACGCCGCCGGTGATCATGTAGCGCTCGGGCGAGCCGAGGTTGATCAGGGCCAGGCCGTTGCTGATCGACTGGATGACGAGGATGCCGAGGAGCGCGGCGTAGGCCGACCCGCGGCCACCGAAGAGGCTGGTCCCGCCGATGACGGCGGCCGCGATGGCGTTGAGGTTGGTGTCGACGCCACCGCTGCTCTGGTTGGCCGCCGCGAGGCGGGCCGCGGCGAAGATGCCGCCCAGGGCGGCGAACGACGAGCAGAGGGCGAAGACCGACAGGTACACGCGGTTGACGTTGATGCCCGCGCGCCGGGCCGCCTCGACGTTGCCGCCGACGGCCATGACCGAGCGGCCCCACCGGGTGCGGCGGATGGCGAAGTCCATGACGACGACGAGGGCGAGGAAGACGAGGAACATGACCGACACGCCACGGTCGCGGTTGAGCACGGCGACCGGCACGACGAGCAGCAGGGCGAGCAGCACGCTGCGCACGACGATCATGTTGACCGGCACGGTCGAGAGGCCCGCCGCGGCGCGGCGCGTGTTCGAGCGCAGCCGGGTGGCGGCGTAGAGTGCGACGGCCGCGAGGGCGATGACGTAGGCGACGACCGCGGGCAGGAAGGTCGCCTGGGCGAACTTCACGAGGCCCGACTCGAACGGCAGGTTGATCGAGCCCTCGGCGCCGAGCACCTTGAGCTGCAGGCCGAGGAACCCGAGCAGGCCGGCCAGCGTGATGACGAAGCTGGGGACCCCGAACCGCGTGAACATCGCGCCGTACGCGATGCCGACGACCGCCCCGACCGCGACGGCGAGCAGGAGGGCGACGATGATCGGCCACCCGCGTCCGACCGACCCGACCGCGACGACCGCGGCGGACAGGCCGCTGACCGACCCGACCGACAGGTCGATCTCGCCGAGGAGCAGCACGAGGACAATGCCGATGGCGATGGTCCCGATGGCCGCGCTCTGCAGCGTGAGGTTGACGAGGTTGCGGGGGGAGAGGAAGGCGTCGTTGAGGCTCTGGAAGACGAGCCAGATGATGACGAGGCCGATGACGACGGGCAGGGCGCCGAGGTCGCCGCTGCGGAAGCGGGCGACGAAGGAACGCACCATCCCGCCGATGCCACCGGCATCCGCGATGAGGCGCTCGTCCTGCAGGTCGGCGGGGAGGGCGGCCGTGGCGGCGGTCGGGTCGGCGACCTCGGTCGCGCGCGCCGAGCCCGTGCTGCCGGAGCCGTCGCGGGTGGGGTCGGGGGTCGTGCTGCTCACTGCTGCTCCTCGCTCGGCGCGCGGCGCGAGGCGCGCTCGGACACGGCGTTGGTCGTCGCGCCGGTGATGGCGGCGATGATCTCCTGGGCGTTGGTCTGGCTGACGTCGAAGGTGCCGTTGTTGCGCCCGAGGCGCAGCACCGCGACGCGGTCGGCGACGGCCATGACGTCGCTCATGTTGTGGCTGATGAGGATGACCCCGAGCCCGTTCTCGCGGAGGCGCTCGACGAGGTTGAGCACCTCGGCGGTCTGGGCGACACCGAGGGCGGCCGTCGGCTCGTCGAGCATGACGACCTTGGGCTCGCCGAGCAGCGAGCGGGCGATGGCGACGGTCTGGCGCTGCCCGCCGGACAGGCTGGCGACGGGGATGCGCACCGACGGGATGCGGGCCGAGAGCTGGCGCAGCAGGCGCCAGGACTCGCGCTCCATCGTCACCTCGTCGAGGGCGCGGCCGGTGTAGAGCTCGCGGCCGAGGAAGAGGTTCGCGACGACGTCGAGGTTGTCGCACAGCGCGAGGTCCTGGAAGACCGTGGCGATGCCGAGCTTCTGCGACTCGGCCGGCGAGGTGACGGTGGCGGGCGTCCCGTCGAACTCCATCACGCCGTCGTCGGGCGTGTAGACGCCGGCGATGGTCTTGACGAGGGTCGACTTGCCGGCGCCGTTGTCGCCGACGAGGGCGACGACCTCGCCCTGACGGACGTCGAAGTCGATGTTGGACAGCGCCTGCACGGCGCCGAACCGCTTCGAGATGCCGCGCAGCGACAGCACGGCGGTCTGGGTCGGGGGCGGTGAGGTGGTGGCGGTCATGGGCGTCCTTCGGTGGTGCGCGGGGACGGGCGGTCCGGGCGAGGCGGGTGCAGGTGGTGCGGTGCGACCGGCACGACACGGGCGCCGGGCGTGGCGACCGGACGGCGGATGCCGTGGGGCGCCGGGCGGACGGATGCCGGTCGAGCGGGAGTGGGCTCGACCGGCATCCGACGTGGGTGGGATCAGCTGATGCCGGCCGCCGAGCACGCGGCGGCGAAGGAGCCGCTGCAGATGTCGGTCGTCTTGTAGATGCCGTCCTTGACGACGGTGTCCTTGATGTTGGCCTTCGTCACGGCCACCGGGTCGAGGATCGTCGCGGGGATGCTCTTGAAGTCGGCGGTCTTCTCCGGCGTCTGCTTGTTCGCGAGGGCGATGGCGGCCTTGGCGGCGGCCTCGGCCTCCGGCTTGATCGGCTTGTAGATCGTCATGGCCTGGTCGCCGGCGAGGATCCGCTGGATGGCGGCGAGCTCGGAGTCCTGGCCGGTCACCGGCGGCAGCGGGTTGACGCCGCCACCCTTGAGCGCGGCGATGGCGCCACCGGCGGTGCCGTCGTTCGCGGCGTAGACGCCGACGAGGTTGCCCTTGACGGCCGAGATCTGGCCCTCCATCCACGACTGCGCCTTGTCGGGGCTCCAGTCGGGGGTGTCGTACTCGGCCGCGACCTTGTAGCCGCTGCTGTCGATGACGCTGTGCGCACCGGCCTTGAAGTCGGCGGCGTTGGGGTCGGTCGGGCTGCCGTTGATCATGACGATGTCGCCGCTCGTCTTGCCGGCGGTCTTCATGAGGTCGACGAGGGACTGCGCCTGCAGCTTGCCGACCGTCTGGTTGTCGAAGGAGACGTAGTAGTCGGCGCCCTCGATGAAGCGGTCGTAGGCCACGACCGGGACACCCTGGCTCTTGGCGCTGTTGACGACCGAGGCGGCGGCCTTGCCGTCGACCGGGTCGAGCACGAGGACGTTGGCGCCCTGGGTCAGGGCCGACTCGGCCTGCGTCTGCTGCTTGCTCGCGTCCTGGTCGGCGTTGCTGTAGATGACCTCGCAGTCACCGCACGAGGCCTTGACGGCCGCCTCGAAGAGGGGGCGGTCGAAGGTCTCGTACCGGGTGGTCTTCGACTCGGGCAGCAGCAGCGCGATCTTCTTGGCGCCGCCGGCGGAGTCACCGCCACCGCTCGCGCCACCGGACGAGCCGGAGGAGGTGCTGTCGCTGCCGCACGCGGCGAGGGAGGCGAGGCCGAGGCCGGCGGCGAGGGCCACGCCGGCCAGACGGGTGGAACGAGAACGCATGTGGGAACTCCCTTGTCCTTGGCGCCGGCACCCACGGTGGTGCGGCCGTCACCGAGAGTTAAGGCCCTGTCCCCCCTTGACGTCAAGTATTGAATTCAAGACATGGACCCAATCGTGACCTTCAGGGCATCGGAGGCGGCGTGGAGGGCCTCGGCGGCCACGATCCCGCCGACGACGTCGGCCTCGGTGGCGAGCTCGGACGACAGGATCGTCACCGACGCGGCCGCGCTCGGGATGGCGCTGCGCTCGATCGCGGCGCGCAGCGGGTCGACGATGAGGTCGCCCACGAGGGCCAGCTGGCCCCCGATGACGATGACCGAGGGGTTGAGGAGGTTGACGAGGCCGGCCACGGCCACCCCGAGGTGGCGGCCGGCGTCCTCGAGCACCCGGCGGCAGCCGACGTCCCCGCCCTGGGCGCGAGCGATGATGTCGCGCAGGGTGAGCCGGCCGTGCGAGACGGCGAGCGCCTCGCCGAGGGCCTGGGCGCCGATGAAGGTCTCGAGGCAGCCCCGGTTGCCGCAGCGGCAGATCTGGCCGTGCTCGTCGATGGTGAGGTGGCCGATCTCGCCGGCCGTGCCCGCGCTGCCACGGAACACCTCGCCACCGATGACGAGGCCGGCGCCGATCCCGTGCGAGAGCTTGAGGAAGACGCCGTCCTGGACGCCCTGGAGTGCGCCGATCCGCAGCTCTCCCAAGGCTCCCAGGTTCGCGGTGTTGTCGACGAGCACCGGCGCGCCGAGCCTCCCGGCGAGCTCGTCGGCGACGTCGACGCCGCGCCAGCCGGGCATGATGCTCTCGGACCCGACCTGGCCCGACACGCTGTCGACGGGCGCCGGGATGCCGACGCCGACCGCCTTTACGTCGGTCATCGCCTTGCCCGACTTCTCGACGAGGTCGTAGAGCAGGCGGGCGGCGCGCTCCATGCCCTCGTCGGCGTTGTGGTTGCTGGGCAGCGGCATCCGCTGGCGCCCGATGACGTCACGCGGGCCGGTGGCGACGGCGACGCGGACGTCCCGGTCGCCGAAGGCGATGCCGGCGAGCAGGGTGTTGCCCGTGGCGAGGGAGACGAGCACCGCCCGGCGGCCGTTGCGGATGCTGGGGGCGAGCTCGACGGCGCCGGCGCCGTCGAGCTCCTTGACCATGTTCGACACGGTGGCGGGTGAGAGGCCCGTCGAGCCGGCGATCTCGACCTGGGTCATCGCCCCCTGCTCGCGCAGCGTCTCGAGGACGCGCAGGCGGTTGGCTTCACGCAACGATGCCTGCGAGCCCGGAGCCGCCTGGGATGGGTTCACGGGGTAAAGATAAGGGGTCGGGGCCCGCTTGGGTAGCGCGCGTCGGGGTAGGACCACCGCTCGGTACGACGCCCCCCGGGGAGGGGGCCTCGACGGCGGACCTCCCGCGCGTCAGAGACGGGCGGCGACGGCGCGCCCCGCGACGCGGCCGCTGAAGATGCACCCGCCGAGGAATGTGCCCTCGAGCGAGGCGTACCCGTGCATGCCGCCACCGCCGAAGCCGCTCGCCTCGCCGGCGGCGTACAGCCCGTCGACCGGCTCCCCGCCGGGGCGCAGCACCCGTCCGTCGAGGTCGGTCTCCAGCCCACCGAGGGTCTTGCGGGTGATGACCCGCAGCCGCACCGCGACGAGCGGACCGGCGTCGGGGTCGAGCAGCCGGTGGGGTGCGGCGACGCGGATCAGCTTGTCACCGCGGTAGTTCCGCGCCCCGCGGATCGCCGTGAGCTGGGCGTCCTTGGCGAACGGGTTGGCCAGCTGGGTGTCGCGGGCGACGATCGTGCGGCGCAGGTCGTCCTCGTCGACGAGGTCCTCGCCGACGAGCGCGTTCATGCCGCGGACCAGCTCGCCGACCCCGGCGGCGGTGACGAAGTCGGTGCCGTGGCGCCGGAAGGCCTCGACCGGGCCCGGCACCCCGGCCCGGGCCCGCCCGAGCACCTGTCGCACGTCGCGCCCGGTGAGGTCCGGGTTCTGCTCCGAGCCCGACAGCGCGAACTCCTTCTCGAGGATGCGCTCGGTGAGCACGAACCACGAGTGGTCGTGCCCCGTCCGGGTGAGGTGGGCGAGGGTGCCGAGGGTGTCGAAGCCGGGGAAGAGCGGCGCGGGCAGCCGTTGGCCGCGGGCGTCGACCCACAGCGACGACGGCCCGGGCAGGATGCGGATGCCGTGGGCGTGCCACACGGGGTCCCAGTTCGTCAGGCCCTCGGTGTAGTGCCACATGCGGTCGGGGTTGACGACCCGGCCGCCGGCCCGCTCCGCCACCGCGAGCATCCGCCCGTCGACATGGGCCGGGACCCCGGAGAGCATGGTCGTGGGCGCGGGGCCGAGGCGCTCGGGCCAGTGCCGGCGGACCAGCTCGTGGTTGCCGCCGATGCCGCCGCTCGTGACGACGACGGCCTGCGCCGCGATCTCGAAGGAGCCCACCTCGACCCGGCTGCTCGCGACGCCGCGCGCCACGGCATCCCCCTCGAGCACGGCGCCGCGCACCCCGGTCACGGCGCTGTCGCGGGTGACGAGCTCGTCGACGCGGTGGCGGAAGGCGAACCGCAGCCGGCCCGAGCGCTGCGCCTCGTGCACGCGGCGCGCGAAGGGCTCGACCACCCCGGGGCCGGTGCCCCACGTGACGTGGAAGCGGGGCACGGAGTTGCCGTGCCCGTCGGCCCGGCCGTCGCCCCGCTCGGCCCAGCCGACGACGGGGAAGAAGCGGACGCCCTGCGCGTGCAGCCACGCCCGCTTCTCGCCGGCGGCGAAGGCGAGGTACGCCTCGGCCCACCGCCGCGGCCAGTGGTCCTCGGGGCGGTCGAAGCGGGCGCTGCCGAACCAGTCCTGGGTGGCGAGCTCGAGGCCGTCGTGGATGCCGAGGCGGCGTTGCTCGGGGCTGTCGACGAGGAAGAGGCCGCCGAAGCTCCACCACGCCTGGCCGCCGAGGTTCTGCTCACCCTCCTGGTCGAGCAGGACCACCCGATGGCCCGCCTCGGCGATCTCGGCGGCGGCGACGAGGCCGGCGAGCCCGGCCCCCACGACGACGACGTCGGTCTCGGTCGGCGACTCGCTCTGCATGCGCTCACTCCGTCGGTCGGGCTGCGGGACGCAGCCGAACCTACGACGAAACGGTGCGCAGATGGCGGGTGCCCACGCTCGGATCATGAACGTGAGCACCCTGGGCAACCGCCCCGCGGGCCCACGCACGGTCACCTGTCACGCGCGTACCCCGTCCGGGCCGACCTCACCGGTGCCCCCTCCGCCCGACCCGGCCACGCCGGCCGCACCGCCCGTGCATACTGGGCCGAGCCCGGTTGACGACACCGCCTCTGGCGTGCTCGGCGGGCTACCCCGGACCGAGGAGAGGTGCGATGGCGACGGACGAGAAGACCTGGCGACGCCTCGCCGACGCGGTGCGGGCGGTCAGCTCGCAGCCCGACCGCGGCAGCACGTTGCAGGAGATCGTCGACCAGGCCGTGACGGCCGTACCGGGTTTCGCGCACGCCGGCATCACGCTGCGGCGGGCCGACGGCACGGTCGACACCCCCGCCGCGACGGACGCGCTCGTGCGGCGGGCGGACGAGGCGCAGTACGAGCTGCAGGAGGGACCGTGCATCGACGCCGTCTGGGTCGACGACACGTACACGATCCCCGACCTGCGCCAGGAGACGCGCTGGCCACGCTGGGCGCCGGTGGCGGCGGACCTCGGCATCCGCAGCGTTCTCAGCGTGCGCATGGCGACGCCGGAGACCGTCGTCGGCGGGCTCAACCTCTACGCGACCGAGCCGTGTGACCGCTTCGACCCCGACGTCGTGCAGCAGGCGCACTTCTACGCCGACGCGGCCGGGACGGCCCTCGCCGTGGCCACGCGCACCGAGGGCCTCAGCTCGTCGCTGCAGACCCGGCACCTCATCGGCATGGCGCAGGGGATCCTCATGCAGCGCTACCAGCTCGACACCGAGAGCGCCTTCGCCGTGCTGCGTCGCCAGTCGCAGGACAGCAACGTCAAGCTGCGCGACGTCGCGCGACAGGTCGTCGACGGCCGCGCCGACCTCTGACACGACCGGCGCAGGGGCTGTGGGCCCGCTTACCCTGAGCGCATGACGAACGCCGTGTCGACCGACGCCCGCACCGCCGGCCCCGGCACGGACGAGGTCGTCGTCCTGCTCGACCCCTCCGGCGCCGCCATCGGCACGCAGCCGAAGCGCGACGCGCACCACAGCGACACCGCGCTGCACCTCGGCTTCTCGACCTACGTCTTCGACGCCGACGGCCGGCTGCTCGTGACGACCCGCGCCCACGACAAGGCCACCTTCCCGGGGGTGCTCACCAACTCCTTCTGCGGGCACCCCGCGCCGGGTGAGAGCCTCGAGGATGCCGTCGCCCGCCGGGGAGCGGACGAGCTCGGTCTCGCGCCCGGTGACCTCCAGGGCGTGCGGCTCGTGCTGCCCGACTTCGCCTACCGGGCGGAGATGGACGGAGTCGTCGAGAACGAGCTCTGCCCGGTGCTCGTCGCGTGGCTGCGACCCGGTGTGGCCGTGGTGGCCGACCCCGAGGAGACGGCGTCGGTCGAGAGCGTCGAGTGGGCCGGCTTCAGCGCCGCGGTGCTGGCGGGCGAGCTGCAGGTCTCGCGCTGGTGTCGCGAGCAGGTGCCGCTGCTCGTGGGCCTGGGCGACGACCCGGCCGACTGGCCCGAGGGCGACCCCGCTCTGCTGCCCGGGGCGGTGCGCTTGACGTGAGGTGATGATGAGAACCATTATCACTTTATGCACTCACGCCACCGGGCCGTGCGCCCGACCCCTCCTGCGCCTCCTGCGACCCCGCCCGCCGACGGGCTGACCCCGACCACCCCCGGGAGGCCGATCCGACCGGCAGCCCGGGGGGCCATGCACCGCCTCATCCCGACCCGTCGGGCCGGAGCCGCGACCGCCGCCCTGGCCGTGGCGGGCACGCTCGCCGCCTGCGGCGCCCCGGCGGGCGGTACCGCGGCGTCGCCGGCCTCAGGCCCGACGGCGGCGGCGTCGACCGCGTCGACCGCGAGCCCGCGCGTCACCACGGAGGCGGCCGGGCCGGCATCCCGCCTCGTCGTCAGCCACGACGGTGGCGTCACGGTCGTCGACGCGGTGACGTTGAAGCCGGTGGGAGCCTTCGAGGCCGACGGCTTCCTGCGGCTCAGCCCCGCCGGCGACGGCCGGCACGTGCTCGTCACCGACAGCGCGGGATGGCGGGTGCTCGACACCGGCGCCTTCACCGAGGCCCACGGTGACCACGGCCACTCGTACACGACCGAGCCGCAGCTCACCGACCTGCGCTTCGCCGCCGACCACCCCGGCCACGTCGTGACGCACGCCGGCCAGACCGTGCTGTTCGCCGACGGCACGGGCGAGATCAGCGTCTTCGACCCGGAGCGGCTCGGAGGGTCGACGCTGCCGTCCGTCGCCCGGCACCGCACGCCGGAGGCGCACCACGGCGTGGCCCTGCTGCAGCCGGACGGCGGGCTCGTGCACACCGTCGGTGGCGACGAGTCCCGTTCCGGCGTGGTGCTGCTCGACGCGTCGGGTCGCGAGGTGGCCCGCACCGACGAGTGCCCCGGCGTGCACGGCGAGGCCGCCGCGGCGACTGACGTCGTGACCCTCGGCTGCGAGGACGGCATCGTCGTGCTGCGCGACGGCGCCTTCCGCAAGGTCGACAGCCCTGACCCGTACGGCCGCATCGGCAACCAGGCCGGCTCGGAGACCTCACCGGTCGTGCTGGGCGACTACAAGACCGACCGGGACGCCGACCTCGAGCGCCCGACGCGGGTCACGCTGACCGACACGGTCGCGGGCACGCTGCGCGTCGTCGACGTCGAGGCGAGCTACTCGTTCCGGAGCCTGGAGCGAGGGCCGGAGGGGGAGGCCCTCGTGCTCGGTACGGACGGTCGGCTGCGCGTCATCGACCCGGAGACCGGCGCCATCACCCACCGCATCCCGGTGGTCGCGGCCTGGAGCGAGCCGACGCAGTGGCAGCAGCCGCGGCCGACGGTGCGCGTCGTGGGCGACCTCGCCTACGTCACCGAGCCCGCGACGCGGCGGGTCGTCGTCGTCGACCTCACCGCCAACGCGGTGGTGCGCACGGGCACCCTGCCGGTCATGCCGAACGAGGTCGTCGGCGTCACCGGCTGACGCGGCTGACGCGGCTGACGCGGCGGGCGCCGGGCGTCACGTGCCGGCGCCCCCCGTGCCACCGCCCAGACCACCGGAGCCGCCGACCCCGCTGAAGGTCGGGCGGTGCCCGGTGTCGGCACCGCGGTCGACGGGTGCCGCCCGCCCCTCCATCGGGGCGAGGCGCCCGTCGAGCCGCTCGACGAGGTCGGCCGCGTTCACGGCGTCGAGCACCTGCTGCAGTCGCTCGTCGGGCAGCCATCGGCGCTCGCCGCCGCCGGACGTCGAGCCGAGCATGCGCAGCCAGGTCTGCTCCTCGCCGAGGACGACGGCGTAGGGCAGCAGCCTCTCGTAGAGCTCGGCCTCCTCGGCCGCGGACACGAGGTGGCCGGGCCCGGTCTGCTTCTGCAGCAGGGCGATCCGCTCGAGCTGGGGCTTGGCGAGGTAGAGCTTGAGGCCTTCGAGGTAGCCCAGCGTCTCGGTGCCGCGTGCCGACCAGCGCTGCCAGGAGTGCGCGACCCCCCACCCGGCGCCGACCGACACGATGGTGGCGGCGAGGGCGACCGTGCCGGGCACGAAGCCGACCCCGGCGGCGTGCGAGGCGAGCGGCAGGCCCACGGCGGCGGCACCCCCGGCCACGCCCAGCCACCGGCCGGCGCGCTCGGGGTCACCGCGGTCGACGAGCTTCGCCCTCACGGCGCTGTCGCGCACGCGGGCGAGGTCGGCGTCCGAGGCGAGGGTGAGACGGCCGCGCAGCGACTCGGGTCGGCCCGTCGGCACCCGCGGCACGAGCACCGCGAGGGCACGGTCGGCGGCCGGGTCGAGGTCGTCGGGCCAGCGCACGAGCTCGACGAGGACGTCCTCGTCGCCGGGGCGCAGCACGACGTCACCGTCGACGGCGGCCTGCAGCAGCTGACCCACGACACCGCGGCCGGGACTGCCGTAGAGGCTGCCGGCCAGGGCGGGGGACAGGCCGCGGGGGACCACCGACCCCGCGATCGTGACGTGGTCGCCGAGCCGGCGCCGGCGCCGGGTGGCGGCGAGCCAGACCGCGCCGCCGGCCGCGACGAGCGAGAGCCCCCCGACGCCGAGGACGGCGAGGGTCTCGGGGACGGCGCCGGCGTCGGCGGAGCCGGGCGTGAACGCGCCGGCCGTCGTGCGGGCCGACACCTCCACCGACTCACCGGCCGCGACCTCGTCGCCCGCCACGGTCGTCACCTCGTCGCCGCCGGTGGTCGTCGTGCTCGTCGTGCAGGCCGCGTCGTCACCGCCCTCGGCCGTGCAGGTGACCTCGCCCACGGACGGTGCGAGCGTGTCGGGCACGGTCACCACGGCCTGCACCCGGTCGATCTCGTCGACGCCCGCGGCGTCGACGACCGGCCACCTCAGGGTGCCGCCGCCGGCCGAGTCCGCCAGGACGTCGTCGGCCCGGTAGCGCAGCACGTACGTGCTCGGCTCGGCCGCGGTGTCGTCGACGGACGCCGTCGCGACGCCGTCCGGCAGACCGACGGTGACGGTGACCGAGGTCTCGCCCTCGTCGACGGTGAACGGCACGGCCCGCCCCTCGGCATCCTCGACGCCCTGCACGGTGACGGGCGTGCGGACGCCGTCGACGACGGTGGGCAGGACCCGCTCGAAGGAGGGGCGGCCGTCCGAGCCCGAGGGCGGGTCGAGGAAGACGACCCCGAGCCGCTCGGTGGCCTCGAGCGAGGCGGCCCCGTCGGCGGTGCGCCCGAGGCGGTAGTCGGCCTCCAGCGTCTCGATGCGGTGGCTCTGCCCGGCGGCGGTGACGGCGTTCGAGCGGCTCCACCCGTCGGCCCAGCCCGCCACCCCCGTGACCGCCCCGGCGACGAGCACGGCCGCGGCCATCGGTCGGGCCAGGGCCCGCATCGCCCGGCGTGGCGCGAACCACGGGGTGGGTGTCTGCACGTCTCGTCCCCTGACGTCGGTGTCGGTCGGTCCGACACGACGGCGACGGCCGGGCGCCCATCGTGCCCCATGACGGGGCCGAGGTGGGTCAGGCCGGCGTCACGCCGCGCGCAGCGAGACGGATGCCGGGGGGGCCGGCGCGACGGGGAACGCTCGGTGGGTGTCCTGCTCGCGCCGCTGCGTCAGGTCGAGCACGTGCGGCTCCGCGGCCGACCGCTGCTCGAGGTCGAGCAGCTCGCGGTGGGCGGCGCCGACGAGGTCGGTGACGCTCGAGCCGAGCGCGACGCACACGGCCTCGAGCACCTCGGACGAGGGTTCCTTGAGGCCCCGCTCGACCTCCGACAGGTAGGCGAGCGAGACGCCGGCCCGGGCCGCCACCTCGGCGAGGGTGCGGCCCTGACGGGTGCGCAGGCCGCGGATGAGCCGGCCGTGGACCTCGCGCAGCAGGGGGCGTACCGCGGGCGACCGGGTCGGAGTCGCCGTGGTCGTCGCCGTTGTGGTGGTCGTGGGGATGCCCGAGGTGACCCGGGTCCTCGTCCTCGTGGTCGTCATGGTCCGCTCCGTCCTGCCGCCGGTGGTGCTGACGCCAGCGTCGCACGCCCCGCCGACACCGGGGCCGGGTCCGGCTACGCGCTGAGCGGAAGCGGCCACCGGAATGATGTTGACACCGTTCACACCGCGCCTAGGCTGGGTCGGGACGACAGCGGGCAGGGCGTCGGCGCCGAACCCGACGACCGCTGTCGGTGGTGGGCCATAGGGTCCCGCCCACCGAACTCAGACGGGGAGACCGCCATGACCACCACCGCCGCCGAGCGCGACCGCCGCTCCCGATCCTCCGGCCCGGCCATCGAGGCCGAGCACCTCGTCAAGCGCTTCGGCGACATGACCGCCGTCGACGACGTCAGCTTCTCCGTCCCGCAGGGCTCGGTGCTCGGGCTGCTCGGGCCGAACGGCGCGGGCAAGACGACGACCGTGCGCATGATGACGACCCTGAGCCGCCCGACGAGCGGCACGGCCCGGGTCGCCGGGCACGACGTGCAGCGCGAGCCCGACGAGGTGAGACGCAGCATGGGCCTCACCGGGCAGGCCGCGACCGTCGACGAGCTGCTGACGGGGCGCGAGAACCTGCGCCTCATGGGGTCGCTCTACGGGCTGTCGCGCCAGCAGGTGCGCCGGCTCAGCGACGAGCTGCTCGAGCGCTTCTCGCTCACCGCCGCCGGCGACAAGGTCGTCAAGGAGTACAGCGGGGGCATGCGGCGCAGACTCGACCTCGCCGTCAGCCTCATCGCCGCCCCGCCCGTGCTCTTCCTCGACGAGCCGACGACGGGCCTGGACCCCCGCAGCCGCGTCGAGCTGTGGGAGGTGCTGCGCGGGCTCGTCCGTGACGGCACGACCCTGCTGCTGACGACGCAGTACCTCGAGGAGGCCGACCAGCTGGCCGACCGCATCGTCGTCATCGACCGGGGCCGCATCATCGCCGAGGGCACACCGCTGCAGCTGAAGGACCAGTCGGGCAAGGCCGCGATCGTGCTCACCGTCTCGCACGCCGACCAGCTCGAGGCGGCCCGGGCCCTGCTCGCCGACCACGTCACCGAGGTGCACGTCGACGAGGCGGCCCGGCAGCTCACCGCCCCCGCCGAGGGGCTGTCCGACATGACCCGCGTGGCCGCCGTCTTCGAGCGCAGCCAGATCGAGCTCGACGACCTCGGCCTGCAGCGACCGAGCCTCGACGACGTCTTCCTCAACCTCACCGGCCACCGCGCCGAGGACTCCCCCTCGGGCGACCCGGCCTCCCATCCGACCTCCCATCCGACCGCGTCCGCCACCGAGGAGCAGCGATGACCGCCGTCACGACCCCGCGACGCACCGACACGTCCGAGCCGCGCGACTTCCGGCCGCCCGGCGTCCCGCGCCAGATCGGCATGATGGTCTGGCGCAGCCTCAAGCACATCAAGCGCCAGCCCGAGATGCTCACCGACGTGACCATCCAGCCGGTCATGTTCGTCCTGCTCTTCGCGTTCGTCTTCGGCGGCTCCATCGCCATCCCCGGGGTCAACTACCGCGAGTGGCTGCTGCCGGGGATCATGGCGCAGACGATGGCCTTCTCGGCCTTCATCGTCGCCATCGGCCTCAACATGGACCTCGACAAGGGCATCATCGACCGGTTCCGGTCGCTGCCCATCAGCCGCGGCTCGGTGCTCGTCGGGCGCAGCGTCTACAGCATCATCCACTCGAGCATCGGCATCTTCGTCATGTCGATGACGGGCCTGGCCATCGGCTGGCGGGTGCGCGGCGGCTTCGGCAACGCCGTCCTCGCCTTCGCGCTGCTCGTGCTCTTCGGCTTCGCGATGATCTGGATCGGCATCCTCGTCGGCTCGTCGATGCGCTCAGCCGAGGCGGTCAACGGCCTGATGTTCACGACGATCTTCCCGATCACCTTCCTGGCCAACACCTTCGCGCCCACCGAGGGCATGGCCACGTGGCTGCGCACCATCGCCGAGTGGAACCCGATCAGCTCGCTCGTGCAGGCGATGCGTGAGCTGTGGGGCAACGCCCCGCCCGTGCCGGCCGACGCCGCCCTGCCGCTGCAGCACCCGGTGCTGACGACGGTCATCTGGTCGGTGGCCATCACGGCGGTCGTCTCGCCCCTCGCGATCCGCGCCTTCCTGCGCCGTACGACCGACTGAACGGCCGGCGCCGACGCCGCCTCGACCACCCGTCAAGGTGGCGTCAAGGCCCCGTCAGGATGCCGTGGCGCCACGTCGCGCACGCCCCGCCCGGGTGTGCGCTGGGGCCATGCAGACGTCAGTGACGACAGGACCGCTCGGCGGGTTCGACCGGTGGAGCGACCGTCGCGGGGTGGTCCGCCTCGCGGTGGTCGTCGTCACCCTCGCCCTCGCCGGTGTGCTCGGGCTGCTGCGCGACGAGGTGACCTCGAGCACGGCTGCGCTCATCCTCGTGCTGCCGGTCGTGGCCGCGGCCGCCGCCGGCGACCGCGTCACCGGGGTGCTGACCGCGCTGGCCGCCGCGGCCGGGTTCGACTTCTTCCTCACCGCGCCCTTCTACAGCTTCGCCATCCACGGCCGTGACGACGTCGAGCTGGCCGGGGTGCTCGTGCTCGTCGGCCTCGCCGTCACCGAGGTCGCGCTCTGGGGACACCGGCAGCAGGCCAGCGCGCGCGAGCGCGACGGCTACATCGAGGGCGTCCTCGGTCTCGCCGACACCGCAGCGCACGGCGGCGGCCCCGAGCTCGTCGAGGGGGTCGAGCAGGCCGTCACCCTGGCGCTCGGGGTCGACCGGACGAGCTGGCGCCGCGGGCCGGGGTCGTCGAGCCTGCCGACCCTGCACCGCGACGGTCGGGTGCGGGTCGACGGCCGCGACGTCGGCGTCAGCCGGCACGGGCTGCCGACGGACACCGTGCTGGTCGTGCCCGCCGGCCAGGGCCACCTCGAGGTCGTCGCCGCCACCCGCACGGTGCGGCCCACCCGGGACCAGCTGCGGGCGGTGCTGCTGCTCGCCGACCAGCTGCGCACCAGCACCGCAGAGAGGACCCCGTCGAGAGGACGCTGAGGCCCCGTCGAGAGGTCACGCGCGCCGGCGCCGGCGCGGTGCGGCTGTCGGCGGCGCGTGCGACGATCGCTGCACCGGCGGAGGGGCGGACGGTCCGCACCGGCACACGACCGGAGCAGCCCGAGGAGTGCCCCCGCGGATGACCACGCCCGACCCGGCGACCTCACCCGACAACGCCGTCAAGACCTATCGCTACCTGCGCCTCGCCATGCCGACGCTCGTCGTCATGCTCTTCGCTGCCATCGCCATCGAGTGGGGGGCGACGGGCCGGCGCTGCCTGCAGGAGTCGATCAGCGCCTACTACTACACGCCCGCCCAGGGCGTCTTCGTCGGCGTGCTCGTCGCCATCGGCGTCTGCCTCGTCTCGATCAAGGGCAGCACCGACCTCGAGGACGTCCTGCTCAACACGGCCGGCGTCTTCGCGCCGATCGTCGCGTTCGTGCCGACGCCCAAGCCGGGCTCGTGCCGCTCGGTGCCCGAGCCGCTGCTCGACACCGCGGCCGGGGTGTCCAACAACGTCGGCGCGCTGCTCGTCATGGGCACGGTCGCGCTCGTGGTCGCGGCCCTCGTCTTCCGCCGGGAGGCCGCGAACGGCCAGGCGCGTCGCGCGCTGGGTGCCGGCATCCTCGTCACGGCCGCGACGATCGCGGTCGGCGCGGTCGCCTTCTTCGCCGCGCGCGGGCCCTTCCTCGAGTACGCCCACTACGTGGCGGCGTTCGCGATGTTCGGCCCGATCGTCGGTGTCGTCGTCATCAACGCGCGCCTCTTCGGCGAGGCCCGGGTGGGCCCGGGCGCCTCGAGCATGGAGGTCTACCGCAACCGCTACACCGTCATCGCGGTGCTCATGGTCGCGGCGCTCGTGCTCATGTACGGCTGGAGCCTGCTCGTCGGGTGGGTCCACGCCGTGCTGTGGATCGAGGGCGTGCTCATCACCCTCTTCGCCGTCTTCTGGAGCGTGCAGACGGCCGAGCTGTGGAACACGCTGAGCCGGGGCGCCCGCACCCGTCGGTGAGGACGCCCCGGCGGGGTCAGCGGATGCCGGCCGGCTCGGGCTCGCGGGCCGGCCCACCCACGCCGTCGGCCTCCGGGTCGGAGTCCGGGTTGGAGTCCGGGTCGGAGTCCGGGTCGGTGTCCGGGTCGGTGTCCGGGTCTGCCGCGGTGCCGTCGGTCGTACCCTCCGGCGTGCCGGGCGTCCGGTGGCGGGTCAGCGACTCGCCCTCGACGTCGACGTTCGGCAGCAGGCGGTCGAGCCAGCCCGGCAGCCACCACGCCTTGTCGCCGAGCAGGTTCATCACGGCCGGGATGAGGGTCATGCGCACGACGAAGGCGTCGAAGAGGACGGCCGCCGCGAGGGCGAAGCCGATCGACTGGATGAGGGCCTGGTCCTGCAGCACGAACGCGGCGAACACCGAGATCATGATGGCCGCGGCCGCGGTGACGACCCGGGCGCTGAACCGGAAGCCCTCGACCACCGACTGCGTCGCCGACGTGCCGTGCACGTAGGCCTCGCGCATGCGGGTGACGAGGAAGACCTGGTAGTCCATGGCCAGTCCGAAGACGATGCCGATGACGAGGATCGGCATGAAGCTCATGATCGGTGCCGCCTCGAAGAGGCCGAAGGTGCCCTCCTGGAAGACGAGCACGGTCAGGCCGAGGGTCGCGAGCACCGACAGGAGGAAGCCGATCGTCGCGGTCAGCGGCACGAGCACCGAGCGGAACACCATCATGAGCAGCACGAACGCGAGCCCGACGACGATGGCGAGGTAGGGCACGAGCGCGCCCGACAGCCGTTCGGACACGTCGGTCTGGATGGCGGTGAGGCCGGTGACCCCGAGGGTCGTGCCGGTCGCCCGCTCCTGCTCCGCCTGGCCGTCGCGCAGGTCGGCGAGGAGGTTCTCGGTAGCGACGTCGTCGCCGCCGCTCTTCGGCGTGATGAGCACCTGCGCGCCGTCGCCGGCCTCGTTGAGGGCGATGACCTGGGCGTTGCGGACGTCGCCCTGCCGGGCGGCCCAGGCGGTGACCTCGCCGATGGCCTTGCCGGCGGCAGCCTTGTCGCCGGCCTCGCGGGCGTCGACGACGAGCAGGATGGGGGCGCTGCGGCCCGGCCCGAAGGCGCCGTCGAGCAGGTCGGCCGCGCGGCGGGCCGAGGTCTCGGTCGAGGCGGTCGAGTCGGTCGGCAGGGCGAGGTGCAGGTCCTTGACCGGGATCGTCAGCGAGCCGAGCAGGACGACGCCGAGCAGCCCGAAGACGATCGGGTGGCGCCCGACGCGCTGGGCCCAGCGGACGCCGCCGTTCTCGCGGTCGTGCAGCTGGCGGCGCGAGGTGACCGGCTCGTCGGAGCCGCCGGCGACGATGCGGTCGGCCCGCACCCGGCCCGCGAAGGCCTTGCTCTTGAGCAGGCCGAGCACGGCGGGGAGCAGCGTCAGGGCGATGAGGACGGCGACGAGCACGGTCGCGGCGGCGGCGATGCCCATCGAGGTGAGCAGTGGGATGCCGACGACGGACAGGGCGGCGAGGGCGATGACGACGGTGAGGCCGGCGAAGACGACGGCCGACCCGGCGCGACCGACGGCGAGGCCTACGGCCTCCTCGCGGTCGCCGGTGCGCTGCAGCTCGGCGCGGTAGCGCGAGAGGATGAAGAGCGCGTAGTCGATGCCGACGGCGAGGCCGAGCATGGTGGCGAGGATCGGGGTCGTGCTGCCGACGTTGACGAAGGCGGTGGCGCCGGTCACGCCGAGCGCCCCGATGCCGACCCCGACGAGGGCGGTGACGATGGGCAGGCCGGCCGCGACGAGCGAGCCGAAGGTGAGCACGAGCACGAGGGCGGCGACGGCGATGCCGATGAGCTCGCTCGACCCGCCCGGCAGCTCGAACGACTGCATGCCGCTGCCGTTGACCTCGACGGTCAGGCCGGTCTCACGGGCGTCGGCGATGGCGGCGTTGACGTCGTCCTGGGTCGCCTTCTGCACGTCGGTGGGCTTGTCGACGGCGAAGTTCCACGTGATGGTCCCGACCCGCTCGTCGGGGCTGAGCGGCGAGAGCGCGGCCGCGTTCGCCTCGGCGACGTCGCGCGGCTGACCGGCGGCCACCGCGCCGTCGACGACCTGCTTGCGCTGGGCCGCCGCGGCGGTGACGGGGTTGACGAGCTGCGCGCCCTGCGACAGCTGCGGGGTGTCGCGCAGGTCGGCGACGAGGGCGTCGACCTTGGCGGAGTACTCCGGCTCGGCCAGGGTGTGCCCCTCGGGGGCGGCGACGACGACGGTGGCACCGGCCCCGTCGTACGCACTCTTGGCCCCCGGGAAGAGCTCCTGCTGCAGCGTCTGCGCCTGCTCGGAGGGGATGCCGGGGATGCTGAACTCGTCCTGCATCGGCTTGCTGATCGCGGCGCTCAGCCCGGCGATGCCGACGAGGGCGATGAGCCAGGCGGCGATGAAGACGGGCCAGCGCCGGTAGGCGAGTCGGCCGAGTCGGTAGAGGCGGGTGGCCATGGTGGGTCGCTTTCGTGGTGCGGACAGGAGGGCCACGTCGCTGTGGCGTCGACCGCGGCCCGGCGCTGGGTGGCGGTCGTGAGGTGTCGGGCCGAGGAGGGCCGGACGAGGGTCGAGGCGAGGGCGGATGCCGCCCGGCCTGGGTCAGGCGAGCAGCTGCCGCGCCGTCTCGGCGGAGGTCCGGAGGTGGTCGACGAGCGAGACCGTGTCGTCGGCGCGGAGGTACTCGTTCATCGCGTGGGCGACGAGGGCGCCGAGCACGACGACGACGACACCGGCGCGCTGGCGGTCGCCCTCGCCGGGTCGCACGGATGCCATCTCGACGGCCTCCGTGCACACGCGCTCGAGCTCGCGGTGCACCCGCGGGGTCAGCTGGGAGTTGGTCTCGAGCAGGCGGTGGAAGCGGCCGGCGTCCTCACGGCTCGCGTCCTCACGGTCGAGCAGCTCGACGATGAGGTGGAGCAGGTCGTCGAAGAGGTCGCCGGTCGGGCCGCCGGCGCGGAAGCGCTCGACGAGCACGGGGTCGAAGTCGGGGCGCACCCCGACTACCGCCTCCTCCTTGCCGGAGACGTGGTTGAAGAGCGTTCGCCTCGAGACCCCCACCGCAGCGGCGAGGTCGTCGAGGGTGAAGCCGTCGTAGCCGCGCTCGATCGCCATCTCCTGCGCGGCGACGGTGATGCGACGCAACGTGGACTGACGACGGACGACTGCACTCTGGGCCACAGAGTGCAGTTTGCACTATCGATGGTCAGAGTGCAAAACCAGAGCGCGGTAGGGCGGACCGGTCAGGCGCCGCGGTCGTGCACGACGAGGGGCGGGGTCCAGGTGCCCGGCTGCCGGCGC
Organism: Terracoccus luteus; assembly: GCF_003635045.1. Classification (NCBI taxonomy): domain Bacteria; kingdom Bacillati; phylum Actinomycetota; class Actinomycetes; order Micrococcales; family Intrasporangiaceae; genus Terracoccus; species Terracoccus luteus. The sequence continues at coordinate 3,024,429 of NZ_RBXT01000001.1, read as the reverse complement.
CCGGAGTACTGCAGCGCCTCTGAGGCGTCGCCGTGGTCGTGCGCCATCGGGTTGACCTCGCCCTGGAGGGCTTCGTCGCGACGGCGGATCGTCTCCTTGAGGCCGTCGAAGCGGCCGTCGGCGCGCAGCCGCTCGAACTGCTCGTGGGCGTTGAAGACGAGGGTCGGCAGCGGGAAGCGGCGGGCGACCCGCGACGCGGCCGGGTGCAGGCCGATGACGAAGTAGGCCCGGCCGGCCACGCTGAAGCCGAAGTGCGGTGAGCTCGGGTCGCTCGACACGGCCGGGTCCCACGGCTGCTCGTCGGCGTCGTGGACGCGTTGCAGCAGGTCCCACAGGTGGCGCTCGAACTGCGCCTCGGTCGACATGTGGGGCAGGCGGAAGCTGGCCAGGAAGGTGTGGAAGCCGTCGGTGAAGTCGGTCTGCTCGCCGAAGCGGGACAGGTGGTCGCGCAGGGACGCCGGCGTACCGGCATCCCGCATGTCGTCGAGGACGACGTGGGCGGCCTGGCCTCGCTTGAAGGCGGACTTCGCACCCACGCAGGGGTACCCGCGCTCGGCGATGATGTCGGCGAACTGCTCGGCGGATGTGTCGGCGGATGTGTCGCCCGAATCGATGGTGGTCACAAGACAACTCGTCGCGTGACCCGGTCGGGCGTCGTCGGCGAGGCCTCCTCGCCTGACCCGTACCCCGGGGGCCCGGCGCCAGTCTGTGAGCCAGGCCACGGCGCCGGTGTCACCCCTGCGCGGTCGGTCCCTCGACGACGTAGTCGACCGGCTTGCAGCGGCCGTTGTTCGACTTCTCGGCCGAGCACGCCGTGAGCCCGACGACGAGGTCGGTCTCGGCGCGCAGGGCGAAGCGGTCGCCGGCGCGCGAGGTCGGCGGGTCGATGTGCAGCTCGCCGGTCCGGTCGGTCCACACGTTCATGAAGATGTTGAGCGTCGTCGACACCGCGTCGGGGGAGATGCCGAAGGGGGCGAAGCCGCCACAGAGGTTCTCGAAGCAGCTCGGGTGGTAGGCGCCCTCGAACTCCGGGTAGAGCAGGTCGAACGTCTGTTGGCTGCACGGCGTGAGGAGGAAGTCGTGGTTGCCGCAGGTGTCCTCGACGACGGTGGCGAGCGGTCGGCTGCGGTTGCTGTAGAGCACCGACCCCGTCGTGACGTAGATCGAGTTGGCGTAGTCGATCGTGCGACCCGACGAGAGCCACTCGGCGTGGTCGTCGGCCGCGAAGCAGAAGAAGTCGCTGACCTGCTCGCCCGTCGGGTCCACGACGGTGAGCGTCGAACCGGCGGGCAGCACGAACCCCGTGCCGGTCTGCGGGGCGAGCCGGGTGAAGCCGGATGCCGGGTGGGAGGAGAGGTCGGTGTCCATGCCCGGCGTCGTACCCGCCCGCGACCGCACTGCCCTACCCGACGAGCTCGCGCAGGCGGGCGATGTCGGCCGCCTGGCCCGGTGCGCCGCCCGGGGTCTCGCAGACCACCGGGGCGCCCGCGGCGCGGATCACCGCGGCGACGGCCTCGGCGTCGATGGTCCCGGACCCGAAGTTCGTGTGGCGGTCGGCGCCGGAGTCGGCCTCGTCGCGGGAGTCGTTCGCGTGGACGAGGTCGATGCGGCCGGTGACCGCGCGCACGTCGTCGACGACGGTCGCAAGGTCGAGACCGCCGGCGAAGGCGTGGCACGTGTCGAGGCAGAAGCCGACGTTCTCGGCCCCGCTCGCCCGCCCCACGGCATCCCAGAGCCGTTCGATCGCCTCGAGGCGACGGGCCATGGCGTTGTCGCCGCCGGCGGTGTTCTCGATCAGCAGTGGCACCGGGAGGTCGAGGCCGTCGATGCACTTGCGCCAGTTGTCGAAGCCCTTCGCGGCGTCCTCGTCGACGCCGAGGTGGCCGCCGTGCACGACGACGCCCTTGGCCCCGATCTCGGCGGCCGCCGTGACGTGCTGCTGCAGCAGCTTGCGGCCGGGGATGCGGATGCGGTTGTTGAGGCTGGCGACGTTGATCGGGTAGGGCGCGTGCACGTAGAGGTCGACGCCGGCATCCTGCGCGGCCGCCTTGAGCGCCTCCGCGCCGCCGGGGTAGCGCACGACGGGGCCCTTGTAGCTCTGGGGGTCGCCGAGGAAGATCTGCGACAGCGTCGCGCCGCGCTCCCGGGCCTGCCCGATCGGGTCCTCCTGGTCGACGTGCGCACCGATGCTCAGAGCCATGCCCACCAGCCTAGGGTCCCGGCAGCAGGCCCAGCTCGTGTCCAGCCTTTGTCCACACGTGTGCACGACGGTGTGGACGGGAGGGGGCGGCACCGCCGGGGCGCCTGTGGGGTGAGCGCGCCGACGCTGCGGGTACGAGACACGAGGTGGGCGACCGAGCCCGCCGACGTCACAGAGTTGGCGCTCGCACCCCGGGCGCCGGAACCAGGAGTCATCGTGAGCAAGAAGGTCGGATTCCTCGTCGCCTCCGAGGGCATCGAGCAGGTCGAGCTGACCGACCCGTGGAAGGCCGTCACGGACGCCGGCCACGAGGCGGTGCTCATCAGCCCGGAGAGCGGTGAGGTGCAGATGTTCAACCACCTCGACAAGGGCGACACGAAGAAGGTCGACGTCACCGTCGGCGACGCGAACCTGGAGGACTACGACGCCCTCGTGCTGCCCGGCGGCGTCGCCAACCCCGACGCGCTGCGCACCGAGAAGGACGCCGTCTCGTTCGTGCGCGAGTTCGTCGCGTCGGGCCGCCCCGTGGCCGCCATCTGCCACGCGCCGTGGACCCTCGTCGAGGCGGACGTGCTCAAGGGCCGTCGCATCACGTCGTGGCCGAGCCTGCAGACCGACATCCGCAACGCCGGCGGCGAGTGGGTCGACGAGGAGCTCGTCATCGACGGCAACCTCATCACGAGCCGCAACCCCGACGACCTGCCGAAGTTCTGCGGCGCCGTCGTCGAGGCCCTCGAGCACGGGTCGGCCGCCACCGTCTGACGAACGGCTCTGTCGTTCAGCCGAACCCGTGTGCTGCCAGTGGGTGCAGCAGCTCTCGCTCCTCGTAGGAGAGGTGCGAGAGCAGGGTGTCGGTGAGCAGGTCGACGGCACGCTGCAGCTCGTCGAGCGCAGCGTGCCCGGCCGTGCCGTAGCCGTCGGCGCCGACGAGGTTCACCAGCGCCTCGTCGACCTGCTCGAGCACGTCGGAGATGACGTGGTGCTCCTCCTCCAGGCGGTCGAGGACGGGCACGAGGGCGCTGTCGGTGCGTCGCAGATGGGTGAAGATGCTGCGGTCCTCGAGGGTGTGGTGACCCGTGACGACACGGCAGTACGACTCGCAGTAGGCACCGAGCGTCCAGTTGTTCTGGCGCATCGCCATGGTGTTGAGGTGTGAGCGGGCCGCCCCGACGGTGAGCAGTCCCTGGCGCACCTGGTCGATGACGTCGCGCACCTGACCGAGCTCGGTGCGCAGGTGGTCGTGAATGTCGACGAGGTGCTGTGGCGCGCTCTCCTGCGCCGCGGTGTAGCGGGCGCCGGCGGGCAAGGGGGCGACGGGCCGCGCGGACTCGTCCCACGGCATCCGGGGGCTGAGGCGCCTGCCGTCGTCGGGAGTGGGGGTGACGCCGAGCGTCGTCGCCGTGGTCGCCGTCGGGGTCGTCGGCGGCGCGGCGTGGCCGGCCACCTCGATCGGATGCCGGTCGGCCGGGTTCGGTGCGGCGGCGCGACGGGCGCGCTCGATCTCGACGTGCTCGCGGACGGCCGGCGCGACCTCCGCGGCGAAGGTGGCCACGGTGCGGGGGTCGTCGCTGCCGAGGATGAACGTGCTCATGCCCTGGGTGAGGGTGAGCCCGGCGAGCTGCTCGGCCCAGTCGGCGGGGGAGCCCTGCAGGAAACCCGCCGCGCTGCCGAACCGGCCGAAGACGTTGTACATGCGCCGGATCGCGTGGGGGCCGCGGCCGGCCTCGACAGCCGCGGCGTCGATGGTCTCGTTCATCGCCGCCAGCGCGGGCGGGTCCGCATAGCCCTGGCTGGGCAGCCACGCGTCGGCGAGGCGCGCCGTGACCCGGAGCATGCGCGGCTTGTAGGCGCCGAGCCAGATCTCGACATCGTGAAGCGGCCGGGGTCCGACGTGCAGCCCCTTGACTCGGTAGTGCTCGCCGTCGACGGAGACGGAGCGGACGCCGGGGTGGTCCGGGTCCTGACCCCACACGCCGCGGATGACGCGGATGGCCTCGACGAGCGCGTCGACGGCCTCACGCGGGGTGCGGCGCTCGCCACCGGCGGCGACGATGGCGTCCCAGAAGGCGCCGGCGCCGAGGCCGAGCTCGGCCCGACCGCCGGTGAGCACGTCGAGGGTGGCGACCGACCGGGCGAGCACGACCGGCTCGCGCAGCGGCAGGTTGGCGACGTTGGCCGCGACGCGGACGTTCGTCGTGCGGGCGCCGATGACGGCGAGCAGGGTCGAGGTGTCGAGGTGGGCGCCGTTGTAGGGGTGGTCCTGCACCGTGACGAGGTCGAGACCACTCACGTCGGCGAGCTGGGCCAGCTCGAGGGTCTGCTCCGCCTTGGCAGCGTCGGGGCTGGGGAAGATGCCGAACTGCAGCTCGTGCCCGTAGTCGGTCATGGACTCATCCCACCACGTCGGTGGCGTCGGCCAGATCTCGCGTGGGCCGTCCGGCCGGCGTCACTCATGGGCTCGGGGTCGACGGCGCCGACGCCTCGTCGATGAGCTGCTGCAGCCGTCGCTCGAGCATGCTGGCGGGCTGGGTGGTGGGGTCGGCGGGCAGTGTCCAGAGCATGGTCGGGAACGGGTGCCCCGAGTCGCGGGGTCGCTTCGGCGGGGGTGGCGGGGCGCCGGGGAGCAGGGGTGGCGCTTCGGAGTCGTAGGTGTGTCCGGTGCCGGTGGTGACCCGTACCGTGTGCCCGCGGCCGCCGCCGCTCGCACCTCGGCGGTCGGGGGGCAGGGTGGTGCTGGTGAGGTCGGGGTGTTCCTTGGTCAGGTTGCACGCCACGCACAGGCCCTGGCCGTTGGCCGCGGTGGTGGGGCCGCCGTCGGCGTGGGGGGTGACGTGGTCGACGTGGCGGGCGGGGGCGTCGCACCAGGGGGTGCGGCAGGTCGCGGCGTCGCGGGTCAGGACGAACCGGCGCAGCCCGTCGCTGAAGAGCCGTCGTCGGGAGTCCATGGCCACGAGCTCACCGGTGCCGGGCCGGACGAACAGCCTGCGGATCCACACCCGCCCCGCGCGGGACAGACCACCCCCACGCCCCCTGGCCGGACTGCCACCGCCGGGGTCGGCGAGGGGGTCGTCCGGGTCGTCCGGGTGGTGGGTGTCCGCGGGTCGGAGGTACTCGCGGGCCCATCCGGCGGGGACGGTGCCGTACCCGAGCAGCTGAGCCGGCGTGTCAGCGCCCTCGCCGGTGTTGAAGAGGGCGTCCAGGCCCATGACGAGCTGCACCTCGACGTCGACCCCGGCCCTACCGGCCGGCTCTGGCGTCGCTGCGTCTGTTCTGCGGTCGTCACCTGCGAGCCGGGCACCACGCGGACGCGGCCCTCCGGTCGGCCCAGCATCGGCGGCGCCGCTGCCGTCGGCGGCCTCGCGCCCGTCGGCCCCGGCGCAACCGTCAGCCGGCGCACCAGCCTCGCCGGGCGTGTCGACACGGTCGCAAGTCTCGGCCGAGCCGGCCGAGCCGGCCGAGCCGGCTGCGGTTTCGGATCCGGCGTCGAAGGGTGCAGCTGCCGCGTCAGCCGGTTCAGCCGGCGCGTCGGCGCTGTCTGCGGTGGCGTTCGGTTCGCTTGCAACGGTGTTGGCGTGGCCCAGGACGCGGTCGACGAGGGTGTCGGCCATGACCTGACTCTTGCCACGCTCGTCACCGGCAGCCTTCGCGCTGGCTGCGGCCCCGGTCAGCGCCGCGTAGGCGGCCACGGCTTCAGCGGCGGGAAGCAAAGCGGTCAGGTACGCCATCGTGTCCGGCGCCGCTTTCACGGTGACCCGCCGCTCCGACTCCGCCTTGCGGGCCCGCCGCAGCACACTTTCCGGGTCCAGACGGTAGGCGACGGCGCGGACGAGACGGTTCAGCTCCCGGTCACCCAGACCCCCGAGACGGTCGCCGTAGGTGTCGTGCAGCTCCTGGTCCAGCTGCCGCCGGTGCTCCGGGGAGAGGATCGCCGCTTCCTTCGTGATCGACAGGGCCCGCCACTCACTCAGCCCCCCCGCCTCGAGCAGGGCCAGCGTGTGCGGCATGTCGTGCGTCAGCGAGAGGGAGAACCGGATGCCCTCGGCGCCCTTGAACGGCGACAGGTGCCGGGCGAGGGCGACCTGGGCCGCGACCCCGCCCTTCGCGATGAGGTTGCGCCGCGAGGACGACGGCCGCCGCTCCGGCTCCCCTGCGCCAGTCGCGCCGCCTCCCTCGCCACTGGACCCGGCTACTGCCCCGAGGCCGGCATCGTCGGACGCCGCCTTCCCGCGGGTGTCGGCGTGGGCGCCGAACTCCAACGCCGCCGCCCACGAGGCCAGGTCGGCCTTCTCCCGCGCATCGAGCCAGCCGCCGAAGTCGTTCGCGTCCAGCGCCGCCTGCGACTGCGCCCGCCACCCGAGCGACTCCTGCTCCTGCGAGGCGACGAACCCCGCCGTCACCCGCACCTGCGCCGCTCCGACCGCCGCCTTGACCCGCTCCAACACCGTCAACACGTCGATGCGCTCTTCATCGGACAGGCACGGAGAACCGGTGGATTCAGTGGTCGCAGCCGATGCCGGCGGACCGCCGACGGTCTCCTCAGTGCCGGTCGCGAACGACGCCTGCTCGACGCGCGCGAGAACGGCGAGCAGGCCTTCAAGCCCTGCCGCCGTCACCACCGCCTCACTATCGAACATGTGTTCGATTCTAGCAGGTGGGGGAAGGCCGGTCCAGAGTGGTCCCCACGTGAATTCGCCACGGTCCTAACAGTTCTGACGCCCCGGGGGATCGAGGTCAGGTGTCGTGGATGAGGTCGATCATGGCGGTGCGGGTGCCTCCCGCTGCCGCGTGACGGGTGCTGAGAGACGGTGGTGAGTGGCGGTGGATGCTGGCGCTCAGCGGCGCGCCGGCCGTAGAGGGGCTCAACCCCTGCGCGTTCCCGTCGCGGGTGGGACCGTTGACCCATGCGTCTCGCGTCCTACAACGTGGAGAACCTCTTCGACCGGGCCCGCGTGCTCGCCACCAGCACGTGGTCGACCAACCGCCGGCTGCTCGACGCCTACACCGACCTCACCAAAGTGCTGCAACAGCAGCAGTACTCGACCGCCGACGCGCGAACCATCCTGCGCCTGCTCGACACACTCGGCCTCACGGCGTCCGACGAGAGCGAGCTGTTCTACCTCCGCCAGAACCGCGGTCGTCTCGTGCGTCGCTCGCGCGACGGCTCCGTCACGGTCGTCGCGACAGGCCGTGGCGACTGGATCGGCTGGGTCGAGATGAAGCGCGAGAGCGTCTCCGACCTCGCCGTGCACCACGCCGCGCAGGTCGTGCACGACCTCGACGCCGACGTGCTCGCCGTCGTCGAGGCCGAGGACCGTTGGGCCCTGCGCCACTTCAACGCCGACCAGCTCGCACCCCTCGGCGGCCGCCTCTTCGGCCACGTCATGCTCATCGACGGCAACGACGAGCGCGGCATCGACGTCGGCATCCTCACCCGCGGCGACCACCCGCTCGGACCGGTCGTCAGCCACGTCGACGACTCCGACCTCGCCGGGCCGATCTTCAGCCGCGACTGCCCTGAGTACACCGTCTCGCTGGGCGGCGGTGGCACGCTGCTCGTCATGGTCAACCACTTCAAGTCCAAGGGCTACGGCGGTGCGGGCGCGACCGTTCGGCGCAAGCGCCAGGCCCAACGGGTGCGGGAGATCTACGAGCAGCGTCGCGCCGAGGATCACGACCTCATCGCGGTCGTGGGCGACCTCAACGACACCCCTGACAGCGACGCCCTCTCACCGCTGCTCGGGTCCGGCGGCACCGGCGTCGCGGCGAGCCCGAGCGACCTGCGTGACGTGTCCGTCGTCGCCGGCTTCGACGACGGCGGCTGGCCCGGCACGTACGGAACTGCCAGCAAGGGCAACAAGATCGACTACATCCTCTGCTCCCCGGCGCTGCTCGACTCGGTCACGGCAGCGGGGGTCCGGCGCGAAGGGGTGTGGACGGCATCCGGGCGTTGGCCGATGTACCCGACCCTGACCCGCGCCGAGGACGCCGCCAGCGACCACGCGGCGCTGTGGGCCGATGTCGACCTCTGACGAGGCCGGGGTGCAGGCGGTGGACGAGGCCCGTGAGAGCTTCGTCGACCTGCTGCCCATGGGTCCCGACATCGAGCTGCGACGGATGTTCGGCACCCTCGCCGCCCTCGTCGACGGTCACGTCTTCGCCCTCGTGCTCGGTGACCAGATCGGGGTCAAGGTCGGCGAGGCGGGTCGCTCAGAGCTGTCGAGGATGCCGGGCAGCGCGCCCCTGCTGCTCGGTGGCCGACCGATGGTGTCCTTTCCCGCCCTGCCGCCCGGGCTCGACGACGACGAGGTGCACGCCTGGCTGTCGCGGGCACGCGACCACGTCGTGGCGCACCCGCCGCAGCCCCGTCGTCGACGTCGCTGACCCGGTGGTCGGCAGGCGGGCCGGGTCAGTGCAGCGGCCGGGCCCGGGAGCGGGCGGCGCGGACCTCGTCGGCGGCGTGGACGAGGTCGACGACGATCGAGCGCGTGGGCCACTCGAAAGTGACCCAGAGCGGCCACGGCTGCATCGGGTCCATCGACACCCAGTACGGCAGGGTCCACCGACCACCTTTGGCGTCCGTCGACCCGCCCTGGGCCCACGGCAGGGCCGGCTGCGCCTCACCGGTCACGGGGTCGCGCCGCGCGAGGCGGGGGCCGCCCAGCTCGGGGTCGCGGAAAGAGAGGACCTCGTCGGCGAGGCGACGACGCCGCACGTCGTCGACCGCCGCCTCCGAGAGGAGGTGGTCAGGGTCACCGACGGGGGACCGGTGCGAAGGGGTGTGGAGCAGCCGTACCTCGACGGTGACGAGGACACCGTTGGGGTGGACGAGGGACCGCTGGAGCAACAGGTGCACCTCCCCGTCCGTGAGCAGGGTTCGGGGCTCGCCCAGCTCGCCCGGCAGCCAGCCCAGCTCGTCGGGCAGGTCGTCATCGAGACCGCCGCCGTCGCCGGCGCCGTCGCCATTGCCGTCGTCCCAGTCGTCGCCGAGCACCTGTACGCCGGACATCTAGCCTCCTCGTTCGGGCGCGGTCGCCGCCGGTGTCAGCCGGTGATGCGGTCGCGGGTGTCCAGACTGGCACGATCGGCCGCCGCGAGGCCGGAGTGCCAGCCCTCCGCGTCGCGGACCGGTCGCACCCTCGACTGCTGCGTCTGCGGGAAGAGCTGTGTCGCGAGGTCGTCGACCTCCTCGGCCCGGGCCTGCAGGAGCGGGACGAGCTCGCGCCCACCGGCGGCAGCCCGTTCGGTGGCGGCCGCCTCCTCGGCGTCGGCCACCTCGGTCAGCCGTTCGCCGATGCGGGCCGCGAAGCCGGTGAGGAACGACTGCCGGAACGAGCGGGTGCGGCTGCGCCCGTAGCCGTCGGAGCGCGACCCGGCGGCCGTCATCGTGTGCGTCGCCTGCACGAGCAGCGACGTGAAGAGCAGCTCGACGGCATCGAGGTCGGCCTCGAAGCCCATCACCGTGCTGAATCCGAGGTCGCTGCTCCACACGGTGCGGCAGCGGTTGGCGGTGGCGACCGCGTGCAGCAGCATCGCCTTGGGGGAGTCGTACGGCGTGTCGACGCCGATGCGCCGACCGGCCGGGCCGCCGGCCGTGCCCCCACCGGGGCGGTCGGCACCCTGCAGCAGCACCGCGTCGATGCGGTGACGCGCCATGAGCGCCTGGGCCCCGGCCGTGAAGGTCTCGGCCTCGGCCGGGTACGTGGTCGACTCGGCCTTGGCCAGCAGCATGCGCACCCGCGTCAGGATGCGGTCGTCGACCGGTGGGCCCGCCGACCTGACCTCCTCGCCTCCGTCTCCCTCGCCCGAGGCGCCGGCGTCGGTGCCTGGTGGCTTGGCCTCGCCCGGGAGCGGCGAGAGTCGCTCGAGCGTGGGCACGCGGTGCAGCAGGTGCATCACCTGCAGCGTCTGCGAGAGGAGGGAGAACCAGTCGGCGCCGCGAACCCGGTGGCCGTCGAGCCACGTCTGCGAGGTCGGCCACCACACATCGGCCTCGAGCTCGTCGAGCTGCGCCCACCAACGACGATCGACGGTCGCGCGCGCGTGGCCGGCGAGCTCGTCGACGACGAGGTCGAGCACGAGGCGCTGCTCCGGCGGTCCGAGCCGTCGTCCCGCCACCCGGTGCAGGTCGGCGGGCTGCCACCCGGCCTGCCACGCGCGGCCCACCGCGGCCCGGGCCCGCTCGACCACCGCAGTCACGGCGGCGCGACCGCGGGCACCGTCGGCGCCGCACGCCGAGGCCGTGACGACGACCACGTCGTCGAACCCGTGGCCGTCGCCGTCGTCGAGGGCGTCGAAGGCCTGCTGCAGCAGCACCGCGAACGTCGCACCGTCGAGCCCGTCGCCCGCGCCACTGTCGTCGCCACCGCCACCGCCACCGCCACCGCCATGACCACCGCCATGACCACCGCCATGACCACCGCCATGACCACCGCCATGACCACCGCCATGACCACCGCCATGACCACCGCCACCGCCCGCACCGCCGGCCGGATGCTTCCGCCTGCTCGCCCTGCCCATGACACCCCTCTCGTCCGGACCCCATCGTGCCCGCCCGGCAGGCCATGCCCCGACCCCGACCGGCCCGGCTGTGGACGACCGCCCTGCCGCGCCTCCCACCACGGGGGGTGTGAACGACCCGGCCCACCTACGGTGTCGTCGTGGCCCGCCTGCACCTGACCGTCCCCGACACCCCGGTGGGGGACGTCGACGTCACCCTCGTCTCACCCCGGGGCACGCGCCGCACCGACCCGCTGCCGCTCGTCGTCGCCGGCGACGGGCCCGAGTACTCACGTCGGGCCGGTATCGTGCGTCTTCTCGACGAGGCGGCGGACGCCGGCCGGTGCCCCCGGGTGCGCGTCGCGCTGCTCCACCCGGGCGAGCGCAACGGCCGGTACGCCGCGAACCCGGACCACGCGGCATCCGTGGTGGAACACGTCCTGCCTGCGGTCGGCGAGGTCGCACGCACCGAGGGGCGAGCGGTCATGGTGGGCGCCAGCCTCGGTGCGCTCGCCGCGCTGCAGACGCACTGGCGCCACCCCGAGGCGTTCTCCGGGCTGCTGCTGCAGTCGGGCTCGTTCTTCCTGCGCGGCGTCGACGGCGAGGAGTCGTTCGAGCACTGGCGTCGAGTCACCGGCTTCGTCCGCGAGGTGCGCCGGGCGCGCCGGGCGCGGGGCGACACGGTGATGGCGCTGACGTGCGGGGCCGACGAGGGGAACCTGGCCAACAACCGCGAGATGGCGCGGGTGCTCGAGCGGCTCGGCTACGAGACGCGCCTCACGGTCGTGCCCGGCCGCCACGACTGGCCGCAGTGGCGGCGAAGCCTCAAGCCCACCCTGCCGGCGCTGCTGCGACGCGTCACGTCCTGACCGCGCGCCTGTGGAGCAGGCGAGACAGGCGCGCCCGCTCCTGCCAAGATCGTCTCGACCCCCACCCATAAGGAGCGCTCGATGAGCCAGCCGGACCCCCAGTCGCGCACCCACCTCGTCGGGCTGCTGCTCGGCGCCGAGGAGGACTGGCCGACCGCCTTCGAGCAGGTGCTCGGGCTGGTCGGGCCGATCACCGACGACGACGGGGTCACCCACCACCTGACCACCGAGCGGCTCACCATCGAGCCGTTCGACCTGCGTCAGCCGGTCCGCACCGAGCTCGTCATCGACCGCCTCGCCTACTGGTACTACCACCCGCGCGAGTGGCTCAAGAAGGCCGCGCTGATGAACGACACGTACCTGCTCAACAGCCCCTTCACGTTCCAGTCGATGGAGAAGCACAGCGCCTACGTCGCGCTCATGCGCCTCGGGCTCAAGGTCCCCGAGACGTGGCTCGTGCCGTACAAGAACCCGGTCGACAACGTCCGGTGGGCCTACACGTCGGCGAAGTACAACCAGCCCTTCGACCTCAAGCAGATCGCCGGCAACCTCGGCTACCCGCTCTACATGAAGCCGTTCGACGGGGGTGGCTGGCGCGGCGTCTCGCGCATCAACGACGAGCGCGACCTCGTGCGGGCCTACGACGAGTCGGGCGAGATGCTCATGCACCTGCAGTCGACGGTCGAGTACGAGCACTTCGCCCGGGCGCTGTCGATCGGCCCCGAGACGATGGTCATGGACTTCCGCCCCGAGCAGCCGATGCACAACCGGTACGCCGTCAGCCACGACTTCCTCACGCCGTCGGCCGGCCGCCAGACCGCGGCCATCAGCCGCATCGTCAACGCGATGTTCGGCTGGGAGTTCAACAGCTGCGAGATGCTCGTCTCCGGCGACGACGTCTACCCCATCGACTACGCCAACGCCTGTCCCGACGTCGCCGTGACCTCGCTGCACTACTACTTCCCCTGGGCCATCAAGGCGCTCGTGCGCTGGTCGACGTACTGCGTCGTCACGGGTCGCCAGCCGCGCGTCGACCTCGAGATGCGCCGCTACTTCGACGTCGCCGACCGCGACGACCTCGACGACGCGCAGAAGCTCGACGCGTACCTCGCCATCGCCGACGAGTACCTCGACTCGGACGCGTACTGGGCCTGGTGCGCGAAGCACCTCTCACACCTCGACGAGGCCGTGCTGCAGTGGGCCGCCTCGCCGGAGTTCGAGAGCCTGCTGCGCCAGACCGTCGTCACGACCTACCCGGCACACGAGCGCGACCGCTTCATGGCCCACTTCGGCGGGCTCGTGGGCGCCTGGGTCACCGACGAGAAGGCGCGCCTCGCCGCCCGCTGACGCCCGAGGATGCCGGTCGGCCGGCGCCCCCGGCCGGCCGACCTCGGGTGCCCGGTGACCGCCGACCCCGGCCGCTGGCCCCTGCGGGCGCCCCGACCCACGCGGGCGGCGCGGGCCTACTACTGCTTCGAGGGCGGCTGGTCGCTGCTGCACGCGCTCGCCTTCACGCTCGCCCTGCTCTACCAGGTGCAGGTGGCCGGTCTCACGCCGCTGCAGCTCGTCGTCGTGGGGACCGTCATGGAGGCCACGTGCTTCCTCTTCGAGATCCCGACCGGTGTCGTCGCCGACCTCGTCTCGCGCCGCCTGTCGGTGCTCATCGGGGCGTTCGTCGTCGGCCTCGGCATCCTCGTGCAGGGCGTCTGGCCGTCGTTCTGGCCGATCGTCGCCGCCCAGGTCGTCTGGGGGATCGGGTGGACGTTCGTCTCGGGCGCCGTCGACGCGTGGGTCACCGACGAGGTGGGGGAGCGGGCCGTCCAGCCGCTCTTCACCCGGGCCCAGCAGCTGCACCTCGCGCTCACCGTCGTCGGCACGGTGCTCGCCGGTGTCGCCGGCCAGGTCAGCCTGCAGCTGCCGCTGCTCCTCGCGGGCGCCGGCTACCTCGTCCTCGCCCTGGGCCTGTCGGTCGTCATGCCCGAGACCGGCTTCCGCCCTGTGCCGCGGGAGGAGCGCGAGACGTGGGCCCACCTGCGCCACCTGCTGACGACCGGGGTCGCCGCCGCCCGACGACCGGGGGTGGTGCGCTCGTTCCTCGTCGTCGCGCTGCTCGTCGGGCTCTCGTCCGAGGTGTTCGACCGGCTCTGGACCGCCCGCGTCGTCGAGTCGTTCGCGCTGCCCTCGGTGGCGGGGTTCGACGACGCCGCCACGTGGTTCACGGTCTTCGCCCTCGTCGGCTCGGTCGTGTCCCTCGTCGCGAGCCTCGCCGCGAACCGGCTGGCCGGCCCGCGCCTGAACGCGTTGCACCCGAACCGGCTGCTCGCCGGGCTCGTGCTCGTGCAGGTGGCCGGCATCCTCGCCTTCGCGCTCGTCGACTCGCTGTGGCCGGTGCTCGTCGCGCTCTGGGTCAAGGAGGCGGCGCGCACGGTCGCCCACCCCGTGCAGGCGGCGTGGCTCAACCGCAACGTCGAGTCGCACACCCGGGCCACGACGCTGTCGCTGACGAGCCAGGCCGACGCGGTCGGCCAGGTGCTCGGCGGGCCGCCCCTCGGGGCGCTGGCCACGCGCACGTCGATCCCGTTCGCGCTCGTCGTCTCGGCCGGCATCCTCGCCCCGGCCGCCTTCGTGCTCGCCCGCCTGCGCCCGCCCCGCTCCCGTCGAGAGGGCGCTTAGCCCCCGTCGAGTGGTCACCCGGAGCGCGCCGGGGCGTCAGGTCACGCGTCGACGTCGTCGCTGAGCGGCCAGCCACCGCGGGCGAGGGCGGCCGAGACCCGGGCGACGTCCTCGGGGGTGGCCGACTGGAAGGCGTGCTCGCGCACCATGTCGCGGATGTCGTCGGCGCTCACGGCGGCGTCGTGCGCGTCGGACTGGAGGGCGAGGTCGGTGGCGATGGCGCTGATGTCGTCGTCGGTCAGCTGGCGGCGCAGCACCCCTAGCAGGGCGACGTAGTCGCGGACGGGGATGCCCTGGGGGTAGCCGGCGCGCAGCCAGCCGAGGATGCGGGAGGGGACGGTGGGGCGGGCGTCGAGGCTCACGGCGTCTCCGGTCACTTGTCGATGAGGGTGGGGTAGACGTTCTCGAAGACGAGCTGCTTGCCGAAGCCGGAGGCCACGATGAAGGTGATGCCGAGGGCGACCCCGAGCAGCACGAGCCCGAAGCAGAGCGCCGCCAGCGCCCGGCCGAGGGTGCTCGTCGGGGCGTCGGTCGTCGTCGTGCCGTCGGTGCCGGTCACGGTGGCGCCGCGGGCGCCGGGGGCCGACATCCCGAGCGAGCGGATGCCGAGGGCGAAGATCGCGGGCAGGCCGGCGCCGAGCAGCAGCCCGGCGAGGAGCACCTTCCAGGCGCCTTCGAGGGCGAGGGCGATGTTGTGCACGGTGGGGGTCCTTCGCGTGGGTCGGGAGGAGTCGGTAGGGGAGGTCGCGCCGGCTCAGGCGTCGACGGTGGCGCGGGTGGTGTCGGCGGGCGACTCGCTCCACTCGTCGTTGACGTTGTGGGCGCCGACCGGCTGCAGGCGCGAGCGCATCCACATGCCGACCGCGGCGACGACGAGGATGGCGAACACGACCACCGCGCCGGCCGCCCCGCCGATGGAGTGGGCGACGAACCACATGAGCGCGCCGACGAGGGCCGCCGCCGGCAGGGTGATGAGCCAGGCGAGGCCCATGCGGCCGGCGACCTTCCAGCGCACCTCGGCGCCGGGGCGACCGATGCCGGTGCCGAGGATGGAGCCGGTCGCGACGTGGGTCGTCGAGAGGGCGAAGCCGAGGTGGCTCGAGGCGAGGATGACGGCGGCCGAGCTGCTCTCGGCGGCCATGCCCTGCGGGCTCTCGATCTCGACGAGGCCCTTGCCGAGCGTGCGGATGATGCGCCACCCGCCGAGGTAGGTGCCGAGGGCGATGGCGAGCGCGCACGCGAGCTTGACCCAGAAGGGGATCGAGCCGGTCTCGCTCCAGTGGCCGGCCGCGATGAGGGCGAGGGTGATGACGCCCATCGTCTTCTGCGCGTCGTTCGTGCCGTGGGCGAGCGAGACGAGGGATGCCGACCCGATCTGGCCCCAGCGGAAGCCGGAGTCGGTGCGCCGCTTGGCCACGCCCGCCGTGATCTTGTAGATGAGCCACGTGCCGACGGCCGCGACCCCGGCGGCGATGAAGGGCGACATGAGCGCCGGCAGGATGACCTTGCCGATGACGCCGTCGAGCTTGCTGCCGTCGCCGACCCAGTTGACGCCGCCGAAGCCGAGGCCGGCGATGCCGGCGCCGATCAGGCCGCCGAAGAGGGCGTGCGAGCTGCTCGAGGGAAGGCCGACGAGCCAGGTGAGCAGGTTCCAGACGATGCCGCCGACGAGGCCGGCCATGACGATGACGAGCAGCGCGTTGCCGCCGTCGGCGAGGAACTCCGGCTTCGGCGCCCCCGACTTGTCCTGGATCTTGATGACCGCGTTCGTCACCGTGAGCGCGACCTCGACCGAGAGGAAGGCGCCGACGAGGTTGAGGACCGCAGAGAGGGCGACCGCCACCTTGGGCTTGAGGGCCCCGGTGGCGATCGAGGTCGCCATCGCGTTGCCCGTGTCGTGGAAGCCGTTGGTGAAGTCGAAGCCGAGCGCGGTGACCACGACGAGGGCCAGCACGATGAGTTCAGATGTCACGCAGATCAGGGTGGGCGCCTCCGCTGGGCCTCACAAGGGATTCGTCCGACTGTTCGCCGACAGTTCACGTTGGCCGGGAACCTCGGTCTCGTCACGACCGGGCAGCCTGCTGTCGGTGGTCGCGGGCAGGATGGACGGTGATGACCGACCAGCCGATGCTCGCCCTGCCGATGCCCGGCACCCACGGCGCCGATCCCACCCACGGCACCCACCGCGACGCGCGGCGTGACGAGGCCGCCCGTCGCATGCTCGACGTCACCCGCATCTACGCCGAGCCGGCCGCCGCGGCGTCGCCCCGCGGGCGGCAGGTCATCGCGCGCTGGCCGGACGCCGACGTGGTCGAGGTCGCGAGCCACTGGCAGATCCCCCAGGTGCACGGCGACGAGGCCAACGTGGCCCGGTGGGTGCGCATCAAGCGCGAGGCCCTCGTGCTCGGCGAGAAGAAGACGCTGACGGTGCGCCCCAACGGCCGGTCGGCCGACTTCATCGCCCCCTCGAGCGCCAACGGCTGCGCCATGGCCTGCGCCTACTGCTACGTCCCCCGGCGCAAGGGCTACAGCAACCCCATCACGACGTTCACGAACATCGAGCGCATCACGGCCGCGATCCGGCGCCACGTCGACCGGCAGGGGCCGAAGGCCGAGCCCAACCAGTGCGACGAGCGCGCCTGGGTCTACGACATCGGCGAGAACAGCGACTGCAGCGTCGACGCCCTGGTCAGCGACAACGTCCTCGACCTCGTCACCCTCTTCGCGGGCCTGTCGGGCGCCAAGGCGTCGTTCGCGACGAAGTTCGTCAACCGCGACCTGCTCGACTGGGACCCGAAGGGGGGCACGCGGGTGCGGCTCTCCCTCATGCCCGCGGCCACGGCCCGCACCCTCGACATCCGCACCAGCCCCATGGCCGACCGGCTCGCCGTGCTCGACGACCTCGTCGAGGCCGGCTACGAGGTGCACGTCAACCTCTCGCCCGTCGTCGTCCACGACGGGTGGCTCGAGGCGTGGGCCGAGCTGCTCGGCCAGCTCGGCGACGCGACGAGCGGGCGCACGAAGGCCCAGCTCGCCTGCGAGGTCATCTTCCTCACCCACAACGAGCAGCTGCACGAGGTCAACCTCGGCTGGCACCCCCAGGCCGAGCAGATGCTGTGGCGCCCCGACCTGCAGGAGGAGAAGCGCTCCGAGAACGGGGCGGTCAACGTGCGCTACCGGTGGCAGCAGAAGCAGCGACACCTCGCCGACCTGTCGGCGCTGCTCGCCGCGAGGGCGCCGTGGTGCCGGGTGCGCTACGCCTTCTGACCGTCGTCAGCCACCGCTCAGCCCCGCGACGAGGTTGATGGTCGAGGCGATGACGACGGTGCCGAACACGTACGAGAGCAGGCAGTGCCCGAGCACCACCCGGCGCAGCGCCGACGAGCGCACGCTCGTGTCGCTCACCTGGAAGGTCATGCCGAGGTTGAAGGCGAAGTACACGAAGTCGGACCACCGCGGCGGCTCGTCCTGGTTGAAGTCGATGCAGGGCCTCGGGTCGCTGTAGTAGATGCGGGCGTAGCGCAGCGAGTAGACCGTGTGCACGCACAGCCAGCCCACCGCGACCGTGACGACGGCGAGTACCGCCTCGACCACCTCGGCGCCCCGGCCTCCCGAGCCGCCGGGCCCGACGAGCAGCACCCCGACGCCGGCGAGGCTCAGCAGCCCCACGACGATGACGAGCACGTCGGTGACACGGGCCCCGGGGTCCTCACCGTCCACGTGCGACCGGGTGGTGTCGGCATCCGCGCGCATGATCCGCCGCAGCAGGGGCACGGCGAAGGCGAGCCCGGTCACGGCGAACCCGGTGAGCAGGTGGGTGAGCAGGCCGGATGCCGGTCCGAGCGGCACGATCGCCCCCGCGGCCACCCCGACGGCGAGGGCGATGGCGAGCCTGACCCTCACGCGGTGCACGACGTGAGGGTACCCACGCAGTCGGGTACGAGAACTCGACGTCGTCGGCAGCCGCCCCGACCTGACTGCCCTCCCTAGGATCACTGGATGCCCCCAGCCCCGGACCCTGCGACACCGCCGGCCCCGCCGCGCCGCCGTCGCCTCACCGTCGTCTACAACCCGGTCAAGGTCGAGGACCTGCAGGGCGCCCGCACGGTGGTGGCCGACGCCTGCGAGCGCCACGGCTGGGAGCAGGCGACGTGGGTGCCGACGACCGCCGAGGAGACCGGCGAGAAGCAGGCCCGCGAGGCCGTCGAGGCGGGCGCCGACTGCGTCGCCTCCTATGGGGGTGACGGCACGGTGCGCGCCGTCGCGAGCGCCCTCGTCGGGACCCAGGTCGCGCTCGGGCTGCTGCCGGGTGGCACCGGCAACCTGCTCGCCCGCAACCTCCGGCTGCCGGTCGAGTCGCTCGAGGAGGCGGCGCTCGCCGTCGTCGGTGGCCGCGACCGCCGTATCGACGTCGGCCTGCTGCGCAGCAGTGAGGACTCCGTGCCGACGCCCGGCGCCGGTGACGCCCCCGAGGACGACGAGGAGGTCTTCCTCGTCATGGCCGGTCTCGGGCTCGACGGCCAGATCATGGCCGGCACGAACGAGAAGGTGAAGGGCGTGCTGGGCTGGCCGGCCTACGTGCTCTCGGCCGCCCGGCAGCTGACCCGCCGCGGGTTCAGCGCCGACGTCGCGCCGACGGCCGCCGGGCAGCCGAGCGGGCCGACGCCGCAGGGGGAGACCGGCGGAGACGGCACGGTCGACCACTCCGTCGCGCGCCACGCCCGCACCGTGCTCGTCGGCAACTGCGGCACCCTCCAGGGTGGCCTCGAGCTCATGCCGGACGCCCGCCTCGACGACGGCATCCTCGACGCCGTCGTGCTGGCCCCGCGCGGCGTCTTCGCGTGGGTCTCGGTGCTCACCGCGATCGTCACCCGCGACCGCAGGGGCCACCGCCGCCTCGACCGCATGCGCGGGCCGGGCTTCACCGTGGAGGTGGCCGAGCCCGTCGAGGCGGAGATCGACGGCGACCCGATCGGCGAGCGCCGCGGGCTCGCGATCCGGGTGCTGCCCGGGTCGCTGGTGGTCCGCGTTGGGTGAGCCGCAGCGGCTCGGACGGGTCGGGCGCGGTCGGCGGCTGCTGCGGGCGGTGGCCTACGGCCTCGTGTCCGCCGTTCCCGTCACGGCGCTCGCGCTCTTCGTCCGCGAGCACTTCGGCCCTTTGCTGCGGCTCGACGAGGCAGCGATCCGGGCGGCCACGGACGTCACCCGCGAGCGACCGTGGCTGCGCACCTTCCTGCTCGACTGGCAGGAGGCCACCCAGCCGAAGTGGGTCTACATCGCCGGCACGATCGTGTGCCTCGTCGTCTGGCGGCGCCACCACCTCACCACCCGCGCCGCGTGGGCCTTCGTCACGATGATGGTGGCCTGGAACCTCCAGCTCGTGCTCAAGGAGGTCGTGCAGCGGGCCCGGCCCGTCGTCGCCGACCCCGTGTCGACCGCGCCCGGCTACAGCTTCCCCTCGGGCCACGTCGCCAACGCGGCCGCCGCCACGAGCATCCTCGCGCTGCTCGTCTGGCCGCTGCTCGAACGCCGCGGGCGCGTCGCGGTCGTCACGGCGGCGGTCGTCGTCACCGGCGTCACCGCGCTCGACCGCGTCTACCTCGGCGTCCACTTCCCCTCGGATGCCGTCGCCGGTGTCCTCTTCGGGATGGGCCTCGCGGCCGCCTCCTACGCCGGGTACCGCGGCTGGAACCCGCTGGGTCCCGAGGACCCGCCTCCCCCGGAGGAGAAGGCCGCCGACCCGGCCTCTCGCCCCACCCGAACCGTCCCGAGAAGAGGCACGCCGTGAGCCGTCCCGCCACCGCCCCGGAGACCCGCCCGCACCGTCACGAGCCGCGCGGCGTTCTCGTGCACCGGTGGGACGGCGTCACGTCCGGACCGTCGGCCGGCGCCGCCGCCCGCGACCTCGGGCTGCGGGTGCTCGCCCCGGCCGTCGTGCTCTTCGCGGTGCTGCTCGGCACCGGGTACCTCATCACCGGTCCGCTCGGCGACCTGCCGGCCGAGAACCGCGTCAGCAAGGCGCTGGCCGACGGCCGCACCTCGACGTGGAACGGCATCACCGCCGTGTGGTCGCACGTCGGCAACACCGAGATCGTCATCGGTGTCTGCGTCGTCGTCGCCCTGCTCGTCTGGTGGCGCACGAGGCAGTGGTGGTTCGCGCTCGTGCCGGTCATCGCCATCGCGGTGCAGGCCAGCGTCTTCGTCGCAGTGTCGGCCATCGTCGGTCGCGAACGCCCGACGGTCGACAAGCTCGACCCGGCCCCGCCCACGAGCAGCTACCCGAGCGGTCACGTCGGCGCGTCGACCGCGCTCTACCTCGCCCTCGCGTTCATGGCCCAGCGCATCGAGACCCCGTGGCTGCGGCGGCTCGTCACCGTCGTCTGCGTCGTCGTGCCGTTCCTCGTCGCGTACGCCCGGCTCTACCGCGGCATGCACCACCTCAGCGACGTCCTCGTCGGCGCGGTCAACGGCATCGTCTGCGCCCTGCTCGCCTGGGCCTGGCTGCGCCGCGACCGCACCCGCTGACCGGGGGCCGCGGCCGGCTTCGCCCTACCGGTCGCCGAAGGCCAGGACGGCGCGGGCGGCGCGGTCGCGGCTGAGTGCGTCCCAGCCGTCGCCGGCGAGCTGGACCCACACCGCCGACGTCGACCCGGTGATGAGGACGACCTCGGTCGGGACCGCATAACCCTGCAGTGACGTGACGTGACCGACAAGAGCTGTTCGGCCGGCAACCACGGCGGGTCGGGCGTCGGCGCATTTCGCGAAGGCGGCGCGGAGGTAGGGGAGAAGGCCACGGGGATCGCCTCGGCGCACGTTCAGCCGCTCGTAGTGCAGCGACCGTGCGCCCTCGATGTTCCCGTTCTCGTCGACGGGGGATCCGGTCGGGTACGACCCGAGGTCCTGCCGCTGTGCAGTGGTCGCCCCAGCGGCGACGACGAAGGTGGCAAAGGGCAGACCCGTCCACGGCACGGACTGGTCGCACCACGCCGACTCGGGGAGCTCGCCGGGGCACAGCGCGGGCTCAGCGGCATCCGGGCCGGGTCGCACCTCGTCGAGGTCACCGAAGTCACCGGCCGTCGACCCCGGGAAGACCTCCTCCAGCGCGAGGCCGGCGCTCTGCGTGCGGGTGGTGCACCGCGGGGCGGACACGATCTCCGTCATCGTCGGTGTGCCCGGGGTGGGCGCGGCCGACGGCTGCGACGGCATCGACACCTGCGACGGCATCGACACCTGCGACGGCATCGACACCTGCGACGGCATCGACACCTGCGACGGCATCGACACCTGCGACGGCATCGACACCTGCGACGGCTGCGGTGTCGGCGAGCTCGGCGTGCAGCCCAGCGACGCGCCGAGCGCCAGCACGGTCAGACCCACGGCCGCTCGGCGGCCTCGCGGACCTTCACCCCTGCTCGTCACGGGAGCAGTGTGCCCGACCGGATGTCGTGGTGGTCAGACGTCGGCGTGCCGGGCGCGTCCGAAGGAGTAGACGCCGTAGGCGATGAGGCCGAGCGCGACGACGGTCAGCAGGGCCTTGCCCCCGGGCGCCTCGAGCAGCGTGTGCAGCGCGCCGTCGAGCCCGTCCGCCTCGCTCGGCCGGTGCCGCGCGGCGGCGACGACGAAGAGGCCGCCGACGACGCCGAGGGCGATGCCCTTGGCGATGTAACCGTAACGGCCGGCGACCTCCACGAAGTCGCCGGGGTCGCTCTCGAGGTCGGCGAGGAACTTCCGTTTCCAGCCCTTGACGACGTGGTAGACGCCCACGCCGAAGACCGCCACCCCGACGAGGCCCACGAGCCACACACCGAGGGGGGCCCCGAGCAGCCAGCGGGTGAAGTCGGTCGACTGCTTGCCGCTGTCGCCCTTGCCGCCGCGGGCGAAGCCGAACGCGGTCCAGCTGAGCACGAGGTAGACGACGGCCTTGGCCGCCGCCTTGACTCGGTCGGGCGTCTCGAACGACCCGGTGATCGCCTCCGTGACCTGCCACAGCCCGAGGCCGAGCCAGCCGACCACCGCGACCCACAGGGCCAGCTTGCCGAAGGTGTTGCCCGACAGCGCCCCGAGCGCCCCCGACTGGTCGGCCGTCAGCTTCGAGGTGGCCCAGGCCAGCTGCAGGGCGATGACGCCGATCATGACGTGCAGCAGCCCGTTGACGGCGTAGCCGACCCGCGCGGCCGTCTCGAGCGCCGGGTGGTCACCGGCCTCGCGCGAGACCGCCTTGACGTCGGACGAGTCCATGGGTCTCCTCGGTGTGCTGTCGGCGACGACGCCCCGCCCGGATGCCGGGGAGTCCCCCGGGCGGTCGAGGGCCTCCCGACCCTACCGTCTCCGCGCTCGGCGGTGTCCGGCGCCGTCGGTGGCGCTGCAGGGCGCTGCAGGGCGCTGCAGGGTGCTGCAGGGTGCCGCGGGCCGCCTGTCAGCCGACGGGTCTAGCGTGCGCGCCATGCGCACTCCCCTCCGCCGCGTCGTCGCGGCCGCCGCCGGCGCGGTCACCGCCGCCGGTCTGTCCTTCACCGCAGCGCCGCCCGCCGGCGCCACCACCGCCACCCCCACCACGGCAGGCGCCGCCATCACCACCGCAGGCACCGCGCCCGCGGCCACGTCCCACCCCCCCACCGGCAGGGCGGCATCCGGGCGCGACTCGCTCTTCCCGGGCCAGGGCACCGACGCCTACGACGTCCGGCACTACGACGTCGCCCTCGACTACGCGAAGGCCGGCACCATCTCGGCCACGACGACCGTGCGGGCGACCGCGGCCCGTCCGCTCCCGCGCATCGACCTCGACCTCGAGGGGCTCACGGTGCGGTCCGTCTCCGTCGACGGCCGTGACGCCACGTGGTCGCGCACCGGCACGAAGCTGCACGTCGTCCCGCGGGCGACGGTGCACGGGGACTTCACCGTCGTCGTCCGCTACGGCGGTCGCCCGGTGACGCACATCGACCCCGACGGCGCCAAGGACGGCTGGGTGCCGACCGCCGACGGGGCGACCGTGCTGAGCGAGCCGGTGGGGGCGCAGACGTGGTTCCCAGACAACAACACCCCGGCCGACAAGGCCTCGTTCCGGGTGGCCGTCACCGTGCCGGCGGGCACCGAGGTGGCCGGCAACGGCGTCCTCTCCGGTGAGAGCACCCGGGCGGGGCGCACGACGTGGACGTGGGTGCAGCGCGAGCCGATGGCCACCTACCTCGCGATGATCTCCATCGGGCAGTACGACGTGTACCGCTCGTCGCTGCGGCTGGCCGACGGACGCACGATCCCGGTGACCTCGTTCATCGACCCCGACCTCGGCAGCCAGGCGGCGGCGCGGGCGCAGATCGCCCCCGCCGTCCGGTTCCTCGAGCGGCACTTCGGGCCCTACCCCTTCAGCTCCGTCGGCATCGTCGCCAGCCGCATCAAGGTGGGGTACGCGCTCGAGACGCAGACGCGCCCGTTCTTCGACGGCCCGGTCGACACCTCGACGCTCGTGCACGAGCTCGCGCACCAGTGGTACGGCGACTCGGTCACCCCGGCCGACTGGGGCGACATCTGGCTGAACGAGGGGTTCGCCACCTACGCCGAGTGGTGGTGGCAGGAGGCCCACGGCGGGCAGACGCGCGCCGAGGCGTTCGCGAAGGCCTACGCCACCGCGGCCGACGACGAGCTGTGGGGGCCGGCCCCGGCCGACCTGCACGACCCGGCGCTGCTCTTCTCGGACGCGGTCTACACGCGAGGGGCGATGACGCTGGAGGCCCTGCGCCACCGCATCGGCTCCGCGGCGTTCGACGAGGTGCTGCAGCGGTGGGCGGCGACGGAGGAGTACCGGTCGACCGACACCGACGCCTTCGTGGCGCTCGCCGAGCGGGTCTCGGGGCAGCGGCTCGACGGCTTCTTCGACACGTGGCTCTACACGCCGGGCAAGCCGGCCCGCCCCTGAGCCGACCTCGCCCCACGAGACAGCACCGTCACGGCTCGAGGTCGAGCACCCGCATGAGGTGGGGGTGGACGAGCGCGCCGAGCGCGCGGTCGTCCACCTCCGTGCCGCCGCGGGCCATGGGCTGACCGCCGGTGGGCGGCGTCTCTCCCGGCAGCACCACCCGGTGACCCGCGCCCGGGTGCGTGACCACCGTGGTGGGCAGCCCGGATGCCGTGCGTCGGCGCTCGATCTCGCGCGCCGAGCCGAGTGACGGCCAGACGGCGTCGTCACCCCCGGCGGCGAGGAGCATCGCCCCGAAGAAGCGCTCGACCGGCAGACGGGCCGCCTCGAGGCGTGCGGGGTCGCGGTCGGCGAGGCCGGCGAGGCTCGCGGCGTACATCGGCGCGAACGCCGGTGGGTCCCCCGGCGTGGGGGCCTCGTGGTCGTACGGCACGAAGGGCAACGGGCGGCCTCCCCGGCTCCACGACGAGCGGTCGTCGCGGGGCGCCTCGTCCGGGCGCCGGCCCAGGTCGGCCCAGGCCACGTGGGTGGGGGCGAAGGCGACGACGGCGTCGACCCGGGGGTCGTCGGGGGAGTAGAGCAGCAGGGCCTCGGCGCCCTTCGAGCTGCCGATCACGGCGATCCGGTCGCAGCGGTCGGCCAGCCGGTCGATGCCCCACGACAGCCGCTCGAGCGGGTACTCGTCGATGGCCGGGGGCAGGCCGGGGCCGCCGAACCAGCGCAGGCCGAGGGCCGTCACCCCAGCCTGCGCCAGCACCCGGACCCGATCGCGCTCGACGCGGCCGCTGCTCCCCCCGAGCACGAGCACGCCGGTGCCGTTGCCGCCGTCGACCGGCTGGGCGAGCACGGTGTCGTGCTCGGCCAGCCGGCTCTCCCTGACGGACACGGGTCCCCTCACCCGCTCAATGATGCACGGGCCGGCAGACGTAACCGTCGAGTTGCGTCTGCCGGCCCGCCGGGCGACCCGAGCGCTCACCCCCTCAGGTTGCGCTCCGGTCTACCGCCCCCCGTGTCATGGTTCGGAGACCCCCGCGGGCCGGATTGGGTCGGTTGTGGGCTTTCGCGCCCGGGCGTGTCGCCAGTGTTGCCAGCCCGTGGCCGTGGCCGTGGCTGGGGCTCAGCCGCCCAACCGCTCGAAGGCGTCGACGGTGAGCACGGCGGCGCCCGCCTCGTCGGACGCCGGGAGGTCGACGTGCGCGACGATGCCCCAGTCCAGGTCGTCGTCGGGGTCGCGGACGACCTGGCGCAGCCGCCACGTGTCCGCGCCCTTCTCGACCTGGAGCAGGGCGGGGGAGCGGGCCTGCTGGTCGGTCTCGATGGCGTCGTGGTCGTCGTAGTACGCGCCGAGCGCGTCGTTCCACGCCTGCGCCGTCATGACGACCTTTTGCGGCGGGTCGGTCAGCTCGGCCACCCGCGCCTCGAGCGCACCGAGGGCCTCCCACTGGTCGCGGGACGCGAGCTCGACCCGGTGCCACAGGGCGTTGCGGATCATGACGGTGAAGGCACGCACGTTGCCCGTCAGGGGGCGCGCGGGCGGGGCGAGCGTGCCCGGCTGCGGCAGGGCGGCATCCGGGTTGACGAGGTCCTCCCACTCGTCGAGCAGGCTGGAGTCGGTCTGGCGCACGAGCTCACCGAGCCACTCCACGAGGTCGTCGAGCTCGTCGGTGCGCACCGACTCGGGCACCGTGTGCCGCAGGGTGCGGTAGGCGTCGGTGAGATAGCGCAGCAGCAGCCCCTCGGAACGGGAGAGGCCGTACTCGCCGACGAACTCGTTGAAGGTCATGCCGCGCTCGTACATCTCGCGCACGACCGACTTCGGCGACAGCGCCTCGGGGGAGAGCCACGGATGGGTCTGGCGGTAGGTGGCGAGCATGGTGTCGAGCAGCTCGGCGAGCGGCTTGGGCCACGACACCTCCTCGAGGCGCTCCATGCGCTCCTCGTACTCGATGCCGTCGAGCTTCATGGCGGCGACGGCCTCGCCCCGGGCCTTGTTCTCCTGCGCCCACAGCACCTGGCGCGGGTCGTCGAGCACCGACTCGACGACCGAGACGATGTCGCGCGCGTACGTCTCGGAGTCGGGGTCGAGGGTGTCGATGACGGCCAGCGCGAACGGTGCCAGCGGCTGGTTGAGGGCGAAGTCACGCTGGAGGTCGACGGTGAGGGCGTGCCGCCGCCCGGTGCCGTCCGCCTCGGGCAGCCGCTCGACGACACCCGAGGTCAGCAGCTCGCGGGCCAGCACGAGGGCGTGCTTCTGCAGGCGGCGCTGGTCCTTGCTCTCGTGGTGGTTGTCGGTCAGCAGCCGTGAGACGTGGGCGACCGGGTTGCCCTCGCGGGCGAGGATGTTGACGAGCATCGAGTGCGAGACCCGCAGGCGGGGGACGAGGGGCTCGGGTGCGGCGGCGACGAGCCGGTCGAAGGTCTCCTCGCTCCAGCCGATGAACCCGTCGGGGGCCTTCTTGCGCTGCACCTTGCGCTGCTTCTTCGGGTCGTCGCCGGCCTTCTCGACCGCCCGGTGGTTCTCGATGACGTGGTCGGGGGCCTGGGCCACGACCCAGCCGCGCGTGTCGTAGCCGGCGCGTCCGGCCCGGCCGACGATCTGGTGGAACTCGCGGGCCCGCAGCATCCGCTGCTTCGTGCCGTCGAACTTCGTCAGCCCGGTGAGCACGACCGTGCGGATCGGGACGTTGATGCCGACGCCCAGGGTGTCGGTGCCGCAGATCACCTTGAGCAGGCCGTCCTGCGCGAGCTGCTCGACGAGCCGGCGGTACTTCGGCAGCATGCCGGCGTGGTGCACCCCGATGCCGTGGCGCACGAGCCGCGACAGGGTCCGCCCGAAGCCGGCCCCGAAGCGGAAGGCGCCGATGCGCTCGGCGATGGCGTCGCGCTCCTCGCGGGTCGTGACCTTCACGGCGGTGAGGCTCTGGGCCCGCTCGAGGGCGGCGGCCTGGGTGAAGTGCACGACATAGACGGGCGCGCGGTCCTTCTCGAGCAGCGTCTCGATCGTCTCGTGCAGCGGCGTCATGGCGTACGAGAACTCGAGGGGGACGGGCCGCTCGGCCCCCGCGACGACGGCCGTGGACCGGCCGGTGCGGCGGGTGAGGTCGTCGCGGAACATCGTGACGTCGCCGAGGGTCGCCGACATGAGCACGAACTGCGCCTGGGGCAGCTCGAGGATCGGCACCTGCCACGCCCAGCCGCGGTCGGGCTCGCTGTAGAAGTGGAACTCGTCCATGACGACGAGGCCGACGTCGGCCGAGCTGCCCTCTCGCAGAGCGATGTTGGCGAGGATCTCGGCCGTGCAGCAGATGATGGGAGCGTCACCGTTGACCGTCGCGTCGCCGGTGATCATGCCGACGTTGTCGGCGCCGAACTGGCCGCACAGGGCGAAGAACTTCTCGGAGACGAGGGCCTTGATCGGCGCCGTGTAGAAGCTGACCCGGTCGTCGGCGAGCGCGGTGAAGTGGGCGGCGGTCGCCACGAGCGACTTGCCCGACCCGGTCGGCGTGGCGAGGATGACGTTGCTGCCGCTGAGCAGCTCGAGGAAGGCCTCGTCCTGGTGCGGGTAGAGCGTGAGCCCGGAGTCGGTCGTCCACTCGGTGAACGCCTCGTAGAGGGCGTCGGCGTCGGGGTCGCGCGGCATCCGCTCGTTGAGGTTCTTCACCACCCGAGTATCCCGTGCCCGCACCGGGCCCGGGGACGCCGTCTGACGCAGGGCGGTCCAGGGCGCGTCAGGCAGGCGGGTCGGGCCACGGCGGCAGCAGCGGGCCCATCGCGGCGAGCTGGTCGACGTCGACCCACGAGGGGTTGGCGAGGAAGGGCTGGCGCTGCACCTCGAGGCGGTCGCACCCGACCGCGCGCAGGTCGGCATCCGTGACGGGGGCCGAGAGCAGCGGGACGTCGACCTCGACGCGGGCCCGGATGCCGTGGGCGTCACCCGCTGCACGCCAGTGACCGGGGTCGGTCTCGACCCACGGCTCCGCGGGCGCCGTGACGTGGCCCAGACCCCACACGCCACGGTCGAACCCCGTGCGGCCGTCGCCTGAGACCCAGAAGAGCACCCGGTCGCCCGGCTCCATGAGGTCGGCCCGGTAGCCCGGCTGCACCGACCACGAGGTGACGCGTCCCTCGCCGGAGTCGACGAAGGCGCGAAGGTCCCACGCGACGGGGTTGCACTTCAGCACCCAGGCGCCGAGCCGGTCGCGGGTCACGGTGTTCGTCACGGTTCTCACCACGTCGGACCCGTACCCGCCGGCGGCGCGTCGGGTGGGGTCAGGCGGTCTCCTCCACCGGCTCCCAGAGCACCTCGACACCCTCGTGCCGCATGGCCGCGAGCAGCTCGGCCGGGGGCTCGCGGTCGGTGACGAAGTAGTCGGCCGCGCCGAGCTCGGCGATCTGCACGAACAGCCGCCGGTCGAGCTTGGAGGAGTCGGCGAGGATCGCCACCCGGCTCGCCCGCTCGACCATCGAGCGCATCATGCTCGCCTCAGCGAGGTTGCCGGTCGAGTAGCCGTCGCCCGACACCCCACCCACGGTCACGAGGGCGAGGTCGCAGCGGATGTCCATGTCGCGCCCGCCGAGGGTGACGGGGAAGGCGACGGGACCGATGGTCGCCTGGGCGACGAGGCTGACGTCGCCCCCGAAGACGTAGAGGCCCCGCAGGCACTTCGGCGGGATCTCGGCCGGCAGCCGGAGTCGGTGCCCGACTTCGTCCAGTCGGACGAGATGTTCAAGACCGCCTTCGACATCTGGAACAAGGGCGTGCCGGCCAACGAGTTCACCGGCCTGCCCACCGCGGAGGACCTCATGCGCACCTTCGACGTGCAGCTGCAGGAGACCCTGGCCAACGGCCAGCCGGTCGACACCATGCTCAGCAACGTCCAGTCCGCCTGGTCGTCCAAGTTCTGACCGCTGACGACGGGGCGGCCCGGGAGGGCCGCCCCGTCGAGGAGGCACCCCCATGTCAGGTACCACCCTGCCCACCCCAGCGGTGAGGCGATCGCAGAACCCCTCGGGCACTCCCGGCGGCGCCACCCCAGGCCCCGGTGCCGACGGCCGCGGCTCGCGGGCGTCGGCACCGGTCCGGCGATCGAGCCTCGGCAAGCGCCTCGGCCCCTACGGCTACCTCGCCCCGGTCATCGCGCTCATGCTCGTGCTGATGATCCTGCCGGTGGCCGTCGTCATCCGGTACTCGTTCTTCGACAACGTCATCATCAGCCCCACCTCGATCGTCGTCGGCCTCAAGAACTACGTCACGATCCTCACCGACCCGGCCTTTCACACGGCGACGAAGAACACCCTCGTCTTCACCGGCGTCAGCGTCGCGGCGCACCTCGTCATCGGCCTCGGGTTTGCGATGCTGCTCAACTCGACGCTCATCGGCAACCGCACCAAGACGGTCTTCCGCACCATCTTCGTCATGCCGTGGCTGCTCACCGTGGCCATCATCGCCATCCTCTGGCGGCTCCTGCTCGACCCCAACGGCGTCGTCAACTACGGCCTCCAGAGCGTCGGGCTCATCGACGGTCCGGTCGCCTGGTTCAGCGAGCTCAACCTCGCGCTGCCGGCGGTGACGGTGATGAACATCTGGGCCGGCTACCCGTTCTTCATGATCAGCCTGCTCGCCGGCCTGCAGGGGATCTCGACCGACCTCTACGAGGCCGCGGCCGTCGACGGCGCCTCGTGGTGGGGACGGTTCGTGCACGTGACGCTGCCGTCGCTGCGCCCCGTCATCATCAGCATGGCGCTGCTCGACGTCATCTGGACGTCCCAGCAGTTCCCGCTCATCTGGATGACGACCGGCGGCGGACCGCTCGACCGCACCGAGATGCTCAGCACCTATACCTACAAGCTCGCCTTCAGCGAGTACCAGTTCGCCCAGGCCGCCGCCAGCGCCGTGATCATGCTCGTCATCGCCCTGGTGCTCGCCGTCCTGTACGTCCGCCACCAGCGAGCGAGGGACTGACCATGACCCAGTACACCGTGAGCCCCCGCGCCACGACGCCGACGTCGTCGGGCTCGTCGGGCTCGTCGGGCACGGACCCCGCCGGCCCCACCCACCCCGCCACCCCGGCATCCGGTGGGCGCGACCCCCGACACGCGAAGCGGATGCTGCTCAAGGTCGGTGCCGTGCTCGGCCTCCTGCTCGGGGCCTGCTTCGCCGGCCTGCCGATCCTCTGGATGGTGTCGAGCTCGTTCAAGGCGAACAGCGAGATCTTCGCCTACCCGCCGAAGCTCATCACCGAGAACTTCTCCTTCGCCGCGTACACGAGCGTATTCACCGACCCGACGAAGCTGCGGTTCTTCTTCAACAGCTACTTCATCGCGAGCGTCGTGACGGTGCTGACGCTCGTCGTCGCCATCCTCGCGGCGTACGCGTTCAGCCGCTTCCAGTTCCGGGGCAAGACGCTCATCAACATCGTCATCATCGGCATCCAGGCCGTCCCGCCGATCACGCTGCTCATCCCGTACTTCGGCCTCATCGTCGCGCTGCGGTCTACAACAGCTACCAGGGTCTGATCCTCACCTACATGGTGTTCACGCTGCCCTACGCGATCATCATGATGACGGGCTACTTCAACACCCTGCCTCGCGAGCTCGACGAGGCCGCGCGGGTCGACGGGACCTCGAGCTTCGGCGCGCTGTGGCGCATCCTCGTGCCGATCTCGCTGCCGGGCATCGTCTCGGTCGCCGTGTACACGTTCATGATCGCGTGGAACGAGTACCTCTTCGCGCTCACCCTCACCCGCACCGACGACATGCGCACGGTGCCCATCGGCATCCAGCTGCTCATGGGCCAGCACTCGTACGAGTGGAGCGAGATGATGGCGATGAGTGTGCTGGGCAGCGTGCCGGTCCTGGTCCTGTTCGTCTTCTTCCAGAAGTTCTTCATCGGCGGCATGACCGCCGGCGCCGTGAAGAGCTGACCTCCGCCTCGCCCCGCGTCGAGCGGCGGCGACCCACCAGCCCGAACACCCATCAGAGAGAGACGAATCCATGCTCGTCAACGGAGTCAAGCTCCTGCAGGTCGCCCGCGAGAACCAGTTCGCGGTGCCGGCCTTCAACATCAGCGACCACGCGATGGCGAAGGGCATCTTCGAGATCTGCGAAGAGACCGAGTCGCCGCTCATCGTGGCCATCCACCCCGACGAGGTCAGCCACGTCGGCGCCGACTTCCTCCCCGCGGTGCTGAGCCGAGCGCTGCGCTCGACCGTCCCGGTCGCGGTGCACTGGGACCACGGCGCCACGTACGAGGAGGCGCTGCGGGCCATCCAGCTCGGCTTCACCTCCGTCATGATCGACGCCTCGCTCAAGCCCTTCGACGACAACGTCGCCGTCTCGAAGCAGGTGGCCCACGCCGCCCACGCCGTCGACGTCAGCGTCGAGGCCGAGCTCGGCACCATCGGCAAGACCGACGACGAGGCCGAGGCCGGCACCGACTCCATCGTCTACACCGACCCCGACGACGCGGTCCGCTTCGTCGGGCTCACCGGCATCGACAGCCTGGCCGTCGCCGTCGGCACCTGCCACGGCCTCTACCCCGACTGGATGAAGCCCGAGATCAAGCTCGACCTGCTCGAGCGCATCGAGGCCGCCGTCGCCATCCCGCTCGTGCTGCACGGCGGCTCGGGCAACCCCGACGAGGAGATCGCCAAGTCGGTCATGCACGGCGTCGCCAAGATCAACATCAGCAGCGACATCAAGGTGGCCTACCACGACAAGATGCGCGAGGTGCTCGCGGACACCAAGCTGCGCGAGCCGAACTCGATCCAGCCGCCGTGCATCGAGGCCATGAAGGTCACGGCCGCGCACAAGATCGAGCTGTTCAACGCGAGCGGCCAGGCTGCCCTGTATTGAGCACTCCCGTGACGGCGGTCGCCCCGGTCGTCTCGCCACACGCCGGCGAGGTCGTGCTCGGTTTCGGAGCCGCGATAGACCGCGAGATCGTCTGGGATGCCGTGGTGCTGGGCGATCTCGCCCGGCACCACGGCGTCGGGCCGGACGACCTGACAGCGGTCGGGCCGATCCGTACCGAGCGTGACCTCGTCGCCTCGGTGCTGGGCTACCTCGCCCGCGGGGCCGGCGGCGAGCGCCACGTCGAGGGCGCCGAGGTCATCGGCGCGTTCTGCGAGCGGTTCGACGGCGAGACCTCGCTCGGCGGCACGTGCGTCCGGGCCGCATCGGCCATGGCGCGGGTGGGGGTACCGGCCACGGTGCACCTGTCGTTCGTCGACGACGACGTGCTCGCCCTGCTGCCCCCGGGCGCGGCGCACCTCGTCGGGGAGAACGACGCCGAGTACCACCCGCACCTCATCGTGCAGTACCCGAGCGGGGCCCGGGTCGTCACCGACCGCCTTGACCTCTTCGCCCCCCGGGCCAACCGGATCATCTACGTCAACGACCCCGCCAACGAGCGGATCGCCCTGTCGGATGGTCTCGTCGGCGCGGTGGCGTCGGCCGAGGTCGTGCTCGTGTCGGGCCTCAACGCCCTGCGCACCGACGAGGACCTCCAGCCCCGGCTCCGGCACGTCGAGGCGGCCCTGGCGCACGCCGACACGGACGCCCTCGTCATGTACGAGGACGCCGGCTTCCACGAGCC
Organism: Terracoccus luteus; assembly: GCF_003635045.1. Taxonomy (NCBI): domain Bacteria; kingdom Bacillati; phylum Actinomycetota; class Actinomycetes; order Micrococcales; family Intrasporangiaceae; genus Terracoccus; species Terracoccus luteus. Next base: position 2,991,682 of record NZ_RBXT01000001.1, on the reverse strand, counting down.
GCACCTCGCCGAGGTCGTTCGGCGCCGGCTCGTGCCGCTCGTCGACGTCTACAGCCTGAGCGACGAGGAGCTCGCGGAGGTGCTGGGCCGGCCCGTCGACCTGCTCGACGCCGACGACGTGCTGGCCGCGGTCACCGAGGTCGCGGGACGCCTGCAGGTGGGCGCCCTCGTCGTGCACTCGCGCCGCTGGGCCCTGGCCGTCGCGGACGACGCGAGGGCGGCGGCCGCCCTGCGGCCGGCCCTGCGGGCGGGTGTCGTGCTCGCGACGGCCCGCTACGCGCACGGGGGAGCGGCGACGCCGACGGACGTGGCCGGCATCCGGACCGCGCTCGACCGTCTGGCCGCTCGCCACGACGGAACCGACGACGTCGTAGGCCGGCTGCAGCAGCTGGCCGGCGGGCTGGTCGCGGTGGTGCCCGTCCCCCTCGTCGACGTGCCGACCGCGACGACCGTCGGGCTCGGGGACACCTTCGTCGGCGGCTTCCTCTCCGAGTGCGCGCGGTCGCCCGAGCTGCGACGCGTGGTGTCGCGGAGGGCGGTCGGTCCGTCGTGAGCGCCGACGTGACTGCCGTCGACACACCGTGGGTGCAACGGGCGACGCACCGGCAGTGGGCGGTCGACCGGTTCGGGCGCATGCTCGACTTCGTCGTCGCGAGCGCCGCCCCCGGTGGGGGCTTCGAGTACCTCGGGGGGGACCGGCGCCCGCTGCCGGGGCGTGCGCCGACCCTGCTGCTGACGGCCCGCATGGCGCACGCCGCCTCGCTCGGCAGCGTGCTCGGCCTGCCCGGGTCGGAGGCGCTGCTGCGGCACGCCCTCGACTCGCTGGCCGGTCCGTTCCGCGACGCCGAGCACGGCGGCTGGTTCGGCACGCTGGCGACGGATGCGGCGACGGATGCGGCGGCGGGCGACGGAGGCGAGGGCCGTGGGCGCAAGGCGGCCTACGAGCACGTCCACGTCGTCCTCGCCGCGTCGTCCGCGCTGGCGGCCGGGGTGCCGGGCGCGCGCGAGCTGCTCGACGAGGCGCTCGACGTGGTCGGGACCCGGTTCTGGGTCGAGGCCGACGGCGCGCTGTCCGAGTCGTTCGCGGCCGACTGGAGCGACCCCGAGCCCTACCGCGGCGCCAACGCGAACATGCACGGGGTCGAGGCGTTCCTCGCCGCCGGAGACGCCCTCGGCGACGACAGGTGGCACGAGCGGGCGCTGCGCGTCTGCGAGCGGCTCGTGGACCGCCATGCGCGCGAGCACGGCTGGCTGCTCCCGGAGCACTTCGACGAGCGGTGGGTGGAGCAGCCCGACCACAACGTCGACGACCCCGACCACCCCTTCCGACCCTACGGCGCGACGTACGGCCACTCCCTCGAGTGGGCCCGGCTGCTGTGCGCCCTGCACGCGTCACCGCGCGTCGAGACCCCCGGCTGGGTGCTCGACTCGGCGGCGGCGCTGACGCGGACGGCGTTGTCCGCGTGGGGAGTCGACGGTCGGGAGGGACTGGTCTACACCGTCGACTGGCAGCGGCGCCCCGTGTCGACGGTGCGGCTGCACTGGCCGGTGTGCGAGGGCATCCAGGCCACGGCGGCGCTGCGGGCGCTCACCGGCGACGACGAGTGGGAGCGGTGGTACCGGCGTCTTTGGGACCACGCGGCACGGTTCTTCGTGGCCCCCGACGGCAGCTGGGTCAACGAGCTCGACGAGAACGGCGACGAGGGCTTCGCGGTGTGGCCGGGTCGACCAGACGTCTACCACGGGGCCGGCGCCTACCTCGCCCCGCTGCTGCCGGTGTGGCCGTTCATGACGGTGGCCGCGGCCGAGGGGGCGCTGACGCGCGACCAGAGCGCGACCCACCTGGCCGGCGAGGTGGGTCGGCCGGTGCGCTGACGAGCCACCTGGGCCCCGGCGACGGGCGGCCGTCGTTCGACGGGCGGGCCTCTGTCGGCGCAGGGTGGCAGGCTGTGCGGTGATGGCAACCAAGGACGGCACGGCCGGCACCGGAGGCACGGGCGGTCGCGGGGCGGACGGCGCCCGCGGCCCCGTCGACGTGCTCGAGCGCTTCTCGCCGGCGACCGCCGAGTGGTTCCGCAACAGCTTCGCGCTGCCGACCGCGGCGCAGGCCGGTGCGTGGGACGCCATCAGCTCGGGCCACCACTGCGTCGTCGTCGCGCCGACCGGCTCGGGCAAGACGCTCTCCGCCTTCCTCTGGGCCATCGACCGCATGGCCAGCCGACCGGTGCCCGAGAAGGCGATCGAGCGGTGCCGGGTGCTCTACATCTCGCCGATGAAGGCGCTCGCCGTCGACGTCGAGCGCAACCTCCGCGCCCCCCTCGTCGGCATCGGCCACGCCGCCGAGCGCCTCGGGGTCACCCCGCCCGACATCACCGTCAGCGTGCGCTCGGGCGACACGCCCGCGGCCGACCGCCGCACCTTCGCCCGCACCCCCTCCGACGTGCTCATCACGACGCCGGAGTCGCTCTTCCTCATGCTCACCTCGGCCGTGCGCGAGGCCCTCCAGGGCGTCGAGACCGTCATCATCGACGAGGTCCACGCCGTCGCCGGCACGAAGCGCGGTGCCCACCTCGCCCTCAGCCTCGACCGCCTCGACGCCCTGCTGCCCCAGCCCGCCCAGCGCGTGGGGCTCTCGGCCACCGTGCGACCCGTCGAGGAGGTCGCCCGCTACCTCGCCGGCGGTCGCCCGGTCGACATCGTGCAGCCGGTCTCGACGAAGGAGTGGGACCTCGAGGTCGTCGTGCCCGTGCCCGACATGGCCGAGCTGAGCGGCGCGGCCGAGGTCTCGCCGGGCGTACCCGACCTCAGCGGCCCGGCCGCGGGCCAGGCGCCGCAGGCCTCGATCTGGCCCCACGTCGAGCAGCGGATCGTCGACCTCATCACCGAGCACAGCTCGACGCTCGTCTTCGCCAACTCGCGCCGGCTGGCCGAGCGGCTCACCTCACGTCTCAACGAGATCTGGGAGGAGCGGCTGGCCGAGTCCGAGGCCGCCGAGGCCGCCGAGGCCGCCGCGGGGGAGGAGTCGCCCGACGGCACCCCACCCGGGGAGGGCGCCACCCGGCATCCGGATGCCGGTGGGTCGGCCCCCGCCCGCACCGTGACCCGGGCGCCCGCCCAGGTGATGGCCCAGGCGGGCGTCGCCACGGGCGCGGCGCCGGTGCTGGCGCGCGCGCACCACGGCTCGGTGAGCAAGGAGCACCGGTCGGCCATCGAGGAGGACCTCAAGGCGGGGCGTCTGCCGGCGGTCGTGGCCACGAGCAGCCTCGAGCTGGGCATCGACATGGGCGCCATCGACCTCGTCATCCAGGTCGAGAGCCCGCCGAGCGTGGCGAGCGGCCTGCAGCGCGTCGGGCGCGCCGGGCACCAGGTCGGCGCGGTGAGCGAGGGGGTGCTGTTCCCGAAGTTCCGCGGCGACCTCGTGCAGACGGCCGTCGTCGTCGAGCGCATGCGGGCGGGGGCGATCGAGAGCCTGCGCATCCCGGCGAACCCGGTCGACGTCCTGGCCCAGCACATCGTAGCGATGTGCGCGATGGACGAGTGGTCGGTGGCCGACCTCGAGGCGCTGGTGCGGCGCTCGGCGAGCTTCGCCGCCCTGCCGCACACGGTGCTCGAGGCGACGCTCGACATGCTCGCGGGTCGCTATCCCAGCGACGAGTTCGCCGAGCTGCGTCCGCGCATCGTCTGGGACCGTGTCACCGACGTGCTGTCGGGCCGGCGCGGCGCCCAGCGACTGGCGGTGACGAGCGGTGGCACCATCCCCGACCGCGGTCTCTACGGCGTGTTCCTCGCCTCGGGGGACGGGCCGGGGCGACGCGTCGGCGAGCTCGACGAGGAGATGGTCTACGAGTCGCGGGTCGGTGACGTCTTCACCCTCGGCACGTCGTCGTGGCGCATCGAGGACATCACGCACGACCGGGTGCTCGTCACACCGGCGCCGGGGCAGGCCGGCAAGCTGCCGTTCTGGAAGGGCGACCAGCAGGGTCGCCCGGCCGAGCTGGGGCGGGCCGTGGGGGCCTTCATCCGTGAGATCGTCGGGCTCACCCCCGAGCGGGCCCGCGACCGGGTGCGCACCGCGGGCCTCGACGAGTGGGCGGCCGACAACCTGCTCGGCTACCTCAACGAGCAGCGCGAGGCGACGAGCCACGTCCCCGACGACCGCACCATCGTCGTCGAGCGCTTCCGCGACGAGATCGGTGACTGGCGCGTCGCCGTGCTCTCACCGTTCGGCGGCCAGGTCCACGCACCGTGGGCGCTGTGCGTCGCCGCGCGCATGCGTGAGCGGTTCGGCATCGACGTCCAGGCCATGCACGGTGACGACGGGATCGTCTTCCGCCTGCCCGACCTCGAGTTCGACGACGACGGCTTCGGCGGTGACGACGGCGAGGGCGACGGCGACGGCGTCCGCACGCACCGCCGTATGGGCAACAGCGCCATCGGGCGCCAGCTCGTCGAGCTCGTCACCCTCGAACCCGACGAGGTGCACGCCCTCGTCACGCAGGAGATCGGCGGCTCGGCCCTCTTCGCCGCCCGCTTCCGCGAGTGCGCGGCGCGGGCGCTGCTGCTGCCGCGTCGACGCCCCGACCGCCGTCAGCCCCTGTGGCAGCAGCGACAGCGGGCCGCCCAGCTGCTCGAGGTGGCGAGCCAGTACCCGTCGTTCCCGATCGTGCTCGAGGCCGTGCGCGAGTGCGTCCAGGACGTCTTCGACGTGCCGGGGCTCATCGAGCTCATGACCGACGTCCGGTCGCGGGCCATCACCGTGCTCGACGTCGAGAGCTCGTCACCCTCCCCGTTCGCCAAGTCGCTCGTGTTCGGCTACGTCGCCCAGTACCTCTACGAGGGCGACTCGCCGCTGGCCGAGCGCCGGGCGGCGGCCCTCGCGCTCGACCCGTCGCTGCTGTCCGAGCTGCTGGGCCAGGGGGAGGCGCTGGCCCTGCGCGACCTGCTCGACCCCGAGGCGGTCGCCCGCACCGAGGCCGAGCTGCAGCGGCTGACGCCCGAGCGCGGCGCCCGCGACGCCGACGACGTCAGCGACCTGCTGCGCGTGCTCGGCCCGTTGTCGCTCGCCGACATCGTCGCCCGCGCGGCGGAGGGGTTCGCCCCCGCCGACGTCGAGGCGGCGCTGGCCGCGCTCGAGTCGTCACGGCGCGTCATCGGCGTCCGCGTCGGTGGCGAGCAGCGCTGGGCCGCCATTGAGGATGCCGCCCGGCTGCGTGACGCGCTCGGCACCGCCCTGCCCGTCGGGGTGCCGCAGGCGTTCCTCGAGCCGGTGCCCGACCCGCTGGGCGACCTCGTCGCACGCTTCGCCCGCACCCACGGCCCGTTCACCGTCGCCACCGTCGCGCGGTGGTGGGGCGTCGGCCCGGCGGTCGTGCACGACGCGCTGCGCCGGCTCGTCTCGGCCGGGCGGGCCGTCGAGGGTGAGCTGCTCCCGACCGAGAACGGCGGCGGCCACGGTCCCGAGTTCTGCGACGCCGAGGTGCTGCGGCTGCTGCGGCGGCGTTCGCTCGCGGCGCTGCGGCACGAGGTGGAGCCGGTCGACCGCACGGCGCTGGCGCGGTTCGTGCCGCAGTGGCAGGGGGTCGGCGGCAACCAGCGCGGCCGCGACGGCCTGCTGCGGGCCGTCGAGCAGCTCACCGGTGCCATCGTGCCGGCGAGCTCGCTCGAGACGCTCGTGCTGCCCGCCCGGGTCGGTGACTACCGCCCGGGCCTGCTCGACGAGGTGATGAGCGCCGGCGAGGTCGTCTGGCGCGGTCACGGTTCGCTGCCCGGTGACGACGGGTGGGTCAGCCTTCACCTCGCCGACCAGGCCCATCTGACCCTCCTGCCGCCCGAGTCGAGCGACCTCACCGACGCCGAGGACGCCGTGCTCGACGCCCTCGCTGGCGGCGGCGCCTGGTTCTTCCGTCCGCTGGCGCAGCGGGTCGGGCTCGGTGACCCGGAGGTGCTCGACGCCCTGTGGTCCGTCGCCTGGAGCGGTCGGGTCACCAACGACACGATGGCCCCGTTGCGGGCCCTGCTCGCCGGGGGACGCACGGCGCACAAGCGCACGGTGACGGCGCCGCGGTCGGCACGGTACTCCGGGCGGCGCGGCTCGCTCGGGCGCTTCGGGTTGCTGCGCGGCGCGTTGGCCGCCACCAGCCCCGAGCAGGTCGTCGACGCGGAGGCCAAGGCGCAGGCGGCGGCGTCGGGGGCCGGCCGCGCGGCCGGGTCGGGCCCCTCATCCGGGGTCGGCCGCTGGACGTTGCTGCCGACCGCCGAGACCGACCCCACGGTGCGCGCGGTGACGACGGCCGAGCTGCTGCTCGATCGCTACGGCGTGCTGACCCGGGGGTCGGTCGTGGCCGAGGAGGTCACGGGTGGCTTCGCGGCCGTCTACCGCGTGCTCGCCGCCGCCGAGGAGGCCGGCAAGGTGCGTCGCGGGTACTTCGTCGAGAGCCTCGGGGCGTCACAGTTCGCGACGACCGGTGCCGTCGACCGGCTGCGCTCGCTCTCCCGACTGCCCGGTGGCGCAGACGGCGGTGGCTCCCGTCGCGTCGACCCCGACGAGGGCGACGAGTGGGCGACGCCCGCCGTCGCGGCCCCGGCTGCGGCCGGTCGTGGGGGGCGGCGCGGTGACGACCGCAGCGGACCGCCCGCCCTCGTGCTGGCGGCCAGCGACCCGGCCAACCCCTACGGCGCGGCCCTCGGCTGGCCCGAGCGACCCGTCACCGACGCGGCGGACGGCGAGGCCGACACGTCCTCGAACGGCGACGCCCCGGCCAAGGCGACCTCACGACGCAAGGGCCACCAGCCGGGCCGCAAGGCCGGGGCCCTGGTCGTGCTCGTCGACGGCGAGCTCGTCCTCTACGTCGAGCGTGGCGGCAAGACGATGCTCTGCTGGTCCGACGACGAGGCGCAGCTGCAGCCGGCCGCCGACGCCCTGGCGCTCGCGGTGCGCGAGGGGGCGCTGGGCCGGCTGACGGTCGAGAAGGCCGACGGTGCAGCGGTCCTCGGGTCCGACCACCCGCTCGTCGCCGCCCTGTCGAGCGCCGGGTTCCACATGACCCCCCGCGGCCTCCGCCTCCGCCGCTGACCCGTCGAAAGGCCGAATAGAGGTCATCGAAAGGTCACCTCCCACCGCAGCCCGAACCGTCGAGTGGCCACTTCCCGTCACGACGTCGAACCGTCGAGAGGCCACTTCCCGTCGGTGTGGAGCAACGACGGCGCCTTCCTGCCCACGCGCGCTCTGCCACCATGAGTCGATGAGAGTGCACTCACCCATCGAGGTCGTCGACGCGGCGGTGTCGGCCGCCGTGGTCGGATCGCCGTGGGAGCGACGACCGCCGGTAGAGGAGAACACCGGACCGCCGGACCCCACGGACGGTTCGCCGGACGCACCCTCGGGCGGCGGGATCGTCTGGTGTGCGGCGTTCCCCGCGGTCCTGGCGAACCATCCGGGGTTGCCCCAGTCGTACGACGAGCACCAGAAGGCGCCCTTCGGGTGCGTCGACCTGTGGGTGCACATAGACGACGACGGGACGCTCGAGGCCGTCCTGCTCGAGGGCAGGACTCTAGGCGAAACCCTCGCCGAGACAGGCCGGCCCGACGACGCGATGGAGGCTCACGGGCTCGTCGGCCGGGCCGCCGTCGATGTCGCCGGCCGGCTCGGCGCCCTGGTCGCGGTCATGCTGTCGTCCAGCGCGGCTGACCCGGACGGGCACCCGGGCGGGGGTGGTGCACGTGGCGGCTGACCTGCGCATCCGGCCTGCCAACGAAGTCCCCTTCGACGATCTGCAGGAGGTCTTCGGCGAGCGTGGTCCCGCGCACCGCTGCCAGTGCCAGCGCTTCAAGCTGGCCCGGGGGGAGTCGTTCGGCCGGATGCCGCGTGAGGAGCGGGTGCACCGGTTGCGTCAGCAGACGGCATGCGGTGACCCCGACGCACCGGAGACGAGCGGGCTCGTCGCCCATCTCGACGGCTCTCCGGTCGGGTGGTGCGCGGTGGAGCCCCGCCCGGCGTACGGCGGCCTCGTCCGCAACAGCAGCCGCGCCGTCTGGGTCGGCCGTGACGAGGACCGTCTCGACGACGGCGTCTGGGCCGTCACCTGCGCCTTCGTCCGGCGGGGCTTCCGCCGTGAGGGTGTCTCCACCGCGCTCGTCGCCGCTGCGGTCGACTTCGCCCGGGACCGAGGGGCGCGGGCGCTCGAGGGGTACCCCATGACGAGCACCGACGCGCTCCTCGAGGAGCTGCACCCCGGTCTGCTCGGCAGCTACCTGTCGGCCGGGTTCCGTGAGGTGCTGCGGCCGAGCGTCCGCCGTGTCGTGGTGCGCATCGACTTCTGAGCAGCGACGGGAAGTGGCCTCTCGACGGTGTGGGGGTGTCGGGAAGTGGCCTCTCGACGGGGAGGGGGTACGTCGACCTCGACCGAGACGAGAGGGGGCGACGTGCCCGAGGGCGACACCGTGTGGCGAACCGCCACCCGACTGCACCAGGCGCTCGCCGGCAAGCTCATCGTCGCCAGCGACCTGCGCTGGCCCGACATCGCCACCGCCGACCTCACCGACCGCACGACCATCGAGGTCGTCAGCCGCGGCAAGCACGTGCTGCACCGCATCGAGGGCGGCCTGACCCTGCACTCCCACCTGCGCATGGAGGGCCAGTGGCGCATCGAGGCCACCCCGTCGCTCGCGCCCCGGTGGCGGCGCAACCCGAACCTGCGCGCGCTCGTCTCGGCCACCGACTGGACCGCGCTGGGCATGCGCCTCGGCATGCTCGACCTCGTCCCGACCGACCGCGAGGGTGACCTGGTCGGCCACCTCGGTCCCGACGTCCTCGGGCCGGACTGGGACGCGGAGGCCGCCATCGACAACCTGCTGCGCGCCGACCTCCCCGTCGGCGAGGCCCTGCTCGACCAGCGCAACCTCGCGGGCGTCGGCACGATGTGGTGCGCCGAGACGCTCTTCCTCGAGCGTGTCCCGCCGTGGACCCCGACGACCGAGCTGGGCCGAGAACGGCTGCAGCGCATCGTCGCCCGGGCCCACCGGCTCATCGACAACGGCAAGAACAACGCCGTGCAGACGAGCACCGGCAGCTACCGGCTCGACGAGGCGCACTACGTCCACGCCCGCAGCGGCCGCCCGTGCCGTCGCTGCGGCACCACCGTGCGCGTCGCCCCGATCGGCCAGGAGCCGCGCACCCGCACGATGTTCTACTGCCCCCGCTGCCAGGGCGGCCTCGGCCCCACCGACGACGGCCGCACCCAGCGTCCGCTCGGGTCGGAGGGCAGCTCGAAGCGCTCGCCCCGCGCCCTCTGACCCGTCCGGCGACCGCCATGTGGTCGGTGTGAACTTCCTGCGTCAGACCTGTTCCGCCGCGCCCGCGACGCCCCTACGCTGCTGGGCATCCGACCGACGAAGGAGGGCACCGCATGCCGTCCACGCTGAACCCGTACCTCAACTTCACCGACTCCGCCCGCGCGGCCATGGAGTTCTACCGCGGCATCCTCGGCGGCGAGCTGAGCATCAGCACCTTCGGCGAGTTCGGCACGCCACCGGAGGGGGCGTCCGCCGACGGCGTCATGCACGCCCAGCTCGAGACGCCGGCCGGCTACACCCTCATGGCCTCCGACGCCCCGCCCGGCATGCCGCTCGACGAGGGCTCGTCGATGAGCATCAGCCTCAGCGGTGACGACGCCGACGAGCTGCGCGGCTACTTCGAGAAGCTGGCCGACGGCGGCACCGTGACCGTCCCCCTCGAGAGGCAGATGTGGGGCGACGAGTTCGGCATGGTCACCGACCGGTTCGGCGTCGGCTGGCTCGTCAACATCGCGGGGTCGCAGCCGCCGGACGGCTCCGACAGCGCCGACGGCGCCGAGGCCGCCGGGACCCCGTAGGGAGCCGAGGGGGTCGTCGGCGCCGCCTCGGGGGTGGCGCCGACGACCCCCTCGACCGGATGCCGGTCGGCGGGCAGCCGAGCGACCTCAGGGCTCGTGCGGGGCCCGGCTGACCGGGATTCGGCGGATGTCGGGGGCGCTGAGCCGCTCGGCGTTCGCCTCGGAGTCGGCGAGCTCCTTCTGCGACTCCCGCTCGGCCTCGACCCGGGCCCGGTAGCGCTCGACCTCCTCGAGCTGCCGCGCGTCGTCCCACCCGAGCACGGGCCCGACGACCCGGGCCACGGCCTCGGCGCACTGCACGCCGCGGTCGGGCGTCTCGATCGAGATGCGGGTGCGGCGGGCCAGCACGTCGTCGAGGTGCAGGGCGCCCTCGTGGGTCACGGCGTAGAGCGCTTCGACGGTGAGGTACTCCTCGGCACCGGGGAGCGGATCGTACAGGCTCCGGTCGTCCTCGGAGAGGGCGAACAGCTCGTGCACGAGCGAGCCGTAGCGGTCGAGCAGGTGGGTGATCCTCCAGACCGGGAGGTCCTGGTGGCGGGCGAGCCGGTCGATCTGGTTGACGAGCGCGACGTAGCCCTCGGCCCCCGAGAGGGGGATGTGCTCGGTGACGCTCTCGCCGACGTCACCCCCCACATCCGCGCGGGCGGCGTCCACGGCATCCGCGGCCATGACCCGGTAGGTCGTGTACTTGCCCCCGGCGATCGAGACGAGGCCCGGCTGGGGTCGCGCCACGGCGTGCTCGCGCGAGAGCTGGCTCGTGTCCTCGCTCTCGCCCGACAGCAGCGGCCGCAACCCCGCGTAGACGCCCTGGATGTCGTCGTGCGTCAACGGCACGTTGAGCACGGCGTTGACGTGCTCGAGGAGGTAGTCGATGTCCGCGCGTGTGGCCGAGGGGTGGCTGCGGTCGAGTTCCCAGTCGGTGTCGGTGGTGCCGATGATCCAGTGCGTGCCCCACGGGATGACGAAGAGCACGGAGGTCTCGGTGCGCAGGATCAGCCCGGTCTCGCTGTTGATGCGGTCGCGGCCCACGACGATGTGCACGCCCTTGCTCGCTCGCACGTGGAAGCGGCCGCGCCCGCCCGCCATCGTCTGGATGTCGTCGGTCCAGACGCCCGTGCAGTTGACGACCACCGACGCCTGCACCTGCACCCGTTCGCCCGTCTCGACGTCCTCGACGACCGCCCCGACGATGCGCTCACCCGCCCGGATCAGGTCGACGACCCGTGCCGAGGCGAGCACCCAGGCGCCGTAGGCGGCCGCGGTGCGCACGGTGGTGAGGGTGTGGCGGGCGTCGTCGGCCTGCGCGTCGTAGTAGAGCAGGGCCCCGGTGAGGGCGTCACGGCGCAGTGACGGCGCGATGCGCAGTGCCCCGGTGCGGGTCAGCTGCTTGTGCCGGGGCGTCGAGCGGGCGCCGCCCATCGTGTCGTAGAGCGTGAGTCCCGCTGTGACGTAGGGGCGCTCCCACCCACGCCCGGTCAGCGGGTAGAGGAACGGCACCGGCTTGACGAGGTGCGGGGCGATGCGCGTCAGCATGAGCTCGCGCTCCTTGAGCGCCTCGCGGACGAGGTCGAAGTTCATCTGCTCGAGGTAGCGCAGGCCGCCGTGGAACAGCTTCGACGAGCGGGACGAGGTGCCGGAGCCGAAGTCGCGCTGCTCGACGAGAGCGGTCGACAGCCCGCGCGTGGCGGCGTCGAGCGCGACACCGGCGCCGGTCACCCCGCCACCGACGACGAGGACGTCGAACTTCTTCTCGGCCAACCGCTTCCAGGCTCGGCTCCGGTACTCGGCGTCGAGCCGCACCGCACTGGTCATCTGCGGTCCCTCCTGGTCGTGCTCGTGTGGGGCGACACCCCCACTGACACCACCACTGTAGGAGCAGGTCGTGCGCGGGCGACGGGCGCTACGGTCTGGGCATGACGAGCGAGCAGGCCAGCCACGTCCTCGCCATCGACCAGGGCACGACGAGCACCCGGGCGATGGTCTTCGACCGCAGCGGGCGCGTGGTCGCCGTCGACCAGCGCGAGCACCGGCAGATCCTGCCGCGAGCCGGCTGGGTCGAGCACGACGCGACGGAGATCTGGGCCAACACCCGGGCCGTCGTCGGCGGCGCCCTCGCCGCGGCCAACCTCAACGCCACCTCCATCGTGGCGGTCGGCATCACCAACCAGCGCGAGACGACCGTCGTGTGGGACCGCTCGACGGGCGAGCCGGTGCACCACGCGATCGTCTGGCAGGACACCCGCACGCAGGCCCTGTGCGACGAGCTCGCCGGCGACGAGGGCCCCGAGCGGTTCAAGGCCCGTACGGGCCTGCCCCTCGCGACGTACTTCGCCGGCCCCAAGGTCCGCTGGATCCTCGACCACGTCGAGGGGGCACGCGAACGGGCGGATGCCGGTGAGCTGCTCTTCGGGACCGTCGACACGTGGCTGCTGTGGAACCTCACCGGCGGTGCCGAGCACGACGGGGTGCATGTCACCGACGTCACCAACGCCTCCCGCACGCTCATGATGGACATCCGCACCCTCGACTGGGCCGACGACGTCGTCGAGGCGATGGGCGTGCCCCGGTCGATGCTGCCGGAGATCCGCTCGTCGTCGGAGGAGTACGGCGTCTGCCACCCCGGCATCCTCATCGGGGTGCCGGTGGCCGGCATCCTCGGCGACCAGCACGCCGCGACGTTCGGTCAGGCGTGCCTCGACGTCGGTAGCGCCAAGAACACCTACGGCACCGGCAACTTCATGCTGCTCAACACCGGTGACGAGATCATCGAGAGCCGGCACGGGCTGCTGACGACGCTCTGCTACCGGCTCGGCGAGCAGCCGCCGGTGTACGCCCTCGAAGGCTCGATCGCCGTCACGGGCTCGCTCGTGCAGTGGCTGCGCGACAACCTCGGGCTCATCGACTCCGCCGCCGAGGTCGAGCGGCTGGCCGCCACCGTCGAGGACAACGGCGGCGCCTACTTCGTCCCCGCCTTCTCGGGCCTCTTCGCGCCGCACTGGCGCTCCGACGCCCGCGGGGCGCTCGTCGGCCTCACGCGCTTCGTCAACAAGGGCCACATCGCGCGAGCGGCGTTGGAGGCCACGGCCTTCCAGACCCGTGAGGTGCTCGACGCGATGGAGGCCGACTCGGGCGTGCGCCTCACCGAGCTCAAGGTCGACGGCGGGATGGTCGTCAACGAGACCCTCATGCAGTTCCAGGCCGACCTGCTCGGGGTCGACGTCGTGCGCCCGCGCATCAGCGAGACGACCGCCCTCGGCGCGGCCTACGCGGCCGGTCTCGCCGTCGGCTACTGGGCCTCCACCGACGAGATCCGCGACAACTGGGCCGAGGACCGCCGGTGGTCGCCGTCGCTCGACCCCGCCGAGCGCGAACGTCTCTACCGCACCTGGAAGAAGGCGGTGGAGCGCACGCTCGACTGGGTCGACGACGACACGCGCTGACCGGCATCCGGCCTGGACGACGTTGCGGCGTAGACAAACCCGACCGGGCTCAGGCGGGCTCAGCCGGGCTCAGCCGGGCTCAGCCGAGCGAGGCCACCGCGGCATCGTAGTCGGGCTCCTGACCGATGCTGGGGACGAGCTCGGTGTGCAGCACGCTGCCGTCGCGGTCGAGCACGACGACCGCCCGGGCGAGCAGCCCGCGGAAGCCGCCGTCGGCGAGGGTGACGCCGTAGTCGTCGCCGAAGTCGCACCGGAACGCCGACGCGACGGTGACGTTCTCGATGCCCTCGGCGCCGCAGAAGCGCGCCATGGCGAAGGGCAGATCGTTCGAGACGCAGACGACGGTGGCGTCGTCGAGGCCCGCGGCGATCTCGTTGAAGCGCCGCACGCTCGCAGAGCACACGCCCGTGTCGACGCTCGGGAAGATGTTGAGCACGGTGCGGATGCCGGTCGGCCGGCTGACGTCGTCGCCGAGGTCCGCTCCCGTCAGGGTGAAGTCAGGGGCGGTCGTGCCCACGGCGGGCAGCTCGCCGACGGTGTGGACCTCGGTCTCTCCAAGATGCGTGATGGCCATGGCACGGTTCTAGCACCTGCCGGGCCACCCCTATCGTGGGGGCATGAGCGAGGCCGCCGGTTCACCCTTCACGCCGGAGCAGGAGGAGCGCATCATCGTCACCGCGATGGACCTCGCCCGCGAGGGGCTCACGGCCGAGCTGCTCGACTTCCTCGACCACCGGTTCCCCGTCGACACGCGGGACCACGGCGGCAACACCGCGCTCATGCTGGCGGCGTACCACGGTCACGCCGAGACGGTCCGGGCGCTGCTCGATCGCGGTGCCGACGTCGACCGGCGCAACGACCGCGACCAGTCGCCCGTCGCCGGAGCCCTGTTCAAGGGCGAGGAGGAGATCGTGAGACTGCTCGTCGACGCCGGGGCCGACCTCGACGCCGGCTCGCCGTCGGCCCGCGCCACCGCGGCGATGTTCGGCAGCACCCACCTCATCGAGTCCGAGGGAGCCTGACGTGGCCCGCCCCGAGCAGAAGCCGGCGGGCGGCGCCGCCCGCCGGTTCGCCATCAACCTCATCGGCGTCGTCGGTCTCGTCTACGGCGGGCTCGCCATCGTCAGCTACCTCTTCCAGAGCGCCATCCTCGACTTCACCCAGGCGCCCTACCGCTGGCTGCAGCTCGAGGGGGCGGCCCGGCTCCTGCCGCCCGCGATGGTGCTCGTCGTCTGCCTGTTCGTCGCCTACCTGCTCGAGCGCGGTGCCGACAGCGAGTGACGGCCACGGTCAGCCGTCGCCGGGCGGCCGCTCACGAGTGTCGGGATCTCGTGATGTGATGGGCGCATGCCGGGCCGGACCCCTCGCGGGACCTCGACGCGTCGGCCGGCCCGTCGTGCGACGGCCCGGTCGACCCTTCTCGCGGGCCTCGTCACCCTCGTCGCCCCTCTCGGGGTGGGCGTCGGCGGGCTGACCGGGGTGGCCGGGGCGGCCCCCGTGAGCGCGGTCGGCGCCCCAGCCCGTGTGTCGGCGGTCGCGGCCGACCTGCCCGCGCCCCAGGTGCAGCGCGTCCCGGTGCGGGCCGAGGCCGACGGCACGGCCGTCACCCTCGACGTCTCCGTGTACGGCCAGTCCGACGGCGCGCGGCACCCGGCGGTGCTGCTCGCCCACGGCTTCGGCGGCTCGAAGGCGTCCGTCGCCGGCCAGGCTCAGCAGCTGCAGCAGCGGGGCTACGTCGTCGTGACGTGGAGCGCCCGCGGGCACGGCGCGTCGGGCGGCCTCATCCACCTCGACGCCCCCGACTACGAGGTCGCCGACGCGCGTTCGCTGCTCGACCTCGCTGCTGCCCGCAGCGACGTCGAGCTCGACGGCTCGGGCGACCCGCGGGCGGGAGTCATGGGGGGCTCGTACGGCGGCGCCCTCGGCCTCATGCTGGCCGGTGCCGACAAGCGGGTCGACGCCGTCGTCAGCGCCATCACGTGGAACGACCTGTCGACCGCGTTCTTCCCCCAGTCGGCGCTCGCCTCCACCCCGACCACGGCGGCCGGACGCCCGGCCGTCGCGACACCGGGGCCGTTCAAGCAGGTGTGGGCCACGACGTTCTTCCTGTCCGCCCGCGGGGGTGGCGCGGCCGGAGGTGTCGGCGGGGCCACGACGAGCGGGTCCGGCGCCGACGCGGGCGGTGGGGCGACGGCCCCCGACGTCACCCCGGCGCCGTCCGGCTCGGCTGCGCCCTCGGCCACCCCCTCGACCACCCCCTCGACCACCCCCTCGACGGCCCCCACCACGGCACGCTCGAGCGCCGCTGCGGCACAGGCCGACTCGTGCGGTCGCTTCGACCCGACCGTCTGCCGGCTGTTCCTGCAGACGTCGGAGTCCGGCGAGGCCGGCGACGAGATCGTCTCGGTGCTGAAGCGACACAGCCCGGCCCCGACCATGTCGCAGGTGACGGCGCCGACCATGCTCGTGCAGGGCATCGGCGACTCCCTCTTCGGGCTCGACCAGGCCGACGCCACGGCCCGGGCCCTGAAGGCGAGCGGCACGCCCTACGCGGTGCGCTGGAGCGACGGCGGCCACGACGCCCCCAGCACCCACGAGGCGGAGGAGACCGAGGCCTCCTACGCCTGGCTCGACCACTGGGTGCGCGACAAGGCGCCGCGTGACGCGCCCCTCCCCGGCGCCGCGTTCACCTACCCACTCCCCGCCTCGCGGCCCGGACAGCCCTCGACCCTGCACACGCTCCCGTCCTACCCCGGCCTCGGCGCCGCCCTCGACACCCGTGAGCTCGCGTTCGCGACCGACCGCGGGGCGCTGGTGCACCCGCCCGGCGGCCAACCGGCATCCCTCATCGCGGTGCCCGGCCTCGCCGCCCTGGGCATCAGCCTGTCGACCTACCAGATCGCTGCGCTGCCGGGCCAGTCCGCCGCGCTCGACACCGAGCCGCTGGCCGAGGCGGCCACCGTCGTGGGCTCGCCGACCATGCGGCTCACCGTGACGTCCGACACCCCCGACGTCACGCTCTTCGCCTCCGTGTGGACCGTCACCGGCGGCGGCGTCACCCTCACCGAGCCGCTCGTCGCCCCGTTGCGCGTCACCGTGACGCCCGGCCGGCCGACGCCCGTGCTGCTCTCGCTTCCCGGCGCCACCTACGACCTGCCCGCGGGCACGCGGTGGCGGGTGCTGCTGACGAGCACCGAGTCGACCTTCTCGAACTCGCGTGAGCCGAGCCAGATCCTGCTGTCGGATGCCGGTGGGCTCACCCTCCCGGTCGCCCGCGGTACCAGCGTGGGCTCGTCGGTCGGGGTCGCCGGTGTCGACACGGAGACGACCATCGCCGCCTCCGCCCTCGGCGCGCTGCTGCTCGTCGCGCTGGGCGGGTGGCTGCTGCGGCGCCGTCGTCGCCGCCTCGAACCCGCGCGTCCCGACCTCGCCGACGTGCCGCTCGTCGTCGAGGGGCTCGTCAAGACCTACGCCGACGGCCACCGAGCGGTCGACGACGTCACGTGGCGGGCCGAGAAGGGCCAGGTCGTCGGGCTGCTCGGCCCGAACGGCGCCGGCAAGACGACGACGATGCGCATGGTCATGGGCCTCATCGGGTCCGACTCCGGCTCGGTGCACGTGCTCGGGCAGCCGGTCACGGCCGGCTCGCCGGTGCTGGCCCGGGTCGGGGCGCTCATCGAGGGGCCCGGCTTCCTGCCGCACCTCACCGGCAAGGCCAACCTCGAGGCCTACTGGGCCGCGACCGGCCGCGCGCCCGAGGACGCCCACTTCGACGAGGCGCTCGACGTCGCAGCCCTCGGCGGCGCCGTCGACCGGCCGGTGAAGTCGTACAGCCAGGGCATGCGCCAGCGGCTCGGCATCGCCCAGGCCATGCTCGGCCTGCCCGAGCTGCTCATCCTCGACGAGCCGACCAACGGGCTCGACCCGCCGCAGATCGCGGCCATGCGACCGATCCTGCGGCGCTACGCCGAGTCGGGGCGCACCGTCGTCGTCTCGAGCCACCTGCTGGCCGAGGTCGAGATGACGTGCACCCACGTCGTCGTCATGCACGCCGGCAGGGTCGTCACCCAGGGTCAGGTCGCCGACCTCGTCGACAGCGACGACACGACGGTGCTCGACCTCCCCGAGCAGCTCGACCCGACGACGGTGCGCGAGGGGGTGCGCGTGCTGGCCGGCACCGACGGCATCACCGACGTGCGCACCGACACGCCCAGCCGCCTCGTCGTCGTGGCCGACGTGGCCCGCGCCGACGTGGTGCGCGCGGCGGTCGCGGCCGGCCTGCCCGTCATCGGCGTCAGCAGCCGGCGCCACCTGGAGGAGGTCTTCCTCGGGGTCATCAGCTCGGCGTCCGGCGCCGGGGACGGCACGGACGACGACGGCAGCGGGGAGTCGCTCGTCGAGCGCCTGCGACAGGTGAGGGCACGATGAGCGACGACCGCACGACCACCACCGGCCCGACCGGCACCAACGGCACCCGCGGCGCCGTCGCCGGGCCCGACGCGGCACCCGGTGAGGCGCTGCTCGAGGCGATCGACACGGCATCCGCCCCCCGCGACACCGACGTCAGGCAGCAGCGCGACCCGCTCTCGTGGCGCGCGGAGGTGCGGCGGCAGTGGGGGCGACGCCGCACGATCTGGGCCTTCGGGCTGCTGCTCGCCCTGCCGCTCGTGCTCGTCGCGTCGTTCTTCTTCGGCGAGCGGAACGACAACGGGCGCGGCGGCACGACGACTCGCATCTTCGACCTCGCCCAGGACGGCGCCGCGAACTTCACCCTCGTGCTCGTCTTCCTCGCCTCCGAGCTGCTGCTCGTGCTGCTCGCCGCCCTGTTCTGCGGTGACGCCGTGCCGTCGGAGGCGTCGTGGTCGTCGCTGCGCTACCTGCTCATCGCACCGGTACAACGGGCGAGGCTGCTCACGAGCAAGCTCGTCGTGGGCGTCACCTCGACCCTCCTCGCGACGTTCCTTCTCCCGGCGTGGGGGCTGCTCGTCGGCGGCATCGCGTACGGGTGGGACCCCCTGACCAACCCCATCGGCGAGAACCTCACGTGGGGGCAGTTCCTGCCGCGCCTCGCGCTCGCGATGGGATACATCTTCGTCACCCTGCTGCCGATCGCCGCCATCGCCTTCTGGCTCGGCACCCGCTCCGACGCGCCGCTCGCGGCCGTCGGCGGCGCCGTGCTCGTCTCCATCCTCGCGAACGTGCTCGACCAGCTCGACGCCCTCGACCCGTACCGCAACGCCTTCCCGGGCCACTACGGGCGGGCCTGGCAGGACGCCCTGGCCGTGACCCCCGACTGGACCGACATGGTGCACGGCACCCTGTGGTCGCTCGTCTGGGCGGTGCTGTTCACCATGCTCGCCTACCGGCGCTTCCGCCGGTCCGACATCCTCAGCTGACCCGACGCCAGCGGACCTCGGCCCCGCCCGGGCGTGGCTCCCCGGAGCGGGCGAGGGGTACGGTGCGGTCGTCCGTGATCGCCGTCGCCGCCGACCGCAGGAGTCACCGTGAAGCTGCTGCTCACCTCGGGTGGGGTCACCACCCCCGGCATCCGGGCCGCCCTCGTCGAGCTGCTCGGGCGCCCGGTCGAGGAGTCGACCGCGCTGTGCATCCCGACCGCGATGTACGGCCACCCGAGCGTGGGGGCCGGCGAGAAGGTGTGGGAGTTCGTCAGCGGCCGCTCGCCCAACCCCATGGTCGAGCTGGGCTGGAGGTCGGTCGGGCTGCTCGAGCTGACCGCGGTGCCCACCATCGACCGGGAACGGTGGGAGCCGGCGCTGCGCGCGGCCGACGCGCTGCTCGTGTCCGGCGGCGACGCCCTCTACCTCGCGCACTGGCTGCGGGAGTCGGGGGTGGCCGACCTGCTGCCCGAGCTGACCGACACCGTCTGGATGGGCCTGAGCGCGGGCAGCATGGTGCTCACACCCCGCATCGGCGACGACTTCGTCGGGTGGCAGCCGCCGGCGGGGGAGGGCGACCACACCCTCGGGCTCGTCGACTTCTGCATCTGCCCCCACCTCGCCCCCGACGGTGAGCCCGGCAACTCCTTGGCCGAGGCACAGGCGTGGGCGGCCACGATCGACCACCCGGCCTACGCGATTGACGACCGCAGCGCCGTCGTCGTCGCCGACGGCGACACCCGGGTCGTCTCCGACGGGCAGTGGGTGAGGTTCGACCCCGGGTCCCCGGTCTCGTCCTGACCCGGATGGGGCCGCGGCCCGCTGGCGGACACGGTTGCGCCCGCCCGGTGTCCCGAAGCGGGCCGTGGCGCGGGTGGAGATGCGGGGCCCGGGTCGGCAGGGTGGGGGCATGATCCTGCCGCCGGTCCGGGACCCCCGCCTCGTCACCGTCCGCCGCGGGGGCTCGCTCACCGACGACGACCACCGGCTCCTCGCCCTCTGGGCCGCCGACTGCGCCGAGCGCGTGCTGCCCCTCTTCGAGCGGTCGGCTCCCGACGACGACCGGCCGCGGCGTGCCGTCGAGGCGGCGCGGGCCTGGGCGCGGGGCGAGCTGCCGATGATGGCCGCGAGGGCCGACGGCGGGCACGCGATGGGCGCCGCCCGGCCGCTGACGGGGGCGCCCCGCTTCGCCGCCTACGCCGCGGGGCAGGCGGCCTGCGTCGGCCACGTCGCCGAGCACGACCTCGGCGCCGCTGCCTACGCCATCAAGGCCGTCGTGGCGGTGTCAGACGGGGACGCGGGTGCGGGCAGGCCCCTCGTCGACGACGTCCGACGCGCCGAGCGTGACCACCAGCGAGCCCTGCTCCCGGATGCCGTGCGCGCCCTCGTGCTCGACGACCAGGCCCGTCGCAGTCCCCTCTGCTGGAACCTCTTCGACGACTGACCGGGACGAGCACGACGACGGGGCCGGCCACGCTGATGCGTGACCGGCCCCGCCGTCGGTGGGCTCCGTCAGGAGCGTCTCTTCGTGTCAGCCCCGGCTCTGCGGGACGTTGATCGCGAAGGTCCCCGGCGCCGTCTCCGGCAGGGTCGTCGTGTAGTAGCTCAGGTAGCCGTCGAGGTACGGCGAACGGTCGCCCTGGGTGGCCGTGTCGAACCTCGTGTTCTGCAGGTCGAGGGCCAGGGTGGCGCCCTTGACGGTGATCGTCTCGTTCGACGGGGTGTCGGCCCACGAGAACGACGTGTTCGTGCCGACCCCGACGACGAGCTGGTGACCCGCCGCGAGCGTCCAGTCGACGGACTTGAGGTCGAAGGCCGTCTTCACGCCCGACACGAGCGACATCTGCTCGTCGAACATCGTCGCGGTCCCGTCGGGGGCGACGTCCCACAGGCGCACGAGCACGTTGCCGGTGCCGCGGGTCTGCAGCGAGACCCGCGGTGTCCCGGTGATGCGGGTCTCCTTCGCCACGGGCTTCGACCACGAGTAGTAGCCGTCGTCGTCGGCCGTCGTCCCCGGCTTGGGGCCGGCGGCCAGGCGGGCGGCGCTCGCGTCCGCGGCGGCGCTCGAGGTGGCCGACGCGCCGGAGCCGGAGACCGCGGAGGCCGGGGGCAGGGCGGGGGCGTTCTCCATGTCGTACGCGGGGGTCGGTGCGGGCGTCGAGCGACGCGCGCCGCTCTCGCCGCCGTCGTCGACGTAGCTGCCGGGGCGCAGGGTCACCGTCGTCGCCTTGCGCACCTCGGGCCACGACGACTGCGCCCGCCACTGGCCGAGGTTGTCCTCGATGACGAAGGCCGGGTCGTTGACGGCCGGCTTGATGCCCTTGAGCTCCTTGTCGTAGAAGCGCATGACCTCCTCGAACCAGCCCTCACGGCCCATGAGCAGGGTGCCGTCGCCGTCGACGTCGTTGCCGCGCACGTGCTCCCACTGCCCGAGCCAGCCGCGCTCGGTGCCCTGGTGGTTCTGCAGGTGCTTCTCGATGTCCTCGGGCTTGGTGTTCGGCTCGATGAAGCCTTGGGTCACGAACAGCGGGACGGTCGAGCTCTTGGCCCGCTCGGCGAGGTTGCGGGCGCGCCAGTACGCGGAGTTCGCGTTCGGGTCCTGGGTGTCCGTGAGGTTGGCCGCGTAGCACTCGGGGTGCGTCTTCTCGTAGGCGGCTGCGGCCTTGTACTGCTCCGAGTCGTCGGGCATCCCCTGGATGCCGGCGATGGAGTTGTACGCCCGCGGGGTGCCGAGGTAGTTCGGCCGGCGCACGCCGTTGCTGAAGAGGTAGTTGTACATGTCCCACACCGGCTCCTGGGCCACGACGGCCTTGAGCCCGGGCGGCGCCTGGTTGGTGCCGACGAGCCCGGTCGAGGCGTCGTAGGACTTGCCGTACATCCCGACCTTGCCCGTCGACCACGCCTGCTTCGTCGCCCAGTTGACCGCGGCGCGGACGTCGGCCTGCTCACCCGGCCCGACCCAGTCGAGGCAGCCGGTGGAGCCGCCGAACCCGCGCAGGTCGACCATGACGACGGTGTAGCCGCGGTTCATCAGGTCGGCCCCGACGATGAGGTCGTCGAACCGCTCCGACGGGCCGGTGCCCTCGAAGCCGTCGTCGCCGGTCTGCCCCCGGTGGGCGAAGTACGGGCCGACCGAGAGGATGACCGGCGTCTTCGCGTCGGCCGGCAGGTTCTCCGGGCGCAGCACGTCGGCGTGCAGCACGACATCGCTGCCGTCGGAGGAGGGGAAGTACTCCTCGGTCCAGAGCGCGCCGACGGGGACGCGGGGGTTCTCGTCGTGGCTGACGGGGTTGCCGGGCGTGGGGATGGTGGCCGCCTGCGCGGTGAGCGGCGCGGTGAAGGTGGCCGCGGCGACGCCGGTGAGCGTCAGGGCGGCCAGCAGCGTGAACGAGCGGGGTCGGGTCATGAGTCCTTCTCGGGTGGGCGAACTGGTGACAGTCGGACGCTAGGCGCGGCCCGACCACCCGGCAACCTGAAACGAGAAGGGGGTCGACGAACAGATGGTTGAACGGTGTTGTACCGCAACCGATCTCACCTGTCAGGGTGGACCGGAGGGCTGGATGCCGTTGGGCTCAGAGGGCTTTCGCAGCGGGGATGATGCGCTCGCCGAAGAGCTCGAGCTCGTCGGTGCGGGATCCGTCGCGGATGCCGGTGTGCACGTGGGTGATCCCGAGCTCGGCCAGCCCACCGAGGTGGTCGACGAACTCGTCGACCTTCTCGTCGTCACCGAGGTCGGCCATGCTGATGACGGTCTTCTCGATCGCGTCGTAGTCGCGCCCGAGGTCGTCGCAGTGGCGTCGCAGCACGTCGAGCTTGTGGGCCACCTCGGGGCTGTCGAAGAGGTTGCAGGCCTGCCCGTACTGGGCGACCATCCGCAGGGTCTTCTTCTCCCCGCTGCCGCCGATGAGGATGGGCGGGTGCGGCCGGCGCACCGACTGCGGCGAGTTGAGGGTGGACCCGAGCCGGTAGTGCGCGCCCTCGTAGGGGCCGTCGTCGTCGCTCCACATCTGCAGGCAGATCTGCAGGGTCTCCTCGAGGCGCTCGAACCGCTCGGCCGTCGACGGGAACGGCAGCCCCAGGCCGATGCACTCCTCCTCGTTCCACGCCGCGCCGATCCCGAGCCAGGCACGACCCTTCGACAGCACGTCGAGGGTCGTGACCTCCTTGGCCAGCAGGCCGGGCTCGCGGTACACCGTGGCCGTCACCCACGCGAGCAGGTCGACCCGCTCGGTGACGGCGGCGAGGAAGCCGAGGGCCGTGTAGGCCTCGAGCATCTCGTTCTCCTTCGGCCCCACGCCCCGGATCTGCCAGACGTGGTCCATGACCGAGAGCTTGGTGAAGCCGACCTGCTCGGCGAGACGGGCGGTGCGGGTGAGGTCGTCGACGAAGCTGTCGGCGCCACCCGACCAGGTGAAGTTGGCGAGGTGCAGTCCGAGGTCCATGACCCGACGCTACGCCGACCGCAGCCCGGCCGCCGGATCACCCGTCCCGACCCCGGCCCGGCCCCGCCCGGCGTCAGCGACCGAGGCTGCGCAGCGACCAGGCCGAGACCTCGTTGAGCCGCGCACGGGTGTTGCCGATGGGCAGCACCCCGTCGTGGGCGGGGACGCAGGCGTCCTTGAGGTGCAGGAACGAGGTGATGCTCGCCGCGTCGGGGCGGGTGCCCGAGGTCGCCTCGCCCACGCCCGTGCCGACGTCGTCGGGCAGCGTGCGGGCGAGCTCGTCGCGCAGCTCCTGACGCCACTGGCGCGCCGGGATGAGCGTGCCGCCCACGGTCTGCCCGCTCATGATGAGGGTGAGGTCGACGGAGACCGTGCCGGGCGCCTGCTGGTTGACGATGTCGACGAGACGGGCCAGCTGCAGGTCCGGGGCGAGCGCCTGCTCGATGTCGAGAATGTCCTCGACCGAGAGGTGTGCGGTTTCTGTGCTCATGCGGTGAGAGTAGGGGTGACGGACCCCCCGTGCGCGCCCGAACAGGACCATCGGGACAACTTTTGACAGCCGCCGACCAAGTCTTTACGGGAGCCATGCCCCCTGTTCGCCCCACGAACAGGAACGGCACCGGCCTCGGGCGCCGGCCCCACGGCATCCGGCCGCTATCCCTCCCTATCCCAACATGGACACCGGCGGCTCGGCGGACCACGGGAAGACGATCCACTGGTCGGTCTCCTTCCACACGAAGTCGGGGCGCACCTGCGACTTCGGCTTCGCATAGAGCACGGCGCTGCGGCACTCGGCGCCGTGCTCCCGCAGCAGGTCGAGCACGAGCGCGAGGGTGCGGCCCGAGTCGGCGACGTCGTCGACGACGAGCAGCCGGCGACCGCGGATGCTCTCGGTGTCGAGCAGCGGCGCGAGTAGCACCGGGTCGGGCAGCGTCTCGTGCACGTCGGTGTAGAACTCGACGTTGATGGCGTCGGTCAGCTTGACCCCGAGCGCGTACGACAGGCCACCGCCGGGCAGCAGGCCGCCCCGGGCGACGGCGATGAGGATCTCCGGCTCGAAGCCGGACTCGACGACCGACCGGGCGAGGTCACGGCATGCGTCGCCGAACCGGTCCCACGTCAGCACCTCCTTGTCGTCGAGGTCGCTGGAGTCTGCGTGGTAGGCCGTCGTCATCCTCCGAGGGTACGGGCCGGTGCCCGGACGGGGGCGGGACGCGGGCGAGGGGTGGGCCGGCGGGTACCGGCCCACCCCTCGCGGGTGGTGCGTCGAGACGGACGCCGTCAGTGGCCGGCGACCGCCGTGGCGGGCTCGCCCTCCTCCTGCTGCTGCGCCGACTCGCCCGGCTTGGGGCCGAGGTCGACGTGCGGCAGGAACAGCGTGGCGACGAAGGCGAGCACGAGCACGCCCGCGGCGACGACGAAGACCGTCGACATCGCGTCGCTGAAGCCGACGAGGAACGGACGCGCCAGGCGCGGGTCGATCTGGTTGACGAACGAGCTGTCGGTGAGGGCCGAGGTGCCGGCGCCGCCGCCGTTGCTCTTGAGCGAGGCGATGAACTGCGCGTTCGCGGCCGGGTCGCCGCCGGTGGGGTTCTTCAGCGCCGCCTGGAAGCTGGCGTCGCTGCTGGCCCGCTGGAAGGCGTCACCGATCTTGCTGCCCGCCTGCGAGAAGAGGATCGACAGGAAGACGGCGGTGCCGAGCGTGCCACCGATCTGGCGGGTGAAGGTGGCCGACGACGTCGCCACCCCGATGTCGCGGCGCGCGGCGGCGTTCTGGACGGCGAGGGTCAGCGGCTGGAAGTTGAAGCCGAGGCCGATGCCGAAGAAGAACATGACGATCATCGTCTTCCAGAGCTCGGTGTCCGCGTTGACCCAGTGGAACGCGTACAGCGAGAGCACGAGCAGGGCGGCGCCGATGATGGGGAACTTCCGGTAGCGCCCGGTGCGGGAGATGATCTGGCCCGAGGTGATCGACCCGCTCATGATGCCGAGCGTCATCGGGAGCAGCATGAGGCCGGCCTCCGTGGGGGTCGCGCCCTTGACGATCTGGAGGTAGAGCGGCAGGGCGGCGAGACCGCCGAACATGCCCATGCCGATGAAGACCGAGCTGACCGACGCGGCACCGATGGTGCGGTTGCTGAAGAGGCGCAGCGGGATGAGGGCCTCGTCACCCATGCGCTTCTCGATGACGAAGAAGGCGGTCGCACCGGCCGCGCCGATGGCGTAGCAGACGATCGAGCTCGCCGAGCCCCAGCCCCACTCGCGACCCTGCTCGGCCACGATGAGCAGCGGCACGAGGGCGATGGACAAGGTCGCCGCGCCCCAGTAGTCGATGCGGTGGTCGAGGCGGGTGTGCTTGAGGTGCAGCGTGCGCGTGACGACGATCAGCGCGGCCACGGCGATGGGGGCGTTGACGAGGAAGACCCAGCGCCAGCCGGTGACGCCGAACAGGGTGTCCTGACCGGCGAAGAAGCCGCCGATGACCGGGCCGAGCACGCTCGAGGTCCCGAAGACGGCGAGGAAGTAGCCCTGGTACTTCGCGCGCTCACGCGGCGGCACGATGTCACCGATGATGGCGAGCGACAGCGAGAAGAGGCCACCGGCGCCGAGGCCCTGGATGGCCCGGAAGCCGGCGAGCGACGGGATCGACCACGCCAGGGTGCACAGCACGGACCCGATGGTGAAGATCGAGATGGCGAAGAGGAAGAGCTTCTTGCGCCCGTAGATGTCGCCGAGCTTGCCGTAGAGCGGCGTGACGATCGTGCTCGTGATGAGGTACGCCGTCGTGACCCACGCCTGGCCGGCGAGGTCCTGCAGGTCGTCGGCGATGACGCGCATGGCGCTCGCGACGATGGTCTGGTCGAGCGCGGCGAGGAACATGCCCATCATGAGGCCGATGAGGATGGTGACGATCTCGCGGTGCGAGAGGGCGGGGCCGCCGCCGGGGGCCGTGCGGGCGTCACCGTGGCCGGTGGCGTCGGAGGTGGCGTCGGACGCCGGGTCGGAGGCCGGGGCGGGATGCTTGCGCGCGTACTCCCAGGCCGCCTTCGCCTCCGCCCGGGTGCGGATCTGAGCGGGCGGCTCAGCCGATGTGGTCATGTCAGTTCTCCTTGGTGACAGGTCGTGCCGGTGTCGCTGTGCCTCGCCCCGCGGCTGCGGGTGAGGCGGTGTAGGCGGCCGGGGGTGCGTCCCCGCGGTCGCGAAGGTTGCGGTCTAGCGCCTCGCTGAGGCGCTGCAGGTGGGTGGTGAACTCGTGCGCTTCGTCCGACTCCCAGTCGTCGAGCAGGCCCTGGAACCACGTGCCACGCACGTGCTGGACGTGACCGAGGACGTCGTGACCGGCATCCGTGAGGCTGACGAGCGAGGCTCGGCCGTCGGAGGGGTCGGACTGCTTGGCGAGGAACCCGTGCGCGACGAGCGAGCTCACCTGACGGCTCACCGTCGACACGTCGCTGTGCACGAGCGAGGCGATGTCGGAGATGCCGACGGGCCCCAGGCGGGCGATCGTGAACAGGGTCGGGTAGGCGCCCGCGTCGAGGGCCGCGTTGACCCGAGGCGCCGACGACTTGGCCGCCAGCAACAGCTTCTGCAGGCGGATCAGGGCGTGGAAGAGGTCGTTGGCCTCGTCCTTGCTCACCGTCACTCGGTCTCCTCGAAACTAGTTGCTTGCGACAAGCAAGTATCCGACGACGGGACGCGTCCGTCAAACCGTCGGGGGAGCGCGACGTGGCAGGATGTGCCACGCGTCACGGCGTCGGTCTCCGTCTCCCCACCCGGGGCCGGATGCCGGGTGGTGGCCACCCCGTCGAGCAGGACCGGGGCGCTCGCCGCGGCGACGCCCCGAGCAGGGAAGGAGGGCCGATGGCCCCGCAGGACCCGTCTGACGACACGTCGGCCCACGAGGGCAGCGTGACCACCCCGGAGGACCGCACGATCAACGAGGTGTTCACCCGGCTGGCCGCCATGCTCTACTCCGGCGCCGACTCGGAGTCGGTGCACCAGGCCCTCGTCGACGCCTGCCCCACGCTCGTCGAGGGCTGCGACCGCGCGGCCATCATGCTGCGCGAGCGTGACCGCTACCGCACCGCCGCGGCGACCGACGCCGTCGCGGCTCAGATCGACCGGCTCGAGCTGCGGGTCGGTGAGGGGCCGTGCCTCGACGCCATCCGCGACGAGGCCTACCAGCACGACCCCGACCTGTCCGACAGCGTCGGCCCGTGGCCGCGGTTCACGGCCGCGATCGTCGCCGAGACCCCGGTGCGGTCGGCCATCGGCTACCGGCTCATGCTCGACGGTGACAAGGTCGGCGCCCTCAACCTTTTTAGCGACAGCCCGAACGGGCTGACCCGCAAGGCCGCCGACGTCGGCGCGGTGCTCGCCTCGTTCTCGTCGGTGGCGATGATGGCGCTGCGGGCCCGCACCGAGGCGACGACGCTGCGCGAGGGCCTGCAAAGCAATCGCGAGATCGGCAAGGCGGTTGGGCTGCTCATGGCCGCCCACCGGGTCGGCGCCGACGAGGCCTTCGGCATCCTGCGCCGCACGAGCCAGGAGCTCAACGTCAAGCTCGCCCAGGTGGCCGCCCAGGTCGTCGCCGGGCAGGAGGACCAGTACGCCGGTCGCCGCTCCGACGGCTGACGCCGACGGACGGGGTGGCGCCCGGCCGACCCGGTGCCCCGGGCCGTCGACCCCGGACGGACCTAGGACGACCGCGCGGTGATGCCGTCGGCGCCGAGGTCGCGCCGGAGGTCACCGAGGACGCGGCGCAGCAGGCGGCTGACCTGCATGGCCGACAGGCCCATGTCCTCGCCGATCTCGGCCTGCGTGAGGTCGGCCGAGAACCGCAGCGAGACGAGCCGCCGGTCGCGCGGCGAGAGGCGGTCGATGGCCGCCCGCAGCAGGATCCCGTTGTCGAGGTCGGGGTCGTCGCCGTGCACGTCGGGCAGGTCGATGACCGGGCGGTCGCCGTCGGCGGTGCGGGCGTCGAGCGAGGCCGGTCGCAGGTTCGAGCTCGCGACCTGTGCCTCACGGACGGCGTTCTCGGTCAGGCCGAGGTCGATGGCCAGCTCGGCGACGGCCGGTGCGTGACCGACCTTCTGCTCCAGGCGATCCCGCGCTTGGGCGACGAGCTGACGCCGCTCCTGCAGCTCGCGCGGCGGGCGCACGAGCCAGCCGCGGTCGCGGAAGTGGCGGCGCAGCTCGCCGGTGATGGTCGGGGTGGCGTAGGCGCCGAACTCCGTGGGCTTGTCGAGGTCGAAGCGGTAGATCGCCTTGAGCAGGGCGAGGAAGGCCACCTGCTCGAGGTCCTCACGGTCGAGGCCGCGACCGGCGTACCGGTGGGCCAGCGACCGGGCGAGGGGCATGTGCGCGGTCGTCACCGCCTCGAGGGCGTCGTGGCGCTCGGCCTCGTCGGTGCTCGTGCGGAAGGTGGTGATGAGCGCCCGGGTGCTGGCGTCGGAGCGTCGGCGGGTCGTGGGCAGTCGCAGGACGCGGGCTCCGGAGCGGGCGCTCGTCACGGTGGGGGAAGGGCTCGTCACGGTCATGGGGCACTCCAGTCGACGGAACATCGACGAAACGGCATTGGCTTGACCGGTGCTCACGACGCTAGGCCCACCGGCTGGCATCCGCAAGGGCTCGCGCTGTGAGGTGTCTGCACGCGGAGGGCGCCCGGGACCCTTCCCAGCCCGGGCCGGTGTCGGTACAACGGAGGTCGGCCCTGCACCGCCGCCACGACCGAGGAGGGACCTGTGACCGACGAGGACACGCTCGACTGCGTCGTCGCCGGAGGTGGCCCGGCGGGCATGGTGCTCGGCTATCTGCTGGCGCGCGCCGGGCTGCGGGTCACCGTGCTGGAGAAGCACGCCGACTTCCTGCGCGACTTCCGCGGCGACACCATCCACCCCTCGACGCTGACCCTGCTGCGCGAGCTGGGCCTGGTCGAGGACTTCCTCCGACTGCCGGTGAACCGAGTCACGACCCTCGACGCGGTGGTCGACGGCACGCGGGTCACCGTCGCCGACTTCGGCGCGCTGCCCGGGCCGGACGCCGTCCTCGTCCTCGCGCCCCAGTGGGACCTGCTCGACTTCCTCGCCCGCCGGGCCGGACGGCTGCCCGGGTTCCGTCTGCTCATGAGCACGACGGTCGAGCGCGCGGTCGTCGAGCGCGGTCGCGTGGTCGGCGTCGAGGTGAGCGGTCCCGACGGTGAGCGCACTCTGCGTGCCGCGTTGACCGTGGCCGCCGACGGTCGCGGCTCACGGCTGCGCGAGGTGACGGGTGCGCCACCGGTCGAGTCGGGCGTCCCCGTCGACGTGCTGTGGTTCCACCTGCCCAAGCCGCCGGACGCGCCGCCCGACACGCTCGCCTACGTCGGGGGCGACGGCCTGGTGCTGACGATCGAGCGCGGCGACCGCTACCAGGCCGGGCATATCATCGCCAAGGGTGGTTTCGACGCCCTGCGTGCCGCCGGCCTGCCCGCCTTCCGGGACCGTCTCGCGCGCGTCGCGCCCCACCTCGAGGGTCCCGCCCGCACCCTCACCGACTGGAGCCAGGTCAAGCTGCTGTCGGTCCAGGTCAACCGGCTGCCTCAGTGGCACCGTCCGGGGTTCATCGCCATCGGCGACGCGGCGCACGCCATGTCGCCGATGTTCGGGGTCGGCGTCAACTATGCCGTTCAGGATGCCGTGGCGCTGGCCAACGCGCTCGCCCTGGTCCTGCTGCGGCTGAAGGAGGCTCGCAACCGAGCCGCCGACGACCGTTCTGGCGCAACACCACCCGACCGTCGGCTCGCCGAGAGGCTTGCCGGCGAGCTCGACTCCGCGCTCGCCGCCGTGCAACGGCGTCGCGAGCGACCGGTGCGTCGCATGCAGCGGCTGCAGGTGCTCGGGCACCGCCGCATCGCGAGGCCACCGCGGGGCGACCGCTTCGCGCCCCGCTGGGTCGGGCCCGTGCTGCGCGTCGTCACGCCCCGCCTGAGGCGACGGGTGGCGCACTTCGTCGGCGTCGGCTTCCTGCCCGAGCATCCCAGCCCGCTGCTGCTGCGGTCAGCGCACCCGGCTGATGGTGAGATCGAGTGAGCCGTCACCGACGGACCGGCACAGCACAGAGCTGTCCCCGACCGAGACCGTCTGACCCTGAGTGCAGGTAAAGGTCCCGCCCTCGGTGTCGCCGGCGGAGAAGGTGGCCGACCCGCCCGGGCTCGCCGACTCGAGACGGAAGCGGTCGCCGACGCTTCCCTGCACCGGCCCCGAGACCGGGAACGGCAGGTCGTGGAAGCCGTCGCCCGACACCGAGATCTCACAGCGGCGCAGCCCGGTGTCGGTGGTGCAGCTCGAACTCCACCGGTCGACCTGGCAGCCGCCGAGCACCACGGTCGTCAGACCGGTGGCCAGCAGCAGGACGGGGACTCGGGTGCGCACGACACCCACCCAACCAGTGCAGTCGTCGCCCGGGACCGCAGGCCGACCTCGGCCACGCGCCCATGAGGGGTGGGACCGGCACGACTGGGACCGCACTCGATACACGGCGATCGCAGGGAAAAATGGTACCACGGGTAGTACCATGAGCGAGTGGCCTCCGTGGAGTCGACCCTCGCAGCGATGCGCACCAACCCGCGCGACGTCACCTTCAAGGACCTCGAGCGGGTGTGCGAGCACTACTTCGGCACACCACGGCGTTCGGGGTCGTCCCACGTGGTCTTCACGACACCGTGGCCGGCGACCCCCGCGTCAACATCCAGAACGACAAGGGCAAGGCCAAGGCGTACCAGGTTCGCCAGGTGATCGCGGCAATCGACAAGAAGGGGGCCATGTGATGGACACTCTCGATCGGCCGGACGTCGACGTTTCTCACTACACCTACCGCGTCACGTGGTCCCCGGAGGACAGCGAGTTCGTGGCCACTGTGGTCGAGTTTCCGTCGCTGTCCTGGTTGGCACCATCGCAGATGGAGGCCCTCCACGGCCTCGAAGCCGTGCTCGCGGATGTCGTGGTCGACCTGCAGTCCGACGGTGACACCGTGCCGGAGCCACTCTCGGAACGGGCGTACTCCGGCCGGTTCAACCTGAGGCTTGGCCAGAAGCTGCACCGCGAGGTGGCCCTGCGCGCAGCCGAGGAGGACCTGAGCATCAACCAGTGGGTCGTCCGGAAGCTCATGGCCGACGGCTGACCCGCCCGGCCGTCAGGTGAGCAGGACGAGCGCCTCGAGGACGCGACGGGCGACGTCCTGATCACCGGTCACCGAGTAGTGGATCTCGTCGACCGACCGGCGACCGGCCGCCCGACGGGTCAGGGCCTCCGTCGTCAGGTGGATGGTCGTCACCTCGTGCGACTCCTGGCCCTCCGGCCGGTCGACGCCGCTGTAGAGCAGCTCGCCGAAGGGGCGGCCGTCCTCCCCCTCGCGCACCCGCACGCCCTCACGGGCGACGACGGGGCCGGAGACGTCGATGACGACGTCGTGACCGGCCGGCACCTTCGCCTCACGGGCGACGATGCGGGGGAGGGCGCCGAGGATCTCCTCGGTGAAGAGGGCGGCGCCGGCCGAGTCGAGGTCGCCGGGGGCGTCGAGCGCGGCCCGGAGGTCCTGCTCGTGGGTCCACGAGTCGATGGTGCGCAGGCGCAGCTGCTGCCCGAACGTCGTCTCCCCGGTCTGCATGCCGTCGGCGCTGCAGCTGTCGACCCCCATGCCGCCGACGCCGCTGACGTCGACGGTGATGGGGGAGTCGAGCTCGAGGCTCGAGCGGCGCAGCGCCTCCATGCGCTCGGGGTGGAACGCCGCGAGCTCCTGCACGACCATGCGGCCGGGCTGCGGGCGCCGGGCCTCGACGTCCATCTCGACGATGCGCTCGAGGTCGTTGCGCACGTGGGCGTACTCGGGCACGTCGACCTGCTGGCGCGGGATGCCGGCGAAGGCCTTCTGCGCGCCGACGACGTGGGCGATCTGGTCCTTCACGGTCCAACCCGTGTACTCGGTCGGCTTCTCGAAGTCGGCCTCCCGGCACGACAGGCCGAGGCCGATGATGGAGTTGACGATCTGCTCGAAGGCGTCGAGCAGCCCTGAGCGGTCATCGGGTGCGGCCGGATGCATGGGCATGGCGCCACACTACTTACCCTTGGGACATGTCGACCTCGTCGCGACCCGCCTCCCGCACCTCCGTGCGGTCGGTGTCGACGGCACGGACGGGCCGGGACGGTCCGGGACGGTCCGGCGGTGACGGCGTGCCGGGACGCACCGGCACCCGACCCGAGGGCGTCTCCCGCCCCGGTCGCCCACTCGCCTACGGACCCGTGCTCGCGGTCGTGGCGGTGGGTCTCCTGGCCACCGTCGTCGCGGCCGCCTTCTCCGGCGCGGCGGCCGCCCCTCCGGTCGGCATCAACGACGCCGGTGCCGTCGTGCGCTGGGCCCTGCCGGCCGTGCGTGTCGTGCACGACGTCACCGCCTCCCTCACCTTCGGGGCCCTGCTGCTGGTCGGTGCCCTCGTGCCGCGCTGGCGCGGCGCCGGTGCGCTCGACGACCCCCGCGTCGCCCAGGGCCTGCGCCTCGCCATGCTCTCGGGCTTCGTCTGGGCGCTCGCCGGCCTCGTCGGGGTCGTGCTCGGCTTCAGCGACGCCGCCGCCCTGCCCCCGGGGCACCCCGCCTTCGCCTCCGAGCTCATGGCGTCGGTGTGGTCGCTCGAGGCGCTGCGGGTCGGCATCATCAGCGCCGGCTGCGCGTTCGTCGTCGCCACCGGCTGCGCCCTCGCCCGGTCGCGCTGGGCCGCCCTCGGCCTGGCCGCCGTCGCACTCTTCGGCATCCTCGTCCTCGGCCTGGCCGGCCACGCCGGCGGGTCGGCCGACCACGAGACGGCCGTCAACGCCCTCGGCGCCCACCTGCTGAGCGCCGCCACGTGGGTCGGCGGCCTGCTCGCGCTGCTCGTGCTGCGTCCCACCCTCGGCCCCACCCTCGCGGTCGTCGCCCGCCGCTACTCCTCGCTCGCGCTGTGGTCGTTCGTCACCCTCGGTGTCTCGGGCGTCATGGTGGCGAGCACGCGTCTGGCCGGGCTGTCCGACCTCACGACCGACTACGGCATCCTCGTCGTCGTCAAGGTGCTCGCGTTCGTGGCCCTCGGCGTCGCCGGGTGGTGGCACCGCCGCTCGACCCTGACCGCCATGGAGACGGGCGCGGGGGCAGGCGGGTCGCGCCTCGGCCGACCCTTCGTGCGGCTCGCCCTCGGGGAGGGCGTCGTCATGGCCTTGGCCTTCGGCGTCGCCGCCGCCCTCGCCCGCAGCGCCCCGCCCGTGCCCGAGACGACGGCCGACCCGACGGCGGCGCTGGCGCTCACCGGCTTCCCTGCGCCCGACGCCCCGACCGCCCTGTCGTGGGTGACGGCCTGGCGCGTCGAGTGGCTCTTCCTCGCCACCGGCCTGCTCGCCATCGGCCTCTACGTCGCCGGGGTCGTGCGCCTGCACCGCCGCGGCGACCGCTGGCCCGTCGGCCGCACCGTCAACTGGGTCGTCGGCTGGCTCGTCTTCCTCTACGCCACCAACGGCGCGCTCGGCATCTACGGCCGGGTCGCCTTCTCGTGGCACATGACCCTGCACATGGTCGAGGCGATGGTCGTGCCGATCTTCCTCGTCCTCGGCGCGCCGGTCACCCTCGCCCTGCGGGCCCTCGCCGCGCGCAAGGACGGCTCCGTCGGACCCCGCGAGATCGTCCTGCGGGTCGTGCACTCGAAGGTCTTCGCCGTCGCCGGCAACCCGATCTTCGCCGCCGTCTTCTTCTTCGCCAGCCTCGTCGCCTTCTACTGGACCGGCCTCTTCGAGCTCGCCCTCACCACCCACACGGGCCATCTGCTCATGACGGCCCACTTCGTGCTCGCCGGCTACCTCTTCGCGTGGGTGCTCGTGGGCGTCGACCCCGGCCCGAAGCGCTGGAGCCCCGCGCTGCGCCTCATCGTGCTCTTCGCCACCATCGCCTTCCACGCCTTCTTCGGCGTCGCGATGATCTCGGGCACGGACGTCATCGCCCCCGACTTCTTCCGCACCATCGACATCGCCTGGGTGCCCGACCTGCTCGCCGACCAGCGCAACGGCGGCTCGGTGGCGTGGGCCATCGGTGAGCTGCCCGCCCTCGCGCTCGCCCTCGTCGTCGCCGCCCAGTGGTTCCGCAGCGACAGGGCGGAGGGGGTGCGCCGCGACCGTCGCGCCGACCGTGACGGCGACGCCGAGCTCAACGAGTACAACGAGCGCCTCGCGCGCATGGCCGGCCGCCGCGACGACGCCTGACCCGCAGCCACCCGTGACGGATGCCGGTGCGCCCGGTGCGCCGACCGGCATCCTCACACTCGGGCGCGGTCGGCCCCCGGCGCGCTGACCGGGCGGCACGGGGTCGGCGCCGTGGGCCGTGGGACAGTGGCCCCATGAAGGTGGCCGTCATCCAGCTCGCCTACGGCGACGACGAGTCGGTGGCCGAGCGCACCGACCGGGTCGTCGCCCTCGTCGAGGCCCAGGCCGGGCACGACCTCGTCGTGCTGCCCGAGCTGTGGCCCGCCGGAGGTTTCGACTACGGGCGCTGGTCGGAGCGGGCCGAGCCCCTCGACGGCCCCGTCGCGACGGCCCTCTCGGCCGCGGCCCGGCGTGCCGGCGTCACGCTGCACGGAGGTTCGATCGTCGAGCGCGGCACGCCGGTCGGGGACGGTGACCACGGGGTGTGGAACACGAGCCTCGTCTTCGGCCCCGACGGCACCCTCGTCGCGCGCTACCGCAAGATCCACCGCTTCGGGTTCGGCGAGGGCGAGCCGATGCTCATGGACGCCGGTCACGAGCTCGTCGTGCTCGACGTCCCGACGGCGGACGGCCCGCCGGTGCGCGTGGGTCTGTCCACCTGCTACGACCTGCGCTTCCCCGAGCTCTACCGCCGGCTGCTCGACGACGGCGCCCGGGTGCTCGTCGTGCCCGCCGCGTGGCCGATGCGTCGCGTCGCCCACTGGACCCTGCTCGGGCAGGCCCGGGCGGTCGAGAACCAGTGCGTCGTCGTGCAGTGCAACACCGCCGGCACGCACGCCCGCCACGAGATGGGCGGACACTCGCAGGTCGTCGACGCCACAGGGAACGTTCTCGCCGCCGCGGGCGCTGAGCAGGAGGTGCTGAGCATCGACATCGACACCGCGGCGGTCGACATCTGGCGCCGCGACTTCCCCGTCCTCGCCGACCGGAGGCTGTCGTGACCACCCCGGCCTCGGAGCGGGCCCGCGTCAAGGTGCGCGCCCCCGAGCTCGTCGGACGCGGCTGGCTCAACACCGGTGGGCGTGAGCTGAGCCTGGCCGACCTGCGCGGCCGCGTCCTCCTGCTCGACTTCTGGACCTTCTGCTGCGTCAACTGCCTGCACGTCATCGACGAGCTGCGCGAGCTCGAGGCCCGCTTCCCCGACGTGCTGACGATCGTCGGCGTGCACTCGCCCAAGTTCGAGCACGAGGCCGACCCCGACGCCCTCGCCGCCGCCGTCGAGCGGTACGGCGTGCACCACCCGGTGCTCGACGACCCCGACCTCGTCACGTGGAAGGCCTACACCGCGCGGGCCTGGCCCACGCTCGTCGTCGTCGACCCCGAGGGCTACGTCGTCGCGTCGATGTCGGGCGAGGGCCACGCCGCCGGTCTCGTCTCGCTCGTCGACGAGCTCGTGGCCGAGCACGGCGCCAAGGGCACCCTGCAGCCCGGCGACGACCCCTACGTCGCGCCGCCGCCGGCCGACACCGCACTCCGCTTCCCGGGCAAGGTGGCCGCCCTGCCCGACGGCTCGTTCGTCGTCTCCGACAGCGCGAACGCCGCCATCGTCCACCTCGAGGGCGACCTCGAGACCGAGCGCCACCGCTGGGCCGGCGGCCCGCTGCGTGAGCCGCAGGGCGTCCTGCTCCCCGACCCGGCCGTGCGCGAGCGGCTGGGGGTCGACGTCGTCGTCGCGGATGCCGGCGCCCACCTCCTGCTCGGCCTGACGTTCGCCGACGGCGGGGTCCGTGTGCTCGCCGGCACGGGCGACCAGCTGCGCGAGCGGGTCGGCGCGGGCGCCCGGCCGGCCCTGCAGCAGGCCCTGTCGACCCCGTGGGACCTCGCGCCGCTCGGCGACCGCGTCGTCGTCGCCATGGCCGGCACCCATCAGCTGTGGGCGTGGACGCCGGGCAACACCCCCGAGAACGGCACGGTCGAGGTCATCGGCGGCACGACCAACGAGGGGCTGCGCGACGGCCGGCTCGACAATGCGTGGTTCGCCCAGCCGTCGGGCCTGGCCACCTCGGCCGACGGCCGCACGGTGTGGGTGGCCGACAGCGAGACGTCGGCGCTGCGCTCCGTCACGACCGACGAGGCCGGGGCGCTCGTCGTCACGACGCACGTCGGCACCGGCCTGTTCGACTTCGGCCACCGCGACGGCGCCGCCGCCGACGCGCTGCTGCAGCACCCGCTCGGCGTGACCGTGCTGCCCGACGGCTCCGTCGCCGTCAGCGACACGTACAACGGGGCGGTCCGCCGCTTCGACCCCGCCACGGGCCTCGTGAGCACGATCGCGCAGGGACTGGCCGAGCCGAGTGACGCCGTCGCCGAGACCGACGCGGAGAACGGCGAGGCCCGTCTCGTCGTCGTCGAGTCGGCCGCCCACCGCCTGACCCGCGTGGCCCTACCGGCCGACGCCCGGCACGGCGAGCACGTCGACGGGGCGGCGCACCGCACCCAGCGGCCCCCGACGCCGCTCCCGTCCGGCGAGGTCGAGCTCGAGGTGACGTTCGTGCCCCCTGCCGGTCAGAAGCTCGACGACCGCTGGGGCGACCCGACGATGCTGCAGGTGTCGGCGACGCCCGAGCACCTCGTCGTCGAGGGCGCCGGGCGGTCGCGCGGCCTGCGTCGCACCATCCGGCTGGCCTCCGACATCCCCACCGAGGGTGCCGGGCCCACCGGGACGCTGCACGTGTCGGTCCAGGCGGCCGCCTGCGACGGCGACCCCGAGACGGGAGAGGTGCCCGAGCACGCCGCCTGCCACCTCTTCCAGCAGGACTGGGGCATCCCCGTCACCATCGACCCGTCCGCCCCCGCCCGCCTCGTGCTCGACCTGCGCGGGGCGTGACCCCGTGAGCCGCGCGAGCGACGACCCGTACGACCGCGACGACAGCCGGTACGACGACCGCCGCGCCACCGCCACCCGGCATCCGGACGGCTACGGCAGCACGGGCCGCGTCGAACGGCACCCGAGCTTCCTGCGGACCCTGCTCAGCCTCGTGCTCGGGCTCGTCGCCGTGCTGCTCATGCCGCTGGGGCTCGTCACCGCCTGGACGGCGTACGCGGTGACCCAGACGGACGCCTTCGTCGACACGGCGGCGCCGCTCGTGCAGCGGGCCGAGGTGCAGCGCTCCATCGCGTCGGACGCGAGCGCCGCCGTCGTGCAGCAGCTCGACCTGTCGAGCGAGCGGCTGCGCCAGCAGGTGCAGGCCCCCGTGCGGCAGGCGGTGCAGACGGTCGTCGCCAGCGACGAGTTCGCCCAGGTCTGGCGGTCGTCGCTGCGCCAGGCGCACGCGCAGCTCGTGGACGAGCTGCGCCGACCCGCGACGGGGTCGGCGGCCGACGGGCTCACCGTCGACCTGCAGGTGCGGGTGCCCGCCCTGCGCGAGCGACTCGCGTCGTTCGGGGTCGACCTGCCCTCCGACATCGCCCCCACCGTGCAGGTGCCGGTGCTGTCGGCGAGCCAGGCCGACGCGTTGCGTGGGCCATTCCAGCTGCTCGACGCCTACGGCCTCTGGGTCCCCGTCGTCGCCCTCGGGCTGGCGGTGCTCGCGGTCGCGGTCGCGAACCGGCGACGGCTCACCGCAGGCCTGCTCGCGCTCGGGTTCGCCGTCGGCGCAGCCCTGCTCGCAGCGGCGCTCGCCCTCGCCCGACCGCTGCTCGTCGGCGCGGTCGCCGACCTGGTCTCGGCCGAGTCGACGGTGCGCGCGTTCGTCGACGCCGCCTACGGGGCCGCGCAGGACGGCATCCACCTCGAGATCGGCGTGCTGTTGGCCCTGTGCCTGCTGACGTGGCTCGTCGTGGCCGTGACGCGCCCGCGCCGCCGGCGCGCCTGAGGCGCCCGCCGGACCTGCGTGTGGCTGTCAGCTACGACCAAAGTCGTACGCGACGATTGCAGGGGTAGACCGGCGACCGATGCGCCCGCCCGCCCGGCTGCGGTGGGCTGGGGGCATGGACGACGCCCGCACCTTCGAGCTCTCGCCGGCCGACCGCACGTTCGTCGTCGTGGGGCTGGCGCTGCTCGGGCTCGTCATGACGGCCGCACTGCCCACGGTGGCGCGGTGGACCGAGGACCACGGGGCGGCCCTGCCGGGCTGGCTGGCCGCCGTCGCCGCGTGGGAGTCGGGGTGGACGTGGGGGAGGCCGGCGATCGGCGCCGCCGTCGGTGTGCTCGCCGGAGGGCTGCTCGTCGGTCACGCCCACCGCGTCGAGGTCTCCCGCGAGCGCATCCTCGTCAGCCGGGGACGCGGGACGCGCCGGGTGCGGCGCATCCCGCGCGACCGCGTCGCGTCGGTCCACCGCACCCGGCGCACCGTCGTCGTCGAGGGGCTCGACGGGCGCGACCTCTTCTCCGGCACGGTCGAGGGTGACCGCGAGGCGCTGCCCGCGGCGTTCCGCCGCCTCGGCTACCCGTTCGAGGACCGCTGAGCGCGGCAGCCGGTCAGCCGGTCAGCGGGTCAGCGGGGCGGCTGCGAGACGCGCACGTGGTTGCCGAACGGGTCACGGAAGCCGAAGTCGGTGCCGTAGCCGCGGTCGACGGGCTCCTCGGGCAGCTCGACGCCCTTGCTCTGCAGGTCGCGCCACAGACCCTGCACGTCGTCGGTCTGGAAGAAGAGCGTGCCGGCCGCGCCCTTCGTCACGAGGTCGCGGACCTGGCCCGCGGTGGCGTCGTCCATCGACGGTGCGCCGGGCCGCTCGAGCAGGACCTCGCGGGTCTCGCCGGGGACGCGGACGGTGAGGAAGCGCATGAAGCCGAGGTCGGCGTCGGTGCCGATCTCGAGGCCGAGGGTGCCGACGTAGAAGTCGAGGGCCTCGTCCTGGTCGAGGACGTAGAGGGACGTGATGGCGAGCGAGGTGATCATGGCGCCGACGTTAGGGCGCCGGGGCCCGGCCGCGCTTCTCCGAAACTGCTCGGCCGCAGCCATGCCATGGCGAAGCAGGACGGGGTCGGCGGCAGCGGCCCCCGGCCGCGGTACGCGGTCGGGGTCTCACCGACCACCCGCGTGAAGGTGCGCGTGAAGGTCCCGAGGCTGGCGAACCCGACCGCCCAGCACACCTCCGTCACCGGCATCGAGGTGGAGCGCAGCAGGTGCATGGCGCGCTCGACCCGGCGGCGCTGGAGGTAGCGGTGCGGCGTCTCGCCGAACGTCGCCGCGAACGTGCGGATGAAGTGGCTCGGCGAGCAGCACGCCAGGCGCGCCAGGGCATCGACGTCGAGCGCCTGCGCGTACGAGGCGTCCATGGCGTCCTTGGCCCGCAGCAGGGCGCGGTTGCGTTCCTCGCTCGCCCGGCTCACGCGCCCATCCTCGCGCAGCGGCATCCGTCGCCGTACACCGAACGGCCCGGATGCCGGTGCGCTCGGCTGGGTAGCCTCAGCGGGTCCGCGACCGCGGCGAGGGGGCGAGGCCCTCGACGGCATCCGGTGACGGGACGTCCGACGGAAGGAAGAGGACCATGCGCGCCGTCGTGTTCGACGAGTACGGGCAGACCCCCGACGTGCGTGAGGTGGCCGAGCCCGGCTGCCCGCCCGGTGCCGTAGTCGTCCGGGTGGAGGCCACGGGCGTCTGTCGGTCGGACTGGCACGCGTGGAAGGGCCACGACCCGGTCGCGCTGCCGCACACCCCGGGCCACGAGTTCGCCGGGGTGGTGGACCGGGTGGGGGGCGGCGTCACGCGCGTGCAGGTCGGCGACCGGGTCACCGTCCCCTTCACGTGCGGCTGCGGGGTGTGCGACTTCTGCCGCACCGGTCAGGCGCAGGTCTGCCCCGACCAGTACCAGCCGGGCTTCACCGGGCCCGGCTCGTTCGCCGAGCTCGTCATGGTCCCGGCGGCCGACACCAACGTCGTCGTGCTGCCCGACGAGGTCGACACGACGGCCGCGGCGGCGCTCGGCTGCCGCTTTGCCACCGCCTTCCGGGCCGTGCAGGGCCAGGGCCGCGTCGGGGCGGGCCAGTGGCTCGTCGTGCTCGGCTGCGGCGGCGTGGGGCTGTCGGCCGTCATGGTCGGCGTGGCCCTCGGGGC
Source organism: Terracoccus luteus (assembly GCF_003635045.1). Classification (NCBI taxonomy): domain Bacteria; kingdom Bacillati; phylum Actinomycetota; class Actinomycetes; order Micrococcales; family Intrasporangiaceae; genus Terracoccus; species Terracoccus luteus. The sequence goes on along the minus strand of NZ_RBXT01000001.1, from coordinate 2,951,281 downwards.
CCGGGTCGTCGCGGTCGACCTCTCGCCCGCTGCCCTCACCCGGGCCCGCGAGCTGGGCGCCGAGCTCACCCTCGACGCCGCCGACCTGTCGGCCCTCGTCGAGCGGGTGCGCGAGGTGACCGGCGGTGGCGCGCACGTCGGCGTCGACGCGATCGGGTCGCCTTCCGTCGCCGCGGCGTCGGTGCGGCTGCTGCGACCGCGCGGTCGGCACGTGCAGGTCGGGCTGCTGCTCGGTCCGGACGCCGCCACCGCCCTACCGATGGACCTCGTCGTCTCCCGCGAGCTCGAGGTGCTCGGCTCACACGGCATGGCCGCGGCCGACTACCCGGTCATGATGGCGCTCGTCGCCGACGGCCGGCTCGACCCGGCGTCGCTCGTCGGCCGGGTCATCGGGCTCGACGAGGCCGGTGACGCGCTCGCCGCCATGGACGGTCCGACCGGCCCCGGCCTCACCGTCGTCCGCCTCACCCCCTCCTGAACCGTCGAGAGGCCACGTCCCGACACCCCTGACCGTCGAGTGGCCACCTCCCGACGCTCGCACGGGGCGCGAGTGAGCACGCACGCTCAGGCGTCGGGGACTCGCGCGCTGCTTGCATGGCGCCATGTCGAGCACCCCTGCCCCCGCCGCCCACCGGGCGGCCGACGTCGACCGCCTCACGCCCGCCGACCGCGACCGCTGGGTCGACGCGCTGCGGGTCGGGTCGCTGCTCGTCGTCGTGCTCGGGCACTGGTTCATGGTCACGCTCACGGCCGGCGGCACCATCACCAACGCCCTCTCGCTCGCACCCACGCTGCAGCCGGTCACGTGGCTGCTCCAGGTCATGCCCCTGTTCTTCCTCGTCGGCGGGGTGGCGCACGCCCACTCCCTCGAGTCGCTGGCACGGCGGATGCCGTCGGGGCCGGGCCGGTACGCCGCCTTCGTACGGCAGCGGGCGAGGCGCCTGCTGCGGCCGACCCTCGTGTTCCTCGCCGTGTGGCTGGTCGTCGGTGTCGCCGCCCACCTCTCCGGCCTCACCCGCACGCCCGGCGCCGACGGGGCCTTGACGCGCGACGCCCTCGTCATGGTGCCGCAGCTGCTCTGGTTCGTCGGCATCTACCTCGGGGTCGCGGCCTGCGCCCCCGGCATGCTCGCGCTGCACCGTCGCCACGGGCTCGCCGTCGTCGCCGTGCTCGTCGTGCTGTCGGTCGTCGTCGACCTGCTGCGGTTCAGCGGCGGGTCGAGCGCCGGCGCGGGGCTGCTCGCCAACCTGCAGTTCGCCCTCGTGTGGCTGGCGCTGCACCAGCTCGGGTTCGCTTGGCGCGACGGGCTGCTCACGCCTGCTGTCGGCCGGCTGATGCTGGTCGGCGGCTTCGGCACCATGCTGCTCTGCGTCACGGTCGGGCCCTACCCGACGTCGATGGTCGGGCTGCCCGGGGAGGCACTGTCGAACATGGCCCCGCCCACCGTCGCGCTGCTCGCCCAGGGCGTCGGCATCTGCGGGCTGGCCGTCGTGCTCCGCGCCCCCATGACCCGGCTGCTGGCCAGGCCGAAAGTGTGGCGGGCGGTCGTCGTCGCCGGCGCCTTCGCCATGACGGCCTTTCTCTGGCACCTCACGGCCCTGCTGCTCGTGCTGCTCGGGCTGCGCGCTGCCGGCATCGACCAGCCCGAAGTGGCCGGCCCCGCCTGGTGGCTTACCCGGCCCGTGCTGTTCGTCGGGCTCGCGGCCCTCACGGCGGTCTTCGTCGCCGTCTTCGCCCGCTTCGACCGCCCCCGCCCTGCGCGCGACGAGCGTGTCCGGGCGGGCGCCGACCACCCGGCATCCTCACACCGGGCCGACCCGCTCGCCCGCCTCGGGGCGCTCGTCACCGTGCTGGGCGTGCTCATGGTGTCGGTGGTCGGGGTCGACGTGCTCGGCGCCCGGCCGGTGTTCTTCCTCGTCGCCGACGTCACGCCGGGCGCCGCCCTCGCGGTGCTGGCGGCGGGGGTCGCCCTGCTCACCCTCGCGCGCGAACACACCGAGCAATGACGAGATCCGCGGGTTGCAACTCGTGGACCTGAGCACTGCTCGGTGTGTTCGCCCCGCCAGCCGCCCCGGGTCGGTCGCGGCCGGTAGCAGCGGGCCTCAGAAGGCCGACTCGGGCACGTCCATGAGGCTGTTGTCGGTCGCCTCGGCGATGGCGCGCTCGGCGGCCAGCTTCGGCAGCACGGTGCGGGCGTAGAACGAGGCCGCCGCCACCTTGCCGGTGTAGAAGTCCGCGTCGGCTCCGGTCGCGCCGGCGTCGAGGGCCCGCTGGGCCACCTCGGCCTGGCGCAGCAGCAGCCAGCCCACGACGAGGTCGCCGGCGGCGAGCAGCAGGCGGGTCGTGTTCTGCCCGACCTTGTAGACGTTGGCGGGGTCGCCGCCGAGGCGCGGGTCGCTCTTCATCGCGTCGTCGACCATGTGGCCGACGATGCCCTGCACGTCCTCGAGGGCGCGGCCGAGCAGCTCGCGCTCGCGGTCGAGCGAGCCGCCGAGGTCCTTGGCGAACTCCTGCACCTGCGCCGCCACGTGCGCGAGTGCCTGGCCCTGGTCGCGCACGATCTTGCGGAAGAAGAAGTCGAGGCCCTGGATGGCCGTCGTGCCCTCGTAGAGCGTGTCGATCTTCGCGTCGCGGACGTACTGCTCGACGGGGTAGTCCTGCAGGAAGCCGGAGCCACCGAACGTCTGCAGCGACTCGGTGCCGAGCAGCACCCAGGCTCGCTCCGAGCCCAGGCCCTTGACGAGGGGGAGGAGCAGGTCGCTGACACGGTGGGCGAGCTCGGCGTCGGAGCCCTTCTCGAGGGGCGCCGTCGGGTCGCCCGACTGGGCCTGGTTGACGACGTCCTGCTGGGATGCCGTGTAGAGCACGAGCGCGCGCAGCCCCTCGGCGTACGCCTTCTGCAGCATGAGCGACCGGCGCACGTCGGGGTGGTGCGTGATCGTCACGCGCGGGGCGGTCTTGTCGCCGCTGCGGGTGAGGTCGGCGCCCTGCACCCGCTGCTTGGCGAAGTCGAGCGCGTTGAGGTAGCCCGTCGACAGCGTGGCGATCGCCTTGGTGCCGACGAACATCCGCGCGTTCTCGATGATCGTGAACATCTGTGCGATGCCGTCGTGCACGTCGCCGAGCAGGGTGCCGACCGCCGGCTCGTGCTCGCCGAAGGTGACCTCGCACGTCGTGCTGACCTTGAGGCCCATCTTGTGCTCGACGTTGGTGACGTAGACGCCGTTGCGCTCGCCGAGCTGTCCGGTCTCGAGGTCGACGTGGAACTTCGGCACGATGAAGAGGCTGAGCCCCTTCGTGCCCGGGCCGGCGCCCTCCGGACGGGCGAGCACGTAGTGGACGACGTTGTCGACGAGGTCGCTCTCGGCCGAGGTGATGAAGCGCTTGACCCCCGTGACGTGCCACGTGCCGTCGGGCTGCTGCACGGCCCGGGCGCGTCCGGCGCCGACGTCGCTGCCGGCATCCGGCTCGGTGAGCACCATTGTCGTGTGCCAGGCGTGGTCGACGATGTGCTTGGCCAGCTTCTTCTGGTCGTCGGTGCCGTAGTGGAAGAGCAGGTTCGCGAAGGAGTAGCTGGCCGTGTACATGTGCACGGCCGGGTTGGCGCCGCAGACCATCTCGGCGACGGCCCAGCGCAGCGACGCCGGGACGACCATGCCGCCGAGCGCGGCGGGCACGTCGAGGTTGCCCCAGTCGCCGTCGACGTACGCGCGGAACGAGCGGTGGAACGACTCGGGCAGCGTCACCGAGTGGGTGGCCGGGTCGAAGACGGGCGGATGCCGGTCGCTGTCGAGGAGGCTGTCGGCGAGCTCGTGCTCGGCGAGGCGGGCGACCTCGCGCAGGATGTCGCGGGCGGCGTCGACGTCGACGTCCTCGTAGATGCCGCGGCCCAGCACCTCCTGCCGGCCGAGCACCTCGAAGAGGTTGAACTCGAGGTCTCGGACGTTGCTCCTGTAGTGGCCCATGGGGTCCTCCGCGTCGCTGCTGGTGCCGTGGTCTGGCGTGACGGTCGGGGGTTACCGGCCGGTCACTTCCATGATGCTACTCGTCGGTAAGAAAATCGACGCGCCGACGTCACGATCGGGAGACGGTCGGCGCGCACTGCGCTCGACGCGGGCTGTGGACGCGCGGGACGATGGGGTGGTGGACGCCCGTGACCGCCTCACCGCGGACCCCTTCGACTGGCAGCGCACGGCATCCGGACAGGTACGGGTGTCGCGAGGTGGACGCCTGGTGGCCGTCGTCGCGGGCGCCGCCGCCCGGCGACTGGACCGCGTGCTCGACGGTGGCGACGATGGGGCGATCCAGCACGCGCTGGCCCGGGCTACCGGCAACTACAAGCGTGGCAACGAGCGCTGACGGCGGTGATGGGGCTGACGCCGCGTGCGGCCCGGGCGGCTCGGGCGGCGGTTACCGACCCCGGACGTGCGAGAGGGCCCGGTCATGGTGACCAGGCCCTCTCGGCGATGGAGCAGGTGGCACGAATCGCACGTACGTCTTCCTCCTGGAGGGAGGCTGTTCTGCTACTGAACTACACCCGCGAGCGCTGCCCACCATAGCGGAGGCGGCGGCTCGGGTCGAAACCGGCGCGCTGGGGCGCACCCCCCGGACAGCACGACGCCCCGTCCGCACGGGGACGGGGCGTCGCAACGCGAGGGGAGCCTCAGTTCTTGAAGACGTCCTTGACGTTCTCGCCGGCCTGCTTGGCGTCGGCCTTGGTCTGGTCGGCCTGGCCCTCGGCCTCGAGGCGCTCGTTGTCGGTCGCCTTGCCGGTGGCCTCCTTGGCCTTGCCCGTGAGGTCCTCGGCGGCGTTCTTGGCCTTGTCCATGAGTCCCATGGTGATCTCCTTCTGTAGACGAAGTGACACAGGGCCAACTACTGGCGTCCCGTATCGGTTCCGGTACGACGGAGATACCCCTTGGGGTGGTTTGTTGAACATCTTCGAACCCCCGTCCCTCTCGGCTCGTCGGCGCGATGCGGCGGGCCGCCACGGGCCGGCCCGTGGTGAGGGGAGGGTGTCGTCACGGCCGCGACGGGCCGGTCAGGATGCGGAGCGAGCGACGGGAATCGAACCCGCGTATCCAGCTTGGGAATCAGACAACACTGGAATCTGACTGACGCCGGTCACGCACACAATGTGCTCTGACCTGCACCAACAGAGTAGACCGTGAGCCGACGTCGGGTGCGGTTGGGTGTGGTTGGGTCTGCACATCTGGCACGATCTGGCACGCACGCGCTTTCCTCGCACTGCTATCCCAGTTCGCCGGCGGATTCGTAGGCCCTCGCGAGGTTGCTCCGGGAGATCAGCGTCTGGGGGTGGTGAGGGCCCAGGACCCGCTCGGAGTCGGTGAGGGTCCGCTCGTACAGTGGGATGGCCCGGCCCAGGTCCTCGGCCGACTCGTAGGCGATCGCGAGGTTGTTCCGCGAGGCCAGCGTCTGGGGGTGGTCGGGGCCCAGGACCCGCTCGGAGTCGGTCAGGGTCTGCTCGCAGAGCGGGATGGCCCGGCCCAGGTCCCCGGCCGACCTGTAGGCGCTCCCGAGGTTGTTCCGGGAGATCAGCGTCTGGGGGTGGTGAGGGCCCAGGACCCGCTCGCGGTTGGTGAGGGTCCGCTCGTACAGTGGGATGGCCCGGCCCAGGTCCCCGGCCGACCGGTAGGCGATCGCGAGGTTGTTCCGCGAGGTCAACGTGTGGGGGTGGTCGGGGCCCAGGACCCGCTCGGAGTCGGTCAGGGTCTGCTCGCAGAGCGGGATGGCCCGGCCCAGGTCCCCGGCCGACCGGTAGGCGCTCGCGAGGTTGTTCCGGGAGGCCAGCGTCTGGGGGTGGTCGGGGCCCAGGACCCGCTCGGAGTCCGTCACACTCTGCTCGTACAGCGGGATGGCCCGGCCCAGGTCCCCGGCCGACCGGTAGGCGCTCGCGAGGTTGTTCCGCGAGGTCAACGTGTGGGGGTGGTCGGGGCCCAGGACCCGCTCGGAGTCGGTCAGGGTCTGCTCGTACAGCGGGATGGCCCGGCCCAGGTCCCCGGCCGACTCGTAGGCGTAGGCGAGGTTGTTCCGCGAGGTCAACGTCTGGGGGTGGTCGGGGCCCAGGACCCGCTCGGAGTCGGTGAGGGTCTGCTCGTACAGCGGGATCGCCTGGGCCAGGTCCCCGGCCGACTCGTAGGCGCCGGCGAGGTTGTTCCGGGAGGTCAACGTCTGGGGGTGGTCGGGGCCCAGGACCCGCTCGGAGTCGGTGAGGGTCTGCTCGTGCAGCGGGATCGCCCGGGCCAGGTCCCCGGCCGACTCGTAGGCGCCGGCGAGGTTGTTCCGCGAGGTCAACGTCTGGGGGTGGTCGGGGCCCAGGACCCGCTCGCGGTCGGTGAGGGTCTGCTCGTACAGCGGGATCGCCTGGGCCAGGTCCCCGGCCGACTCGTAGGCGCCGGCGAGGTTGTTCCGCGAGGTCAACGTCTGGGGGTGGTCGGGGCCCAGGACCCGCTCGCGGTCGGTGAGGGTCTGCTCGTGCAGCGGGATCGCCCGGGCCAGGTCCCCGGCCGACTCGTAGGCGCCGGCGAGGTTGTTCCGCGAGCTCAGCGTGTCCGGGTGGTCAGGGCCGAGGTGGCCGCGCGCCCGGTTGAGCAGCTGTTCGTGGAATGCGACAGCGTCGCGGGCCAACCCCGCCTCCTGTAGGGAGTGACCCGCACGGAACAGCACGGGGTGACCACCCGACTCGGCGTCCCATAGAGCCGCCGGGCTGACCCGTTCGACCGACGCAGTGTTGGCCCTGAGGGACTCGGACAGCGTCGGCGTGTTCTCGATGGCAGGCCAGACCTCGAGCAGACTCTCGGCGGCAGCGAGAGCGAGAGTCTGGATGTCCGCGGCGGGAAACGCATGAAGAATTGCCCGGCCGGTGAGGTTGTGCATCCGCACTGCCTGCGCGTCTTGGCCCGGGTTGTGGCTGACGAGTGACAGCCGGTCCAGCGCCCGCAGCGCCCCCCGCGCCACATCTCGCGTGACGTCTCCACGGCTGGTCCGGGCGGTGAGCCAATCCCGGGCGGGCTTGCTGGTGAAGACGGTCTCGGGCGCGCCGGCCGGGTCGAATACAGCCACCAACGCCGCCATCGGGGAAGCCAGCCCACGCGGTTCCATTCGGTCCGCGGCTTCGACCGCCAACGCCCACGTCGTGGCGACCGTCTTGGCGTAGCCGTCGGCGTCCGCATCGGCCGGAAACAGCTCCTCCAGGGCGCGGGACCTGTCGGCGAACCATCGACGGTACTGCGCGCAACCGACCCCTTGGTCTATGATCACGGCCGCCGCGTGCGCCAGCCCCAGCGGCAACCGGCCCAAGTCATCGGCAAGCGCGTCGGCCTCTGCTAGCACGTCGCCCGGCAACCGGTCCCCCATCGGCGTCAACCGGTCCACCAGGTACCCGCGGGCCTCCTGGTTCGTGTACACCCCGACATCGATCATCACTCGCCCGCCCCCGGACAACGACGCATCCCGCCGCCGGGTGGTGACGACCACCCGTCCAGTTCCGGCCGGCCACAACCCGGCCAGGTCGGCCGGATCGGCCACATCGTCCATCACCACCAGCCACGACCGGTCCGTCCCCGCAACGAACCCTAGGAACAGCGCCGCCAGCCGCTCCGGATCCACCCCTGGATCCGCCAGGTCCAACTGGACCGCCGCCTGCGCAAATCCGGTGATCACAGCGGTGCGGGACTCCGCAGCCACCCACACCCGCAGATCCACGGTCGTGGAGTCGAACGCGCCGGCGGCAATCTGTGACTTGCCCACCCCCCCGTCGCCGGACAGCACCTGCCGCAGCACGACGTCTGCCTGTCCCGCCATCAGATCCAGGACGGACGACCGGGAGCGGAACGCCGACGCCAACGGCGGCGGTGACCCCACCACCACCGGCCAGCTGACCTGTCTGCGCGGCATCACCATGTTCACCGTGCCGTTATCGCCGATGTTGCCGACTATGCCTCCGGTCACGGCAATGTCAGGCTTCGCCGCTTCCACCCCGTCCGCCGCACTTGGTTCTTGGTCGTCCATGCAAGGCCCCGAGCGCGTACTAGTGCATGGTGACGTTGCCGTGGTCGCCGATGTTGCCGACCTTCCCACCGGTCACGGTCACGTTGTACTTTGTCTTGATGCCAGCACTATCGGCGGCCACCGCTACCTGCTCTGCCGCGGCAACAATGTCTGGATCCTGGTCAGCGCCGGTCTCGCGTAGCTGCTTCGCGAGCGGCTTCTCGTATGTCTCGGTATCCTCCTCGTGATCCGCCAGGGTCTGCTTCGCTCTGGGGTTGTCGTCGAACTTTCTTTGAAGCAGGCCCTTCAGGCTGGCGTATCCGTCCTTGACTGCCTGAGTGGCTGTCTCGCCCACACCCGCAGCCACCCCGGCCGCCAAGGCCGCCAGAATCAACGTCACCGGATCCATGTCACCCTCTCCCTACGCTGCCTCAACACTCACTGAACCGACAAGCACGGCGATCCTGCCTTCGCCCTGGCCATCATCCATGCTTTAGCGCGACGCCGCGCGCGATCAGCACAACGGGGCGCAGTCCTGGGCCGAAGGCCGAAAAACCGCGCAGTGGTCCAAACGCCTCCGCTGGGCACGTGATCGGCCGGCACTGCTCGGCATATCGCCGCCTTCCCGCGCCACTGTTTGGGAATCAGACGATGGTGGTTTCTGACGGGTGCTGGCCAAGCACGGAGAGGCGCCTGACCTGCACAAACATGATATCCGGTCTCTCGTTGAGTGGTGTGGGAAGGTGCCCATAGGTGTGGCTGTCTGGCACGATCTGGCACGGACCGTGCTGATGATGGGTCGAGTGGCCGCCCGTCTCGCCGGCCGTCAACCTCTGTCGCTGGAGCCCGGATCTGCGGTGGCACCCTCGTACCAGATCAGCGGGACCACCTCGAGCATCTGACTCCAAACCTGAATCTGGTCCCAGACTCCTCGGTCTGGGGCGTCGAGAGCGTCCAACTGACCCAACTGTGCGATGCCGGCACTGGCGCATGCCGCCCTAAGTTGTTGTTCTAGGGACACGAGGCTGAACTCAGTTCCCCGATACTCGGCCAGCTGCCGAAACTCCGCATCCAGTGTTTGCCGCTCCAGGCGGTCCTGAACCTCACGCAGTTCTGATAGGACTCCGTTCATGGAGTGATCAGCTGTAACCACGCGGTGATGCTCCTGACCATCGCAGGGGAGGTCCGATGGAGCGAACCCATAGGAGTGCTGCAGGACTTCGTCGGCCGAGTAATGCATCCAGAAAGTCTCACGCGTCCAAAACGCTGGAGCGGTGTACATCACCAGGAGGGGCCTGCCCTTGTGGACACCCCGCTTTTCCAGATCGAGCAGCGCCAAGAACTGGTGGTCCGAGGTGTCGATCCTGACGCGGTAGTGTTCCTTGCCTAGGTAGGGCCAAGTGGGACTTCCCGGGGCCGCGCGTGAAACGTACTCGCCCAATTTGAACTGGACAAAGATCGCGAGTCGGACAGTGAGCACCCCCACGTCAAACCCTAAGTCCTTCTCGGCCTTGAGTGACGGCAGCATGGGTGGCGCGCTCACTCCGCCCAATGCGAGCTTAGCGAGAAGCTCCAGCTCTCGCGTTACTGAATACCCGTAGGAGAACTCCGAGAACTTAGGGCGCATATGCACTCCTGATCACTGGGGATATGTCATGGTTAGCCGCCGTCAGTTGGTTCCGTGGGTATCTTAGGCTTGATTCGACCCCAACCGTCTTTGAGGGATAGTAGAAACTCCGGGGGGAGATCGGTTCTCTCCAGCAGGGCTGGAATGTCAGCGCGAACCCCCCAACTGTCGAGGCCACCCGGATCAGCTGCACCCTCCAATGCCTGGGCAAGAGAAGTCAGTTCCGCCGAGTCTAAGCGGTCGAACTCTGAAGCCGGTATTCGTGTGAGCCTGTCAGCGGTCCATTTGGCGTCGGCAACGTTCCAACCATTCAACGTGTCGATTACGTCAGGCATCAGCTCGCGCAGTGGGGAGCTTGATGAAGAGAGCCAGTCCTTGAGGCGAACGGATCGGATCTGCTTGAGGAAGACCTGGGCACTCTCGGGATCAACGCCGGACCGGTGGAGTGCCACAATCGCATCCAGCAAGTCCTCGCTGGACCGCTCCGCTGCTCCCACGACGCGTGATCGAAAGTCCACTGGGACGAGGAGCCACACTTCAGGACGAAGAAGGGCCTCTGCGAGAGGACCCGGACTCTCCGCGAGTATCTCACCCAGGTGCCACTCCGCGCCGGCGAGGTCTGGCCGCCAGATGTCGAGCAGGTGACGGGCCACCCTGACAACCCGTGACGCCAAACTACCCGCAATAGCGTCCGCGTCCCCGTGTCGCGCGAGGAGCTCTCTAAACATCACGGCACGTGCAGTCCGGTGGACGACTGGCGCTGTCTCTTTTGCGAACCGCTTCTCTGCCTCCTCGCCGGGCGCGAGCCTGTGAATATCCGTTGCGAGTTCATTCGCCAATGCTTTTGCTCGTCCAGGAAGGACCTGCGCTTCGCGGGTAAGCACTAGGTCGATCGCGGTTCGCACGGCGATCTCGACTTCGTAGGCCTGTGGGGAGAGGTGGCTAGCGTGCGCGTAATCGTTGCGCATCTCACGGATGGAGTGAAGGCGCTTCTTTTCGTTGGAGGTGAAGAACTCATGTTTTGCCGCGAGGTCTATCAGTTCGGCCTCTTTGGAACTCCCAGACTTCAGTGCCGCTGCTAATCCCTGTCCCAGCGCAGTGTGGCCTACTGCCATCTGCTTGAGCCTAGCCTCGAGGGCCTCAATTGCGGCCAAGAATGCCATGACGTAAGCGGCCCGCCACGCGCCAGCCTCGTAGCAGAGTTGGCACTCGTTCAGCAGAATGAGGTCGTCTTCTCCAGAGACTCGCCGCCGAGCATCCGTCCAAATCATAGTGTTGCCTTTCAGCGAAGTCGGGCCCTGGCGGTGAGATCATTATCCTGTGCGGTCGTCACGGATGCCGTCGTAGAGGGCGCGGCCGATCCACCTGAGCATTTGTTCCTTGAACTCGGGCTTGTCGAAGAACGCTTGGAAGAGGCTGTCGTTGGCCTCGTGGCGCTGGACGACCTTCTCCTGGACCTTGGGCTCGAGGTAGACCTCGAACTGGCGGAAGTCGTTGTTGAGAGCGACCAGGCGCACGTCCTCGTCCTCGGCGAGGGCAGCCTGCTGCTGCTCGAACCAGATCCGATCGCCTTCGCCCAGATCCATCCCGAACCGCTCGTTCAGGGCATTGATCAGCTCGGATAGCCTGTCCATCGGCTCTTCGTGCTGCTTACCGCGCCCTTCTCCCAAGTGCCCTGGAAGGGGTTCGTCTGATCCCTCGGTGAGCGAAAGCACCTCCTGCTCCGCGAGCAGTTCCGTGCGCAGGTGGGTCAGGACTACGGCATCGCCCAAGTCGACCGAGCCGCTGCTGTCCGTGCGCGGCAGACGGGTGATGAGGTACTTGCCGTGGTAGTAGAGCTGCTCGAGCTCAGGATCTCGGAAGGGCACGATCTGCGCGAGGTAGGCGTAAGCGCGGACGAAGTCGCGAACGGCGGTCCGGAAGCCCTCGCGGTCGTCCTCGTCGAGGTCGTGCCATCGGGCGACCGCCGGGTCGGTGTACCGGTTGAGGGTGGCGTTCGCAGCCGGCCCTCCGCGCAGCACGGCGTCCACAGCTGCGGCCATCTCCGCTGAGTCAATGATCGATGCATCAAGGATTCGGCGCTGCAGGTTGTAGAGCAGGTTCGGGTCCGCCGGGGTGGCTGTGGTCTCTGTGAACCAAGGTTGGAACGCCTCGCGGATCTCCTCGCCCCTGTTCACGAAGTCGAGGACGAAGGTGTCCTCCTTCCCAGCATGAGTACGGTTTAGTCGTGAGAGCGTTTGGACAGCGTTGACGCCAGCGAGCTTCTTGGCCACGTACATGGTGTGCAGCAGCGGCTGGTCGAAGCCGGTCTGGTACTTCTCCGCCACCACGAGCACTTGGTACTCCGGCCCCCCGAACCGTTCCGGCAGCTGCGACTCGGAGAAGCCGTTGATCGCGGACTCCCGGCAGACCACGGTTGGGTTGTCTGGGTCGGTCAATGTCCCTGAGAACGCCACCAGGGCACGCAGAGCACCATCGCCGCGGTCATAGCCCTTCTCCCGGATGTACTCGCTGATCGCCCGGTGGTAGCGCACGGCGTGGATTCGTGACGGTGTGACGACCATGGCCTTGGCCCGGCCGCCGATCCTGCTCGCGGTGTGGTGGCGGAAGTGCTCGACGATGATCTCGGCGCGCTGCTTGATGTTCGACGGGTGCAGCGACACCCATCGGGCCAGTGCCGACGCGGCCCTGCCCTTGGGCAGTTCCGGATCATCGTCCAGGCCGAGACCGTTCGCGAGCCGGTAGTAGGTCGCGTACGTGGTGTAGTTCGCCAGCATGTCCAGGATGAAGCCTTCCTCGATGGCCTGGCGCATGGAGTACAGGTGGAACGGGGCCCACCGTGGTTCTCCCGCGCTATCGATCACGCGTTCACCGAAAAGTCCGAGCGTCTTCTCCTTGGGAGTGGCGGTAAACGCGAAGAAGGTCAAGTTCTTCTGCTTCCCTCGCGCCTCCACCGACGCGACGAGGAGGTCTTGGCCATCGACCTCTTGCTCGTCTTCGGCCTCGATTTCGGCGCGGGTCTGACCGGTGAGCACCGCCTTGAGGTCCTTGGCTGCATCGCCTGTCTGCGAGCTGTGCGCCTCGTCGGCAATGACCGCGAACCGGGTCCCGGCCACGGTGTTGGCGGACTCGGCGACGACGGGGAACTTCTGCAGCGTCGTGATGATGATTCGCGCCTGCTTGCCCTCGAGCGCGTCACGCAGCTGCCGGGAGTCCTTGTCGATCTTGACGATCATCCCGGGCGTGTGGTCGAACGAGGCGACCGTGTCCTGCAACTGCCGGTCGAGCACGGTCCGGTCCGTGATGATGACGACCTTGTCGAACACCGGCTCGTTAGGTCCCAAACCGGCCGCCCGGGCACCTTCACCGAGCCCTGCGTCGTCTACCGCCGTGTGCAGTCGGGAGAGTCGGTGCGCCAACCACGCGATGGTGTTCGACTTGCCCGACCCGGCTGAGTGCTGAACCAACTTGTTGTGCCCTGGCCCTTGTTCTCGCGCGGCGGCGAGCAGCTTCGAGACAGCGTCCCATTGGTGGTAGCGCGGGAAGATCGTCCGGGTCTGGCCGGTCTTCTTGCCGGCTTCGTCCCGCACGTGCTCGACGTGCACGTAAGAGCCGAGGAGATCCAGCCAAGTTTCGCGGGTCCATACGTGCTCCCACAGGTATCCCGTGCGGTGCCCATGCGGATTGAGAGGGTTGCCCTTGCCGCAGTCAGGGCTTCCCGGCGTGGAACCCATATTGAACGGCAGAAAGACCGTGTCCGGCCCCTGCAGGCGCGTGGTCATGTAGACCTCGTCTTGGTCCACAGCGAAGTGCACGACGGTCCGTGCCCGGAAGATCAGATCGGTCGGATTCCGGTCCGTCCGGTATTGCCGGATCGCATCCTCAACCCGCTGCCCCGCGGTGTGCGTCTTGATCTCCGCGGTGGCAGTCGGGACCCCGTTGACGAACAACACCAGGTCCAGGGAGGCAGCCGGGTTGGACTCGGAGTGGTGCAGCTGTCGCACCAGGGTGAGACGGTTTGCGTCGTAAGCCTCCTGCAGCTCCGACGTAAGCCCGTGCGCAGGAGCGAAGTAGGCCAAGTCGACGTTGACGCCCATGTCCTTCACGCCGCGGCGTAGAACGTCGACAGTACCTCGCGCGGACAGCTCATCAGCCACCCGGCGGACCAGTTTCTGCTCGGCGACGATCTCGGAGCCGTGGAGAGAAACGAGTCGTTCCCACTTCTCCGGCTGGCTGGCCCGCACAAACGCCATCAACTCGCGCTCGCTCAGTCCAAGGCTCCGGTTGTACGCCGCCGGGTCACCCTTGAGCCATGCGACCTTTGCGAGCTGCTGCTCGATCCACTCCTCGAACGCGCTCTCCCGGTGCGCCTTCATCTGTCCCCTGTCTCACATCGTGTTGTCGATGATCCAGCGCCACGCGCGCTGCTTCAGCTTGTTTCCGGCGCCGAGGGCAAGCCTCTCGTCGCGATCCTTCGTGAAGTCGCCACGCTCGCATGCGTCCGACTCGTTGTCGATGAAGTCGCAGAGAAGCCTGAACGCGTTTGCCGCATCGTCGCAGCGATCCATTCGTGAGGGCAGCACGTTCCCCGGGTGTCGGAAGACCGACTCGTTTGGCTCAAGGTCTCGACCTTCTGAGGTCTTGGGTCGGAGTGTGGGGGTCTCGCCCCATAGTTCTTGGATCAGGGCGCGAGTGTGACGCGGGCTCCAAAGGGTATCGGCCAGTCTGCCCCATAGGGGAGGCACCTCGGACAGATACCGTTCCAAGAGAGAACTGTGCTTACCCGCGCGCTTTAGGCTTTCCCGCACCTTCCCGACGTGCGGCACGGCGCTGGCTGAGTTTGTCGATGAGGTGACGAAGATTGTGCACATGGATCGGCTCGCCTCAACCACCTGGAACCGCACTGCGCCTTCGCCGCCATGAGAGTTGTAGGCCAGCAGGCAAAGGGCTTCGTTCTCGTCGCGAGTCACGCGTATGACAAACAGAGTGCGCTCGTTGGTACGCCCGAACGACGCGGCCGCCACGAGTCTCGCCTGCGGGTCGATGCGATGGGCCATGGACACTGCGGCATCGGCCACCTCGTCGTTGTCGGCGGGAACGTAGGCGGTCGTCACGATCGACATGACTTGGTCGCTGTCGGGACGAACCAGCGCGTTGTAACCGTTCACGCGTCGGACTTGCCCATCTTGAGTAGGTGCCGACACTGGCCTCGCCTCCACTGGCCACGCGAGTCTGGCCACATGCAGCATTGGGCCAATCTCCTTGGGAAGCGAGTCATCCGACCATAGGTCAGCGGAGGTCCCCCTCCGTGCGGCGAAGCGCATGAAGGGCGGAGCAGGTAACCGCTCGACATGCCGCCTGCGATCGCGGTCCTGATAAAACTCGCCGGGCTTGGAGTCACGGAAGCTAACCATGGACAGCGCCTCAGACCCGTTCTTCCAGTGTCTCAAAGAAGTCGTCGTCGACGCGGTGGAGCACAGCCGTGAAGTCCGGCTGGACTCCGACCGCATACTTCAGGAGCAGCTCGCCGAGCCGATCGCCATCGATCGGGATGATGCGGGCGCCAACACGCTCGGCGTAGTCCAGCGCCTCGCGCGTGAACGGACACGTCGCCATAAACACGCCCCGGTCGGCCTGCTGCCCATGGAGGGCACCCACGAACTCCTGCATCAGCGGACGGCCCACCGTCCGATCACGCGCATACCGTTTCGCCTGCACGTAGATCCGATCCAACCCAAGCGGGTCTTGACTGATCACCCCATCGATGCCGGCGTCGCCCGACTTCGCCGTGGACTCGATGGCGCCTGCCGTCCCGTAGCCCATCGCGCCGAGGAGGTCGAGGACGAGTCGTTCGTAAGCCGCCGGGCTGAGTTCCATGACGCGGTCCAGCAGGTCGCCGGTGACCGCCGCGCGATGCGACTTCGAGGCAACCTCGATGACCTCACGCGGGGACAGGTCGCTTTCGGACTCCGTCCAGCCTGCGCTGGGCGGCGTCGCCGCAGCCTTCGAAGGCCGGGTGCGCCGTTTGAACGCCTGAAACTCCTCGAACTCCGCCAGGTGCGCGTTGCCGATTGGACCGTCCACCGATGCGACAAGTGCCCGACCGCGGTCGGTGATCTCCGCGACAGCCCGCTTCGGTCGGCGAACCGCGCCGGCCTGGACGAGATACGTCACCGCCCAACCAGCGCGGTTCGACAACACCGGCTGGCCGCTGTCAATCATCTCGGAGCGATCCTCCTCCGTGAGCGAGAGTCGGTCCGCGACGAGGACGACGAGGTCACGGAACTGTTGCGGCCCGAGCGCCTCCAGCGTCTCAAGCACGGGCCGCATCATCGTCTGGTAGTCGGGAACTGTCACGCCACGCCCCGTCCCCACACAGCTGAAGGACTCAGATCTCCTGACACCGCTGCGGTGATAAGAACGCGCTTTCGCTCGTCGAGGAGGGAAATCGACTCGGAGAGAACGGACAGCGATTGTGCTGCGTGTGCGGCAAGGCGCTCGGCCTCGAGTCCAAGGACAGCTTGCCGCGCTAGGTTCGGCGTAGGAATCAGGACTCGGCGCAGGTCGCCGATGTTGATGCCCTTAACGGTAGCCCCAGTGACCATCCGTTGGATGGCGCCCTGGACTGTCGGAGTCGCCAGCACCCAGCGAAGCCAACGCGGGTCACACTGGAAGGGGGCGATCCGCGCTGCATCCTGAGTGATGTTCGCGCCGTCGAGTTCAGAAGGCACGACCGCCAACTCGCCGACGCTCCCCCGGATCGCGATCAGAATATCCCCGCCTACCAGCCGTGACCGGGGATATCCCGCTTCGATCTCGGGGCTAGTGCGATTGAGCTCATCCCGTGACATCCGGTGCGCTGCCACATCGCCGCCCTTGACGATGGGAACGCCGCCTGGGAAGTCAGGCCCGGGAAGCACAATGCCGTACTGCACAGGCCGGGCTGGATCGGTCAACTTCTGCAGCGGTACCGTGTCCGCAGTATCGCTGACGAGAACCTCCTCCAAGCCTGCCCGTACGCGCTCTTTCACCAGCCCGATCTGTCGGCGGCGTTCGCTAATCAGGAGGTCGATCAAGCCGATTTGGTCGTCGAGGAAGTTCGCGATCCGTCGCTGCTCCTCGGTCCGAGGGAGAGGCACGGGGAGGTGCGTAATTTCTGCCGCGTCGACCCTCTGATGGCTTCTCGTCACACTCTTCACGAGCGAGTCCAACCGTTGACGAGTCGACTCGCTCTGCAGGACGTAGAGCAAGAACCGCGTATCGACGGAATGCGGGCGGAGCGCAGCGAACTCGGTTGATGCGATTGTGGCGCCAGGCATGTGGCGATCGACCAGAGCGATCCGCGCCTTCCTGGGATTGAGCCGACCTATCAGAACGTCACCCTTCTGAACTGCGAGCTTGGCTGACAAAACAGTCTCGCCCAACTCAAGTGATGGCAATCCCCTCTCCTCCAGGGCAGGGATTGAGTAATGCAGCACCTCCGAGGGCAGTTGCTCCGCGCTCACAACCTCGCGCACCGGTGGGGCAACGCTCCAGAGAGGAGCAGACCGCCACCTCATCGTGCAAGCCCACTGAGTAGCTTTTGGATACGACCTTCGGTTTCTGCGAGGTCGGCGTCGATCTCCGCAAGAGGGCGCGGCGGGACGTATTCGTAGAAGTGGCGGGTGAAAGGAATCTCGTAGCCGATCTTCGTCCGGGTGAGGTCGACCCAGGCCTCGGGGACGTAAGGCTTGATCTCCGCGTCCATGTGGCGTTCGGCGTCCTTGTCGAGCACCTTCTGCCGCTCGTGCTCGGGCAGCGAGAGGAGCCCGCTCGGAAACGGGACGTTCTCCTGGTCGCGCAGATCTGTGTCCGCGACAGGCTTGCCACGGACCGTGACTACTGGGGCTTCAGGATCGGCGACGGCGCTGAGCTTCAGGAGTTCGTTGATCACCCCGATCGGCACCCCGGCACCCATGTTCCCCGTTAGGGCCGCCTTGCAGTCCCTCTCGGTAGTGAACTCCGACCCAACCTTGTCGCCGTACACAGCCCGAACGGACTCGAGCGCGGCGACATTTGGTGTGGCTACTGCATCGGGCCACTTGGCCCAAGCCTTCGAACGCGCAAGCCGTTCGAGGGTCTCGTCGGTGATAACCCAGCGTCGGCGCGTGGGCTGCTCTACCGTGACGCGCTGGTAGCCGAACGCCTCTCGGTCAAAGACCTTGACCCGCTTGTCCGTCCCTTCGAGCGTGATCGCTTCGTCGTAGAGCCGGGTCAGTTCGGTGATCTGGGCGTCGGTGATGTACTTGCGCTTGTCGCCCAGCGACTTCCGCATCTTCTCGAACGACTGACGAGCGTCCAGAAGCACGACCTTGCCGCGCCGCTCAGGGGCCTTGCGGTTCGACAGCACCCAGAAGTATGTCGAGATCCCCGTGTTGTAGAACATCTGGTCCGGGAGGGCGACGATGCCCTCGAGCCAGTCGTTCTCGATGATCCAGCGGCGAATCTCGGACTCACCACCACCGGCCGCGCCGGCGAAGAGCGGGCTGCCGGAGAAGACGATCGCCAGCCGCGAGCCGCCGGAGCCATCGGCAGCGACAGGCTTCATCTTGCTCAGCATGTGCATGAGGAACAGCAGGGACCCATCCGAAGAACGCGGCAGTCCCGGCCCATAGCGGCCGCGGAACCCGAGGGCGTTGCGCTCGGCGACGATTGGGGCCTGGTACTTCTTCCAGTCCACCCCGAACGGCGGGTTGGCGAGCATGTAATCGAACCGCTCCCGCTGGTGTCCGTCGTCATCAGTGAGGGAGTTCCCCAGCACGATCCTGCGAGGATCTTGTCCCTTGATCATCAGGTCAGAGCGGGCGATCGCCCAGGTCTCGGGGTTGAGCTCCTGGCCGTAGGCGTGCAGCTCTGCCTTGTCGTTCAGGTGCTTCAGATGGGCTTGGGCGACGGTGAGCATGCCACCTGTGCCGCAGGCGGGATCGTAGATCGTTCGGATCGGTTTGGCGCCGCGCAGCGCGTCGTCGTCCTCGGCAAACAGGATGTTGACCATGAGCTTGATGACCTCACGCGGGGTGAAGTGCTCACCGGCGGTCTCGTTGCTCATTTCCGAGAAGCGGCGGAGCAGCTCTTCGAAGATGTAACCCATCGCGTCGTTGGAGACAGACTTCTCCGTCAGGTCGAGTTCGGCGAACTTGGCCGTCACTTGGTAGATCAGTCCGGCCTTGTCGAGCCGCTCGATCTTGTCCGCGAACCCGTACCGCTCGAGAACCTCTGAGGCACCTGGGGAGAAGCCGGCGATGTAGGTCTTGAGGTTCTTTCCCACGTTCGCCGGATCGTTGAGCAGCTTCGTGAGGCTCAGTGGCGACACGTTGTAGAAGTCATGTCCGGACGTGGCGCACAGGATGCTTTCGACGTTGGCGACCTTGCCCTCCAGCGCGAGCGCCCGTGCGACGACCGCGTCCTTGGTCGGCGCCAGCGCGCACTCCAGCCGGCGCAGAGCCGTGAACGGGAGGATCACCTGCCCGAACTCGTGCGCCTTGAAGTCGCCACGGAGCAGATCGGCGACCGACCAAATAAAGGAGACCTTGTCCCCGAACCCCTGTACCTGCATGCCGTCCTCACCTTTGGCCGTGCTCGACATTGGGACCATATCGGAGAGGCGGACATCCGGAACCACGAGCCGTGCACCCACGAAAACCGACACTTGGCGATGAGAACTTTGACGCCTGGATCAAGCCCCTCCTCCGCCCGAAGGGGGGTGGGGTCCGCGGCCAAGTGGGAAGGGGGGGGCACGGACGCGCGCGTGCGTGTAGGTCGCCGCAGAAACCACACGAAGGGGTCATGTCGCGGGCACCCAGTTGCCAAAGCCCTGGGCTTGGCGGGCCAATCGGATGGCTTCACGCATGCGGTTGACGGGATGCCCAAGGAGGTCCCGCCAGAAGCCACGCGTGGGGTGGACGAGACGCCCCCCGTTGGCGGCGAGGTACCGCTCAGCTTCGGGCCAGAGCTGTGACATGAGCCCATGGGGCGGCTCGCAGGTCTTCATGCCGTACGCCAGTGTGGGGATGCGGCCGTCAGTGGGGACCTCGACGGACCGCACGTCACAGACAGGCCCCATACTCGCGGCGATCGCTGCGGCAGCGATGTCACCGCGCGACGGATCAGCTCCGTGCGACCACAGATGGACGTGGTGCTCCGGCGAGGCAGGATCAGGGTCCGGCTCCACGTGCCACGCGTACTCCAAGGGCAGATCCCGGCGGGTGAGCACCCTGCGGAAGTACGTCATCCGGGACTGAATGGTCGCCCAAGTCCTGCCGACATGCGTCAAGGTGATCAGCCGGTCCGGGCGTGCGAGGCCGATGGCGCCGCCAACTCGGAGGGCCACCGGCCAGACGCACGCGTAACAGGAAGAGTCGAGACACCGGCCGCGGGTTACCTCCCCTGTGCGGAGGTGTCTCATGAGGAAGTCGCCACTGACAGGGCAGACGGGCCAGCGGTCGCGCACAGGAGTGGTTGTCTGTGATTCACCGTAGAGATCAAGAACAGTGGCCCTCGCGGGCCTTCCCATCAGGGCGGTCTCTCCGGTAGGCGGGAAGGGGATGTCGTGCGGGGCAGCAACGGGCGAGAGGGCAGCACACGCAAAGCCGCTGGTTGCAGGGGAAGTAGAGATCACGGGGGTGTCCTTCGACTCTGTGAGGCGTCGGCGCGGGTGCGCCGGCGCGGGGCAGAGTGGAAGGGCGTGAGGGTTAACGTCGCTTCCTGGACGACGAAGGGCCCTCCCCGGTGCGGGGAGGGCCCTTCCGTCTCACGTCGGCGAGGTCAGTATCCGAACCTGTCGGGGTTGAGAGGCCGCGCGGCTGGTCGTCGTCCGTTGGCGATGCGCTGGTCCGCCTCCGACTTCTCGAGCATGACCTTGCGGCCAATCTTGACGCTCGCGATGCGCTGCTGCTTGATGAGTTGCCTGATGAACTCAGGCTTCTGGTTCAGGTAGCGCGCGAACTGCTCCACCTCCCAGAGAGGATTCGGGTTGTGCCACGGCGCCGACGAATCATCCTGCAGGACAGCGCCTTCGCGATTCCAGTCGCTGGACTCCTCGATCGTGGAGGCCATTGCGGTGTTGTGATTCTTCATGATCTTCCTCGCTGTTTCCGACGCCTGTGCTGGCCGGGTGTCGGAAGACTGAGGGCTCTCTCGGCTTACTGTCGCGCCGTCGGGAGTGGAAGGGTCAGGAGGCGACCGTCATGGGCCCCAGCCGCTTCGCGATCTCACGATCCGCGGCTTCGGAGCTGTGCTGGTATCGCATGGCTGCGGCGACGGTCGTGTGCCCGAATCGCCGCTGCAGGTCGGCCAGAGTGGCTCCGGTCTGAGCGGCCAAGGTTGCCCCGGTATGCCGGAGGTCGTGAAAGCGGAGGTCATCACGGCCTGCGGAGGCCGCGGCGCGGCGGAACCACACGGTCCGCCCTGACGACGCTAAGGGACCCCCAGTGCTGGTGGTGAAGAGCAGCGCATCAGGTCCGGGCGCCGTGAACTCGTTCATGTGTCGTTGAACCGCTTCGCAGACGTGAGCCGGCAGGTACACCTTGCGATAACCCGCGTCGGACTTAGGTGGACCGAACGACAGCTTGCCCTGCACGGACAAGAGCGTGCGCTCCACGACGACGAACCCAGCTTCCACATCCACGGCTCGTCGGTCGAGAGCGAACACCTCACCCGCGCGAAGTCCGCCCCACGCGGCGATGAGCACGGCCGCCTGATAGCGCGGCGGCGCTGCCGCGGCTATCGCTGCTACTTCTTCGGGCGTCGCAGGTGTGCGCTCTGGAGCTTTCGCCGTGCTGGCGCCCTTGATCTGGCAGGGGTTCGACGCGATGAGACCATCAGCCACGGCCTGCTCGAGGATGGCGTGCAGCAGGCGGTATGCCTGCGCCGCCTGGGCACTGCCCTCACGGCCGCTGATCTTGGGTGGAGGCAGCAGGGCTGGGCGACCGGCGCGCTCCCAGTGCTGCCGCACGGACGCGGGTACCCGGCCAGTGGGCTTGACCGAGATCCCTTGCGCCTCGGCCCATGCGCGCAGGGCACGGTTCCACCGCGTGCTGCCCTCTGCAGCGGGCGCCTTCTTGGCCAAGGCGCCCGCCCGCGAGGTGGCCACGACCCATGAATGCCACCGGCGGACGACGAGCGGGGTGATCTGGCTCAGCTGCTGGTCACCGAGGGCGACGCCGCGCCCGCTCCCAAGGTCTGCCCCCGCACGCATGATGAAGCGTTCGGTGAGGCTTGTATCGAGTGCCCGAGTGCTCGCACGCAGGTTGTGATCCATGACGAGCCATGCATGGACGTAGTCGAGGAGGGACTCGCTGCCTGTGCTCGGGTGTCGCCACAGGCCCAGCGTCAGCTCGGCCTCTCGCCGAGCAAGCCAGCGGTCGGCTTCTCGCCTCGTGGCGAACGTGTCTGGAGCGTTCTCCATCTTGCCGCCGCCGGGCGGGGTGTAGCGCGCCTGCCAACGGCCGGACTTTAGTGGGCGAGGGCTGCCGAAATTGCGCTTCTTGGGTGCCACGGGGTGCTCCTGGGTGCGGGGGTCATCTGACCCGCACATCTGGCACGATCTGGCACGTTAGCGTCGCGCTGTGCCCCAAGTCACCGCCTGCTCAGGGACCAAAACAGCCACTGACCTGCGCATATGACGTGGAGCGAGCGACGGGAATCGAACCCGCGTATCCAGCTTGGGAAGCTGGCGCTCTACCATTGAGCTACGCTCGCGCGGCCCTCGGGACGGCGCCCGTGAGCGTCGGCCGTGAGGTCCGAGTCGAGAGTGTAACGGACCGTCCGAGAGCCCCGAACGGCCCCCGGACCCGCCTTCAGGCCCACGCGATAGCCTCGACCCGTGCTGCTCTCCGACAGGGACATCCGCGCCGAGGTCACGGCCGGGCGCGTCGCCCTCGACCCGTGGGACGAGGCGATGGTCCAGCCCTCGAGCGTCGACGTGCGCCTCGACCGCTACTTCCGCCTCTTCGACAACCACAAGTACCCGTACATCGACCCGGCCGCCGAGCAGCCCGAGCTGACGCGCCTCGTCGAGGTGGGCGAGGAGGAGGACAGCTTCGTCCTGCACCCGGGCGAGTTCGTGCTCGGGTCGACGCTCGAGACGGTGTCGCTGCCCGACGACCTCGCGGCACGCGTCGAGGGCAAGAGCTCGCTGGGCCGCCTCGGCCTGCTCACCCACGCGACGGCCGGCTTCGTCGACCCGGGGTTCTCGGGTCACGTGACCCTCGAGCTGTCGAACGTCGCGACGCTGCCGATCATGCTCTACCCGGGCATGAAGATCGGCCAGCTCTGCTTCTTCCGCCTCAGCAGCCCGAGCGAGCACCCCTACGGCTCGGGCCAGTACGGCTCGCACTACCAGGGCCAGCGGGGCCCGACCGCGAGCCGGTCGTTCCAGAACTTCCACCGCACGCGGGTGTGAGCGGCCTCCTGGCCCGCGCGGGCCTGCACCGCACCGAGGGGATGCCGGTCGCGACCCTGCACTGGCACGCCGGCCCCGCGCACGCCGGCGTCGTCGTGCTCGTGCTGCACGGCGGGGCCGTCGAGGGCCGACAGCGCAACCGCCCGTGGTCGCACAACGTCGCCCGCCTCGTGCCCTTCGCGCGCGCCTTCGCCCGGATGCCGGGTGACGCGGCGGTCGCGCGGCTGACCTTCCGCCACCGCGGGTGGAACGGGCCGGAGCAGGACCCCGTCGTCGACGCACGGTGGGCGCTCGCGCAGGTGCGGGCCACGCACCCCGGCGTGCCGATCGTGCTCGTCGGCCACTCCATGGGCGGGCGGGTCGCGCTGCACCTCGCCGACGAGCCCGACGTGCGCCTCGTCGTCGGGCTCTCGGCCTGGATCGAGGACGGCGACCCCGTCCCGTCGGGCACGAGCCGCATCGCCCTGCTGCACGGCGACCGCGACATCCTCTGCCCGCTGTGGATGGCCCGGGGGCTCGTCGAGCAGCTCGGTGCCGACCGGCATCCGGCCGCCCTCGTGCGGATCGCGCGCGCCGACCACGCCATGCTCGTGCGGGCCCGCCTGTGGACCGTGATCGCCGTCGGCACGGTGCAGGCCGCCCTCGCCGCCGAGCTCGGCGTGCCCTACGAGCCGCCGGCCGGGCCGGTCGGCGCCGCCGTCACCGTCGCGGCCCTCGGCGAGGGCGTCGTCGACGTCTGACCCGCGGCAGGGTGCTCGTCAGGTGTCGAGCCAGGGATCGGTGATCTCGCGCAGCCGGGCGAGGGTGGCGTGCAGCTCGTCGAACCTCTGGTCGCCGAGGTGGGCCCGCCACTGAGCCTCGACGCGCGCCTCGACGGTCCGGGCGAAGCCCTGCGCCTCGACCCCCCGCGCCGACAGGCGGACGAGGCGGGCCCGGGCGTCGTCGGGGTGCGGGACGCGCTCGACGTAGCCGATCGACTCCAGCTGGTCGACGAGGTAGGCGGCGGTCTGCTTCGTCACCTGGGCCGCCGCGGCGAGGTCGGTGACGCGAGTGCCGTCGGGGCCGATGCGGGCGAGCAGGCGACCCTGCGCCAGGGTCGCGGGGAAGCCGTGCGCGCGGGCTTCGGTGATGATCCGGTCCTCGAGGTGGCGGTGGGCCACGAACATCAGCACGCCCACGCTGGGGGTCTCGGTCACGGCATCCTCTCGCGACCTCTTGACAGAGGTCGTCAGTGTCTCTGACCATATGGTCAGTCACTCTGACGATATGACGGAGGCGGGCGATGGACAAGGACGAGTCGTGGGCCGTGATCGACGACGTGCGCGTAACGGTGGCCGACCTGCTCGAGGCGCTCGACGACGACGGCTGGGCGAGTCCGTCGTGGTGCGACGGCTGGACCGTGCGCGACGTCGGGGCGCACCTGTCCATGGCCGCGACCATGGGCACGCTCGAGACGATCCGGTGGGTGGTGGCGGCGCGGGGCAGCTTCGACCGGATGATCGACCTCGCCACCCGTGACCGGGGGAAGCGGCCGACCACGACCATCGTCGCCGAGCTGCGGGGCACCGTCGGCTCACGGCGACTGGCCCCGACGACGACGTGGCGCGACCCGCTCATCGACGCCCTCGTGCACTCGCAGGACATCGCCCGACCGCTGGGTCGTGACCTGCCCCTGCCGCCGGAGGCGGCCCGCGAGGCCGTCGAGTGGGTCTGGCAGCGCCGGGCCCCCTTCCACCCGGAACGGGCCCTGGCCGGTCTCCGGCTCGTGGCGACCGACACCGGCTGGACCCGAGGGGAGGGGGACGAGGTGCGCGGCGAGACGGGTGAGCTGCTGCTGCTGAGCACCGGTCGCCCGATGTCGGCCCTGGGCCTGGACGGCCCCGGGGTGGCGACGCTCGACGCGCGTGGACCGCGCTGAGCAGAGGCACGTGGCGTTCGAGACCGATTTGTGAGGGCGCGCGTGCGAGAGCCTGTCGGTGCCGCTGGGTACGTTGGTGACCATGATCCGCTTCGACGGCGTGACCAAGTCCTACGCGTCGGCCGCGAACTCCGGTTCGGTGGCGGTCGACGACCTCACTCTCGAGGCGCCGACCGGGCAGATCACCGTGCTCGTCGGGCCCTCCGGCTGCGGCAAGACGACGACCCTGCGCATGGTCAACCGCATGATCACGCCGACGAGCGGCACGATCTCGATCAACGGCACCGACACGGCCTCGCTCGACACGGCCGAGCTGCGGCGCGGCATCGGCTACGTCATCCAGCACGCCGGCCTGTTCCCGCACCGCACCGTGCTCGACAACGTCACCACGGTGCCGCGGCTGCTCGGCACCGACAAGGCCACCGCCCGCCGCCGGGCCATGGAGCTCATCGAGCGGGTCGGCCTGGACCCGTCGATGGCCAAGCGCTACCCCGCCCAGCTGTCGGGCGGCCAGCAGCAGCGCGTCGGCGTCGCCCGAGCGCTGGCGGCCGACCCGCCCGTCATGCTCATGGACGAGCCGTTCTCGGCCGTCGACCCGGTCGTGCGCGAGCAGCTGCAGAACGAGTTCCTGCGCCTGCAGGGCGAGCTCGGCAAGACCATCCTCTTCGTCACCCACGACATCGACGAGGCCGTCAAGCTCGGCGACCAGGTCGCGGTGCTGAGGGTCGGGGGCAGGCTGGCCCAGCTGGCGCCGCCCGAGACGCTGCTCGCCGACCCGGTCGACGACTTCGTCGCCGGCTTCGTCGGGCGCGACCGCGGCTACCGGGCTCTCGCCTTCGCCGACGCCCCCGAGCTCGAGCTGCGGCGCGAGACGACGGTGCGGCTCGGTGCGTCGGTCGACGACGTGCGCTCCGCCGGCGACGACTGGGTGCTGGCCGTCGGCGACGACGGCGAGCCGCTCGGGTGGGTGCGCGTGGCCGCGGTCGAGCGCGAGGTCACGCGCGACCTGCTGCAGCGCGGCGGCACCGTGGCCACGAGCGACGGCTCGCTGCGGGCCCTGCTCGACGCCGCCCTCAGCTCGCCCAGCGGTCGCGGCGTCGTCGCCGACCCCGACGGGCGGCTGCTCGGCACCATCACCGCGTCCGAGGTCGTGCCCGTCATCGAGGCCCGCCAGCGCGGGGCCGCGCGTGTTATCGCCACCGGGCCCACCGGCATCCGTCACGTCGACGGCGGCACGACGTGACCTGGGCCCTCGACCACCTCGGTGACATCCTCACCCGCGCCGGGCAGCACGCCTGGCTGGCCGGCCTGCCGCTGCTGCTCGGCCTCGTGATCTCGGTGCCGCTCGGCTGGCTGGCCGCCCGCACGCCGTGGATCCGAACGACGCTGCTGACGGTCACCGGGCTGCTCTACACGATTCCGTCGCTCGCCCTGTTCATCCTGTTGCCCTCCTTCCTCGGGACGAAGATCCTTGACCCGATCAACGTCATAATCGCCATGACGGTGTACACCGTCGCGCTGCTCACCCGTACCGTCGCCGACGGGCTCTCGTCGGTCGACGCGAGCACCCGACAGGCCGCGGTCGCCATGGGTTACAGCACCTTCGGGCGCTTCCGCGCCGTGGACCTCCCTCTCGCCGTCCCGGTCGTCGCGGCGGGGCTGCGGGTCGCCGCGGTGAGCAACGTCAGCATCGTCAGCGTCGCCTCGCTCATCGGGATCTCGCAGCTCGGCTACTTCCTCACCGACGGTTACGCCCGCTCGTTCCCGACCGAGGTGTGGGTCGGCATCGTCGCCTGTCTGCTGCTCGCCATCGTCTTCGACCTCGTCATCCAGGGGCTGGCCCGGCTGCTCACGCCGTGGACGCGGGTGACCGCATGATCACCGCGGCGACCATCTGGGCATGGTTCACCGACCCGGCCAACTGGGAGGGCGGTGACGGCGTGCCCGCCCGGGTGCGCGAGCACCTCGTCTACACCGCCCTCACCCTGCTCATCGCCCTCGTCGTCGCGGTGCCGCTCGGCGCCGTCGTCGGTCACACCGGCCGCCTGCGTTGGCTCGTCACCGTCGCGAACGCGGCTCGCGCGATCCCCACCCTCGGCCTGCTGTTCGCGGTGTCGATGATCGTCTCGCCGTGGTTCACGAGCAGCCTCGCCTTCACGGTGCCGAGCATCGTCGTGCTCGTGCTGCTCGCCATCCCGCCGCTGCTGTCGGGCACCTACTCCGGCATCGAGAGCGTCGACCCCGCTGCCCGCGACGCCGCCCGGGGCATGGGCATGACCGGGTGGCAGGTGCTCCGGTCGGTCGAGCTGCCGTGCGCGCTGCCGCTGTTCCTGTCCGGCCTGCGCAGCGCCACCCTGCAGGTCATCGCCACCGCGACCATCGCGGCGTCGGTCAGCCTCGGCGGCCTCGGCCGCTACCTCATCGACGGCCTCGCCTCACGCGACTCCCTCCAGATGGTGTGCGGGGCGATTATCGTGGCCGCCCTCGCCCTCGTCGCCGACCTCGTCCTCGCCGCCCTCGAGCGCTACGCAGTGTCGCCGGGAATCTCCGGTCGTGCCCAGCGCGTTGCCCGCACCAGGCGGGGGCTGCACCGGGGCGAGGCGGCGTCGACGGCGGCCGTCCCCTCCAAGACCGCCTGACGCCCCGCCGTCAGATCCTCACGCACCGCTCACCCGTCCGGACGCCCGTCCGGCCGCCGTCGAAAAGGACACCACCATGAATCGCACGCGCACCATCACCGCCGGCCTGCTGCTGGCAGCGGTGGGTCCGCTCGCCGCCTGCGGCGGGGGCAGCGACCCGCTCGCCACGCCCTCCCAGGCCGGGGGCGGCTCGACGGCGGACTCCGGCACCATCACGGTGGGCTCGGCCGACTTCCCCGAGGCGACCCTGCTCGGCGAGATCTACGCGCAGGCCCTGGAGAAGAAGGGTGTCAGCGTCAAGAAGCAGTTCAACATCGGCAGCCGCGAGACCTACCTCAAGGCCATCACCGGTGGCGAGGTCGACGTGCTCCCCGAGTACACCGGGTCGCTGCTCAACTTCTACAACAAGGACGCCAAGGTCACCTCGCCCGACGAGGTCTACGCCGAGCTGCAGAAGGCGCTGCCGGCGGGGCTCACGGTGCTCGACAAGTCGGCTGCCGAGGACAAGAACGCCATGGTCGTCAGCGCCGACACGGCCAGCCAGTGGTCGCTGAAGTCCATCGAGGACCTCGCGTCGCACCAGAGCGAGCTGACCATCGGCGCCCCCGCCGAGTTCAAGACCCGCCAGCAGGGCCTCGTCGGCCTCAAGTCGGTCTACAACATCGTGCCGAGCGAGTTCCGCGCCCTGCAGAGCCAGGCCGCCGTCGACGCCCTGAAGAACGGCCAGGTCAAGGCGGCCAACATCTTCAGCACCGACCCGTCGATCGCCGCGAACAAGTTCGTCGTGCTCGAGGACCCCAAGAGCCTCTTCGGCTCCGACAACATCGTGCCGCTCGTGCGCGACCAGTCGGCCGACGCGGTCAAGGGTGTGCTGAACCAGGTGTCGGCCAAGCTCGACACGAGCTCGCTCGCCGACATGGTCAAGCAGGTCGTCGTCGACAAGAAGGACGCCAGCGAGGTCGCCAAGACCTGGGTCGACGGCGCCGGCATCAGCTGACGGTCACCACGTGCGGAGGGGTCGGTCCCAGCGGGGCCGGCCCCTTCCGGCATCCTCGGCCGGCATCCTCGGCCGGCATCGTCACGTGGTGGCGCGGTGACGGGGGAATGAACCGGCCACGAGAACGGTTCTCATACCCGAGCGGGCGGGAGCCCGCGGACGAGAGGAGCCACTCATGGCCAAGCACACCGATCTTCGCCCCGTCATCACCATGCGGTCGACCGCGGGCACGGGGTTCGCCTACACGACGCGCAAGAACCGTCGCAACCAGCCCGACCGCCTCGTGCTGCGCAAGTTCGACCCGGTCGCCGGCGCGCACGTCGACTTCCGCGAGACCCGCTGACCGGCATCCGCCACGTCTGACGCGACGACGCAGACGGCCCCTCCCCACACGGGGGAGGGGCCGTTCGCGTGTCCGGCCGGCCGCAGGGAGGCGGGCTCGGCGGTGGCGGGCTCCGTACGGGCGGCGCTGTCGGCCGTCACGCGCACCTCGCGCGACGTGCCGACCTCGGATGCCGCCGTGGTCGCCGCCGTCGTCGTCGTGGCCACGGCGTCGTCACGCACGTACAGCGAGGTGACGGTGATGCAGTCGCGCAGCAGGTGCACAAGCCGGTCGTCGACGTCGGGCGTGCAGGCCGTGGCGACGCTCTCGACGGCCAGGGCGGCGAGCTTGGAGGTCGCCCGCTCGCGCAGGGGCTGGCCGGTGGTGCCCGCCTGGGCCATGAAGCGGCGGGCCCACCGCTCGGCCGCGGGGGCGTGGTCGAAGGCGTGACGGGAGCCGGCGCTCAGCTCGGCGCCGCGGGCGACGGCCGGGTTGAGCGAGACCTCGGCCTGCAGGATGGCGATGGCCATGAGGTTCTGGCGTTCCTGCGAGGCGACGGGCAGGGCCGACTGCGCGGCGCGCAGCACGATGGCCGCGTCGACGCGCGGATCGGTCGGGTAGAGGCCGATGACGTCGTTGATCATCGGCGTCAGCCGCTGACGGGTGCCGTTGTCGGCGAGGTCATTGACGCAGCGAGCGACGGTCGCGAGCAGCGGGTGCGTGCAGGCGGGGTGGTCGCTCCACTTCTCGCCGGCGAGGAAGGAGGCCATCTCCATGAAGCACGCGCCACGACGGGCGTTGCGGTGGCGGCCGCGTGACAGCACCGGGACGCCGTCAGGAACGGAGGTGGGTCGTCGCAGCATGGTGGGTTCCTCCCAGACGTCGTGTGCCTTAATCCAGCATGCGCGCCCGCGGGCCGTTGCGCCAGAGGTGCTCCACAGGGGTGGGGTCCGGTGAGGTGCGCAGTGAGGTGCGCAGTGACGTGGGAGGCGACGCGTGGTCAGGGGGCAGTACGTCGGCGGTCAGGTCGCGCGGGTCGCGTCGGGGCGTGCCGGGCACGCACCCCAGAGACCGCGCTTCTCGCGTTGCGCCTGGGCCTGGGCTTGGAGGTAGGTCGGCGTGCGCACGCTCGGGCCGGCCGACGGCAGGTGCAGCTCGGTGGCCCAACCGCCCCGGATCATGAGGGTCGCGACGTCCCGGCCGCCCACCTCGACGTACGCGAGGCGCCGGCCGTACCGGTCGAACATCGGTGCCCGGGGGTCGTCGACGAGGGTGACCGTCGTGCCGGCGAGGAGACGCCTCAGCTCTGCCGCCGCCTGCGGGCCGTAGCACTCGGCCTTCGCGACGCCGTGGGCGATCTCCGGTGCGTTCAACCCAATGATGCGCACGTTCGCGAGCTGCGCTCCGGTGGCGTCGTCGATCGAGAAGGTGTCGCCGTCGCTGACCCGGCGCACGGGGTAGCGTCCCGCCTTCACGGGGGCGAAGGAGGGCGGGGTGTACGTCGAGGTGGGCCGCGGTGAGGCGGGTCGCGTGCTCGTGGGCCCGGGTGGGGGTGGCTTCACAGTCGTCGGCTTCACGGAGGTGGGCTTCGCAGTCGTGGGGTGCGGCGTCGCGGATGCCGTGGGGCGGGCGTCAGCACTCACGAGGTCGTCCGGCGTCCGCGAGGTCCACCACCAGAAGCCGCCGGCCACCACGACGACGAGCATCGAGATGATGCCGTCCCTCGCACTGGCCCGGCGCGTCGCCATGTAGAGACGCTAACGCGCTCAGGCGGGGGCGGGCTCCGGCTCGGGTGTGTTCGCCTCGGCGTCCTGCTGACCGTCGTCGCGGCGTCGCACGGCCGCGAGGAGCATCTGGGCGACGTCGACGACCTCGACGGCATCCGTCGCCTTGCCGTCCTGGATGGCGGCGTTGAGGCCGTCGCTCAGCATCACCTTGCAGAACGGGCAGCCGATGGCGATGCGGTCGGCGCCGGTCGCCAGCGCCTCCTCGGTGCGGTTGGTGTTGATGCGGGTGCCGAGCTTCTCCTCCATCCACATGCGCGCGCCGCCGGCGCCGCAGCAGAACGAGGTCTCCTTGCTGCGCTGCATCTCGGCGTACTCGACGCCGGGCAGGATCTGCAGCAGGTCGCGCGGCGGGGAGTAGACCTGGTTGTGGCGGCCGAGGTAGCACGGGTCGTGGTACGTGACCTTGGTACCGGTCGAGGCGGCCCCGGTCAGCGTGCCGGCCTCCGCCGCCTCGTCGGGCCGGGCCACCGGCGTGAGCCGCTTCTCGCGGACCAGCCGGTTGAGCAGCTGCGTGTGGTGCAGCACCTCGTAGCGGCCGCCGAGCTGGGGGTACTCGTTCTTGAGCGTGTTGAAGCAGTGCGCGCACGTCACGACGATCTTCGTGGCGCCGACCTCGTTCAGGGTCTCGACGTTCTGCTGGGCGAGCATCTGGAAGAGGAACTCGTTGCCGGCCCGTCTGGCCGAGTCGCCGGTGCAGGCCTCGCCGTCGCCGAGCACGGCGAAGGTGACGCCGGCGGTATGCAGCAGCTCGGCCACGGCACGGGTCGTCTTCTTGGCGCGGTCCTCGAAGGCGCCGGCGCAGCCGACCCAGAAGAGGTAGTCGACCTCGTCCAGGTCCTCGATGTCGGCGCCGACCTGCTTGACCTCGAACGGGAGGTCCTTGGCCCAGTCCATGCGCAGGCGCGGGGCGAGCCCCCACGGGTTGCTGTTCTTCTCGAGGTTCTTGAACAGGCCGTTGAGCTCGGAGGGGAACGCCGACTCGATGAGGTTCTGGTAGCGGCGCATGTCGACGATCGCGTCGACGTGCTCGATGTCGACCGGGCACTGCTCGACGCAGGCGCCGCACGTCGTGCACGACCAGAGGACGTCCTCGTCGATGACGGCGTCCGGCCCGTGCGGGTTGTAGGCCTTCAGCGGCTCGGTGATGTCGTAGCCGGTCGAGCCGATGAGCGACTCGGTGGCGACGGCGCCGCGGGTGGCGGCCCCGAACGCGCCGGCGTCGGCGGCCTCGATGCCGGCGGCGCGCACCTCCTCGCTCGCCAGCAGCCACGGCGCCTTGGCGTGCGCGTGGTCGCGCAGGGTCATCACGAGCAGCTTGGGCGAGAGCGGCTTCTCGGTGTTCCAGGCCGGGCACTGGCTCTGGCAGCGGCCGCACTCGGTGCACGTCGAGAAGTCGAGCAGGCCCTTCCACGTGAAGTCCTCGACCTTGCCGACCCCGAGGGCGGCGTCCTCGTCCAGCTCGTCGACGGCCTCGAAGTCGAGCGGCTTGCCGTCGACCTTGATCGGCTGGAGCTCGCCGAGGCTCGTGCGGCCGTCGGCGTGGCGCTTGAAGAAGATGTTGAAGAAGGCGAGGAAGCGGTGCCAGGCCACGCCCATCGTCGGCCGCAGCGCGATGGTAATCATCCAGGCGAACGAGATGAGGATCTTCACCGCGGCGACGACGACGATGGTGTTCTCGAGCGCCGAGACGCCCATCCCGGAGAAGAGCCCACCGAGCCAGGCGGTGAGCGGGTAGTGCACGAGCGTCGCCTCGCTGACGGCGCTCGACGCGGCCGACGGGTCGGCCGCCACCGCGTCGGCGAGGGCGTACTCGAGACCGCGCAGCGTGAGGATGCAGAGCGTGACGCCGAGGATGGTCGCCTCGACGTAGTACGCCTGCCACCAGTTCGAGCCGAAGAAGCGGCTGTCGCGCCCGTCGCGCCCGGTGGCCGAGCGCGGGTGCCGTCGCTGGCGGATGACGATGAGGGCGAGGATGCCGAGCAGCCCGGTCCACGCGAACAGCTCGGTCACCCACTCGTACGGCGGGAAGTGGCCGACGAGCGGGAGCGCGAAGTCGGGCTTGAAGAGCTGACCGAAGGCGTTGACGAGGGTGAGGAAGAGGACCCCGAAGCTCACCATCGTGAACCAGTGCGCGACCGCCACGACGGGCAGCCGCGACATGCGCGTGTGGCCGAGGAACTCACGCAGCAGGGTGCGGGTGCGGGCGCCCTTGTCGTCGCTGCGGTCGTCGGGCTGACCGAGGCGGAACGTCGCGACGAACCGCACCACGGTCTTGGCCATCAGGGCCACGGCCACGGCCGTCACGGCGATGCAGACGACCGCGGCCACGATCTGGAGGGCGCTCATGGCCGCAGTCTACGGTCTGGTGAGCAAGCGCTTAGTGGATGTGACGCGGCTCGCGGCCCGCTGGCTTCCGGCGGCCCGCTGCCTTCCGGCGGCCCGCTGCCTCCCACCCGTGGCGATGCCGGCCACGCGACGACCGCGGGGGCCCCTGGGGGCGGCGCACCGGCATCCGCGACGTTCGGATGCCGGTCCCGGGCCACCGTCGATAACGAGATGTTGGAATACTCATAACGACGACCCCGTTGTCGCCGACAATCGAGCCGACCACGGCCCGCGCCGCCGAGCGGGGCCACGCACCACCGAAAGGGCCACTCATGCCGATCCACGACGACGTCACCCAGCTCGTCGGCAACACGCCGCTCGTGCGCCTCAACCGCGTCACCGACGGCGCGAAGGCCACCGTCGCGGCCAAGCTCGAGTTCTACAACCCGGCCAACTCCGTCAAGGACCGCATCGGCGTCGCCATCATGGACGCCGCCGAGGCGAGCGGTGAGCTGAAGCCCGGCGGCACCGTCGTCGAGGCGACGTCGGGCAACACCGGCATCGCGCTCGCCATGGTCGGGGCCGCCCGGGGCTACCACGTCGTGCTGACGATGCCCGAGTCGATGAGCAAGGAGCGCCGCGCGCTGCTGCGCGCCTTCGGTGCCGAGCTCGTGCTGACCGACCCGTCGCTCGGCATGAAGGGCGCCGTCGCGAAGGCCGAGGAGATCGTCGCCGAGCGCGGCGGCGTGCTGGCCCGGCAGTTCGCCAACGAGGCCAACCCCGAGATCCACCGCCGCACGACGGCCGAGGAGATCTGGAAGGACACCGACGGCGAGGTCGACATCGTCGTCGCTGGCATCGGCACCGGCGGCACCATCACCGGCATCGGGCAGGTGCTCAAGTCGCGCAAGCCCTCGGTGCAGATGATCGCGGTCGAGCCCAAGGAGAGCCCGATCCTCAACGGCGGCCAGCCCGGCCCTCACAAGATCCAGGGCATCGGCGCGAACTTCGTGCCGGAGATCCTCGACACCGAGATCTATGACGAGGTCATCGACGTCGACGCCGAGACCTCCGTCGCGTGGGCGCGCCGCGCCGCCACCGAGGAGGGCCTGCTCGTCGGCCTCAGCTCGGGTGCCGCCGTCGCCGCCGCCGTCGAGGTGGCCCAGCGCCCCGAGAACGAGGGCAAGACGATCGTCGTCATCATCCCCTCGTTCGGCGAGCGCTACCTTTCGACCATCCTCTTCGAGGGCCTGGTCGACTGACCCGTGAGCGCCGCCCGCAGCACCCCCGACCCGGCTGTCGGCACGACCGAGGCCGCCACCGCTCCGCCACCCGGGCCGCCGGCCCTGTCCCTCGTGCGCCGGGAGACCGACGCGCGGTCGGCGTCCTTATCAGCGACGGATGCCGGTGGGCCGGGTCACGTCGCCCCTGCCGCGCGGACCGTGCGCCGGGCGGCGCGGCTGGCGGCAGCGGCACGACTGGTGCGCGACCGCGCGGTCGAGGACCTCGACGCGGCGTTGGCGCGTGACCCCGCGGCCACGTCGCGCCTCGAGATCCTGCTGACCTCGCCTGGTCTGCACGCCATCTGGGCGCACCGGGCCACCCACGCGCTATGGAGCCGGCCCGGTGGTCGGCTCCCGGCGCGGGTCCTCGCCCAGGGGGTCCGCTTCGCCACCGGCGTCGAGATCCACCCGGGTGCCACGCTCGGTCGCCGCTTCTTCATCGACCACGGCATGGGCGTCGTCATCGGCGAGACCGCCGAGGTCGGCGACGACGTCATGCTCTACCACGGCGTCACCCTCGGAGGGCGGTCGCTCCACCCGGTCAAGCGGCATCCGACCGTCGGCAACCGCGTCACGATCGGCGCCGGCGCGCGGGTGCTCGGTCCGCTCGACATCGGCGACGACGTCCAGATCGGCGCCAACTCCGTCGTCGTCAAGGACGTCCCGTCCGGCGCGGTGGCCACCGGCATCCCGGCGACCGTGCGCTTCCCGAAGCGCGACGCCACCAACCAGTGGGTCGACCCGGCGATCTTCATCTGAGCGCGCGGGCGGCGGCGGGCCGTTAGCGTTCGGCCCATGGTCAGGGTGGTCGGCGGCACTCCGAGGTTCGCGCACGAGTCAGAACGGGTCGTGTGGGAACGGTTGTGCCGCACGGCCGCCGACGACACGGTGCTGTTGCCCAACCTGCGGCTGACGTCAGCCCTCAAGGACCATGAGCTCGACGTCGTCGTGCTCATGCCCGGGGTCGGCATCGTCGTCGTCGAGGTCAAGGGGGGCAGCGTGTCCGTCGACGCCGACGGTCGCTGGTGGACCGGAGGAGGCAGCCGTCGCAGCCCGATCCGCCCGGTCGAGCAGTGCAGGGACGGCAAGTACGTCCTGCGGGAGTTCGTCGAGGCCGACCCCCGGTGGCGAGGACTGCACAGCCGGGTGAGGTGGGGCCACGCGATCGTGCTGCCCTACACGGACGTCGCGTCCGACTTCGCGACGCCGGACTGTCCGCGCTGGATGGTGAGCGGGCGCTACGACCTCGACGACCTCGCCGGACGCCTGCACGACGTCTGCGCCCTGCAGGAGAACTCGCAACGGACGCCGCAGGCCGACGACGTCGAGCTGGTCCTCGAGATCCTCACCGGGCGGGCGCTACCCGCCTACGACCGGACGGGCGAGGCCGACGAGCGGGAGGTGGCCGCCGACCGGCTGACCCAGGAGCAGGCGTCGCTGCTGTCGGTCACCCGCCTGCTGCGTCGTGTCGAGATCAGGGGAGGGGCCGGCAGCGGCAAGACGATCCTCGCCCTGACGCAGGCCAAGGACCTCACGCGGGGGCAGGGGGAGCGCAAGGCCCAGCGGGTGGCGCTCGTCTGCTACTCCATCGGGCTGTCGCAGTACTTCACCCGTCAGCTCGAGGGTGTGCCCCGCCACCACCGGCCCGCCTTCGTCGGGTCGTTCGAGGATCTCGCCAACGCATGGGACATCGACACCGCGTCCCATGACCGGAACGACGCCGGGTTCTGGGAACGGGACCTCGCCGCGCGCATGACCGAGGCCGCGGCGGCCCTGCCGGACGGCAAGAAGTTCGACGCCGTCATCGTCGACGAGGCGCAGGACTTCGCCGACCACTGGTGGCACCCGCTCATGGCCGCCCTGCGCGACCCCGACGAGGGCGGGCTCTTCGTCTACAGCGACGAGAACCAGCGCATCTTCGCCCGGTTCGGCCAGCCCCCGGTGCCGCTCGTGCCGCTCGTGCTCGACCACAACCTGCGCAACACCCAGCAGATCGCCCGCGCCTTCGGCCCGCTCGCCCCGATGCGGATGCAGCTGCGCGGTGGGGCCGGCGCCGACGTGCGCTTCGTCCCCTGCGCGACCGAGGATGCCGTCGACACGTCCGACGACCTCGTCGACGAGCTGCTCGCGGCCGGATGGGAGCCCCAGCACGTCGCCTTGCTCACGATGGGGTCACGACACCCGGCCCAGGTGGAGCGGCAGCAGGCGGACGGTCACGTCGGCTACTGGCGCTCGTTCTGGGACGGCGACGACGTCTTCTACGGCCACGTCCTCGGGTGCAAGGGCCTCGAGCGGCGGGCGGTCGTGCTGTGCGTCAACACGCTCAAGCCCGAGCGCGCCCGCGAGATGCTCTACGTCGGGATGTCCCGCGCCACGGACGAGCTCGTCGTCGTGGGCGACCCCGAGCTCGTCCGGGAGATCGGGGGCCCGCAGGTGGCCAGCCGCCTCGGCATCACCTGACGGCCGTCGACCCGGTTGGATCAGTCGTCGTGGTCGACTCGGTCGACGGGGGCGTCCTCTGCCTCGACGTAGACGGAGCGACCCGACTCGAGACGCCAGATGGCGTGGTCGAGCAGGGTGCGTGAGACACCGAGCTCGTCGGCCATCGCGCCCACGAGGGCGGCGGCCTCGGTGGACGACACCGTGCGGCCGAGGGCACGACCGGTGTAGCGGACGACCATGCGGTCCGCCTTGACGCCCGGCACTCCGGCGAGCATGAGGAAGTAGCCCCAGGTGATGCCGCTGCGCTGCCCGGGCAGGCGCAGCCACCATCTCTTGACCTCTGACCGTTCTTGGTCGTCCGGGTCGGTGAGGGCAGCGCGGACGTCGTCCACCGTGCGCAGTCCGTGGGCGTCGAGAAGCGCTGCGGCCTCCAGTGCCACCGCGGCCTTGAGCGGAGCTGACTGGTTCGCCCAGGCGCGCCACCTGTACCCGGTGCGTTCGGCGAAGCCCTCGGCGCCGCCCCAGCGTTCGCCGACGGCCACGAGGTCTGACGGGCCGTCGGCCGACGCATCCGCACCCTCCGCGGACCGGAGCCCCCGGTAGCTGTCGAGCATGCGCACGACGGCGGTGTACCGGTTGCCGGTCGAGTAGATCGAGTCGAGGACGCACAGGGCCAGCGCCGGGTAGCCAGCCGGGATGTGCCACCTGCCAGGGTCCGTCCCGGCGTCCTGGGTGACAGCCTCTCGCAGTCGCTCGAGGTCGGTCCCGCCGCTGGGGGTCTCGTCGGTCACGGCCGCTCCTTCGTTGCGATGACGGGCACGACGGCGGCGGCCCGGACGGTCATGCTGGCACAGCCGGCGGCCGATCTCTCGTCGATGACGAGACGCGCGGCTGCGACGACCGACGCGCGCGCGGGCCTCGTTCGATCGGGACACTAGACTCAGCGGCGCACTGGAGGGCTCGCATAGTGGCCGAGTGCGGCGGTCTTGAAAACCGCTATGGGTTCATAGCCCATCGTGGGTTCGAATCCCACGCCCTCCGCGTCGTCGCCCCGAAGGGCTGAGTACGAGACGGCCCGGACCACGTCGTGGTCCGGGCCGTCGTCGTGGCGGATGCCGTCAGGCGGGCACGTGTTCGCGACTGCCGTCGGCGTGGGCCGCGTCGTGACCGGCGACGAGCCGGTTCGCCGTCACCGCGAGGGTCAGGCCGATGCCCACCCAGAGGGCGAGCTGCGTCAGCAGGCTGCCCTGGCGGAACTCGAAGAGCACCTGTCCCGGGAACCCGGCCGGCACCTCGTCGTACGAGGGCACGACGGCGACGGTGACGAGGCTGAGCACGGCGTAGAGCAGGACGCCGACGACGCCGGCGGTGAAGCCGTCGTGCGTCCGGTGCACCTGCCGCCCCACCACGAGGGCGAGGGCGGCGAAGACGACGGAGAGGCCGACCATGCCGAAGAACAGGCCGGTACGGCTGCCGATGGTCTCGCCGCTGCCCACCGCCGGAGGGTTGGGCGGGTAGGCGAGGAACGGCACGGCGTGCAGCACGACGAACGCGCCTCCGGCGAGCCACAGGGCGGTGGCCCGCACGGT
The DNA here is from genome assembly GCF_003635045.1 of Terracoccus luteus. NCBI lineage: Bacteria > Bacillati > Actinomycetota > Actinomycetes > Micrococcales > Intrasporangiaceae > Terracoccus > Terracoccus luteus. The sequence continues at coordinate 2,912,901 of NZ_RBXT01000001.1, read as the reverse complement.
CAGCCGGCCCAGGCGACCGACGGCGACGCCGAGGCCGACGCCGGCGAGGCCGCCGAGCGCCAGACCGAGCAGCAGGGTGCCGGTCAGCAGGCCCAGGGTCGACTGCAGCGAACGGGGCACCATCGTGCCCTCCTCGTCGCCGTGCTCACCCCCGTGAGCGGGAGCCGCGACGAGGGTTGCGTCGACGGACGGGGCCGCCGAAGGCGGGGGCAGCAGAGAAGCTGTCGCGAACTGCGCTGTGTCAGCGGCAGTTCCGGTGGTCACCGAGCCGACCACGCTGTCGTGCAAAGCAGCCCGGTGGGTGGACACGTCGGGAGAGTGGACCGGAGCGGTCGCGGCGGACCCCTCGAGGGAGATAGCGGACTCGACGGACGGCTCGCCGACGAGGTAGGCGACGCCGAAGGCGAGCACCCCCCCGACGAGACCCGCCAGCAGCCCGCGGACCAGGAAGTCGCGGATGGAGATCATCGGTATGTGGTTGTCAGTCGCCGAGTTCGCCTCAGTGGCAGGGGAACCCGAGCAGGTGACGCGCGTCGTGCACCCACTCGTGGACGGCGTTGCCGGCGAAGACCGACGTGGCGCCCTGCTCGGCGCCGACGAAGTAGCCGACGAGCCCGACGAGCACCACCGCGAGCAGCAGCCACGGGGCGGCCGAGCGCAGGGAGACGACGGGGAGCACCAGCGGGCGGGCCGGTGCGGACGCGGTGGCGTCCTGGACGTGGACGTGTGCCATGTTTCCTCCTGAAGGGTTCGTGCGACCCATGTGAATGCGGAGTTGGCGGGTGACCGGGTCTGACTCGGGAGCTCGTCCCTCACAGTGGCGCGACCGTGTCGGAATCCCACCGACTTCCAGGTCACTCGCGAACGTCCGTCAACGTAGCAGAGGGAGAACCGTGCGGCTCGTCGTCGTCGCGCACGCAGAGACCACTGGCACCCGCGCCGCGGTGTTCGGGGACGTCGGTGACCTCGTCGACGAGGTTGCAGCCCCCGCGCTACGGACGCCCGGCCGGTGGTGGTCAGCGCCCGAACCCGCCTGCGCCGCAACGGCGTCGGCGCTCGCGGACGACCCCACTGCGGTCGCCGTCCTCGACGGCCTCCGCGGCCCCGACCTGGGTGCCTGGGCGGGTCGCCCCCTCGACGAGGTCATCGCCACCGACCCCGCGGGCCTGGCGACCTGGCTCACCGACCCGGGGGCGGCGCCGCACGGCGGTGAGTCCCTGACCGCCCTTCTCGCACGCGTGGGCGACGTCCTCGACGGCACGACCTGGCCGGATGCCGGGGCGACCCTGAGCGTGACGCCCCTCGCCGCCCGGGCGCTGGCCGTCCACGCCCTCGCCGGCCCACCGGCATCCGTGCTGCACCTCGACGTCGCTCCCGGCGCCGCGCTGCGCCTCGCCCGCACGGGCGGCACCTGGCGCCTCAGCGCCCTCGTGCCGCCCGCGGCCCGGGCAGCCCGGGGCACGAGAAAGGGACCCCGCGTGAGCGGAGTCCCTGACTGATGAGGACGCTCTCGAGCGTGCCGACCGGGGTCAGCGCAGACCGAGCATCTCCTCGTTGGTGGTGCCGGCGCGGTACTGCCCGACGGCCGTGACGGCGGCGGGGCGGTTCATGACGGTGAGAAGGGCGACGATGTACGACATGAGCTGTTCAGTTTCCTTGGTGCCAACGGCCCGACGGGCCGAGGTGGTGGGTCGTCGTTGCGGGACGAACCGGACCGGGCGGCGGTCGACTCTGGCCTCCGGACGCCTCCTCGGAGGGGGGCGTCTGCTGCTCTCTCATCATAACAGTTCTATGACAGACGATGAGACGGTCTTGACCCTGCGACAGGGACGTGCATGATGCCCCTTTCGCCCGGGTCGACGGCGCCCGTCCCCCCGGCGCCGACCGCGCTCGTCCTGCGTGGTCGGCGTCTCGACGCCGCCCATCCCGGGGTCATGGCCATCGTCAACCGCACGCCCGACTCCTTCTACGGCGGCAACCGTCACGCGAACCTCGACGACGCCCGTCGGGCCGTGGACACGGCGCTCGAGCAGGGCGCCGACATCATCGACATCGGCGGCGTGCGGGCCGGGCAGGAGGGGGAGCGGGTCGACGCCGACGAAGAGATCCGTCGTGTCGTCCCCTTCCTCGAGTGGGCGCGCGGGGCGCACCCCGACGCCGTGCTCAGCCTCGACACGTGGCGCTGCGAGGTCGCGCTGGCCGCGGGGGCCGACTGCGTCGACCTCGTCAACGACACGTGGGCCGGCCACGACCCCGAGCTCGTCCACGTGGCGGCTCGGCTCGGCGCGGGCTACGTCGTCTCGCACACCGGTGGCCTGCCCCCTCGCACCGACCCGGTCGACGTCACGTACGGCGACGACCCGCTCGACGTCGTGCGCGACGTGCTGCGCACCCTCGCCGACGGTGCGGCGGCGGCCGAGGCGGCCGGCATCCCCCGCGAACGCGTGCTCGTCGACCCCACCCTCGACTTCGGCAAGACGACGGCGCACTCGCTGCAGGTGCTGCGCTGCACGGCCGACGTCGTGGCGCTGGGTCACCCCGTCCTCCAGGCGATCTCACGCAAGGACTTCGTCGGCGAGACCCTCGACCTGCTCGCGGACGACCGCCTCGAGGGCTCGCTCGGCGCCACCGCAGTGGCCGCCTGGCTCGGGGCCGCGGTGTTCCGCTCCCACGACGTGCGGGCCACCCGCCGGGTGCTCGACATGGTGGCCACCATCCGGGGCGACCGGCCTCCGCTGCGGGCGGAGCGGGGGACCGCAGCGGTGGCGGGCACGCCCTCGGCGGGCGTCGCGGGGACGTGAGACCCGGCCGCCGCGTCACGTCGTCCGGGCCGACCGGACGCATCGGTCGAGAGGCCAGGTGCGGCCGCTGGAAGGGGCGGAAAAACGGCCGCGTCTCCGACAGGACGACCCGTCGGTAGTCTGCTAGGTTCGTCGCGGTTGCAGTTGCAGTTCCTCGCAGTCACGCAGGTACCCGTCATCGACCACGGTGTCGGGTTTTTGTGAAAGACAAGGGTTTCGACCCTGCGAGCGGAGTAGAAGCGGCAGCTTGGGAGACGCGAGGTGCGTCGTCCCACACGCTAAAGAAGGAAGAGTCACCCGTATGGCACAGGGCACCGTCAAGTGGTTCAACGCTGAGAAGGGCTTCGGCTTCATCGCCCAGGACGGCGGCGGCCCCGACGTCTTCGTCCACTACTCGGCCATCGAGTCGAACGGTTACCGTTCGCTCGACGAGGCTCAGCGCGTGGAGTTCGAGGTCACCCAGGGTCCGAAGGGCCCGCAGGCTGACGCAGTTCGTCCGCTCTGAGCAGACATCGCAACGAGCGACACCCATAGTCGTTTGTGACGAGACCCCCGGCCATTGGCCGGGGGTCTCGTTCGTCTCGGGGCAGTCGTCGGCCCCTTCTCGACCCGACGCCAGCAGCGGCCGTAGTCGGAGATCGGCACCATGCCGTCGGGCAGCAGCGAGGGGTCGGGCCGCGGGGTCGAGATGGTGCCGGATGCCGTCGGGGCGGGCGTACCTGAGGACGTCGTGACCGTTCAGGTGCTGGCGGCACGCGCGGGGGCCGGCTTGGCGCGGTCAGCCCCGGCAGCGCCGGCGGTGGGCGTCAGCAGGCGTTGTAGGCCTCGGCCTTCTGTTCAGGCGTGAGCTCGGTCGTGGCCGAGCCCGACGGCGCCGTGGCCGACCCCGTCGGGGTGGACGACGAGCTGGACGACGAGCCACTCGAGGTGCTCGGGCTCGGCTTGGGGGCCGGCGGCGTGGTGATCGCCTTCTTCACCAGGGCACGGACGCGGTCGTAGTCGGGATTGCTCGAGTAGATCTTCTGCGTCGAGGTCAACGCGACGCTGGTGATCTTCGCCCGCTGTACTCGCTGCACAAGGTCGACGTACGCGGGAAGACTGTCCGAGGAGATGTCGGTGTAGATGTTGTCTTTCGCGATACGGGCGATGTCGGCGTACTTCGCCACCATGCTCGCGGGGTTGACCTGCTGCACGATCGCCTGCACGACGCAGCGCTGGCGGGCCTGGCGGTAGCTGTCGGAGTCGGCGGCTCGGGTGCGGGCGTACCACAGGGCGCGCGAGCCGTCGAGGTGCTGCAGGCCGGGCTCGAAGTAGCCGAGCACCGTACCTTCCATGCGGCCGGTGACCTCGTTGAGGTGGCCGCCGATGGGCAGCTTCGTGTCGTTGCCGCTGAGCTTGACGTTGACGTCGAGCCCGCCCATGGCGTCGATGAGCTGCTCGAAGCCCTTGAGGTCGATGACGACCGTGTGGTCGATCCGCAGGCCGAGGATCTCGGAGATGACGTCTCTGGTCTCATCTCGGCCCGGGACCGCCTCGCCCTTGAAGGCGCTGGGATGGTCTTGACGGTACTGGTCGGTCTCCGTCCAGATCGCGTTGAGGGTGCACCGGTCGCTGGCGTTCGTCTGGGCCCTGATGCAGACAGGCGAGCCGTAGATCCCGCTGGGGTAGAGGCCGCGCAACGGGCTGTCTGCCGGCAGCGGCGCGTTCTCGAGGTTTCGGGGCAAGGAGATGAGCGCTGTGCGGCCCGTCTTGGTGTCGATGCTGGCCACGACCATCGAGTCGGTGCGGGTGCCCTCACGTCCCACGCCGGCATCCGACCCGAGCAGCAGGACGTTGACGCGCGGGGTGTTCGCCCACGGGTCCTCGCCCTCGTCGGGGTTGAGGTCCGGCCCGCCGGTCGCGTCGTTCTTGCCGGTGAAGATGCCGGCGACGGTGTCCTTCGTGATGGTGGCGTACTCGGCCGCCTTGTACGAGAAGGTCGCGATGACGAGCACCATGACGGTCGTGAAGGCGGCCAGCCACCGGGTGTGGGAGCGGTCGAGCCGGCGGGGGCGGGCCCGCACGGCCGTGAGCACGATCGAGGCGCACCAGAGGACGCCGACGACGACGAACCCGACGACGAGCAGCTGCAGGTTGCTCGAGCGGCTGACGACCCCGAGAGCGGTGTCGGTCAGGCCCTTAGTCAGCACGAGATATGTGAGGACGACGATGCCGACGAGGGTGACGCCGAGCAGCACCCAGCCCAGCCGGCGGTTGCGCGTCTGCGTGAGGCCGGCGCCGGGCAGCACCGTGCCCAGGGCGGTCAGCCCGATGGCCCTGCGGAAGTCGGCGCGTCGTCGGTCGCGCTGCGACCCACGGCCGGGGGACCGCTCCTCGGTGGGGGCCTCGTGGTCGGTCATGTCGTCCTCTCGTCACCGGCCGTATCGGGTTGGGGCGCGGCACCGTCCCACATTGTGCACCGCTGAAGTTGTGAGGCGGCCCGGTGCGACGTGGGAGCAGCCTCACCGGCGGCTCGTGAGCGCTCTACCCTCCACTGGTCAGCCACCCGTCCAACTGACGACCACCCCCCGGAGAAGACGCGCGGGGGGCCGGTTTGGGTGACAGCCGACCCGCCCGGTAGCGTGTGCACCGCTCGGGACCGGTGTGTCCGCACCCCGGCCGGGCACGGAGGCGTCGCATAGTGGCCTAGTGCGCCCGCCTGCTAAGCGGGTTGAGGATAAAACCTCTCGCGGGTTCAAATCCCGCCGCCTCCGCCACCGAGAGCCCCGAGCATCCGCTCGGGGCTCTCGTCGTCGTGGCCCCCCGGCCCTACCGTTCGGGCCGACACACCGAGCAGTGTCGAGATCGGCGAGTTGCAACGCGCAGACCTCGCCATTGCTCGGTGTGTTCGCCCAGCGCCCAGCGGTCGGCCGTCGACCCCGGGAACGCGCGGGCCCGGCATCCCACGAACGGATGCCGGGCCCGCCACGGCGGTGCGTCGGTGACGCGCCGCTCACTGCCCTGCCTGCCCAGGCGGTGGTCAGTCGGCCGCGAGGCGGCCCTTGAGCGTGTCGAGCTCGTCGCGCAGCGCGGCCGGGAGCCGGTCGCCGAAGAGGTCGAACCACTCGTCGATGAGGGGCAGCTCGGCGCGCCACTCGTCGGCGTCGACGGCGAGGGCCTTCTCGACCGCCTCCGGGGTGATGTCGAGGCCGTCGACGTCGAGCGCGCCCGGGGCGGGCACGAGCCCGACGGGGGTCTCGACGGCATCCGCCTCGCCCTCGAGCCGGTCGACGACCCACTCGAGCACCCGGCTGTTCTCGCCGAAGCCCGGCCAGAGGAACGACCCGTCCTCGGGGTCGCGGCGGAACCAGTTGACCCCGAACACCCGGGGCAGCTTCGCCGGGTCGTGCTGCTCGCCGATGCGCAGCCAGTGGGCGAAGTAGTCGCCGGCGTCGTAGCCGAGGAAGGGCAGCATCGCCATCGGGTCACGACGCACGACTCCGACCGCGCCCGTCGCGGCGGCCGTCGTCTCGGAGGAGAGGGTGGCGCCGACGAAGGTGCCGTGCGCCCAGTCACGCGCCTCGTAGACGAGCGGCACGGTCGTCTTGCGACGACCGCCGAAGAGGATCGCGCTGATCGGCACGCCGTCGGGGTCGTCGTACTCGGGCGCGAGCACCGGGCACTGCGACGCGGGGGTGCAGAAGCGGCTGTTGGGGTGGGCGGCCTTCGTGCCGGCCTCGCCGTCGGCGGGCGTCCAGTCGTTGCCGAGCCAGTCGGTGAGGTGCGCCGGCGGCTCGTCGGTCATGCCCTCCCACCACACGTCGCCGTCGTCGGTGAGGGCGACGTTGGTGAAGACGCTGTTGCCGCGGGCGATCGTCTCCATCGCAGTCGGGTTCGTCGACTCGCCCGTGCCGGGGGCGACCCCGAAGAGGCCGAACTCGGGGTTGACGGCGTACAGGCGGCCGTCGGCGCCGAAGCGCATCCAGGCGATGTCGTCGCCGACCATCTCCGCGGTCCAGCCCGGCACCGTGGGACGGATCATGGCGAGGTTGGTCTTGCCGCAGGCCGAGGGGAAGGCGGCGGCGACGTAGTGCACCGCCCCCTTCGGCGAGGTGAGCTTGAGGATGAGCATGTGCTCGGCCAGCCAGCCCTCGTCACGCGCGATGGCCGAGGCGATGCGCAGCGAGTAGCACTTCTTGCCGAGCAGGGCGTTGCCGCCGTAGCCGGAGCCGTAGCTCCAGATGGTCCGCTCCTCCGGGAAGTGGACGATGTACTTCGTGTCGGAGCAGGGCCACTGCACGTCGGTCTCACCCTCGGCGAGCGGTGCCCCGACCGAGTGCAGCGCGGGCACGTAGGGCGCGTCCTGCTCCTCGATGGCGCGCAGCACGGCGTCGCCGCACCGGGCCATGACGAGCATGGACACGACGACGTAGGCGGAGTCGGTGATCTCCACGCCGAACATCGGCTCGCTCGCCTCGAGGTGGCCCATGACGAAGGGGATGACGAACATCGTGCGGCCGCGCATGCAGCCGCGGTACAGCTCGGTCATGGTCGCCTTCATCCGGTCGGGCGCCATCCAGTTGTTCGTGGGGCCGGCGTCCTTCTCCTCGACGGAGCAGATGTACGTGCGGTCCTCGACCCGGGCGACGTCGCTCGGGTCGGAGGCGCAGTAGAACGAGTTCGGCTTGCGCCGCTCGTCGAGGCGCACGAAGGTGCCGGCGGCGACCAGCTCGTCGGTCAGCTCGGCCCACTCCTCGGCGGTGCCGGTCACCCACCGGACGTCGCGCGGCTGCGTCAGCGCGGCGACCTCGCTCACCCACGCCTCCAGTCGGGAGTTGGTCGTGTGCGTGGTCGGTTTCGCCTGCGTCGTGGTCATCGGGCCCTTCCCTTCGCGGGGCGTCGTTGCCCCGTCGTGCCGGTGGGTGCCACCGTGCCGACCGGCGCTCCCTCGTCGGAGTCCAGCGCCTGTCCACATGGTGAACACATGACGTGATGGCTCAAGGTAGACCGCACCCCTGACGTCCACCGACCACTTAGGCCGGGCGTCCCGGTGACCCGGGCCACACCCCTGCGGGCGCCGCCGTGGACCCGACGAGAACCTGCCGGTTCCTTGCAGTTCTTGCAGTCAGGGTGACGGTCAGGGGCGACGCAGAGTCCAGAACGGGCCGGATGCCGGTCGGTGGCCGGCGGACTTTTCCCAGCGGGGCGGCGCGGGGCGGGTCCGGGCCGCGCGGAGCCGGAGAAGGACGTGCCCGGCATCCGATTTCATGGAACCGGGGTGCAGCCGCTACTGTTTCTCTTCGTTCGGCCGCCTCGCGCGGACGACCCGCACCCGTAGCTCAACGGATAGAGCATCTGACTACGGATCAGAAGGTTAGGGGTTCGAATCCCTTCGGGTGCACTCTGTGTTGAGACAGGAGCACCGACCCCGACGCCCATGGCGCTCGGGGTCGCTTGCTGTTCGGTCACGATCGTGCCGACATTCCGAGAACCCTTGACGGGGGAGGCCTCGACCCCGTTGTCTGACCCCGCCGGGTGCGCCTGAGGGGGCGTGCCGTCATCTGCCCACGGGCACGACATGGGGGTTTGGTTTGAGGAACTCAACACGAGGGCGTCGACGCGTGCTCAGGCGCGTCGCGGCCGTGGCCGTGGTGCCACTGGTCGCCGGGGGCGCCGTCTCCGTCACCGCGAACGCGGCGGCGGGGAGCGATGCGAAGCCCGCACCGCTGACGAAGGCGTCGGCCGCTGCGAGCTTCACCGATGGCAACTACGTGGTCGTCACGAAGGACCAGGGTGCCACCACGTTCAAGGGCACGCGGGCCGCTCCGGGCAAGGGCTTCGACGCGAAGCGCTCCGAGGTCAGCAGCTACCGCCAGACGCTGCGCGCGAAGCAGGGGTCGATCGCGAAGTCGGTCGGGGCGAAGGTCGAGCGCAGCTACTCGCTCGCCGTCAGCGGCTTCTCCGCCAGGCTGACCCGGGCGCAGGCGCAGAAGCTGGCCACGAACAAGGACGTCCTGCTCGTGCAGAAGGACGAGGCCATGCAGGTCGACACCTGGCAGACGCCGAAGTTCCTCGGTCTCGACGGCGGCAAGAAGTCGGTCTGGAGCCAGCTCGGCGGCCCGAACGAGGCCGGCGACGGCGTCGTCGTCGGTGTCATCGACACCGGCGCCTGGCCGGAGAACCCGTCGTTCGCGGGCGCCCCCATCACGAGCACCCCCCAGGGCAAGTGGGGCCTCAAGCGCGCCAACGGCCTCACCGTCATGAAGAAGGCCGACGGCGACGTCTTCACCGCTCCCTGCCAGACCGGTGAGGAGTGGACGGTCGACGACTGCAACAGCAAGCTCATCTCCGCCCGCTACTACCCCGACACCTACCTCGCGAACGTGCCCGAGGCCAACCGCCCCGACAGCGAGTACATCTCGCCCCGCGACGGTGGCGGCCACGGGTCGCACACCGCCTCCACGGCGGCCGGCAACAACGGCGTGCCCATGTCGGTCGAGGGCATCGACTTCGGCAAGGGCTCGGGCATGGCCCCGGGCGCGAAGATCGCCGTCTACAAGACGTGCTTCGACGACGGCGACCCCGACACCGGTGACTGCTACACCAGTGGCTCGGTCGCGGCCATCGAGGACAGCATCGAGGACGGCGTCGACGTCCTCAACTACTCGATCTCCGGGTCGCAGACGACCGTCATCGACGCCGTCGAGCTCGCGTTCGAGGGTGCGGCCGAGGCCGGCATCTTCGTCGCCGTCTCCGCCGGCAACAGCGGCCCGACCAGCTCGACCGTCGCGCACAACAGCCCCTGGCTGACGACGGTGGCGAGCACGACGCACTTCAACTTCGAGAACACCGTCGTGCTCGGCAACGGCCAGAAGTACAAGGGCGCGAGCATCGCCCGCGCCGCCCTGCCCAGCTCGCCGCTCGTGAACTCGACGGCTGCCGGCCTGCCCGGCGCCGACGCGACGGCGCTCAACCTCTGCGGCCCCGACGTCCTCGACCCCGCCAAGACCGCGGGCAAGATCGTCGTCTGCACGCGCGGCACCTACGACCGCGTCGCCAAGTCCGCCGAGGTCAAGCGGGCCGGTGGCGTGGGCATGGTCCTCGCCAACGCGACGCCCAACAGCCTCGACGCCGACTTCCACAGCGTGCCGACCGTGCACGTCGACGAGGTCGCCGGTGCGGCCATCAAGGCCTACGCGGCGACGGCCGGTGCGACGGCGAGCTTCCAGCTCGGCGACACCACCGGCGGCACGCCGACGCCGCTGCCGCAGGTGAGCTCGTTCTCGTCGCGCGGCCCGGCGCTCGCCAACGGCTCCGACCTGCTCAAGCCCGACATCTCGGCGCCCGGCTCGTCGGTGCTCGCCGCCGTCGCGCCGCCGAGCAACAGCGGTCGCGACTTCGACCTCTACTCGGGTACGTCGATGGCCGCCCCGCACATCGCCGGCCTCGCGGCGCTCTACCTCGGTGAGCACCCCAACTGGAGCCCGATGGCCGTCAAGTCGGCCATGATGACGACCTCGGTCGACGCCAAGACGAGCACCGGCGGCAAGGAGGGTGACAACTTCGCCCAGGGCGCCGGCTTCGTCCAGCCCAAGGCGTTCTTCGACCCGGGCCTCGTCGTCGACTCCGGTGCCGCGGACTTCCGTGGCTTCATCACCGGCCAGGGCCTCGACACGGGCGTCCCCGCCATCAGCGCCACCGACTTCAACGGACCCTCGGTCGCCTCCGGTGCCGTCACCGGCTCGCTGACGACGAAGCGCACCTTCACCGCGACGCAGAAGGGCACGTGGACCGTCAAGGCCGACATCCCCGGCTTCAAGGTGACGGCCAAGCCGGCCAAGGTGACCTTCACCAAGGTCGGTCAGGCCAAGACGGTCGAGATGACCTTCACCCGCACGTCGGCCCCAGTCGACCAGTGGGCGCAGGGCCACGTGTTCCTCACCGGCCCGAAGTTCGTGCGCCTGCCCGTGTCGCTGAAGCCGGTCGCCCTCGCGGCCCCGGCCGAGGTGACCGGTGACGTCGCGGCGGGCTCGGTCGGCTACACCGTCACCGGTGGTGAGGACGCCGCCGTCACCATGACGACGCAGGGCCTCAACGAGAGCCAGGCCAAGACGGGCACCATCACGACCGGCGACCAGGTGCAGGTGCCGGTCACCGTCGCGGCGGGCACGACGTTCTCGCGGTTCGACCTCGACACCGTCGACAACGTCGACCTCGACCTGTTCCTCTACCGCGTCGTGGGCGGCCAGGCGTCGCTCGTCGCGCAGTCGGCGACGAGCTCGGGCGACGAGCGCATCGACCTGCCGAACCTCGCGGCGGGCCAGTACATCGCGCTCGTCGACGGTTACGACACCGCCGGCGCGACGGTCGACTACCGCATGGACGCCTACAACGTGAACCCGGCGACCGCGGTCGGCTCGTTCACGGTCAGCCCCAACCCGGCGAACCTCGTGCAGGGAGCGTCGGCGACGGTCACCGCGTCGTGGACCGGTCTCGACGCGAGCAAGCGGTACCTGGGCTGGGTCGGCTACTCGATCTCGAACCAGAAGACCATCGTCACCGTGAAGTGAGGTCGTGGGGGCGGCCCGCGGTGGCCCCCATGACACCACCGGGCTCGCCCCGGTGACAGCCGGACGGCCCGGTCCCCTCGTGGGACCGGGCCGTCCGTGCGTCGGCCCCCCCCGGGTGACTCGGCAGGATGCCGTCGTGGCGGGCCTTGCACGACAGGCCTGCTCGGTATTGGGTGACGGGGGTGGAAGCGCGTGGCGTCAGGCCCGCCCTCCCGGACCGACGACGAGCAGGAGCACCATGACGAGCGACCTCGGCAGCGACAGCGGCAGCGGCAGCGGCAGTGCCACGGACACGGACACGGCCACGGGGTCGGTGACCGACGCGGTGACCGACGGAGGCGCCGGCGCCGGTGCGCTCGACCCCACGCTGTCGCACACCCGCGGCGAGACGACGCCGCCGCTGCTCGAGACGACGATCGGCGACGACTTCGACGCCACCGTCGCACGGTTCGGCGACCGGGAGGCGCTCGTCGACGTGGCCGCAGGTCGACGCTGGACCTACACCGAGCTGCAGAGCGACGTCGACCGGCTGGCGCGCGGCCTGCTGGCCATCGGGGTCGGGACCGGTGACCGGGTCGGCATCTGGGCTCCGAACTGCTCGGAGTGGGTGCTCGTGCAGTACGCGACCGCGAAGATCGGCGCGATCCTCGTCAACATCAACCCCAGCTACCGCTCGCACGAGCTGCGGTACGTGCTCCAGCAGGCCGGTGTCAGCACCCTCGTCACCGCCGAGTCGTTCAAGACCAGCGACTACCGCGGCATGGTGCAGGAGGTGCGGGCGGAGGTGCCCGACCTGACCCGGGTCGTCCACCTCGGCACCTCCGAGTGGGACGACGTGCTGGCGCGTGCGGACGAGGTCAGCGAGAGCGAGCTGGCCGGCATCCAGTCGGGTCTGTCGAACACGGACCCCATCAACATCCAGTACACCTCGGGGACCACGGGGTTCCCGAAGGGCGCGACGCTCAGCCACCGCAACATCCTGGGCAACGGCTTCTTCGTCGGTGAGCTGTGCCGGTACACGGAGGCCGACCGCGTCTGCATCCCCGTGCCCTTCTACCACTGCTTCGGCATGGTCATGGGCAACCTCGCGTGCACGACCCACGGCGCCTGCATCGTCATCCCCGCCCCCGGCTTCGACCCTGCAGCGACGCTGCGGGCCACCCAGGACGAGCGCTGCACGAGCCTCTACGGCGTGCCCACGATGTTCATCGCGGAGTGGAACCTGCCCGACTTCGACACGTACGACCTCAGCAGCGTGCGCACGGGCATCATGGCCGGCTCGCCGTGCCCCGCCGAGATGATGAAGAAGCTCATCGCGGCCGGGATCGAGGAGATGACCATCTGCTACGGCATGACGGAGACGTCGCCGGTGTCGCTGCAGAACCGCACCGACGACACCTTCGAGCAGAAGGTCGGCACCGTCGGACGGGTCGGTCCGCACCTCGAGGTCAAGGTGGTCGACCCCGTCACCGGTGACACGCTGCCGCGAGGGACGGCTGGCGAGCTGTGCACGAAGGGCTACTCCGTCATGCTCGGCTACTGGGAGCAGCCGGAGAAGACGGCCGAGGTGCTCGTCGACGGGTGGATGCACACCGGCGACATCGGCGTCATGCACGACGACGGCTACGTCGAGGTCACCGGCCGCATCAAGGACATGGTCATCCGCGGCGGCGAGAACATCTACCCGCGCGAGGTCGAGGAGTTCCTCTACACCCACCCCGACATCGTCGACGCCCAGGTCATCGGGGTGCCCGACGAGCGCTACGGCGAGGAGCTGTGCGTGTGGGTGCGCATGCGCGAGGGGTCGACGCCGCTCGACGCCGATGCAGTGCGGGCGTTCTGCAGCGGCAAGCTCGCCCACTACAAGATCCCCCGCTACGTCGAGGTCGTCGACGAGTTCCCGATGACGGTGACGGGCAAGGTGCGCAAGGTCGAGATGCGCGAGGTGACCGCCGCCCGGCTCGGTCTCGCCTGACCGTGCCGGGGTCGCCGCGACGGGCGCGGTCGCCCAGCGGCCGGATGCCGTCGGAGGCGTCGGCCGCGCGGTAGGTTGCCCGGTGAGTGGCGGCCCTCCAGCCGCCCGAGCTGAAGGGGAACCATGTCGGACTCCACCCGCACCATCGTCATCGTCGTCGTCCTGCTGCTCGTCGTCGCGGCGGTGTTCGCGCTCGTGGCCCGCTCGCGCCGTCGTCGCCTCGAGGAGGAGCGGCGTGACGCCGACCGCCGGGCGGCCGAGGCCGCCGCGGTGCGTAGCCAGGCCGCGGAACGGACTCAGGCGTCGACCGCCACGTCGCCCGCTGCTGCCGCCGCTGCTCCGGCCGCCGCGCCTGCGGCTCCTGCTCCTGCTTCCGCCGAGCCCGCTGCTCCGACCGCCCCGACAGGGCCCGAGGCGGGGTCCGCCTCCGAGCCGACGCCGTCGTCGGCCTCCGACGAGGCCGACGAGGCAGCCGAGGATGCCGCGGACGTCCCGTCCGCCCCGGCGACCAGCACCGCCAGCGCGACCGCCGAGCGAGGGACCGACCGGCCGTCGGCGGCGTCGGAGGACGACGCACCCGCCGACGCACCTACCGACGCGGACGTGTCGGACTCGCCTGACGTGTCGACGTCCTCGGCGACCGCCTCCGCGGCACCGTTCGCGGCCGCCCGCTCCCTCGACGACGACGAGCCCGACCTCGCCGACGCCGACGACCCCTTCGGTCGTCGGGGGGCCGATGACGACCGCGCGACCAGCGGGGACCGCGACGGGTACGAGGGCGGCATGACCGAAACGCCGCAGCGCGACGACGCGCCCACGTCAGCGTCCGAGGGCTCGCCCTCCTCCTCGTCGAGCACCGCCTCGACCACACCCTCCACCACCACGTCCGCCCCCGCCGCCGTGGCCTCCACGAGCGAGTCGAGCAGCGGACCCACCGCCGGCACCGGCGACGCCGACACCTCCGACGGCGACATGGCCCCCGCGCCGACCTCGGAGTCGAGCTCGGGACCGACCACCCGGCAGCGCGACACCGCCACCGACGACGACGCCCGTGACCAGGCCGTCACGGGGGACGCGGCCCCCGTCGACGACGCCACCGCACGCACGGCTGACCAGGGGTCCGACGAACCGACCGACGACGCCCACCCGGTCGTCGAGCCCGAGTCGCGTGACGGCGGCGACGCCGAGCCGGTCGGTGCCTCGTCCGCCACCGTCGAGGAGGGCGAGGTCCACGTGCCCGCCCTCGACGACACGAGCGACGTCCTGACCGACGGTGGCCCGTCGGCCGGCGACCCGGGCGACCACCGCGGTCAGCCGTGGTCGACGAGCCCGGGCCAGCCCCCGCTCGACCGCACCGACGAGGTCGAGGACACCGTGACCGAGCGCGGCGACGTCGACGTCGACCCGCGCACGACCGACGAGCCCGCCGGCACCGACGGCGAGCCGGAGCACGGCGGCGGCGGCGAGGTCACCGAGACGCCCGGCCCGGAGACCGTCGGCGCCGAGCAGGCCGGCGTGGCCGAGGGCGCCGACGCGACCGGCGTCGGCTCGGACCAGCAGGACTCGCACGACGACGTCCACCCCGGCGAGGGCCACGAGTCGGGGGCCGACGGCCGACGCGTCAGCGGCTTCGACGAGGTCACCGACGGCGGCTTCGGGCTCGGCTCGGCCGCGCCCATCTCCGACGGGGCGCAGCCGCTGGGCCACGCCGTCAAGGCCTGGCGCGACCGCATGACCTTCGTCGCCCCCGGCGACGAGGGCTACGACGGCCCCGAGCCCGACGTGTGGTTCTACACCGAGGACGCCGCCCGGCGGGCGGGTTTCACGCGAGCCGACTGACCGGCATCCCGGACGCCCGCGCACCCCGACCGCAAAAGGGGTGCGCGGGCGTTCGTGCGCCCCTCCTAGACTGGCGCGCATGGTCTCACCGCTCGTCGCGCTCACCCCCACGGTCTCCGCCGCCATCGCCGCCGCGCTGGGCGAGGAGTACCGCGACGCCGACCCGGTGCTGCGCCCCTCCCAGTTCGCCGACGTGCAGGTCAACGCGGCGCTCGCCCTCGCCAAGAAGGTCGGGCGTGCGCCCCGTGACGTCGCCGCCGCGATCGTCGAGCACCTCGACGTCGACGGCCTCGCCGACTCGGTCGAGGTGAGCGGCCCCGGCTTCGTCAACGTGCGCTACAGCGACGACTGGCTGGCCGGGCTGCTCGCCGACGTCGTCGCCGACGACCGGGTGGGTGTGCCGACGGAGGCGCGACAGACCATCCCGATCGACTACTCCGCCCCCAACGTGGCCAAGGAGATGCACGTCGGCCACCTGCGCACGACCGTCGTCGGCGACTCCCTCGCCCGCACCCTCGAGCACCTCGGCCACCGGGTCGTGCGCCAGAACCACGTCGGCGACTGGGGCACGCCCTTCGGCATGCTCATCGAGCACCTGCTCGAGGTCGGTGAGCACTCGAGCGAGGCCGAGCTGCTCGGCACCGACCCGAACGCCTTCTACCAGGCCGCACGGGTCAAGTTCGACGCCGCCGAGAAGGCGGAGCCGGCCGGCAGCGCAGGCGACTTCGACACGCGGGCCCGCGGCCGCGTCGTCAAGCTGCAGGCGGGCGACCCCGACACCCTGCGCCACTGGCACGAGCTGCTCGACCTGTCGAAGCAGTACTTCAACCGCGTCTACCGCACCCTCGGCGTCACGCTCACCGACGACGACCTCGCCGGCGAGTCGATGTACAACGACGTGCTGGCCGACATCTGCGACGAGCTCGAGGCCAAGGGCATCGCGACGATGTCGGACGGCGCCCTCTGCGTCTTCCTCGACGGCTACACGGGCCGCGAGGGCAAGCCGGTGCCGCTCATCATCCGCAAGTCCGACGGCGGCTACGGCTACGCCACGACCGACCTCGCCACCATCCGCCACCGGGTGCAGAAGCTCGGGGCCGACCGCGTCCTCTATGTCGTCGGCGCCACCCAGGCCCTGCACTTCCGCATGGTGTGGGACACCGCGCGCAAGGCGGGCTGGCTCACCGACGACGTCGAGGTCACCCACGTGCAGATCGGCAACGTGCTCGGGGCCGACCGCAAGATCCTCAAGACCCGCTCGGGTAAGCCGCTGCGTCTCGTGGCCCTGCTCGACGACGCCGTGACGACGGCCCGGTCCGTCATCGACGGCACGCGGCCCGACCTCGACGACGACACCCGGGCCACCATTGCGCGCCAGATCGGCATCGGTGCGGTCAAGTACGCCGACCTCTCCGTCGCCCACGACAGCGAGTACGTCTTCGACCTGGACCGCATGGTCTCGCTCACCGGCAACACCGGCCCCTACCTGCAGTACGTCGTCGCCCGCATCCGCTCCATCTTCCGCCAGGTCGGCCTCGACCCCCAGGCGCAGCGCACCGCCGTCACCCTCGGCGAGCCCACCGAGCGCGCGCTCGCCCTGAAGCTGCTGGGGTTCGGCGACGTCGTCGCCGAGGTCGGCGCGACGTACGAGCCGCACCGGCTCGCCGGCTACCTCTTCGAGCTGGCCCAGTCGTTCTCGGCGTTCTACGAGAGCTGCCCGGTGCTCAAGGCCGAGACCGACGAGCTCAAGCAGTCGCGCCTGACCCTGAGCGCCCTCGTGCTGCGGGTCATGGTGACCGGTCTCGACCTGCTCGGTGTCGAGGCCCCGGAGCAGATGTAGCACGCCCGGAAGCGCCTCGACCGGTGTCGGGTGGCCGGTAGGGTTCGTCCGCCACCAGACAGGGGAGAACGATGACTGACCAGACGCCGGATGCCGGCGACGCCCACCGCGACCAGCCACCCGCGGGTGCCCCGTACGTACCGCCGGCAGGGCCACCGCAGCCGGCCGACCAGGCCTATCCGGCCGGACAGCCCTACCCGGCCGCGCCGCCACCCGGCCAGCCCTACCCGGGTGGCCAGCCCTACCCGGCCGCGCCGCCACCCGGCCAGCCCTACCCGGGTGGGCAGCCGTACCCGGGTGGGCAGCCCTACCCGGCCGCCCCGCCGCCCGGCCCGGCCGTCGCGGGTCAGGGCGTGCCGACGGGTCAGCCGGCCTGGGCCACCGCCCCCCGCCAGCCGTGGCGCCCCGCCACCGACCGGCTCGGCCTCGCCGCAATGGTGCTGCTCGGCATCCAGGTGCCGGTGCTGCTCAGCGGGATCGTCAACGACTCCCGGGTGCTCTCGGCCCTCGACGCCCGCGACTACGAGGCGGCGGACGCGGCCCTCGGCAGCTCGTCGTCGACGACGGTGCTGCAGGTGCTGCTCTACCTCGGGACGGCGGCGGTCTTCGTCGTCTGGCTACACCGGGTCTGGACCTCTGACCGCAGCGACCCCGCCCTGCACACCCGCTCGGCCGGGTTCGCGGTCGGCGGCTGGTTCATCCCCTTCGCGCAGCTCGTGCTCGGCCCCCGGGCGCTGCGCGACCTGTGGAACGGCGCCCTCGCCGCCCGGCTGCGGCACGACGCGTGGTCGGGGGCGGCGCCGCTCGCACCCGGGTCGACCCCGCCGTCCGCCGAGAACCGCAAGATGCCGGGCCTCGTCAAGGCCTACACCGTCTTCTTCGTGCTCTCGTTCCTCGGCAACCTCGCGACGCGCAGCTGGACCGGTCAGGTCAACGCGGCGGCCGGCGGTGACTCGTTGAACGAGTACCTCGACGCCCTCCGCTCGGCGGTGAGCACCGAGCGGACCAGCCTCGTGTTCTCCGTCGTCGCGGCGGTGCTGCTCATCGTCGTCATCAACCGGGTGCGCGGCTTCACCCGACGGCCCCCCGCCTGACCGACGGGCCGGACCGCCTCGCACGACGGCGCCCTCTCGACCTCGGGGTCGGGAGGGCGCCGTCGTTCTGCGGGGAGGTCAGCGGCCGTGGACGGTGTGCAGCAGGGCGCCGTAGCGGGCGACGACGTCCGAGCAGTCCTGCTCCGGCACCGCGTACTCGGAGTCGAGGGTGAGCGACCACGAGGGCGCGTCGCTCGCGCCCGACAGGGCCCACGCGGCCTGCCGGGCGGCGCCGACACCGACGTACTCGGCCGGCGTGGGCACGACGACCGGGGCCCGGAACAGCCCCGGGGCGATCTCGCGCACCGCCCGCGAGGCGGCCGCGCCCCCGATGAGGAGCACCCGCTCGACGCGGACCCCGTTGTCGCGCAACGCGTCGACGCCCGCGACGAGGTTGCACAGCATCCCCTCGACGGCCGCGCGCGCGAGGTTCTCGGGGGTGGCGTTCGACCGGGTCAGGCCGCTGAGCGTGCCGGTGGCGTGCGGCAGGTCGGGCGTGCGCTCCCCGTCGAGATAGGGCAGCAGGCTCAGCCCACCCGCCCCGACCGGACCCTCGAGCGCGAGGCGGTCGAGGGTGGCGAGGTCGACGCCCATCATGGATGCCGTGGCGCTGAGCACGCGCGCCGCGTTGAGCGTGCACATGAGCGGCAGATGGTTGCCGGTCGCGTCGGCGAAGCCGGCGATGGCCCCGCTCTCGTCGCGGATCGCCTTGTCGTGCGGGGTGAAGACGGTGCCGCTCGTCCCGAGGGAGACGACGACGTCGCCCGGCTCGAGCGTCAGCCCGAGCGCCGCCCCCATGTTGTCGCCGGTGCCCGCGGCGACGAGCACGCCGTCGGCGGTCCGCCCCGCTGCGGCGGTCGGCGCCAGCACTTCGGGCAGCTCGACGACCCGGCCGAAGGCCCGCTCGAGCAGGTCGGTGCGGTACCCGTCGGTGGCCGCGGACCAGTAGCCGGTGCCCGACGCGTCACCGCGGTCGGTGGTCCAGCGCTCGAAACCGTTGCCCTGCTGCAGGATCCGCCCGGTCAGCCAGTCGTGGGGCAGCACCACCCGCGCCACCCGGGCGGCGTTCTCGGGCTCGTGCTCGGCCAGCCAGCGCAGCTTGGTGACGGTGAAGCTGGCCACGGGGACCAGCCCCACGGCATCCACCCAGGCCCCGACGCCACCGAGCTCCGCGGTGAGGTCGGCGGCGGCGTCGGCGCTACGGGTGTCGTTCCACAGCAGGGCATCCCGCACGACCTCGTCGTCCTCGTCGAGCGCGACCATGCCGTGCTGCTGGCCGCCGACCGCGATGGCCTCGACCCCGTCGAGCACACCGTCCTGCTGCGACGCGGCGGTGTAGGCCTCCCACCACCGGTCGGGGTGAACCTCGGTGCCGTCGGGGTGCGGCGCGCGCGTCGTGCGCACGACCTCGCCGGTCTCGGCGTCGCAGACGACGATCTTCGTCGACTGGGTCGAGCTGTCGACTCCGGCCACGAGGGTGCGGTCGCTCATCGGGGGTCCTCCTGGTGGGTGGGCTCGGCGCTGAGGTCGGGACGACTGCCTTGTCGTGCGCGGCACGGGTGCGTGCCGCGCACGAGCGCGTCCGCCGTCGGCTCGAGGGTATGTCGAACCGTCACGCGACCGCGACGCGTAACGGCGCGGGTGACCACTCGACCGGGTCCGAGTGCCCTCTCGACGGGGGAGTCGGGGGAGCCGGAGGAGTGCGAAGAGGCGGCGTCACCCCTCGCCCGGCCCACCGGTATCCGACGCCTTCGAGGACTCAGAGGCCGCTGAGGCCCCTGAGGACGCCGACGCGCGGGCCTCGAGGGTGGCCCGCGCACCGTGCTCGTGGAGGTCGTCGAGCGCGCGGGTGTAGGCCGTCGTGAAGCGCTCGTCGTCGACGAGGTCGCCGAAGAGGTCGCGGTCACGCAGGAAGGCGAGCGGGTCGTCGTGCTGCTCGGAGGCCGCGGCCATGACGCGTTCCTTGAGCCGGTCGACGACCTCGATGGGCTCGCCCTGCTCGTCGGTGCCCTCGGCGTAGCGGGCCCACGACGCCACGACGAGGGCCGACCGCTCGATCTCGCCCCCGTGCTCGAGGTTGTGGGTGATGACGGGCACGAGCCACTTCGGGATGCGGTCGCTGCTCTCGGCGCAGAGGCGGGCGAGGGTGTCGCGCACCTCGGGGTTGGCGAAGCGCGCGATGAGCTCGTGGCGGTAGGCGTCGAGGTCGACCCCCGGCACCTCGGGCAGCGTGGGGCTGCCCTCGCGCTCCATGTAGCCGAGCAGGAAGTCGACGAAGAGCGGGTCCTGGCACACCTCGTGGGCGTACCGGTAGCCGGCGAGGTAGCCGAGGTAGGTCAGGGCCTGGTGGCTGGCGTTGAGCAGCCGCAGCTTCATCAGCTCGTACGGCACGACGTCCTCGACGAGCTGCACCCCGGCGTCCTCGAACGGTGGTCGGCCGTCGGTGAAGTGGTCCTCGAGCACCCACTGGGTGAAGGGCTCGCACACGACGGGCCATTCGTCGTCGACCCCGAACTCCTCTGCGAGACGGGCGATGTCGTCGGGCGCGGTCACCGGGGTGATGCGGTCGACCATGCAGTTGGGGAAGTGGACGTGCTCGTCCATCCAGTCGGCGAGCCCGGGGTCCTTGAGGCGGGCGAAGGCGGTGATCATGGCCCGCGCGACGTCGCCGTTGCCCGGGAGGTTGTCGCACGACATCACCGTGAACGGGGTCGTCCCCGCCGCGCGCCGGGCGGCGAGCCCGGCGACGACGAAGCCGAAGACGGTGCGGGGCACGGCATCCGCCTGCAGGTCGTGCTGGATGTTCTCGTCGCTCGGGTCGAACTCACCCGTCACCTGGTTGACGAGGTACCCGCCCTCGGTGATCGTCAGCGACACGATCCGCGTGGCGGGGTCGGCCAGCCGGTCGACGACGAGCTGGGGGTCGTCGGGCGCGAGCAGGGCCTCGACGACGCTGCCGACCACCCGGGGCTCGCGGTGGCCGTCGGGGTGCTTGACGACGAGGGTGTAGAGGCCGTCCTGCCGGGTCAGCGTCTCGACGATGCGGCGGTCGTGCGGCAGCACGCCGACGCCGCAGATGCCCCAGTCGAGGGCCTTCCCGTCGTTCATCAGCCGGTCGAGGTACATCGCCTGGTGGGCGCGGTGGAAGCCGCCGACTCCGAAGTGCACGATGCCGCGGGTGACCGTCGAACGGTCGTACCGGGGGACCGCGACCTCGTCGAGGTGGTCGAGGGCGTCCTGGCGCAGGGGCGTGGTGGAGGTCGTCGTCACCGGACGGCCCCCATCGACAGGCCCTGCACGAGCTTGTCCTGGGCGGCGAAGCCCGCGGCGAGCACGGGCAGCGACACGATGAGGCTGGCCGCGCAGACCTTGGCCAGGAAGAGGCCCTGGCTGGTGACGAACCCGGTGAGGAACACCGGCGCCGTCCCGGCCACGGTGCCGGTGAGCACGCGGGCGAGCAGCAGCTCGTTCCAGCTGAAGATGAAGCAGATCAGGGCCGCCGACGCGATGCCCGGCATGACGACCGGGGCGATGACGTCACGCAGGGTGCGGGTGAGGCTGGCGCCGTCGACCTGGGCGGCCTCGAGCATCTCGACCGGCACCTCGGCGAGGAAGCTGCGCAGCATCCAGATCGCGATCGGCAGGTTCATCGACGTGTAGAGCAGGATGAGCCACCAGATGTTGTCGAGCAGGTGCACCTTCTGCGCGAAGAGGTAGAGCGGCAGGATGCCGGCGACGATCGGCAGCATCTTCGTGCTGAGGAAGAAGAAGAGGACATCGGTCCACTTCTTCACCGGACGGATCGACAGCGCGTACGCCGCAGGGAAGGCGAGCAGCAGCACGAGGGCGGTTGAGACGACGCTGGCCGTCAGCGAGTTGAGCAGCGAGGGCCAGGGGCCGGCGGCGAAGAACGACTTGTACCCCTCGAGGCTGAGCGGCGCGAAGACGCTCGGGGGGTTCGTCGCGGCATCCGTCTCGGAGTGGAACGACGTGAGGATCATCCACAGCACGGGCAGCGCGAAGAGGAACCCGATGACCCAGGCGAGCAGGCTGAGCAGCGAGCCGCTGCGCGCGGGCTTGCGGTGGCGGATCTCGGACGGCTCCATGGGCTGGGGGCCGCCGACGCGCTCCGGCGTCGTCGAGGGGGCCGGGGTGGCGGCGCTCATCGGGTCTCCTCCTTGAACAGGCTGAACACGGAGCGCAGGGCGAGCGTCGCGATGATGATCGTGCCGATCACGACGACGACGCCGGCGGCCGAGGCCCGGCCGTAGTCCTGCGCGGTGTAGAAGGTCTGGTAGATGAAGTAGGGCAGGTTGGCCGTGCCGAGCCCGCCCGAGGTGATCGTGAAGACGGCGTCGAAGTTCTGCACCACGTAGATGGCGCCGAGCAGCCCTGACAGCTCGATGTACTGGCGCAGGTGCGGCAGCGTCATGCTGCGGAAGATCTGCCAGCTGCTCGCACCGTCGATGCGCGCGGCCTCGACGACGTCGAGCGGGCGGCTCTGCAGACCGGCGAGCAGGATGAGCATCATGAACGGCGTCCACTGCCACACGAGGGACGCGATGATCGCCCACAGCGGGTTGTTCGTGATCCAGTCGGGCTGCGGGGCGTTCTCGCCGAAGACGAACTTGAGCAGGCCGTTGAAGAGGCCGTACTCCGGGTTGTAGAGCGCGTGCTTCCACAGCAGTGCCGCGGCGACGGGGACGATGAGGAACGGCGTGATCATCAGGGTGCGCACGACGCCCCGCCCGCGGAACTTGCGGTCGAGCAGCATCGCGATGCCGAGCCCGAGGACGAGGCTGATGAGCACGACGGCGACGGTGAGCAGGATCGTGACGATGACGGCCTGCCGGGCGTTGACGTCGGTGAAGACGCGGCGGAAGTTGTCGAAGCCGGCGAAGCCGCGCTCGTTGGGGTAGTAGGCGTTCCAGTTCATGAACGAGATGACGAGCGTGGCCAGGAACGGCAGCTGCGTCATGAGGATGACGAAGATCAGTGCGGGCAGCAGCGGTGCGCGGCGGGCCCAGTCACCCGCCTTCGCCAGCTGGGTCGAGCGCCCCGGCGAGGGGGATGCCGGTGTGGCGGGCTCGCGGGTCTCGGTGGCGGTGCTCACTGTCCCTCCCGGGTGCGGTAGCGCTCGGCGACGTCCTCGGCGAGCTGTTGTCCCTTGTCGAGCGCCTCGTCGACGGTGGTCTTGCCGGCGATCGCGGCGCTGACGTCCTGGCTCACCTGGGTCCCGAGGTCGGGGAACTCGGGGATGTCGACGAACTGGATGCCGATCGCCGGGCGGGGCTGCACGCCAGGGTTCGCGGGGTCGGCCGCCTCGATCGCGGCCTTGGTCGGCGCGGCGAAGGCCTCCGCAGCCTTGACGTAGTCGGCGTTCTCGTAGGTCGAGGCCCGCTTGCCGGCGGGGACGCGCGACCAGCCGAGCTTCTCGCCGACGAGCTGCTCGTACTCCTTGCTCGAGGCCCACGAGACGAACTTCCAGGCGTTCTCCTGCTTCGTGCTCGCGGCCTGGATGCCCCACGACCACGCGTAGAGCCAGCCCGAGCTCGCCGTCTCGACGACGGGGGCGGGGGCGTAGCCGAGCTTGCCCTTGACGGGCGAGCCGTCGGCCTCGAGGGAGCCGGCGGCCGACGTGGCGTCGTACCACATGGCCACCGAGCCCTGGGTGAGGTTGTTGAGGCACTCGGTGAAGCCGGCCTGCGGTGCGCCGTTCTCACCGTGGGCGCGCACGAGGTCGACGTAGAAGTTGACGGCCTTCTTGAAGGCGGGTGAGCTGACGCCCGGCGTCCAGTCCTTCTCGAACCACGTGCCGCCGAAGGTGTTCACGACCGTCGTCAGCGGGGCGAAGATCTGGCCCCAGCCGGGCTGTCCACGCAGGCAGATGCCCTTCATGCCGGGCTCGGCCCCGTCGACCTTCGCCGCGATGTCCGCCACCTGCGGCCACGTCGGCTTCTCGGGCATCGTGATGCCCTTCGCCGCGAGGACGTCCTTGCGGTACATGAGGAACGAGCTCTCGCCGTAGAACGGCTCGCCGTAGACCTTGCCGTCGGCGCTGAGCGAGACCTGCATCGGCTTGAGGATGTCGGCCTGGTCGAAGGCGGCGTCCTTGGCGAGGAACCCGTCGAGCGGGCTGAGCCAGCCTGCGCGCGCGTAGATCGGGATCTCGAAGTTGCTCACCGTCGCGACGTCGTACTGGCCCGCCTGGCTCGAGAACTCCTGGCTGATCTTGTCACGCACGTCGTTCTCGGGCAGCACCGTGAAGTTGACGTTGATGCCGGTCCTGGCGGTGAAGTTGTCGGCTGTCAGCTGCTGCAGGTCGACCATCTGCGGGTTGTTGACCATGAGCACGTTGATGCTGTCGGCCCCGCCACCGCCGAGGCCTCCGCCGCCCCAGCCGGCGCAGGCCGACAGGCTCGCCACCAGCCCTCCGGTCAGGGCGATGGCGCCCACCCTCGTCGCCCGGCCCCGGGTCCCGTGTCTGCTGCGTCGCACGCCGTCCTCCTCGTCGAGTCCGCTCATATGAGCGCCACCTTGCACATATGAGTAAAGTGACTCACGTCACGGGTTGTCAACCACCCCTCCGGCCCTCGGCGCCGGATTTCGGGGGCCGCGCCCGGAGTGCACGGCGACGCGAGACACTGCGGGGGTGAGCGAGATGACGAGAGAGGGCCGCGGCCCGGCCGAGCTCGTGCTCGCCGCCACGGTCGCGCGCCGTCACTACCTGCAGGGCCGCTCCAAGGTGGAGATCGCCGACGAGCTGAACGTCAGTCGTTTCAAGGTCGCCCGCCTGCTCGACTTCGCCCGCGACAGCGGCATGGTGCGCATCGAGATCGTCGCCGACGGCGAGGTCGACCTCGACCGGTCCGCCCGGCTGCAGGAGGCCTACTCGCTGCGCCACAGCGTCGTCGTCGACGGCGCGGCCCTCGACCCGCACGCGCTCGCGGTGCACCTCGGCGACGCCACCGCCCGACTACTGCGCGAGGTGCTGACCCGCGACGATGTCCTCGGGCTGCCGTGGGCCCGCACCATCGACATCATGAGCCACGCCCTCACCGGCCTGCCCCCCGTCGACGTCGTGCAGATGACGGGCGCGATGGAGATCCCGGGGGTCGACAGCAGCGCCGTCGACATCGTGCGCCGGGCCGCTCGGCTCACCGGCGGCTCCTCGTCGATCTTCCACGCCCCGCTCATGACCGACGACGTCGTCACCGCCAGCACCCTGCGCCGCGACGGAAAGGTCGCCCGCGGTCTCGCCGAGGCCCGCCGCATCACGCACGCCGTCATGGGCATCGGGGCCTGGGCCGACGGCCTGTCGACCGTGTACGACGCCGCCACCCCGGCCGAACGGCGTGAGGCGCTCGAGTTCGGCGTCGTGGGGGAGACCGGCGGCCGCTGCTTCGACGCCGAGGGCCGGCTCGTCGACCCGCCTCTCGCCGACCGCATCGTCACCATCGGGGCCGACGAGCTGCGCGCCATCCCCGAAGTGATCGGGGTGGTCTCGGGACGCCCCAAAGCGGCGGCCGTGGCCGCGGCCGTGCGCGGCGGCCTCGTCAACGCCCTCGTCGTCGACACCGAGCACGCCGACGCCCTGCTCGACCTCGCCGACTGACGCCCCCCCCACCACCTGACCCGTCGAGAGGCCACTTCCCGACGGGGTGCACCACGTCGAGTGGCCAGTTCGTGACGGCGTGGGTGACGCGACGTGGCCTCTCGACGGTGGGGGTGAGACGGCGGTCCCAGTGCGTGAGACGGCGCCAAGGCGTGGGTCACGAATCGGACGGCGGGGGCCTCGTCACCGCGCTGAGCGGCATCCGGTGGCCTAGGTTCAGGTGCCAAGTGCCCCCAGCCGAAGGAGCGAGCCGTGCAGATCGGCGTCCCCCGCGAGAGCCGAGCCCGCGAGACCCGGGTGGCGGCGACGCCCAAGACCGTCGGACAGCTCGTCGCGCTCGGCTACGACGTCGTCATCGAGTCGGGGGCCGGGCTGGCCGCGACCTTCGACGACGCGGCGTACACGGCGGCGGGCGCGCGCGTCGCCCCCTCCGACGAGGTGTGGGGCAGCGACGTCGTGCACAAGGTCAACGCCCCCGACGAGTTCGAGATGCGCCGGCTGCGCCCCGGCACGGTGCTCGTCAGCCTCATGGCGCCGGCGCTCGACCCCGAGCTCGTCGCGCGGATGCAGACGGCGGGTGTCACCGCCCTCGCGATGGACGCCGTGCCGCGCATCAGCCGGGCCCAGTCCCTCGACGTGCTCAGCTCGATGGCGAACATCGCCGGCTACCGCGCCGTCGTCGAGGCCGCCCACGAGTTCGGGTCGTTCTTCACCGGCCAGGTCACGGCCGCCGGCAAGGTGCCGCCGGCGCGGGTGCTCGTCGCCGGGGCCGGTGTCGCGGGCCTCGCGGCGATCGGGACGGCCCGGTCGCTCGGCGCCGTCGTGCTCGCGACCGACGCCCGGGCCGAGGTGGCCGAGCAGGTCGAGTCCATGGGGGCGGAGTTCCTCGCCGTCCGCCTGCCGGAGGCCGACCCGGCGCACGGCCCCGGCGACGGTTACGCCAAGGAGATGGGCGAGGACTACAACCGACGCGCGGCCGAGCTCTACGCCGAGCAGCTGCCGAGCGTGGACATCGTCGTCACGACGGCGTTGATCCCCGGCCGCCCGGCCCCGCGCCTCATCACGGCCGAGATGGTGGCCACGATGAAGCCCGGGTCGGTCATCGTCGACATGGCCGCGAGCAACGGCGGCAACGTCGAGGGCGCGGTGGCCGACGAGCGCGTCGTCACCGACAACGGCGTGACCATCATCGGCTACACCGACCTCGCGGCGCGGCTGCCCACCCAGGCGTCACAGCTGTACGGCACCAACCTCGTCAACCTCATGAAGCTGCTGACGCCCGGCAAGGACGGGCAGCTCGTGCTCGACCTCGACGACGTCGTCCAGCGCGGCATGACCGTCACCCGCGACGGCGAGCTGCTCTGGCCCCCGCCCGCGATCCAGGTGAGCGCAGCCGCGAAGCCGGCCGCCACGGCATCCGCACCGGTAGCCGCGCCCGAGAAGCGGCCACCCGACCCACGACGGCGCTACGCGCTGATGGCGCTCGGGGCGGTGCTGTTCGGGCTCGTCGCGTGGGCGTCGCCGCCCGAGTTCCTCGGCCACTTCACGGTGTTCGTGCTCGCCGTCGTCATCGGCTACTACGTCATCGGGCACGTGCACCACGCGCTGCACACGCCGCTCATGTCGGTGACCAACGCGATCAGCGGCATCATCGTCGTCGGGGCGCTGCTGCAGCTCGGGACCGCGCAGACGTCGCCCGTGTCGCAGATCGTCATCATCGTGCTGTCGTTCGTCGCGACGCTCGTGGCGAGCATCAACATCTTCGGTGGCTTCACCGTCACTCGCCGCATGCTCACGATGTTCCGGAAGGGCTGAACCGTGCACACCATCGGCGCCACCTCGCTGGCGCAGGGCGCGTACGTCGTCGCGGCCCTGCTCTTCATCCTCTCCCTCGCAGGTCTGTCGAAGCACGAGACGGCGCGCGAGGGCAACGTCTTCGGCATGATCGGCATGGGCCTTGCCCTCGTCGCCACGCTCTACCTGTCCCTGCGGGATGCGTTCTGGGGCAACGTCGTCGCCGTCGTCGTGGCCATCGCGATCGGTGCGGCCGTCGGCATCTGGCGTGCGCGCCGCGTCGAGATGACGGGCATGCCCGAGCTCATCGCGCTACTGCACTCCTTCGTCGGTGCCGCGGCCGTGCTCGTCGGCGTCAACACCTACCTCGAGACGCCCGAGGGGATCGACGGGGTGCACTCGGTCGAGATCTTCCTCGGCGTCTTCATCGGTGCCGTCACGCTGACCGGCTCGATCGTCGCCTTCCTCAAGCTGTCGGCCCGGATGCCGAGCACACCGCTCATGCTGCCCCGTCGCCACCTGCTCAACCTGGCGGCGCTCGTCGTCTCGGCCGCGCTGCTCGTGTGGTTCGTGGCCACGCCGTCGATCGTGCCGCTGCTGCTCATGCTGCTCGTCGCGCTCGCCTTCGGGTGGCACCTCGTCGCCTCCATCGGCGGCGGCGACATGCCGGTCGTCGTGTCGATGCTCAACAGCTACTCCGGCTGGGCCGCGGCCGCGGCGGGCTTCATGCTCGGCAACGACCTGCTCATCGTCACCGGCGCGCTCGTCGGCAGCTCGGGCGCCTACCTCTCGTACATCATGTGCAAGGCGATGAACCGCTCGTTCGTCTCGGTCATCGCGGGCGGGTTCGGCTCCGACGGCGCGGTGTCCGACTCCGACGTCGACTACGGCGAGCACCGCGAGACCAGTGCCGTCGAGGTCGCCGACCTGCTCAAGGACGCCTCCTCGGTCGTCATCACGCCGGGCTACGGCATGGCCGTCGCGCAGGCGCAGTACCCCGTCGCCGACCTCACGGCCAAGCTGCGTGAGCGGGGCATCGACGTCCGCTTCGGGATCCACCCCGTCGCCGGCCGCCTGCCGGGGCACATGAACGTGCTGCTCGCCGAGGCCAAGGTGCCGTACGACATCGTGCTCGAGATGGACGAGATCAACGACGACCTCGCCTCGACCGACGTCGTGCTCGTCATCGGCGCCAACGACACCGTCAACCCGGCCGCCGCCGAGGACCCGACCTCGCCCATCGCCGGCATGCCGGTGCTCCAGGTCTGGAACGCCCGCGACGTCGTCGTCTTCAAGCGGTCGATGAACGCCGGGTACGCCGGGGTGCAGAACCCGCTCTTCTTCCGTGACAACAGCGCCATGCTCTTCGGCGACGCCAAGGAGCGGGTCGAGGACATCATCCGCGCCCTCTGACGCACGGCGGCCCGGACGCGGGACTCACGGGTCCCGGTGCCGGGGCTGACGAGCCGAGGTCGCGGCCGGACTCGAGCCGCCGGAGCACCCCGCCCCAGCATCACCCGCCCCAGCTTCGCCGAACGAACCGTTCGAGGTCGAACTGGGTGCCGGGTCTCGAACTCGCCGGTGCACCGGTGAGTTCGGCGGTTTGGCTGTGGTTGGACCTCGAACGATTGGTTCGACCGGGTCGCAGGGCTTGCAGGCCCCTCGACGCCACCCGGAGGCGGTCAGACGGCCCGGGACCTCCACCGGGTCAGGGCCTTCTCGACCTTGGCCCTGACCCGTTCGGGCTGGTGTACCTCGGCCCAGGTCACCCGCACCATCTCGTACCCGAGGTCGCGGATGCGGTCCTCCCGACGCTTCTCGGCGAACAGGAGCCGCTGCGCGTCATCCTCGGATGCCGCGGAGTACTTCGAGCGACCGTCGAACTCCACCAGCACCCGGGTGCCGTCGATGACGAAGTCGGTCTGCTCCGGGCCGCCGTTCTTGCCCTGGGTGCCCGGCTCGAACTGCGGCGTGAACGAGTAGCCCAGCCCTCGCAGCACAAAGGCGGTCAGTGTCTCGCCGGGGGACTGGTGCCGAGCGTCGAACCATCCGGCCGCTGCCCGGGCCCGCGTGAGACCCCGCTGCCCGCGGAGGGCGTCGACGGCGGCGGTCAGCTGGCCGGCATCCACCATTCTCAAGCGCAGGGCGGCGTCGCCGGCGACGAGCATCGAGCGCACGTCACGGAGCCCGACCTGGACCACGGCCAGGGCCGGGTGGACGGTCGTGACCCAGGCGGTAAGCCGAGGGTTGGCGACCTCCTCGTGAACGTGGACGCGGCTGTAGGAGCGGAAGTCAGGCTTGTCGCCCCTCCACATGAGCTGGACCGTGCCGAGGTCCAGCGCGACGTCGGGCAGCCCGAGCCGGATGACGGCCGAGCCGTGGGACGCGACGACGTGGCCGCCGTACTCCTGCAGGAGTGCCGTCGTGCGCAGAAGGTGGTGGTCGCGTGGTGTCGTGGGCGCCCGGGTGGAGTACCAGCCGCGGCACAGCGGGAAAGCCTGCCCGGCGGCCACGGCGCGGCGCAGCGACGAGCTGTCGATGCCGAAGGCGCGCGCCTTGGCGGCTGCGAAGACGCCGTCGCGAGCGATGAGCGCCAGGTCCATGACGCCCATGGTGGACCGCATCGGGCGTCTCGCGCCGAGGCCCTGTGGACAACGGGTCCGGGGCTACCTCGCCGAACGAACCGTTCGAGGCCGAACGCGGTGCAGGGTGCCGAACGCTTCGGTGCACCAACGAGTTGGAGGGCCAACCGTGAGTTCGACCCCGAACGGTTCGTTCGAGGCAGCAGTCCGGCGGGCGAAGACCTGGTGCGGGCCTGCGGCGGGAGGAGAGCCTCTCACGCCGAACGCGCCGGCCCTCGTGGGCCGACGCGTTCGGGTGGTGCGGGATTCAGGCGGTGGCGCGGATGCCGGGTGGCCGGCTCAGCGCTCGGACATGACCTCGGGCGACCCCTGGGGTCCGGGTCCGGCCTGGTCCTCGCCGTTCTCGAGCTTGCTGTGCTTGCGCGAGTAGGCGAAGTAGATGAGGAAGCCGAGCGCCATCCAGACGACGAAGCGGATCCACGTCTCGACCGACAGGTTGAGGATCAGGTAGAAGCACATCAGCGCCGACAGGTACGGGATGAACGGGCTGCCCGGCACCTTGAACGCCCGCTTGAGGTCGGGGCGACGCTTGCGCAGGATCGGGATGGCGAGCGAGACGAGCAGGAAGGCGGTCAGCGTGCCGATGTTGACCATCTCCTCCAGCTTGCCGATCGGCGTGAAGGCGGCGATGAGGGCGACGACGCCACCGATGATGAGGGTCAGCCGCACCGGTGTGCCGGTCGTGGGGCTGGTGCGACCGAGCTTCTCCGGGAGCAGGTGGTCACGGCTCATGGCGAACGTGACGCGGGTCGCGCCGATCATGAGCGTCATGACGACGGTCGTCAGACCGGCGACGGCGCCCGCGGAGATGAGGGTGGCGTAGCCGTCCTTGCCCACCGCGGTGAAGGCGGAGGCGAGCGCGGCGTCGGGGTCGATCTCGGTGTACTTCTGCATGCCCGTCAGCACGAGGGTGACGGCGACGTAGAGCACCGTGCAGATCGCCAGCGACCCGAGGATGCCGCGGGGCAGGTCACGCTGCGGGTTCTTGGCCTCCTCCGCCGTGGTGGCCACGACGTCGAAGCCGATGTAGGCGAAGAAGACGACCGCCGCACCCGACATGATGCCGAGGATGCCGAAGGTGACAGGCTCCATGCCGGTGATGGCCTGCAGCAGGGGCGTGGTCAGGCCCGAGGTGCTCTTGCCGGGCTCCGACGGCGGGATGAACGGGGTCCAGTTGTCACGGTTGATGAAGCCGATGCCGGCGAAGATGACGAACAGGACGATGAAGAGCTTGACGGCGACGAGCACGAGGTTGACGCGCATCGACTCCTTGATGCCCTTGGCGATGAGCAGCGTCAGCACGACGACGAGCACGAAGGCGGGCAGGTCGAACACCGAGCCCGGCGCGACGCCCGACGGCCACGTGACCCCCAGCTGGCCGAGCAGCGTGACGAAGTACTGCGACCACCCCTGCGCCACCACGGAGGCGCCGAGCATGAGCTCGAGCAGCAGGTCCCAGCCGATGATCCACGCGATGATCTCGCCGAGCGTGGCGTACGAGAACGTGTACGCCGACCCCGAGATGGGCACGGTCGAGGCGAACTCGGCGTAGCAGAGCGCCGCGAGGCCACAGACGACCGCGCCGAGGACGAAGGACAGGGCGATCGACGGCCCGGCGTACTGCTGGGCGGCACGGCCGGTGAGGGTGAAGATGCCGGCGCCGATGATGACGCCGATGCCGAACACCGTCAGGTCGAGGGCGCTCAGGTTCTTCTTGAGCTGGTGTTCGGAGTCGTCGGCCGAGGCCATCGAGGCCTCGATCGACTTCGTGCGGAAGATGCTCATACGAACCTCCGGCGGCTGGTCGGTCACGGGACGATTCCCACAACCTAGACCCGGGGCCGCCGCGGCGTCAGGGTCCGTGTCATGAAACGCCGTGTCGCCGTGTGGTGGTCGCGGCCGTGCCGTCGCCCTGCGTCCCCGAGTTCGGCCGGATGCCGGGCGTCCTCGTCCCGCGCCGTCGCGCCGTCAGCGACGGGCGGGGTTCACCACTGGTCGCGCTCGGTGATCGGCAGCGGTCCGGTGTCGGCCCCGCGCCGGCGGCGGCGAAGGTCCTCGCTCTCGTAGATGGACTCGCCCTCCTCGCGCCGCTGCACCGGCACGGCGCGCGAGTACGAGTCGAGGCGGTCCTGCAGCGGGTTGTGGACGGGCGGTACGTCGGGGTACCCGGGCTGCTCGTCGTGCCAGGCGTCCGCGAGCGGGTCGCGGTGCTCGGCGTACGGGGCGGACGCCGTCGGTCGTGACACGGGCCCGGTGGCGGGCCGCGAGGGGGACGCGTCACCGCGCCACCCGGCATCCACACCGTCGTCGTCACCGTCGCCGCCGTCGGGCCCGGCGTCGCCCCCGCGCCGGCCACGCCGGCCGTCGTCTTCACCCCGACCACGTCGCGGCGGCGCCACGACGTCACGGTCGTCGAGGTCATCGACGTCGTCGGCCAGGTCGAGGGGCGGCGGCACGATGTGGAAGATCTCGGCGCAGATGAGCCGGTAGGTGCGGTCGGGGTCGGGCACCCAGTTGACGACGCGCAGGGCCTGGTCCTGGCCGGCGCTCTCCATGACGAAGCGGCCGAACCCGACCAGCTGGCCGACGATGCTGCGCTCGTAGCTCATGTCGGTGACCTTCGACAGCGGCATCATCGCGACCTTGTGCGTGATGAGGCCGTAGCGCAGCAGCAGCCGCTTGTCGGTGGCGACGAACCAGTTGTGGTACCAGTCGGTCAGCACCCAGAGCAGCCGCACGACGACGGCGAGGAAGCCCCACCAGAACACGGTGCCGATGACCTGGGTCGACTGCGTGACGTTGGCGTCGACGACGAGGGCGACGACGAGGGCGGCCACCGTCGACAGCACGGGCTCGGTCAGCTTCGCCCAGTGCATGTGCACGGCGACGACGAGGTTCTCACCGGGCAGCAGGATCGGCCCCAGCCCGGCCGGGACCTCGTCGGCCTGCCGCCTGCCCGCCACGTCAGCCCGTCACGCCGCGACCGCTCAGCGGTTGAGCAGCGAGTTGAAGAAGACGATGATCGCGTCGAACCCGTCGACGATGACGCCCCAGATGTTCATGACGATGTCGGCGGCCTTGGTCGGCGACTGGAACACGGCGTACACGAAGAACACGAGCACGATGATGAGGATGACCTTGCGGGCTTTGGCCATCGGTCTCGGGCTCCTCCGGTGTCGGGCTGCGCAGGACGGTCCCAGGGCACAGCGATGGTGACAGTGTGCCGCACGTGGCGCCTGTGACTCGACAGGGCGATGGGTGTGTCGACCGGATGCCGCCCGCCCGCCTCGTGCGCGCGGCCCGCGTCGGTATCGTCGGCGCCATGACGACCCCGCCGGACGGTCTGCGTTCGGCCCTCGACGCCGCGCTGGCGGCGGTCCCCTCCCGCGAGCTGGCCGACGCCACGGCCGCGCTCGTGGCCCGGTACCGCGACGTGCGCCCGGCCGGGTCGCCCATCCTCACCACCGCGACCCAGGTCGCCGCCTACGCGGCCTACCGGATGCCGGCCACGCACGCCGCGCTGCGACGGGTCCTGCGCGACGTGGCCCAGCACCTGCCGGAGACGGCGACGCCCCGGTCGGTGCTCGACCTCGGGGGCGGCACCGGTGCCGCGGCCTGGGCGGCCGCCGAGGTCTGGGGCGACCTCGAGTCGGTCACCGTGCTCGACCAGGTCGAGCCGGCGCTCGCCCTGGGCCGCCGGCTCGTTGCCGGTGCCCCGGGCGCCCTCGGACGGGCACGCTTCGACCGGGCCCTCGCCGGGGCGTGGCCGGCGGACGGCGCCGACCTCGTGACCGTCTCGTACGTGCTCAGCGAGCTGACCGGCATCCAGCAGGAACGCCTCGTCGACGACGCCATGGCGCGGGGGCGGGTGGTCGTCGTCGTGGAGCCGGGTACGCCGGACGGGTACCGGCGGGTGCTCGACGCGCGGGGCCGGCTGCTCGCCTCCGGCTGGTCGCTGCTCGGCCCGTGCCCCCACGAGGCGCGCTGCCCCCTCGTCGGCTCGGACTGGTGCCACTTCGCGGCACGCGTCAACCGCAGCGCGGAGCACCGGCGCATCAAGGGCGGGACCCTGTCATACGAGGACGAGAAGTTCTCGTGGGTGGCGGCCGTCGCCCCGGATGTCGCTGTGCCGCAACAGGACCGGGGGCGCGTGCTGCGACACCCGTTGAAGCGCAAGGGGCTCGTCGAGCTGACGCTCTGCCGACCAGACGGATCCGCCGGCCGTGACGTCGTGAGCAAGCGCGCGGGGGAGCGCTACCGGCTCGCCCGCGACGTGGCGTGGGGCGACGAGCTGCCCCTCGCCTGAACGGTTTCCGTCAGACGACGCCGTAGAGGCGGTCGCCGGCGTCACCGAGCCCGGGCACGATGTAGCCCTTCTCGTCGAGGCGCTCGTCGACCGTGCCGACGACGACCTTGACCGGGATGTCGGTCGACGCCAGCTCGCTCTCGAGGTGGGCGATGCCCTCTGGCGCCGCGAGCAGGCACACGACGGTGATGTCGCGCGCGCCCTTGCCGGCGAGGTAGTCGACCGCCATGACGAGGGTGTTGCCGGTGGCGAGCATCGGGTCGACGATGAAGACCTGGCGACCGGTGAGGTCGTCGGGCAGGCGGTTGGCGTACGTCGTGACCTCGAGGGTGTCCTCGTCGCGCACCATGCCGAGGAAGCCCACCTCGGCGCTCGGCAGCAGCTTGACCATGCCGTCGAGCATGCCGAGGCCGGCGCGCAGGATGGGCACGATGATCGGCTTGGGGTTGGCCAGCTTGATGCCGGTCGTCGCGGCGACGGGCGTCTCGATCTCGATGGGCTCGACGCGCACCTCGCGGGTGGCCTCGTAGGCGAGGAGGGTGACGAGCTCCTCGGCGAGACGCCGGAACGTCGGGCTGTCGGTCCGCTTGTCGCGCAGGTACGTCAGCTTGTGGGCGATGAGCGGGTGGTCTGCGACGTGGACGTCCATGGGTGGAAACTTAGCGCGTGACCCCTGGCCCCCG
The DNA here is from genome assembly GCF_003635045.1 of Terracoccus luteus. Classification (NCBI taxonomy): domain Bacteria; kingdom Bacillati; phylum Actinomycetota; class Actinomycetes; order Micrococcales; family Intrasporangiaceae; genus Terracoccus; species Terracoccus luteus. Next base: position 2,877,763 of record NZ_RBXT01000001.1, on the reverse strand, counting down.
GACCCCTGACGAGACCGCGTACGCCGTATGGCTGGGGGAGGCCTTCGCCCAGGCGCAGGAGGCGCTCGCCGGCGAGGACGTCCCGGTGGGTGCGGTCGTCGTCGACGCGGACGGCGACGTCGTCGGGCGGGGCCGCAACGCCCGCGAGCGGCTCGGTGACCCCACGGCCCACGCCGAGGTGGTCGCACTGCGCGACGCCGCCGCCTCGCTCGGTGCGTGGCGGCTCGACGGTTGCACCCTCGTCGTCACCCTCGAGCCGTGCGTCATGTGCGCGGGCGCGGCCATGGCGGCGCGGGTCTCGCGCGTCGTCTTCGCGGCCTGGGACGCCAAGGCGGGTGCGTGCGGCTCGGTCTGGGACCTCACCCGCGACCCCCTGTCTCTGCACCGCGTCGAGGTCGTCGGCGGCATCCGCGAACGGGAGTCGGCCGACCTGCTGGGCGATTTCTTCGCCGGCCGCAGGCTCCGGTAAGGTCTCCTCTCGGTGGCGTGTCCGAGCGGCCTAAGGAGCACGCCTCGAAAGCGTGTGTGGGGGTAACTCCACCGTGGGTTCAAATCCCACCGCCACCGCCAGCTCGATGCCTTCGCATCGCCGACGAGCCGGGCCCACCCGCGTGTGGGCCCGGCTCTCGTCGTCTCACCGACCACACGCCGGATGCCGGTGGGCCGGCACGCCCGGGGCCGCCGGTATCAGCGCGGGGTGGCCGCGCCTCTGTCGTCACGGGTCACGAACGACCCGTGACGAAAGGGGAAGTCATGGCGAGCAAGGTCTGCTTCGACCTGCCTGACGGCAGGCGGGTGTGCATCCCGTTGTACGTGGAGGTCCAGCGGAAGTGGCCCTGGCCGGGCCCGGACCCCGACCCGGGGCCGTACCGCTTCTCGGACCTCTTCGACCCCCGGGTCATCCCGACCATCGAGATCGACGGTGAGCCGGCGCGGTGGGCGCAGGACGTCGCCCGGCTGTCCGCGGTCGCCGACATCGTCTCCACCGTCGAGGACGACACCGTCCGCGACGTGCTGCAGTCGCAGGTGCAGGACCTCGGGCGGCAGCTGGCCAAGGCCGTCGAGGGCGCCGAGGTGCACCTCGGTCGCTGAGCCGGACGCCGGACGGTGGCGGCCGGAGGGGTGGTGAAGGGAATGGGCCCCCAGGGGGGCGCGAACCCTTCACCACCCCTGTCGCGTCGCGGGGCCCAGACGCCGTGCGGGCCGGATGCCGGTGGGCCGCGTCACCCGGGTGAGCGGCCCCCCGCCGTGGTGGCCGTGCTGGCAGGATGTGCGCCATGACGACCGAGGTCCCGCTCAGCGTGCGAACCCCCTCCCTGCTGGGGGAGTTCGTGCGCGCCAGACGGCACGAGATCGCGCCGGAGGAGGTCGGCATCCGCCGCGACAAGGGGCGCCGGCGGGTGGGTCTGAGCCGCACCGAGGTGGCCGAGCTGGCCAACATCTCGGTGGCCTACTACGACCTCATCGAGCGGGGGCGGGACCTGCACCCGAGCCGGTCGGTCATCGACGGGCTCGCCCGAGCGCTGCGCCTGACGGCCGACGAGCGCACGCACCTGCACGCGCTCGCGAGCGGCGACACACCGCGCCTGGGCAGCGAACCCGAAATGCTGACGGACGAGCTCGAAGAGCTGCTCGACGCCATCGACCCCAACCCGGCCTACGTCGTCGGCGCCCGGTGGGACGTGCTCGGGGCCAACCACACCGCCCGTCAGCTCTTCAGCGACTGGGAGGGCCGGCGCCGGAAGCACGAGCGCAACCTGCTCTGGTACTACTGCTGCGACCCGGCGGCGCGCTCCCTCTTCGTCGACTGGGAGCAGGAGGCGGCCGACCAGCTCGCGCTCTTCCGCGAGGCCTACGCCCGCCACCCTGACGACCCCGGCTTCAGCGCGCTGCTCGACCAGGTCTTCGCCGACAACCCCGCCGCCGTCGACTGGTGGGAACGGCACGACACCGACCCGACCCGCGGTCGTACCAAGCGGATCCGTCTCGACAGCGGCGAGGTGGTCAAGCTCGTCCAGCTCGTCATGCTCGTCAGCGACACCCCCGACATCCGCGTCATCAGCTACTTCGCCGATGCCGACGGCGACCCCGACGGCGTCGACCCCGACGAGCTCGACGACCTGGACGAGCTCGACGAGATCTGAGCCGGCGTCACGAGGGCCGCGACCCGGCATCCGGGTACGTGGCCCTGTGGGCCGGGGTCACACCGATCGCCGAGGGATCCCTCGGGGCCACCACGACCACACGATGACCACCACGATGACCACCACGATGACGGGCGGACACATGCAGCAGCGGGTTCTCGGGCGCACGGGCGCGGAGGTGTCGGTCGTCGGGCTGGGCACGTGGCAGCTGGGCGCCGACTGGGGCGAGGTGTCGGATGCCGACGCGCTCGCCGTGCTCGAGGCGTCGGCCGACGCGGGGGTGACGTTCTTCGACACCGCGGACGTCTACGGTGACGGGCGCAGCGAGCAGCTCATCGGGCGCTTCCTCGCCGGCCGGGGCGGGCCGGCATCCGGCATCACCGTCGCGACGAAGATGGGCCGGCGCGTCGACCAGGTCGCCGAGAACTACACGGCCGAGAACTTCCGGGCCTGGACGGAGCGCTCGCGGCGCAACCTCGGGGTGGACACCCTCGACCTCGTGCAGCTGCACTGCCCCCCGAGCGACGTCTTCACCGACGACGCGGTCTTCGAGGCCCTCGACGAGCTCGTCGCGAGCGGCGCCGTGCGGCACTACGGCGTCAGCGTCGAGACCGTCGACCAGGCCCTGACCGCCATCGCCCGACCGAACGTCGCGACCGTGCAGATCATCGTCAACGCCTTCCGGCTCAAGCCGGTCGACGAGGTGCTGCCCGTCGCGGCCGAGGCCGGCGTCGGCATCATCGCGCGGGTCCCGCTCGCGTCGGGGCTGCTCACCGGCAAGTACGACCTCGACACGACCTTCGCCGCCGACGACCACCGCAGCTACAACCGCGACGGCAGCGCGTTCGACGTCGGCGAGACGTTCTCCGGCGTCGACTTCGAGACGGGGGTGCGGGCCTCTCGGGAGTTCGCCGACCTCGTCCGCGCCGAGGCGCCCGAAGGCACGACGCCGGCGCAGGCGGCCATCGCCTGGCTCGCGCAGCAGCCGCAGGTGTCGTCGGTCATCCCCGGCGCTCGCAACGTCGAGCAGGCCCGCGCCAACGCGGCTGCGGGCGAGATCGACGCTCTCGGAAAGGGATTCGACGGCGGTGTGCGCCGCATCTACGACAAGCACCTGCGCGAGAGCATCCACCCCCGCTGGTGACCCGGCGGGTGGGCCGCCCGTCCTTGGCCGTCCGTCGGCCTGTCCGTCGCCGTGAGCCGAACCGAGGACCGGAGCACCGTGTTCCATGAGGTACCGGCCCTGCCGGTCGTGCTCCCCGTCGCCCTCACGGCGTTCGTCGTGCTGCTTTGGCGTCTGCGGCGACGCGGACGGCTGACCGTGCCCCGCGCCGCCGTGGCCGCTGCGCTGTGCGTCTACCTGGGCGGGATCATCGCGAACACCGTGTTCCCCGTCTTCGTCGGGAAGACGGACAGGGACGTGCCGTGGTCGGCGTTCCTCGACCTGGCGCCACTGGCCGACTACGAGGTCTCCGACGCGCTGCTCAACGTCGCGCTCTTCGTCCCGCTCGGGATGCTGGTGTCCCTCGTGCTCACGAGGCCCTCGTGGTGGCGCGTGTTGTCGGTCACGGCCGTGACCAGCCTGGCCATCGAGACGACCCAGTACGTCGCCGCGAACGTGCTGGGCGGCGGTCACATCGCCGACGTCGACGACCTCGCCTCGAACGTGGTCGGCGGCGCGGTGGGCTACGTGCTGCTGTCGACGGCGACCCGTATCCCCGCGGTGCGCGGACTGGTCGACCGGTTTCGTTGGCGTTGAGAACCGGACACCTCTCCGGCTGCGAGCATCCCTGCCCTGTCAGCGCTTTCGCGTGCCGAAGATGCTGCGTGTGATCTCGCGGCCGAGCACCGTGCCGGCCGACCGCAGCATCGACTTGAAGGCCGAGCTGCCGGCGACCTGGGCGATGAGGCCGGGCTCCTCCTTGGGCGCGCGGGCGGGCTTGGGCTCGGCGGCCGTCGGAGCGGGCTCCTGGGCCGGTGTGGCCGGCGCGTCCGCCGGGGTCTGCGCCTCCAGGCGCTTGGTCAGCAGCTCGTAGGCCGACTCGCGGTCGACGACGTCGGCGTACTTGGCCTTGAGCGGGGAGTCGGCCACGAGGGCGTCGAGGGTGGCCTGGGGCGAGGGGTCCATGAGCGAGTTCGGCGCCTTCATGCGCGTCCACGCGACCGGCGTCGGCACGCCCTTGGCCGAGAGCACCGTCACGACGGCCTCGCCGGTGCCGAGGCTGGTGAGCAGCTTCTGCATGTCGTACTCGGTGTGCGGGTAGGTCGCGATGGCCTGCTTGAGGGCCTTGGCGTCGTCGGGGGTGAAGGCGCGCAGGGCGTGCTGCACGCGGTTGCCGAGCTGGGCCAGCACCCCCGAGGGGACGTCCTTCGGCGACTGCGTGACGAAGAAGACTCCGACGCCCTTGCTGCGGATGAGTCGGACGGTCTGCTCGATCGAGTCGAGGAACGCCTTGCTCGCGTCGTTGAAGAGCAGGTGCGCCTCGTCGAAGAAGAAGACGAGCTTGGGCTTGTCGACGTCGCCCTCCTCCGGTAGGTCGTGGAAGAGGTCGGCGAGCAGCCACATGAGGAAGGTCGAGAAGAGCTGGGGGCGGTCCTGCACCCCGGGCAGCTCGAGGCACGAGACGATCCCGCGACCGTCGGAGGCCGTGCGCAGCAGGTCGGAGGTGTCGAACTCGGGCTCACCGAAGAAGGCGTCGGCCCCCTGGTCCTGGAACGTGATGAGGTTGCGCAGGATGACGCCGGCCGTCGCGCTCGACAGGCCACCGAGCTCCTTGAGGTCGGCCTTGCCCTCGTCGCTCGTCAGGTGGCTGATGACCGCCCGCAGGTCCTTGAGGTCGAGTAGCGCCAGGCCGTTCTTGTCGGCGTAGTGGAAGATGAGGCCGAGGCTGCTCTCCTGGGTCGCGTTGAGCCCCAGCACCTTCGCCAGCAGCGTGGGCCCGAAGCTCGTGATGGTCGAGCGGATCGAGATGCCGGTTCCCTTGCCGCCCAACGTGTAGAGCTCGACGGGGTAGCCCGACGCGGTCCACGGCATCCCGACGTCGGTGGCGCGCTCGGTGATCTTGTCGCCGCTCTCGCCCGGGGTCGCGATGCCGGAGAGGTCGCCCTTCATGTCGGCGAGGAACACCGGGACGCCCTGCTCGCTCAGCTGCTCGGCCATGAGCTGCAGCGTCTTCGTCTTGCCGGTGCCGGTGGCGCCCGCGACGAGGCCGTGGCGGTTGAGCACGCTGAGCGGGATCTGCACGGGGGCGTCGGCATACGCCGTGCCGTCGATGACAGCGGCGCCGAGCTTGAGCACGCCGTCGGAGCTCGCGTAGCCGTCGCGGATCTCGTCGATCTGGGACCTGGTTGCCGGTGCGTCAGTCACCTCTCGCACTGTAGTCGTCGGGCCCTGCGCAGCGGTGTCTATGCTGTCCGGCGTGATCTTCAAGGCCGTCGGCGACTCCCGCCCGTACCCCGACCACGGCGTCGAGAGCACGAAGGACTGGTCGAACGTCTCACCCCGGGTGGTCCAGCTCGGCGACCTCATCACGACGAAGGCCACGCTCGACCTGCGTGACCTGCTCGCCGACGACTCGACCTTCTACGGCGACCTCTTCCCGCACTGTGTCGAGTGGGAGGGGCAGCTCTACCTCGAGGACGGTCTGCACCGGGCCCTGCGCGCGGCCCTGGCCGGACGCCCGGTGTTGCACGCCCGCGTTCTCGTGCTCGACTGACGTACCCTCGGTCTCGACCGGGAGGGTGGTGTGGGGCCGCCGTACCCGGCGGGACCCCCAGCCCGCCCCACCTGAGACCCCTCCGGACCGTCGGCGCCGCCGCCCGACGCGACGAGGCAAGGCGAGCGGATGACCCAGACCCAGGAACGCGAGGCCACCCCCTACCGGGTGCGCCGCCAACGACGGTCGACCATCGTCGTCATCGTGGTGCTGCTCGCACTCGCCGGCGCGTTCTACTACGCGTCGACCTACTTCCGCGACACCACGCCCCAGGCCGTGCCGTGCACGACGGTCGTCCCCGCCCCGGTACTGAAGCCGATCGACGTCACGCTCAACGTCTACAACGCAACCACCCGCAAGGGACTCGCCTCGAGCACCGCCAAGGTCGTGCGCGAGCGCGGGTTCAAGGTCAAGGCCGTCGCCAACGACCCGAAGAAGGCGAGCATCAAGCAGTCGGCGCAGATCCGTTTCGGGCCCTCGGGTGCCGCGTCCGCCCGGCTCGTCCAGTCGCGCGTCGCTGGTGCGGTGCTCGTCAACGACAAGCGCGCCGACGACAGCGTCGACCTCGTCCTCGGCAACGGTTTCAAGGCGATCCGGGCCGAGCCGCCCGCCGCGACCGCGACCTCCGGCGCCCCGATCTGCCCGACGGTCACCCCGTAGCCCGGATGCCGGTGGGCCCGGTCCGCCGCGGACATGACGGCCGGCGCGGGGCCGGCTGCCCGGCATCCGGCCGTCCACGAGCGGGCCACGGCCCGTTCGGCTTGAGACGAGGGCAGAGGCCGGTCCGCTCAGACGTCGGCCAGCGTGGCGACCATGAGGGCCTTGATGGTGTGCATGCGGTTCTCCGCCTGGTCGAAGACGACGGAGGCGGCCGACTCGAAGACGTCGTCGGTCACCTCGAGCTCCTTCAGGCCGAACTGCTCGTGCACCTGTCGCCCCACCTCGGTCTCGAGGTCGTGGTAGGCCGGGAGGCAGTGCATGAAGCGCACCTCGGGGTTGCCGGTCGCGGCGAGCAGCCCGGCGTTCACCTGGTAGCGCTGCAGCGTCTCGATGCGCTCGCCCCAGACCTCGGCGGGCTCGCCCATCGAGACCCAGACGTCGGTGTGCACGAAGTCGACCCTCCGCACGCCCTCGGCGACGTCGTCGGTCACGGTGACGCGCGAACCGGACTCTGCCGCAAGGCGACCGGCGAGGGCGACGACCTCGTCAGCCGGCCAGAGCGGCCGCGGCGCGACGATGCGCACGTCCATCCCGAGCAGGGCGCCGGTGACGAGCAGCGAGTTGCCCATGTTGAACCGGGCGTCGCCGACGTAGGCGAAGGAGATCTCGCCGTCGGGCTTGCCGGAGTGCTCGCGCATCGTCAGCATGTCGCACAGCGACTGCGTCGGGTGCCAGTCGTCGGTCAGGCCGTTCCAGACGGGCACGCCCGACCACGCGCCGAACGTCTCGACGACGGCCTGCTCCGTGCCCCGGTACTGGATGCCGTCGTAGAACCGCCCGAGCACGCGCGCGGTGTCCTTGGCCGACTCCTTGTGCCCGATCTGGGTGCCGCTCGGCTCGAGCGTGGTCGTCGCCGCGCCCTGGTCGGCGGCGGCCACCTCGAAGGCGCAGCGGGTGCGGGTCGAGGTCTTCTCGAAGACGAGGGCGATGTTGCGCCGCTCGAGCAGGCGCGGCTCGCGCCGCTCACGCTTCGCCGTCTTGAGGGCGGCGGCGAGGTCGAGCAGGCCGCGGAACTCGTCGGCGGTCAGCTCGCTCTCGCGCAGCAGGTTGCGTCCGCGCAGCGACTCGACGCGGGCGAGCGCGTCGAGGACGGGCGAGGTGTCGGATGCGGTGACCGCGGACGTGCCGTCGCCGGCCTCCGCCGCCGTACCGTCACGGTCGTCGCCCGGGGTGCTGCCGGGGGTGCCGAGGGTGCCGGTGGTCCCAGTGGTCCCGGTGGTCGTGGTGGAGCCGTTCATCAGGCGATGCTGTCAGGTGGCCGCGCGGCGCGGCAACGCGGTCCGTGACGTGGGCCGCCGGTCCGGCAGGGAACGAGCGAGGGCCCCGTCGCCAGGGGCGAGCGGGGCCCTCGACGGGCGGAGGATGGGGGATTTGAACCCCCGAGGGTTTTATCCCAACACGATTTCCAATCGTGCGCACTAGGCCACTATGCGAATCCTCCGTGGGGGAGGCTACCGGAGGGCGTCCGGCGACAAGAAATCGCCCGGGCGGCCCACCCGCCGTCGACGCGTGCCGGGCGTCGTGGCCGGCACGCGCCACCGCCACCGCGGCCGGTCGGCCGGTTTCGCCCCGCGGCCCGACGGCGCATACACTCGTCGTCGGCACCCCGCGTGGTGGTACCTCTCCGAACTCCCCCAGGGCAGGAATGCAGCAAGGGTAGGAGGGCTCTTCCAGGTACGTGGGGTGTCCCCATGTCCGCCCGCTGTCGGTGGTGGTCCCCGTGTCGGTGCGCGGATGCCGGTGGGCCGGCCTCCCCGTCAGGGCGGCGGCGCCGTCGTGGTGCCGGGACGCAGCGACACCGGCTGCGTGACCGACCGCGGCCGTGACCCGGTCAGTCGTCGTCGCACGAGCTCGCCGAGCCGTCGGCCCTTCTCGCGACCCTGCTGGTCGACGGTCGTGATGCGGTGGGGGAGCCACGGCAGCTCGACGCCGTCGAACCCGGTGACGCTGAGGTCGTCGGGCACGCGCAGGCCGAGCTCCTCCGCCGCGACGATGACCCCGGCGGCGATGACGTCCGACTGTGCGACCACGGCGGTGGGGCGCCGTCCGGGCGGGACGTCGAGCAGCGCCCGACCGGCCAGGCGGCCGCCCTCGAACGACGAGCCGTCGCCGGTCTGCACCGCGGGAGCGTCGGGGCCGAAGACGTCGCGGTAGCCGAGCAGGCGACCGACCGACGGCACCGTGACCTGGTCGGGCGTCGCCTCCGCGTCGAGCACCGGCCCGGCCGTGCTCGACGGGTGCATCGGCAGCGCGACGTGGGCGACGCGGCGGTGGCCGAGGTCGTGGACGTGCTGCGCGACGAGCACGCCGGCGGCTCGCTCGTCGATGCGCACCTGGGTGACCCGGCGGTCGCCCGGCACGCCCGTGCTGAACATGGGCACCCCGCGGGCCGCGAGGTGCTCGACCGCCGGGTTCTCGCCCGGCCCGCAGAGCGAGAAGACGACGGCGTCGAGGGCGAGGGGTGCGAGACGGGGGACGACCGAGGCGCCCTCGTCGGTGGGCTGGCCCACGAGCAGCATGCCCGCCGGCAGCTCCTCGAGGGCCTCGGCCAGGCCGTCGAGCACGGCGATGGCGAAGGGGTCACGGAAGGCGGTGCGCAGTCGGCCCTCGACGAGCACGGCCACCACGCCGGAGCGTCCCTGCCGCAGCGAGGCGGCGAGCGGGTTGGGGCCGGTGAAGCCGAGCGAGCCGGCCGCCGCCCGGACGCGCTCGGCCGTCGCGGTCGCCACCGGGCCCTTGCCGCTGAAGGCGAGGGAAGCCGTCGAGACCGACACACCGGCGGCGTCGGCGACGTCGCGCAGGGTGGGCCGGGTGGGTCGGGGTCGACCGCGGGTGGGCATGGGGCGAGTGTATCGAAACGATTCGAACCGAAACGATTCGAGCGCTACGCTTGACGCCAGTCGTGCGGCGTCCGGCGTCACCTGCCGCCCCGCACCACGACCGTCCGGCCGTCGTCAGACGACCCGCCCGACCCGCCCGCCCCGCACTCCCATCCCGAGGTTCGCGCATGTCCAGCCCCACCCCCACCTCGCCGAGCGCGCAGGTGCGCACCGCCCGCACGGCGGTGTTCGTCGCCTTCGCCGTCAACGGCGCGGCCTTCGCGGCCTTCGCGTCACGCGTGCCCGACGTCAAGTTCCAGCTGGGTCTCTCGGCCGGCGAGCTGGGTCTCACGCTGCTGGCCGCCTCGGCCGGCTCGGTGCTCGGGCTGCCCCTCTCGGGCGGGCTCGTGCACCGCTTCGGCGCGGCCCGCACGCTTCTCGGCGCGGCCGCGGTGCAGGCCGTCGGCTTCGTCGGGCTCGGTCTCGGCGTCGACGCGCTGCACAACCGGGCCGCCGTCATGGCGGGCCTCTTCCTCGTCGGTATCGGCACCGGCATCTTCGACGTCGGCATGAACCTCGAGGGAGCGGCCGTCGAACGAGCGCTGCGGCGCGCGATCATGCCCCACTTCCACGCCGCCTTCAGCGGCGGCACCGTCGTCAGCGCCCTCATCGGCGCCGGCCTTTCCTTCCTGCACGTGCCGATCGTCGCCCACCTCGTCGGTGTCGTCGTGCTCATGGCCTGCGTCGTGCCGTGGTTCCTGCGGGCCTTCCTGCCGCGCGAGGTCGAGGTCGGCGACGACGGCGAGCAGTCGTCGGGCAAGGCCGGTCTCGGGGCGGCCTGGCGCGAGCCGCGCACCCTGCTCATCGGGGTCGTCGTGCTCGCCGCCGCCTTCACGGAGGGCACCGCGAACGACTGGGTGGCCGTCGCGCTCTCGGACGGCTACTCCCTGCCGCGCTGGGCCGGCGTGCTCGGCTTCGCTGTCTTCCTCACCGCCATGACCGCCGGTCGCCTGCTCGGCACGCGGCTGCTCGACCGCCACGGGCGGGTGCCGGTGCTGCGCATCATGTTCGTCGCCGCCGTCGCCGGCTGCCTCCTCGTCGTCTTCGGCGGGCCCTGGCTCGCCTTCGTCGGCGCGGCCGTCTGGGGTGTCGGCGCGAGCCTCGGCTTCCCCGTCGGGATGAGCGCGGCCGCCGACGACCCCCGTCGCGCGGCCGCCCGGATGAGCGTCGTGTCGACCATCGGCTACACCGCCTTCCTCGGCGGGCCGCCGCTGCTCGGCTTCCTCGGCGACCACGTCGGCGTGCTCGAGTCGCTCCTCGTCGTCGGCGCCATGGCCGTCGTCGCGCTGCTCGTGCTGCCGTCGGTGCGCGAGCCGCAGACCGCCGCGACCGACGAGGTCAGAAGTACTCGGTGAGGTGGGGCGCGCCGGCGAAGATCGCGTCGAGCGCGTCGTCGTCCGACCCACCCCCGTCGCCGCCGTCGCCGAGGCTAGCGAGCCGCAGCCGCGACACCGTCCAGCCGCACCACAGCGCCGCGAGGCCGCGGGCGCCCAGACGCAGCGGGCCGGCATCCGTCGTGTCGTCGTGACCGGCGTCGTCGGGGCCACCCACCCGTGACGCGGTGCCCTCGCCGCCGCTGACCCGCAGGTGCCACCGGCCCGAGTTGGCCGGCACCACGTCGTCGGTCACCGCGACGACGGCCTCGATCTCGAGGTGTGGGGCGAACCCGCGGGCCGCGAAGGCGCGCTCGACGTCGACGACCCGGGCCATCCACGGCACCTGGCGCACCTCGGTCGCCGGCAGCTCGTCGAGCACGAGCCCGACGGCGTCCCTCGGGTCGAGCCACGCGTGCACCGTCGGCGCCGCCGACGAGCCCGATCCGACGAGCGACCACAGCGCGCGAGCGGTGTCGGGCGCGGCGGCCACGAGGTGCTCGAACGTGACCGCGGAGCCGTCGAGCTCGTAGACGACGAAGCCGTCGTCGGCGACGTAGGCGATGGTGTCGGGGTCGGCGAGGTGGCGCGCGAACACCGCCTCGGTGGGCGGCATCGGCCCGCTGGCCCGGTCACGGGCGAGGGCGCGTCGGTGCAGGGCGGCGAGGCCGGCGGCGTCGTCGGGGCGCGCCGGCCGCACCCGCCCGGATGCCGCGGTGCCCGGTCCGCGGGCCAGCGACCTCAGCGCGTGGCCGGGCCACGTGAGCCGCTGCTGCACGCCCCCCACCTCGTAGCCCGACCGCCGGTAGAGGCCCGCGGTCGTCGGGTAGAGGCACGACACGGCATCCCCGAGCTCGGCCATGCGGGCGAGCAGGGCCCGGGTCAGGGTCGTGCCGACACCCCCGCCGCGGGCGCCGGGCTCGACGTAGACGCCGGCCACCCCACCCATCGGTTGCACGCGCCCGCCCCACGCCTGCTCGAAGGGCCGGATGCGCCCGCTCGCCACGACCGTGTCGGTGTCGTCGACCACGACGAGCATGCGACCGCCGAGGGTCTCGGCGGCGACGCGCTGCCACCACTCGTGCTCCCCGGTGCGCAGCGGGCCGAACGAGCGGTTGCGGATGGACAGGATGGCGGGCAGGTCGGCCTCCACGGCGTCGCGGGTGCGCAGGCGGGCGCGTGCAGCCAAGGGGCGAGGTTCGACGGTCATGGGGGCGAACCTAGCGACGCGCGGACGGCCCGTCAGCCGCGGTGCTCGTGGGTGAGGCGGCGCACCCGGTGCAGGCCCCACGCCACCGTGCCGTAGACGAGCCAGAAGACGGCGACGAGCAGGTTGTCGAGGTCGGACTTCTCGATGAACGCGAGCAGCGAGGCGAGCAGCAGCACGACGAGGGCCGGGGTGAGGTACCAGAACAGCAGGGCCTGCGGCTTCGACTGCACGGTCGGCGCGGCGGTGCCGCGGAAGGCGGCGAGCAGGTGGCCGCCGGCGAGCAGCGGCACGAGCGCGACGAGGCAGAGCAGCGCCGCGGGGGCGGGGGTCCGCGACAGTGCCGAGAGGGCGGTCGCCGCGGCGAGCACGAGGGTCGTCAAGGCGGCGGGCACGACGAGGTGGGCCACGGCCTCGGTGCGAGGGCCGGTGCCGATGAGCGACGGGGTGCCGACGTTGTCGGCCTGCAGCCGAAGACCCTCCGACCACGCGCCGAAGCCGAGGTAGAGCGGGACGATGCCGATGGTGACGGCGATGCCGGGCGCCGCGGGGGTGATCAGGCCCCAGACGGTCACGGCGGCACCGAGCGCGGCGAGGCCGAGCCCAGCGCCGAACGAGCTGGGCGCCCGGAGCATGCCGAGCGCGTCGCGGCGCACGAGCGTCGGGAACGGACGGCCGGGGCGCAGACGGGTGGCCCGGGCGAAGCGGACCGGGCGGGCCAGGGCGAGTCGGGCCGTGCGCAGGTTGCCGGTCATGGCCGAGCCGGAGAGCGTCGAGGTGTTGGCCGAGTGGGCGCGCAGGCTCTCCACGTGCAGCTCGCGCAGCGAGTCGGGCACCTGCCAGACGAGCCCCAGCCGCAGGTTGGGGCTGGGGTACGAGCGCACCTGGGCGTGCAGCCACAGGTGGGCGACGAGCACGCCGACGAGCAGTCCCGCGCCGGCGCCCACGGCGACGGCCACCGGGCTCGTCGCGCCCGCGAAGGCCAGCCCACCGCCCAGCACCGTCCCGGTGAGGACCCCGACGAAGACGGAGCCGGCGAGCGCGTAGCGCCACCAGCGCCGCACCGACCGGGCCCGGTCGACCGGTGCGGTGACGACGAGGTCGATCCACGGCAGCGGGGGCACGACGGGCCCGCGGAACCGTCCCACCCACAGGGCGGCCAGCAGCATCCCCGCGACGGCGGCGACCAGCACGACGAGGGCGACGGGCGAGGTGAGCTGGTCGCGCAGGGTCTGCTGGTCCGTCGTGCGGAAGACGGCCTGCACGAACGGGAAGCCGTAGAAGGCCGAGAGGAGCACGACGACGTAGGCGACGTAGAGGGCCTGGCGGCGCGCCTTCTGCGCCTCCTCACCCCCGATGACCCAGTCGGCCTCCGCGAGCAGGGCCGCGTCGTCGAGCGTGACGACCTCCGTGTCGGGCTCGTCACTCTCGTCGGCGGCGAGCCCCCCGGCGGGATCGTCGGGCTCGGATCCGGCGCGGCGGGGCCACCTGCTCATCGTGCGGGGGCGACGTCGACGACGGTGGTGGCCAGCCGCTGCGTCAGCTCGGGGTCGTGGCAGGCCATGACGACCGTGGTCCCCTCGGCGGTGCGCCGCTCGACGAGACCGGCGACGACCTGGCGCTTGACCGTGTCGAGCCGCTGCTCCGGTTCGTCGAGCAGTAGCACGCTCGAGGGTCTGGCGAAGGTCAGGGCGAGGCGGAACAGCTGCTCCTGGCCCGAGGACAGCTCGTGCGGGAAGCGGTCGTCGAGGTGGTCGATGCCAAGGGCGCCGAGCAGCTCGAGGCCGCGGTCGTCGGAGGTGTCGGGGTCGCCGCCCCACGTCGAGTCGACGAGCACGAGGTGGTCGATGAGAGTGAGGTCGCGGTAGGTCGTCGGGGCACCGAGCAGGGCCGCCACCGCCGCGCGGACCGCCCGGTCGCGCTCGTCGGCCTCGCGGCCGCCGATCGTCGCGGTGCCGACCGTCGGGGCCAGCAGCCCGCCGACGATGCGCAGCAGCGTCGTCTTGCCCGAGCCGTTGGGGCCGCGCAGGACGACGCACTCGCCGGGGTCCGCGTGGACGGTCGTGGGGACCAGCAGGGTGGTGGTGTCGACCGTGCGGCCCACGCCGTCCGCCCGCACCTCGCCGACGAGTACCGCGACCGTGCCCATCTACCTGCCTCCCGGTGGTGGCTCGTGACGACCCGTGTCGCTCCCGTGCCGATGCGTGCCGATGCGTGCCGATGGATGCCGATGCGTGCCGACCGGCGTCGACCCGTGCGACGCCTGTCGCGCCCACCGTAGGCCGTGCGGCTGCGAGGGGACCGGGCCACCCGGCATCCGGCCCGGTCGCGCGGTCGCGCGACCGCTCGGACGGCCGAGCGTGTGACGGAGGGTCTGACTCAGCCCTGGGAGCCGACGGGTGGGCCGACGAGGAGGGCGACCGCGGTGAGGGCGACCACGGCGACGACGAGGACGCTTGCGGCGACGGCCGGTCGGGCGGTGAGCGCGGCGACGACGCGCTCGGCGGGGTTGCGGGGGGTGTCACCGCCGGGGGCGAGGCGCCACCCGCCCTCGAGGAGGCCGCGGCGCTCCAGCCGGTGCTCCCACCAGACGGTGAGCAGGGGCGGCACCGCGCTGAGCAGGCCCAGGATGCCGGTGCGCAGCGACCACCGCTGGTTGACCCAGAGCACGACCGTCACGAGGCAGAAGGCGATGAAGACGACGCCGTGGGCGAGCCCGAAGACGCTGACGGCGACGTCGGTCGTCTTCGTGACGTACTTGAGGACCATGCCGATCAACAGCAGCGACCACGTCACCACCTCGGCGAGGGCGATGCGGCGGTAGAGCGTGCGAGGGGTCATGCCGGGCGTCTCCTACGGTGCGTCGTACTGGCGGCACCAGTGTCGCAGAGACGGCCCGGCCGGCTGAACCGGTGCTCAGCCCTCCCGCCGGGCGAGGGTGAGGGCGAAGTCGCCGTCGGGGTCGGTGAAGACGCGGTTGACGGCGAACCCGGCCGGCGGCCAGCTCGGCCCGCAGGCGCAGGTCCATGCGCTGCTCGTGCGGGTCCCAGAACGGCACGTACGAGAAGGCGTCGACGTCGAAGTCGGCCCCCAGCTCGCGGTTGACGACGTGCAGCACGTTGGTGACGAAGGCGGCGGTCACCCCGCGGCTGTGGTCGTAGGCGGAGATGAGCCGGTCGGCGCTCTTGACGAGGTCGGTGCCGAGCAGGAACCAGTCGCCGGCCTCGAGGCTGTCGTGCAGCGCGCCGAGGAAGGCGGCGCGCTCCTCGACGTAGACGTTGCCGATGGTGCCGCCGAAGAAGGCGACGAGCCTGCGGCCGCCCCGGGGCAGGCGCCCGAGGTGGAGGGTGAAGTCGCCGACGAGGGCCTCGACCGCGAGGCCGGGTAGCGCCGCGACAGCATGGCGGCGTCGCGCAGCGTCTGCTCGGAGACGTCGACGGGCACGAACCGCTCGGGCCGGCCGTGCTCGGCGAAGGCGTCGAGCAGCGTGCGCGCCTTGTCGCTCGTGCCGCTGCCCGGCTCGACGACGGTCGTCGCGTCACAGGCGGCGACGATGTCGTCGGCGTGCGCCTGCAGGATGCTGCGCTCGCTCTCGTTCGGGTAGTACTCCGGCGGGGCCAGGGGCAGCGGCGGGGTAGGGGCGGGGGCGGGGTAGGGGCGGGGGCGGTGCTGGTCACGGGCATCGGGCCTCCTCGGCCTGGCGGTCGCAGGCGGGTGCCGCATCGAGCGTCTCTCGACTCTGGGCAGCCCCGGTGACAGTCGCCCGTCGAGCGCACCTGCGGCGGGTGAGACGTCACCCACCCGTCACCGACGGGTCGTGCACAGGGCACCACGACGGCATCCGCCGCGGTCGGTGGGGGCCGTTAGGGTTCGGGAATGGCCACCGCCCTCTACCGCCGCTACCGGCCCGAGAGCTTCGCCGACGTCATCGGCCAGGAGCACGTCACCGAGCCGCTCATGCAGGCGCTGCGCACGGGGCGGGTCAACCACGCGTACCTCTTCAGCGGGCCACGCGGCTGTGGCAAGACGACGAGCGCGCGCATCCTCGCGCGCTGCCTCAACTGCGAGCAGGGCCCGACCCCCGAGCCGTGCGGTGTCTGCGACTCGTGCGTGGCCCTCGCCCGCGGGGGCGCCGGCTCGGTCGACGTCATCGAGATCGACGCCGCCAGCCACGGTGGTGTCGACGACGCCCGCGACCTGCGTGAACGGGCCAGCTACGGCCCGGCGCAGAGCCGCTTCAAGATCTACATCATCGACGAGGCGCACATGGTGACGCCGCAGGGCTTCAACGCGCTGCTCAAGATCGTCGAGGAGCCGCCCGAGCACGTGAAGTTCATCTTCGCGACGACCGAGCCCGAGAAGGTCATCGGCACGATCCGCTCGCGCACCCACCACTACCCCTTCCGGCTCGTGCCGCCGGCCAAGCTCACGGCGTACATGGAGCGGCTGCTCGAGCACGAGCACGTCGCGGTGCAGCCGGGCGTGCTCAGCTTCGTCACGCGCGCGGGCGGCGGCTCGGTGCGCGACTCGCTGTCGGTGCTCGACCAGCTCATCGCGGGTTCCGGCGAGCAGGGCCTGACGTACGACGGGGCGGTCTCGCTGCTCGGCTTCACCGACGGCGAGCTGCTCGACGCCACGGTCGACGCCCTCGCGGCGGGTGACGGCGCCGCCACCTTCCGCCAGCTCGACCGGGTCATCGAGAGCGGCCACGACCCGCGCCGCTTCGTCGAGGACCTCCTCGAGCGCCTCCGTGACCTCATCGTCGTGGCCGCCGTGCCCGACGGCGCCGGCCAGGTGCTGCGTGGGGTGCCCGACGACCAGCTCGAGCGCATGCGTGTGCAGCAGGCGGCCTTCGGCCAGGGCGCGCTGTCGCGGGCCGCCGACATCGTCAACGCCGGCCTCACCGAGATGACCGGCGCCAGCTCGCCGCGCCTCCAGCTCGAGCTCATCTGCGCGCGCATCCTGCTGCCTGCGTCGTCGGGCGAGCAGGGCTACGCCGCCCGGCTCGACCGCCTCGAGCGTCGCCTCGACGTCGGCGGGGTGCCGTCGCCCGCTGCCGGGCAGGGCCATCCCACCTCACCGCCGCGGATGCCGGTCAGCCCCGCGCCGCACGGTGGTGCCCCGGGCTCCCCGTCCGGCGGTCAGCCCGGCGGTGCGGGGGCGCCCGGTCAGGATGCCGGTGAGCGCGGCGGGCACGACGGCGCGGTCACCGCCCCGCGCCGCACGACGACCGACTTCACGCCCCCGCACGCCGCCGTCACGGCCGGCGCGCTCAGCCCCGAGGCGACGCGTCGGGAGGCCACCCGTGACGGGGCCGGGACGGGCGAGCCCACGGGCGACCGCCGGCCGGGTGCCGGCTGGAGCGCCCCCAGCGGCCCGGGTGGTCCGGGCTCCCACCGCGGCGACGGCGGTGAACAGCCGCCGGTGTCGCCGGAGCAGGCCGCCGACATCGCCGCGGCGCGGGCCGAGGTGGGGGCGCCACCGGTGGCGGCGCCGACCGAGTCCGTCGGCGGGCCCTCGTTGACCGACGACGACGCGGCCCTGCACCAGGCCGGTGCGACGGCGCCGTCCGGTGGGGGAGCGGCCGCGGCCTCCGGGGGCATGGACACCGACGCGATCCGCCGGGCCTGGCCCGATGTGCTCGGCCGCATCTTCGGCATGCGCCGGGCGACGTGGACCTTCGTCTCCCAGCACGCCCAGGTTCTCGGCTACGACGGCTCTGTCCTCACGCTCGGCATCGGAACCGTCGGGCTGACCAACACGTTCCGTTCGGGCAACCACGCCGAGCTCGTGCGCCAGGCCCTCATCGACGAGCTCGGGGTCGACGCCCGGGTCGACGGGGTGCCCCTGCCCGACGCCGGGTCGGGCGACCCCGACCTCGGCCCCGGCAGTCCCTCCGGCGACTTCGGTGACCGCAGCGGCTCCAGCGGCTTCGGCATCCTCGTCGGCTCGTCGGCCCCGACCGACGGCGGCGGCGGCCACGCCGGCACCGGTCGTGGCGCCGACGCACCGGGGGCGGGCCCGTCGACGTGGTCCGCGCCCGACGCGGCCCAGAACCCGGGCATGACCGCGCCCCGCGCTGGTGCCGCGCCCACGCGAGACCAGGGCGCGCCGTCCAACGGTGGAGGCAACGTCTCGGGCGGCGGCAGCCGCGCCGAGCAGCCGACGCGCTCCCTGCAGACCAACGCCGGTTGGGGCAGCACCTCCGGCCCGGCGCCCGACTGGGCGACGGCGCCTCCGGCGGGCCCGTCGGGCCCGTCCGCCTCGCCCTCCCGGTCCGCGCCGCCGTCCGCCCCGTCCACGTCGGGCGGTGCGGCCATGAGCGCCCCGCCGGCGGCTCCCACCCGAGCCCCGGTCGGGTCCGGCGACGGGGCCGAAGACCAGCCCGCCGACGGCGCGGGCCGCCCCTCCCCGACGGTCAAGGCCGCGACGACCCGCAGCGGGGTGAGCGCGGTCCGCGAGTCGTTCGCGCAGGCCCGCAAGGCGGGCGCGGGCGCCGGGCCCAGCGCACCGGCATCCGAGGCCGCCGCCCCGCCGGAGGCGCGGGGCGACGACTCGGCCGTGAGCGACGACGACGAGGACATCGAGGTGTCGGGCGACGTCGGGCGCAGCGTCGTCGAGAGGGTGTTCGGCGGGCGCGTGCTGTCCGACTCGGCCGAGTAGGCCCGCCCGAGCTGGGCCCGGTCGTCGCCGCGGACGGCCGAGTTGCCGTCCGAAGCGGCCTCGCGAAGGGCTGGCCGTCACCGGACCGCGGGAGTAGTTTCGGGCGATGGCCTTCGAGGTCGCCGACGCCTACGACCGCTTCATGGGGCGCTACTCCGTGCCGCTCGCGCCCCGCTTCGCGGACTTCGCCGGCGTCGTCGCCGGCGCCCACGTCACGAAGGCCCGGTCTGCCCACGCCTCCACCGACCGCGTGCTCGACGTCGGCTGCGGGCCCGGGGCGCTGACCGCCGAGCTCGTGCACCGGGTCGGGGCGCCGCGCGTCCTGGCCGCCGACCCGTCGGCCCCCTTCGTGGCCGCCGCCCGGCAACGGTGCCCCGGCGTCGAGGTGGTGCAGGCCGGCGCCGAGTCACTGCCGTGGCCCGACGACACGGTCGAGGTGGCGCTGGCGCAGCTCGTCGTCCACTTCATGACCGACCCCGTCGGCGGCCTGCGCGAGATGGGCCGCGTCACCCGCCCGGGGGGCACCGTCGCCGCGTGCGTCTGGGACCTGGCCGGCGCCAGCGGGCCGCTCAGCCCGTTCTGGGCGGCGGTGCACGACGTGGCGCCGGACGCGCCCGACGAGTCGGTCCGCCCCGGGGCCACGGAGGGCGACCTCGGGCGGCTGTGCGTCGAGGCGGGCCTCGTCGTCGTCGACGAGGGGTCGGTCGAGGTGAGGGTCGACCACCCGTCCTTCGCGCAGTGGTGGGAGCCGTACACCCTCGGCGTCGGGCCGGCCGGCGACTTCGTGGCCGAGGCCGACGCCGCGACGGTCGAGGCCGTGCGCCGGCGCTGCCTCGACCGGCTCGGCGACCCGCCGGCGCCGGTGCGGGCGAGGGCGTGGGCGGTGCGCGCCCGGGTCCCGGGGTCGTGACGGGGTCGTGACGGGGTCGTGACGCCACCGGCCCACCGCGCGCGAACCGACCGGTGGTCGTCGCGCTCGCCCGGCTGCCGCGCGGCCTAGGGTGGGCGCATGTTCTACAGCCTGGGCCGCAACGTGCTGTATCCGTTGTCCCACGCGCTCTACCGGCCCACGATCGAGGGCAAGGAGAACATGCCGCGCACGGGCGGGGTCGTCGTCGCGAGCAACCACGTGTCGTTCATCGACAGCTTCGCGATCCCCCTGGCCAGCCCGCGGCAGGTGCGCTTCCTCGCCAAGGAGGAGTACTGGACCGGGCCCGGTGTCGGCGGCGCCCTGCGCAAGGGCTTCTTCACCGCGGTCGGCATGATCCCGGTCAACCGGCACTCGACGAGCGCCGCGCAGGAGAGCCTCGACAAGGCCCTCGAGGTGCTGCGCGCCGGTGACGCCTTCGGCATCTACCCCGAGGGCACCCGCTCGCGCGACGGACGGCTCTACCGCGGCCGCACCGGCGTCGCCTGGCTCGCCCTCACCGCCGACGTGCCGGTCGTGCCGGTCGGCCTCATCGGCACCGAGGAGATCCAGCCCGTCGGGGCCCGCTTCCCGAAGCTGGCCAAGGTCACGGTGCGCTTCGGCGAGCCCATCGGGGTCGAGCGCTACCGGGGGATGCCGGCCGGCCGGGCCCGCAGGGAGCTGACCGACGAGGTCATGGCCGCCATCGCCGCCCTCAGCGGGCAGCAGATGGCCGACACGTACAACGACGTCCCGGGGTCCGCGGCCTGAACGAGCCACCCGCGGACGTCTTTGCCACCGTCCTAGGGCGCGTCTAGCGTGTCGCCGTGCCCTCCACCCCCACGCCCGCCGTACCCGCGCCCCGAGACCGTGACGGCGCTGCCCGCGCCGGCCGGGTCGGGCCCGTGGGCGCGTGGCGGACGCGGCTGAGCGGGGCCGAGCGACGCAGCATCCTCGGGATGTCGCTCTTCGTCCTGCTGCTGCACGTCGTCGGGTGGGGCCTGCTCGTCTGGGTCGTCGCGCCGCAGCAGTACCAGGTCGCCGGGCAGCTCTTCGGCGTCGGGCTCGGGGTCACCGCCTACACCCTCGGCATGCGCCACGCCTTCGACGCCGACCACATCGCGGCGATCGACAACACGACCCGCAAGCTCATGACCGAGGGTCAGCGGCCGATGAGCGTCGGCTTCTGGTTCAGCCTCGGCCACAGCTCGGTCGTCTTCATCATGGTCATGCTGCTCGCCCTCGGCATCCGGGCGCTCGCCGGCGCCATCGAGGACGACCAGTCGACGCTGCAGCAGGCCACCGGCCTCTGGGGCACGTCGGTCTCGGGCGTGTTCCTGCTGCTCATCGGCGTCATCAACCTCGTCGCCCTCGTCGGCATCGTGCGGGTCTTCCGGCGGATGCGCTCGGGCGAGGCGACCGAGGCCGACCTCGAGCGCGAGCTCGACAACCGGGGGCTGCTCAACCGGGTGCTCGGCCGGGTGACCCGCGCCGTGACGAAGCCGTGGCACATGTACCCCGTCGGGCTGCTCTTCGGCCTGGGCTTCGACACCGTCACCGAGGTCGGGCTGCTCGTCATCGCCGGCGGCGCCGCCGCGGCGAACCTGCCCTGGTACGCCGTGCTCACCCTGCCGGTGCTCTTCGCCGCCGGCATGTCGCTGCTCGACTCGATCGACGGCTCGTTCATGAACTTCGCCTACGGGTGGGCGTTCAGCAAGCCCGTGCGCAAGATCTACTACAACCTCACCGTCACGGCGCTGTCCGTGGCCGTCGCCCTCGTCATCGGCGGCATCGAGATCGTCTCCATCCTCACCGAGCGCCTCGACATCACGACCGGGCCGGTGGCGTGGGTGGGCGGCATCGACCTCGGCGACGTCGGCTTCTGGATCGTCGGGCTCTTCGTCGTCACGTGGCTGCTCGCCCTCGCGGTGTGGCGCCTCGGCCGGATCGAGGAGCGGTGGGCCCTGCCGGGCGACGTGCACGGCAGCGGGCCGCGCGGGGCTTAGGCTCAGGGGGTGTACGAAGGCGCGGTCCAGGACCTGATCGACGAGCTCGGCCGCCTACCCGGCGTCGGGCCCAAGAGCGCCCAGCGCATCGCCTTCCACCTGCTGCAGCAGGACTCCGAGGACGTCGCCCGGCTCGTCTCCGCCCTGACCGAGGTCAAGGCCCGAGTGCGCTTCTGCGAGGTCTGCGGCAACGTCGCCGAGGCCGAGCGCTGCCGCATCTGCGCCGACCCCCGCCGCGACCAGACGGCGATCTGCGTCGTCGAGGAGCCGAAGGACGTCGTCGCCATCGAGCGCACCCGCGAGTTCCGCGGCACCTACCACGTGCTCGGCGGGGCGATCAGCCCCATCGACGGCGTCGGCCCCGACGACCTGCGCGTCCGCGAGCTCGTCACCCGCCTCGCCTCGAACGAGGTGCAGGAGGTCATCATCGCGACCGACCCCAACCTCGAGGGCGAGGCGACCGCCACCTACCTCTCGCGGCTGCTGCGTGACCTCGGGGTCACCGTCACCCGCCTCGCCTCCGGGCTGCCCGTGGGCGGCGACCTCGAGTACGCCGACGAGGTCACCCTCGGGCGGGCCTTCGAGGGCCGGCGCCGCGTCGACGCCTGACGGCGGCTGGGGCAGACTGGCACCCACCGCGCGCATGCAGCTGGAGACCACCGGCCGGCATCCCGCACCGCACCCCAGGGGACCCGCATGACCCATGACATCGACGAGCTCACCGGACTGGCCGACCTCACGGCGCAGGAGGCGAGCATCTTCCTCACCTCCGTGACGGAGGTGGCCTCGGGCACCTCGCCCGCCACCGCGCTGCCCGTGCTCTCGCTCGCGCTCTCGCAGGTCATCGCGGCCGGTGTGCGCCTCGGTGCCATCCAGGACGTCGTGCCCGACGAGCGCTTCGAGGCCGACCCGGGCTACGACGACGACGTCGACCCGCTGCGCGACGGCCTCGCCAACGTGTTGGCCGGCGTCGACGAGTACGTCTACGTGCTCGACCCGCTCACCTCGACGGAGCGCGCGGCAGCCACCATCTCCGGCGACGTGGCCGACGTCGCGCTCGCGCTGACCCATGGGCTCAAGCACTACGCGGCGGGTCGTACCAACGAGGCCCTGTGGTGGTGGCAGTACAGCTACCTCTCCGCGTGGGGCGACCGCGCGATCTGCGCGCTGCGGGTGCTGCACAGCATCCTCGGGCACCTGCGCCTCGACGCCGACGAGGAAATCGTCGGCGAGGCGGAGTTCGACGCGCTGCACCCCTGATGGGGCGCAAGTCCTGCGGCGCGGTGGCCTCGCAGGTGCAGTTCTCACCATCGTGACCGGATGTCGGTCGCCCTGCCCGCGTGCCTAGAATCGGCTCGCCCGGCCCCGGCCGGCGCCTCGAGAGACACCGCAGACCGAGCAGACCGACCAGACCGGAGCCAGAGTGAGCATCGTCGTCCAGAAGTACGGCGGTTCGTCCGTGGCCGACGCCGAGGCCATCAAGCGCGTCGCCCGCCGCATCGTCGAGACCCAGAAGGCCGGCCACCGTGTCTGCGTCGTCGTCTCGGCCATGGGTGACACGACCGACGAGCTGCTCGACCTCGCGGAGCAGGTCACGCCCACCCCGCCGGCGCGCGAGCTCGACATGCTGCTCACCTCGGGCGAGCGCATCTCGATGGCGCTCGTGGCCATGGCGATCGCGCAGCTCGGCTCGGAGGCGCGCTCGTTCACCGGCAGCCAGGCCGGCGTCATCACCGACGACGCCCACGGCGCCGCCCGCATCATCGACGTGACCCCCGGGCGCATCAAGACCGCACTGGATGCCGGTCACATCGCGATCGTCGCCGGCTTCCAGGGCGTGAGCCAGACGACGAAGGACATCACGACGCTCGGTCGCGGTGGGTCGGACACGACGGCCGTCGCCCTCGCCGCCGCGCTCGAGGCGGACGTCTGCGAGATCTACACCGACGTCGACGGCGTCTTCACCGCCGACCCGCGGGTGCTGCCGAGCGCCCGCAAGCTCGACGTGCTGTCGATGGAGGAGATGCTCGACCTCGCCGCCAACGGCAGCAAGATCCTGCACCTGCGCTGCGTCGAGTACGCCCGCCGCTACGGCATCCCCATCCACGTGCGCTCGTCGTGGTCGCAGCGGCCCGGCACGTGGATCAAGGACAACCCCTACGAAGGAGAAGGCGCTGTGGAAGCACCGATCATCGCCGGCATCGCCCACGACCGCAGCGAGGCCAAGATCACCATCGTCGGGGTGCCCGACCGGGTCGGGGTGGCGGCGAAGATCTTCGGCGCCATCGCCGAGTCGGGCATCAACATCGACATGATCGTGCAGAACGTGTCGGCGGCGGCCACGGCCAAGACGGACATCTCGTTCACGCTGCCGCAGGCCGACGGGGCCCGGGGCATGCAGGTGCTGCAGGCCATCCGCGACGAGGTCGGCTACGAGGACCTCCGGCTCGACGACAAGATCGGCAAGATCGCTCTCGTCGGTGCCGGCATGAAGAGCCACCCCGGCGTCTCTGCGAAGTTCTTCGGCGCCCTCGCCGAGGCCGGCATCAACATCGAGATGATCTCGACCAGCGAGATCCGCGTCTCGGCGGTGACGCGGGCCGAGCAGCTCGACGACGCCGTGCGGGCCGTGCACACGGCCTTCGGCCTCGACTCGACCGAGGACGCCATCGTCTACGGCGGCACCGGCCGCTGACCCGACGCCAGGGGCCGGGGGCACTGACCTCTCGACGACCCCTATTTGGCCTCTCGACGGTAAGCGCTTTCCGTCGAAAGGCCATTTGAACCCCGTCGAGAGGTCAATGCCGGATGCCGGGACGCCCGCGGGCGGCCTTGCGGCACTAGGTTGCTCTGACATGACGACCCTCTCGCGCACCCTGTCCGTCACCGCCGCCACCGCCGCGCTCGTCGCCGGCGCCGCGGCGGCCTCCACCGCCTCGCCGGCAGCATCACCCACGGCCCGCCCGGCCGTCGCGTCCGCCCCGTCCGCCCCGTCCGCCCCGTCCATGGCGGCGGACGACTACTCGTGGTCGCTCTCGGCCACCGGCTCGGAGGCCCGCTTCCGCGGCCTGGCCCCCGTCTCGAAGGACGTCGCCTGGGTCAGCGGCACCGAGGGCACCGTCCTGCGCACCACCGACGGCGGCTCGACGTGGACCGACGTGAGCCCGGTCGGTCTGGGCACCGACGAGCTGCAGTTCCGCGATATCGAGGCCTTCGACGCCCGCCGTGCCGTCATCCTGTCGATCGGGGAGGGCACCGACTCGCGCATCCTCGTCACCGACGACGGCGGCGCCACGTGGACCGAGACCTTCCGCAACCGCACGCCGTCCGCCTTCTACGACTGCATGGCCTTCACCTCGCCGCGCGACGGCGTGGCCATGAGCGACCCGGTCGACGGCAAGTTCCGCCTCGTCAAGACCACCGACGGCGGGCGCACGTGGAGCCAGGTCAGCCGCGCCGGCATGCCCGACGCCAAGCCCGGCGAGTTCGCCTTCGCAGCCAGCGGCACGTGCCTGCAGGAGGGTGCCGGTCAGCGCATGTACCTCGTCAGCGGCGGCGCCGACCCGGGTCGGGTGTTCAGCTCGAAGGATGCCGGTCGCACCTGGACCGTCGCCGACAGCCCCATCCCCGGTGGCGCCGCCGCCGGCATCTTCTCGATCGCCTACCGCGGCCCGCGGCTCGGGATCATCGTCGGCGGCGACTACCTCAAGCCGGACGAGGCCGCCGACAACGCCGCCTTCACGCGTGACGGGGGCAAGACGTGGCAGAAGTCGCGCAGCAACCCGAGCGGCTACCGCTCCGGCTCCGACTGGGTGCCCGGCGCCTACGGCACGGCCCTCGCGGTCGGGCCGTCGGGCTCCGACGTCACCACCGACGGTGGCCGCACGTGGGCCCCGTTCGACGCCGGCAGCTTCGACTCCGTCGAGTGCACCAATGACGGGGCGTGCTGGGCCAGTGGCGAGCTCGGCCGGGTCGGCATCCTGCAGCACTGAGCGGCACCACGTGACGACGAACGGGTGTCTCGGCGACGAGACACCCGTTCGTCGTCCGGGAGGCAGGGGTACGCTCCCGGCACCACATCGACCGCAACGCTCGGGGCGAAGAGGCACGACACGTGGACATCTACCAGTCGAAGCTGCAGGACGACGGAACCGTCTTCCCTCCCGTCACCCCCGACCCGCCGCCACCGCCCGGTGCGCCGGAGATCGTCGTGCCCGAGATCCGGGTGTCGTCGACCGCCCCCGAGCCGGCGGCCGCACCGACCGAGACCTGACCCCGCCCCTCACGGGCGCCCGGTGCGTCGGGACGTGGCCTCTCGACGGTTGGGTCGAGGGCGTCGTCGGGGTATCTGACCGGCGTGAGACTGCGACGGAGCACGATCGACGGACCCGGCATCCATCGTGTGCGCCGCGGCAAGGGGTGGTCGTACGTCGGCGACGACGGCACGCCCGTCGACGCGGGCAGCCGTGAGCGGGCCAAGGCGCTCGTCGTCCCGCCGGCGTGGAAGGGCGTGTGGATCGCGCCCCACCCCAACGGCCACATCCAGGCCGTCGGCACCGACGACGCCGGGCGGCGGCAGTACATCTACCACGACGCCTGGCACGAGGTCCGCGGCCGCGAGAAGCACGACCGGGTGCTCGCCCTCGCCAAGAAGCTGCCGCAGGCCCGCAAGCAGGTGGCGGCCGAGCTGCGCACCGACGGGCTGACCCGCACGCGGGTGACCGCCGCCGCCCTGCGGATGCTCGACGCCGGTCTCTTCCGTTCCGGCGGCGACGAGTACGAGGTCGAGCACGGCTCCCACGGCGTCGCCACCCTGCTGCGCACCCACGTCACCGTCAGCGGCGACGACATCACCTTCGAGTTCCCCGCCAAGTCGGGGGTGACGCGCGAGGCGGTGATGACCGATCCGCTGCTCGCGAGCGTCGTCCGCTCCCTCAAGCGCTGCGGCTACCCCGGTGAGCGTCTGCTCGTCTACCGCGACGAGCAGCGGCAGTGGCGGGAGGTGCACTCCACCGACCTCAACGTCGCCTTCAAGGAGCTCGTCGGCCCCGAGTACACCGTCAAGGACCTCCGCACGTGGGCGGCCACGGTGACCGCCGCGGTCACGCTCGCGCAGTCGGGCGTCGTGACCACCGAGCGTGAGCTGAAGCGCGCCGAGAAGGACGCCATGAAAGTCGTCAGCGAGCACCTGGGCAACACGCCGGCGGTCGCACGCCGCTCGTACGTCGACACCCGGGTGCTCGACGAGTTCGCGGTCGGCCGCACCATCGAGCGCAGCCTCTCGCGGCTGACGAAGGCCGACCGGCAGCGCCTCGTCGCGGGTGACCTCGTCCGGGTCCGCGACCGCGACGCGCTCGAGCGCGCGGTCATGCGCCTGCTCGCGCGCGCCGAGTGACGGGAGCCGGCGCCACGGTGCGCGCTCCCTCGTCACGCAGCACGACGGCATCCGATCGTCTCGGATGCCGTCGTGGTGCGACCGCGGGGAACGCCCGCCGGGTGCGGGTCAGCTCAGAGGTCGACGACCTCGTTGTCGCCCTCGACGCGCTTGCCGGTGATCTTGGCCTTGACGAAGTTGGCCAGCTGGACGACCTTGGCGCCGGGGGAGTCCCAGTACTCGGCCGACTCGGCGTTGACGCGGATGAGGACGTTGTTCGGGTTCTCGGGGCCACCCTCGAGCCAGGCGCCGGTGAAGCCGTCCCACAGCTCGCGCAGCTTCGCGTTGTCGTCGACGATCTCGGCCGTGCCCGACACCGAGACCCACGTGCTGCTCGAGCTGTAGGCGACGTTGACCTTGGCGGGGTGCTGCGCCTCGATGTCGCGGCACTTGTTGCTGCTGCGCTCGGCGATGAAGAGGATGTCGCCGTCGAACTCGACGTCCTGGGTCGCCATCGGGTGGCTCACGAGCCGGCCCTCGTGGTCGGTGTGCGTGAGCATCGCGATGCGCACGTCCTTGATGAGCTCGGCGACCTTCTGGGTGGGGTTCTCGTCGCTCACGGCGACCTCCTGCGGTTGATCGTGCCTCGGATGCTGGTCGACGGGTTCGTACCCGGTGCGCGACGGTGGTCCGCGCCGTCTCGGTCGTCGGCTGGTCGGTGACACCCGGGGCGCGTCGCGGGGTAGGCCCATGGGCACCAGCGTCACCCCGAGGAGGAGCCATGGCAGAGAAGAAGTCGGACGGGCCCGGCCCGTCGGTCAAGGACCCGGAGCTGTACGAGGCCCTGCGCGACGACGGCGCGAGCAAGGAGAAGGCGGCCCGCATCGCCAACGCGGCGGCCAAGTCCTCGCGGTCGGAGGTCGGGCGCAAGGGCGGCGAGTCCGGCGACTACGAGGACATGACCAAGGACGAGCTTATGGACCGCGCCCGTACCGTCGGCATCGACGGCCGGTCGACGATGACGAAGGACGAGCTCATCCACGCCCTCCGGGAGCACTGAGCCCCCAGGCGACGGTCAGGCGACGGTCAGGCGACGGTCAGGCGACGGTCAGGCGACGGTCAGGCGTCGAAGCGGTCGGCGGGGGCGGCGGTGCCGACGACGGAGGAGGCCGACCGCCCGCCGGGCCGACCGGCATCCTGACCGGTGGGCACGCCCTGCTCGCGATCGTCGGTCTCGGAGTCGTCGGAGGCCGAGGGGGTGTCCTCGACGTCGGACACCTTGGTGTTCGGCATGAGCACGCCGGCCACGATGGACAGCACCGCGGCGACGACGACGGCGAGGAACACCGCGTGCGAGCCGAGCTCGATGCCACGCTTCGGGTCGCTCTGGCCGGCGATGACGTTGTTCGCGACGGCCCCGAAGATGGCGACGCCGACCGCGCTGCCGACCGAGCGCATGAACATGTTGGCGCCGGTGATGACGGCGCGCTCGTTCCACGGCACCGACGCCTGCGCGGCGATGAGGGTGGGCGCGGCGACGAGCCCGAGGCCGAGGCCGACGACGAAGCACGAGACCGCGACGGCGGGGATCGACGCCGACCCCGACGAGGTCAGCCACAGCAGGGCGGCCCCGACGGCGGCGACGACGAGACCGATGACGGCCGTCGGGCGGAAGCCGACGCGCAGGTACAGCCGACCCGACTGCGACGCCGCCAGCGGCCAGCCGAGGGTCAGGGCTGCGACAGCGAGCCCGGCGACGACGGGCTGCACCCCGAGCGAGCGCTCCACGAACGTCGGCACGTACGAGGTGAGGCCGATGAGCACCACGCCCACGCCGAGGGAGATGAGCAGCGTCGTGACGATGAGGCGACGGCTGAAGATGGCGAGCGGCAGGATCGGCTCGGCGGCCCGGCGCTCGATGAGGACGAACGCGACGAGCAGGGCGACGCCGACGGCGAAGCCACCGATGCTCTGCCACGAGGCCCACGCCCACGCCTGGCCGCCCTCGAGGACCGCGAGGATGAGCAGCGTCAGCGACAGGGTCAGGGTGACGGCACCCGCGTAGTCGATGCGGTGACGCACTCGCTCGACCTTCTCGTGGTAGCTGCGCGAGAGCATCCACGCGGCGACGAGGCACAGCGGGACGTTGACGAAGAAGATCCAACGCCACGAGGTGAACTGCGAGAAGACGCCGCCGAGACTCGGGCCGACGACCGACGACACGGCCCAGACGCTCGCGATGTAGCCCTGCGCCTTGGCCCGCTCGGCGACCGTGTAGATGTCGCCGGCGATGGTGATCGAGACGGGGAGCACGGCGCCCGCGCCGAGCCCTTGAACCGCACGCATGATGATGAGAGAGCCCATGTCCCAGGCGATCCCGCACAGCAGGGAGCCGGCGAGGAAGAGCGCGATGCCGATGAGCATGACGGGTTTACGGCCGACCGTGTCGGCGAGCTTCGAGTACACCGGCACCGACACGGCCTGCGCGAGCAGGTACACCGAGAACAGCCACGGGAACTGCGTCAGCCCGCCCAGCTCGTCGACGATGGTCGGCACGGCGGTCGCGAGGATCGTCGAGTCGAGCGCGATGAGGGCGGTCGCGAGCATGAGGGCGATGAGCACGGGTCCGCGCTCGGAGCGGAAGCCGACGCCGGCGCCGGTCTCGGTGGTGGTGGTCGACACGGTTCTCCTGGTGGGGTTCGTGCTCTGGGCGCGCCGGATCGCGGCGCCGTACGACCTTCGTGCAACACGCGGCCGGTCGTTTCATTCCCCGTCGGGCTCCGCCGCGACCATCGGGTGGACGCTGGTCGGCGTTGGGAGCGGCCCCGGTTTCGGCCCGGACGTCGTGAGTACCGAGGATGCCGAGGATGCCGGGAATGGCGCGGTCGCGTCGCCGGTTGCACCCCTCGTGACCAGCACCCTCGACGCCACCAGCCAGACCCACGACAGCGTGGACCACACCGTGGACGACGCCGGCACGGACCGGCCGCTGCTCCTGCAGCCGCTGACCCTGGGCGGGACGACCTTCCGCAACCGGGCGTGGGTCGCCCCGATGTGCCAGTACCGCGTCGAGCGCGAGGACGGGGTCCCGACCGACTGGCACCTCGTGCACCTCGGCGCGCGGGCGCAGGGCGGGTTCGGCCTCGTGCTGACCGAGGCGACCGCGGTCGTGCCCGAGGGCCGGATCAGCCCGCAGGACACCGGGCTGTGGAACGACGAGCAGGTGGAGGCGTGGTCGCGCATCACCACCTTCATCCGTGAGCAGGGCGCCGCCTCGGGCGTGCAGCTGGCCCACGCCGGGCGCAAGGCGTCCACGTACCGCGACTTTCCGGGCGAGCCGCGCGGCACCGTCCCCGGCGACCGCGGCGGCTGGCCGACGGTCGCACCCTCCGCAGAGGCCTTCGCCGACTGCGCGGCCCCGGCCGAGATGACCCACGACGACGTCGACGCGCTCGTCGAGGCCTTCGCCGCGGCCACCCGCCGCGCCGACCGGGCCGGCTTCGACGTCGTCGAGATCCACGCCGCCCACGGCTACCTGCTGCACGAGTGGCTCTCGCCGCTGGCCAACCACCGCACCGACGAGCTCGGTGGCGACTTCGAGGGCCGGGTCACGGTGCCGTTGCGCGTCGTCGACGCGGTCCGCGCCGCCTGGCCCGAGGACAAGCCGCTCTTAGTGCGCATCTCCGCCACCGACTGGGTCGAGGGCGGCTGGGACCTCGAGCAGTCCGTCCGCCTCTCCCGGCTGCTCGCCGAGCGCGGCGTCGACCTCGTCGACTGCTCGAGCGGCGGCGCGGTGCCGGGTGCCGAGATCCCCGTCGGGCCCGGCTACCAGGTGCCGCTGGCCGCCGGTGTGCGCGAGGGCGCGGACGTCCCGACCGGTGCCGTCGGCCTCATCACCGAGCCGAAGCAGGCCGAGCAGGTGCTCGTCGACGGGGAGGCCGACGTCGTGCTGCTCGCCCGCGCCGCCCTGCGCGAGCCGGCGTGGCCGCTGCGTGCCGCGCACGAGCTCGGGATGCCGTGGCAGGAGGCGCCGTACCCCGCCGCGCACGCGCGCGGCCACTGGCACGACGCCCGCTGAGGCAGAGCGGGACAGGCCCGGCCGCCGTCGGTCGGCCGGGCCCGTCGACCGCCGTCCGCTGCCGTCGGTCGGCCCCGGCTGACTGACGGCGGCCCCGGGTGGGCATGGGTGTCCCCATGAGCGACGACGCCCGCCCCTACTCGCGCCAGGAGTCGAGCGGGGCCCGGCTCGACCGCAACTTCAACGAGCAGCTGCAGGAGCTGCGCGTCGCCCAGGCCGGCGTGCAGATCATCTTCGCGTTCCTGCTGTCGATCCCGTTCCAGCAGCGCTTCACCACGCTGACCGACCTGCAGCGCCACATCTACATCGTCACGCTCGTCTT
The DNA here is from genome assembly GCF_003635045.1 of Terracoccus luteus. NCBI lineage: Bacteria > Bacillati > Actinomycetota > Actinomycetes > Micrococcales > Intrasporangiaceae > Terracoccus > Terracoccus luteus. The sequence continues at coordinate 2,846,374 of NZ_RBXT01000001.1, read as the reverse complement.
CGCCGCCCTCAGCGTCGTCCTCTTCGTCGCTCCCGTGGCCGCGCACCGCGTGCTGTTCCGCGAGGGCGTCAAGGACTTCATCGTGCGGTACACCGCTGTGCTCACGGCCTGCGGTCTCGGGACCCTCGCCGTCACCGTGCTGGGCGGCGTCGTGCTCGTGCTCGACGTCCTGCTCTCGCACACCGCCGCCCTGTGGACCGGTGCCGCCCTCGGCCTGCTCGCGCTCGTCCTCTGGGTGGGGGTCCCGTGGACGCGCCGCCGCCGCACCCCGCCGGGCAAGGCCGACGTCGACGACGGCGTGTCACCCCGGGGCGGTCAGTCCCCGAAGATCCCCGGGTAGGCGTTGAGCGCCGGCTGCCCGCCGAGGTGGGCGTAGAGCACCGTCGAGTCGCGCGGGATCTCGCCCGAGGTGACGAGGTCGACGAGACCGGCCATCGACTTCCCCTCGTACACGGGGTCGATGATCATGGCCTCGAGCCGCCCGGAGAGCCGGATCGCCTCGACGGTCGACTCGACCGGGATGCCGTAGAGGTCGCCGGCCCAGCCCTCGAGCACCGTGATCTCGTCGTCGCGCAGCTCGCGCTGCAGCCCGATGAGGGATGCCGTGTGGCGGGCGATCCGCGCCACCTGCGCCCGCGTCTTGTCGATCGTCGCCGACGCGTCGATGCCAATGACCCGGCGAGGCCGCCCACCGGCATCCTCGAGCTCGGCGAAGCCGGCGATCATCCCGGCGTGCGTCGACCCGGTGACGGTGCACACGACGACGGTGTCGAAGAAGACGCCGAGCTCGTGCTCCTGCGCGGCGACCTCGTGCGCCCAGTTCGCGAAGCCGAGGCCGCCGAGGTGGTGCTCGGACGCGCCGGCCGGGATGGCGTACGGCGTGCCGCCGGCCGCGGTCACCTCGTCGATGGCGTCCTGCCACGACGTGCGGATGCCGATGTCGAAGCCCGCGGGGTCGAGGCGCACGTCGGCGCCCATGATGCGGCTGAGCAGGATGTTGCCGACGCGGTCGTTGCCCACGTCGTCCCAGTCGACCCACTTCTCCTGCACGAGGCGACAGCCGAGCCCTAGGTGCGCCGCGACCGCCGCCACCTGACGGGTGTGGTTGCTCTGGAAACCGCCGATCGAGACGAGCGTGTCGGCACCCGAGGCGAGCACGTCGGGGACGATGTACTCGAGCTTGCGGGTCTTGTTGCCGCCGTAGGCCAGCCCCGAGCTGACGTCCTCGCGCTTGGCCCAGACCTGCGCCCCGCCGAGGTGCTCGGTGAGCCGGCGCAGCGGGTGCACGGGGCTCGGCCCGAAGGTCAGGGGGTGACGGTCGAAGTCGCTGGTGGCCATTCGGTTCTCCTGCGGTGCGCACGGTCGGGTGGGGCGCGCCAGTATCGCCGCCGGATGCCGGGGGGCGGGCTCCCGTCTCGGCGCGAGCCGGTCGCCCGGCTGGGTGGAGGTGAAACCTCGCGGTCGGGCGCGCCGTACTACCTGGACCGGATGCCGGGGCCTCCGGGTGGAGGTGAAACCTCGCGGTCGGGCGCTTCGCTTTACCTCCACCCGGTGCCGGTACCGCTGGGTGGAGGTGAAGGGCGACCAGAAGTGGTCGTGGAACACCTCCACCGGATGCCGGGGGGTGCGTCAGGCGGTGGCCTGCTCCTCGCGGCGCACCTCGAGGCGCGACATGACCGGGGTCGCGAGGATGCCGTGGACGAAGACGGACACGACGATCGTGAGGGCCAGGGTCGACCACATCCAGCGCTCCTCGGCGAACTCGTGCTCGCCCGCGGCGTACGCGAGGTAGAAGATGCAGCCGACGCCGCGCACGCCGAAGAACGAGGTGGCGAGTCGCTCGGCCCGGTTGAGGCCACCGGGCACCGTCTCGGGTCGGGGCCGCACGACGAGCGCGACCCAGCCCGCGAGCGGTCGCACGACGAGCACGAGGGCGAGGGCGATCACGACGCTGCGCCAGTCCATCGCCCCCAGCAGGCCGTTGCTCATGGCCATGCCGAGCAGCAGCAGCACCATGAGTGTCAGCAGCCGCTCGAGCCGCTGCACGACCCCGTGCATGAGCTCGTGGTAGGCGCTGCTGCGCTCGTTGGCCCGCAGCGTCATGCCGCAGACGAAGACGGCGACGAAACCGTAGCCGCCGACGACCTCGCTGAGGCCGTAGGTCGCGATGAGGGCGGCGAGCGCGAGCAGCGGCTCACCCTGCTCGGCGAGCCGCAGGGAGCGCTGCGAGGCGTTGAAGGCGACCTTGGCCAGCACCCAGCCGACGGCCATGCCGACGAGCACGCCAAGGACGAGCTTGCCGACGAGCTCCCACGCCGCCCAGCGCGCGAGCAGGGGAGCGGAGGCGCCCGACGCCGCGAGCAGCAGGGCGAGGTGCACGAAGGGGAAGGCGGTGCCGTCGTTGAGCCCGGCCTCCGAGGTGAGGGCGAAGCGGACGTCGTCGTCCTCGTCGATCTCGTCGTCGACCGGGTCGTCGTCACCCTGCCCGTCGGCCCGCTCCACCCGCGGCCCCTCGACCTGCACGTCGCTCGCCAGAACCGGGTCGGTCGGGGCGAGGGCCGAGGCGAGCAGCAGCGCGGCGGCCGGCGCGACCCCGAGCGCCCAGCCGAGGCCCCACATCGCCGCGATGGTGAGGGGCATGGCCACACCGAGCAGCCGCCAGGTCGGCGACCACGCGGCCCAGCTCCCGCGACGCAGCAGCCGCAGCGGCCGGTCGATGGCGAGCCCGACGCCCATGAGGGCGACGAGCACCGTCAGCTCGGTGACGTGCTGGATGTCGGGGCGGATCTGCACGGGGTCGAGGCTGAACCCGTCCGGCAGCGGCAGCCGCCCGATGACCGCACCGACGAGCAGCAGCACCATGGCCGCCGACACGGCGTAGCGCTCGAGCAGCGAGGGCAGGACGACCGCCAGCAGCAGGGACAGCCCCGCGATGAGATAGAGGACGTTGCTCGACACGTGCGCTGCGCTCCTTCACCGCACGCGCTCTCTGCTCCGTGCCGCAGGTGGACGTACCCCACCGGCCGGCAGGCTCAACCACGACGAGCTCCGCGGCGGCACCCCGGCGGCGGCCCGGCGGCGGCCCGACGGAGCCACGACGGCATCCGGGACGGCGGAGCCGGCGCGAGGGTCAGCGCTCGTCGAGCATGACCTCGATGGCGTAGTCCTGCGCCCGGTAGCTGTGGTCGCCGTACTCGACGGGGGAGCCCTGCGCGTCGAAGGCGCTACGGGTCATCGTCAGCACGGGCTGGGAGCCCCGCAGCCCGAGGTGTCGCCGCTCGGCCGTCGTCGGGGACCTGGCGCCGATGCGCTGGTGGGCGACGACGGGACGCGCGCCCCGAGCTCGCAGCAGCGCGTAGAGACCGTCCTGCTCGAGGTCGGCGGCGGTGAGGTCGGAGTAGGCCGGCGGCAGCCAGTTGCGCAGCAGGGCGAGCGGCGTCGACCCCGCGCGACGGAGCCGGCCGATCTCGAGAAGGGGGGTGCCGGGCGGCAGGTCGAGGGCCCGGGCGGCGACCTCGTTCTCGACGACGGCGTGGTGCAGCACGGTGGTCGTCGGCTCGGTGTCGCCCTGCGCGCGGAGGTCGTCGTAGAGGCTCGTGAGCCCCACGCGCCGGTGGATCTGGCGCTGCGCCACCGTCGTGCCCAGCCCCCGCCGGCGCAGCAGCAGGCCCTGCGCGACGAGCTCCTGGATGGCCCGGCGCACGGTCGGCCGGGAGAGGCCGAGCCGGTCGGCCATGGCCAGCTCGTTCTCGAACGGGTCGCCGGGCTCGAGGCGCCCCGAGACGACGGCGGCCGTGAGCTGCTCGGCGAGCTGGTGGTAGAGCGGCACGGGGGACGCGCGGTCGATGACGACGTCCACCGGTGCCTCCATGGGTGGATGGTAGCCGCGGTGAGACCTGCTGTCCTAATGTCCTGACATACTGTTGACACGGCATCTGTCGTGGGACAGCATCGACGCCGGGCGCACCGCACCCATCGCGCTCATCGCAGGCGTGGGCACCGGGCCCGGAAGCCGGGGCCCTCGCGCCGCCCCAACCGACACGTCACCAAGGAGGGCCATGCGCATCGGTCTGGCCGGTGTCGGTCGCATCGGCGCCTTCCACGCCGAGACCCTGATGGGCCTCGACGCGGTCGACGAGCTCGTCGTCACCGACCTCGACGTCGACGCGGCCCGGGCGGTCGCCGAACGGCTCGGGGCGACGCACGCCGCCACGGTGCAGAACCTGCTCGCCTCCGGCGTCGACGGTGTCGTCGTCGCCACCGGCACGGCAGGGCACGCGCCGCTGGTGCGACAGGCGGTGGCCGCGAAGGTACCGACGTTCTGCGAGAAGCCACTCGCCGCGACGCTCACCGAGACCGTAGAGCTGGCCGAGCTCGTCGAGGCCTCGGGGGTGCCGGTGCAGGTCGGCTTCCAGCGCCGCTTCGACCGCGCCTACCAGCGGGTGGCCGCCGCCGTCCGGGCGGGCGAGCTCGGCACCGTCCACACGATGCGGGCCAACACCCACGACCAGTCGCCGCCGCATCCCGCCTACATCCCCACGAGCGGCGGCCTGTTCCGCGACTGCTCGGTGCACGACTTCGACGCCGTCCGGTACGTGTCGGGCCGTGAGGTGGCGTCCGTCTTCGCCACCGGCGCCAACACGGGCGCGGCCTTCTTCGGCGAGGCCGGCGACGTCGACACGGCGGCCGCGGTGCTCACCCTCGACGACGGCATCCTCGTCACCGTGACCGCGACGCGGTACAACGGCGCCGGCCACGACGTCCGCCTCGAGGTGATGGGCAGCGAGGGCACGCTCGGGGTCGGCTTCGACGACTCGCTCGCCGTCACGTCGGCCGAGCCGGGAGCCGCGCAGCCGAGGGGCCCGCGGCACCGGTCGTTCATGGAGCGCTTCCTCCCCGCCTACCGCGCCGAGCTGACCCACTTCGCCGCGTTGGCGCGCGGCGACGCCCCGTCCCCGTGCACCGCGACCGACGCCCTGCAGGCCTTCCGGGTCGCCGAGGCGTGCGAGCTGTCGCGCCGCGAGCAGCGCGTGGTCACCCTCGACGAGATCGCGAGCCCGTCATGACGAGCGCCCCCACCCCCTCGACGCACGACGGCGACGGCGCCTACGACGTCGTCGCCATCGGGCGCACCGGTGTCGACATCTACCCCTTGCAGCACGGCGTCGGCCTCGAGCAGGTACGCACCTTCGAGAAGTTCCTCGGCGGCAGCGCCACGAACGTCGCCGTCGCGGCCGCCCGCCACGGTCGGCGCGTGGCCCTGCTCACCCGCACCGGCCAGGACGCCTTCGGCCGGTACGTCCACGAGGCCTTGCGCGGCTTCGGCGTCGACGACCGTTTCGTCACTGCGGTAGCGGGGCCCCCGACCCCGGTGACGTTCTGCGAGGTCTTCCCGCCCGACGACTTCCCGCTCTACTTCTACCGCTACCCGACCGCGCCCGACCTCATGATCGAGGCGAACAGCCTGCCGCTGTCGGCGATCTCGGATGCCGGGGTGTACTGGTCGACGGTCACCGGCCTCTCTCAGGAGCCGAGTCGCGCCGCCCACTTCGCCGCGTGGGAGGCCCGGGGCCGGCGGCCGCACACCGTGCTCGACCTCGACTACCGGCCCATGTTCTGGGCCGACGCGGCCGAGGCGAGCGAGCAGGTCGGCCGGGCACTCGACCACGTCACGGTGGCCGTCGGCAACCGTGAGGAGTGCGAGGTCGCCGTGGGCGAGACCGAGCCGCAGCGGGCGGCCGACGCCCTGCTCGAGCGCGGAGTGGAGCTCGCCGTCGTCAAGCAGGGACCCAAGGGGGTGCTCGCCGTGACCCGCGACGAGCGCGTCGAGGTCCCGCCGTTCCCGGTCGAGGTCGTCAACGGTCTCGGCGCCGGCGACGCGTTCGGCGGGGCTCTCTGCCACGGGTTGCTCGAGGGGTGGTCGCTGCGTCGCATCCTCGAGTTCGCCAACGTCGCAGGGGCGCTCGTCGCGGCCCGGCTCGAGTGCTCGACCGCGATGCCCACCTCGATCGAGGTCGAGCAGCACCTGACCCCCGCCCCGGACGCTCCCGGGCGGCAGCCGGTCCCGTCGTCACCCGCCGCACCCCAGGAGTCCGCATGACCGCCGTGTCCCCCCTCGCCCCGACGCCTCGGGTCGCGGTCGCCGACCTCACCGAGATCCGGGCGCGGGAGCCGCACCGCATCGCCGCGGCCTGGGCCGCGCGGTCGCGCCGGCCGCTGCTCGGCGACGACGGCCGGCTCCTCGTCGTCGCCGCGGACCACTCGGCCCGCGGTGCGCTGGGCGTGCGGGGGGACGCGACGGCGATGAACAGCCGCAGCGAGCTGCTCGGACGGCTCGCCACGGCCGTCTCGAGGCCGGGTGTCGACGGGGTGCTCGGCACTCCCGACATCCTCGACGACCTGCTGCTCATGGGCGTCCTCGAGGACAAGGTCGTCATCGGGTCGATGAACCGGGGCGGGCTGCAGGGGGCCAGCTTCGAGCTCGACGACCGGTTCACGGCCTACCGGGCCCGCGACATCGCGGCCCAGGGCCTGGAGGGCGGCAAGATGCTCACCCGCATCTGCCTCGACGACCCGGCCACGGTGCGCACGCTCGAGGCGAGCGCCTCCGCGGTGACCGAGCTCGCCGAGGCCGGGGTCATGGCCATGGTGGAGCCCTTCCTCTCCGAGCGGGTGGGCGGCCGCCTCGTCAACCGCCTCGACCCCGACTCGACCATCAGGTCGATGCACGTCGCCGCGGGCCTCGGGGCCTCGAGCGCGCACACCTGGCTGAAGCTGCCCGTCGTCGACGAGCTCGAGCGCGTCATGGACGCGACGACGATGCCGACCCTGCTGCTGGGCGGTGACCCGCAGGGTGACCCGCAGGACACGTACGCCGCATGGGGGCAGGCGCTGCGGCTGCCCGCCGTGCGCGGTCTCGTCGTCGGCCGCGCCCTACTGTTCCCGCCCGACGGCGACGTCGCGGCCGCCGTCGACGTCGCGGCCGAGCTCGTGCACGGACCGCAGGGGCAGGGGACCCCGTGACCGGCAACGAGCGCTGGGTGCGGCCGTTCGGCTCCGCTACCGCCGACGGCTGGGACGTCGTCGTCGACGACAGGGTCGACGGCTGGGCGCACACCGCACTGCACGTCACCACTATCGAGGACGGCGCGAGCCGCACCCTCGCGCCCGACGCGTGGGAGCGGCTGGTGGTGCCGCTGGAGGGGTCGCTCGCCGTCGCGGTCGTCGACGCCGAGGGCAGCAGCGCGTCGTGCACCCTCGCCGGGCGCCCGTCCGTGTTTGCCGGGCCTACCGACGTCGCCTACGTCTCGCGCGACGCGTCCCTCACCGTGACCGCCGTGGGCGGGCACGCCCGGGTCGCCGTCTGCGGCGCCCGGGCCACGCGACCACTCACCCCGGCTCTGAACCACCTGCCCGTCGGCGACGTCCCCGTCGAGCTGCGGGGGGCCGGCACCGCGTCGCGCGAGGTGCGCAACTTCGGCGTCCCTGGAGTGCTCGACGCCGACGCGCTCATCGCGTGCGAGGTCGTCACCCCCGGCGGCAACTGGAGCAGCTACCCGCCGCACAAGCACGACGATCACCGACCAGGGCAGGAGAGCGAGCTCGAGGAGGTCTACTACTTCGAGGTGGCCCCCGAGGCCGGCTCACCGGCATCCGCCGGCGCCGACCCCGTCGGGTACCAACGGGTCTACGGGACCGACGAGCGTCCCATCGACGTGTTCGCCGAGGTGCGCACCGGCGACGTCGTGCTCGTGCCGCACGGCTGGCACGGACCGGCGATGGCCGCCCCCGGCTACGACCTCTACTACCTCAACGTCATGGCCGGCCCCGGCCCCGAGCGGGCCTGGCTCATCTGCGACGACCCCGCCCACGGCTGGGTGCGCGAGACCTGGGCGACGCAGCCGACCGACCCCCGACTGCCGCTGGGAGGCACCCGATGACGCAGGCCCCCGACCCCACCGCCCCCACCGACACGGCCGCCCCCGGCACCGTCCGGCTCACGGTCGCGCAGGCGGTCGTCCGCTTCCTCGCCAACCAGTGGAGCGAGCGCGACGGCGAGCGGCAGAGGCTCTTCGCCGGGTGCCTCGGCATCTTCGGCCACGGCAACGTCGCCGGGATCGGCCAGGCCCTACTGCAGAACGAGCTCGAGCACGAGCTCGAGCACGGGCCCGAGCGCGAGCCCGATCGCGTCGGCGGGGCCGACGAGGGCCACCTGCCCTACGTCCTCGCCCGCAACGAGCAGGCGATGGTGCACACCGCCGTCGCGTACGCCCGGCAGAAGGACCGCCTGCAGACGTGGGTGTGCACGGCCTCGGTCGGCCCCGGCTCGACGAACATGCTCACCGGGGCGGCGCTCGCCACGATCAACCGGCTGCCGGTGCTGCTGCTGCCCTCGGGCACCTTCGCCACCCGGGTCAGCGCGCCGGTGCTGCAGGAGCTCGAGGCGCCGTACGCCGCCGACGTCACCGTCAACGACGCCTTCCGGCCGCTGTCACGCTTCTTCGACCGGGTCAGCCGGCCCGAGCAGCTGCCCTCCGCCCTGCTGGCCGCGATGCGGGTGCTCACCGACCCGGCCGAGACGGGGGCCGTGACGATCGCCCTGCCCCAGGACGTCCAGGCCGAGGCGTTCGACTGGCCCGTCGAGCTCTTCGCCCCGCGGACGTGGCGCGTGGCCCGCCCGGTCCCCGAGGCGGTCGACGTCGCGGATGCCGTGTCGCTGGTCCGAGCGTCGAGGCGCCCGTTCGTCGTGGCGGGCGGTGGGGTGCACTACTCCGGCGCGGAGGAGGCGCTGGCCGCGCTCGCCGAGCAGACCGGCATCCCGGTCGGGGAGACGCAGGCGGGCAAGGGCTCACTGCCCCACGGCCACCCGCAGCTCATGGGCGCGGTCGGCTCGACGGGCACGACGGCGGCGAACGCCCTCGCCGCCGAGGCCGACCTCGTCATCGGCGTCGGCACACGGTGGAGCGACTTCACGACCGCGTCACGGACGGCGTTCCAAGACAGGGGCGTCCGCTTCGTCAACGTCAACGTCGCGCGTTTCGACGCCGGCAAGCAGGCCGGACTGCCCGTCGTGGCCGATGCCCGCGAGGCCCTCACAGCGCTCGCGGCCGCCCTCGGTGACCATCGCGTCGACGAGGCCTACCGTGCCCGGCAGGGCGAGCTGTGGGCGGAGTGGGACTCCCTCGTCGAGGCCACCTACGACCCGCCCGCGTCGGCCACCGACGCGCTCGCCGACGGCCTGCTCACCCAGGGCGAGGTGATCGGCGCCGTCAACGAGCTGACCGACCCGCGCGACGTCGTGCTGTGCGCCGCCGGGTCGATGCCGGGCGACCTGCACAAGCTGTGGCGCGTGCGCGACCGCAAGGGGTACCACGTCGAGTACGGCTTCTCCTGCATGGGCTACGAGGTGCCGGCCTCGATCGGCATCCGGCTCGCCGACGAGTCCCGCGACGTCTTCGCGCTCGTCGGCGACGGGGGCTACCTCATGATGCCGACCGAGCTCGTCACCGCGGTCCAGGAGCGGGTCAAGGTCGTCGTCGTCATCGTGCAGAACCACGGGTTCCACTCCATCGGCTCGCTCTCGGAGTCGCTGGGGTCTCAGCGGTTCGGGACGCGCTACCGGTACCGCGGCGAGGGCACCGGCCGGCTCGACGGCGACGTGCTGCCGGTCGACCTCGCCGCCAACGCGCGCAGCCTCGGGGCGCACGTCATCGAGGTGCACTCGCGGGACGAGCTGGCCCGGGCGGTCAAGGAGGCGAAGGCCGCCCCCACGGACGGCGGTCCGGTCGTCATCCACGTCGAGACCGACCCGCTGGTCCACGCCCCCGACAGCCGCAGCTGGTGGGACGTCCCGGTGAGCCAGGTGTCGGCGATCGAGAGCACCCGGACGGCCTACTCCGACTACGCCGGGCACAAGTCCCACCAGCGGTCGCTCGTCGCGCCCGTCCCGCCTTCTCCGCCCGACTCGCCCTGACGGCATCCGGCCCCTGTCGCCATCGGCCACACCGCGCTCAGCCTTCGACATCACTGTCTCGCACCGCTTTCCGAGAGGACCGCTCCACCATGGCCGACGACAAGGCCCGCAACACCGACCCGCGATACAGCAAGCTGACGATCGGGGTGTGCCCCGACCAGTGGGGTGTCTGGTTCCCCGAGGACGACAAGCAGATCCACTGGGAGACCGCACTCGACGAGATGGCCGAGGCCGGCTTCTCGGTGATGGAGACCGGGCCGTTCGGCTACTTCCCGAAGGACCCGGTGCGGCTGAAGGAGGAGATGGACGAGCGCGGCTTCCGTGTCGTCGCCGGCACCGGCTGGGGCATCCTGCACCAGCCGGAGGCGTGGGCCGACACCGAGAGGACCTTCCGGGCCATAGCCGAGACGCACGCCGCCGTCGGCGCCGAGTACGTCGTCCACCTGCCGCCGATGTTCCGTGACGAGAAGACATGGGAGTACACCGACGACCGGGTGCTGTCGACGCAGGCGTGGAACGACTACATCCGCAACGCCGACCGCCTGGGCCGCATCATGAAGGAGGACTACGGCCTCCAGATGGTGCTGCACCCCCACGGTGACAGCCACATCGAGACGCCCGAGGACATCGACCGCATCTTCCAGGCGACCGACCCCGAGTACGTGGGCTTCTGCCTCGACACCGGTCACGTCGTCTACGGCGGCGGCGACCCCGTCGAGCTCGTCCGCCGGTACCCCGAGCGCATCTCGTACGTGCACATCAAGGCCATGGACCAGGCCCTCGTGAAGCAGGCCCACGACGAGGACTGGCCGTTCGGCCAGGCGGTGGCGAAGGGCTGCTCGGTGAAGCCGCCGGCCGGGGCGCCCGACATGCCGTCGCTCGTCGACGCCCTCGCCGACCTCGACAAGGAGCTCTACGTCGTGTGCGAGCAGGACATGTACCCGTGCGACCCGAGCGTCCCGTTGCCGAACGCCATCGAGACGCGGGAGTACCTCGCGTCGGTCGGCCTCGGCCGACGGTGAACCGGAGCTTCACATGACAGTCCGCATCGGCATGATCGGGCCCGGCGGCATGGGCCAGGCGCACATCGACCGCATCCACACCGTCATCGCCGGCGGCCGCGTCGTGGCGGTCTCCGACGTCGACGAGGCGCGCGCGACGGAGGTCGCGCGGCGCATCAGGGGCACGAGGTACGCCTCGTCGACCGAGCTCATCGCGGCCGACGAGGTCGACGCCGTGATGATCTGCTCGTACGGACCGGCCCACGAGGTCGACGTGCTCGCCTGCATCGCCGCCGGCAAGCCGGTGCTGTGCGAGAAGCCGCTGACGCCCACGGCCGATGCCGCGCTGCGCATCATGGAGGCCGAGCAGGCGGCTGGACGCCGGCTCGTCACCGTCGGCTTCATGCGCCGCTTCGACCGCAGCTACCGCGAGATGAAGGCACTGCTCGACTCGGGCGAGCTCGGCGAGACGCTCATGGTGCACTGCGCGCACCGCAACCCCACCGTGCCCGACTTCTACACGTGGGACATGGCCATCAACGACACCGCCATCCACGAGATCGACACGATGCGGTGGCTGCTGGGCGAGGAGTTCGTCTCGGCCCGCGTCGACAAGCCGAGGAAGACGAGCCTCAGGGCGCCCCACCTGCAGGACCCGCTCGTGCTCGTGCTCGAGACGGTGTCGGGGGTCCGGGTCGACGACGAGATCTTCGTCAACTGCCAGTTCGGCTACGACATCCGCTGCGAGGCCGTCGCCGAGCGGGGGACCGTCTCGCTCGCCGACCAGAACGCGGTCGTCGTCCGCGACGGCGGGGGTCGGCGCAACGGCATCACGCGCGACCACAACGACCGGTTCCGAGGCGCGTTCGTCACCGAGGTGCAGGAGTGGATCGACGCCGTCGCCCGCGGCGAGCACACCGGCTCGACCGCGTGGGACGGCTACGCCGCGGCCAGCGTGTGCGATGCCGGCGTCAAGGCGCTGACCGACGACGGTGTGGTCGCGGTGCACATGGTCGACAAGCCCGCCTTCTACGCCTGACCCGAGAGGGCCGAGCGAGCACGAGGGCGGGTCACCGGCATGCTGCCGGTGACCCGCCCTCGTCTTGTCGTGGCGCCGAGCGGCACCGCCGGCTCAGCTCGCGGTCTGCAGGGCCTTGAGCTCCTCGCGGGCCGACACGATGGCGGCGTGCTGGCGCTGCACGACGTCGCGGAAGCCGTCGCTGAGGTCCTCCTTGAGGCCCTTCTCGTACTCGGTCACCGCGTGGTCCTCGCCCGACACGGCCGCACCGAGCACGCCCGAGGCGTCGTCACCGGTGAGGGCGTCCTTGAGCGACATCCAGCCCCGGTGCAGTGCAGCGAGGGCCGAGCCGCTCTCGTCGACGTCGTCGCCGTACTCGTGGCCGAGGCCGACGATCTCGCGGCGGAACTCCGCACGCTGCTCCGACAGGCGCTGCATGGTCGTCGCCCACTCGGCGTGCTCGCTGTCGCGAAGCTTCTCGGCCGACTGCGCGTAGCCCTTCTCGCCGTCCTTGAGCGTCTCGACCAGCTCCTTGGCGACCTTCTCGTCTGCAGACATGCTCACTCCTACGTTCTGGGGGTTGGTGGTTCACGGGTGACCTACCCGTTCGGCACGCCCGCCCTACCCGACGACCGGCCGACCGGATGCCGGTGGGCACGCCGAACGTTCCCCGGCTCAGTCGTCCATCGCCTCGATCCCCAGCTCGGCGAGCTCGCCCGAGCTCGCCCGGATGCGCGCGACGAGGTCGGCGGACGGTGGCTCCCAGCCGTGCACCTCCTCGACCACCCGCACCGGCTCGCGCGTGCGGTACGAGCGGGTGGGGTTGCCGGGGAAGCGCTTGTCGGTGACGTTGGGGTCGTCCTCGATGCGTCCGGTCGGCTCGACCCGGTAGACCCGTGGCGGACCGTCGCCGAGGGCGAGCTCGGCCGCCAGCGGGGCCCCGACGTCGGACGCGGTGACGTACACGTGCACCGACGCCCTGCCGGAGCCGTAGTTCGTCGTGCGGCCGGGCACGAGGAGGTCGCCGGGGCGCAGGTCGGCGCGGGTCCCGTGGAAGAAGGGGCCGGCGTCGTCGACGACCCGAGGCGCCGGGGGTGGGTCGCGAAGCAGCACGTCGAGGCGGCGCATGAGGGCGGCCACCCGGGTGCGTCCCTCGGGCGCCCGCGGGTAGCGCGAGAGCACGTCGAGCACGAGGGGGCTCGCCCGGCGGGCGGCCGCCGTCACGACGTACTCCGCCACGACGGGGTCGCCGCCTCGGGCGAGCTCGGCCGCGCGCGCGGCGTGGGCGGCCGCCCCGAGCACGTGCCGCAGCTGGGTCGCCGTCGCGAGGGGGTGCAGGTAGGCAGCCGCCGACGCGTCGCCGCACGCCGTCGCCGCATGGGCCGCCGCCTCGTCCGCCGTCTCCTTCGCGGCCCGGTGGGCCTCGGTGGCCGCCGTGCGCTGCAGCCGGGTGCGCCGTGCGCCGGAAATGAAGACCCGGGCCGCCTCGAGGGCCGCGGCCGGGCGGTCGTCGTCGGCGTGGGCCCGGTCCCAGACGACGAGGGCCGGCTCCGCGCACGCCAGGGCGTACGCCGTGACGGCTCTCAGCTCGTCGGTCGTGAGGGCGAAGTCACCTGAGCCCGTTGCCATCTCGCCTCCTGGTCGTCGTCGTCAGGCAGTGACCGTCGCCAGCTCGGCGAGGTCGTCCTCCGACAGGTGCACGTCGGCGACGGCCATGTTGTCCTCGAGGTGGGCCACCGACGAGGTGCCGGGGATGAGCAGGACGTTCTCGGCGCGGGCGAGCAGCCAGGCGAGACCGACCCTCGCGGCGGGCACGCCGAGCCGGGCGGCCACCGCCTGCACGGCGGGTCGGTCGACCACCTTCGGCATGTCGGGGAACGCCGAGCCGAGGGGGAAGTAGGGGACGTACGCGATGCCCTCGGCGGTACACCGGTCGAGCACACCGGCATCCGACTGGTCGACGAGGCTGAACGCGTTCTGGACGCAGACGATCGCGGTCGTGGCGATCGCGGCGTCCAGCTGCCCCGCGTCGACCGTCGAGACCCCGACGCCGGCGATCTTGCCCTCGTCACGGAGGGCGGCGAGCTCGCCGAGCTGCTCCTCGATCGGCACACCGCCGACGCCGTGCTCGTCCATGCGCCGCAGGTTGACCGCGGTGAGCCGCTCGGTGCCGAGCGACCGGAGGTTCGCCTCGACGTCGGCCCGCAGGTCGGCGGGCGACTGGGCCGGCAGCCACTGCCCCTCGGCGTCACGGCGGGCACCGACCTTCGTGACGAGGGCCAGGCCCGCGGGGTAGGGGTGCAGGGCTTCGCGGATGAGCTCGTTGGAGACGTCGGGGCCGTAGAACTGGGCGGTGTCGATGTGGTCGACCCCGAGCTCGACCGCGCGGCGCAGCACCCGCAGGGCCTCGTCACGGTCGCGGGGCGGGCCCATGACGCCGGGGCCGGGGAGCTGCATCGCTCCGTAGCCGATGCGGTGCACGGTGGTGTCGGCGAGGCGGTAGGTGTCGGTCACCCGTTCGACGGTAGACCTCCGGGCCGGGCCGTGCGAGGCCCGGCCCGGAGGTCGTCGCGCGTGCGGTGCCGGCTCAGTCGCGGCCGCGCTCCCGCTGCTCGTCGGCGACGTGATCCGCGGTCGAACGGGTGAGTCCGAGCACCGACGGCGCCTCCGCCGCGAGGGGCCGCGGCGCGACCCGCGCGCTCTCACCGGGGGTGCCCTTGACGGCATCCAGGAGCAGCGCGGCGGTGCCGTCGCTGTAGCCGCGGAAGTTCGGCTCGATGGAGAACACCGTCGTGCTGCCCGCCCCGACACGGTCGACGGCCTCGACGGCGCTGCCGGCCAGGGTGTCGGTGTCCTCGGCGTAGCCCGACACGAACGGGCTGGCCGGGAACGAGGTGATGACGGCGGCGCCACCGGGGCTCATCTGTGCGTCGCCGTCGTCCCAGAGCGCCCACGTGTTGGCACGAGGGGCGTTGAGCGACAGCAGGGCTCCCGGCGAGACCGCCGTGGCCTCGGAGAGGCCGACCGACGTGAGGCCGAGCGACTTCGCCAGCACCGTGCCGCCCTGCCATGCGACGTAGCGCCCGCCACGGTTGACCCACGACCGGAGGGCCTGGCGCCCGGTCTGGCCCAGGCGGTCGAAGGTGGGCTGGCCGTCGACGTCGGGGACGAGCAGCACGTCGAGGCGGCTCAGGGCCGCCGGGGTGACCTGCTCGGGCGTCAGCGCGGTGTAGTCGAGCTTCCAGTCCTGCTCGAGGCGCCAGCGCAGCCAGCCCGTCGTCTGGTACTGGTACGTCGGCTCGGGACGCTGGTCGATGATGCCGATGCGCGGCGCGTCGGCCACCGGGGCGGCCGTGGCGGCCGGCAGCAGCGCCACGGGGGCGGTCGCCACGTCGAGCCGGGTGCCGGTGGAGCCCCCGCCGACGCCGGCGAGCATCGCGTTGTTCCAGCCGCTGACGTCGTAGAAGTACGGGAACGGCGTGTAGGTGTCCTCACCGAGCATCGCCTGCACCCAGTGCTTCTGCACCTGCGCGAGGCTGACCCAGTAGGTGCCCTTGGGCAGGCGCTGGCTACGCACCGCCTGGCCGTAGGGCTTGTAGTCGGGCACGACGACGCTCGAGGTCAGCCGGCTGACCTCGACCTTCGCCTGCTGCAGACGACGCACGACGTTGCGCGTCTCCGGGTTGTCGCCGGTGAGGAAGTAGCCGCAGACCGGCTTCTTCGGGACGGGGATGAGCACCTCGTTGCCCGGGTTGAAGGTGGCGTTCGGCTCGAGCCGGCACGCCTGACCCTCACGCAGCGCCTGCAGCCAGGTCTGGCGCCACTCGCGCAGCAACCGGGCCCGGTTGGTCGCGCCGGTGTAGAGCGTGGTGATCGCCGACGTGTAGTGGTGGTTGGTCTTGGCCGGGTAGGGGCTGTCGCCGCCCTGCTCGAACGTCATTCCGGCAGCGCCGAACTGAGTCGTGGGCACGGTGTCGCCGTAGCCCTGGTAGAACATGTCGTAGCCGGCCTGGTACGTCTCGAACTTCCAGCCGTTGGCCGTGAAGGCGGCGGTGTTGGCGGCGCCGTAGAGCTTCTCGATCTGCGTGTACTGGCGGTCGGGCGTCTCGTGGTAGACCGGGTCGCTGTTGGGCGGGAAGAAGTAGCCGTTGCCCCCCATCTCGTGCTCGTCGACGTAGAGCTGCGGCGGGTACGTCCACAGCAGGTCGAGCTTGCCGTCGGTCTCGGGCTGGGTGCGCGCGAACCAGTCGCGGTTGAGGTCGAACGAGTACGCGTTGGTGCGGACGTCGTTCGTGCGGCCGTCGGGGTTCTGCGTCGGGATGAGGCCGACGAGCGCGTTGTCGCGGATCGCCTTCGCCACGCAGTCGTTGCGGTCGGCGAGCTGGTAGAGCAGCCGCAGCACCGCGTCGCCGCCCGACGGCTCGTTGCCGTGCACGTTGGCCGAGATCCAGAGGATGGCCGGGGTGCGCGCGACGATGGCGTCGGCGTCGGATGCCGGCGTGGCCGGGTCGCGCAGCTTCGCGAGGTCCGCGGTGATGCGGGGCAGGCGCGAGAGCGTCGTCGGGGAGCCGACGAGGGCGTAGCGCAGCGGCTGCCCCTGCCACGACGTGGCGAAGGTGCCGGTGACGACCCGGTCGCTCGCGCGGTCGACGGCATCCCAGTACTTGAGGATGTCGGCGTTGCTGGCCTGCTTGGAGCCCAGCTCGTAGCCGAGCACCTTCTTCGGCGCCGGGACGGTGCCGTCGTAGGTGGCCGGGGTGTCGAGCACGCCGGCGCAGGACGCGGCGGCGGAGGAGGCCGACGTCGGCGAGGCCGACGGGGGCGACGAGGCCTGCGACGCCGCGGGGGCGACGGTCAGGCCGAGGACGGCGGTGAAGACTGAGGTCAGCACGAGGCGACGACGCATGAGCGCATTGAACTCCTGTCGGGTCGACTCGGCCACCGGAAGCGAGGGCTGCCGGCTCCGGAACCCGTTCTCCCGTGGAGGTTTCTCGTCGCCAGGACGACGGAAGACCTCCACGGGTCGTGGTCCGGACCCGGGCGGGCTAGCGTCGGACCATGAGCGACTGGAACGAGCAGGTCATCGAGGAGTTCCGTGCCAACGGCGGGCACGTGGGCGGCAACTTCGCGGGTGCGCCGCTGCTGCTGCTGCACAGCACCGGTGCGAAGTCGGGCCAGCAGCGGGTCAGCCCGATGATGTACCAGGCCGTCGACGACGGGTGGGCCGTCTTCGCCTCGTACGCCGGCCTCGACGTCAACCCGGCGTGGTACCACAACCTCAGGGCCCACCCCGAGGCCGCGATCGAGGTCGCCGCCGGCGACGGTGACGGCGTCGAGACCATCGACGTCACCGCCCGCGAGCTGGCCCCGGAGGAGCGCGAGCCGGTGTGGGAGACGCAGAAACAGCGCTACCCGGGCTTCGCCGAGTACGAGCGCAAGACGAGCCGGGTCATCCCGGTGCTCGTGCTCACCCGGCGCTGAGCAGTCGCACCCACCGGCCCGCGACGCCGAGGGCGAAGACGCAGAGGCCTGCGACGACGGCCGTCGCGGGGAGGGTGGCGACGAGCACGACACAGCCCGTCAGGCCGACGACCGCCACCACGGCGCCGGCCCTGGTCGCGCCGCCACCGGTGCCCGGGCCACCCAGCCGCAGGGCGGACAGGTTGGCGACCGCGTAGTAGACGAGCACCCCGAAGGACGAGAAGCCGATGACGCCGCGCAGGTCCCCGACGAGCACGAGCAGGCACGCGACGCCGGCCACCGCCGCCTGGGCGCGGGCCGGTACCCGGTGCACCGGGTCGACGGCGGCCAGGCGGTGCGGCAGGTCGTGCTCGCGGGCCATGGCCAGGGTGGTGCGCCCCACCCCGGCGAGCAGGGCCAGCAGCGCCCCCAGCCCGGCGGCCACCGCACCGGCCCGCACGGCGGTCGGCAGCCACGGGATGCCGGTCGCGTCGGCCGCCGCCGCCACGGGGGTCGTCGTCGCCGCCACCGCCTCGACGCCCAGCCCACGCAGCACCGTCACCCCGACGGCGAGGTAGAGCACGACGACGACCCCCAACGCGACCGACACGGCCGCGGCGAGCCGCTCGGGACGGCGGACCTCCTCGCCGAGGGTCGCCACCCGGGCGTACCCGGCGAAAGCGAAGAACAGCAGGCCCGCGGCCTGCAGCACTCCCGGCCACCCGGCCTCCGTGACTGTGATGAGGTTCGTGGCGGCGGTCGACGCCGACCGGTACTGCGACGTCGACGTGCTCGCGCTGACGACGACGAACAGCACCAGCGCGGTGAGCGTCACGACCAGCAGGACGCGAGCGAGCCTGGCCGTGCGGGTGATCCCCCGCACCGTCGCCAGCGTCAGCGCGACCACCGCCGCGGCGGCCACCGCCCGCTGCGCCGCGGTGACGACACCGGCCGGGCCGGGGAGGGCGTACGTCGCGACCGTCAGGGCCATGGCGGCGCAGGAGGCGGTCTTGCCGACGACGAAGCCCCAGCCGGCCACGAAGCCCCACCACGGGCCCAGCACCTCGCGGCCGTAGACGTAGGTGCCGCCCGACCGCGGGTAGCGGGCCGCGAGCCGGGTCGACGACAGGGCGTTGCAGGCGGCGACGACGGCGGCGACGCCGAGCGCGACGAGCACGAGCGACCCGGCGGCCGCGGTCGCGGGGCCGAACACCGAGTAGACGCCGGCGCCGACCATGGCCGAGAGCCCGACGACGACGGCGTCGGTCGTCGAGAGGCGACGCGCCAGCGACGGGCCGTCGGCCGACCCCGAGAGGCCGGCCGACGGCCCGTCCTGCGGTGGCTGCTGCTGCGGCGTCACGCTGGTGAGGCTAGCGGCGTGACGCCCGGGCGGCGGGCGTCAGGAGGTGTGGTGCACCTCCGCGAGCCCGTGGACGGGGGTCTCGAGGCCTTCGTGGCGGGCCTTGAGCTGCAGCGCGAGGTAGATCGAGTAGTGGCGGGACTGGTGCAGGTTGCCCCCGTGCATCCAGAGGTTCAGCACCTGCGTCGGCTTCCACATGTTGCGCTGCTCGCCCTCCCACGGCCCCGGGTCGAGCGGGGTGTCGGACCCGAGACCCCACACCTTGCCCAGCCGGTCGGCGGTCTCCTGGTCGACGAGCTCGGCCACCCACCCGTTCATCGAGGTGTAGCCGGTCGCGAACACGACGAGGTCGGCGGGCAGCTCGGTGCCGTCGGCCAGCACGACGGCATCCTCAGTGAAGTGGTCGACCTGCCCGTGGGCCAGCTTGACGTCACCGTCCGCGACGAGGTCGGCGGCGCCGATGTCGATGTAGTAGCCCGACCCGCGCCGGAGGTACTTCATGAACAGGCCGGAGCCGTCGGCGCCCCAGTCGTGCCAGAAGCCGGCACCCTCGAGCCGGTCGTAGAACTCCTTGTCGACCTCGGCGATCGTGTCGTAGATCGGCTTCTGGAACTCGTGCATGATCCGGTACGGCAGCGAGCTGAAGATCATGTCGGCCTTCTCGGTCGTCACGCCGGCGTCGAGCGCCCGCTCCGAGTAGAGGTCACCGAGGCCGTACTCCATGAGGCTCTGGCTGCGCACGACGTGGGTCGACGAGCGCTGCACCATCGTGACGTCGACGTCGTTCTCCCACAGGGCCGCACAGATGTCGAACGAGCTGTTGTTGCTGCCGACGACGACGGCGCGCTTGCCGCGGTAGGCGTCGGGGCCGGGGTGGCGCGACGAGTGGTGGATCTCGCCGCGGAAGTGGTCGGCGCCCGGCAGCTCGGGCATCCGGGGGCGCCCGGACATGCCGGTGGCGAAGACGAGGTGGGTCGGGCGCAGGGTGAGGGGCTTGCCCTCCCGCTCGACCTCGACGGTCCAGTGGCCCGCCTCGTCGGACCAGCGGGCCGACTTCGCCTCCGTCGAGCTCCAGTACGGCACCTCCATGACCGTGACGTACGACTCGAGCCAGTCGCCGATCTTGTCCTTCGGCGCGAAGACGGGCCAGTTGTCGGGGAACTTCAGGTACGGCAGGTGGTCGTACCAGACCGGGTCGTGCAGGCAGAGCGACTTGTAGCGGCTGCGCCACTGGTCGCCGGGGCGCGGGTGCTTGTCGACGACGAGGCTGGGGACCCCGAGCTGGCGCAGCCGCGCCCCGAGGGCGATGCCGCCCTGGCCGCCGCCGACGACGAGCACGTAGGGCTGGGTGTCCGAGCCGAGGCTCTCGGCCTCCTGCTGGCGCCGCTCGGCCCACGTCACCCGGTCCTTGGCGGCGCCGTGCTGTGCGCCCAGCGGCCGTCGCGCGCCGCGCGGCTCCTCGTGGCCGGCGAGCTCCTGCATGGCGGTGAGCAGGGTCCAGGCCCGGTCCTCGCCGTCCTCCTCCGTGAGGCGCAGCAGTCCGGGCCCGCGCCCCTTCGCACTCTCGAGCTCGACCCAGGCGGTGACGACGCCACCGTCCTCGGTGGCCGGCTCCGTCAGGCGCAACCGCACCGGCGCGGTGTCGTCGAGGGTGGCCGCCAGCATGTCGCGGACGCCGTCGGGGTTCTCGACGGTGATGATGTTCCACGTGAAGGCGATGAGATCCCGCCAGAAGCTCTGCCGCGCGAACAACCCTGCCGCACGGTCGGGGTCCTTCGCCTCCAGCGCCTCGTTGAGCCGGTCGAGCCACGCCTGCGCCCGCTGCGAGGCGGGGTCCGAAGCGGGGTCGGACGCGGGGTCCTGGTCGGGGTCGGTGCGTGCCTCTGCGAGGTCGAGGGTGTCTGTCACGTGCACTCCCTGGGGCCGGGCGGGTCGTCGGTGACCCGCGCTGACGCCAGCCAATCCCGCGCGGCGGGCGCGGTCAATGGGTGAGACCCCCCGCTCACGGCGCCCGGATGCCGCGGGGCCGGGCCACCCGGCATCCTCGACGTCGCGGGTGGTCGGGGTCACCCTCCTCGTGGCGGCCGCTGCGGGCCTCGTGCACGCCGCGTCGAGCGCCTACTGGGGCCTCGGCGGCGACTGGCTACTCGAGACGCTGGGGGAGCGCATCGTCACGACCTTCGCCGACGTGCGCTGGCTGCTGCTCGTCGTGGCGGCGGTCAAGGTGGCCGGAGCGCTCCTGCCGCTGTGGCTCGCCCGTCGGGGGCTCCTGCGGCGCCGGCCCTGGGTCGCGCTGCTGTGGCTCGCCGTCGCCGTGCTCGTGCTGTGGGGCGGGGCCAACACCGTCGTCGGCAACCTCGTGCTGGCCGGGGTGATCACACCGGACGGCGGCTACGACCGGCCCGCGATGGTCGGCCACGCGTGGCTGTGGGACCCCCTCTTCCTGCTCTGGGGCCTCGCCCTCGCCGTCGCGCTGCGGCGGGCGCCACGGCCGAGGTGACACCCGGTCCCTGACGCGGGTCGAGGTATTCCGTCGCAGCCGGGCGCGAGTCCGCACCTCGACCGAATGCCGGCGTCAGCCGCGGGCCGCGACCCACTCGGGCAGGATGCCGCTCGCCAGCACCCGCTCGCGCAGCGGCGTGGCCAGCTCGACGACCCGCTGCGTGCCCTCGAGCCCGAGGTGGGCCCAGCCCTCGAGGGCGAGGTCGTCGGTCTCTCGTTCGACGCGTCGCCGGAAGGCCAGACCGTCGCCGGTGAGGGCGGCGCCGTGCACGAGGCCACGCCGCTCGAGACGTCGCGTACCGGCATCCCACTGCTCGTCGGTCCAGCCGCGGGTGGTGCGCACGAACTCCGTGTTGACCGAGAACAGCCCGCCGAGCACGAGCGACTCGACGGGGTCGAGCCGGTGCCGCAGCAGCACGGCCACATGACCGTCGCCGCGGTGCTCGCGCAGCAGGGTGGCCGCGTGCCAGAGCGCCACGCGCGGGTCGTCGGGGCGGTCGAGGGCGGCGTGGGCGGCGTACAGCGGTCGGCCCGGTGCCGTGAGCCCGTCGCAGGCCGTCGTGGCGAGCTCGACCAGCTCGGTGACGTCGACGTCGCCGACGACCTGCTCGAGCACCCCCGCCATCGCCTGACGCCGGGTGTGCTGCACCTGCTCGGGGGAGGCCACCGACCACGACGCCGGCAGCGCGAGCTCGTGCAGCCGCGGGCTGAAGACGTAGAAGGTCGCCGTCGGGACGGCCGGCCCGACGGGGCCGAAGGCGGCCGACCGGGCGGCGAAGTAGCTGAGGCGTGGGTGCAGCCCGAGGGCGACGTAGGCGTCCCGCACCGCCGGCGCGAAGTACCCGAGCACGTGCAGCGTCTCGAGCGCTCCCCACGCCCGGCGTGACGCCCGGCGCAGCTCGTCGGGCCCGGCCGCGGTGGCGTCGTCGCTCATGCGCCGACCCTATGACGGGGCGCCGCTGTGGCATCGTGACGGCATGACGCCGGACGCGCCCGAGGGCGCCACGACCTCTCACGCCGACGACCCCAGCGCCACGACCGATGACGACGCGGCCCGCACCGAGCTCGTCGTCGGGGCCCTCGTCGAGGCGTTCGAGCCGCTGATGAAGGCCGACCCGCACGGCTTCCGCACGAAGTTCCGCAAGATGGCCCGCGACCCCTACGCCTTCTACCGCGGCACGGCCTGCCTGTTCTACGCCGACGTCGGCCGCGACGGCGCGTGGGCCCGGTTCGACGCGCGCTGGGTCGACGACGACCTCGCGCGGGTCTGGATCCAGGGCGACCTGCACGCCGAGAACTTCGGCACCTACCTCGACGCCGAGGGCCGGCTCGTCTTCGACGTCAACGACTTCGACGAGGCCTACGTCGGCCACTGGACGTGGGACCTCGCCCGCTTCTGCGCGAGCCTCGCCCTGCTCTGCTGGCAGAAGGCGCTGCCCGACGACCTCATCGACGACCTCATCGACGCCTACGTGCGGGCCTACCTCGACCAGGTCGAGCACTACCGTCAGGTCGCCGACGACACCGAGTGGGCGCTGACCCTCGACAACGCCGAGGGGGCGGTGCTCGACGCGCTGCACGTGGCCAAGCTGTCGACGCGGGTCGAGCTGCTCGAGTCGATGACCGTCGTCGACGACTACCGCCGCCGCTTCGCCGACGGCTCGGGCGTCCGGCGCCTCGACGACGACGAGATGGGCCGCGTGCGCGACGCCTTCGAGCGCTACCTCGACACGCTGCCGGGTTCGCGCCGTGGCGCGGTCACCTTCGACCTGCTGGATGCCGTCGGACGCTCGGGCTTCGGCATCGGCAGCGCTGGGCTCCCGGCCTACAGCCTGCTCATCGAGGGCTACACCCAGGCGCTCGACAACGACGTCGTTCTCTCGCTCAAGCAGGCCAACGTCGCCGCCCCCAGCCGGGTCGTCGACGACGAGCGCGGGCGGGCTCACTTCGAGCACCACGGCCACCGCACCGCCATCTCGCAGCGGGCGCTGCAGGCGCGGGCCGACCGCTTTCTCGGCTGGACGTCGTTGCCCGGCCCCGACGGCGAGGAGGTCGGGTTCGTCGTCAGCGAGGTGTCGCCCTACGAGGCCGACCTCGACTGGGACGAGCTGAGCGAGCCCGACGAGCTGTCGCTGCTCGTGCCGCAGCTCGGCCGGGCCACGGCCAAGATCCACTGCGTCGCCGACCAGGAGAGCGACCAGGACCTCGTCACCGTCAATGTCGAGGACGCCATCGGGCGACGGGTGGGTGGCGACGTCGAGGCGCTCGTCGCCGACCTGACCAGGTTCGCGCACGAGTACGCGGTGCGCAGCCGGCGAGACCACCAGCTGTTCGTCGACGCCTTCCGCGGTGGGGCGCTCGAGCACGTCGCCCCGGCCTGACGCCCGCCACGGCCGGGAAAGGGGCAGACGCGGACCGGGCGGCCGTCAGCGGACCACGAGGGCCACGGCCGAGACCACCGTCGCAGCGAGCACGGCCTGCTCGAACCGGGTCTGGCTCAGCCGCCGCACGAGGTGCACCCCGGCCCACGTCCCGAGCAGCACCAGGGGAGCGAGCAGCGCGGTCCGCACGACGGTGTCGCCGCCGAGCAGCCCCAGCCCGGCACTGAGCGGCACCTTGCACAGGTTGACCCCGAGGTAGAACAGGGCGCCGGTCCCGAGGAAGCGCCGCTTGTCGATCCCCTGCGCCACGAGGTAGAGCGTCATGACCGGGCCGGCCGCGTTGGCCGTCATCGTGGCGAAGCCCGAGGCGGCTCCGGTCACGACTCCGGCCGCGCGCGACGAGGCCACCGCCGACGTCGACGACGGTGCGCGAACCTTCAGCCACAGCTGCAGCGCCGCCATGGCGAGGAGCAGCCCACCGATGGAGCGCCGCAGCACGACGTCGTCGACGACGGCGAGGAAGGCCACGCCGAGCAGCAGGCCGGGTACGACGGCCGGGATGAGCCGTCGCAGCAGTGCGCGGTCGGCGTCGCCGCGGTAGTGCCACGCCGCGACGACATCACCGACGACGAGCAGCAGCAGGATGGCACCCGTCGACTCCTTCGCGGGCAGCACGGTCGCGAAGATCGCGATGGCGATGCTGCCGAGCCCGCCGAGGGCCGTCTTGGCCAGCCCGATGAGCACCGCCGCCGCCCCGAGCAGCACCCACGCCGTCACCGTCACGGAGGCATCGTGCCAGCGCCACGGCATCCGCCCGTCCGGTGGCCCGGTGGTCGGATGTCGTGGCGCCGCGTGGGTGCCTAGCGGCGGGTCCTGTCGGTGGCCGAGTCGAGCATGAGGCCGCTGCCGATGCCGAGCATCCAGACGTCCTTGCTCACGCCGAGGCCCTGCTGGGTCGGCCAGATGCTGCCGGGCTGACGCATGCCGGGCGTGCGCGCGTAGACGGTCAGCAGCGCGGCGGAGAAGCCGGTGAGGGCGGCGCCGGCGACCGGCTTCGGCACGACGGGCACGAGCAACAGCGAGCCGACGGTGATCTCACCGATGGCGAGCATGCGCAGGAACCGGGTCGGCTCGATGTTCTTCAGGAACGGGAAGGTCCCGCTGGCCATGCCGTGCATGCCCTTGGCCGTCTCCTCGTCGCCCTTCAGCTTCTCGAGGCCGGAGTGCAGGATGAAGGCGCCGGTGGCCAGCCGTTCGGGCAGGCGGTCGACGATGTGGCCGAGCTTCATGGGGACCTCCCAGGTCGGGGACGGACGGTCGGCCGGGCGGGACCCGGCGTGGAGACCGCGGTGACGTACCCGCACTGGGTACCCGCTGTCGTTGTCCCCTCAACCACCCGAACCACCCGGCGACCGCGCCGGCGCGCCCGGGAGGCTCCCGGCATCCGGCCTAGAGTGAGAGAGCGTCGCCACTGCACGGAGCCGAACCAGCCCGGCGGCCACGAGCCGTCGGCACCCGAGGAGAGAATTCATGCCGCACGACCTGCCCATCGACCTCACCGACCGCCTGTCCAAGGACGTCGACGCCGACCCCACCGCGCGCCTGCTGCAGAACGCCGTGACGAGCACGCTCGTCGACGAGGTGGCGCTCGACCGCCGCGTCGTCACCTCCATCGACCACTCGATGTCGAACCTGCTCGACGACTGGACCGCCACGTCGCAGGAGAAGAGCGGTCGCTGCTGGCTGTTCGCCGGCACCAACCTGCTGCGGGCGGGCGCCGCGAAGAAGCTCGGCGTCAAGGACTTCGAGTTCTCGCAGAACTACCTGCTGTTCTGGGACAAGCTCGAGAAGGCCAACCACTGGCTCGAGTCGGTCATCGCCACCGCCGACCGCGACGTCGACGACCGCACCGTCGCGCACCTGCTCGGGGCGCCCGCCGAGGACGGCGGCCAGTGGAACATGTTCGTCGCCCTCGTCGTCAAGCACGGCCTCGTGCCCAAGGTGGCGATGCCCGAGACGAAGAGCTCGAGCAACACCCGGCAGATGAACCGCGACATCGCGACGATCCTGCGCCAGGCGGCGCGTGACCTGCGCGCCGCGGCGGCCGGCGGTGCCGGCCCCGAGCAGCTCGACGAGGCGAAGGAGGCGACGCTCGCGACCGTGCACCGCCTGCTCTGCATCCACCTCGGCACCCCGCCGCAGTCGTTCGTGTGGCAGTGGAAGGACACCGACAAGGGCTTCCACCGCGACGGGACGATGACCCCGCGGGAGTTCGCCGAGGCCTACGTCACCGTGCCCCTCGAGGACTACGTGTGCCTCGTCAACGACCCGCGCGAGAGCAGCCCCTTCGGCCGCACCTTCACCGTCAAGCACCTCGGCAACGTCGTCGGCGCGCCGCCCGTCACCTACCTCAACGTCGAGACGGCGCTCATGAAGAAGCTCGCCTCGGAGGCCATCGTCGGCGGCGAGCCGGTGTGGTTCGGCTGCGACACCGGCCAGATGTCCAACGCCGACCTCGGCCTCTGGGACGCCGCACTCTTCGACCGCGCCGCCGTCTACGGCACGACGCCCGACCTGCCCAAGGCCGACCGCCTGACCCACCACGAGTCGCTCATGACCCACGCCATGCTCTTCACCGGCGTCGACCTGCTCGACGGCGCCCCTCGGCGCTGGCGGGTCGAGAACAGCTGGGGCACCGAGAAGGGCGACAAGGGCTTCATGACGATGAACGACAACTGGTTCGGCGAGCACGTCTTCGAGATCGCCGTCCGCCGTGACGCGCTGCCCGACGAGCTCAAGGCCGCCCTCGACGCCGACCCGATCGTCCTCCCCGCGTGGGACCCGATGGGCGCGCTCGCCACCCAGGCCTGAGTCACCAAGCTTGAGTCACCAGGCCTGGGCCACCGCCCCTGACCCGATGGTCAGGTGCCCGGGGGCCGGCGCGTCGGCGCCGGCCTCCCGGGACCCGGCTGGCAGTGGGGGCACCACCACGTCCGCCGGTTCTCGGGGTCGTTGCTCACCTCCGCCGCGACGAGCACCCGTGTGCCGCATCGCAGGCACGGCCGGCCGTACCGGCCCGCCACCCAGTGCTGCTCGCCCTTCTGCCGCCGTCCCGTCGTCACCTGGTAGGCACCTTCGACCGTCGCGGATGCCGTCAGGGCGCGCGCCCCGAGCGCGACGAGCCGCTCGACGTCGACCTCGCCGACGGGCGTCCACGGGCTGACCCCGACGAGGAAGCACAGCTCGTTGGCCCAGAGGTTGCCGAAGCCGGCGACGACGCGCTGGTCGAGCAGGGCGGCGACGACCGGCCGGGCAGGGACGGCCCGCAGCCGGCGGACCGCCTCGGCGGCGTCCCAGTCGGCGCGCAGCGGGTCGGGCCCCAGGTGGCCGACGACCTGCCGTTCGTCGCGGGTGCGCAGCAGCTCGACGACGGGCAGGGAGATGCCGTACGCCGTCGTGCCGGATGCCGTGCCGAGCACGACCCGTACGTCCGGCATCACCCGTCGGGGGAGCCTCTTGCCGGGCCGGGTGACGGTCCAGCTGCCCTGCATGCGCAGGTGCGTGTGCAGCGTCAGGCCCCCGCTGAGCCGCGTCAGCAGGTGCTTGCCGTGGGTGTCGTGCTCGAGCAGCGTGAGGCCGTCGAGGTTCGCCGTGGCGTGACGGGGGACGCGCAGGGAGGTGCGCTCGAGCACCTGGCCGCGCAGACCGGCATCCAGCCGTCGCGCGAGCCGGTAGACGCTGTCTCCCTCGGGCACACCGACCACGTGCCCAGCGCGGGGCCCACCGGAACGGCGGCGTCGGGCCCGCTCGTGCACGCGGATGACATGACGAAGGGCCCTGACCCGCGTCTCCGCTGGTCAGGGCCCTCTCGGCTGGTCGGGGTGACAGGATTTGAACCTGCGACCTCTTCGTCCCGAACGAAGCGCGCTACCAAGCTGCGCCACACCCCGTCATGCGTCACGACCAGCGTTCCGCATGCGAACTGCCCCGTGTCGGACGACCTCTCCGAGACCGGGCAGCAAGCACAGATGCTAGCGCAGGCCCTGACCCAACTCCGAATCGGGTGGTCGGGGCACGAGCGTGAGCAGCGTCGCCTCGGGGCGGCAGGCGAGGCGCACGGGCGCGGTGGGCGCGGTGCCGAGCCCGGCCGACACCTCGAGCCACGCGGCATCCGCGGGGGCCTGCGACGACGGGGTCGACCCGGCGCCGGGCCACCAGCGCGACAGGCCCTTGACGCGGCCGGCGTCGAGGTCGCAGTTGGTGACGAGGGCGCCTTTGAACGGCAGGCAGACCTGCCCGCCGTGCGTGTGCCCGGCGATGATGAGGGCGCAGCCGTCCTCGGCGTAGGCGTCGAGCACCCGCTGGTACGGCGCGTGGGTGACGCCGATGGTGAGGTCGGCGTCGGGGTCGGCCGGCTGTCGCACGAGGTCGAGCCGGTCGTAGTCGAGGTGCGGGTCGTCGACGCCGACGACGTCGATGCGCAGCCCTCCGATCTCGAGGGTGTCGCGGCGGTTGGTGAGGTCGACCCAGCCCTGCGACGACAGGCCGGCGACGAGCTCGTCGGTCGGCAGGCGCGTGCTGGCCTCGGCGCGGCGCGGTGCGGCGTCGACGAAGTAGCGCAGGGGGTTCTTCAGGCGCGGGCCGAAGTAGTCGTTGCTGCCGAGCACGAAGACGCCGGGACGCGACAGCACGTACTCGAAGGCGCCGAGCACCGCCGGCACGGCGTCGACGGCCGCGAGGTTGTCGCCGGTGTTGACGACGAGGTCGGGGTCGAGCGAGCCGAGGCTGCGGATCCACTGCGCCTTGCGCTTCTGCCGGGGCAGCAGGTGCAGGTCGCTGACGTGCAGCACCCGCAGCGGCCGCGAGCCGGGCGGCAGCACCGGCACGTCGAAGCGCCGGATGACGAAGGCGTTGCGCTCGACCAGCGACGCCCAGCCGAGCACCCCGAGACCGGCGGCGCCCAGCCCGAGCACCGACCCGAGCACTCTTCTCGTCAGCGGCTGCATGCCGTCATCCTGTCATCACGCCCACGGCCGGCCGTAAAGGCCGCGACCGGCTGAGACGCCACCTGAGAGACTGGCGCCATGAGCACCCTCAAGGAGCAGCTGCAGGCCGACCTCACCACGGCGATGCGCGAGCGCGACCAGGTGCGGGCGGGCTCGCTGCGCATGGCCCTGACCGCCGTGACGACCGAGGAGGTCGCGGGAACCGAGCACCGCGAGCTGACCGACGACGACGTGCTCAAGGTGCTCACCAAGGAGGCGAAGAAGCGTCGCGAGGCCTCGGTCGCCTACCGCGGCGCGCAGCGCCCCGAGCTCGCCGACAAGGAGGACGCCGAGCTGGCCGTGCTCGAGGCCTACCTGCCGACGCAGATGGACGACGCCGAGCTCACCGGCATCGTCCGTGACGCCGTGGCCGCCTCGGGCGCCTCGGGCATGCCGCAGATGGGCCTGGCCATGAAGGCCGCCCAGCAGGCCGTCGCCGGGCGCGCCGAGGGTGGCCGGGTGGCGGCCATCGTCCGTCAGGTGCTCGCCGGCTGACACGCCCCGTGCACGACGAAGGGACCGACGTCCGCGTCGGTCCCTTCGTCGTGTGGATGCCGATGGGCCCGGCGGGTGCGTCCGCTCAGGCGGCCGGGGGAGTGGTCGGCTTGACCGGCTTGGTCGGCTGCGGGGCCGGCTTGGTCGGCTTGGTGGGCGACTTCGTCGACGCGGACGGCTTCGGGGTCTTGCTCGGCTTGGGCTTCGGCGCCTTGGTCTTCGTCGCCTTCGGCGTGCGCGTCGGGTCGGCCGTGGCCTGTGTCGGGTCGGCGGTGGGCGTGCGCGGCGGCGTGGGCGTGCCGGTGCGACCGCTGCGGCGGTTCTGACGGGTCTGGTTGGCGTTGTTCGTGAACCCGTTGGTGTCGCCGCCGAACGACATGCCCGCGCCCGAGGTGTAGAGCGTGATGAAGCTGCCGCTCTTGGCGGTGCCGGAGGGCGAGGTGCCGGCCACCCGGCCGAAGGGCACCGAGCTGCGCATCGTGCCACCGACGCCCGCGTTGAAGCCGGCGGCCTGGAGCGCGTCGACCGCGGCGTTCACCCGCATGCCGGTGACGTCGGGGATGGTCGTGTTGTCACCGTTGAGCAGCTTGTCGCTGGGCTGCTTGAACTTCTCGACCGGCATCCCCTCGAGCGCCGTGCTCATGACGCTCTTCCAGATGGGCGCGGCCACCGCGGCGCCGTGCATCTTGGGGATGTACTTGTCGCCGATGGTGAGGTCGACCATGTTGCGCTTGTTGCCGTCGTCGGGGGTGCCGACCCAGACCGCGGTGGCGAGGTTCGGGGTGTAGCCCGCGAACCACGACTCGTTGTTCTTGTTGGCCGTACCGGTCTTGCCGGCCGACTGTCGGCCGTCGAGCTGGTTGCGGATGCCCGACCCGTTGGTCATGTTGTACTCGAGGAACTTGTCGGTGGCGCGCACGGCATCGGGGTCGGCCACCTGCTTGCAGGCGCTGCTCGGGAGCTTGACCTCCTTGCCGTTGCGCACGATCTTCGTGATGGCGACGACAGGGCAGCGCGTGCCGTCGTTGGCCAGGGTCGCGTAGGCGGTGGCGACACCCTGCGGCGAGACCTCCGAGCCGCCGAGGATGTAGGCCGGCGCGTACGGGGGGATCTGGCCGCCGTCGGCCTGGTGCAGGCCGAGGCGCATGCCGGTGTCGCGCACCTTGCAACCACCCAGCTGCTCGGCCAGGGCGACGAACGCCGTGTTGGTCGACTTGGCCGTCGCCTCCATGAGCGAGATGTTGCCGCCGGCGAAGGGGCTGTCGTTGTAGACCTTCCACGTGCCACCGGGGCCGCAGCCGTCGACCGTGCCGCCGGGCCACTCCTTCGGCGTGTACGTGGCCTGGCTGTTGCCCCCCGCGGCCTTGGCCTTGACGCTCGACTTCGTGTTCATGCCCGACTCCATGGCGGTCAGCAGGCCGAAGGCCTTGGCCGTCGAGCCGAACTGGAAGCCGCTGGAGCCGCCGTACTTCTTGTCGAGCGCCCAGTTGATGCCGGTGGCGCCGAGGGTCTGCTTGCCGACCGTGTACTTCGTGTTCTGGGCGAAGGCGAGCACCTTGCCGGTCTTCGGGTCCGTGACGTAGGCGGCCGCGCCGACCTCCGACTTGTCACCGATCGGCACCTTGGACGTGACCGCCTTCTGGGTGGCGTCCTGGATGCGGGGGTCGAGCGTCGTCGTGATGGTGATGCCGCCCTGGTAGAGCGTGCGACGACGCTCCTCGCGGGTCTTGCCCAGCTCGGGCATCTCCATCGCGTAGTTGATGATGAAGTCGCACCAGTAGGGGTAGGGCGAGCTGAGGCAGGTCGACTTCGGGTTCGTCACCTTCATGTCCTGCTTGAGCGTGCGGGCCTTGGCCTGCTGGTACTGCTTCTGCGTGATGACCTTCTGGTCGTACATCGCCGCCAGCACGACGTTGCGGCGGTCGATCGCGCGCTTCGGGTTGTTGACCGGGTCGGTCGTGCCCGGGTTCTGCGTCAGGCCGGCGAGCAGCGCCGCCTGCGAGACGCTGAGCTTGCTGGCAGGGATGCTGAAGTAGTGCTGCGAGGCCGCCTCGACGCCGTACGCCCGGTCGCCGTAGTAGACGAGGTTGAGGTAGCCCTCGAGGATCTGGTCCTTCGTCATCCGCTTCTCGAGGGTGATGGCGTACTTCAGCTCCTTGAGCTTGCGCATGTAGTCCTTCTTGACCGCAGCGGCCGCCGCCTCCTTGTCGCCCGAGCTGAGCGCCGAGTACTGGAGCGAGATCTTCACGTACTGCTGCGTCAGCGACGAGGCGCCCGACTCGGTGGCGCCCGCCTGCAGGTTCGACACCGCGGCGCGCACCACGCCCTGCAGGTCGACACCGCCGTGCTCGTAGAAGCGCCGGTCCTCGATGGCCACCTGCGCCTTGCGCATGATCGGCGCGATCGCCTTGAGCGGCACGATGGTGCGGTTCTGGTCCTGCGGCGTCGCGATGACCGTGCCGTCGGCGGCCAGGATGCGCGACTGCTGGGCCAGCGGGTCGGTCTTGAACTCGCTGGGCAGGTCGTTGAAGACGTCGACACCGCCTCGGGCCAGCGCCCCGGTGGCCCCGACGGCCGGCATGACGAGACCGGCCAGGAGCAGGCCGAGCACGAGAGCCGAGGCGAGGAAGGCCCCGAGCAGACTGATGACGCCGCCGAACGCGGTGGTGCGCGAAGACATGGGCCCTAGGGTAAACGATCCACCTTAGCCACCCCGACGCGCGCGAGTGCGACACGGGTGGAGCAGGACGCCCACCGATGCCCGCGGCGCCGCGGGCGGGGACTCGCGGGTGCCCCACGGGCCCAGGTGATGGTGCTGAGGGCGGGCCGGCCGGCATCCTCGACGGTCTTTTGTCCTTCGCGCGGCATATGACGGACAGAACTGGGCGACGTTTCTCGCGACGATTCCGCATTTGTCCGGATTGACGGTCTGGGGGCTCGGGCAGGCCTCCGCAACCCCCTCGTCTTGGTCGACGAGTCTTCAACGACCGTCAAGCGGTCGGTAAAGCGATGGTAAAGCAGGTGACCATGCGTGGACCGTGCTCAGCACGAGCCAAGTGACTAGTCACTAGGTAGTTGAAACCGGTCGCAAAATGGTCCCAAGGGGCTATGTCGCCCATTGTCATGCGGCCGTAATGTTTCATCTCGGGCCAGGGGGGTCCACGTCCGGAGCGTCGATCAGACGCGCACGTCCGGACACGCTCGGCGTCGTGGGGGCGCCGAGACACAGGGGAGGGGAATCACGATGAGTACTGCCATGGCTGACGCCTGGGTCGACGAGTGGGCCACCAAGGCCAGCTGCACGAGCCAGGACCCCGACGCGCTGTTCGTCCGGGGCAAGGCACAGCACGACGCGAAGGCCGTGTGCAAGCACTGCCCCGTGCTCGCGCAGTGCCTCGCCGAGGCGCTCGACAACCGCACGGAGTTCGGGGTCTGGGGAGGCATGACCGAGCGCGAGCGCCGGGCCCTGCTCCGCAAGCGTCCCGACATCACGTCGTGGAAGTCGGTGCTGCAGGCGAACATGGCGCGAGGCTGACGCGGCACCTGCCGCCGACGCGTCGGGCACGGGCTCCGGGGGGAGCCCGCCAGCGACACGGTGACACCAGCGGGGCCACGTCCGACCGGGCGGGGCCCCGCTCGTGCGTCCCGGCCCACCTCTTCACCGTCGAGAGGCCACTTCCCGACGCACGGTCGGGGGGTGGGGGTCAGGCGGCGCCGGTGAGGGCGTCGCCGACCTCACGCAGGTTGTCGAGGTCGTGCACGTCGCGCGAGAGCGCGGGTACCTGCACGACGGGGATGCCGGGGTGCGCGCGGGAGAAGCGCTCGGCGAGCGCCCGCTGCCGCTCGGCCGTCTTGACGAGCGCCGCGTGCAGGCGCAGCACGCCGGCGGCGTTCGTCGCCGACTTCGGACCGCCCGACTCCTCGAGGGTCTCCGCGAGCGAGAGGGCCCGCGCGGGGGTGAGCCCGGAGGCCGTGACGTGACCGACGCGGTTGACGACGAGCCCGGCGAGCGGCATCCCGTCGGCCTCGAGACGGTCGACGAAGAAGGACGCCTCGCGCAGCGCGTCACGCTCGGGGGCGGCGACGACGATGAACGACGTGCCCTGCTGCGAGAGAAGGCGGTACGTCTGGTCGGCGCGCTCGCGGAACCCGCCGAACATCGTCTCGAGCGCGCTGACGAACGTCTCGAGGTCCTGCAGCATCTGGCCGCCGAGGATCTTCGTCATCGTCGAGCTGACGAGCTGCACCCCGAAGCCGAACACCTTGAGGCCGGCGCGCCCGCTGACCTTGGCCGGCGCCGTCATGAGCCGGATGAAGCGCCCGTCGAGGAAGCTGCCGAGCCGGTTCGGGGCGTCGAGGAAGTCGAGGGCCGAGCGCGACGGGGGCGTGTCGACGACGATGAGGTCCCACGGCGCCTCGGGGGTGCCCGACGCGGCCTTGAGCTGGCCGAGCTTCTCCATCGCCATGTACTCCTGCGTGCCGGCGAACGAGCTGCTCACCGCTTGGTAGAAGGGGTTGGCGAGGATCTGCTCGGCCTTGTCGGGCTCGGAGTGGGCGATGACGACCTCGTCGAAGGTCCGCTTCATGTCGAGCATCATCGCGTGCAGGCTGCCGCCGTTGGTCTCGTCGATGCCGTGCACCGGGCGGGGCGTGTTGTCGAGCTCGGTCAGGCCGAGCGACTGCGCGAGGCGAAGGGCCGGGTCGATGGTGAGCACGACGACGTGGCGGCCGGCCTCGGCGGCCCGCAGCCCGATGGCGGCCGCGGTCGTCGTCTTGCCGACGCCGCCCGCGCCGCAGCAGACGAGGATGCCGACCCCGGGGTCGTCGATGAGGGTGTCGACGTCGAGCAGCGGGGTCTTCATGCGCCCAGCCCCTGCTCCTGCAGGAACGCCGCGAGCTCGCGCACCGAGCCGGAGTCGACGCCCCCCGGCAGCGCCGGCAGCACGACGACCGGCAGGCCGCTCGCCTCGAGCAGGGCCAGCTGCTCCCGTTCGAGGTCGACGCGGTGGGCGTGGTCGCGGGCCTCGTCGAGCAGCCCGTCGAGCAGCTCGGGGGTCACCGTCACCCCGGCCTCGGTGAGCTGGGCGCTGATCGAGGGCTTGTGCAGCCGGCCGGCGCGGGCCTGCTCGAGCGCGGTGTCGTCGAGCTCGGGCTCGCGCACCATGTTGACGATGACCGAGCCGGGCCGCAGGTTCTTTGCCCGCAGCTCGTCGACGGCCTCGAGGGTCTCCTGCACGGGCATCTCCTCGAGCAGCGTGACGAAGTGGACGACGGTGGTCTCGCTCTCGAGCAACCGGGTGATGGACTCGGACTGCGAGTGGATGGGCCCGACCTTGGCCAGCCCCGCGACCTCGTTGTTGACCGACAGGAACCGCCCGATGCGCCCCGTCGGTGGCGCGTCGAGCACGAGCGAGTCGAAGGCCGGCGGCGCCTCGCCCTTGTGCTTGCCGTCGGCGCGGCGGCGGTTCGCCTCGTAGACGCGGCCGATGAGCAGCACGTCGCGCACCCCGGGCGCGATGGTGGTGGCGAAGTCGACGGCCCCGAACTTCTCGAGGATCTTGCCGGCCCGGCCGAGCTTGTAGAACAGCTGGAGGTACTCGAGCAGCGCCTTCTTCGGCTCGACCGACAGGCCGATGATCTCGCCGCCGGCCGCGGTGCGGGCCACCCGCGTCTCCTCGGACCCGAGCGGCGGGACCTCGAAGACCTGGCTGATGCCCTGCCGTTCCTCGACCTCGGCGAGCAGCACGCGCCGGTCGCGGCCGGCGAGGGCGATGGCGAGAGCGGCCGCCACCGTGGTCTTGCCCGTGCCGCCCTTGCCCGTGACGATGTGCAGCCGGGGGTCCATCCCCACACCCTAGACGGGCGGCCGACGGGCCGGATGCCGGTCAGTCGCCGGGTGCCAGCGCGGCCACCGCGGCGAGCACCCGGGCGAAGGCGGGGTGCTCGGGCTCGACGAGCGGCATGTGGTCGGCGCCGTCGACGACCTCGAGGTCGACGGGCGGGTGGCCACCCTCGCCCGCGCCGGCGGCCCGGGCGAGCGCGAGGTAGCTCTCGCTGACCGCGGTCGGGACCGTCTCGTCGGCCGAGCCACTGACGAGCCGGACCGGCACCCGGGGCGGCAGCGTCGTCACCGGGTCGGCGAGGGCCCACGCGTCGGGGCGTGTGTCGGGGTCACCGACGAAGGCCCGGGCGGCGCCGTCGCCGAGGCCGAGCCGGTCGGCCAGGCGCAGGTCGACGACCCCGGCGAGCGAGACGACACCGACGACCGTGGCCCCGGGCAGCGCGGTGACCCAGTCCTGCCCCGCCGCCCACGTCGCGAGGTGGCCGCCGGCCGAGTGGCCGACGAGGACGAGGCGGTCGGCGACGGCCTCGTCCGCGGCCACGGCGGTGACGACGGCGCGCACGTCGTCGAGGGTGCCGGGGACCCCGCCACCCGGCATCCCGGCCCGTCGGTACTCGACGAGGGCGACGTCGTAGCCGGCGTCGGCGAAGGCCTGCGCCTCGGGCACCGCGTGGGCGCGGTCGTACGACGCGCGCCAGAAGCCGCCGTGCACGACGACGACGGTGTGGTGGCGATGCGTGACGCCGTCGGGCGGGGTGAGCACGTCGTACACCTGCGCCGGGTCGTCGCCGTAGGGACGCGGGGTCGGGGCGGCCGTCATGGCCGCCATGCTGCCACCGACCGCCCGCGCGGCCGGTGGGTAGGGTGAGCCGCATGACGACGTGGGAGTACCTGACCGCCCCCCTGCTCATCCACAACACGAAGGCGATCCTCGACAACTTCGGGGCCGACGGGTGGGAGCTCGTGCAGATCGTCAACGGCCCCGACGGCTCGAGCCTCGTGGCGTACTTCAAGCGCCCCAAGGGCTGACCGTGTCGCTCGTCGAGGAGCGCCTGTCGGCGCTGGGGCTCACCGTGCCCGACGTCGTGCCGCCGCTCGCCGCCTACGTGCCGGCCGTGCGTGACGGCAACATCGTCTACACCTCGGGCCAGCTGCCGATGGTCGACGGCACCCTCGCCGCGACCGGCAAGGTCGGCGCCGAGGTCTCGCCCGAGCAGGGCGCCGAGCTGGCCCAGACCTGCGCCCTCAACGCCATCGCCGCCATCAAGGCCGAGGTCGGTGACCTCGACACCGTGCTGCGGGTCGTCAAGGTCGTCGGCTTCGTGGCCGTCGACCCGTCCTTCACCGGCATGCCGGCGGTCGTCAACGGGGCGAGCGAGCTGCTCGCCACGGCCTTCGGTGACCGGGGGGTGCACGCCCGCTCCGCGGTCGGCGTCGCGTCCCTGCCGCTCGACGCCCCCGTCGAGGTCGAGGTCGTCGTCTCGCTGCTCACGGTCTCGGCCTGAGCGACCGGATGCCGGTGGGCTGACGTGGCACGCCTGTTCCCCCTCGCGACCGCGCCGGGGGTGGCCGACACCGCCACCCGTTGGCTCCGCGGCGAGCGGTGGGACGAAGCCGTGCCCCGCCCGGCCAGCACCGTCATGCTCGTGCGCGACGGGGCGCAGGGTGTCGAGGTGTTCCTGCTGCGCCGGGTGGCGAAGATGGCGTTCGCCCCGAGCACCCTCGTCTTCCCGGGCGGTGGCGTCGACGCCGCCGACGCCGAGCCCGACCTGCCGTGGGCAGGGCCGAGCCCTGCGGAGTGGGCGCGGCGGATGGGCTGTGCCGAGGACGTCGCCCGGATGGCCGTCGTCGCCGCCGTGCGCGAGGTGTTCGAGGAGTGCGGCGTGCTGCTCGCCGGCCCGGACCCCACGGGCGGGCTCGCCGACGTCTCGGGCCCGCGGTGGCGGGCCCTGCGCGACGACCTCGCGGCGCACCGCACGTCGCTGTCGCGGGTGCTGCTCGACGAGCACCTCGTGCTGAGAAGCGATCTCGTCGTCGTCAAGGCGCACTGGCTCACGCCGGTGTTCGAGCCGCGGCGCTACGACACGTGGTTCTTCGCGGCCGTCATGCCCGGTCACCAGGAGGCCGACGGCGACACGAGCGAGGCCGACCACGCGGCGTGGTTCGCGCCGGGTGCCCTGCTCGAGGCGTGGGCCGCCGGTGAGGTCTCGATGCTGCCCCCGACGGTCGTCAGCGTCGAGTCGGTGCGCGACGCCGCCTCGGCGGCGGCGTTCGTCGAGCACAGCGACCGGGTGCCGCTGCTGCTGCCCGAGGTCGTCGACACCCCCGACGGGCCGGCCATGGAGCTCGTCGAGGTGGGCGGCTGAGGTGCAGGGCGCGGAGGTCGACCCGACCTGGCGTGGTGGCGCCGTGAGCGAACGGGCGGAGTGCGTGCTCTGCCCCAACCCCTCGCCGATGACCCTCGACGGGACCAACACGTGGGTGCTCGGTGAGCCCGGCGGCGACGAGGCCGTCGTCGTGGACCCCGGTCCGCTCGACGAGGGCCACCTCGCAGCGGTGCTCGCGCGCGTGCAGGCGACCGGTCGCCGGGTGGCGCTGACGTTGCTGACGCACGGTCACGACGACCACGCCGAGAGCGCCGACCGCTGGCACGAGCTGACGGGGGCGCCCGTGCGGGCCTTCGGGCGCGGTCACGACGACGTGCGTCCGGGAGAGCACATCGAGGTCGGCGGGCTCGAGCTCGTCGCCGTCGCCACCCCCGGCCACACGAGCGACTCGTACTCGTTCGTCCTGCCCGCCGAGACCACCCTGCTCACCGGTGACACCGTGCTGGGTCGCGGGACGACGGTGGTCGCGTGGCCCGACGGCGTGCTCGAGCAGTACCTCGAGTCGCTCGCCCGCATCGAGCGGCTGACGGGCGCGGGCGACGTCACCCGCCTGCTGCCCGGCCACGGACCGGTCGTCGCCGACGCGGCGGCCACCGTCGCGTTCTACCTGCGGCACCGGGTCGAGCGGCTCGACCAGGTGCGCGCGGCGGTCGAGTCCGGCGCGGCGACCGCCCGTGAGGTCGTCGAGACGGTCTACGCCGACGTCGCGCGGTCGGTGTGGCCGGCCGCGGAGCTGTCGGTGCGGGCCCAGCTCGACTACCTCCGCGAGCACGAACAGCCAACGTAGGGCGTCGGATTCGTTCTAGCGCGTCGAGGCATCACCGGAGCACGATGGGTCGACCGCCGTCCGTCACTTGTGCGAAGGAGACGCCATGAGCAGCACCCCCGTCCTCGAGATGACCACCCTCGACTGCGACGACCCGCAGGCCGAGGCCCGGTTCTGGTCCGAGCTGCTCGACGCCGAGCTCGTCCACGCCGACGAGAGCTACGGCCTCGTCAAGGCCGACGGGCGCCGCCTCGGGTTCGGCCGCGTCGACGGGTACGCGCCGCCCGCGTGGCCCGACCCCGACGGCTCGAAGCAGTTCCACCTCGACCTCTCGGTCGACGGCGACCTCGACGAGGCCGCCGAGCGCGCGGTCGGGCTCGGTGCCACCCGCCCCGACCACCAGCCCGGGGACACCTGGCTGGTCCTTCTCAGCCCCGCCGGCCACCCCTTCTGCCTCACTACGCGGGCGAACTGGGCGCAGATGTGAGGGTCCCGGCGCGCCCGCGGGCGGCCCTAGCATCCGGCTCAGGGTGACGTCGGCTCGGCCACGACCCAGCCGTGCGGCCCCACGGCGAGGGCGTCCCCGCGACGCTGCTCGTCACGCCCGGCCAGCGCCTGCCACCCGGTCGGCAGCGCCAGCTCGTCGTCGGAGAGGTTGAGGGCCACGAGCAGGCGCCCGCCCTCGGCCGCCACCTCGAGCACGAGGCTCGCGTTGGCGACCGCGAGCGTGCTGCTGCGCGCCCGGTGCAGCCACGGGTGGCGTCGCCGCAGCCCGATGAGCTGCTGGTGCAGCGCGAGGGTCGCCGCCTGCTCGTCGTCGAGGTGGTCGACCAGCTCGGACACCGTCTCGGGGTAGGCGGGGCGGATGGCGTCGTCGCCGCCGAACCGCTCCTCCTTGACGGCGCGCAGGCCCACCTCGTCGCCGTGGTAGACCGACGGCGTGCCGCCGAGGAGGAACAACAGGACGAGGGCGTGGGGGTGGTGGCGCTCGTCGTCGACCTGCGACGCGATGCGGGTCACGTCGTGGTTGCCCACGAAGGTGTACGGCACGAAGGAGTCGAGAAAACCGTTGTGCCGCTGCAGAGCCCAGTCGAGCTCGAAGAGGTTGACCTCCTGCAGCGCGTGCCAGACCCCCTGCCACAGCTCGTACTGCGTCACGCTGTCCATGCCGCTCTCGCGCACGACCGTGGCGTAGTCGCCGTGCAGCACCTCGCCGACGACGTAGGCCTCCGGGTGGCGCTCGCGGACCCGCGGCAGCACCCGGGCCCAGAACGACGTCGGCACCGTGTAGGCCGCGTCGAGCCGCCAGGCGTCGACGCCGAGGTCGAGCCAGTGCGTCATGACGTCGGTCACGAGGTCCGCGACGGCCGGGTTCGCGTGGTCGAGGGCGACGAGGCCGCCGTGGCCCTCGAAGACCCCCAGCTCGCCCGCGTCGTCGCGGGCGAGCATCGCCGCCTCCGCCCCGTTGGGGTCGGCGAGCGCGGCCTCCACGAGGGGGTGCCCGCGCCCCACGTGGTTGAAGACGCCGTCGAGCATGACCCGGATGCCGCGCCGGTGCGCCTCGTCGAGGAGGTGCACGAGGTCGTCGGTCGACCCCAGACGTAGGTCGACCGCGAGGTGGTCGGTCGTGTCGTAGCCGTGCGTCTGGGAGGCGAAGACCGGGCCAAGGGCGAGGCCGTTGGCACCGAGCGCGAGCAGGTGGTCGAGCCAGGGGACGAGGCGGCGCAGTCGTGGCTGCGGCGAGCGGTCGTCACCCGTCGTGTCGGCGCCGACGAAGCCGAGCGGGTAGACGTGCCACCAGATGACGTGCTCGGTCCACTGCATCCACCCACCGTAGGCGCAGGCGTGGGTCGGGCGGGCCGCGCGTGCCGGGCCGTCACTGTGACTGCGGCGACCCTAGGGTGGGGTCGTGACCGAGGTCGACCCGCAGCACGAGCCTGAGCCGATGCCTCTGCGCCCCGACGACGTTGTGCCGCAGCGCTTTCCGCGGTTCGTGTACGAGGGCGGCTCCGAGCCTGACCCGCGCTTCAGCCTCGCCAACGAGCGCACCTTCCTCGCCTGGGTGCGCACGGCTCTCGCGCTCGTCGCCGCCGGCGTGGCCCTGGAGGCGGTCTCGGCGCCCATCACGCCCGGCCTGCGGATGGCCGTGGCGCTGCTCTTCGTCGCCATGGGGGTGGCCGCCGCAGTCCAGGGCTGGGTGGGCTGGGCGCGCACGGAGCGGGCGCTGCGCAGGGGGCAGGTGCTGCGCGGGCCGTCGTTCGGGGCCCTGCTCGCGGTCGGGCTCGTCCTCGCCGCGGTGCTGCTCGTCATAGGCCTGCTGCTGTGAGCGGGGGCGCGGGGACCCCTGACGCCGGCTCACCGGCATCCTCGCCCTTCGACCCCGGTCTGCAGCTCGAGCGCACGCTGCTCGCGTGGCAGCGCACGTGCCTCTCGCTCGTCATCGGCAGTGCGCTGTGCGTGCGGCTGCTCGCGGCCGTCGACCGGGCCCCGGTCGTACCCGTGGCGCTGGGGGCGCTCGTGCTCTCGGCGGCCGGGTGGGCGACCGCGGTGGCGCGCTACCGCCGCTCGCACGACTCGCTCGTGCGCGACCACCGGCGCCTCGCGGCCGGCGGCACGCTCATCACGTGCACCGCGGTGGCGGCGCTGCTGCTCGCCGTCGGTGGGGCGGCCTTCGTCGTCACGACGGGCGGTCGGTAGCCCTCGGGCGGCAGGCGGGGTCGGCGCCGCGACGCCGCGGCGCCGCGGCGCCGCGGCGCCGCGACTAGCGTGGGCACAGTGGTCGCACGCACACGCATCGAGCTGGGTCGCCGCGAGGACCTCGGCGCCGACTGCGCCCGGTGCTTCGGGCTGTGCTGCGTCGCCCTCGCGTTCGCCCGGACGGCCGACTTCCCCGTCGACAAGCCAGCGGGGGAGCCGTGCGTCAACCTCGACGCCGACGACGGCTGCGTCGCGCACGGGCGGCTGCGCGAGGTCGGCTACAAGGGCTGCACGGTCTTCGACTGCTTCGGCGCCGGCCAGAAGGTGTCGCAGCGCACCTTCGGTGGACGGTCGTGGCGCGACGACCCGGCCACGCGGGAGGCCATGTTCGCGGTCTTTCCCGTCGTGCGGCGGCTGCACGAGCTGCTCTGGTACCTCGACGAGGCGATCACGATGGTGGCGGCGGCCCGCGACCCCGCCCCGTGGGCCGCGTCCTTCGAGCGGGTGCGCCGACTCAGCGACGGCGAGCCGGCCGCGCTCGCGGCCCTCGACGTCGACGCCGAGTACGCCGCCGCCCGGGACCTGCTCGTCGAGGCGAGCGAGGTCGCGAGGTCGGTCCGGGGCGGACGCCCGGGTCGCCGGGGCGGACGCGGTGGCCGGGAGTCGCAGGGGCCTCGGGGGCCGCGCGGTTCGCGTGGTGGGGCGCGGGTGTCGGGCGTCACCGTCGGGCCGGGCAGCGACCTGTCAGGGGCGCGGCTGGCCGGCGCCGACCTCGACGGGCTCACCCTGCGCGGCAGCCTCGCCATCGCCGCCGACCTCAGGGGCGCGACGTTGCGGCGCTGCGACGTGCTGGGGGTCGACCTGCGCGACGCCGACCTGGGCGGGGCGGACCTCGCGACGGCGATCTACCTCACGCAGATGCAGGTCAACAGCGCCCGCGGCGACGACCGGACGCGGCTGCCGGACGGGTTCGAGCGGCCGCGCCACTGGGTGGCTCGCACCGCGCCGACGACGCGGTCCTGAGGGCGGACGCCGGAGCGGGACAGGGATCGGCCGGCCGGCGGGGGAGCCCGGCGGGTGGAGTGGGCCGGTGTGCGGGCGTGGCTCAGCGGGCGCGGCGCGTGAGGCGCTCGACGTCCTGCAGCAGCACGGCACGGTTCTCGAGGCGCAGCCAGCCGCGGGTGGCGAAGTCGGCGAGGGCCTTGTTCACCGTCTCGCGGGAGGCGCCGACGAGCTGGGCGAGCTCCTCCTGCGTGAGGTCGTGCGAGACCATGAGCCCGCCCTCGACCGGGCGGCCGAACCGCTCGGACAGCTCTAGCAGCGCCTTGGCCACGCGGCCGGGCACGTCGGTGAAGACGAGGTCGGCGAGGTGCGCGTTGGTGCGGCGCAGCCGCTGGGCGAGGGCGCCGAGGAGGGCCTTGGACACCTCCGGCCGGCCGGTCAGCAACGGGGTGAGGGAGTCGTTGCGCAGCCCGAGCAGCTGCGTCTCGGCCACCGCGGTCGCGGTCATCGTGCGCGGGCCCGGGTCGAACAGGCTCAGCTCGCCGAACATCTCGCCGGGGCCGAGGATGGCCACGAGGTTCTCGCGGCCGTCGGGGCTCGTGCGGCCGAGCTTGATCTTGCCCTCGGCGATGACGTAGAGCGTGTCGCCCTGGTCACCCTCACGGAACAGGACGTCGGCCCGCTCGAGGTGGGTACGGCTCATCTCCGACTGCAGGGCGGCGGCCGCCTCGTCGTCGAGGGCCTGGAAGAGAGGCGCTCGCCTCACCACGTCGAGATCCACGGGGTCAGTGTGCCACGTCACACCCGGCGGTCGTCGGCGGCCCGGCCGCGGGCCACGAGGGGCGGGCGATGGGCGGAGCCGGGGCTCGACGGGCGTGCGGGGCGTGTCGGTGCCCCGTCATACAGTGACGTCCGTGCCACCACGTCAGCGCGCCAAGGCCCCCGAACCGCCGCCGAAGAAGGACGTCTCGACGGTGCGCCGGGCGCGCAAGACCTACCGGGCCCTGCACGAGCGCTACCCGTACGCGCACTGCGAGCTCGACTTCACCACCCCGCTCGAGCTGCTCGTCGCCACGATCCTGTCGGCCCAGACGACCGACGTCGGGGTGAACAAGGTGACCCCGCTGCTCTTCGCGAGGTACCCCACGGCATCCGACTACGCCGGTGCCGACCGCACCGAGCTCGAGACGATGATCCAGCCGACCGGGTTCTACCGCGCGAAGAGCGACGCCCTGATCAAGCTGGGGGCAGCGCTCGTCGAGCGCTTCGACGGCGAGGTGCCGGGCCGGCTGGCCGACCTCGTGACGCTGCCGGGCGTGGGTCGCAAGACGGCCAACGTCGTGCTCGGCAACGCGTTCGGCGTGCCCGGCATCACCGTCGACACGCATTTCGGGCGGCTCGTGCGCCGCTTCGGCTGGACGACGGAGGAGGACCCCGTCAAGGTCGAGCACGAGGTGGGCTCGATGTTCCCGCGGAGCGACTGGACCATGCTCAGCCACGTCCTCGTCTTCCACGGGCGGCGGACCTGTCACGCCAAGCGCCCGGCGTGCGGCGCCTGCCCGGTGACGCAGTGGTGCCCCAGCTACGGCGTCGGCGAGACCGACCCCGACAAGGCGGCGAAGCTGCTCAAGTACGAGCTGGCTCCCCGGTGACCGACGCGCCCGACGCGCCCGGCGAGGCCAACCCGCCCGCAGCGGCCGGGCGGGGGTCGGCGGGCAGCCCGATCACCTACTCGGGGGCGCACGGCGCCATCACGCCCGGCCCGGCCGGAGTCGCCCCGCCGACCTGGCTGACCGACCTCGCGGCACGTCTGCCCGACCTCGAGCCGGAGCGGTTCTCGCGCTTCCTCCCGCCCGAGGAGGGCGGCCGGCAGTCGTCCGTGCTCATCCTCTTCGGGCCGCCGCCTGCCGATTCACAGGTACCGGGGGAGCACCTCGTGCTCCTCGAGCGTTCTCACGACATGCGCTCCCACCCCGCCCAGATCGCCTTTCCCGGCGGCGCGGCCGAGCCCTCCGACGACGGCGTCGTCGGCACGGCGCTGCGCGAGGCGCAAGAGGAGACCGGTCTCGACCCCGCGGGCGTCGACGTGCTCGGGGTGCTGCCGGCGCTCTTCCTGCCCCCCTCCGGCTTCGTCGTCACGCCGGTCCTGGGCTGGTGGGCGCAGCCGTCGCCGATGTCGGTACGCGACCCGTACGAGGTGCACGACGTGATGTCGGTGCCGGTCTCGCACCTGCTCGACCCGGCCACCCGCTTCACCGTCACCCACCCGAGCGGCTTCGTCGGCCCTGCCTTCGACCTCGACGACCTGCTGCTCTGGGGCTTCACCGCGGGCCTCGTCAGCCGGGTCCTCGACCTCGGCGGGCAGAGCCGTGAGTGGGACTCCTCCGTCGAGCGCGAGATCCCCGAGCGCTACCTGCAGGGGCCCCGTTCGTGACCGGCTCCGGGTGGCTCGACCTCGTCCTCGTGCTGCTGCTGCTCGCGTACGCCGTCTCGGGGTACCGCCGCGGCCTCGTGGCCAGCGTCTTCTCGCTCGTCGGCTTCGTCATCGGCGCCCTCATCGCCGTCTGGCAGCTGCCGAACGTGCTGGCGAGATGGGATGCCGTCGCCGACGACCCGCGCTGGCGTGTCCTCGCGGTCGTGGTCGGCGTCGTGC
Source organism: Terracoccus luteus (assembly GCF_003635045.1). Taxonomy (NCBI): domain Bacteria; kingdom Bacillati; phylum Actinomycetota; class Actinomycetes; order Micrococcales; family Intrasporangiaceae; genus Terracoccus; species Terracoccus luteus. The sequence continues at coordinate 2,801,792 of NZ_RBXT01000001.1, read as the reverse complement.
TGGTCGGCTGGCTGGGGCAGTTCCTCGGCGGGCTGGCCGGGGCCTCGATCCGCAACCGGCTCGCGCGCTCGCCGCTGCGTCGGGTCGACTCGGTGCTCGGGGCCGTCGTCGTGACCGTCGTCGCCGCGCTCGTCGCCGGCTTCATCGGCAGCACCCTGCGCTCGGCGGGGAACCCGACGCTGTCGCGGGCCGTGAGCGAGTCGCGAGTGCTGCGCGCGGTCGACTCGGTGGCCCCGACCGATGCCGGGTCGGTGTTCGCCGGCGTCCGTGGCTTCCTTTCGAGCCAGGGGTTCCCGCAGGTCTTCGAGGGCCTCGCGCCCGAGCCGATCACGCCCGTGCCCGACCCCGACCCCGGCGCGACCCGCACGAGCGGGGTGCAGTCCGCGGCCCGCTCCATCGTCAAGGTGACGACGGCATCCGCCTCGTGCCAGCGGGGCTCGGAGGGCACGGGCTGGGTGCTCAGCCCCGGCCGCATCGTGACCAACGCGCACGTCGTCGCCGGTGCGAGCCGCCTGCGGGTCGAGGGTGACGGGCAGATCGTCCCCGCCGAGGTCGTGCTCTACGACCCCGAGCGTGACCTCGCCGTGCTGCGCGTCGACGACTTCGACGCCCCGGCGCTGCAGCTCGGCACCGAGCTCGGTCGCGGCGACACAGCCGTCGTGCCCGGCTACCCGCTCGACGGTCCGTACACGGTCGTCTCGGCCCGGGTGCGGTCGGTGCTCGACGCGCGTGGGCTCGACATCTACTCCGCCGAGCAGGTGGTGCGCGAGATCTACTCGCTCAACACGACGGTGCGGCCGGGCAACTCCGGCGGTCCGCTGCTCGACACCGACGGGCGCGTCGTCGGGGTCGTCTTCGCCAAGTCGCTCGACGACGACCGCACCGGCTACGCCCTGACGCTCGACGAGGCCGAGCCGGTGCTGCAGGCCGCCGCCTCGGCGTCGCAGGAGGTCTCGACCGGAGCCTGCGTCTCCGGCTGACCCCCTTCCCCCGGGGGACCACCCCGTCGAAAGGCCAAATAGAGGCCACCGAAGGGTCACTTCGTCGGGTGGGCGCTCGGGCCGTCGAGTGCTGATCGGGGGCCGATCGGATGCCGGTGCCGACGTGAGCGGCTCGTCGTCCTCCCGCTCCACGTCCCGCGAGCCCGGCGCCGACCGCTGGGGTGGGCGCCTCGAGACGCCGCCATCCGCCATCCGGCATCCGGCATCCGGCATGCGCGGCGACTCAGCGTCGTCGTCCGGCCCGGTTGACCTTTCGGCACCCTCTATTTGGCCTTTCGACGGGGGGTCAGGCGGTGACGGTGTCGAGGACGAGCTCGCCGACCTGGCGCATGCCCCGCAGCACCGCCCACGTCGTGAGGTCGGCGCGCGACATCCCGGCCGCGCCCGCGGCGTCGAACGCCGGCCCGGCCTCGACGCGGTCGGCGCCCCGGCCGCCGGCGACGCTCCAGTTCGCGATGGCCGCCCAGGTGACCGTGCGCCCGTGGCGGGTGACGGCGCCGACGTCGGCCCGCACGCCGTCGTCGGTGCCGGTCTTGTTCCACAGCACGAGCCCGGGCGCGTGACCGGCCACCGACGAGTCGGCCGCGGCCTGCCGGGCCAGCACCACCGAGTGGGCGATCGGGTCGACGCCGGCCTGCTCGACGAGCACCGAGCCGACCATCGACAGGTCGACGTTGGCCGAGAGCCACTGCCGCACGAGGGCGTCGGCGGCCGGCGACACCGCGGTGCCGGCGGCGACGCGGGCCATGAGCCCGGCCAGCTCGGCCGCCGACCCGGTCGACAACGTGGCGGCGTGCTCGGTGGTGCGCACGTCGCGCACGCGGTCGTGCAGCGCCGTCGCGCGCAGCCCGAGCACGACGGCCCGGCGCGCCACGGCGTCGAGACCGATGCGGCGCAGCAGGACGTTCGTGGCGAGGTTGTCGCTCACCGCCCCGACGAGCGCGGCGACGTCGGTCACGGGCAGCGACTCGACCGCCATCGTGTGCCACAGCCCGGAGTCGGCCACCCACTCGTCGACGGTGCGGGTCAGCAGCTCGTCGCCGCTCACCTCGCCCTCGGTCACGGCGCGGGCGGTCTCGAGCAGCAGCAGCACCTTGCCGACGGAAGCGGTGCGCAGGGCGGACTCGGCACCGACCGCGCCCACCGGCATCCCCTCGTCGGTCTGCACGAGAACCGACCACGTCACGCCGCCCGCGTCGGGGAGCACGAGGCCGCTCACGGCAGGGTCCGCAGCCAGTCGAGCAGGGCGGCGTCGACGGCCTCGGGCGCCTCCTCGGTGAGGAAGTGCCCCGCCCCCGGCACCTTGACGTGGTGGTAGTCGCCCGGCACCCAGGCGCCGGAGCCGTACGTCGCCTCGGGCAGCACGCAGCGGTCGTCTGTGCCCTGCAGCTGCAGCACCGGCACGCGCACCGCGTGCTTGATGCGCCGCATGAACATCGGCCCGTCGGGTCGCACCGACGAGCGCCCCAGCCAGCGGTAGTGCTCCGCGGCGGAGTGCGCGACGAACGGGATCATCATCCCGTCGCCGTAGCGCGCGATGTCCTCCTTCGTCGGGAACTGCCCGAAGGGGGAGGACCATTCGTGCAGCAGCCCGGCGACGTAGCCGTGCGACCGGGCCATCTCACGCTCGGGCACGAAGGGCTTCTGCAGCCCGACGATCCAGCGCGACGCCTCACGCTGCGCGCCGTTCGTCCACGTCGCGTGCCGCATGACGCGCGGGTGCGCCATCGACAGGGAGGCGATCGCGCGGGTCACGTCGGGGCGCAGCACCGGCATGCACCAGGCGATCCAGCCGCCGAGCCCCTGGCCCATGACGACGGCGTCCTTCTCACCGAGCGCACGGATGACGCTGGCGGCGTCGAGGGTCGCCGTGTACGTGTCGTAGCCGCGCGGCGGCTTGTCGGAGCCGCCGAACCCGCGCAGGTCCATCGCGGCCACCCGGTACCCCGCCGCGGCGAGGGCGCGCATCTGGTGGCGCCAGGCGTACCAGAACTGCGGGAAGCCGTGCAGCATGAGCACGAGCGGCCCGTCGCCCATCTCGGCGACGTGGAAGCGTGCGCCGTTGGCCGCGACGAAGCGGTGCTCCCAGGGTCCGTCGACGTTGACGACGGAGGCGTCCACCGACATGACGAGCGGTCCGGGGCGGGGTCAGGCGTCGCGGGTGGACGACGTCGTGACCGGCGAGGTCGCGGGCGTCGAGGCACCGGATGCCGGGGAGCCCAGCGGGCGGTCGGCGAACGTCGGGCGCGGGGCCGGGCGGGCGCTGCCGGGGTTGGCCACGGCGGCCTTGAGGCCGTCGACGGTGCGCTCCGCGTTCTCGATCGTCTTCTCCGGCTTGGGCTCGACCGTCTTCATCTTGCGCACGCCGATGAGGGCGAAGACCCCGGCCACGAGGAGCATGACGACGAAGACGATGAGGAACGAGAGCCAGCGCGGCAGCCCGAGGGCCTGCAGCGCCTCGGCGATCGTCGTGAAGAGGAAGTAGACGCTGTAGAAGAGGACGACGGCCGCCGCGGCGAGGAAGACGCCGCCGATGCCGGCCTTCTTGACCTGCGCCCCGATCTCGGCCTTGGCCAGCGCGATCTCGCCGCGGACCAGCGTCGAGACGTCCTCCGTGGCCGAGGCCACGAGTTGTCCCAGCGTGCGGTCCTGCTGCGGCTCGCTGCTCACTTGCTCACGTCCTCACGATGACGGTGTCTGCCCTGGATGGCCGCGACGACGGCCGGGTGCGCGACCGCCGCTGCGGTCGCCGGTGCAACCCTACTGTGCCCGTTCCCGGGTCGCGTCGGACCGCGCGACCCGGGAACCCCGGCAGTGCCCCGGTGGGCCGGGGTGCGACGGGGTGGAGTCAGCCGACGGTCACCTCGGCGACCCCGTCCTCGACACCGTCGGCAGCCTCGTCGGCGGCCACCCCGAGACGGCGCAGCAGGGCGTCGGTCTCGTCGCGGCGCTCGTCGGTGAGGTGCATCTCGCCCTCGGGCGACAGGTCCTTCGTGAAGGTCAGGCCGACCTCGCCCACGACGTGGGCCTTGACGTGGCCGAACACGCGGGCGAGGTCTGCGGTGGCCTCCGAGGCGCCGGTCCAGCCGTAGCCGACGAGGGCGACGGGCTTGGCGTGCCACTCGGCGAAGAGGTAGTCGACGGCGTTCTTGATCGGGGCCGGGAAGCTGCGGTTGTACTGCGGCGTCACGACGACGACGGCGTCGGCCTCGAAGACCTCGCGGGCCCACCGCTTCGTGTGCGGCTTGGCGTAGTTGCCGTTGCGGGGCATGTCGTCCTCGTCGAGGAACGGCAAACTCGTGAGGTCGACGAGCTCGACCTCCCACTCGGCTCCGGGAGCCCGCTCGGCGACCCACTGGGCCACCTTCGGGCCGATGCGGCCGGGACGGGTGCTGGAGACGACGACTCGTAGCTGCTTCACGACGGTGCCGAACGGATGCCGGCCCACGCGCATTCCGGGCCGAGCGGCATCCACGGTGTGGTTCGTCTCACGTCCGGTGCTCGGGTGGGCGCCCCGCCACCGAGGACGGGGCGCCCACCCGACGGGGGTCGGTCAGTCGGAGGCCGGGGCGTCCATGCCCTTCTTGATGAGGTCCATCACCGAGCTGTCGGCGAGGGTGGTGACGTCACCGACCTCGCGGCCCTCGGCGACGTCCTTGAGCAGGCGGCGCATGATCTTGCCCGAGCGGGTCTTGGGCAGCTCGGCCACGACGAGGATCTGGCGCGGCTTGGCGATCGGGCCGATCTGCTTGGCCACGTGGTTGCGCAGCTCCTGCACGAGGGCCTCGCCCTCGCCGGGCTCGTCGGCCTCGGCGACGGCCTCCTGGCGGAGGATGACGAAGGCACAGACCGCCTGGCCCGTCGTCTCGTCGGACGCGCCGACGACCGCGGCCTCGGCGACCTTGGGGTGGGAGACGAGGGCCGACTCGATCTCGGCCGTCGAGAGCCGGTGGCCCGAGACGTTCATGACGTCGTCGACGCGGCCGAGCAGCCAGATGTTGCCGTCGGCGTCGTACTTGGCGCCGTCACCGGCGAAGTAGTACTCGGGCCCGAACCGCGACCAGTACGTCTCCTTGTACCGCTCGGGGTCGCCCCAGATGCCGCGCAGCATCGACGGCCACGGCTTGGTCAGCACGAGGTAGCCGACCTGCTCGGGCGTCGTGAACGGCTTGCCCTCGTCGTCGAGGATCTCGGCGCTGATGCCGGGGATGGGCCGCTGGGCCGAGCCGGGCTCGAGCGTCGTGACGCCCGGCAGCGGGCTGATCATGATGGCGCCGGTCTCTGTCTGCCACCACGTGTCGACGACCGGGGTGCGGTCGCCGCCGATGGTGCGGCGGTACCAGAGCCACGCCTCGGGGTTGATCGGCTCGCCGACCGACCCGAGCAGGCGCAGCGACGACAGGTCGTAGCGGGCGGGGATCTCGGCGCCCCACTTCATGAAGGTGCGCACCGCCGTGGGCGCGGTGTAGAGGATCGTCACCCTGTGGTCCTGCACGATCTGCCACCAGCGGCCCTGGTCGGGTGTGTCGGGCGTGCCCTCGTACATCACCTGGGTGACGCCGTTCGTCATCGGCCCGTAGACGATGTAGGAGTGGCCGGTGACCCAGCCGATGTCGGCGGTGCACCAGTACACGTCGGTGTCGCGGTGCACGTCGTGCACGATCGCGTTCGTGTACGCGGCCTGGGTGAGGTAGCCGCCGGTCGAGTGGAAGATGCCCTTGGGCTTCCCCGTCGTGCCCGAGGTGTAGAGGATGAACAGCGGGTGCTCGGCCTCGACGGGCTGCGCCTCGTGGGTCGGCGCGGCCCTCTCGAGCGCCTCGTGCCACCACGTGTCGCGGTCGTTCCACGCGGTGTCCTCGCCGGTGCGGCGCACGACGAGCACGTCGGTGACGGAGGTCTCGTCGTGGTCGAGCGCGGCGTCGACGGCGGGCTTGAGCGCCGACGGCTTGCCACGCCGGTAGCCGCCGTCGGCGGTGATGACGACCTTGGCCTTGGCGTCCTCGATGCGAGAGTGCAGCGCGTCGGCCGAGAACCCGCCGAAGACGACGGAGTGCGGCGCCCCGAGCCGGGCGCAGGCGAGCATCGCGACGGCGGCCTCGGGGATCATCGGCAGGTAGATGGCGACGGTGTCGCCCTTGCCGATGCCGAGGTCGGCCAGCGCGTTGGCCGCCCGCTGCACCTGCTCGTGCAGCTCGGCGTACGTGATGTCGCGGCTGTCGCCCTCGGGCTCGCCGACGAAGTGGATCGCGACCTTGTCGCCGCGCCCGGCCTCGACGTGGCGGTCGACCGCGTTGACGCACGCGTTGAGCTCGCCGTCGGCGAACCACGTCGCGAAGGGCGGGTTGCTCCAGTCGAGGTTCTGGGTGAAGGGCGTGCTCCACGTGAGGTACGTGCGGGCCTGCTCGGCCCAGAACCCCTCGTGGTCGGCCTCGGCGGCGTCGAACAGGTCGGCCGTCCCGTTCGCGGAGGCCGCGAAGTCGGGGTCGGGCGGGAAGGTGCGGCTCTCGCCCTGCTGGTCGTGCGTCTGGTCGCTCACGGGTCCACCTCTCGCATCGTCTCTGAAGCGTTGTCGTCGCCATTCTGGCCCGTCCGCCCGCGCCACGGGGTCGGGGGTGAGGTCGGCGAGGGTCGCGCGTGCTCACGGGTGGTCGGCGGTGGTCGGGGGGTCAGTACGCCATGCCCATGACGGCGCGCACAGTCGCGAGGGTGCGCTCGGCGACCTCGTTGGCGCGCCGGTTGCCCTCGTGCAGCACCGCGGTGACGGATGCCGGGTCGCCGGCCAGCTGCCGACGGCGCGCCCGGTGCCCGGCGAGGCCGTCGTTGACCGCCTCGGTGACGACCCTCTTGAGCCCGGCGGCTCCGGAGTCGCCGACCCGCTCGGCGACGGTCTGCGGGCTCTCGCCGGTGAAGAGCCCGGCGAGGCGCAGCAGGTTGGCGACCTCGGGACGGCGAACCGGCTCGTAGGTGATGCGGCGCTCGCCGTCGGTGCGGGCGGCGCGGATGCGGTCGGCCGTCTCGTCCGCCGTGTCGCGCAGGTTGATCGTGTTGCCCCTGCTCTTGGACATCTTCGTGCCGTCGGTGCCGAGCAGCAGCGGGACGTCCGAGAGCAGCGCCTCGGGCTCGGCGAACACCGGTTGGCCACCGGCGTAGCGCGCGTTGAAGCGGCGGGCGAGCTGCCGGGTCAGCTCGAGGTGGGGCAGCTGGTCGCGGCCGACGGGGACGACGCGGCCGTGGCAGAAGAGGATGTCGGCGGCCTGGTGCACGGGGTAGGTGAGCAGCAGGCCGCTGAGGGGCCGGCCTCCCGACAGCGCCAGCTCGTCCTTGACCGTCGGGTTGCGACGCAGCTCGCCGTCCGTGACGAGCGAGAGGAACGGCAGCACGAGCTGGCCCAGGGCCGGCACCGCGCTGTGGGTGAAGATCGTGGTGCGATCGGGGTCGAGGCCGGCGGCGAGGTAGTCGAGCACGAGCCCGTGCACGTTCTCCCCGATGTCACCGACGGCGTCGCGGTCGGTGACGACCTGGTAGTCGGCGATGACGACGAACGTCTCGACCCCCCTCTGCTGCAGGCGAACCCGGTTGCGCAGGCTGGCGAGGAGGTGGCCGACGTGCAGCGGGCCGGTCGGCCGGTCGCCGGTCAGCACGCGGAAGCGCTCGGGCTGGGCGGCGGCCTGCTCGTCGATGAGGCGGTCGAGCAGCCGGCTGCGTTCGACGGCGGCGTCGAGGGTGCGGTCGAGGGTGCGCTCGTCGGCGGTGACGGGGTGAGAGGTGGTGGGGTGCGTGGTGGTCATGTCGTCTCCTGCGGTCGTGCCCGCGCACGGGTCGTCGCCGGAGATGACGAGAGCCGCCCGCAGGCGGCTCTGGTGGGTGTGTGGGTGTCGACGGGCACGTCGACGAGGGCCGCCTCAGTCGGGCGGCCACCACGCGCCCTGGGCGCGGCGCCGGTCGGTGCTCACGAGGTCGACGGTAGCCCCCGGCATCCGGCCGTGTCGACAGTCGGACGGCGTCCGTCACGAGTTCGACTGTCGCTGCTCGTCGCTGCCCTCGTGAGGGAGGTGGGGTGATGCCGGTGTCGGCGCACTCGTCCGTCCGGCTCGTAGGCTGCAGCCGTGCCCGCCCCTGACCGCCCACCGTCCGCCGACCGCGACGACCCGATCGTCGGCCGGCTCGCTGCGCTGAGCGACCTGCCCGGCGTGCGCGAGGCGTCCGACGCGGCCCGAGAGGCGTGCACGGCCCTGCGGTTCCACGAGGCGCTGCGCCGGCGCATCCCCGAGGCCGCGGCCGAGTCGCGGGTGCGCGGGGCGCAGGCGAGTGCGGCGCTCGACGGCTCGTCGGTGCCCGTCGGTGTCGTGCGCGAGCTCGTCAGCGGCGCCCGGCAGTGGCCCGACCCGCTCGACCCGGGGCTCCGCGTCGTGCGCGGCGCGGTCGCCGCGACGAGCGAGAGCGAGCGGGTCGTGGCGATGCTGCGCACCGCGCCGCTGCAGGCGCTCGCCCGGCTGCACGTCGTCGCCGCGGCCGGTGTCGTCGACGACGACCAGCTCGGTCGCCCTCGTCTTGCCGGGGAGGGCTGCGACGAGCTGGTCGACCTCGGCCCGGCCCCTCACGCGGACGCCGTGGCCGCCCGGCTGCGGGGCCTGGCCCAGCTCGTCACCGTCGCGCTGTCGCAGGCGGATCGCGTTGCGGCGCCGGTGGTCTCGGCGCTCGTGCACGCGGAGGTGGCCGGCATCCGACCGTTCGTCAGGGGCAACGCGCTCGTCGCCCGTGCGCTGGAACGGTGCCTCGTACAGGCGTCCGGGCTCGACGCGACGGGCGTGTCGGTGCCCGAGGCGGGCCACCTCCACGCCGGCGGCCCCGCCTACCTCGGCAGCCTCACCGCGTACACGCAGGGAGGTGCGGCGGGCGTCGCCCTCTGGCTGCGCAGTGGGGTGGACGCGCTGACCGCCGGCGCGGCGGAGGGCGTGCGCATCTGCGACGCCGTGCGCGCCGGTCGGCTGACCTGAGCCGCGGCGCATCCCCATGACGGCGCGAAAGTCAAGACTGTCGACACGCCGGGTGGGTGGAGTACAACGGTCGTAGGTGCCGCATCGCCGGGAGGCGAGGCCGGACCACGAGTGTTCGACCCGGGAAGAGGTCGGGTACCCACGCGAGAGCAGTTCACTTGGAACCGTCCACCCCCGGCGTCCTTCGACATCACCGGGGCGACACATCGAGAAACGCACGCTTGGTAGCCCGACAGCTTCTCCAGGAGGCCCCCCGACACCTCGGGGGGCCTCCGTCCTGTCCGGGGTGAGGGCGCCCGCGACGGGGGTGCCCCGTCGGTGGCTGCGAGGGTGGCCCGTCGGTGGCCGCGAGGATGCCGTGGGCTGACCGCCGGCTGTCACGTGGCCGTGGACTCGCTGCGCGTTTCCTACTTTCATGCCCGGCATGAGCGGTTATGGACGCCTTCGTCCGGGCTGCGAGGTCTGCCGGGCCGCAACTGGTCCCTCAGGACGTTTGCTTTCCCTCCCCGGCGGCGTGACCATGGGAGGCAGCGCTCGGGTGAAGAACCCCAGCGCGTCGTGGTCGGGCTCGTTCCCCCCCGGAGCCGGACCGCGCGGTGGCCTCCTTCTTCCCCCAGAGGGAGGCCACCGGCCTGTCCGGGGCCGAGGGCCGGGGGAGGCGGGGGTCCACACCCCCTGCGTCGCCGACCGTCCTGTCCACAGCCGGTGAGGACGGGGTGGGCGGGGCGTCGCCACGACGCCACGGTGGGCCCATGGGACACGTCATCGCCGTGGTGCCCGCCTCGGGCGGGGTCGGAGCCAGCCTGCTCGCGGCAGCCGTCGCCGTCCGGGCGGCCGCGGCCCGCCGCTCGTGCGTGGCCGTCGACCTCGACGTCGTCGCGGGCCGCCTCGACGTGCTGCTCGGCTGCGAGGAGGTGGCCGGCTGGCGCTGGGACGCTCTCGCGGACGTCGCCGGCGTCGTCGAGGGCGGACGGCTCGCGGCGCGGTTGCCCGTGGCCGAGGGCGTCACGGTGCTCGCGCACCCGGTGGTTTGCGGCGCCGAGGGTGGCCGTGACGACGCGGGCGAGGCGCGAGCGAGACGTCCGACCGGACGCTCGGCGGGCTTCGTCGGGGATGCCGGTCCGTCCCACCCGGGGGAGCCGACGGTGTCGCGCCCGTGGCTCGACATCGTCCCCGACGTCGTCACCGGGCTCTCACGCTCGCACGACGTCTGCGTGCTCGACCTCCCGCGCGACCCCGCCGTGCTCGAGGCGGTGGCAGGTCTCGTCGACGCCCTCGTCGTCGTCGTGGGGGCCGATGTCGCGGGGCTGAGCGCCGCGGCACGCTCCGTGCCGCGCCTGCGGTCGGCGCTCGGCGACCCGCACGCCCTGACCGCTGCGGCGGCGGGCTCTGGTGCGAGCGGTACCACCGCGGGCTCGGTCTCTCCGTCGGGCGTCGTCGACCCGTGGTCGGACGGCCCGGCCGAGGCGTGGCTCGTGCTGCGCAGCGACGACCGGCTCACCGTCGAGGCCGAGGACGCCGTCGTCGACCACCTCGACCTGCCTCTCGTGGGGGTGCTGCCGCGCGACCCCCGTGCGGCCGACGACCTCGTGGCCGGCCGGGCCCCGGGCAGCCGTGGGCGGGGCCCGGTCGTGCGGCTGGCCGACGACCTGCTGCTGCGTCTCGTCTCGATGGAGGTGGCGGCGTGAGCCTCAGCCCCACCGCCTGGCAGCACGCCCGTGACGGCGCCGCTCCCGACCGGGACCTCGTCGACGACGTGGCCCGGTCCGAGGCGGGGCCGCTGGGCGCCGGCCGGGTGAGCCAGACCCGTGACGCCCTGGCGGCGCGCGTGCTCGGCGCCGGTCCCCTCGACCGCTGGCTGACCGAGCCCGGCGTCACCGACGTCGCGGTCAACGGCGACGGTCGCGTCTGGGTCGACCGTGGGGACGGCATGGAGCAGGTCGGTGCCGTGCTCGAGGCGGCCGACGCCCGCGCCCTCGCCGTGCGGCTCGCCGGGGTGGCCGGTCGCCGGCTCGACGAGGCCAGCCCCTGGGTCGACGGGCAGCTGCCCTCGGGTGCGCGTCTGCACGCCGTCCTCCCGCCGCTCGTGGCCGGCGGTGCGCACATCACGATCCGCGTCCCGGCCGCGCGTGCGGTCGGTCTCGACGAGCTGCAGCGCCTCGGGATGTTCCCGGCCGCGTGGGCGCCGCTGCTGCACGCGGTCGTCCGGCAGCGGGTCGCCTTCGTCGTGTCCGGGGGCACCGGCGCGGGCAAGACCACCCTGCTCGCCGCCCTGCTCGGGCTGGTGCCGGGTCGTGAGCGGGTCCTCGTCGTCGAGGACGTGCGCGAGCTGCAGGTCGACCACCCGCACGTCGTGCGGTTGGAGGCCCGACCACCCAACGTCGAAGGCGTGGGCGAGGTGACCCTGACGACGCTGGTGCGCCAGGCCCTGCGGATGCGTCCTGACCGCCTGGTGGTCGGGGAGGTGCGTGGCGCGGAGGTCCGCGAGCTGCTGGCCGCGCTCAACACCGGCCACGAGGGCGGCTGCGGGACGGTCCACGCCAACGCGCCGGACGACGTCGTCGCCCGTTTCGAGGCCCTCGGCGCGCTCGCCGGTCTCGGCCCCGAGGCCGTCGCGTCACAGCTGGCGTCGGCGGTCGACCTCGTCCTGCACGTGACCCGGTCGGACGGGCGGCGACGCCTCGCGGCGGTGGCGGCGGTCTTTCGTCGCGACGGCCGGCCCGAGGTCGTTCCGGCCGCGACGTGGGCCGGCGACGGACACGCGCCCGTCCCGTTGCAGGCCTGGCCGGCGGTCGTCGCCCGTCTGTGTCTGGATGGAGGTCCGGAGTCCGGTCTCGATGCCGGGCCGGGTGCACCGTGACGTCGTCTGTGCTCGTCCTCGTCGCCCTGCTCGTCGTGGCGGCCCTCCTCGTCAGGCCCGGCAGAGGTCACGGGTCGAGCGTTGCGGCCCTCGTCGACACCGGGGCCCCGGGTGCGCCCGGTGGTGCACCGGTGAACGCTGGCTGGTCCGGTCTGTGGTCGCAGGACCCGGTCGTGCTGTGGCATCGCTGGCGCCTGCGCCGACGGCCCGCCGACGTCGAGACCGCCGTCCTGTCGCTGCTCGACGCCACCGCGCCCGGTCTGCGGGCCGGTCTGCCGGCCGCGACGTGCCTGCGCCTGACCCTCGGCGGTCATGCGTGGGGCGGTCCCGGTGCCGGGAGCGAGGGCGGGGGCGGGCCGGGAGGTTCTGCCGGGGTCCGGGATGCCGGTCACACCAGCCCGGCGTTCGGGCCGCTCGGGACGTTCGGGTCCGACCTGCTCGAGGCGGCGGACCGCGGCGCGGCGCTGTCACCGGCGTGGCTGGCCCTGGCCGACGTCACGCGCTCGCCGACCGTCGGCTTCGTCGCGTCGGCGTGGCGGCTGTCCGAGGTGACCGGTGCACCTCTGGCCGACGCCGTCGACCGGGCCGCGGAGGGCCTGAGGGCCGGGCGGTCCCGACGTCGGCGCGTCGACATCGCGGTGGCCGGTCCGCGGGCCACGGTGCAGGTGCTGACCCTGCTTCCCCTGACCGGGCCGTTCTTCGGGTGGATCTGCGGCGTGCCGCCCCTCGAGCTCTACCTCGGCAACGCGATCTCCTCGCTCTCGCTCCTGCTCGGGCTGGTGCTGCTGCTCGCCGGTCGGGCCTGGTGCCGCCGTCTCGTGGCGAAGGCGGTGGCACCGTGATGCCGGGGCCGCTCGCCTGGCTGGCCGGCATCCTCGTCGTCGCGGCCGTGCTCTCGGCGCCGAGGCGCGCCCGCGTCGACACCGATGACCCCGAGACGTCCCGCGAGGTGGGACCCGGAGGCTGGGCACGGGGCCGCCGGTGGGCCTGCGGCCGGGGCGGCCGACGCCGCGCCGGACGGGGCGCCGACGACGTGACCTCCACCGAGCAGGTGTGCGACGCGCTGGCATTGTTGGCCCTCGCCTACCGTTCCGGGCTTCCCACGTGGCAGGTGCTCACGGCGGTTGCCGATGTGAGTCCCGCACCGGCCGCCCGCGACCTGCGCCAGGTCGCGGCCGCCCTGCAGTGGGGCGCCGCCGACGAGGACGCGTGGGCGTCGGTGGGCGACGGCTGGGCACCCGCGGCGCGTGCGGTCGGCGTCGCCTCCCGGGCCGGCATCGCTCCCGGTGAGCTGCTCGTCAAGGCCGCCGACGACGTCCGGCGCTCGGGCCTCGAGCAGCTCGAGGTGGCTGCGGCCCGCGTCGGTGTGCGCCTCGTCGCCCCGCTCGGTCTCGTCCTGCTCCCCGCCTTCTGCCTCACCGCGGTGGTGCCCCTCGTCGTCTCCCTCGGCCGCGCGCTCGTGGCCGGGTGAACGCGCCGCCGGGACCGACCCGGCGGCGACCCGCAACACCCCGACACACCCAAGGAGCCCACATGTCCACTTCGCTTCGACGCTTCTACCTCCGTCTGCGAACCCGCCTGTCCCGGTTGGGGACCGACGCTGGCATGACGACGGCGGAGTACGCCGTCGGCATCATGGCCGCGTGCACCTTCGCCCTCGTCCTGCTGGGGGTGGTGCGGTCCGACGCGGTCCGTAGCGCCCTCACCGGCATCGTGCAGAACGCCCTCGGCCTGGCGGGCTGACGTGGGCCGGCGCCGGGCGCCACGGTCAGGCCCGGCGCCCGACCCGCCGGCCAGCTCGACGGTCCCGCGCCCTGCGACGTGGTGGTCGCGCTGGCCCGGGCGTACCCGTACACCGGATGCCGGCATGGTGACGGCCGAGCTGGCCGTCGCCCTGCCGGCGGTCGTGCTCGTGCTGGCCACGTGCCTGTTGGGGCTGGGGGCCGTCGTCGACCAGGTCCGGTGTACCGAGGCCGCCCGGGTCGCGGCTCGGGCCGCGGCGCGCGGTGACGAGGCCGGGCGGGTGCGTTCGCTCGCGGTCTCGGCCGCGCCGCCCGGGGCTCGAATCTCTGTCTCCGCCGGTGGTGATGAGGCGGTGGTGCGGGTCGAGGTCGAGTCCGGCGGGTGGGGGCTGCTGCCCTCGTTCTCGGTCTCGTCGACCGCTCGGGTGCCGGTCGAGCGGTCCGCCGAGCAGGCCGGTGCACCGTGACCGGCCGACACAGACGCGGCTGCGTGCACCTCGGCGACCGTGACCGCGGCAGCGGGTCGGTGCTCGTCGTCGGCGTCGTGCTGGCACTCCTCGTCCTGACGGCCGGCGGTCTCGTGGTCGGTTCGGCCGTCGTGGCCAGCGGCCGGGCCCGCGCGGCAGCCGACCTCGCCGCTCTCGCGGGTGCCGCTGCGCTGCAACGTGGTTCATCTGCCGGAGCTGCCTGTGCCGAGGCCGGTCAGGTGGCCACGTCGAACGGCTCGCGGCCGACTGGCTGTGCCGTGAGCGGGTTCGACGTCGAGGTGACGACGAGCAGCGGCGCCGCGCTCGTGGCCGGGGTCGCCGTCGCCCGCTCCCGCGCCGGCCCGGACCCTGCACCGGGGGTGCGTCCCGCCGGCCGGTAGACCCAGTCCAGCGGACGCGCCGAACGTCGTGGCCACACGGCCGACCTCAGCACCACCCGCGCGTCCTGGCTCGCGCCACGGCCCGATTGCGGACACGTCCGACGGGTTCTCCTGTCCGTTACCGGGCCACGGCCCGATTCGAGTCTCGCCCGACTGACTTTGCTGCCCGCTATCGGGCTGCGGCCCGATCGAGGACACGTCCCACGGGTTCCCTGTCCCTTATCGGGCCAGGGCCCAATGGCGGCTGTCGGGAAGTGGCCTCTCGACGGTCAGCGGTTGGCCCAGGCGTCCGGGGCGTCGAGCAGCTGGCGCACGCGGTCGGGCAGCGCGCCGGTCCGGAGGTCCTCGAGCGAGGTCTCGTCGAGCACCTCCCGCAGCGAGGCCCGCACCGCGACCCAGAGGTCGGGCAGGTGCCGGGCGACGCCGTCGTACTCCGTCTCCGAAGGTCGCAGCCCGCGGACCTCGGCGAGCGGGCCGTCGACGGCGCGGAAGACGTCGCCGATGCTGATCCGGTCACGGGGGGAGGCGAGCACGTACCCGCCGCGGGCGCCGCGGCGGCTCGCCACGAGGCCGGCCCGCCGCAGGTCGGCGAAGATCGCCTCGAGGAACTTCTTCGGCAGGTCCTGCCGCGTCGACAAGGTCTCGATGCTGGTGGGAGGTGACGCCTCGGCATCCGCGTCGGCGAGGATGAGCATGGCTCTGACGGCGTAGTCGACGCGCGCAGAGATGTCCACGGGTGCAGTCTGCCGCACCGGCAGCGGGCCACCGGCACCGACGGCTGCGGGCCGCGCGCCGGGGGTGCCGCCCCACCCGGGCGGCGGGTGGGACGACATCCTCGACGCGCGGCCCGCGGGGGACGGCGAGTGACGTTCTCAGGCGATGGCGGCCTGCCGCACGGCCTCGTCGGCCAAGCGCCCCGCCCCGGCCGGCGCCGCGGAGGCGAGGACCACCCGGTCGACGACGCTCGAGCGCTGCCCGGCGCGGGCGAAGACGGTCTCGCCGCGGTGCAGGTGCAGGTGGTCGGCGTCGCGGCGGGTCAGCTGCGCGGCGAAGTGCTCGCCGGAGTCGGCCCGCAGGTCGACGCGCACCTCGAAGCCGAGGCGCACGACGCGCTCGACCGTCGCCTCGATGACCCCGGGGGAGTCGGCGACCTCGGCGTCGCGGGCCAAGGCCTCCTCGCGGTCGCGGACGAGCTCGATGTCGTGGGGGCGCACGAGCTGCCCGCCCATCGAGGCGATCGAGCCGAGGAAGCCCATGACGAAGTCGTTGGCGGGGCGGTCGTAGAGCGTCTCCGGGTCGCCCACCTGCTCGATGCGGCCCGCGTTGAGCACCGCGATGCGGTCGGCGACGTCGAGCGCCTCCTCCTGGTCGTGCGTGACGAGCACCGTCGTCACGTGCACCTCGTCGTGCAGCCGTCGCAGCCACGTCCGCAGGTCGGTGCGCACCTTGGCGTCGAGGGCCCCGAACGGCTCGTCGAGCAGCAGCACCTGGGGGTCGACCGCCAGCGCCCGGGCCAGGGCCATCCGCTGGCGCTGCCCGCCGGAGAGCTGGGCGGGGTAGCGGGCCCGGTAGCCCTCGAGCCCGACGATCTCGAGCAGACCGTCGACCTTGGTGTCGATCTCCTTCTTCGGACGCTTGCGGATGCTGAGGCCGAAGGCGACGTTGTCGCGCACCGTCATGTGCTTGAACGCGGCGTAGTGCTGGAAGACGAAGCCGATGCCCCGTCGCTGCGGCGGCTCGTCCGTCACGTCGCGCCCGTCGATGGTGACCGTGCCGCTGTCGAGGTCCTCGAGCCCGGCGATCGAGCGCAGCAGCGTCGACTTGCCCGACCCGCTCGGCCCGAGCAGGGCGGTGAGCGAGCCGCGCGGGATCTCGAGGCTGACGTCGTCGAGGGCGAGGAAGTCGCCGTAGTGCTTGCGGGCGGTGTCGACGGTGATCATCGGGTGCTCCTCTTGCGGTCGAGAACGGTCATGAGCAGTAGCACGACGAGCGCCACCCCCATGAGCAGCGTGGCGGCGGCGTAGGCGCCGTAGGTGTTGTGGTCGTCGATGTAGCGCGCGTGCACGAGCAGGGTCAGCGTCTGCGAGACGCCGGCGAAGCCGGAGGACACCATGATCACGGCGCCGAACTCGCCGAGGGAGCGGGCGACCGTGAGCACGACGCCGTAGGTCAGGCCCCAGCGGATCGCCGGCAGCGTGATGCGCCAGAAGGTCTGCCACCGGGTGGCGCCGAGCGTCGAGGCCGCCTGCTCCTGGTCGGTGCCGATCTCGTGCAGCACCGGCTCGACCTCGCGCACGACGAACGGCAGGGTGACGAAGATGGTCGCGATGACCATGCCGGGCAGGCCGAAGATGACCTTGAACCCGGCCTCGTCGACGAAGCCGAACCACCCTCCGACGCCCCACAGCATGATGAGCGAGACGCCGACGATGATCGGGCTGACCGCGAACGGCAGGTCGACGACCGCCTGCAGCAGGCCACGCCCTCGGAACCGCCCACGCACGAGCGCCAGCGCCGTGACGATGCCGAAGACGACGTTGAGCGGCACGACGATGGCGACGATGAGCAGCGAGAGGTTGAGCGCCGAGATGGCGGCGGGTGTGCTGATCGAGGCGATGAAGCCACCGATGCCGGGCGAGAAGGTGCGCCAGAAGATGACCCCGATCGGCACGGCGATGAGGACGAAGAGGTAGGCCAGCGCGACCGTGCGCAGCGAGATCCTGGTGGGGGTGCTGACCCTCATGCCGCCTGCTCCTGACGCCGCTGGGCCCGCGTCGACAGCACGCGCAGGACGAAGAGCGTGACGAAGGCGATGGCCAGCAGCGCCACCGACACCGCCGCCGCGGCCTGCGGGCGGTCGATCTCGATCTGCTGCTGGATGTACTGCGAGGCCACCTGGGTCTCACGGGGGATGTTGCCGCCGATGAGCACGACCGACCCGTACTCGCCGATGGCGCGCGCGAAGGCGAGCCCGGCGCCGCCGAAGATCGCCGGCGCGAGCACCGGCAGCATGACCCGCCGGAAGGTCGTCCACCCGCTCGCACCGAGGGACGCGGCCGCCTCCTCCACCTCGCGGTCGGCCTCGATGAGCACCGGCTGCACCGAGCGGACGACGAACGGCAGCGTCACGAACGCCAGCGCCACGACCAGGCCCCAGCGGGTGGCGTTGAGGTGCACGTCGATCGGGCTGTTCGGGCCGTAGAGCGAGAGCAGCACGATGCTGGCGACGATGGTCGGCAGCGCGAACGGCAGGTCGATGAGGGCGTTGACGATGCGCTTGCCCGGGAACTCGTCGCGCACGAGCACCCACGCGATGAGCGTGCCCATGACCGCGTTGATGACCGCCACGACGGCCGAGACCGCGACGGTGACCGCCAGCGAGGCGAAGGCCGTCGGCGCCGTGACGGCGCGCCAGAAGCCGGACAGCCCGTCCTCGAACGAGGCGACGGTGAGCGCGGCCAGGGGCAGCAGCACGATGACGCTGAGCCACAGCGTGACGATGCCGATGCCGAGCGGGTTCACCCGTCCCGCGGCGCCGCCCGGCCCGCCGGCGCCGCCGGACCCACCCCGTCGACGCAGCCGACGACGCGGCGCGACGAGGGTCGGCACGGTCACCCCGCGGGTGGGCCCGTGGGCGCCGCCGCCCGCCGGGTCACCCGCGTCGCGCCCGCCGCCCGGGGACGGGGAGACCCCCGCCGGGGCGCTGCGCGTCCCGGCGGGGGCGTCGACCGATGCCTCGAGCGGCGCGTCGGTGTGGGCCGTCACTTCGTCGCCTCGTCGTAGATCGTCGCGATGTCACCCGAGTCCTTCTTGAACAGGGTGCTGTCGACGCTCTTCCATCCGCCGAGGTCGGCGATGGTCCACAGCTTGGTCGGCGCAGGGAACTTCGAGGCGTACTCCTTGGCCACCGTCTCGTCGACCGGGCGGAAGCCGGCCTCGGCGGCGAGCTTCTGCGCCTCGGGCGTGTAGAGGAAGGTGTCGAAGGCCGTGGCCTTGGCGACGTTGGGGCTGCCCTTGAGCACGGCGGCCGGGTTCTCGATCTTGAACGTCGTGGGCGGTGTGACGTGCTCGACGGGGTCGCCGTTCTTCTCGATGAAGAGGGCCTCGTTCTCGTAGCTGAGCAGCACGTCGCCCGACCCCTGCAGGAACGCCTCGGTCGCCTCGCGGCCCGACTTCGGCTGGATCTTCACGTGGTCGGTCACGAGCGTGCGCACGAAGTCGAGGCCGGCCGCCTTGTCCTGGCCGCCGTTGCTCTTGGCGGCGTACGGGGCGAGCAGGTTCCACTTCGCCGAGCCCGACGAGAACGGGTTGGGCGTGACGACCTCGACGCCGCTCTTCAGCAGGTCGTCCCAGTCCTTGATGCCCTTCGGGTTGCCCTTGCGCACGACGACGGTGACGACCGACCCGAACGGGATTCCCTTGTGCTCGTTCTGGTTCCAGCTCGCGTCGACGAGGCCCGCGTCGACGAGCCGGGTCACGTCGGGCTCGACGGAGAAGTTGACGAAGTCCGCGGTCGCGCCGGCAGCCACCTTGCGGCTCTGGTCGCCGGAGGCGCCGTAGCTCTGCTGGAACTGCACGCCCTTGCCCTCCGCGGTCTTCTGGAAGGCGGGGATGAGCACGTCGAAGGCGACCTTCGGCACGGCGTAGGCGTAGAGGTTGATCGTGCTCGTCGCGGCGCCGGCGTCGCCCGAGGCGGCCGGGGCGTTCACGACGTCGCTCGCGCCACCCCCGCAGGCGGACAGGCCCAGCGCGGCGGCGGCAGTGACGGACACGAGCGTGATGAGGCGGCGGGCCATGGAGATGCTCCTGTGGGGGTCAGCGACAGCACGGCTTTCATCCGAACTGTTCCTATAGGCTAGATAGGAAATTGCACGACGGGAGCAGAACGCAAATACTCGCGCCCCCGGTCTCGGATGCCGGTCAGCGGGCCGGGTGCCCCGCCCCCGACGTCCGCTCGGCCCCCCGCCCCGCGGCATCCACGGGCAGCACGAGGCGCTCCCCGTGACCGAGGGTGAGGTCGAGCAGTGCGACCGCCCCCGTCTTGCTCAGCGGCTCGTTGCCGTTGCCGCACTTCGGGCTCTGGATGCACGAGGGGCAGCCGGACGGGCACTCGCACGCGGCGATGGCCTCCCGGGTCGCGCGCAGCCACTGGCGCAGGCGCCGGTAGCCGCGCTCGGCGAAGCCGGCCCCGCCCGGGTGGCCGTCGTAGATGAGGATCGTCGGCAGCCCGGTGTCGGGGTGCAGGGCCGTCGAGACCCCGCCGATGTCCCACCGGTCCGCGGTGGCGAAGAGCGGCAGCATGCCGATGGCGGCGTGCTCGGCCGCGTGGGCGGCGCCGGGGATACCGGCCTCGTCGACGCCCGCCGCGGCGAGCTCGTCGACGGGCATGGTCCACCACACGGCCTTGGTGGCCAGCGAGCGCACCGGTAGGTCGAGGGGGTGCTCGCCGACGACCTCGCCGCCGGGCAGCCGCCGCAGGAACGAGACGACCTGCGAGCGCACCGTCACCGCCCCGAAGCTGACCCGCAACGGCCCCCACTGCTCGTGCTCGAGCTCGCGCCCGATCTCGAACTCGCTCACCGACCGCGCCTGCGTGCTCCACCCGGGGTCGCCGCGCACCGCGAACGCGGCGCGGTCCTCGAGGTCGAGCTCGGTGACGACCCACGACTGTCCCTGGTGCACGTGCACGGCGCCGGTGTGCACCTGCGCGTGGGCGGCGGCGTCGTCGACGGTCCCGACGACGCGGCCCGTGCGCGTCTCGACGATGCGCACCGGCTCGCCAGCGCCGCGCAGCGAGAGGTGGTCGGAGGGGCGGTCGTCGCGGCCCCAGAACCAGCCGCGGGGTCGACGGCGCAGGATGCCGGCCGCTACGAGGGCCTCGAGCAGCCCCCTCGCCTGTGGGCCGAAGACGTCGACGTCGTCCTCCGTGATCGGCAGCTCGGCGGCCGCGGCCGCGAGGTGGGGCGCGAGCACGTGCGGGTTGTCGGGGTCGACGACGGCGGCCTCGACCCCGCGACCGAAGATCGACTCGGGATGGTGCACGACGAAGGTGTCGAGGGGGTCGTCGGCGGCGACGAAGACGGCGAGCGACGGGTCACCCGAGCGCCCGGCCCGCCCCGCCTGCTGCCACACCGACGCTAGGGTGCCCGGCCACCCGGCGAGCAGCACGGCATCCAGCCCGCTGACGTCGACACCGAGCTCGAGCGCGTTCGTGGCGGCGAGGCCGAGCAGCCGCCGCGAGCGCAGGTCGGTCTCGAGCTCACGGCGCTCCTCCGGCAGGTAGCCGCCGCGGTAGGCCGCCACCCGGTGCTCGAGGGTGCCCGACACGCGGTCGCGGGCGATGCCGGCGACGACCTCGACGCCTGCGCGCGAGCGGGCGAAGGCGACGGTCTGGACGTCACGCGAGACGCAGCCCGCGAGCATCGAGCCCACCTCCGTCAGGGTGCTCGTGCGGTGCAGCTCGCCCCCGGCGTCGGTGGTCAGCGGCGGCTCCCACAGCGCGAATGTCATGGCCCCCCGGGGCGACCCGTCGACCGTCACCGGGTGCACCGGCAGCCCGAGCAGCCGCCCGGCGTGCTGGTCGGGGTCGGCCACGGTCGCGCTCGCGAAGACGAAGGTGGGGCTCGACCGGTAGCGCCCGGCCACGCGCCGCAGCCGGCGCAGCACGGCCGCGAGGTGCGCGCCGAAGACGCCTCGGTAGACGTGGCACTCGTCGACGACCACGTACCGCAGGGCGCGCAGGAACGAGGCCCAGCGGTCGTGGTTGGGCAGCACCGAGTGGTGCAGCATGTCGGGGTTGGTGAGCACGAGGTTCGCGTGGTCGCGGATCCAGCGCCGCTCGTCGGTCGGGGTGTCTCCGTCGTACGTCGCGGCCCGCACGCCCGGCAGCGCGAGGGCGTCGACGCGCGTGAGCTGGTCGGCGGCCAGCGCCTTCGTGGGGGAGAGGTAGAGCGCGGTCGCCCCCCGGCCGTTCGGCGCACGACTGCCCTCCGCGAGGTCGGTCAGCGCGGGCAGCAGGTAGCCGAGGCTCTTGCCGGATGCCGTCCCGGTGGCCACGACGACGTGCCGCCCCTCGTGCGCGGCCTCGGCCACCTCCACCTGGTGCGACCACGGCCGCTCGATGCCGGCGCCGAGGAGCGCCCCGAGGAGGGTGGGCTCGACCCACGTCGGCCACGTCGCCTCCGTGGCGACCCGGGCCGGGACCTCGTGGACGTGCACGACCCGGCCGGGATCGTCGCCGGCCAGGGCGGCCAGCAGCGTGGCGGGGTCGGGCCTGTCCATGTGGAGCTACCGTATGCGGTCGGGGTAGGGTCACCGTCGAGCAGGGCAGTGACGGCGCAGGATACGCCGCCGTCGACCCTCGCGGGGTCCCGCGGGGGCAGGGAATCGGGGGCCGTCCGGAAGGGGAGCGCGTGGAGCTGTCGATCAGCCGTGCCGACCACGGGGACCGCACCGTGGTCCGTCTCGGTGGCGAGATCGACGTCTACACGGCGCCGCTCGTCCGCGAGAAGCTCGACGAGCAGATCACGGCCGGCCGCACCGACCTCGTCGTCGACCTCACCGACGTCACCTTCCTCGACAGCACCGGCCTCGGCGTGCTCGTCGGGCGGCTCAAGCTGACCCGCACGATGGGTGGCTCGATGCGCCTCGTCGGCACCGACGACCGCGTGCTCAAGGTGTTCGCCATCACCGGCCTCGACAAGGTGTTCGAGGTGCACCCCGACCTCGAGTCGGCGCTCGCCGCCGGGACCGCGTGAGCGCTCGGCCCACCGGCGGGAGCGGCGCGAGGCGCGCCGTCGGGCGGCGTCACCGCGGTGCGCGTCCGTGAGGGTGACCGACGCCGCCGGCGCGACCCGCGACCCCGACGAGCGGGACACCCCCGTCGTCGACGAGGGGCTGCTGGAGGCACTGAGAGCCGACCTGCTCGACGCCGGCTTCACGGTCGACGGGGTGGCCGACCGGCTGGGGCCGGTCGCGGCCGCCGCCCTGCACCGCGAGCAGGCGGTGCCCGCCCGTCTCGCGGTATCCGGGGCCGACGACCCCTGCGGCATCCTGCTGTCCTTCTTCACGCTGGGGCAGCCGTCCTCGGCCGCGGCCCTGGACCGAGCCCTGCCTCGCCTGCGGGCCGTGGGCGCGCGGCGCCTCGGGCTGGCCGTGACGGTGATGCCCGGTTCTGCGGGTCCGGCTGGTGACGAGAGCGTCGCAGCGACCACCACCGACACCGACAGTGCGGCCGGTGGCTCCGCGGACGAGCCGCTCGTCGCCCGCTGCGACCTGCGCCCCTACGCCGACGAGCGGCACGACTGGTGGGTGGCCTCCGACCTCGGCGAGCTCGCCACCGGTGCGGCCCTGCGCACCGACCACGTGCTCGGCATCGGCGGGGCCTCGACCACCCTCGCCGCCTGGACGATACGTCGCCCCGTCGACCGCGCCCTCGACCTGGGCACCGGCTGCGGCGTGCAGGCCCTGCACCTCGTCGGTCACGCCCGGTCGGTCGTGGCGACCGACGTCTCGGAGCGGGCCCGTGACTACGCCCTCTTCAACCTCGCCCTCAACCGCACCGAGTCGGCCGCGTCCACCGCGTCCACCGCGTCCACCGCGTCCACCGGGTCGACCGACCCTGCTCCCGGCGTCGACGTCGTCCTCGGTGACCTGCTCGAGCCCGTTGCGGGGCAGCGCTTCTCGCTCGTCGTGAGCAACCCGCCCTTCGTCATCACGCCGCGCGGCGACGACGTCCCGATCTACGAGTACCGCGACGGCGGCCGCTCGGGTGACGCCGTCGTGCGATCGCTCGTGCGCGGCCTCGTCGACGTGCTCGAGCCCGGTGGCGTCGCCCAGCTGCTCGGCAACTGGGAGGTGCCCGCGGGCCGCACGTGGCGCGAGGTGTGGCAGGAGTGGCTCGACGGCGTCCCCCTCGACGCCTGGGTGGTCCAGCGTGAGACGCAGGACCCCGCCCAGTACGCCGAGCTGTGGTCGCGCGACGCCGGGCTGACGGCCGACGGCGACACCGACGACCGCCGGTACGCGGCGTGGCTGCGCGACTTCGCCTCCCGCGACGTCGAGTCGGTCGGCTTCGGCGTCATCACGCTGCAGCGCCCCGAGAGCGACCGTGCGCCGTGGCGTGACCTCGCCGAGGCGACGGGACCCGTCGCGGCCGCCATGGGTCCGGTCCTCGAGGCCGGGCTGCGCGCCCGCACCTGGCTGGCCGAGCACTCCGACGACGAGGTGCTGGCCGTCGCCTGGTCGTGCGCGCCCGACGTCACCGAGGAGCGCCACCACGTGCCCGGCGCGAGCGACCCCAGCGTCATCCTCGTCAGGCAGGGCGGCGGGCTGGGTCGGGCGGTGCGACTCGACACCCTCGCGGCCGCCTACCTCGGGGTGGCCGACGGCGAGCTGACCGCGGGTGCGGCCCTCGACGCCATCGCGACCCTCGTCGAGGTGCCGCCGGAGACGGTGCGCGCCGCGGTGCTGCCGGTGCTGCGCGGGCTCGTCGCCGACGGCATCCTCGTCTGACCTCGCTCAGCCCAGCAGCTTGGCCGCCGTCGTCACGGTCTGGAACACCCCGTAGACGAGGATGACGCCGATGACCGCCCACAGGGCGACGAGCCGCCCGGTGTCGGGCAGGCGCGACGACCCGGCCGCCGTGTCGTCGGTGGGGCGGGCGGTGGCGGCGCGCACCGCGTCGTCGGACTCGTGGAAGCGGTCGGCGACCGGCTTGACGAGCAGGTTGGCGACGAAGCCGACGGCGAGGATGGCCACCATGGTGAGCAGGGCGGGCGTGTAGGCGTCCGCGGTGAGCGTGCCGGGCTTGCCCTGCGCGTCGAGGAACCCGTTGATGATCAGGGGACCGACCACGCCGGCCGCCGACCACGCGGTGAGCAGCCGCCCGTGGATGGCGCCGACCTGGAACACGCCGAAGAGGTCGCGCAGGTACGCCGGGATGGTGGCGAAGCCGCCGCCGTAGAAGGAGATGAGCACGGCGGCGATGAGCACGAACAGCGCCGTGGCGACGTGTCCGAGCAGGGCGAGGGCGAGGTAGGCGACGATGCCGACGCCGAGGTAGACCATGTAGATCGGCTTGCGCCCGATGGCGTCGCTCGTCGAGCTCCAGACGAACCGGCCGCCCATGTTGAAGAGCGAGAGCAGACCGACGAACCCACTGGCGGCCGCGACCGTGACGGTCGACGTGCCGCCCTCGCGGAAGAAGTCCTGGATCATCGGGCTGGCCTGCTCGAGGATGCCGATGCCGGCGGTGACGTTGCAGAACAGCACGACCCAGAGCAGCCAGAACTGCGGCGTGCGCACAGCGTTGGCGGCCGAGACCGAGTGGGTCGTGACGAGGGCCGAGGTGTCCTGCTTCGGGACCCAGCCCTCGGGCTTCCAGTCGGGGTGCGGCACCCGGATGTTGAGCACACCGATCGACATGACGAGTAGGTAGACGACACCGAGCGAGACGAACAGCAGGGCGAGCGACCGGCCGTCGGCGAGCGAGGTCGAGTCGGAGGGTCGGTACTCGGCGTCGTAGAGGCCGAGCAGCTGGCGCGAGAGGGGGCTGGCGACCATGGCGCCGCCGCCGAAGCCCATGATGGCCAGGCCCGTGGCCAGGCCCGGGCGGTCGGGGAACCACTTGATGAGGGTCGACACCGGCGAGATGTAGCCGATGCCGAGGCCGATGCCGCCGATGACGCCGTAGCCGAGGTAGAGCAGCCACAGCTGGGTCGTGGCGATGCCGAGGGCGCCGACGAGAAAGCCCACGCCCCAGCAGATCGCGGCGACGAACATCGCCTTGCGGGGGCCGTTGCGGTCGACCCACGTGCCGAAGACGGCGGCCGACAGACCGAGCATGACGATCGCGATCGAGAAGATGACACCGATCGCCGTCTGGGAGGCCCCGAAGTGGGCGACGAGCGAGGTCTTGTAGACGCTGGTCGCGTACACCTGCCCGATGCAGAGGTGCACGGCGAGGGCCGCCGGCGGGATGAGCCACCGGTTGAAGCCGAGGGGCGCGATCGTGCGCCTCCGGTCGAGCAGTCCGACCGAGGTCGACGGGCGCTGCTGCGTTGCGGTCAAGATGGCCTCCCGGGCGTGGTGACGAAGCGGACGTCGCCCCCGAGATCCAGACGGTGTGTACCCACTGTGAGCCGGCTGGCCACCGGTCGCTCGGGCCGACATAGGTCGGACCCCGCCAGGCGCCGGTCGGCGGCGGTCGTCGCGCCCGACGCGTCGGGTCAGGCCCTCCCCGCGACCTGGAAGACCGGCCACCCGATCTCGGTGCGCCAGGCGGAACGGTCGTCGGTGTCGCGGGGCGTCACGAGGTAGCGCTCGCGCACCGGTCCGGCGACGATGAGCGCGTTCCTGGCGACCCACGCGCCGAGCTCGCCGTAGGTCACGTCGATCCCGTCGTGCTCCCCGTCGTGGGTGGTCACGACGAGCTCGACGGCGGGGAGGGTCACCGCATGCACGCGCCCGCGGGTGGGTGGGTCGGGGACGGGACGGTAGAGCAGCATCCGTCCCCGGCCGCGCTCGAAGAGCTCGTTGTCGTACAGCCCACCCGCCGGTCCGGCCCCTGCCGCGCCCGGCCCTCCGGCTGCGCCGAGGGCCGCGTCGAGCTCGGCCATCGCCCCCGCGTACCAGGCCTCGACGTCGCCCTCGTCCACCTCGTCCTCGACGGCGGCCACCGTCACCGCCGGCTCCCGGCGCAGCTCGACCTGCAGGGGCGGCGGCTCCGGCGCGAGCAGGCGCCGCAGCGAGACGACCGCCGCCCTGGTCCTGGCCAGCTCGGACTCGAGGCGACCGAGGTGCTCGGTGACGAGGGCCGCCCGCTGCTCGGGGTCCGCGGAACCGAGGATCCGTCGGACGTCGGCCAGCGGGACGTCGAGCTCACGGAGCCGGTGGATCACCTGGGCCGTGGGGATCTGGTCGACGTCGTAGTACCGGTAGCCGCTCGAGGGGTCGACCAGCTGCGGCTCGAGCAGGCCCGCCTCGTGGTAGCGCCGCAGCGTGCGGATGCTCAGGTGCGTCATCCGTGAGAACTCGCCGATGGCCAGCATGGCGCCAGTCTGGACCCTCTCCCCGGGGGAGGGTCGAGGCCTTGCCCCTCCCGCCGCGCGAGCACCCACGCTCGAGCCCATGGACACCACGACGCTCGAGCAGCTGCCCACCCCGATCCGTGACTTCCTCCGGGCCCAGGAGGCCAGCGACGCCGAGGCGGCGCTCGCCCTGCTGGCCCCGGGAGCCGTGATCACCGACCTCGGCGAGACCTTCAGCGGCGAGCCGGCCCTGCGCCACTTCGTGAGCGAGGCGGGCGCGGAGTTCACCTACACCAGCGAGGTCACCAAGGTCGCCCGCGACGGCGCCGTCTGGGTGGTGGGCCACCACCTCGAGGGCGACTTCCCCGGCGGCACGGCCGACCTCGACTACCGGTTCGCCCTCGACGGCGAGCGGGTCGGGCGGCTCGACATCGTCGCCGGCTGACCTGCGCCGCACCGACCCGGAACACCCGACCACTCACCCGAGGAGAAGACATGGCAGGCACGGCACGCGACCGGCTCGACGGCCGCAGGGCCCTGGTCACCGGGGGCTCGAAGGGGTCGGGCCGAGCCGTCGCCGGACGGCTCCGTGAGATGGGCGCCGACGTCTGGACCACCGCCCGCACGATGCCCGTCGGCTACGAGCGACCGGACCGGTTCATCGCGGCGGACACCTCGACGACCGAAGGGGTGGCCACCGTGGCCGGCCGGGTGGCCGAGCACGGCGCGCTCGACATCCTCGTCCACGTGGTCGGTGGGTCGTCGACGCCTCCCGGTGGTTTCGCGGCCGTGACCGACGACCAGTGGCTCGCCGAGCTGAACCTCAACTTCATGGGGGCGGTACGGCTCGACCGGGCGCTCGTGCCCGCCATGGTCGCGTCCGGCGGGGGTGTCGTCCTGCACTTCGGCCCCATCCAGCGCCTCATGCCGCTCCACGACGCCACGCTGCCCTACGCGTCGGCGAAGGCGGCGCTGCGCACGTACAGCAAGGGACTCGCGAACGAGCTGGCCCCGCGGGGGGTGCGGGTCAACACGATCAGCCCGGGCGGCATCCGGACCGAGGCCTACGAGGACTTCGTGCAGACGCTGGCGGACGGCAACGGGATGACGGTCGACGAGGCCAGGCAGAGCGTCTTCGACGCCCTCGGCGGGGTCCCGTCGGGCCGGTTCGCGACCACGGAGGAGATCGCCGACCTGGTCGGGTTCCTCGTCTCGGACCGGGCCTCGGCGATCGTGGGCGCGGAGTACGTCATCGACGGCGGGACCGTCCCGACCGTGTGAACCGGAGCCGGGTCCGGTCGACGTCGTCGGCATCGGGGCCGGGGCCGGGCACGGCCTTGTGAGTGAGTGCTCACTCAGCCACACTGGATCGGTGCCCGCCCCCCTCCCGACCGCACCGTCGACCGCACCTCCGAGCGCACGACCGGCCTCACCGCCGACGCCACCGCCGACACCACCGCCGACACCACCGCCGACCCGGGCCGCACCCATGGCCCCCGACGACCGGCGCGACGCACTCGTCGACGCCTTCGTCCGGGTGGCCCGTCGCGAGGGCCGGGCGCCGACGACGAGCGAGATCGCAGCGGAGGCGGGCGTCGCCGAGGGCACCATCTACCGGGTCTTCGCGAGCAAGGACCAGCTCGAGCAGGATGCCGTGCAGGCCGCCTTCTGCCCGGGGCCGGTGCGGCGCCGCATCACCGCCGTCGACCCCGAGGGCTCGCTGCACGACCGGCTCGTCGCCTTCACCCGCATCATGCAGGCCCGCTTCACCGAGGTCTTCGGCCTCATGGGCGCCCTCGGCCTCACCGAGCCGCCCAACCGCGGCCCGCACCTGGCCTGCTACGAGGCCGGCCGCCACGTCCGCGGCCCTGAGGGCGACGCGCACGTCCCGGTGCACCAGCCGCTGCTCGACACCGTCCACGCCCTGCTCGTGCACGACGACGACGAGCTGATCGTGCCCGGCCCCGAGCTCGTGCACCGGCTGCGCCTGTTCACCTTCTCGGCCAGCCACCCCGGCATCACCGACGGGGCCGTGCTGACGCCGGAGGAGATCGTCGACACCGTCCTGCTCGGGCTGCGGCGTCGTGACGATGCCCCGACAAACGGGTTGACCCCCACCCCACGTGAGTCCGTAGCGTCGAGGGCGTCCCGGGCCACCCGGCATCCGAGTCACGACCACCCCGCCGGCGCACGTCGTCCCGACAGAGAGGCACCGTCATGCTGATCCGGCTGCTGCGGGCGCACCTGCGCTCCTACCGCCCCCTGGTCCTGCTCATCGTGGTCGCGCAGTTCGCCAGCACGATGGCCTCGCTGTACCTGCCGAGCCTCAACGGCCAGATCATCGACGAGGGTGTCGCCAAGGGCGACACCGGGTTCATCGTCGGGCACGGCGGCATCATGCTCGCCGTCAGCCTCGTGCAGATCGCCGCGTCGGTCGCCGCGACCTACCTCGCCGCCCGGGTGGCGATGGGGATGGGCCGCGACATCCGCGCCCGCGTCTTCTCCCGGGTCGTCGACTTCTCGGCGCAGGAGGTCACCCGCTTCGGCGCGCCCACCCTCATCTCGCGGACCACCAACGACGTCACGCAGGTGCAGACGGTGACCTTCATGGCCTTCGCCCTGCTCGTGACCACACCGATCATGATGGTCGGCGGCATCGTCATGGCGCTGCGCGAGGACGTCGGCCTCTCGTGGCTGGTCGCCGTCGCGGTGCCCCTGCTCGGCCTCGTCGTCGGCCTCGTCATCTCGCGCATGGTGCCGTGGTTCGGGCGCATGCAGACCTCGCTCGACGGGGTCAACCGCGTCCTGCGCGAGCAGATCACCGGCATCCGCGTCGTGCGGGCCTTCGTGCGGGAGGAGCACGAGGAGGCCCGCTTCGCCGAGGCCAACGGGCAGCTGACGAACGCGGGGCTGCAGGTCGGGCGGCTGCTCGCGCTCGTCTTCCCGATCGTCATGTTCATCTTCAACATCTCGACCGTCGCCGTCATGTGGTTCGGCGGGCACCGCGTCGACTCGGGCGCGATGCAGATCGGCGAGCTGACGGCCTTCCTGTCCTACCTCGTCCAGATCCTCATGGCCGTCATGATGGCCACGTTCATGGCCACGATGATCCCGCGCGCGGCGGTCAGCTCCGGCCGCATCGTCGAGGTGCTCGACACCGACTCGTCGGTCGTCGCACCCTCGCGGCCGACCCGGATGCCGGTCGGTGCGGCCGGTCTCGCCTTCCGCGGCGTCGACTTCCACTACCCGGGGGCCGAGGCGGCCGTGCTGCACGACGTGAGCTTCGAGGCGCGGCCCGGGCGCACGACCGCCGTCATCGGCTCGACCGGCGCCGGCAAGACGACCCTCGTCGGGCTGGTGCCCCGCCTCTTCGACGTCTCCGACGGCACCGTCGAGGTGGGTGGGGTCGACGTGCGCGAGCTCGAGCTCGACGACCTCTGGGACCGCATCGGGCTCGTGCCGCAGAAGCCGTACCTCTTCAGCGGCACGGTGGCGAGCAACCTGCGCTACGGCAACCCCGAGGCGAGCGACGACGAGCTGTGGGAGGCCCTGCGCATCAGCCAGGGCGAGGACTTCGTGCGCGCCATGGGCGGGCTCGACTCACCCATCGCGCAGGGCGGCACCAACGTGTCGGGCGGGCAGCGTCAGCGGCTCGCCATCGCGCGGGCCGTCGTCACGCGGCCGGACATCTACCTCTTCGACGACTCGTTCTCGGCGCTCGACCTCTCGACCGACGCGAGGCTGCGCCGCGCGCTGCGGCCGGTGACGGCGGCCAGCACCGTCGTCATCGTCGCCCAGCGGGTCTCGACCATCGTCGACGCCGACCACATCGTCGTGCTCGACGACGGCCGCGTCGTCGGGCAGGGCACGCACGACGAGCTGCTCGCGACGTGCGAGACCTACCAAGAGATCGTCGAGTCCCAGCGCAGCGCGGAGGTGGCAGCCTGATGGCCGAGGGAGTCAAGACCGAGGAGGAGAAGGCCGCCGCCGAGCGCCGCGGCCCGCAGCGGTCGGGCGGTCCGATGTCGATGGGCCAGCCCGCCGAGAAGTCGCTCGACTTCGGGCCGTCGGCCAAGCGGCTGCTCGGCCGGCTACGACCTCACCGCGCCAAGGTCGTCGTCGTGCTCGTGTTCGCCGTCGTGAGCGTCGCGCTCAGCTCGATCGGGCCGAAGGTCCTCGGCCGGGCCACCGACCTCATCTTCGCCGGCATCATCGGGCGGCAGGTGGGCGAGGGCGCCCCGCCCGGCACGACGAAGCAGCAGGTTGTCGACGGCCTGCGCGCCAGTGGTCAGACGACGTACGCCGACCTCGTGTCGAACGTCGACTTCGTCCCCGGCCGAGGCGTCGACTTCGACGCCGTCGGTCGCGTGCTGCTGCTCGTCGTCGGCCTGTTCGTCGTCGCCTCGCTGCTCATGTGGGTGCAGGGCTGGATCCTGCAGGGGGTGCTCCAGCGCACCATGTACGACCTGCGTCAGGAGGTCGAGGCCAAGCTCAACCGGCTGCCGCTGCCGTACTTCGACAACCAGCCACGCGGCGAGCTGCTCAGCCGGGTCACCAACGACATCGACAACGTCGGGCAGTCGCTGCAGCAGACCCTGTCGCAGCTGCTCAACTCGCTGCTCACCGTCATCGCCGTGCTCGGCATCATGTTCTGGATCTCGTGGGTGCTGGCCCTCATCGCCCTCGTGACGATCCCGATCTCCATCGTCGTCACGGCCCTCATCGCCAAGCGCTCGCAGAAGCTGTTCGTGCAGCAGTGGCGCAACACGGGTGAGCTCAACGGCATCGTCGAGGAGACCTTCACCGGGCACGGCCTCGTCAAGGTCTACGGCCGCCAGCGCGAGACCGAGGCGGAGTTCGAGCGCAAGAACGACGAGCTGTTCGGCGCCGCGTTCGGGGCGCAGTTCATCAGCGGCATCATCATGCCGGTCATGATGTTCGTCGGGAACCTCAACTACGTCGCCATCGCCGTCGTCGGCGGTCTCCGGGTGGCGAGCGGCACGATGAGCCTCGGCGACGTGCAGGCCTTCATCCAGTACTCCCGCCAGTTCACCCAGCCGCTCACGCAGGTGGCCTCCATGGCCAACGTGCTGCAGTCGGGCGTCGCCTCCGCCGAACGCGTCTTCGCGGTGCTCGACGCGCCGGAGCAGGAGCCGGATGCCGGGTCGCCCGTCCGCCTCGACGACCCCCACGGGGCCGTCGCCTTCGAGGACGTCTCGTTCGCGTACACGCCGGAGAAGCCGCTCATCGAAGGGCTCGACCTGTCGGTACGGCCCGGCGAGACCGTCGCCATCGTCGGCCCGACCGGGGCCGGCAAGACGACGCTCGTCAACCTCGTCATGCGGTTCTACGAGCTCGACGGCGGACGCATCACGATCGACGGCGTCGACATCCGCGACCTCACCCGCCACGACCTGCGCTCGCGCATCGGCATGGTGCTGCAGGACACCTGGCTCTTCGGCGGCAGCATCCGCGACAACATCGCCTACGGGCGGCCCGGGGCCACCGACGCCGAGGTACTCGAGGCGGCTCGCGCGACCTACGTCGACCGCTTCGTCCACTCGCTGCCCGACGGCTACGACACGGTGCTCGACGACGAGGCAGGCAACATCTCGGCCGGTGAGAAGCAGCTCGTCACCATCGCCCGGGCGTTCCTGTCCGACCCGGCGCTGCTCATCCTCGACGAGGCGACGAGCTCGGTCGACACCCGCACCGAGCTGCTCGTGCAGCAGGCCATGGCGGCGCTGCGGGCCGACCGCACGAGCTTCGTCATCGCGCACCGGCTCTCGACCATCCGCGACGCCGACCTCATCCTCGTCATGGAGGACGGGCACATCGTCGAGCAGGGCAGCCACGCCGAGCTGCTCGAGGCAGACGGGGCGTACGCGCGCCTCTACCGCGCCCAGTTCGCGGGGGCGGCATCCGCCCTCGACGACGACCCGGTGCAGGTGCCGGTCGCGGCGCCCGGGTTGGTCAGCGTGGGCGCAGGAGCCCCCGGTCCGGCCGGTGGGCCGGGTGTGCCCGCGCCCGACGACGCCGTCCCGGCCCCGCACGACCCGGAGGAGCGCTGACCTCCTGACGGACGGTGGGCACGCACGACAGGCGGGCGGTGACGGGAACCCGTCGCCGCCCGCCCGCGTCGAGGGCCAGGTACGTCCACTCGATCGAAGGAGCAGTCATGAACCGTGCGGCCAAGGTCCTCGTCGCAGCAGTCGGGCTCGCGGGGGCGACGATCGTCCCCTCCGCCGCCACCTCGTCGGCCGCCGAGTCGTGCGGCGGGTCGCTCATCTGGCACGGCGTGGCCAAGGACTCCGGCCGGGTCGTCGGCGCGCTCGACGTCTACTGGAACGGCTCGACGGGCACGAACTGCGCGAAGTTCTCGCGCGCCGGGGGCGAGTTCGGCGACTACGGGCAGGGCCGCCTGACCTACGTCCGCCTCTCGACGTGCGCCACCAAGGCGTGCACGTCGTACATCGCCCAGAAGGTCGACGGCCCGAAGGTGTACGCGTACTACGCCGGGCCGGTCAAGGTCGGCGCCCGCAACCACTGCGTGCAGGCCGACGGCGGCGTCTACCTCCACGGCGCGTGGCGCCAGGTCGGCACCGGCACCATCGGCTGCCGCTGACCCGACGCGGGGGGGAACCGTCGAGAGGCCACTTCCCGACGACACGTGGTGTCGGGAAGTGGCCTCTCGACGTTCAGAGGGTCAGGTCGTCAGCGCCTCACGGCGTGACGGCCCGGTCGATGGCCTGGACCTCGTCGTCCTTCGTCTCGTAGGAGACGAGCAGCCGCGCCTGCCCCGCCGCCACGAGCTTGCGCTCGGCCGGTGAGAGCAGCAGCGACACGTACGAGGTCCCCGGACGCACCCGCGTGGTGGCCTTCGAGAGCACCCGCCCGCTCATGTCGGGCGACCAGGCCGGGATGCCGCCGTCGGCGAGCGCGCACGGCGTCATCCCGTAGTCGGGCGCCGGGTCGGCCGCGGGGTCGCAGCTCGTCGTCCACACCGGGATGTAGCCGGTGTTGCCCGACCACAGGAACATCCGCGCCGTGCCGACGCCGCGCGACTGCAGCCGCACGTTGACCGTCGAGCGGGCGAGGTTGACCGCCTTGACCTGCAGCTCCTTGCCCGGGGCCACCGGCGTGCGACCCGAGATCGGCACGCCGTTGCGCGCCGACTGCGCGATCGTCTGCGGCGACTCCGCCCCGTTGAGGTTGGGGCTGCTGACGTTGGCCGGAGGTGCCGTCGTCGGCCGGTCGGCCGGCGGGGTGTAGCCGGGCAGCGTGGCCAGGCCCCAGCGGTACGGGTCCGACTGCACGGAGCCGAGCGCCGACCACCCGAGACGGGTGCTCATGTCGATGTGCCGCAGGGTGGTCGTGCCGGCCGCCGACGTGTCGTCGTTGTCGTAGGGCGTGATGTTCAGGCCCATGCGGTCGGGGTCGACCGCCGCCGGCAGGTCGGCGAGCGGGATCTTCACCTCGAGGTCGTAGCCGCCACCGGTGTAGGCGTGGTCGGTCGTCGTCTCGTTGCTGCCGACCCACTTCGCCGTCGAGGCGACCTCGACGCCGGGGGCGTTCGGGGCGTCGTCGACGGTGCTCGCCAGCGGGCCGGTCGAGTACCCCTGGTGGTTGTCGGCGTCACGTGACCAGCACGGCCCGTTGGCCCCGTTGCCGTTCGACCCGGTGGGGTCGTTGGTGAACGGGAAGACGCCGAGCTTGAAGGTGCTCGCCGTGTCGGTGAGCTTCTCCGACGAGTCACCGCGCGGGTCGAGCAGGATCTCGACCGAGTCGGCCTGCCAGTGCGCGACGCACTCGGCGGGCGTGACGGCGTACGACTGGTAGTCGTCCTTGATGTGCGCGAAGACGTACAGCGCGTCGCCGGTGCGGGTCACCTTGGCGGTGCTGCCCTCACCCGTGCTCGACACACCACAGTCGGCGGTGCCGGTGCAGCCCGTCGCACCCTGCCAGATGCGGCCGAGGTCGAGGGTGGGACCGGGGTACTCCTCGGCCGTGGCCGTGCCGTCGACGACGGGCGCGGTCGCGACCTCGGGGATCGTCGTCGTGGGCACGATGGTCATCGTGAGGTTCTCGGACCCGGACCCCGCGGAGTCGCCCGCCCCGAACGTCGTCGTGATCGGGATGGTGAGGTTCTGCACCGGCGGCAGCGCCGTGTCGGTGCTCGTGACCGAGAACGTCACCGTGGCCTCCGCGCCGGCGGCGAGGTCGGCGTAGGGCTTGGTCGTCTCGGATGCCGTGAGGCCCGCCGGCAGCGCCAGCGAGACCGTGCCCGACTGGGTCGTCGCCGACCAGTTGTGCACGACGACGTCGACGTCGCGGGTCGTGCCGACGCCCATCGAGGCGATGGCGGTGGACCGGCCGAGGCGCTGCGCCTGGGGCGCGACATCGGTCAGCCAGCTGTCGTACTCGGCCCAGTTGCCCCACCGCTGGAAGCGGCCCTCGACCGGTGCCACGGCGCGGACGACGTTGTCGGTGTAGCCGCTCTTGTCACCGGTCGTGTAGCGGGCCGAGACCTTGGCGTTGGCGTTGACGGCCACCCCGGCGGGCGGGGTCACCTCGAAGTCGACGGTCGTCTCGCGACCGCTCGTGACGCGCCCGACCCGCTGCGGGGCCGAGACGGTCCACCCGGCCGGGACGCCCAGCGCCACGGTCCCGGCGGCGAGCGCCGCACCACCGGAGCGCAGGTGCACCGTCGCGGTGAAGGGGACACCGGCGACGTTGTAGAACCGCGAGAAGGTGATCTTCTGGGTCGTGCCGAGCGGCAGGCCGCCCGGGTCCTGGACGACGGCGCCGTAGAGGATGGCGTCGTCCTTGCCGGCCAGCGGGTTGGCGGCGCCGTCGGCGCCGACGTTGGGCTGGAAGGGCACGAAGGCCTCGGTCATGCCGAAGCGCGGGCAGCCCGGGTTCGACACGCCCTTGTACATGACCCGGCTCTGGGTCGGGTAGGCCGAGCGGCCCTCGTCGGCGACCTGCTGCCAGATCTTCGGCGTGCCGGCGGGCTGGCCCTGCAGGTTGCCCGCGGGCCAGGCGTACGGCGAGGGGTAGCCGGTCCAGACGCCGGCGACGGTGTCGTTGTTCGTCGCGTCGGGCACGAAGCCCGTCGTGCAGTCGGCGCTGGTCGTCGTGCCACCGGTGCCGAGCGTGCTGCCGCCCGAGAAGACCTTCTTGACCTGCCACGTGCTCAGGGCGTTCGGGCCCTTGAGCTGCTCGGGGAACATCGTCGGGTCGGCCGCCGCGAGCACGCCCTCCCAGATGAACCGTCCTGCCTGCTGGTGGTTCCCGTGCCCGGCGGCGAGGGTCGGGGTGAAGCCGACGTAGACGTCGGGCTGGGTCTCGCGGATGACCCGGGTGATCCGGCGCAGCGTCTCGTCGTGGTCCCAGAACTTCTGGGTCAGCGGCGCGCTCTGGTTGTAGAAGAAGTCGACGCGGTCGAGGTTGAAGATGTCGATCGTGCCCGAGCGGTAGTGCGCGACGCGGTCCTCGTTCTCGCGCCGGAGCCCGAGCGCCGGCCCGATCTCGGTGCCGACCGCGTTGCCGCCGCCCTCACCGCGGGTGACCATGATAACGCCGCACTTGACGCCGTACCGGTCGTGCCAGACGCCGCACGGGCCGATGATGCTCGTGTCGTCGTCGGGGTGGGCCCACTCGCCCATGACGTTGATCTTCGTGGCCGGGTCGGCGACGTAGCGCCCGCCCGCCTTCTGGCTGTCGGCGGATGCCGTGGTGCTGGGTGACGATGTCACCGGCTGTCCGGCGGTGGCCGAGGCCGCCGCCGCTCCGGTGCCGACCGCCAGTGTCACGGCCGCGGAGGCGGCGGTGAGCACGGCGACCGTAGAGCGGTATCGCTGCATTGCGATTCTCCCTGGGTCTGGTGATGCGGTTACTCCCTGATCGCGCCCTCCAACATGCCTGCGATGAAGTGACGCTGCAGGAAGAGGTAGAGCACGACGACGGGGGTCGCGACGATGACCGCGCCGGCGGCCAGCAGCGTGAAGCCCGACGTGTACTGCCCCTGGAAGAAGGCCAGCCCGAGCGGCGCGGTGCGCAGCGACTCGTCGGTGACCATGACCAGGGGGATGAGGAACTCGTTCCAGGTCCACATGAAGACGAGGACGACGAGCGTGACGATGGCGGGCCGGGCGAGGGGTACGAGCACCTGCCACAGGATGCGGCGGGTCGACGCCCCGTCGATGCGGGCCGCCTCGACGAGCACCCGGCTGCTGCTGCGGAAGTAGGCGCGCATCCAGAAGGTGCCGAAGGCGACCGACTGCGCCACCTGGGGCATGGCCACCGCCCAGAAGGTGTCGGTGAGGCCGATGGCGCGCAGGTCGAAGAAGAGCGGCACGACGACGGCCTCGCTCGGCATCATGATGCCGAGCAGGAAGAGGTAGAACAGCACGGTCTGGCCGCGGAAGCGCATGCAGCCGAAGGCGTAGCCGGCCAGCACCGACAGCACGACCGTGCAGGCGACGACGAAGGTCGAGACGAGCGCCGACATGCGCAGGTAGGTGCCGAAGCGGCCGATGTCCCAGGCCTGCGCGAAGTTGCCGAGGTGCAGGCCGGCGAACGAGGACCCCTGTGCCCCGGTGTCGTCGGCCCCGAGCGCCGAGACGAGCACCGTGACGATGGGCCAGAGCGCGAAGAGCGCGAAGGCGATGAGGATGACGTAGTTCGCGGTGCGCTCGCCCCGCCCGACCCTCACGAGTCGCCCCGGTCGCCGATGCGGGTGATGACGAAGGAGATGGCGAAGATGAGCACCGTGAGGCACACGCCGATCGCCGCGGCGGAGCCGACCTGGCCCAGCTGGAAGGCCCGGTTGTAGACCTCGTAGGACGGCACCGAGGTCGTGGTGCCGGGGCCGCCGCGGGTCGTGACGTAGACGAGGTCGAAGGTGCGCAGGGCCGCGATGACGGTCAGGGTCAGGGCGACGGAGATCTCGCCACGCACCGACGGCAGCGTGACGGCGAGGAACTCGCGCACCGGCCCGGCGCCGTCCAGGCGGGCGGCCTCGTAGAGCTCGGGGTTGATGCGGCCCATGCCGGCGAGCAGCAGGATCGTCACGAGGCCGGTCTCGAACCAGGTCCCGACGAACCCGATGGCGGGCAACGCGGTGCCGTAGTCGCCGAGCCACGCGCGGCCCAGCGAACCGAGCCCCACGGCATCCAGCAGGCTGTTGAGGCCCCCGTCGGGGGCGAAGATGCGGCGCCAGGCCACCGCGACGACGACCATGGCGATGACCTGCGGCAGGAAGACAACGGTGCGGAAGAACGGCAGGCCCCGCACCCGCGCCCGGTTGAGGATCGAGGCGAGCACGAGACCGACGACCGTCGGCAGCACGGCGAAGAAGCCGATGAGCACGAGGGCGTGGCCGAAGGCGGCGCGCAGGCCCTCGTCGGCGAGCACGTCGGCGTAGTTCTGGAAGCCGACCCACGACGCGAGGGTCAGCCCGTCCCAGTCGTAGAACGAGATCTGCACCGCACGCACGAGCGGGTAGAGCAGGAACGCGGCGTAGACGAGGAAGGCGGGCAGCAGGTACAGGTACGCGATGCGTCGCGGCTCGCCCGGCGCGTGCGACAGCGGGACCCGCCCGCGGCGCAGGCGTCGGCCGCCGCCACGGGCGACCGTGGCGGCGCCCCGCTCGGTGTCGGTGCCCGTGCCGGCGCGGACGCCGACGCCCGCCCCGAGGGCCACTCAGCCGTTCTTCGCGACGAAGGCGCTGCGGTCCTTCTCGACCGTCGCGAGGAACTGCTCGGGTGTCGCCTTCTTGGCCAGCAGGTCCTGCAGCGCGGCGCCGAGCGTGTCGGGCATGGTCGGCGTCGCGTAGTCGAGGTAGGGCACGAGCCCGTCGCCGTCGACCGCCTTGGCGAAGCTGGTGAAGACGTCCTTCTGCAGACCGGCGCTCTGCTGCTCCGCCGTGTCGGCGAGGGGCAGGTTGCCGGTCGTCGCGAGCACCGCGGACGCCTTGGCGTTGGTGATGAAGTTGATGTACGCGGCGGCCGCGTCGGGGTTCTTGCTCTTGCTCGTGATCGAGAAGGGCAGCCCGGTGCCGCCGGTCGCGACGGGCTTGGCGTCGGCGGTGTCACCGGGGGGCAGCATGAAGCCGACGTTCTCGCCCATGGCCTTCTGCAGGTCGGCCTGCAGCCACGTGCCGGCGATGAGGTACGCACCGGTGCCCTTGCTGAACGCCTGCCACGCGGGGTCGTAGTCCTCGCCGTTGAAGCCGGGGTTGAGGTAGCCCTTGTCGACCCAGTCGACGAGCGTCTGGGCGGCCTTCGTGTTCTCCGGGGTGTTCCACGTCGGGCCCTGTCGGCCGAACGCGAGCTCGCGGATCTGGTCGGCGGGCGTCGTGCGGCCCTGGATGGTGCCGAAGACGTGGATCGCCGGCCACTTCTCGAGGTTGCCGAGCATGAGCGGCACCTGGTTCTTGCCCTTCAGGGTCGCGAGCGAGGTCTCGAAGTCGGCCCACGTCGTCGGCGCGGTCACGCCGGCGTCGGCGAGCACCTTCTTGTCGTAGTAGATGCCCACGACCTCGCCGACCTGCGGCAGCCCGTAGAGGTTGCCCTCGCCGAACGTCTTGCCGTCGGGGCTGTACGAGACGTACTGGCGCACGGATGCCGGGTAGCGCTCGTTCCAGCCGTAGGCCTCGGCCCACTTGTCGAGCGGGAGCAGCTGGCCGGCCTTGACGAACTCGCCCATGTCGGAGCGCCCGTTGTTGGCCTCGACGACGTCGGGGGGCTCGTTGCCGCTGAGCGCCAGCCGCAGGGTGGTCTTGAGGTCGTCGAACGAGCGCGACACGCGCTTGATCTTGATGTTCGGGTAGGCCTTCTGGAACTCGTCGTTGAGCTTCTGCATCTGGGCCGCCTGCCCGCCGCGCACCTCCTGGTCCCAGATCGTCAGGGTCACGTTGCCGAGCTTGGCCGCGTCGGTGTTGACCGAGCTGACCGTGGGCGCAGGCGTGCTCGCCGTGTTGCTGCCTGGTGTGCAGGCGGCCAGCACGACGACGCCGAGCGCGCCGGCGGTCAGCGTCGCGAGTCGAGAACGGGTCATGACGGGTCTCCTTCGAGCGGGGCTGCGGGGTGCGGGTCGAGGGTCGGGGTGGCGCCGGGGGTGGTGAGGGAGCCGGTGTCGGGGCCGGCCTCGCTGGCCGGGGGCGGCGCACCGTCGGCGTGGGGGCCGTCGGCCACGTCGGCGTACCGGGCGATCGTGGCGTGGGCGCGGTGGACCGCACCCAACGGGATGTCGGGGACGAGCTCTTCGAGGAAGGCGTAGCGGCGCCGCAGCGACTGGTGGTAGCTCGAGCGGTCGCTCGAGTCTCGCACCCCGTGCCACCACTCGCCGATGTCACCCCAGCCGGGTGCCGACAGCGAGCCGCCGAAGTGCTGCACGGCGAGCCCGGAGCACAGTGAGGCGAAGGCGAGCCGGTCGGCCAGCGGCCACCCGGCGAGGGTGCCGAGCACGACGCCGGCGCCGAAGACGTCGCCCGCACCGGTCGGGTCGAGGGCCGGCACCCGCAGCGCGGGCACCGTCGCCTCCTCACCGGTCGTGCCGTCGATGGCGAGCGCACCGGCCGAGCCGTTGGTGACGACGGCCAGCGGCACCCGGTCGGCGAGCGAGTACAACGCGTCGGATGCCGTCTCGGTGCGTGTGTAGGCCATCGCCTCGCGGGCGTTGGGCATGAAGGCGTGGCACAGGCGCAGCTGGTCGAGCAGGGCCGGCGACCAGGCGCCGGTCGGGTCCCAGCCCACGTCGCCGAAGACGAGGGCGCCCTGCTCGTGGGCGAGGTCGACCCAGGTCGGGTGGTCGGCGTCGCCGATGTGCTCGTCACCACCGAGGTCGACCATCACGGCCCGGCACGTGGGCGGCGTGCCGATGAGCTCGGACGCGCTGATGGGGGAGGGGTGCCCGTGCGTGACCATGCTGCGGTCGTGGTGCACCGACATCGACATGGTGACGGGGGAGTGCCAGCCCTCGAAGCGACGTGACCGGCTCAGGTCGACGCGCTCCTGGTCGGCGAGCGCGGTCCAGCAGAAGTCGGCGTAGACGTCGTCGCCGAAGGCGGCGGCGAGCGAGGTGCGCAGGCCGAGCCGGCTCGAGGCGACGGCGAGGTTGGCGATGCCGCCCGGGCTGGAGCCCATCCCCTCGGCCCAGACCTCCTCGCCGGCCGCGGGCATCTCGGCCATGCCGGTGAAGATGACGTCGAGGAACACCGTGCCCCAGAGGAGCACGTCGTAGTCGGGCTCGCCGGGGGTCCGGACGCTGCCGAGAGGGTCGAACCCGGTGCGTGACGCCGTGGTCACCGCCTCGCCTCCCTCAACTCGTGTGACGTGCGGCCATCCTGCCCACCCGGGCCGCTGGTTGACAAGCATCTCTGCGCATTTGTTGCGCGATCCTGCGCAGACGTGCGCGCGTATGACTGTTATGTTGCTCGATGTGCGCCAGCATCGACACCTCGAGATCGTGCAGCGCCTCCGGGTGCACGGCGTCTCGTCGGTCGACGACCTCGCCCGCTCGTTCGGGGTCAGCGCCTCGACCATACGGCGTGACCTGCAGCTGCTCGACGCCACGGGTCAGCTCGTCCGCGTCAACGGCGGCGCGGTGTCGCCGGAGGACGCCGACGTCGGGCGGCCTTTCGCCGCAGTGGCGGTCGACCACGTCGAGAGCAAGCGGGCCGTCGCCGCCAGGGCCGCCGGCCTCGTCGACGACGGGTGCACCGTGCTGCTCGACATCGGCACGAGCACGCAGCTGCTCGCTCAGCAGCTGCGCGGCCGGCCCGTCACGGTGCTCACCGCGAGCCTCGCGGTGCTCGACGCCCTGCGCGACGACCCGGTCGTCGAGCTCGTCCTGCTCGGCGGCTTCGTCCGCCGGCCGTACCACTCCATGGTCGGCGTGCTCACCGAGGACGCCCTGCGCCAGGTGCACGCCGACCTCGCCTTCGTCGGCGCGAGCGGGGTGCGGGCCGACGGTGCCGTGCTCGACACGACGCTCGTCGAGGTCCCGGTCAAGCGGGCCCTGCTGGGGGCGGCCGACCGGGTGGTGCTGCTCGCCGACGAGCACAAGTTCCCGGGCACCGGCACCCTGCGCGTGTGCGGCGCGGACGCGCTCTCGACCGTCGTGACCAACCCGGGTGCCGACGCCCAGACCCTGGCCGTCCTGGCCGAGAACGACGTGGAGGTGCTGACCGCATGAAGCTGGCCATCCTCGGGGGCGGCGGCTTCCGCGTCCCCCTCGTGTACGAGGCGATCCTGCGCGACACCGACCCTGGTCGGGTCACCCACGTCTCGCTGTACGACCCCGACGCGGCGCGCCTCGAGGCCATCGGTCACGTGCTGCAGGGGATGGCGGCCGACCACGACGAGCCTGCCGCGGTCGAGCTGACGGGCGAGCTCGACGTCGCGCTCACCGACGCCGACTTCGTCTTCTCGGCGATCCGGGTCGGCGGTCTCGAGGGTCGCACCGCCGACGAGCGGGTGGCGCTCG
The DNA here is from genome assembly GCF_003635045.1 of Terracoccus luteus. Taxonomy (NCBI): domain Bacteria; kingdom Bacillati; phylum Actinomycetota; class Actinomycetes; order Micrococcales; family Intrasporangiaceae; genus Terracoccus; species Terracoccus luteus. The sequence continues at coordinate 2,759,803 of NZ_RBXT01000001.1, read as the reverse complement.
ACCTCGGCCTGCTCGGCCAGGAGACGACGGGACCGGGCGGGGTGGCCTACGGGCTGCGCACCGTGCCCGTGGCCACGCACGTCGCCGAGCGGGTGGCGGCCGTGTGCCCCCGGGCGTGGGTCATCAACTTCACCAACCCGGCCGGCATGGTGACCGAGGCGATGCAGCGGGTGCTCGGCGAGCGGGTCGTCGGCATCTGCGACTCGCCGCTGGGGCTCGGGCGCCGCGCCGCGCGCACCCTCGGCCACGACCCGGCATCCGTGCGCTTCGACTACGCGGGCCTCAACCACCTCGGCTGGCTGCGCGGTCTCGACCTCGACGGGCGTGACGTGCTGCCCGACCTGCTCGCCGACCGTGAGCTGCTGACGAGCTTCGAGGAGGGGCGCCTCTTCGGCGCCGACTGGCTGCAGTCGATCGGGGCGATCCCCAACGAGTACCTGTACTACTACTACTTCACGCGGGACGCGGTCGCGGCGATCAAGGGCGACTCCGGGACGCGGGGCGAGTACCTGCTCGAACAGCAGACGGCGTTCTACGACGCGGTGGCCCGGGACCCGGGTTCGGCTGTGGCGCAATGGCGCCGCACCCGCGAGGAGCGGGACGCCAGCTACATGAAGGAATCCCGCGCCGAGGACGAGGAGCGTGACGCCGCCGACGTGGAGGGCGGCGGCTACGAGGGTGTGGCGCTCGACATCATGGCCGCGATCCGGCACGACCGGCGCACGCGCATGATCCTCAACGTGCGCAACGGGTCGACCCTGCCCGGCCTGCCCGCCGAGGCCGTCGTCGAGGTCGTGTGCGAGGTCGACGCGAACGGCCCGCGGCCGGTCGGCGGGGTGTCGCTTCCCGGCGCCGAGCTCGGGCTCGTGCAGCAGGTCAAGGCCGTCGAGCAGCTCGTCATCGAGGCGTCCCTGACCCGGTCGAGGCGAGCGGCGGTCACGGCCTTCGCGCTGCACCCGCTGGTCGACTCGGTGACGACCGCGCGCGTGCTCTTCGACGGCTACCGCGACCGCATCCCGACCCTGGCCCGAGTCTTCGAGTAGGGCCTGCGCAGCAGCAAAGACCCCTTGACGGATCACTTGCATTTTGCAAGTGTGCCCGCCATGAGCCTTTTCATCACCTGCCCCGTCGAGAGCGTCGAACGGGCGACGGCCTTCTACACGGACCTCGGCTGGACCCTCAACGCCGAGATGTCAGACCACAACGTGTCCTGTTTCGCGATCGCTCCGGAGCAGTACGTCATGCTCGGCAGCCGTGAGATGTACGCGAGCGTCGGCGGCGTCGAGCAGCTCGTCGGCGATGCCGACACCCCCTCGAAGGTCACGGTCTCGTTCGACCTGGGCAGCCGCGAGGCGGTCGATGCCCTCGTCGAGCGTGCCGGGGCCGCCGGCGGCCGCGTCGGCGACACCGACGAATACCCCTTCATGTACCAGCGCCAGTTCGACGACCTCGACGGCTACCACTACTCGCCGTTCTGGATGAAGCCGGATGGCGACCCCACCGCGTGAGCGACCTCGGCGCCGCTCTCGACGTCGTCGGGCCCCGGTGGGCTCTGCTCATCGTGGAGCGACTGCTCGACGGGCCGCAGCGGTACGGGGACCTGCAGCGCGAGCTCGGGGTGCCGACGAACATGCTCGCCACCCGGCTGCGCGAGCTCGAGGCTGCCGGGGTGCTGCACCGACTGCCCCTGCGGCACAACACCCGTGCCTACGCGCTGACCGACCGGGGGAGCGCTCTGTGGGAGGCGATCGAGGCCCTCGGTCGCTGGGGAGCGGCACATGCCGAGACCCCGCCAGCCCCCTGACATCACACGTCCGGGCTGGTCTGCTCGTCTGGACCACCTCAAGAGCTGAGCGAGCACGGACGAAGAGTCGCCACGACTTCGGGCCGGTGACTCCGTGTCGCGGCCCATGCGCGGGTTCAGCTACCCGTAGTGGTACCGGCAGGCGGCGATGCGTACCTCACCGCTGGTGACCTTGTAGACGAGGCGATGCTCGTCGGTGATTCGTCGGGACCAGTAGCCGGCGAAGTCGTGCTTCAGTGCCTCGGGTTTGCCGATGCCCTCGTTACCGTTGCGTTGGATGTCGACCAGAAGTGCGTTGATGCGCTTGAGTACTTTGCGGTCCTGCGCCTGCCACCACAGATAGTCGTCCCACGCGTTCTCGTCCCAGACGAGCAGCACGTCACTCGGTCTCGATGAGCTCGTGGGCGTCGCCTTGGCCGGCCTCGAGGCGCTCCATCGCATCGAGGAGGCGTCGGGCGTTGGCCGGAGAGCGCATCAGGTAGGCGGTCTCGCGCAGGGACTCATAGTCGTCCAGGGAGACGATGACGACCGGCTCGTGCCCTGCGCGGGTGATGACGACCTCTTCGCGATCGTTGGCGACAGCGTCGAGCACCTCGGCGTAGCGGGCACGGGACTCTGTGTAGCTCATCGTCTTCATGGTTGCCTCCTGTACAGAAAAGCGTACGCCACGGTCAGGTGGGACGCAAAGGGCGAGGCCCGAACACGGACTCATCGTTCTGACGATCGGCTCGTACGATCCTCGGGTGTACTCACCACCCTTCAACGTCGTCGACGACGAGGATGCCGTCCGGGCCATGGTCGCTGCCTACCGTTCGGCCTGGCTGGTCACGGCCGGACCGGACCAGGTGCCGCGCGCGACGCTGCTCCCCGTCCTCTGGCACGACGACACGGTGGTCGCGCACATGGCGCGGGCCAACGCGCACTGGCGCGGCATCACCGACGGGATGCCAGGGCTCCTCATCGCCTCCGGCCCGGAGGCGTACGTGTCGCCGTCGTGGTACGCGAGCAAGGCCGAGCACGGACGCGTCGTCCCGACGTGGAACTACAGCGCCGTGCACCTGAGCGGCACCGTCCGGGTGCATGACGACCCGGAGTGGGTGCGCCACGCGGTGACCACCCTCACCGAGACGCACGAGGCGGGCCGCGAGCAGCCCTGGACGGTGGACGACGCGCCGGAGCCGTTCGTCGCCGCGCAGCTGAGGGGCATCGTCGGCATCGAGCTCACCGTCACGGGCGTCGAGGGGAAGGCGAAGCTGAGCCAGAACCGGTCGGCCGCCGACCGGGCGGGCGTGGTCGACGGGCTGCAGTCCGACGTCCTCCTCCCCGTGCAGAAGGCCGGAGCGGATGCCGTGGCCGGTGCGATGGCCTCCGATCTGCCGACGCCGCAGCCCCGTCAGCCGTAGGTCGGGCCCGGGGTCAGGCTGCGGGCGGTCGTTCGGACGACCATTTCTCTGTGCGACCCGGCTCGCCCCCGCCTGCGGGCACGGGCGCCGCCGGTCACCCTGCGACCAACGGTCGTCCGAGCAGCCCACTCACCCCGGGCGTCCTCGGCCGCGGCCCAGGTCAGCCGTAGGTGGGGTACTGCGGCCAGCCCTCGGGGCTGTCCTCCCAGTCCTGCTGACGGCCGTAGCAGGTGCGGTCCATGATGTGCGCCGTCGGCAGGATCGCCTCGGTGCCTCGCGCGGTCGTCATGTACGTCAGGTACGGCACGCCGTCGCGCAGCAGGTAGTACGAGTAGCCGGGCAGCTGCCCCTCCTGACCCGTGTCGTCGGTCTGCGTCCACCCCCAGTCGTGGTGGTAGGTCGTGTCGAACGACGACACCCACGTGTGGTCCCAGCCGTGGGCGACCCGCCAGGCCTCGAGCTTGTCGACGGGTGCCTGCGAGACCATCGCGAACGCGATGCCCTCGTCGTCGAGGCGCCCCATGTTCGCAGGGAGGTTGTCGACGGCCCAGGTACAGCTGGGGCACCCGCTCTCCCAGCCGGGCCCGAACATGACGTTCTGCACGAGCAGGAGGTAGTGCCTGCCGAAGAGGTCGACGAGGCTGACCGGCCCGTCCGTGCCGGCGAACACGTAGTTCTCGACCTCCACCATGGGCAGCCGTCGCCGCGCGGCCGACACCCGGTCGCCGTGGCGGGTCACCTCCTTCTCGAGGTCGACCTGCCGGGCGAGGGCGGCGTCGAAGGCCGCGCGGTCGACCGGGTCGGGGGCGGCCGTGGGCTGTCGCAGCTTCGGAGCGCTCATCCACCGACGGTAGCGGGGGCGGATGCCGGGTGGTGGGCTACGACGGCAGGGTGACCCCGTCGCCCACCGAGATCGTGCCGGAGGTGAGCAGACGGAACACGGTGCCGCCCCGGGCGTGCAGGGCCCGCGCCGCACCCGGCCCCAGCTCGTCGTCGAGCAGCCGGCAGGGCGCCGCGATGCGCACCACCTCGAGCTCGACCTCGCCGATGCTGACGCGCTCGCCGGGGCGGGTGGGCAGCTCGCCGCCGGTGACGGTGAGGTTGCGCCGCGTGAGGCCTGGGTCGACGGGGCGGCCGAGGTCGGCGGCGGCCGCCTCGAGCGCCTCGGTGGTCTGGATCGTGACGTGGCGGTGACGGCTGCCGTGGTACCGGTCACCGACGAGGCCGGCCCCCGCCTCGGCCTCGACCGTCTCGACCGAGCGGGTCGGCAGCCGACGGCCCTTGGCCACGTGGATGGAGACGACGGTCGCGGTCACCCCGTCACGGTACGTGAGGCCTGCGGGGCACCTGTGTCAGGATGCCGGGCATGGTGCGGTCGCGCGGAGCGAGCAGGTACGAGCTCGGCCCGCCGCGCCGACGACGGCACCCCTTCCGCACGGCGCAGCTCAACCTCGTCGGCTGGTCCGCTCTCGTGGGTGCCTGCCTCGTGGCCGGTGCGCTCGGCGCTGTCGTCGTCGCCGCCCTCGGGATGCCGTGGGGCTGGGGCGCGCTGCTGGCGCTCGTCCCCGTCGTGGTGGTCACCGTGCTCGACCGCCGCCGGTGGGGCAGCACGTCGACGAGCCACGACTGGGGCGCCAGCCGCGACGAGGTCGAGGCGGTCGCCCTCGAGCTGCAGTCGATGGGTGTCGACGCGCAGGTGCTCAGCGGTACCGCCGCGAGCGACGGTGCCGACCAGGGCGAGACCCAGCACTGGGCCTCGCTCGAATGGCTCGAGCGCGACAGCCGCGCCGTCGACGCGGTGCTGGAACGACACGGCATCCGACGCCCGCGGTTCTAGACCTCACGGGTCGAGCAGCACTGCGCCCCGGCCCTTTTCGGCGAGGACGTCGTCAGGGTTGTGCAGCACGCACCTCGCCAAGCTGAGACAGCCGCAGCCGATGCACGAGTCGAGCTGGTCGCGCAGCCGCTCGAGCCGCACGATCTGGTCGTCGAGCCGCCCTCGCCACGACCGCGACAGCCGGGCCCAGTCGCGGGCAGTAGGCGTGCGCCCCGCGGGCAGCGTGTCGAGGGCGGCGGCGACCTCGTCGAGCGAGAGCCCGACCCGCTGGGCGGCGCGCACGAACGAGACCCGTCGGATCGTGGCGCGGTCGTACCGGCGCTGGTTGCCGCCGGTACGCTCGCTGTGGATGAGGCCGAGCTGCTCCCAGTAGCGCAGCGCCGAGGCGGCGACGCCGGTGCGGTGGGCGACCTCACCGATCGTCAGCGTGGGCGGCACGTCAGGCCACCCTCGCCTCGGCGAGACGCCGCACCACCTCGTCGACCGTCTCGTCCGGAGTCTGCTGCGAGCTGTCGAGCCACAGCCCGATGCGCGGCGTCTTCGTGCGCACCATGTGGTCGAAGTCGCGCACCGACCACAGGTCGCCGTAGCCGACCTTCGTGCGCTCCGACTCGCGCTGCATGACGACGGCGACGTCGGGCGCCAGCATGACGAGGCTGACCGGGCGCGACCGCACCTGGTCGAGGAACGGGGCGAGCGTCTCGCCGACGAAGAGGTCCTGCACGACCACGGTGAAGCCGGCCTCGACATAGCTGTCGGCGGTGCGCGCCGCGATGGTGTGGCGCAGGGCCAGCTGGCGCTCGGCCTCGTCGTCACCCTGCGGCGACATCTCGACCCGCCCGCTCACGACGAACCGCCGGAAGACGTCTCCGCGCAGGTGCACGGCGCGCGAGAACCGCTCGGCGAGCAGCTGCGACACCGTCGACTTGCCGGCCGCCATGACGCCGGTGACGACGACCACCTGCGGCACGTCGACCTCGGGCGGCAGCGGCGAGGGCGCGGTCACACGACCACCCTAGGGGCGTCGGCGCCGCGCCGTCGCCGTACCTCAGCCGTAGGCCTCGACCTCGTCGGGGGTCGCGCGCCGCACGACGACCCGGGTCCACGCACCGACGTAGAGGCGGTCGTCGTCGTCGAGCTCGGTGCGGGGGCCGACGGCGACCGGCGCCGCGGGCAGCGGGCCCGACGCCGGGCCGACGAACGTGCCGTTCGAGCTGCCGAGGTCCTCGACGAACCAGCGGCTGCCGTCGGTCGTCAGCTGCGCGTGACGGCGGCTGACGCCCGGGTCGGACGACAGGTCGATCTCGGGCCGTGTGTTGCGGCTCGTCGACATCCGCCCGAGCAGCACGCTGCGGTGGCGCAGCGGCATGATCGTCGGCAGCCCGGGCGACGGGCACGGGTCGTCGGCCTCCTGCGTCTGGTACCAGTCGGGGTCGACCCACACCTCCGCCAGCCACTCGAAGCCCGTCGTGCCCGTGGTCGTGCCCGTGCCGGTCGGGGCGGATGCCGGTGAGCCGGCCCCCGCGGTCGCCGCGGTGCCGCCGTCGCCGGGGCCGCGAGGACCAGGGGCGTCGGACGGGTCGGTGGTGTCAGTCGGGTCGGTGGTGTCGGCCGGGTCCGCCGGGTCGGCGGGAGAGGCCGGACCAGGGACCCCGGCGGCGCCGGACGGGTCGTCGGTGACGGCGGCCGGCGACCCGGCATCCGTGCCGTCGGTGCCGTCAGTGGGGGACACGACACCGTCACCACCGTCACCACCGTCGGAGGCCCCCGCCACGGCGGGGTCACCACCGGTGGGCTCGGAGCCGCGCGGCATGGCCCCGGTGGTGAAGTCGTAGCCGCACGCCTCGCAGAACAGGGCGCCCGGGGAGTTCTCGGTGTGGCAGTTGGGGCAGGCGAGCGTCTCGGGGGCGCTCGCCGGCGCCGCCTGGCCCCCTCCGCCGGCGGACGGCGCGGACGGGGGCGGGTCGAGGTCGAGCGAGGACCGGCCGCCCCCGACGCCACCACCGGCGGCCGGCTGGGCGGCGGCGTCGATCGGCGAGCCGCACGTGTCGCAGTAGTCCTCGGCGTCGGACGTGTGCCCGTTGGGGCAGACCGCGCTCACCGGCGCACCCGGCTCGTCTTCGTCGAGGCCGTGTCGAGCGACATCTCGTCCATCTTCGAGGCCCCCTTCTTCAGGCGCACGGTGCCGGTGTCCTCGTCGTCGATCTCGACGACCTTGCGCAGCCGCGTCGTCATCTCCGCGTTGCCGGTCTGCGCGGCCAGCTGCACGGCGCGGCCGAGCTTCGACGTGGCGATGTCGTCCTGCCCGGCCGACTTGGCGGCGAGGCCCTCCTGGATGGTCTTGGCCAGCTCGGTCTGGCCCGTGTAGGCCGCGACGGCCGGGTCGATGCGCGTGGTGAGCGCGTCGTCGTTGCTCCACTTCGCCTTGACGAGCGCCTGGGCGACCGCGTCAGGCCCGAGCGCCATCTGCACGCGGGCCGCCAGCTGCTCCTGGCCCAGCGTGCGGGCGGGGAGTCGTACGGCGACGTGGTAGTCGCGGCTCTCGTCCGACCACGCCCCGGTCGGGAAGGAGCGCGTCAGCGGGTTGAACTGCGTGCCGCGGGAGGTGAGGTCCTCGAGGGTCGGGGAGACCTGGCGCACGAAGAGCAGCTCGGCGCCCTGCGGGGTCCACACGCGCAGCTCGGCGTTGGCCACGCCGCGGGCCATCGAGGCGCGCATCATGGCCTGGAACTCGGCCGCCATCTCCTCCGGCGCGGGGATGAGGTCGACGCTGCCGAGCAGCGCCGAGGCGATGCCGCGGACCTCCTCGACCCGCCACTGGTCGCCGACGCCACGGCAGTCGCACTGGAAGACGCCGACGCACGACTGCACGGCGGCCTGCAGCGACGCGGGCGTCTCGCCCTCGTTGACGCCGTCGGTGAGCAGGATCGCGTGCCGCTTCGTCACGTGCGGCACCGTCTCGAAGATCTGGCGGGCGAGCGAGAGCCACGTTCCCATCGCCGTGCCGCCGTTGGCGCGCAATCCCTCGACGGCGCGCACCGCCTCCGCGCGCGTCTGCGACGACATGGCGACGAGGGCGCCCTGGTGGCTGTAGGGGTAGACGATCTGCGCCGTGCCATTGCCCGAGACCACGGCGAACAGCGTGCCGTCGACGATCTCGTGCAGCGCGGCCTTGGCTGCCTCGCCGGCGGCGGCGACCCCGCGACGACCCATCGACCCGGAGGTGTCGATGAGGATGACCTCGGCCGACGACCCGGGCGCGGCGGCGGACGGTGACGTGCCGTAGCCACCCGCGCCGGCCGGGCCGGCAGCGCCGGCCGCGGCCCCCGAGGCGCCGCTCGAGGTGATGCGCACGATGGCGTGCAGGTCGGTGCCGCCGTCGGGCAGGAACTCGTTCTGGAACACCTCAGCGGTGAAGTCAGCCATGGGTCGGGTCCTCTTCCCGGGCGGCCGTCGCGGCCGCCCCACTCGTCGCCGCCGTGGTGGCGGCCGTGCTCTGCGGTCCTGCGCTCGCGTCGGTCGCGACCCCCGGGCCGGGTGCGTCCCTCGTACCCGCGCCCGCCGGGTCGGTCGTGCCCGTCACGGTGCGGGCGACCGGGGTGGTCGGGGCGGTGGAGTCGCTCCCGCCGTCCAGCCCGGGCGCGCTCTCGGTCGTCACGTCGGTCGCCCCCGCGGTCGGGAGCGCCGGTGCCGATCCTCGCCCGGCCAGCCGGGCGAGGGCAACCGTGATGTTGTCGCGCCCGCCCTGCTCGTTGGCGAAGTCGACGAGGGCGCCGGCCAGCTCGGTGGGGTCGGTCGTCGCCCCGGCGCGGGCCCGCGCGCGGACCAGCTCTCTCAGCTCACCGGCATCCGAGCAGTAGTTCCACAGGCCGTCGCTGCAGACCATGAGCCAGCCCTCGCCCCCGGGCAGGGTGGTCAGGTGCGGCGTGAGGTCGTCGGGCGAGTCACGGCCGAGCCATCGCGTGATCGAGTGCGCCTGCGGGCCGTTCTCGGCCTCCTCGCGGGGGACCCCGGCGGCCATCTGCTCCTGCGCGAAGGAGTCGTCGGTGCCGAGCTGGCGGGCGGGCTCCTCGTCGCGGTCGGGCAGCCAGTAGACGCGGCTGTCGCCGAGCGTGCCCGAGACGACCGCGCCGTTCTCGACCACGGCGGCGGCGAAGGTGCACGACGGCGGGTTGGGCACGTCGTCGTCGACGGTGGCGGCCACGGCCTCGTTGGCACGCTCGACCGCCTCGGTGAACGCCCGGGCGGCGCCGGCCGCCCACGCGTCGGGGGTGCCCACCCCCTGCGGGAAGGGGCGGTCGAGCACGGCCTTGGCCGCCTGGGCCGCGGCGAGCGAGGCGAGGTGCGAGTCGGTGGCCATCGAGACGCCGTCGCAGACGACGAGCACGGCACGCGACCCGGGGGCCTCGCCGGCGCCGACGGCGATGGCGTCCTCGTTGCGGCTGTGGCGACGGCCGATGTCGCTCACACCGCCCACCCACGTGGCCGCGGGCACGACGACGTGGTTGCGCGGGTCGGGCGGCGGGGTGCCGCAGTGGTCGCAGTAGCCGTCGACGATGTGCCCGATGCCGCACGCGGTGCACAGGGCGTCGGCCGGCGCGGGCCCGGACTGCGGGACGACGGGGCCGGTCCACCCGACGTCGAGCGGCGACTCCTCACCGGCCGGGGCGGTCTGCGCCGGGGCGGATGCCGGGTGGCCGGCCCCCGCGGAGATGTCGGCCCCGCACTCCTCGCAGAAGCTGGCGCCGGGGTCGTTGACGGCGCCGCAGACGGCGCAGGCCTCCCCCTCGGCGGGCGCGGCGACTGGCGCCACGCTCACGGGCTCGCCGGGCTGGGTGGGGGTCTCGGTCACCAGATGCTCCAGGGTCGGACGGTGTTGGCCTCGTCGACGAGGGCGACGCGCTCGCCGAGGTCGGGGGTGCGCCGGGCCAGCTCGCGCAGGGCCGACTCGAGCCCGAGGCGCAGGTTGGTCGGGGTGCCCGCGTGCTCGCCGATGCGGACGTCGGCCTTGTTGCCGCTCGTCTCGACGCCCGCGAGCGCCTCGCGGTAGATCTGCGCCGTCAGCTCGGCCTTGCGGCGGGCGGTGAGCGAGGTGTCGTCGAGGGTGCGCAGCGCCTCGGCGAGGTCGGGCAGGCCGCGGTTGGCGGTCGTCAGCAGCTCGGCGAGCCCGGCCCGGGCGGTGCGGTACGCGCTCGACTGCGGCGGCACGAGGCGGTAGGCCGAGACGGCGCCGTCGATGTCGCCGCGCGTGCCCCTGACCCGGGCGAGGCCGAAGGCCGCCATCGGCACGTACGTCGCGTCGGTGCGGGCGCAGGCGGTGTAGAGGTTCTCGGCGACGGTGTCGTCGCCGGCCTTCTCGCACGAGTGGGCGAGGGCGAGCTTGGGGGCCAGCTCGCCCGGCACCTGGCCGTAGACGGCGTTGAAGGCCGCCTGCGCGCCACGGGCGTCACCACGCTCGAGGGCCGCGAGGCCCTGGATCCAGACCGCCCGCCACTCCCACGGGTCGGCGGCGAGCAGGGCCGTCGTCGTCTTGTCGGTGACGTCGCGCTTGCCCGCCTCGAGGGCGGTGCGGGCCATCTCGAGCAGCACCTCGGTCGACTTGGCCGGGGCCCGGTCGAGGGTGGCGAGGCGCTCGCCGGGGGTGCCGGCGACGGTCTGGAGCCAGCCGGTCTGCGGGTCGTGCGGGTCGCGGCGCAGGTTGGGCAGGGTGCGCCAGTCGTCGGGCTCGGTGCCGGTCGTCGGTGACTCGAAGAGCAGCGAGCTCACCGTCGAGGTGGCTGCGCCCGAGCCGCGGTCGATGGCGACGACCTCGCGCAGCACGCCGACCATCTGCGACCGCAGCTCGTCGGCGGAGACGAAGCGGTCGTCGCGGTTGGGGGCGCAGGCCTTGGCCACGAGCCGGTAGAAGGAGTCGTAGCGCTGGAACACCGGGCTGGAGTCCTGCGCCGGGATCGTGTTCAGGTACGTCGACTGGTAGCCGCGGAACTCCATCGTCAGCACGACGAGCGTGCGCCCGATCGTGTAGATGTCGGAGGCGACCGAGACGCCCAGCTCGGCCACCTCGGGCGCCTGGTAGCCGACCGTGCCGAAGATGGCGGAGTCGTCGTCGTCGGCCCGCCGCACGCCGCCGAGGTCGATGAGCTTGACCTCGTCACCGACCTGGATGATGTTGTCGGGCTTGAAGTCGCAGTAGACGAGCCCGAGGTCGTGCAGGTACTGGAACGACGGCAGGATCTCGAGCAGGTAGGCGAGCGCCTGGTCGACGGGCAGCGGGTCGTAGCGGCCTGTCGTCTGCATGCGCTGCTTGAGGATCGACTTGAGCGACGTGCCGCCGACGTACTCCATGACGATGTAGCCGGCGTCGTCGTGGGTGACGAAGTTGTAGATCTCGACGATGCTCGGGTGGCTGACCTGGGCGAGGAAGCGCTGCTCGGCGATGGCCGCGGCGAGGGCGTCGGGGTCGGCCGAGTTGAGCAGGCCCTTGAGCACCACCCAGCGGTCGGACACGTTCTTGTCGCGGGCGAGGTAGATCCAGCCCAGACCGCCGTGGGCGAGACAGCCGGCCACCTCGTACTGCCCGGCGACGAGGTCACCCTGCCTGAGCTTGGGCTCGAACGAGAACGGCTGGCGGCAGTTGGCGCAGAAGCCGCTCGTGCGCCCCGGCTTGCCGTCGCGGCCACGACCCACGGGCTCGCCGCACTTGGGGCAGAACCGCTTGCCCTCGGGCACCGAGGGGTTGGTGAGCAGGGCCCGCTCGGCGTCGATCTGGGGGGCCGGCCGCACGGTCGTGATGCCGCCGCCGAGGCGCGCCGAGCGCAGCCGCTGCGACCCGCCGGTTCGCCGGGTGGCGATGCTGCCCGACTCGCGGGCGCGCTTGGACCCGAGGGCAGCCGAGGCGAGGTTGCTCGACGCGGCCGACCGGGTCGACAGCTCGGGGCCGACCCCCGCCACGCCGGCCACCGCGGCCGTCGCGGTGCTGTCGGGGCCGTCGCCCGACCCCGCGGTGACGGGGACGCCCGCCCGCTGGTCGGCCGGGGTGCCGCAGACGTTGCAGTAGCCCGCCTCGATGGTGCCCGTGCAGCCGGGCTGACGGCAGCGTCCGCCCTCGGGGATCGCGTTGGGGTCGAAGACGACGGGCGCCGGGACCCCGGGCGGGGGTGTGACAGGTGGACCGACAGGGGGTCCGACAGGGGGCACGGTCGGCAGGGACGCGGCCGACGAGCCGGTGGTGCCGGATGCCGGTGGGCCGGCCTGCGTGCCCGCGCTCGCAGCGGCGGGGGAAGCGGTAGGGGCGGGCGCCGAGCCGGCGGCCATGCCGCAGACGTCGCAGTAGCCGTCGCTGATGGTGCCGGTGCAGCCGGGCTGGGTGCACCGGGCCCCGGTGCCGGTCGTGGTGCTGGTCGGGCTGGTCATCAGCGGCCCCCTCGTGAGGTGCTCGCGCCTCGGGTGATGGCGTCGACGTACGTCTGGTGGGCGGCGAGCAGGGCCCGGGTGCGGTGCACGGGCAGCGGTCGCTCGGACGTCGCGGCGCTGATGCGCGCGCGCAGCTCGGTGAGGTCGTCGCGGCCCTCCTCGGGCACCGACGTCGCGCCGGCCATGGCGGTGAGGGCGCCGGCGAGGCCGGCCACCTCGTCGCGCTCGGCGAGGGCGGCGGCGTACGTCTCGTGGGCGAGGTCGAGCGCCCGTGACACCCGGTCGAGACGGGTGCGGAAGGCGTCGAGGTCGGCCCGGCCCCGGGGGACCGGTCCGAGGGCGTGCACGTTGGGCACGGCGAGGTGCGGCGCCGGGGTCACGGCGTCGAGGCACGCCTTCTCGAGGGCGCGGATGGCGGCCGCCCGGGCGTCGAGCTCGTCGACGCGTCGCAGCGTCTGGGTGCGGTCGCGGGCGGCGTTGGCGCGCTCGGCCGAGGCGACGATGAGGTCGCGCTCGAGGGTCGCCACCTCGATCTCGAGCGGGGCGATGATGCCGCCGACCTCGGCGCCGCGGCGGGCCCGGTCGACGAGGTCCGTGAGCCGGCGGTCGAGCCGCGCGAGCTGCTGGGCGGCCGCGTCGCGCTCCGATCCTGCTGGCACGAGGGGAAGCTGGTCGCGCACCCGCTCGATCCCGTTGCGGGTCAGTGTGATCCGCTGCGACGACTCGGCTGCCCCCGGGGCGAGTGACGCCCGTGCCTGCAGGGTGCGGGTGAGCGAGTCGAGCAGGCGGCAGGCCTCGGGCAGGCTGACGGCCAGAGACCCGCTCGAGGGCAGGGACAGGTTGCCCGAGCTGTTCGAGTCGAGGCGGCCGTGGATGAGCGTCGACAGGCGCTCCGCCTCTTTCGGCCCGACCCGCCCTCCGTCGAAGGTGGTCTCGAGCAGCACGAGCCGGTCGTCGACCGCCTTCCAGAACGACAGGGCCACGGTGAGGTCGGTCGTGATCGCCGCCTGGTCGGCCGGCGGGAGGGTCAGCACGACGGCATCCACCTCGGCGAGGTCGGCCCGTCGCTGGGTCACCCACTGACGCAGGGCGTTGAGGTAGGTCTGCGCGGCACCGGCCTGCACCGGGACGCCGAGTGAGCCGGGCGCCGCGGGGGCCGTGAGTCCGGCGGCGCCACTCGTCGCGCCCGGACCGGCGCCGTCGGAGGTCTGCGGGAACGGCGTCATGAGCGCCCGTACCGGGGGGTGGGCGGAGCCGGGGCCTGGCCGAGCGTGTCGGCCAGCCACGTGTCGTAGCTCTTCTTCCACCGCCCGCTCGACTCGTACTCCGCGATGGCGCGGTTGAGGTAGCGGGCGAGATAGACGTCGTCCTTGTTGACGCCCAGGCCGTACGGCTCGGTCGTCACCAGCTTGGCCTTGCTCACGACGGTGTACGGGTCCTGGGCCGCGAGCCCGGCCAGCACGGTGTCGTCGCCGGTGATCGCGTCGGCCTCGCCCTGCTGGAAGCGCACGAGGCAGCCGGTGTGGTTGGGGGCGTCGACCGGCTTGAGGTCGTACCGCTCGGCCTGCTGGCGCAGCAGCGCGAGCGACGAGGTGCCCGTCGGGGCGCAGACCCGCAGCCCCTTCACCGTCGCGAAGGTGGCGTTCTCGGCGTCCTTGAGGTCGCTCGAGACGAGCAGGGTCTGACCCGAGCGGTAGTACTCCGCCGAGAAGGCGATGTCGTCCCACCGGTCGCACGTCATCGAGAAGTTGCGGGCCACCATGTCGATGCGGCCGGACTGCAGCAGCGGCAGCCGATCGGCCGCGGAGATGACGACGAGCTGCACCTTGCCGGGGTCACCGAAGAGGCGCTCCGCGACGTAGCGCGCGAGGTCGATGTCGAACCCCTCGATGGCGCCGGTCTTCGGGTTGGTGGACCCGAAAAGGTAGGTGTCGGCCGAGACCCCGACCCGGATGCGTCCGGCGTCGAGGATCTTGCGCAGGCCGGCGTCGCGGATCGAGTCGGCGGCGGGGAGGCTCGGCAGCGGGTCGTACGACTGGGTGGCGGTGCTGCAGCTCGCGGCCGGGCTGTTGCCCTGCGCCTGGGTCGCCGTGGGCCGCGGGGTCGGCACCGCGGTGGGGGTGTAGCCCCCTGACGAGCAGGCGGCGAGGGCGGCGGTGGTCAGGGCCGCCCCGGCGGTGACGAGGCCGGCCCGGGCCCGGCGGACGGCGCGCGGTCGTCGTGTCATCGGTACTCCTGCAGTCGCTGGGCGAACCCTCGAAGCACGAGCCAGGCGGCCGCGAGGGCGGCGGCACCGAGGGCGAGGGCGATCCACGGCGCCCTCCCACCGATGCCGTCGAGCGAGGCGGCCACCTCGCGGGAGGCGTCCTCACGCAGGTTGCTGGCCGTCGTGTCGAAAGTGGTGAAGGTGGCCGTCGCGGAGCCCGAGCCCGTCGACGTGGCGAGCCCGACGGCCTGCTCCCAGTCGCCGGAGTCGTCGGCCGCGCGGATCTCACCGTGCTTGGTCGTGTACGCCGACCACTGCTCACCCAGGGACTGACGCGTCTGCCTGGGCGTCACGTCGTTGATGGCGTCGCTGACCTCCCGCACGTCGGCCGTGAACGCCTTCTCGCTGTCACCGCTCTGCCCGCGGGCGACGAGGCCGAGGCCCTCCTGGGCCCGGGCGTCGTAGGCGGCGGTGCGCACGTCGGCGAGGGCCTTGACCTGGGTGTAGCTGCCCCGGTCGACCGCCTGGGCGTCGCGGCTGATGTTGCCGACCGTGACCGCGGCGGCGACGAGGCCGACGAGCAGCAGCGCCACCGCCCCGGTGAGCGAGCGGTTGAGGTAGCGGTGGGTGCGGCGGGCCAGCCAGACCGCCACGTAGACGAGCACGGCGAGCGCGAGGGCGCCCAGCACGAGGAGCACGACCGAGGACGAGTGCGAGAACTCGTCGCGCGACCGCTTCTCGTTGGCCGTGACGACCGCCTCGACGGTGGGGATCGCCTCGGCGCGCAGGCCGGCGCTCGCCTGCCTGAGGTACTGCGCCCCGACGGGCAGCAGCTGGCGGTTGTTCGTGCGGGCCTGCTCGACGAGGGCCGCGTACTGCTGCACCTGCGCCGACAGTGCGCCGAGGGCCTCGGCGTCGGCGGGCTGGGCCGCGGCGGCCTCGCTGATCCCTCGGGCGACGGCGCTCATGGCCGCCTCGTACTGGGCCCTCGACTGCGGCGACTCGAGGCCGCCGACGAGGAAGGCGTTGGTCGCGAGGGCGTCGGCGCGCAGCAGCTCGACGTGCATCGTCTGCGCCCGCACCACCTGGGCGGTGTTCGTGGCGGCCCGGTCGACGGCCGCCTGGGCGCCGAGCAGCGCGCTGACGCTGACCGCGCCGACGACGAGGGCCGCGACGACGGCGACGAGGCCGAGCACCCGCATGCGCCCCGGGGTGCCGTGCAGCAGGCGCGTCACGACCGACCGGGCGTCGGGGATGCCGGACAGGCTGCCCGCGATGGTGGCCGGGCCGGTGCCGGGCCCCCCACGCCCTCCGGAGGGCGCGGGGGAACGCTGTCCGGCCGGGACGGACACGGGGATGTTGGTCGTCGGTGCACTCATGCGGAGCCCTCGTCGTCGTGGGGGTGCTCGTCCGAGCGTGCCTCATCGTCGGCGCCGACCCCATCAGGGTCGTCCCTGAGCGTGTCCGGAGCCGACCCCGGGACGGGCGCCGTCGGCTCGGTCTCGGGGATCTCGACGAGGTCGCCGGCCTCGAGGCGACGCAGCTGCTCGACCGTCGGCGCCTTCTCGTCGCGCAGCCGCCAGGCGTGGCGCCCGACGGCCGCCTCGAAGAGGTTGCGCGAGAAGCGGCCGTTGCCGAAGGCGGGGCCGCGCGGGGTCGCCTGCAGCATGGCCCGCACGCGCTGCTCCGCCTCGTCCGACAGCTCGTAGTCGGAGCCCGACGCGATCGAGGTGAGGATGGCCATCAGCTCGTCGTCGTCGTAGTCGTCGAACTCGATCGTCGTCGTGAAGCGGCTCGCGAGCCCCGGGTTCTGGGCGATGAACCGCGCCATCGGGTCGGGGTAGCCGGCCACGATGACGACGAGGTCGTGCCGGTGGTCCTCCATCTCCTTGACGAGGGTGTTGACCGCCTCCTGGGCGTACTGGTCGCCGGCCAGCGAGTAGGCCTCGTCGATGAAGAGCACCCCGCCGACGGCCTTCGCGCACACCTCGGCCGTCTTGATGGCGGTCTGCCCGACGTAGCCGGCGACGAGCTCGCTGCGGTCGACCTCGACGAGCTGACCGGTCGGCAGCAGCCCGAGCGCCTTGTAGATGCCGCCGACGAGCCGGGCGACGGTCGTCTTGCCGGTGCCGGGGTTGCCGACGAAGACGAGGTGGCGGCTCATCCGCGGGGCCTTGAGGCCGGCCTCGGTGCGCAGCTTCTCGACCGTGAGCAGGGCCACCTGGCGGTGGATCTCCTTCTTCACGGCGTCGAGACCGATCATGTCGTCGAGCTCGGCCAGCAGCTCCTCGACGGTCTTCTCGGGCTCCGCCGGCGCCTCGGGCTAGGCCGTCGCGCCCGGCTCGGCCGTCTGCGTGGCCGCGGGAGCGCCCGCCGCACCGGTGGCCGGTGACCCGGCCCCGTCAGCACCCGCGCGGATGCCGCCGAGCGGGCTCCCCGGCATCCCCCCGGTGAGCGTGGGGGTCGGGAAGGCGTGGGGCGGCAGGGCGGGGACGGCGGGCGGCGCGGTCGCGGGGCGGGCGGCGGCGAGGTAGGCGGCCGAGGTGGCCGAGGCGTTGGCGATGACCCAGATGGGTGCGGTGCCGAGCATGACGGCGGCGGAGGCGACCTCGGTGAGGGCCTGCGCGTAGTCGGCGGCGCGGGGGCTCCCCGACTCCACGAGCGTGGCGAGCAGGTCGGTCGGGGCGGCGCGCCAGCGACGGCCGCGGGAGGCCGCGTCGAAGAAGGCCTCGTTGGCGGCGCCGAGGTCGGTCGTGCCCGGCCTCGCGACGGCGGCCCACGACACGGCGGCTCCGGGCACCGACTCGGCGAGTGCGGCCGCGACGCGCAGGCCCTCGTCGCGGGCGACGGCCGGGTCGAGGCCGGCCTCGCCGGCGACGTCGGCCAGCCCGCCCAGCGCCTCGTCGAGGTGGGTGTCGGCGTCAGTGCTCATGTCTGCTCACAGCTGCTCTCCCGGCTGGTCGTCACGGCTCATGTCGGTGGCGGGTGCTCTCAGGTCGGCGGGGCGAGGGGGTCGACGGACGGACGCACGGGGGCGCCGTCCGGATCCACGGACCGCGACGGCGGTGTCGGGTCGGGGGCGTCGAGACCGAGCGAGCCACCGGAGGCCGGGTGGCCGAACTTCTGCTCGAGGAAGGCGCCGTGCACGATGATCGCCTCGGCGTCGGCCCGGTTGACGGCGTCGTAGACCTTGTCCATCGTCGAGCCGAGCAGGTCGAGCTGGTCGACGAGCAGCATGACCGAGCTCTTGCCGGCTGCGATCGGCCGCGTGTTGGCCCAGTCGCGGGGCAGCCGCAGGTAGTTGCCGATGGCGACGGGCAGGTAGTCGGTCACCGTCGCCATGACGCTGAAACCCTGGGCGCTGCCGAGGCCGAGGTTCGACAGCCGCGGCAGGCACTGGCGCACGACCCGGGTGACGCGCAGCAGCCGCGAGAGCACGACGCCGGGCACCTTGCCGTCGCGGGCGAGCTGCTCGATGCCGTCGAGCGCCGTCAGCAGCTGCTCGGTCGTGGGCGGGCCGGGCGTGGGGGCAGGCTCGGGCACCTCGGGCCTGCCCAGCCCGAACCACGACCTGATGCCCACTGCGTCCCGTCCTCTACCGCTGCGCCTGCCGCGGCCGCGTCGCGTCCGGCGACCCTGCCGCTCGTGCCACCCGTGCTCTCGTCACGGTCGGTGCCCTCAGCGCGGCGCCCCGAGGTCGAGCACGCCGGATGCCGTGCCGCTCGCCGTGCGGTCGTCGTGCGCCTTGACGCGGTCGAGGTAGCTGCGCGACTTGGCCACCTCGGTCTCGAGGGTGCCGATGCTGGCGGCCATGTTGTCGAGGGCGCGCACCTTGAACTGGTCGATGGCGTCCATCGTCTCGTAGATGTTGGCGAACGCCTTCTGCAGCGACTCGATCGACAGGGTGGAGCTGGCCGACTGCTCCTGGATGCGCGCCGAGTTCGTCTTGAGCAGCTCGCTCGTGCGCTCGATGAGCCCCGACGTCGTCGTGTTGAGCGCCGTGATCTGGTCGAGCACGAGCTGCTGGTTGTTGAGGGCCTGCGCGACGATGACGGCCGTACGCAGCGCCGACACCGTCGTCGTCGTGGCCCGGTCGACGCCCTTGATGAGCTCGATGTTGTTCTTGATGACGATGTCGATGGCGAGGTAGTTCTGGATCGACACGGCCAGCTGCGTCAGCAGGTCCTGGTGCTTCTGGCGCACGTAGAACAGGACGTCCTCGCGCATCGCCTTGGCCTTCTCGGGGTCGGTCGCGTCGAGGGTCGCGACCTGGGCCGAGAGCTTGGCGTCGAGCCGCTCGGCGACGTAGACGTACTGGTTGAGCCGACCCATGGAGTCCCACAGCGAGCGCTTCTCGAGGTTGAGGGCGACGTTGTCCTTCGTCAGCTCGTCCTGCCCCGACTGCAGCGAGTGCAGGATGCCGTTGAGGTGGCTCTGGCTGCTCTGGTACTTGCGGAAGTAGTCGGTGACGCGGTCGCCGAACGGGATCATGCCGAGGAACTTCTTCGCGCCCGTCGCCTGCCCGGGGTCGAGGTCCTCGACGGTGCGGCGCAGGTCGAGCAGGGTCTTGCCGACCTTCGAGCTGCCCGAGAGGTTGCCGTCGTTGAGGGCCTTGACCGGCAGCTGCAGCATGCGGTTGCTGCTCTCGGCGGCGAAGCGCACCTCGTCGTTGCCCATCGAGCGGACGTCGGCCGCCTTGGCCTCCCACTCCGGCGACTTCGTCGCGGCCTTCATGAGGTCGGTGAGGTAGGTGTCGACCTTGGCGTCGAGGCCGGGCAGCGCCGCCTCGGGCACGGCGGGGGCCATCTTCGGCGCGGCGGTCTCGGCGACGGGCGCGGCCACCGGGGGCGGCGTCAGCGCGAACGCGTCGGCCGCGGGCGGCGCGAGGGGGGCCGGCTGCGCGGCAGCGGTGGCGGGCTGATCGGTCATCGTCGAACGGGTCCTTCCCCTATGTTCCGGCCGTGGCCCGAGGGCCCGGACGGTGGTCCCGGAGCCCGCCGGAGGCGTGTGGTGCAGGCGTGGTG
Source organism: Terracoccus luteus (assembly GCF_003635045.1). Lineage (NCBI taxonomy): Bacteria > Bacillati > Actinomycetota > Actinomycetes > Micrococcales > Intrasporangiaceae > Terracoccus > Terracoccus luteus. The sequence goes on along the minus strand of NZ_RBXT01000001.1, from coordinate 2,740,116 downwards.
CAGGTGCCGCCGGGCGAGCGTACGGACACTCTACGGGCAGCCCCTCGAGGACGGGACGGGGCCGCGGCCGGTTCCGGATGCCGCCCTGCCGCACCCGGGTGACCACGCTGCAGGCCCCGACGAAAGGCTGTCGCACCGGCGTCGACCGGGCGCCGTCGCGGGCGGCAGCCGTCCGGGACGGGCAGGTAGGCCGGGGGAGCGGCCGCGGCCCGGGGTCAGGGGAGTTCCCGGGCCACGACCGCGGTGTGTGGCCCCCACCTCCCGACAACGGGTGCCCGGTGGGGCGAGTTCCGGCCCGACCCTGTGAGCCGACGCACGGGCGTCCGGCCCGCCGGGGCTCAGCCGAACTGCCAGCTGCGCTTGCTGAGGCCGAACCAGAAGCCGTCGATGACGCTGCGGTTGTCGAGGCCGCCGGACTCGTAGGCCGCGCCGAGGGTGACGAAGAGCGGCGCGAAGTGCTCGGTGCGGGGGTGGGCCTCGCGGGCGGCCGGGGCCTTGGCGAGGAAGTCGAGCAGGCTGTCGACGTCCTGCGCCTGCATGGCCTCCTGCGCCCACTGGTCGAACTCTGCGCTCGCCTGCGGGGCGGCGGCGTCGGCGCCGGCGCGCGGGTCGAACCACCGCAGGTTGTGGGTCGTGAAGCCGGAGCCCACGATCATCGTGCCCTGGTCGCGCAGGGGGGCGAGGCGACGGCCGATGTCGAACAGCCCCCGCGGGTCGAGCGTCGGCATCGACATCTGCAGCACCGGCACGTCGGCGTCGGGGAACATCTCCTTGAGCGGCACGTAGGCGCCGTGGTCGAGGCCGCGCTGCTCGTCGCGGTGCACGTCGGACGACGACGCCGCTCCCGGGGCGGTGAGCAGCTTCGTCACGTCGTCGGCGAGGCCCGGCGCGTTCGGGGCGTCGTAGGTCACCTCGTAGTAGTGCTGGGGGAAGCCCCAGAAGTCGTAGGTGAGCGGGGCGCCGGTCGTCGTGCCGAGCGTCGTCGGGGCGTCCTCCCAGTGGGCGGAGACGATGAGCACGTTCTCGGGCTTGTCGATGGAGGCCGACCAGTCGGCCAGCTGGCCGGTCCACCGCGCGTCGTCGGCGAGCGGCGGCGCGCCGTGGCTGAGGTACAGCACGGGCGCGGGGCTCGTCGTGGCGGTGCGGTCGCTCTCGCGGGTGGTGGCGGTCATGGTCGGCTCCTCCGTGTGTTGAACATTAAACTTACCACGCCCGGTGGCCGCCGGGCACCTGCCGGGCCACCCGGCATCCGAGGCGGTGCGACGGCACGACCCCGCGTGAGCCGTTCAGGTCGTGTCGGGTTCGGGCTGTTACGGTCTAGCCGCGTCCACGTCGGAGCAGCGACGAATCCGCTGCACGTGCGACCGAGGAAGTCGAGGAACAGTCATGGCTGCTGGCAAGGGCCGCAAGCTCGTCATCGTCGAGTCACCGGGAAAGGTGAAGTCGATCGCGAGCTACCTGGGCGGCGAGTACGAGGTCGAGGCGTCGATCGGGCACATCCGTGACCTGCCGAACCCGAGCGAGCTGCCCGCCGACATGAAGAAGGGGCCGTACGGCCGGTTCGCCGTCGACGTCGACAACGGCTTCGACCCCTACTACGTCGTCGACGCCGACAAGAAGAAGAAGGTCGCCGAGCTGCGGCGCAAGCTCAAGGACGCCAGCGAGCTCTACCTCGCCACCGACGAGGACCGCGAGGGCGAGGCCATCGCGTGGCACCTGCTCGAGGCGCTCAAGCCGCGGGTCCCCGTCAAGCGCATGGTGTTCCACGAGATCACCCGCGAGGCGATCCAGCGCGCCGTCAACGACACCCGCGAGATCGACACGGCCATGGTCGACGCGCAGGAGACCCGCCGCATCCTCGACCGCCTCTACGGCTACGAGGTCAGCCCGGTGCTGTGGCGCAAGGTGCGCCAGGGACTCTCGGCCGGCCGCGTGCAGTCGGTCGCGACCCGCATGGTCGTCGAGCGCGAGCGCGAGCGGATGGCCTTCGTGCGGGCGTCGTACTGGGACGTCGAGGGCGAGTTCACTCCCGAGAGCGCCGGGCAGCACTTCACCGCGCGCCTCTCGCAGGTCGACGGTGCGCGCGTCGCCACGGGGCGTGACTTCTCGGATGCCGGTGTGCTCACCGGGCGGGGCACCGTGCAGCTCGACGAGGGGCTGGCCCGGCGCATCGCCGAGGCCGTCGTCGCGACGACCGCCGTCGTCTCCGACGTGCAGGAGAAGCCGTACACGCGCCGCCCGTCGGCGCCCTTCACGACCTCGACGCTGCAGCAGGAGGCCTCGCGCAAGCTGCGCCTGTCGTCGAAGAACGCGATGCGCGTGGCGCAGCGGCTCTACGAGGGCGGCTACATCACCTACATGCGTACCGACAGCACGACGCTCTCGGACGCCGCCCTGACCGCCGCGCGCAGCCAGGCCCGCGACCTCTACGGCGCGGAGTACGTGCCCGAGAGCCCCCGCCGCTACGAGAAGAAGGTCAAGAACGCGCAGGAGGCGCACGAGGCCGTGCGCCCGGCGGGTGACCGCTTCCGTTCGCCCGCGCAGGTGGCCGGCGAGCTGCGTGGCGAGGACTTCGCGCTCTACGAGCTGATCTGGAAGCGCACCGTCGCCTCGCAGATGGCCGACGCCCGCGGCTCGACGGCCACGGTCAAGCTCACGGTCGACACCGGCATCGAGGGCGCCCAGCAGGTCGAGTTCAGCGCCAGCGGCACGATCATCACCTTCCGCGGCTTCCTCGCCGCGTACGAGGAGGGTCGCGACGACGAGGCCGCCGCCCGCGCGCAGGCCGCCGAGGAGGAGCGCCGACTGCCCAAGGTCAGCGAGGGCGTCCAGCTCGAGGTCGTGCGCGCCGAGGCCGACGGCCACGAGACGAGCCCGCCGGCGCGCTACACCGAGGCCACCCTCGTCAAGGCGATGGAGGAGCGCGGCATCGGTCGCCCGTCGACGTACGCGTCGACGATCGGCACCATCCAGGACCGCGGCTACGTCTTCACCAAGGGCCAGGCGCTCGTGCCGACGTGGCTCGCCTTCGCCGTGACCCGGCTGCTCGAGGAGCACTTCGGCAACCTGGTCGACTACGAGTTCACCGCCTCGATGGAGGAGGACCTCGACCGCATCGCCAACGGCGACGAGGGCCGGGTCGACTGGCTGAAGCGCTTCTACTTCGGCGACGAGGCGACGTCGGGCGCGGGCCTGCGAGCGCTCGTCGACGACCTCGGCGAGATCGACGCCCGTGAGATCAGCACCATCCCCCTCGGCGAGGGCATGGTCGTGCGCGTCGGTCGCTACGGCCCCTACGTCGAGGAGGTCGTTCCCGGGGGCGTCGACCTCTCGACGGGCGAGGTGGCCGAGGGCGCCGAGGTGCCGGCCGCGCCGCGACGGGCCACGATCACCGACGACGTCGCCCCCGACGAGATGACGCCCGCGAAGGCCCGCGAGCTGCTCGAGGCCGCGGCCGACGACGGCAAGGTGCTCGGGCAGGACCCGGCGACCGGCCACGACATCGTCGCCAAGGCCGGGCGCTACGGCCCGTACGTCACCGAGGTGCTGCCGGAGAACGCCGAGGAGGCGCCGGCCAAGGGCCGCAAGAAGGCCGTCAAGGCCAAGCCGCGGACGGCCTCCCTCTTCCAGGACATGGACCTCTCGACCATCGACCTCGACGCGGCCCTGCGGCTGCTGTCGCTGCCGCGGGTCGTCGGAGCCGACGCCGAGGGTGTCGAGATCACGGCCCAGAACGGCCGCTACGGCCCGTACCTCAAGAAGGGCACCGACTCCCGCTCGCTCACCTCCGAGCAGCAGCTGTTCGACATCACCCTCGACGAGGCGCTCGCCATCTACGCCCAGCCCAAGCAGCGCGGGCGCGCAGCGGCGGCCGCCCCGCTCAAGGAGCTCGGCGAGGACCCGGCGAGCGGCAAGCCCGTCGTCGTCAAGGACGGCCGGTTCGGCCCCTACGTCACCGACGGCGAGACGAACGCGACGCTGCGCAAGGACGACGACCCCGAGTCGATCACCCCCGAGCGCGGCTTCGAGCTGCTCGCCGAGAAGCGGGCCAAGGGCCCGACGACGCGCAAGCGCGCCGTGAAGAAGACGGCGAAGAAGACGACCAAGCGGGCGCCGGCCAAGAAGGCCACGGCCAAGAAGGCATGACCGGGTCGGGCGGCCCGGGAGCTCCGGGAGCTCCGGGTGCCTCGGGCGAGGGCCCGGGGCGGCCCGACCACCCCGCCGGGGAGGTCGGGCCGCTCACCGATGCCGACCACGACCGGTGGGAGGCGCTGTTCCGTGACTACATCGCCTTCTACGGGCGTGAGCTGCCGCAGGCGGCCTACGACCGCGCTTGGCGCGAGTTCCGTTCCGACACCGTGCTGCACGCGCTGGGCGCGCGGGTCGACGGCGAGCTCGTCGGCATCACGCACTTCCTCGTGCACGCCAACACGAGCGGCCCCGACGTCTGCTACCTGCAGGACCTCTTCACCTCGCCCGAGGCCCGGGGCCGTGGCGTCGGGCGGGCGCTCGTCGAGGCGGTGGCGGAGTGGGCCCGGGCCCAGGGGTGCGGCCGGGTCTACTGGCAGACGGCGGAGGACAACGCGGTGGCCCGCCGCCTCTACGACTCGCTCGTGCCCTTCAGCGGCTTCGTCGTCTACCGCCTGCCGCTCTGAGCGTCACCGCCGGGTGAGAGGCTGACGCCATGGCCACCGTCGTGTTCGTCCACGCCCACCCCGACGACGAGGCGTCGCAGACCTCCGGATCGATGGCGCGGGCCGTGTCCGAGGGCCACCGCGTCGTGCTCGTCATCGCCACGAACGGCGACCACGGCGACGCCCCCGACGACCTCGGCGAGGGCGAGACGGTCGTGCAGCGCCGCCACGTCGAGGCCGGTCGCAGCAACGCCATCATCGGCACGCACCGCGTCGAGTGGCTCGGCTACGCCGACTCGGGCATGAGCGGGTGGTCCCAGAACGACCACGACGACAGCTTCACCCGGGCCGACACCGAGGAGGCGGCCGAGCGCGTGGCGGCGATCCTGCGCGAGGAGCGGGCCGACGTCCTCGTCGGCTACGACTGGCACGGCGGCTACGGCCACCCCGACCACGTCAAGGTGCACGCGGTGGCGAAGCGTGCGGCCGAGCTGACCGGCATCCGTCGCTACCTCGAGAGCACGATGAACCGCGACGCGATGATGCGCTCGTTCGAGGCGGCCAAGGGCGCCGGCATGGACGTCGGCGACTGGGACCCGAGCCAGCCCATGGACGACGGCAACCCCCTCGGCACCCCCGAGAGCGAGCTGCACTGGGCCTGCGACGTCGGCGAGTTCATCGAGGTCAAGCGGCGCGCGCTGCAGGCGCACGCCAGCCAGTCCGACGCGCGGGGGATGCTCGAGATGCCCGAGGAGATGTTCGCGGCCGGGTTCTCGACCGAGCACCTCATCGAGCCGGGCCGGCCCGAGGGCATGGTGCGGGGCTGGTTCCTCGAGGGCGAGCCCACGGGTTAGGTTGCGGTGACGGCGCCGTCCGGTGCCGCGCGTGCTGCACCCGTGACCCGAGGAGCCCGATGCTCGACCTCACCACCGCCACCCCCGAGCAGCTCAAGGCGCTCGAGCCCGGGGAGTTCATCGCCGTCGTCAGGACGATGTCCGACGGTGAGCTGGGGGCCCTCATGCGCGGGCCGAACCGCGCGCCGATCGTCGAGAACGTCTTCGAGCGGATGCCGCAGATCTTCCGTCCCGAGCGGGCGGGCGACGCCCGGGCCCTGACGCACTGGACCATCACCGAGCGCCCCGACGGCGGCGAGGACCGCTACACCGTGGCCGTGGCCGACGGCACGTGCCGCGTCACCGAGGGACACGAGGGCGACGCCTCGCTCGCGCTGACCTTGACGCCGGTCGCCTTCGTCAAGATCATCAGCAAGACCGGCAACCCGGTGATGATGTTCATGACCGGCAAGCTCAAGGCCTCGGGCGACCTCGGCCTCGCCGCGAGCATCGCCGGCTGGTTCGAGCCCCCGGCCGCCTGACCCACCCCGCCCGTCGAGAGGGCGCTTCGACCCCGTCGAGAGGTGGCGGTTTCAGGCCGGGCGCTCAGCCACCATCGAGTGGCCACACGGCAGGGGAAACCGGCGCCGGAGCCCGCACGTGCGAGGGCCCACCCGACCGTGTGGTCGGGTGGGCCCTCGCGTACCGGCTCGGGTGCTCAGCCCAGCGAGTCGATGATCTCGTTGAGCGTGGCCGAGGGACGCATGACGGAGGCCACCTTGTCGGCATCCGGGCGGTAGTAGCCGCCGATGTCGACGGGGGAGCCCTGCGCGTCGATGAGCTCGCCCGCGATCTTCTCCTCGTTCTCGGAGAGGCGCGCGGCGACGTCCGCGAAGCGCTCGGCGATCTGCGGGTCGTCGGTCTGCTTCGCCAGCTCCTGCGCCCAGAACAGCGCGATGTAGAAGTGGCTGCCCCGGTTGTCGATCTGGCCGACCTTGCGGGCCGGGCCCTTGTTCTCGTCGAGCAGGCGGCCGGTGGCGCGGTCGAGCGTGTCGGCGAGCACCTGGGCGTGGGCGTTGTCGGTGACCTGTGCGAGGTGCTCGAAGCTGACGGCAAGGGCGAGGAACTCACCGAGGCTGTCCCACCGCAGGTAGTTCTCGGCGACGAGCTGCTGCACGTGCTTCGGGGCCGACCCGCCGGCGCCGGTCTCGAAGAGGCCACCGCCGTTGATGAGCGGCACGACCGAGAGCATCTTCGCCGACGTGCCGAGCTCGAGGATCGGGAAGAGGTCGGTGAGGTAGTCGCGCAGCACGTTGCCGGTGACCGAGATGGTGTCCTCGCCGCGACGGATCCGCTCCAGCGAGAAGGCGATCGCGTCGGTCGGCTTCATGATCTCGATGGTCAGGCCGTCGGTGTCGTGCTCCCCGAGGTACTCGTTCACCTTCGTGATGAGGTTGGCGTCGTGGGCCCGGTCGGCGTCGAGCCAGAACACCGCGGGGGCTCCGGTGGCACGGGCGCGGGTGACGGCGAGCTTGACCCAGTCGCGGATCGGCACGTCCTTGGTCTGGCACGCGCGCCAGATGTCGCCGGCCGACACGGCGTGCTCGAGCAGTGCGGTTCCCTCGCCGTCGACGACGCGCACGGTGCCGTCGGCCGGGATCTCGAACGTCTTGTCGTGGCTGCCGTACTCCTCGGCGGCCTGCGCCATGAGGCCGACGTTGGGCACCGAGCCCATCGTCGAGGGGTCGTAGGCGCCGTTGGCGCGGCAGTCGTCGATGACGACCTGGTAGATGCCCGCGTACGAGCTGTCGGGCAGCACGGCGAGGGTGTCCTGCTCGTCGCCGGCCGCGTTCCACATGTGGCCCGAGGTGCGGATCATCGCCGGCATCGAGGCGTCGACGATGACGTCGCTCGGTACGTGCAGGTTGGTGATGCCTCGGTTCGAGTCGACCATCGCGAGGTCGGGCCCGTCGGCGATCGCCTGCTGGATGCCGGCCTCGACCGCCGCACGTCGGTCGCCGGGCAGCGTCTGCACCGCCGACAGCACGGCCCCGAGGCCGTCGTTCGGCGAGGCCCCGGCGGCGGCCAGGTCGGCCCCGAACTCGCGGAAGACGTCGGCGAAGAAAGCGCGCACGACGTGGCCGAAGATGATCGGGTCGCTGACCTTCATCATCGTGGCCTTGAGGTGCACGGAGAACAGCACGCCCTCCTTCTTGGCCCGCTCGACCTGCGCGGCGAGGAAGCGGTGCAGCGCGGCGACGTCCATGAACGTCGCGTCGACGACCTCGCCGGCCAGGACCGGCACCGACTCCTTGAGCACCGTCGTCGTGCCGTCGGCGGCGACGTGCTCGATGCGAAGCGTGCCGTCGGCCTCGACGACGACCGACTTCTCGTTGTGCCGGAAGTCGCCGGCGTCCATCGTCGCGACGTTCGTCGTCGACGCGGAGTCCCAGGCGCCCATCGAGTGCGGGTGCTTGCGGGCGTAGCTCTTGACCGACGCGGGGGCGCGACGGTCCGAGTTGCCTTCACGCAGAACGGGGTTGACGGCCGAGCCCTTGATCTTGTCGTAGGCGGCCCGCGCGGCCTTCTCGTCGTCGGTACTCGGGTTGTCGGGGTAGTCGGGCAGGTCGTAGCCCGCCCTCTGCAGCTCGGCGACGGCCGCCTTGAGCTGCGGGATCGACGCCGACACGTTCGGCAGCTTGATGATGTTGGCCTCGGGCGTCTTGGCGAGCGCGCCGAGCTCGGCGAGGGCGTCGTCGACCTTCTGGTCGTCGCGCAGCCGGTCGGGGAACGCGGCGAGGATGCGGCCCGAGAGCGAGATGTCGCGCGTCTGCACCTGCACGCCGGCCGCCTTCGCGAAGGCCGAGACGATGGGCAGCAGCGACGCCGTCGCCAGCGCCGGCGCCTCGTCGGTGTGCGTGTAGATGATCGTCGAGTCAGTCACCGGTGCTCCATTCCGAGGTACGGGTAGAAATCTTGACATCAAGATATCGGATGCCGTGTCGCGGCGCGTTCGCGCGCCACCATCCTGCCCGCCGCCGGCGCACCCGGCCAGCGACCCGGCATCCGGTGCCGGGTTGTCGGTGCGACCGGCACCGCGTCGACGGACTGGCACGACCATGACGGGCTGCCGGTGCCTACGGTGAGGTCATGTCGCAGCAGCCGTCAGAGTCGTCAGAGTCGTCGCAGTCGTCGCCGTCGTCGCAGTCCCTGCCCGTCGTCACCCACTGGGTCGACGGCGCCGAGCGCGCCGGCCACGGCCCGCGCACCGCGCCGGTGTACGACCCCGCGCTCGGCACCGAGACCAGGCGGGTCGCCCTCGCCGACGCCGAGGACGTCGAGGCCGCCGTGGCGAGCGCCGCCGCCGCCTTCCCGGCCTGGCGCGACACCTCGCTCGCCAAGCGGCAGTCGGTGGTCTTCGCCTTCCGCGAGCTGCTCAACGCCCGCAAGGGCGAGCTCGCCGAGATCATCACGGCCGAGCACGGCAAGGTGCTCTCGGACGCGCTCGGCGAGATCAGCCGCGGCCAGGAGGTCGTCGAGTTCGCCACCGGGCTGGCCCACCACCTCAAGGGCGAGTACTCCGAGGAGGTCTCGACCGGCGTCGACGTCTACAGCCTGCGTCAGCCGCTCGGCGTCGTCGGCATCATCTCGCCCTTCAACTTCCCGGCCATGGTGCCGATGTGGTTCTTCCCCGTCGCCGTCGCCGCCGGCAACTGCGTCGTGCTCAAGCCGAGCGAGAAGGACCCGTCGGCCGCCAACTGGCTCGCCGCGCTGTGGAAGGAGGCCGGTCTGCCCGACGGCGTCTTCACCGTGCTGCACGGCGACAAGGAGGCCGTCGACGGCCTGCTGACCCACCCCGAGGTGAGGGCGGTCTCGTTCGTCGGCTCGACGCCGATCGCCCAGTACGTCTACGAGGTCGGGGCCAAGCACGGCAAGCGGGTGCAGGCTCTCGGCGGCGCCAAGAACCACATGCTCGTGCTGCCCGACGCCGACCTCGACCTCGTCGCCGACAGCGCCATCAACGCCGGCTTCGGCTCGGCGGGGGAGCGGTGCATGGCCATCAGCGTCGTCGTCGCGGTCGAGCCCGTCGCCGACGACCTCGTGGCCCGCATCCGTGGGCGCATGGAGACGCTCACGGTCGGCGACGGCCGGCGCGGCTGCGACATGGGCCCGCTCGTCACCCGTGAGCACCGCGACAAGGTCGCCGGGTACCTCGACGTGGCCGAGGCCGACGGCGCCAAGATCGTCGTCGACGGCCGCGGCGTCGAGGTCGACGGTGAGGCCGACGGCTTCTGGCTCGGCCCGACCCTCATCGACCACGTGCCGACGACGAGCCGGGTCTACACCGAGGAGATCTTCGGCCCGGTGCTCTCGGTCGTGCGCGTCGACAGCTACGAGGAGGGCGTCGCGCTCGTCAACAGCGGCGCCTTCGGCAACGGCACGGCGATCTTCACCAACGACGGCGGCGCCGCCCGGCGCTTCCAGAACGAGGTGCAGGTCGGCATGGTCGGCATCAACGTGCCGATCCCCGTACCCGTCGCCACCTTCTCGTTCGGCGGGTGGAAGGCCTCGCTCTTCGGCGACACCAAGGCCCACGGCGCCGAGGGCGTGCGCTTCTACACCCAGACCAAGGCCGTCACGAGCCGCTGGCTCGACCCGAGCCACGGCGGCATCAACCTCGGCTTCCCGCAGACGAGCTGACCGGATGCCGGTGGCCTCCCGCGCGGGGAGGCCACCGGCATCCGCCCCCGTCGGAGACGCCCGCACACCTCGCCGACACCTGCCGCGGCCGAGGGTCCGCGCCCACCGGATGCCGTGTGGTCGCGTCCGCGACGTGTGCGGGCGTCCGCACGGTGCCGGGTCGTCCGGCTCAGGTGGCGAGGTCGTGCAGGCGCAGGGCGTTCCACAGCTCGACGCGGTCGTCGAACCGGTCGAGGTCGAGCCCGAGCAGCCGGGCGGCGTCGCCGACCCGGTGCCGCAGGGTGTGGCGGTGGATGCCGAGGGAGCGGGCGGCCGGGTCCCACGCGCAGTTGTGCTCGCACCAGGCCCGCACCGCCCGCAGCAGCTCATCGGAGTCGGGGCTGGCGAGCAGGGGGGCCAGCACACGCCGTGCGACCTCCGTGCCACCGTGACCGGCCAGCACGCCGAGCAGCCCTTCGCCGTGCAGGGTGTCGAAGTGCGCGAGCGGGGCTGGGGCGGTGGTGCGTTCGAGCGCCCGACCGGCCTCGGAGACGAGCCGGGCCAGGCCCTCGGTGTTGCCGGCGCCCGACACCCCGACGCGGAGCCCGTGCCGGCCGACGAGCACGTCGCTCACGTCGTCGACGTCGGTGGGGCCGGCGAGCACGAGCAGCGGCCCGCCGGCCTGCTCGGCGAAGAAGACCCGCCCCCGACGGTCGGCCGCGGTGATCTCGAGGTCGTCGAGCACGAGGTCGGCCGACGGGCCCTCAACCGCACAGGCCAGCACCCGCAGCCCGCCGGTGGGGAAGCCGCCCCACACGCGCCGCGCCGTGGCCGCCGCGACGTCGGGGGTGCCGGCGAGCAGCAGCTCGAGCAGCCCCGAGCGCAGGCTGCGCCGCGCGGCGTCGAGCGCGCGGCTCTGCTCGAGCGCGATGCTCGCCAACGCGATGACGCTCGTGACGAGGTCCGCGGCCGCCGGGTCGAGCGGCACGGGGGCGCCGACGGCGAGCACGCCCCGCAGCCGCCCGCGCGAGCCCAGGGTCTGCAGCGTGACGTCGAGCCCACCCGAGCCGCCGCCGAGGTCGCCGAGCCGGGTGGCCGCCCGCACCCCTCGGGCGAGCACGGCGTGCACGGCCTCGTCGAGCGCCGGGGTCGCGGATGCCGGGACGTCGCGGCGCGTGCGCACGGGCACCCGGTGCCCGGCCGCGTCGTAGAGCGCCACCCAGCAGCCGAGCTGCCGCTCGAGCTCGCCGAGCACCGCGCTCAGGCCGTCGGGCCGCAGGGCGGCGCGGGCGAGGGAGCGCTGTGCCCGCAGCGACCAGTCGAGGCGCTCGCGGGCCTCCGTCGCGAGCACCTCGGCGACGTGTCGCACGATGGCGATGAAGGGGGTGCGGCCGCCGACCTCGAGCAGCGGCAGGCCGTGCGCGGCGCACGCGGCGACGAGGGCGGGCGGCACGGCGGCGTGGACGACGTCGACGGCGAACCCGAGGGCGAGGACGTCGGCCCGCACCAGCCGCCGGATGTAGTCGTCGGCGAAGCGGGGGTCGACGTCGGCGACCCCGGTGTCGTCGGTGCGGCCGACCCCCAGCACTGTCTCGAACTGGGCCCCGTCGGTGAGCAGCAGCTGGCCCGGCTCGAGCCAGGGCGTCGGGTCGGGCAGGTCCGAGCTGTGCGCCCACGTCACGGGGGCGTCGAGCGCGCCGGTGGTGTCGTCCGGCCGGTCGCCTGTCGGCGCGGGCGCGGGCGCGGCCGTGGGCGTCGGCGCGGCCGTGACGAGGGTGAGGTGGAAACGGCGGTCGGCGACCAGACGCCGCAGCGTCGTCGGCATCAGCGCCCACCCCGCGGACGTCGCCGCGGCGCCGAGTCCGACCCCGGCAGCCGGCGTCCGCGACGGGTCACGCGCCACTTCGTCGTCGTCGGGCCGGTCACCGCACCACTCTGGCACAGCCGCCCCGGCCCGGCCGGGGCATGATCGGGAGACCACCCGACCCGCCCGAGGAGCCAGCATGACCACCCACACCGTCGGCGCGCTGCCCGTCAACGACAACGAGTCGACCCACGCCCTCGACCGGCGCCACGTCTTCCACTCGTGGTCGGTGCAGGGCGCCCTGGACCCCATGGTCATCGCCGGCGGCGAGGGCAGCACCGTCTGGGACTTCGACGGTCGCCGCTACCTCGACTTCTCGAGCCAGCTCGTCAACGTCAACATCGGGCACCAGCACCCGCGCATCGTCGAGGCGATCCGCGAGCAGGCCGGTCGTCTGACCACCGTGGCGCCGGCCCACGCCAACGACATGCGCGGCGAGGCGGCCGCCCGCATCACGGCGCACGCCCCCGACGGCTTCGACAAGGTCTTCTTCACCAACGGCGGCGCCGACGCCAACGAGAACGCCATCCGCATGGCCCGCCTCGTGACCGGACGCGACAAGGTGATCTCGCGCTACCGCAGCTACCACGGCAACACCGGCGCGGCCATCGTCGCGACCGGCGACTGGCGCCGGGTCTCCAACGAGTACGCCACCGGCCACGTGCACGCCTTCGGCCCCTACCTCTACCGCTCCGAGTTCTGGGCCACGACGCCCGAGCAGGAGTGCGAGCGGGCGCTGCAGCACCTCGAGCGCATCGTGCAGTGCGAGGGCCCGAGCACCGTCGCCGCCATCCTCCTCGAGACGATCCCCGGCACCGCCGGGGTGCTCGTCCCCCCGCCGGGCTACCTCGCCGGCGTGCGCGCCATCGCCGACCGGTACGGCATCCTGCTCATCCTCGACGAGGTCATGGCCGGGTTCGCCCGCGCCGGTGAGTGGTTCGCCTTCGACGCCGAGGGCCTCGTCCCCGACCTCGTCACCTTCGCCAAGGGCGTCAACTCCGGCTACGTGCCCGTCGGCGGCGTGCTCATCAGCGACCGGGTGGCGCGCCACTTCGACGACCGCATGTTCCCCGGCGGCCTCACCTACTCGGGCCACCCCCTCGCCGCCGCCAGCATCGTCGCGAGCATCGACGCGATGGAGCAGGAGGGCATCGTCGAGCACGCGGCCGAGATCGGGCGCTCGCACCTCGGCCCCGGCCTCGCCGCGCTCGCCGCGAAGCACGAGGTGATCGGCGAGGTCCGCGGCCGCGGGGTGTTCTGGGCGGTCGAGCTCGTCTCCGACGCCGAGACGCGCGAGCCGGTGACCGCGGCCTGGATGGGCCGCCTCAAGGGCGAGCTGCTGCAGCGCGGTGTGCTGCCCTTCACGGCCGACAACCGCCTCCACGTCGTGCCGCCCGCCGTCGTCACGCCCGCCGAGGTCGCCACCGGCCTGCAGGTCGTCGACGAGACGCTCGCCGCCCTCGCCTGAGCGCGGACCACCGCCCCACCCACCCCCGAGGACGCAACCGATGTCGCAGTTCATCGACGGGGCCGTCGGCCCCGCCACCGGTGGCCGCACCGCCGAGGTCACCGACCCGTCGACCGGCGAGGTCGTCGAGACGGTGACGATGGCGGATGCCGGTGACGTCGACCGCGCCGTCGGCGCGGCCCGGCGGGCCTTCCCCGAGTGGTCGCGCGCGACCCCCGCCGAGCGGTCGGGAGTGCTGACCCGGTGGGCCGCCGTGCTCGCCGAGCAGGCGGAGAGCCTCGCCCGGGTCGAGAGCCGGCAGGCGGGCAAGCCCATCCGCCTCGCCCGGGAGTTCGACGTGCCGGGCACCGTCGACAACGTCGCGTTCTTCGCCGGCGCCGCACGCCACCTCGAGGGGCAGGCGGCCGGCGAGTACTCACCCGACCACACCTCGATGATCCGGCGCGAGGCGGTCGGCGTGGTCGGGTCGGTCTCGCCGTGGAACTACCCGCTGCAGATGGCCGCCTGGAAGATCCTCCCCGCGGTCGCGGCCGGCAACACGGTCGTGCTCAAGCCGGCCGAGATCACCCCGCTGACCAGCATCATGTTCGCCGAGGCCGCGACGGCGGCGGGGATGCCCGACGGCGTCGTCAACGTCGTCGTCGGTACGGGCGAGGAGGCGGGGGCGCCGCTGCTGCGGCACCCGGACGTCGACATGGTCAGCTTCACCGGTTCGACCCGGGTCGGCCGCACGGTGCTCGAGGCCGCCGCCGGGACGGCCAAGCGCGTGCACCTCGAGCTGGGCGGCAAGGCTCCGTTCGTCGTCTTCGACGACGCCGACCTCGAGGCGGCCGTGCACGGCGCCGTGGCCGGCAGCCTCATCAACACCGGGCAGGACTGCACCGCCGCCACCAGGGCCATCGTGCACCGGTCGCTGCACGACCGGTTCGTGCAGGGCGTCGCCGACCTCTCCGCCCAGGTGCGTCTCGGCCCCACCGACGACCCCGACACCGACCTGGGCCCCCTCGTCTCGTCGGCCCACCGCGACCGCGTCGCGGCCATGGTCGAGCGGGCCCGCGGCTACGCGACGGTCGTCACCGGTGGCCTGCCCGGTGGCGACCTCGGGCGGCGGCTCGAGCGGGGCAGCTACTTCCTGCCCACGCTCGTCACCGGCATCCGGCCCGAGCACGAGCTCTTCACCGACGAGGTGTTCGGGCCCGTGCTCGCCGTCACCCCGTTCGACACCGACGACGAGGCGATCGCCCTCGCCAACGACACCGTCTACGGGCTGGCGGCGTCGGTCTGGACCCGCGACGTCTACCGCGCCATGCGGGCGACCGCCGAGATCCGCTCCGGCTGCGTGTGGGTCAACGACCACATACCGATCGTCAGCGAGATGCCGCACGGCGGTCTCAAGCAGTCCGGCTTCGGCAAGGACATGTCGTCGTACTCCTTCGAGGAGTACACCGTCGTCAAGCACGTCATGCTCGATCGCACGGCTGTCGCCCGAAAGGCCTGGCACAGAACGGTTTTCGGTCTCCCGGCCTCGACCGACGACTGAGCGGTCACAGCCGGCCGTCCACGCGCCGACGACGTTCCGCGCCGCACCGAGGCCGCTACCGGTCGGTACCCCGTGACCAACGACACGGGCGTGGTGTAGCCCACGTCGCGGTCCGGGGACCGCCCTCGGTGAGCCCGCTACCCTCCATCTCGTCAGCCTCGCCCCACCGTCGCGTCGAGAAGGACCCATGACCGCACCCACCCGCACCCCTGCCGGGACCGGTGCCCCCGGCCCGTCGCCGGTGGTGCCGATCTTCTTCGTGTCCGACAGCACGGGCATCTCGGCCGAGACCCTCGGCAACGCCCTGCTCATCCAGTTCCCCGAGCTGACCTTCGAGCGCGAGCTCTTCCCCTTCATCACGACGGTCGAGGAGGCCCGACGGGTCGTGGCCGTGCTCGACGCGGCGGCCGACGGCCCGGTGACGCCGCTGGCCTTCTCGACGACCGCAGAGACCCAGATCCGCGACGAGCTGCACCGCACCCGCTGCCCGCTCATCGACTTCTTCGACCTCCACATGGCCCGGGTCGAGAGCGTGCTCGGCCGGCAGGGCGTGCGGGCGCCGGGGCGGATGCACGGCCTCGGCGACGTCAAGCGCTACAACGACCGCATGGCCGCGATCGAGTACGCGATCGAGCACGACGACGGCCAGAGCATGCGCGCCCTCGACAAGGCCGACATCATCCTGCTCGGGCCGTCACGCTGCGGCAAGACGCCGACGAGCATGTTCCTCGCCTTACAGCACGGGCTCTTCGTCGCCAACTACCCCCTCGTCGACGAGGACCTCGAGCAGACCGAGCTGCCGGCCCCGGTGCGCTCGATGCGCGACCGCTGCTACGGCATCACGACCACCTCGCAGCGCCTGCAGCAGGTGCGAGAGGCCCGCAGCCCCGGCTCGCGCTACGCCTCGCGCGAGCAGTGCTCCTGGGAGGTCCGCCGGGTCGAGGCGCTGCTGCAGAACCACCGCATCCCCACGATCAGCTCCGCGACCCGCTCGGTCGAGGAGATCGCCACCGTCATCATGCAGTCCGTCCACCGAAGGGATCACCGATGAGCGCCACCCCCACCGATCCGAGCGCCACCACCACCGACCCCGCCACCGATCCCGCCACCGATCCCGCCACCGACCCCGCCGTGGGCACGAGCCGCAACGTCGCCTGGTTCACCGAGCTGGGGCTGGCCGACCTCGAGGAGGTGGGCGGCAAGAACAGCTCGCTCGGCGAGATGATCAGCAACCTCGCCGACGCCGGCGTGCGGGTCCCGCCCGGCTTCGCGACGACGGCCGACGCCTACCGCCGCTTCATCGGCGAGACCGGGCTGGCCGAGCGCATCGAGAGCCGCCTCGAGGGTCTCGACACCGACGACGTGACCCGCCTCGCCGAGGTCGGCCGCGAGATCCGTGAGCTCGTCGTGGCCCAGCCCTTCCCGCCGGACCTCGAGGCCGACATCCGCGGCGCCTACGAGCAGCTGGCCGCCGACCACGCCGACGCCTCGTTCGCCGTGCGCTCGTCGGCGACGGCGGAGGACCTGCCCGACGCCTCCTTCGCCGGGCAGCAGGAGACCTTCCTCAACATCAGTGGCATCGAGGCGGTGCTCACCGCCATCCGGGAGGTCTTCGCCTCGCTCTACAACGACCGGGCCATCGCCTACCGCGTGCACCACGGGTTCGCCCACGAGGCCGTCGCCCTCTCGGCCGGCATCCAGCGCATGGTGCGCTCCGACACCGGCGCCTCCGGGGTCATGTTCACGATGGACACCGAGTCGGGGTTCACGGATGCCGTGTTCGTCACGTCGTCGTACGGGCTCGGTGAGGCGGTCGTGCAGGGGGCCGTCAACCCCGACGAGTTCTACGTCTACAAGCCGGCGCTGCGCGCCGGGAGGCCCGCTATCCTCAAGCGCGGCATCGGCAGCAAGGCCACCCAGATGGTCTACACCGACGACGCGACCGTCGGGCGCACGACCGAGTTCGTCGACGTCCCGCTCGAGCGACGCGGACTGCTCAGCCTCACCGACGACGAGGTGACCGAGCTGGCCCGGCACGCGCTCGCCATCGAGGAGCACTACCAGCGGCCGATGGACATCGAGTGGGCCAAGGACGGCACCGACGGACTGCTCTACATCCTGCAGGCCCGCCCCGAGACGGTGCAGTCGCGGGCGAGCGCGTCGCAGACGCAACGCTTCAGGCTCAAGGGCAGCGGACCGCTCGTCGTCGAGGGCCGTGCCATCGGCCAGAAGATCGGCGCCGGCCCGGTGCGCGTGCTCGCCTCGGCGGCGGCCATGCACGAGTTCCGGACGGGTGAGGTGCTCGTCGCCGACATGACCGACCCCGACTGGGAGCCGATCATGAAGCGCGCCTCGGCCATCGTCACCAACCGCGGCGGTCGCACCTGCCACGCGGCGATCATCGCCCGCGAGCTCGGCATCCCGGCCGTGGTCGGCACCGGTGACGCGACGGCCAGGCTGGGCGACGGCCGGGAGGTCACCGTCTCGTGCGCCGAGGGCGACACCGGCATTGTCTACGACGGCATCCTGCCCTTCGACGTCGAGACGACGACCCTCGACTCGATGCCCGAGCTGCCGGTGAAGATCATGATGAACGTCGGCACGCCCGACCAGGCCTTCGCCTTCAGCCGGCTGCCCAACGCGGGCATCGGCCTGGCCCGCCTCGAGTTCATCATCAACCGCCAGGTCGGCATCCACCCCAAGGCGCTGCTCGAGGCCGACTCGCTCACCGGTGAGCTCGCCGACGAGGTGCGGGCGGCGACCGCCGCCTACGACAGCCCGCGCGACTACTTCGTCACCCGGGTCGCCGAGGGCGTCTCGATGCTCGCCGCCGCGTTCGCGCCGCACCCCGTCATCGTGCGCATGTCCGACTTCAAGTCGAACGAGTACGCCAACCTCGTGGGCGGCTCGAACTACGAGCCGCACGAGGAGAACCCGATGATCGGGTACCGCGGCGCGGCCCGCTACCTCTCGGAGGAGTTCGCGGAGTGCTTCGCCATGGAGTGCGAGGCGCTGCGCTACGTGCGCGACGAGATGGGCCTGACCAACGTCAAGGTCATGATCCCGTTCGTGCGCACCCTGACCGAGGCGAAGGGCGTCGTCGAGCTGCTCGGCCGCAACGGCCTCAGGCGCCACGAGAACGGTCTCGAGGTCATCATGATGTGCGAGCTGCCCTCGAACGCGGTCATCGCCGACCAGTTCCTCGAGCACTTCGACGGGTTCTCCATCGGCAGCAACGACATGACGCAGCTGACCCTCGGCCTCGACCGCGACAGCGCGCTCGTCGCCGGCGGGTTCGACGAGCGCGACCCCGCGGTCAAGTTCATGCTGAGCGCTGCCATCAAGGCCTGTCGTGAGCAGGGCAAGTACGTCGGCATCTGCGGGCAGGGCCCGTCCGACCACCCCGACCTCGCGCAGTGGCTGCTCGAGCAGGGCATCGACTCGCTGTCGCTCAACCCCGACACCGTCGTCGACACGTGGCAGCGCCTCGCCGGGGTGACGGCCGCGCCGACGTCCTGACACCGGCTGACACCGGGCGGGGCCGGGGCCGCCTTCGGTGACTGACACGCAGGACGTTGATCGGGCCACGGGCCGGGAGGGGGGACTCCGGCTCGTGGCCCGATCGGCGACGTCGGCCGGCAGGGGGTCCGGTCGCGTCGTGGTGTCACGTGGGCCGCAGGGCGGCCCGGGTGGTGCTCTCCTGTGCTGTCACCTCTCGGTGCTGCCGGCCGCGTGGTGCGGATGGGGGAGGGGGCGCCACCGCGACCGACGTCTCGATTCTGCGGCGCCCTCACCGGGCTGTCAAGCCTTTGTCGAGCGTTCGGGACGGTGCCGGACGCCTCGGGAGCGCCCGTCGCCGCGTCGTCGCTCAGGCCTTGCCGGTGCCGGCCTCGTGACGCCCGGGCTGCACGAGCCGGGGCCACCAGAACCGGTCGCCGAGCACGAGCGCGATGGCCGGCACGAGCACGGTGCGCACGACGAGGGTGTCGAGCAGCACGCCGACGCAGATGATGACGCCGATCTGGGCCAGCACGACGAGCGGCAGCACGCCGAGGACGGCGAAGACGGCCGCGAGCAGGATGCCGGCGCTCGTGATGACCCCGCCCGTCGCGGCGAGCCCGCGCAGCATCCCCTCGTGGGCGCCGTGCCGGGCCGACTCCTCACGGGCCCGGCTGACGAGGAAGATGTTGTAGTCGACGCCGAGCGCGACGAGGAAGACGAAGGCGTAGAGCGGCGCGCTGTTGTCCAGGCCCGAGAAGCCGAACACCTGCGTGAAGATCCACCACGACGCGCCGAGGCTGGCCACGAACGTCGCGAGCACCGTGGCGACGAGCACGATCGGCGCGACGACCGAGCGCAGCAGCACGACGAGCGCGAGCAGGACCAGACCCAGCACGACGGGCAGGATGAGGCCGCGGTCGCGGCTGCTCGCGTCGTCCTGGTCGAGGGTCTGCGCCTCGGTGCCGGCGACGTGGGTGCCCGGGTGCACGGCGAGCGCGGCCCGCAGGTCACGCACCGTCTGGGCGGCCGCGTCGGTGCCCGGGCCGGCGGCGAGCACGGCGTCGACCTCGCTCACCCCGCCCTCGGATGCCGTGACGCGGGCCGAGTCGACACCGCGGACGGACTCGGTGGTGGCCTTGACGGCATCCGCCGACGCCGTCGTGACGATGACGGCGGGGTCGGCCGAGCCGGCCGGGAAGGAGCGGCCGAGGCGCTCGCTCGCGGAGATCGCCTCGGGCTTGGTGAGGAACTGGTCGGACTGCGAGAGGCCGACGCTGACGAAGCCGACGCCGGCGCCCATGGCGGCGAGCGCGACGAGGGTGACGGCGATGAAGCGGCGGGGGTGGGCGGCGACGCGGTCGCCCACGCGGCGCCAGAGGGAGTGGCCGTCGGCGAGCGAGCTCTCGCCCTCGCGGGGGATGCGCGGCCAGAAGACCCAGCGACCGAAGAGCACGAGCAGCGCCGGGAGGACGACGAGCACGAAGGCCGCGGCGATGACGACGCCCACGGCGCAGGCGAGGCCGAGGCCGCGGGTCGCCGGGAAGAGCGAGAGCATGAGGGTCAGCAGGCCGAGCACGACCGTGACGGCGCTGGAGACGACCGCCTCGGCGGTGCGGCGCAGCGCGAGGGCCATCGCCTCGTGACGGCTCGCGTGCCGGCGCAGCTCGTCGCGGTAGCGGGAGATGAGCAGCAGGGCGTAGTCGGTACCGGCGCCGAAGACGAGGACAGAGAGGATGCCGATCGTCGACTCGTCCCACGTGACGTCGAGGACGGACAGGACGTGCGTCGAGACGACGGCGGCGAGGCGGTCGGCGACGCCGACGACGGCGAGCGGCACGACCCAGAGGACCGGGCTGCGGTAGGTGATGATGAGCAGCAGCGCGACGACCGTGGCCGTCGCCGCGAGGAGGCGCACGTTGGCGCCGTCGAAGACCGCAGCGAGGTCGGCCTGGATGGCTGCCGGTCCGGTCACCTGGGCGGTGACCCCGTCGGGCAGGTCAGCCCGGGCGGCGGTGCGCAGCTCGCCGACGACGTCGGCGACCCCGGTGGCGTCCGACTGGGCGACGGGGACGACGCCCACGGCGGCGGTGCCGTCCTCGCTGCGCTGCAACGGGATGCGACCGGCATCCGGCAGGGAGGAGAAGCGCTGCTGCAGCGTGGCCAGCTCGGCGCCGCTCAGGGTGCCCGACTCCTTCGCGAAGAGCACGACCGCGGTCGATCCCTCGGCCGCGGGGAGGCGGTCGCGAAGCTGGAGGGCCGCAGCGCTGTCCGAGCCGATGGGCAGGGCGTCGACCGACGTGCTCGTGCGCGTGGCCTCGCCCACGGCCGCGACCGCGGTGAGGGCCCCGGCGAAGGCGACGAGGACGATGACGACCGCCCACCGGGTGCGGGTGATCGTGCGGGTGACACGATCGGCAACTGCGGACACGGGTACCTCCGTTAAGATGCTCAGACGGTTACTCAAGAGATTACTAAGTAGGTGAGTGACATTACCAGTTCAGATCGCACCTCGCGGACCGACGCGAGTGCCGGGGCCGCCGGCCGGCCCGGTCCGCCGTGGCCCGAGGGGGCCAAGCCGACGGCGTCGGCCGGCGCACCGGGCTTCCGCATGAGCCCGTCCCTGGTCGCGCTCCAGGAGCTGGTGAGCCTCGCCGAGACGGTGCCCGCCGCCATGGCCAAGAAGGCGGGGCTCAGCACGTCCGAGCTGCACTCGCTGCGCCACCTCATGCGGGGCCCGATGGGCCCCGTCGAGCTGGCCAAGGCCCTCGGCGTGACCTCGGCCGCGAGCTCGGGCGTCGTGGACCGGCTCGTGGGGCACGGGCACGCCGAGCGGCGCGCCCATCCCGGCGACGGGCGGCGCACCGAGGTCGTCATCACCGACTCCGGCCGCGCCGAGGTCATCGCCCGCCTGCAGCCGATGTTCGCGGGGCTGGCCGAGGTCGACAACGAGCTCGACGACGACCAGCGCGATCTCGTCGAGCGCTACCTCCGCGGCGCGGCGGCGGCGATGCGGGCGCTCGTCGATTGACCGGCCGCGGAGCCGGACGGGTCAGCGCAGGTCGTCGTCGCTGACGCCGATGCGGACCTTGCCCTTCTTCGGGCAGTCGTCCTGGTGGGCGGTGGCGTCCTTGCGGGCCTTCTCGCGTGCGCGACGGGCCGGGCCGGTCCAGTCGCAGCTCTTGCAGTAGCCGAAGGCGAAGGCCCCGTCGTCCTTCGTCACCCGGACGCCGTCGTCGGGCTCGGCGTCGACCTTCTCGATCGTGACCTGGTGGCGACGTCCCCGCTCGTCCTCGACGGTGAGATCGTGGCCTCGACGCGTGAGGAAGCGGGGGATGGCGCGTGGCTTGGCCATGGCAGAGATTGTCACGCAGCGGGCGGACGCCCCGCGAGCCGGGTTGTCAGGCGGGTGGTCAGCCGGGTCGCCGGGGTGGGACTCAGGCGGGCAACGAGCCGCGCAGCAGGCTGTCGCCGGAGTGCGCCGGCTGGTCGTCGAAGTGCTCCTTGGAGATGTCGACGACGGTGTAGCCCTGGTCGATGAGGCTCTGGGTGATCGGGAAGCTCGCGGTCCCCTCGCCGCGGAGCACGCCGACCGACACCATGCGCTTGAGGTCGCGGTTGATGAGCCACACCTCGAGGTAGCCGTCGCCCGCGTCGAGGGGCGTCGTCGTGTCGACGGTGAGGTCGACGCCGGTGCGCGTGCGCACGACGCTCGCCTCACCACCACGCTGCCGGGTGTCGAGGGTGTCGAGGGTCACCTGGGCCACCGTGGTCGGCGCGGTCTGTGCGGGCTCGCGCCACAGCGCCCGCCCGGTGAGCAGGCCGATGACGAGCCCGGCCGCCGCGATCCCGGCCGCCCAGCCCACGAGCCGGGGCGAGCGGGTGCGCTCGCGCCGGGCCGCGAGCTCGTCGGGCTGCGTGCGCGTCGGGGTGGGCGGGGTGGGCGAGGTGGGGCGGGTGGCCGGGGGCAGCCCCGGCTCGGGGTCGCCGCCCACGCCACCGGATGCCGGGCTGTCGAGACGGGCGGCCACGGCCGCCCACACGGTGTCCGGGGAAGGCAGCCACCGGGCATCCTCGGCTGTGGTGTCTCGCAGCAGGTCCGCGACGCGGCGGACGTCGTCGACGGTGGCGCGGCAGCGGTCGCACTCGGCGACGTGCGCGAGCGTGACCCGCTCCGCGTCGCTCGGGTCGCTCGGCGACGTGCCGGCGAAGGCGGCGTCGACGAGCTCGGAGTCGTCAGGGTGTCGCACGTCGCACCTCCTCAAGTCGTCGTCTCAGCTGGGTCAGACCCCGGCGCACGTGGCTCTTCACCGTGCCGAGGGGCAGCTCGAGGGCCCGGGCGATGTCGTCGTGCGAGCGGTCCTCGATGAAAGCCATTCGCAGCACGGTCGCCCGCGGATCGCCGATGCGCTCGAGCTCGTGCACGATGAGCAGCCGTTCGGCCAGGTCGTCGTCGACCGAGGTCGGCCGCGTCACCGACTCGGCCGCCACCGCCTGCAGGTTACGGTGCGCCCGGTACCGCTGGGTGCGCAGGTCCGCGATGCGGTGCTTGGTGATGCCGACGAGCCAGGCGCCGAGCGAGCCGGCCTCCGGTCGCAGGCTGTGCCGGCCGTTCCAGGCCGAGACGAACACCTGCTGGGTGACGTCCTCGGCGTCGTGACGGTCGCCGAGGGCGCGGTAGGCGATGGTGTGCACGAGCGAGCCCCACCGCTCGTACATGGCGGCGAGGGCGTCCTGGGAGCCGGCCGCGAGGTCGGCGGCGAGCCGCGCGCTGTCGTCGTCGACGGGCGGGTCGGTCAGGGCGTCGGGCCGGGTGTCCGCCGGGGCGGGGCCGAGCTCGGGGTCGTCGTGCACGTGCACGGGGCCCACCCTAAAGCAGCGGACGCCGTGCTCAGCGGATCGGTACGGCCACGACAACGACGTTGCGGTCATAGCGGCGACGTTCCTGGTCGAAGGTCCCGCCGCAGGTGACGACGTGCAGGCGCGGGGGGCCGGAGCGGGTGAAGAGGGCGCCGAGGTCGAGCGTCGTCTTCTCGATCGAGTCGACGCTCTCGACGGCGTAGCGGCGGGTCTGGCCTCCGGAGACGACGGTGAGAACGTCGCCGTCGCGCAGGGTGTGCAGCGCGGCGAGCGGACCCACGCCGTAGCCGACGTTGTCGACGTGGGCGGCGAGCACCGCGGCGCCCTGGGCGTCACCGGGTCGAGGCCCGTAGCGGTACCAGCCGACGTCGGCCGGGTCGGGCGCCAGCGCCATCTCGCCGTCACGGGCCACCCCCTCGGGCAGCACCTGCATGTCGATGCCGAGCCGGTCGATGCGGAAGCGCGTCGGCACGGGGGCGGTCGAGGCGGGCGCCTGGGCCAGCGGCCGTCCGAGCAGGGGGGTGGTGCCCGAGCCCCGAGGGACCCGGGCGTCGGGCGATGCCGACGACCCGGCATCCGCCCGCGTGTCACCCGTGGGTGGCACGGCCGGGGAGCTGTCACCGGCCGTGCCACCCCGTGCCGGCGTGGTCGTCGACGTCACCGCCTGGCTCGGATGGGCGAGCGACGGCCCGTGGAGGCCGTCGGCGTTCGCCGCCGGGCGAGTGACCCACGCCGTGAGCGAGCCCGCGAGGAGGGCGGCGGACAGGGCAGCCACCACCCTCCCGCGCGAGCCTGTCGTGCTCATGTCAGCGGGTCGCCTTGCGACGGCTGACGAGCACGACCCCACCGGCGAGGGCAGCCGCCCCCGCGATGGCGAGGTAGCGACCGGCCTCGTTCGAGGCGGCGGCGGCCTGGCCGCTGCCACCCGCGTTGACCCCACCCGGCGCCGAGCTCATGCCGCCGACGACCTGCGTCGCGAGCATGAGGTTCTTGTCGGCCGCGCTGCCCCAGGCGTACACGATGGTGTTCGTGCCCTCCTTGAGGCTGACGTCGGCCGGGCCGATGGCGACGGTGTCGGTGCCCGCGAGCACGACGTCGGCCGAGATGGTGCCGGCCGGGACGACCGCCTTGGCCTCCTTGGGGTTGGTCAGGCCCTTGAGGGCGACCTCGCCGTTGGCGCGGACGTCGACGGCCGGGGCCGCGGCGTCGTGGCGCACGGTCAGGCGGGCCTGGCCGGCCGGGACGCTCGAGGTGTCGTTGACGTAGGGCGTCAGCGCCGGGGCGCCGTCGGCGGTGAGGTGGGCGACGACGGTGATGTTGGCGTCGGCCGGGACGGCGACGTCCTTGGCCTCGACGATGGCCTTGCCGTCGGCTCCGTCACCGGCCGCGACGACCTTGAGGTCGTAGCTGCCCTCGGCGAGCATCACCGGGTCGGTGAGGGTGCCGGGCTTGAAGTCGGTGAGCAGGGCCTTGCCGTTGGCGTAGACGTCGACGGTGGCGCCCGGCACGGCGTGCAGGACGGAGACGGCGGACTCGCCGGCGGCGTGGGCGGTGGTGGCCATGCCAAGGGGGGCGAGGGCGAGCATCGTGACGGCGGCGATACGGACGGTCTTCATGGTGAGGGCTGCCTTTCGGGGCTGTTCTGCGATTTCTCGGGGTGCTGGCACGGCGCCGGGTGGCGGATGCCGGGTGGCGGGGTCCCGGGGGAGCCGCGCCGAGCTGTGGTGCAGGAGTGGTGCAGGTGTGGTGCCGGTGGGCCGGACCGGTCAGAGGTCGGCCGGGCGCATGACGGAGGTGACGCCGTGGGCGATCTGCGCGTTGCCCTTGTTGATGTCGAGCGCCCGGTAGTTGAGGAAGGCGTTGACGTCGTTGGGGTCGGCGTCCTTGAGCTGGACGAGCTTGAGGAAGCGGGAGAGGACGTCGACCTTGATCGTCGCGCCCGGCAGGGCCGTCGTGAGCACGGCGTTGTCGGACTTCAGCGCGGTCTTGGAGTCGATCGTGGCGCCGGGGATGACGTGGTAGAGCAGGACCTGCTCGATGGTGTCGACGCCGACGGCTGCGACGAGGGCGTCGAAGACCTTCTGCTCGGTGCCGTAGCCGCGCTTCGTCAGGTCCTTGGCGAGGCCCTGGAAGGCGCGGTCGCTGGGGAGGAAGGCGGTGAGGGCGACGTCACCCTGGGTCAGCACCTTGACGGGGCTGTCGGGCTTGGCCGCGAGGACCGCGAGCACGGCCTGGGTGAGGATGTCGTAGTCCTGCCAGTTGCCGTCGAACTCGTCGCCGTCGGCGAGCAGCACCTCGGCGAGGCTGGTCGTACCGGTGTCGGAGGCGGCGGTGGCGCGGGTGACGGTCACTGCCGAGGCAGGCGCAGCGAGGGCCGCGGGAACCGCGAGCGCCCCGGCCAGCGCGGCCGTGAGCGGTACGAGGTGGCGCTTCTTCATCATGCGGGGGTCCTTCCTGGGGGAGGGGCCCGTCGTCGGCGACGGTCCTTGCCCCCTCTTCCGCCGCACGCATCAGTTCGGATGCACTTCTGCACAACTTTCTTGAATAAGTTTCTGACGACCCTGTGGCGATGCTGCGAGATGCGGCCACGACCGGGCCTCGCCGCGCGCGCGTCGGAGGCCCGTGGAGGATCGTGGTGGCTGCGTGGCCAGCGACGAACCTCCACCGGCCGGCATCTGATCTCGCGGTGGCGTCAGCCGAGGGCCGTGTGCACCCGTTCGGCGGTGCGGCGGCCCGAGACGAGCGCGCCCTGGATCGAGGGCGTGTCACGGTGGTCGCCGCAGACGAAGCGGCCGTCGCCGAGGTCGACGGGTGAGCGCAGCGGCCGGCCGGCGGGGAAGGCCGGGAGGGCGAGGTCGACGTCGTGCCTCGTGACGACGCGCCAGTCGGTCGTCGGCCTGCCCCACAGGGTCGCGAGGTGGGGACGCACCTGCGCCTCCGACGCCGGTCCCTCGCCGTGCAGCGTCGTCGCCTCGACAAGGTGGCGACCCTGCGGTGCGTAGGTGGGCGCGGCGTTCGTCATGACGGTGGAGTTGACGACGGGTCCGCGCGGGCGGCCGCCCGCGAGCCGGTCCCCGTCGACGGCCACGAGCGGATGCCGGGTGGGCGGCTCGGGTGCCTCGAACCACCACGTCGTCAGCCCGTTCACCGCCGGTGCGGGCAGCGGGGTGAGGTCGGCGGCCGTGAGGGGGTCGGTGGCGACGACGACAGCGCGGGCCGTCGTCGTGGCCCCGGCGGCGCGTACCGTCCAGCCTTCTTCGGCGCGCTCGACCGTCTCGACGGGGCGATCGAGCTGCACGCGGTCGGCGAGGGGGGCGGCGAGCTGCTCGGGCAGCGACTGCATGCCGAGGGCGGGCACCCCCGGCCGGCCGAGGGCGAAGCTGCGCACGAGCAGCCTGACGTAGGTGGCGGAGGTCTCGCCGCGGCTCTCGACGAGGACGCCGTCGAGGAAGCGCTCGAGCACCTCGTGCCGCAGCCGGCCCGTCACGCCCGCGTCGTCGAAGGAGCCGGCGAGCGACCGGTCGCGGCCACGCTTGGAGCGTCCGGGGGCGACGAGGGCCTGCCCGGCCCACCGGGCGAGGGCCACGAGCTCGAGCGGTCGCACGTAGCCGCTGCGCAGCGTCGCGCCGAGCAGCCGGGGCTCGCGCCGGGGGTCGGCCACGGTGACGAGCCTGTCGCCGCGGCGGACGAGCACCCCCGCGCCGAACGAGCGCATCGCCAGCGCGTCGACGTCGACGAGCTGCTCGACCGCCGGGTAGGCCGGGTTGAGCACCTGGAAGCCGCGGTCGCAGCGGAACCCGTCGACGACGTCCGTGCGGACCCGGCCGCCCACGGCATCCGACGCCTCGAGCACGACGACCTCGCGACCGAGCCCGGTGAGGCGGCGGGCGCAGGCCAGCCCGGCGAGGCCCGCACCGACGACGACGACGTCACAGCTGGGGGTGCGGCTCATGCGCCGACCCTAGTTGCCGGGCCCGGGCGACGCCGGTGCGCCGACCCCCTGCCGAGCGACGGCCGGGTGACCACTCGACGGGGGCCAGGCGTCCTCTCGACGGGTCAGGCGGTGGCGGGGGAGCGGCGGCGCGAGGGGGCCTGCGCGACGGCGTCGCCCCGGTGGTACCGCACCGCGGCGGCCACGACGACGACGGCGGCGACGAGGGCGGCCACGGCGGTTGCGGTCGAGCGGGGCTGGTCGGTGAGGCGGCCGACGGCGATCCACGCCAGGCCCCAGGCCATCGCGGCGGCGACGGCCCAGCGGCCGCCGAAGCGCATGGCGAAGAGGACGCCGAGCGCGCCGGCGACGAGCACGACGACGACCGCGGCGACCTGGTCGGCGGTGGCGCCGAGCTGCACCCCCGAGCTGACGAAGGCCGCCGTGACGTTCGCGCACGTGGCGACGGCGACCCAGCCGAGGTAGAGCCCGAAGGTGCCGTCGACGAGCACCTTCTCGACGGTGTCGCGGGCGGGCTCGCGGTGCAGGCGCTGCATGAGCAGGCCGAGCGTGACGGCCAGGGCGAGGATGACGACGACGCTGCCCCAGATCCAGCCCTGCTGGGTGACGAGCAGCCAGCCGGCGTTGAGGACCATCGAGGCCGCGGCGAGCCAGCCGGTCGAGCGGATGCGCTCGCGGGTGGCGTTGCGGGGCAGGAACTGCCAGACGGTGTAGCCGAGCAGGCCGACATAGATCGGCGTCCAGATCGAGAAGGCCGTGGTGGCCGGGGCGACGAGGGTGGCGTCGGCCGACAGCGCACCGCCGGAGGTCGACGACACCTCGGTGCCGAGGACGCCCACGCCGACGAGGGTGCCCACGACGCAGAAGACCTCCGCCAGCACGACGACGATGCGCCGCACCTGGTCGGAACGGGTGAGAGTGCTCATGACGGCTCCTTGGTCTGACGGTTTTCGCTAGGTCGGTTGCTCACCTGCTTAACAACCGTAACAGAGGGCCAGCACCTGTGTCGGCGCCGCCGACCGCCCACCCACCTGCCCACCCGTCGTCCGCCGGAGACGTACCCGGTCGCGCTGCGCCCTCAGCCGCGCAGGCGCACCGACAGGCAGGTGACGCAGCCCTCGAGCTTCTCGAACTCGGATATGTCGACGAGGGTGACGTCGTGTCCGGCGCCCCGCAGCAGGTTGGCGGTCCGCGGCGCGGCCGCCGACATGAGCAGGGACATGCCGCCGAGGAGCACGACGTGCGCTCCGGGTTCCTCCGGGGCGGAGACGAACTCGCGCCACACCGACGGGTCGGCGACGGCCGGCTCCCAGCCGATGGCGGCGCCCAGCGGCAGCATCGTCACGGCCGACTTCAGGTGCAGGGCCCGGGTGCCACGGACCGGGCGCACCGTGACGCGGTGCCCCTCGAGGGCCGCCGCCAGCCGGGCCGCGCCGGCCTCGTCGCTGCGACCGCCGACCCCGACCCACGCGTCTGGCCCGTGCTTGAGGACGTCGCCGCCGTCGAGCGTCGCCGGCGCCTCGACCGCGACCGTCCGGTACCCGAGGCCCTCGAGCACCTCTGCCAGACCGGCCTGCTCCGGCCGCCGCTCGGGTGCCCCCGAGCGGCAGAGGACGGCGACGTCGCCGTGCACCACGACCTGGTCCTCGACGAAGACGCCGTCGGGGCAGTCGTCGGCCGGGGGCGCCTCCACGACCTGCCAGCCGCTGCGCTGCAGCACCGCCACGTACTCCTGCCACTGGCGCAGGGCGAGGTCCGCGTCGACCGACGCCGCTCGCTCGAGGTGCGTGACGATCCCGTCGGCGAGCGAGGGCGACGGGCGGCGGACGAGCGCGAGGCGACGGTGCACGCACCTCACCCTAGGGGGTGGGTGCCGGCCTAGGCTGGGGGCGAGCGGGCCTGCGGGAGTGCGGTTCCCGGCATCCTCGACGTGGCCGTCGTGGACGTGCCTGCCGCCGGCTTGACCCTCACGCGACGTGAGGGGCCACGCTCGTCTCATGACCGGGAGGACGCTGCAGGTGGGCACGACGGTGGAGCCGTTGACGGTGGGCCAGGTGGCCCAGCGGTTCGGCGTCACGGTGCGCACGCTGCACCACTACGACGAGATCGGGCTGCTCGTGCCGAGCGGGCGCACCGCGGCGGGCTACCGCCTCTACACCGGCGACGACCTCGCGCGGCTGCAGCAGGTGGTCGTCTACCGGCGGCTCGAGCTGCCCCTCGACCGCATCGCCGAGCTGCTCGACGGCGGCGAGGACGCGGCCGAGCACCTGCGGCGTCAACGCGCCACGGTCATGTCCCGGCTGGGCGAGCTCACCGAGCTCGTCGCGGCCATCGACCGAGCACTGGAGAGAGAGATGACCGACACCCCCGCCACGACCGACGACCTCAAGGAGCTCTTCGGCGACGGTTTCAAGGACGAGTACCAGCAGGAGGCGCAGGAGCGCTGGGGCGAGACCGACCAGTGGCGCCAGTCGCAGGCGCGCACGAGCCGCTACACGAAGGCCGACTGGGCGCAGGTCAAGCAGGAGGCGGATGCCGTCAACGCCGCCTTCGTCACCGCCAAGCGGTCGGGCGTGCCCGCCGACGGCGACGCCGCGATGGACGCCGCCGAGGCCCACCGTCGCCACATCGAGGAACGGTTCTACGACGTGTCGCACGCCTGGCACCGCAACCTCGCCGAGCTCTACGTCGGCGACCCGCGCTTCACCGCGACGTTCGAGCAGCTCGAGCCCGGGCTCGCGCAGTACGTGCACGACGCCATCGACGCGAACTCGACCCGGCACGGGGCCTGAGCCGCTCCCCGCCGAGGGACGCCCTCCGTCCGCGTCGCCCCGACCGGCCCGACCGGTAGGGGCGACGCCCGACGGGGCATGAGAGCCCCATGCAGTCGCAGCGCACGCAGTCGGTGGTCGTCGTCGGGGCCGGGATCTCGGGCCTCGCGTGCGCGCGGGTCGTCGCGGATGCCGGTCACGACGTCACGGTGCTCGACCGCGGTCGCCGACCGGGTGGCCGCCTCGGCCAGCGCACCGTCGACGGTCACGCCATCGATACCGGGGCCTCGTACTTCACGGTCTCCCACGACCGCTTCCGCGCCGTCGTCGACGACTGGCACGGGCGCGACCTCGCCCGTCCGTGGACCGACACGTTCGACGTCGTCGACGACGGGGCGTTCGGTGAGCCCAAGCAGGGCGCCATGCGGTGGTCCGGCCCGCAGGGGCTGCGGGCCCTCGCCGACGACCTCGCGACCGGCCTCGACGTCCGCCAGGAGACGGCCCTGCACGTGACGCGCGACGGGGAGGCCCTCCTCGTCGACGGCCGACGGGCCGCGGTCGTCGTGCTGGCGATGCCCGACCCCCAGGCGCGACGACTGCTCGACGACACCCTCGAGTCGACGGCGCAGCTGACCGACGACTTCGAGCCGACCCTCGCCCTGCTCGCCGGCTGGGGCGAGCGGCTCTGGGAGCGAACGCATCCCGACTTCGACGGTGCCTTCGTCAACGGCGACGACACCCTGTCGTGGATCGCCGACGACGGTCGCCGGCGCGGTGACGGCGCCGCCGTCCTCGTCGCGCACTCGACCGTCGACGTGGCTCGGGCCAACCTCGACCACCCCGACGCGGCCGCACCGGCGCTGCTGGCCGCGCTGACCGGCATCCTCGGCGTCGACATGGCCCCGGAGTGGTCACGCGTGCAGCGCTGGAGCTTCGCGCACCCGGCGTCGTCGCGCGACCGCACGCACCACCTCGGCGACGACGGCGTCGGGCTGTGCGGCGACTCGTGGTCGGACAAGCCGCGGGTCGAGGCCGCCTGGCTGTCGGGCGCCGAGCTCGGCGACGCGATCGTCGCCCGCCTCGCCCACCCCTGACCCCACCCCGCCCACCCCCGTCGAAAGGCCAGATAGAGGTCGCCGAAAGGCCAACCGGCGGCGTGCGACCGCCCCGCCCGAACCGCTGACCGACAGGTGAACGAGCGCCGGTCGCCCCGCATGGGCCGCCGTACGCTGGGCCCATGCGAGTCGGAGTCTTCGGTGCCACAGGTCAGGTCGGCCGCGTCATGCGCACGCTGCTCGAGGAGCGTGACTTCCCGATCACGTCGGTGCGCTTCTTCGCGTCGTCGCGATCGGCCGGGACGACCCTGCCGTTCAAGGGCGAGGACGTCGTCGTCGAGGACTCCGCCACGGCCGACTTCTCCGGCATCGACATCGCCCTCTTCAGCAACGGCGGCGCGGCCTCGAAGGAGCTCGCGCCGAAGGTGGCCGCCGCCGGGGCCACCGTCATCGACAACTCGAGCGCCTGGCGCAAGGACCCCGACGTGCCCCTCGTCGTCTCGGAGGTCAACGCCGCCGACCTCGACGACATCCCCAAGGGCATCGTCGCCAACCCCAACTGCACGACGATGGCCGCGATGCCGGTGCTCAAGCCGTTGCACGACAAGGCCGGTCTCGTGCGCCTGCACGTGAGCAGCTACCAGGCCGTGTCGGGCTCGGGCGGCGCCGGCGTCCAGGAGCTCGACTCCCAGCTGCGCGGCGGCTACGCGGCTGGCGACCCGCGCGACCTCGCGCTCGACGGCCGCTCGGTCGCCGTGCCCCCGCCGAACGTCTACGCCGTCTCGGTCGGCTTCAACGTCGTGCCACTCGCGGGCTCGATCGTCGACGACGGCTCGCTCGAGACCGACGAGGAGCAGAAGCTGCGCAACGAGTCGCGCAAGATCCTGCACGCCCCCGACCTGCGCGTCTCGGGCACCTGCGTGCGCGTGCCCGTCTTCTCGGGCCACAGCCTCGCCATCCACGCCGAGTTCGCCGACGACATCTCCGTCGAGGAGGCGCTCGACCTGCTCGAGAACGCCCCCGGCGTCGTCGTCACCGACGTGCCCAACCCGCTCGAGGCCACCGGCCGTGACGAGGTCTTCGTCGGCCGGGTCCGCGCCGACCAGGCCGCGCCCGAGGGCAAGGGCCTCGTCCTCTTCGTCGTCGGCGACAACCTGCGCAAGGGCGCCGCCCTCAACGCGGTGCAGATCGCGGAGGAGCTCGTCGCCCGCCGCTGACGGCCCGGTCGCGCCGTCCGTACACCGGTGGGTGGACCGCCCGTGCACGGCCCCGCGCCGTGTCGGCGCGCTCGCATAGGCTGCCGCCCGTGACCGACAGCGAGCCCGCACCCCCGTCGACCGGGCCGTTCCCGGTCGAGGGCACGGATGCCGGGTCGCCCGTCACCACGTCGCCCGGCCTCTTCGTGTGCTTCGAGGGCGGCGACGGCGCGGGCAAGTCGACGCAGGTGCGGCTGCTGGCCGACGCCCTCACCGCCCGCGGCCACGAGGTCGTCGTCACCCGCCAGCCCGGCGGCACCGAGCTCGGCGCCCGCATCCGTGACCTCGTGCTGCACGGCGACCACGTCGCACCCCGGGCCGAGGCGCTGCTCTTCGCCGCCGACAAGGCCCACCACGTCGACGAGCTGATCCGCCCCGCCCTGCGGGCCGGTCGCGTCGTCGTCACCGACCGCTACACCGACAGCTCGATCGCCTACCAGGGGGCCGGCCGCGACCTCGGCGCGGGCGAGATCCGGGCCCTGCAGCACTGGGCCGTCGGCGGCCTGCTGCCCGACCTCACCATCGTGCTCGACGTGCCCGCCTCCGTCGGCCGCGCCCGGCGCGGCGCCGAGCACGACCGCCTCGAGTCCGAGGCCGACGCCTTCCACGAGGCCGTCCGCCGGGGCTTCCTCGCCCTCGCCGCGCAGGATGCCGGTCGGTACCTCGTCGTCGACGCCACGTCACCGGTACGCGACCTGCACGAGCAGGTGCTCGCCCGCGTCGACGCGGCGCTGGCCGCCCGACCCGCACCGACCCGGGCGGAGGCGCCGTGAGCGTCTGGGACGACCTCGTCGGGCAGGAGCCCACCGTCGAGACGCTGTCCCGGGCGGCCACCGACGAGGCATCGATGACCCACGCCTGGCTCTTCACCGGCCCTCCCGGCTCGGGCCGCTCGACCGCCGCCCGGGCGTTCGCGGCGGCGCTGCAGTGCCCCCGGGGCGGCTGCGGGGAGTGCCGCGAGTGCCGCACCGCCCTCGACGGCACCCACGCCGACGTCGAGGTCGTGGCGACCGAGGGCCTGTCGATCAAGGTGTCGCAGATGCGCGACCTCGTGCAGGAGGCGGCGCTGCGCCCGTCCGTGGGCCGGTGGCGCGTCATCATCATCGAGGACGCCGACCGCCTCACCGCCTACAGCGACGCCCCGGCCAACGCCCTGCTCAAGGCGCTCGAGGAGCCGACGCCGCGCACGGTCTGGATGCTCTGCGCGCCGAGCCTCGAGGACGTCATCATCACGCTGCGCTCGCGGTCGCGGCACGTGCGGCTGCGCACGCCCCCGGTGCACGCGGTCGCCGACCTGCTGCAGCGCCGAGACGGGGTCGACCCGGCGATGGCCCTCTACGCCGCCCGCGCGGCCCAGTCTCACATCGGGCTGGCCCGGCGGCTGGCCCGCGACGAGGGCGCCCGCATCCGCCGCCGCGACGTCGTCTCGCTCGCCACCCGCATCGTCGGGGTGGGCGACGCGATCGGTGCCGCTGCCGACCTCGCGCAGATCGCCGACGAGGAGTCGAGCGCGAGCGGGGCCGAGCGTGACGCCGCCGAGCGGGCCCACCTGCTCGAGGTGCTCGGCGCCGACCCGGCCGCCCGCACGCAGCCGCCGCACATCCGCTCGCAGCTGACCGCGCTCGAGAAGGAGCAGAAGACCCGGGCCACCCGGTTCGGGCGCGACGTCGTCGACCGCGCGCTCGTCGACCTCGCGTCGGTGTACCGCGACGCCCTCGTGCTCGCCCTCGGGTCGACCGTCGAGCTCGTCAACCAGGACGCCATCGACCGGGTGCGGGCCCTGGCCCGGGTGTTCACCGCCGAGGCGCTGCTGGGCTGCCTCGACGCCATCGCCGAGGCGCGCGACCGCATCAACGCCAACGTCCCCCCGCTGCTCGCCCTCGAAGCGATGGCGCTGCAGCTGCGGGTGCCCCGCGACCTCGGGGCCTGACCCCGCCGGAGCCCGCGGAGGCCCCCTGAGCCGGGACGAGGCTGCGGAACGGTCACGACCGTGGGTGCACCCACTCGCGGGACGGGTGCTGTCGGCATCCCGGGTTACCGTGTGCGCCATGAGGCGCCGCGTGCTCGACCCGACCCCCCACGGCGCCCGGCGCCCGGTGCCGGGTCCGCGGGCGCCGCGGGGCCTGCGGGGCCTGCGGGGCCTGCGGGGCCTGCGGGCGATGGCCGCGGTCGTCGCGCTCCTGCTCGTCGGGGCCTGCACGACGGGCGGGCCCACCCCGGTGGCGCCCACCGTCAGCGCGTCCGCGACCGAAGCCCCGGCTGCCGACCTCGCGGGCTACTACGGGCAGCGGCTGACGTGGAGCGGGTGCTCGTCCTTCGAGTGCGCGAAGCTGCGGGTGCCGGTCGACTACGCCGACCCCGCGAGCGGTGACATCGAGCTCGCCCTGCTGCGGGTCAGGGCGTCCGACCAGGGCAAGCGGCTGGGCTCCCTCGTCGTCAACCCCGGCGGGCCGGGCGGCTCCGGCGTCGACTACGCCGCGGCGGCCGACCGCATCGTCGGCCAGTCGGTGCGCCGGTACTTCGACGTCGTCGGCTTCGACCCCCGGGGCGTGGGCCGGTCGGCCCCGATCGACTGCCTCGACGACAGCCAGATGGACACCTTCCTGAGCACCGACCCGACGCCCGACGACGCCGCCGAGCAGCAGCAGCTGCTCGGTGAGGCGAAGCGCATGGCGAACGGCTGCGAGCAGAAGAACCCGACGCTGCTGCCGCACGTCAGCACCGTCGACGCCGCCAAGGACATGGACGTGCTGCGGGCGGCCCTCGGCGACGCCCAGCTGAACTACCTCGGCAAGTCGTACGGCACCTTCCTCGGCTCGACGTACGCCGACCTCTTCCCGAAGCGGGTCGGCCGGTTCGTGCTCGACGGCGTCGTGCCGCCCGACCTCACCAGCGCCGAGATGGGCGAGGGGCAGGCCCGCGGCTTCGAGCTCGCCACCCGCGCCTACGTGCGGTCGTGCATCGACGACGGCGACTGCCTGCTCGGCGACACCGTCGACGGCGGCATGCAGTGGATCCGCGACTTCCTCGCCCGGGTCGACCGCGACCCGCTGCCCACCGGTGACACCGCCGTGCCCGAGCTCAACGAGGCGTGGGCCTCGCTCGGCCTCGGTCAGGCCCTCTACGACGAGGGCTCGTGGGGCATCCTCACCGACGCGCTGCGCGAGGCGTCGAACGGCAACGGCGCCGGCCTCATGGCCCTCGCCGACCAGTACGCCGACCGCGACCCCGGTGGCCGCTACACCGGCAACCTCCTCGAGGTCATCTACGCCGTCAACTGCCTCGACCGCCCCGACAGCCCCGACCTCGCGGCCTACGAGGGCTACGCCGAGGAGTTCGCCAAGAGCGCGCCGACGTGGGGCCCGATGCTCGCCTGGGGGGCCCTGCCGTGCGGCGAGTGGCCCGTCACGGGCGGCACCCCGCCGCACGAGATCCACGCGGAGGGCAGCAACACCATCGTCGTCGTCGGCACGACCCGCGACCCCGCGACGATCTACGAGTGGAGCAAGCGCCTGCGCGACCAGCTGGCCGACGCGACGCTGCTGACCCGCGACGGTGACGGCCACACCGCCTACATGCGCGGCAACTCGTGCATCGACGACGCCATCGACGCCTACTACGTGCAGGGCACCGCTCCCGAGGACGGCACGACGTGCTGACCGGCCCGCCGCCGACGACCCCCGCGGGGTCCGCCCGGCGCCCTGTCGTCGCCTCGCTCGTCGTCCTGGGCCTCGTACTCGTCACGGCGCTCACGGTGTGGGGGCTGTCCGGCCGCGGGGCGACCAACCCGTCGACGACGGCCGCGGCGCCCGCCGTGACGTCCGGCAGCACCGGTGCACCGGGTCCCGCCGCCCCGGGGGCGCCGGGCGACCACGACGCCGCCCTCGACGCCTTCTACACGCAGTCGCTCTCGTGGTCGGCCTGCGACGGGCAGACCAGCGACCTGTGCGGCACCGCCGAGGTACCGGTCGACTACGCCCGCCCCACCGGGGACCGGTTCGGGCTCGCGCTGCGCAAGGTGCCGGCATCCGACCCCGCGAAGCGGCTCGGCACGCTCTTCATCAACCCCGGCGGCCCGGGGGGCTCCGGGCTCGAGTACGCGCAGTACGCCCAGTTCGTCTTCAGCGACGAGATCCGCGCCCACTACGACATCGTCGGCTTCGACCCCCGTGGCATCGGCGAGTCCGACCCGGTCGGCTGCCTCACCGATGCCGACATGGACCTCCTCTTCGCCGACGACCCGACCCCTGACACCGCGGCCGAGAGGGCGAAGCTACTGGCCGACGCCGACGCGGTCACCGCCCGGTGCGCGGCCTCGGGGGGTGAGCGGGCACTGCACATGAGCACAGCCGAGGTGGCCCGCGACCTCGACGTGCTGCGCTCGCTCGTCGGCGACGCGCGGCTCAACTTCTTCGGGGTCAGCTACGGCACCTTCCTCGGCGCCACCTACGCCGACCTCTTCCCGGCCACGGTGGGTCGGTTCGTGCTCGACTCGGCCCTGTCGCCGAACCAGACCGAGACCCAGGAGATGACCTACGACATCCAGGGCTTCGAGTCGTCCATCGACGCCTTCATCGACTGGTGCGTCGCCCGGTCCGACTGCGCCCTCGGGCGCGACCGGGCGGCCGCGCGTGGCGAGCTCGTCGACCTGCTCGACCGCGTCGAGCGCACCGGGCTCAAGACGGCCAAGCCCGGCCTGACCACCATCGGCGAGGGCTGGGCGAGCTTCGCCGTCTTCATGTGTCTCTACTCCGACCAGAGCTGGCCGACCCTCAACGAGGGGCTGGCGCAGGCCCGCACCGGTCAGGGCGACATCCTGCTCGCCCGCGCCATGAGCGTCGTCGAGCGCAGCGCGACCGGGCGCTACGCGCCCTCGACCTACCTGCAGGCGATGATCCCCGTGCGCTGCGCCGACTGGCCCCGCACCCCCGACACCCCGGCGCTCTCCGCCGCGCGGGCCACGGCCCAGCGCGAGCACCCGTTGTGGGCGCGCATGACCGGCCTGCTCTACGACACCTGCCGCACGTGGCCCGCGGCCGGCCGGACGCCGAAGGGTGCCACCCTCGCCACCGGCGCCGCTCCCATCCTCGTCATCGGCAACCTCCGTGACCCGGCCACGCCCATCGGGGGCACGAAGCAGCTCGCCGCCGACCTCGACTCCGGGGTGCTGGTCACCTCCGACCACGACGGCCACGGCACGTACCTCACCGGCAGCTCGTGCGTCGACGGTGCCGTCGACGCCTACCTCACGGCCGGCACCGTGCCCCGCGACGGGCTGGCCTGCCGGTGACCGGGCCCACGTCGGCGGCCCGCGCCGAACGTACGGCCGACCGGCGCCGGGGCGGGCTCGTCGCCCTGACCTCCGTCGTCGTGCTCGGCGCCCTCGTCGCGCTCGCGACCGGTGGTCCCGGTAGTGCCGGTGGCCAGGTGGATGCCGGTCGGCCGGCTTCGGGGACGACGAGCGGGCCCACCGGGGCGGGATCGGCGACCAGCCCCGCGACCACGGACCCGACCGACCCGTCCGCGCCGTGGAAGACCCCGCCGCAGCAGGCCGCCTTCGTGCCGAGCGGCGGCGTCGCCCCCGAGCCGGCCCAGCTGCGCGCGTTCTACGGCCAGCGCCTCGCCTGGGGCGACTGCCCCGACGACGACTACGAGTACGCCGACCCCGACGACGAGGGGGCCGGCCACGACTGCGCGACGGTGCGGGTGCCGGTCGACTACGACCGGCCCACCGGCGCGAGCCTGCAGGTGGCCCTGCACCGGGCGCCCGCCTCCGACCCCGCCGCACGCCTCGGCACGCTCTTCGTCAACCCCGGCGGGCCGGGGGAGTCCGGCATCGACCTCGCCGCCGACGCCGCGTCGTACTTCGGCCCCGACGTGCTGGCCCGGTGGGACGTCGTCGGCTTCGACCCTCGCGGCATCGGGCGGTCGGGCGGCTTCGACTGCCTCACCGACGCCGACCTCGACGCGCAGCACGCCGCCGACCCGACGCCCGACTCCGCCGCCGAGGTCACGGCCGTCGCGAAGGCGGCCTCCGACCGGCTGCGGGGGTGCCTCCGGCGTGGGGGTGACCTCGCCCGCAACATGGGCAGCGAGTGGGTGGCGCGCGACCTCGACATCATGCGGTCGGCCGTCGGTGACACGCGCCTCGGCTACCTCGGCATCAGCTACGGCACGTTCATCGGTGCCGAGTACGCCCACCTCTTCCCGACCCGCGTGGGGCACGTCGTGCTCGACTCGGCCGCGCCCTTCTCGGGTACCGGCACCATCGGCGACCCGCTGCAGTCGCGCGTCGACGCCGAGGCCGCCGGCTACGCGGCGGTCTTCGACGACGCCCTCGACGAGCTGGCGTCCTCCTGCGTCGACTACGACAGCTGCTCCCTCGGTGACACCCGGGAGCGGCTGGAGCAGCGGCTGGTCGCCTTCGTCGACGACCTCGAGAAGCGCCCGTTGCCGACCGAGGACGAGGTCCTGCCGAGGCTGACCCAGGGCTGGGCGGCGACCGCCATCGAGCGCGGCCTCGACGACCCCGAGTCGTGGAGCGAGCTCGTCCCCGCCCTCCAGGAGGCGGTCGAGCAGGGTGACGGGGTCTCCCTCGCCGAGTTCGCGACCTGGATGGTCGAGCGCGACGACGAGGGCGCCTACCGCTCGCCCAGCTTCGAGCGCAACGCCCTGCCGGTGCTGT
This sequence comes from Terracoccus luteus, assembly GCF_003635045.1. Lineage (NCBI taxonomy): Bacteria > Bacillati > Actinomycetota > Actinomycetes > Micrococcales > Intrasporangiaceae > Terracoccus > Terracoccus luteus. The sequence goes on along the minus strand of NZ_RBXT01000001.1, from coordinate 2,701,020 downwards.
GCTCCGACTGGCCCAGGTCCGGCTGGGACGCCCTGTCGCCGAGCAGCACCGTGCGCGAGTCGCACCCGCTGTGGGCCCGGGTGGCGCTCGGCCACGGCGCGAGCTGCGACGGCTGGACCGGCAAGGTGCGCAACCAGCCGTACGTCGGCTCGAGCCCGTCCGCGCCCGTGCTCGTCATCGGCAACGAGCGCGACCCCGTCACCCCCATCGAGGACACCGCCTACCTCGCCAAGCTCTTCGACGACTCCCGCTACGTCGACGTCGACGCCGAGGGACACGGTGCCTACGCCAACGGCACGCCCTGCGCCGACCGGGTCGTCGACGACTTCCTCAGCCGCTCGCTCGCGCCCCAGGACGGCTACGTCTGCGCCGCCCGTTGAGCGTCGGAGGCCGATTTCTCACGGCCGCCGGGCCCTGCGTATACTCGCAGCCGGGCTCACCCCCGCGCCGCTTTAGCTCAGTCGGCCAGAGCGATTCACTCGTAATGAATAGGTCATCGGTTCGATTCCGATAAGCGGCTCAGACGACGCCCCCCGGGTCTCCCGGGGGGCGTTTCTGCGTCCCTGTCGAGGGGGCGGTCAGGCGGCCGCCGAGGCCGGCGGCGCGGCATCCTCGGCGGAGTGGCGCAGCGCCCGGGTGAGCACGCGGTGGGTCGCCCACGACAGCACGACGGCGAGCACCGCGGCGCCGACCGTCACCGCGTAGGCGGGGCGGTGCCCGCCGAGGTCGGCGAGGCGACCGGCGAGCGCCGCGCCGAGGGCGTAGCCGAGCCCGGTGGCGGCGGCCAGCACCGTCATGGCGGCACCGGTGCGCGCCGGCGGGCTGACCCGCTCGCCGAGCGTGAACGTCGTGATCATGTACGGCGCCACGCTGCACCCGAGCACGAGCAGCACCGGCACGAGCGCGCCCAGCGAGCCGACGAGCAGCAGCGGGGCGGCGAGCACGAGCAGGGCGAGGGCGAACCAGCGCAGCCGGTCGGGCAGGGCGAAGGATGCCGGGAGGCCGGCCATCGCGAGCCCCGCGGCCACGCTGCCCACCCCGAGCAGGGCGTGGAAGTAGCCCGTGGCGCCGGGCTGTCCCGCCGCGGTGGCGAGGACCGTCGTGCCGGTCTGCACCGAGCCGAAGACCGCCCCGATGACGAGCTGGGCCCCGCACAGCGCCAGCAGCGCCGGCGTGAGCAGTCGCCCGGCGACGCCCGACGCGGCCCGGGTCGCCACGTGCGTGAGGCGGGCGGTGTCGTGGACGGCGAACCACGTGCCGAAGACGGCGAGGCCGGCGGCGGCGGCGACGAGCGCCGCGCTGGGGTTGACCGCCGACACGGCCAGCCCGACGAGGGCCGGCCCGAGCACGAACGACGCCTCGTCGGCGGCGCCCTCGTACGAGAAGGCGGCGTCGACGAGGCGGGGCTGGGCCGCCCCCGAGCGGGCGGTGATGGGGCGCCACCGCACCCGGGCCAGCGGACCGATCTGGGGGAGCAGGAGGCCGGCGACCGCGCTGGCGACGGCGGCCACGCCCCACGGCATCCGGGCGTGCACGACGAGGAGCAGGACGGCGATGGCGACCGCCCCGGCGAGGGACTGCACGGCGACGACCCGCCGCTGGCCGACGCGGTCGGCGCGCCCGCCCCAGAAGGTGGCGCCGAGGGCGTTGGCGACGGCGAGGGCTCCGGCGCAGAAGCCGCCGGCGCCGTAGCTGCCGGTGGCGTCGGTGACGAGCAGGAGCGTGCCGAGCTGGCTCATGGCCAGGGGCAGGCGGGCGAGGAAGGCGACGACGACGTACGTCGCGCCGGTGAGGCCGAACAGTCGGCGGTAGCTGTCGATGGGTGACACGGGCGGCTCCGGTCCTGTCGCGGGGTACGCGAGAGCGGGTGCGCACCTACCCGCCCAACAGGTGACGCCGGATCCCTGAGCTGGCCCCAGTCTACGAGCCGGCCGCGGCGCGGCGCAAAGGTCGCCGAGCACCGGTGGTGTGGACGGGAGCGGGTGGTTACTGGCCGGTCCTCGGACTCGACGCGACCCGGCATCCGAGTCGTGGGACCATACCCAGCGTGTCAGAGTCGATCCAGCGCGCCAGGGCCACCACCGCCTCCTACTCGATCACGATCCGCATCCACGCGGGCACGGACCCGGCGGTGATCGGCGCCCTCGCGATGAAGGTGGCCGACGGCGGCGGCATCACGACCGCCCTCGACATCGTCGACTCGCAGCCGGACCGTCTCGTCATCGACCTCACGTGCTCGGCGAGCGACGCCGACCACGCGAGCGAGATCGTCGAGTCGGTCGAGACGCTCGAGGGCGTGCGGGTGCACAAGGTCAGCGACCGCGTCTTCCTGCTGCACCTCGGCGGCAAGATCAGCGTCGAGAGCAAGGTGCAGATCCGCAACCGCCAGGACCTCGCCATGGCCTACACGCCCGGCGTCGGCCGCGTCAGCCAGGCCCTCTTCGAGCACCCCGAGGACGTCCCGCGCCTGACCATCAAGGGCAACTCCGTCGCCGTCGTCACCGACGGCTCGGCCGTGCTCGGCCTCGGCAACATCGGGCCGCAGGCCGCCCTGCCGGTCATGGAGGGCAAGGCCGCGCTCTTCAAGCGCTTCGCCGACATCGACGCGTGGCCGATCTGCCTCGACACGACCGACGTCGACGAGATCGTGCGCACCGTCGAGCTCATCGCGCCCGGCTTCGGCGGCATCAACCTCGAGGACATCGCGGCCCCCCGCTGCTTCGAGGTCGAGGCCAAGCTGCGCGAGCGCCTGTCGATCCCCGTCTTCCACGACGACCAGCACGGCACGGCCATCGTCGTGCTCGCCGCCCTCACCAACGCGCTGCGCTGCGTCGACAAGCAGCTCGCCGCGGCCAAGATCGTCGTCTCCGGCGGTGGCGCCGCCGGGTCGGCCATCGTGCAGCTGCTGCTCGCGGCCGGGGCCGTGGACGTCACCGTGAGCGACCGCCACGGGCTGCTCAACCGCGAGGACGCCGACCTGACCCCGGCGTGGGCCGAGCTGGCCGCCAAGACCAATCCCCGCGGCCTCTCCGGCTCGCTGCGCGACGGCCTGCAGGGTGCCGACGTCTTCATCGGCGTCAGCGCACCGCGCATCCTGCAGCCCGAGTGGATCGACGAGATGGCCGAGAAGCGCATTGTCTTCGCCCTGGCCAACCCCGACCCCGAGGTCGACATCTACGAGGCGACCCAGCGGGCCACCGTCGTCGCGTCGGGCCGCAGCGACTACCCGAACCAGATCAACAACGTCCTCGCCTTCCCCGGCGTCTTCCGCGGTCTGCTCGACGCGCGCGCGAGCGACGTCACGACCGAGATGCTCATCAAGGCGGCGGAGGCCATCGCGTCGGTCGTCACCGACGAGCAGCTCAACCCGAACTACATCATCCCCAGCGTCTTCCAGCGCGACATGAGCAAGACCGTCGCCAAGGCCATCGTCGACTGCGTGCCGAAGGCCCCTTCGTCGAAGTCGTCGGCCACGAGCGCCGTCGCCGACGAGGATGCCGTGCACGACGCCGCCGACGCGGCGGCCGACGCCACGCGCGCCTGAGCCGGGTGCCCACGACGACCCCCGGAGCAGACCCGACCCTCCCCACCGATCCCGCGGCGCGCCGACGGGTGCCGGCATGACCGCCGGCGCCCCGGCGCTCCGCTTCGCGCTCGACGGCCGCCGCGCCTGGTCGGTGTGGGCCGCGGCCATCGCCGTCTACGTGCTCGCGGTCTTCCACCGCACCTCGCTCGGTGTCGCCGGTCTCGACGCCGCCGAGCGGTTCGGCATCAGCAGCTCGCAGCTGTCGACCTTCACCATCCTGCAGGTCTTCGTCTACGCCGCGATGCAGCTGCCGGTCGGTGCGCTGCTCGACCGCTTCGGCTCGAAGCGGCTGCTCGGCGTCGGCCTGACCCTGCTCACGGTCTCGCAGCTCGGGTTCGCCTTCGTCGACTCGTTCGCGGCCGCCCTCGCCTGCCGTGTCCTGCTCGGCATCGGCGACGCCATGGTCTTCATCTCCGTGCTGCGGCTCGTCGCGCTCTGGTTCTCACCCCGCCGCACCCCGATGGTCACGCAGGTGACCGGCGTCCTCGGCCAGCTCGGCGCGCTGGCCGCCGCCGGGCCGCTCGCCGCCGCCCTGCACACGTGGGGATGGACCCCGTCGTACGCGACGGCCGCCGGCGTCGGCATCCTCGCCGGGGTGGCGCTCGTGCTCCTCGTCAAGGACAGCCCCTACGCCGACCAGCACCGCGAGGAGCTGCGCCTGCGGGCGCTCGCCCGCACCCTGCGCGCGGCGTGGCTCGTGCCCGGCACCCGGCTCGGGCTGTGGTCGCACTTCACGTCGCAGTTCTCGTCGAACATGTTCTCGATGCTGTGGGGCTTCCCCTTCCTCGTGTCGGGGCAGGGGCTCTCGCCCGGCACGGCGTCGGTGCTGCTCATGGTCATGGTCGTCACGTCGATCGCGAGCAGCCCGGTCATCGGCACGCTGACGGTGCGCTTCCCGTTCTCGCGCAGCACGCTCGTGCTGTGCATCGTCGCCGCCGCGGTCACGGCGTGGACCGTCGTCATCGCCTGGCCCGGCCGCGCGCCGCTGTGGCTGCTCGTCGTGCTCGTCGTGCTCATCGCCGTCGGTGGCCCGGGGTCGATGGTCGGCTTCGACCTCGCCCGCACTTTCAACCCGCCGACCCGCATCGGCAGCGCCTCGGGCATCGTCAACACCGGGGGGTTCGTCGCCACGCTGGCCGCGGTGGCCCTCGTCGGCGTCGTACTCGACCGGGTGTCACCGGCGGGGCCGTCGAGCTGGGACGTCGACGCCTTCCGCCTCGCGATGTGTGTCCAGTACCCCGTGTGGGCGCTCGGGGTCATGCAGATCGTGCGCTACCGGCGCAAGGCCCGGCGTGCGGCGCTCGAGTCCGACCCCGAGAAGTACGCCCAGATGCAGGCCGGCAACCCCGTCACCTTCCACTGACCCCGCGCGCCACCCCGTCGAGAGGTCGAATGGACCCCGTCGAGAGGTCACGCCGAGGGCCGACCCGGACGCGAGCGGGACCGGACCTCCATGAGGTCCGGTCCCACTCGGCATCCGGCGGCGTTCTCGACGGGGTCAGGCGTCGGGAACTGGCCTCTCGACGGGTCAGGCGTCGCCGACGGTGAGCGCCTCGGCCTCGACGCGCGAGGCGACCGGCTCGGCGCCGTGGTCGTCCTCGTGGTCGAGCGCGCCGATGATCGAGCGCGCCGTGAGCAGCACGAGCACGGCGGCGAAGACGGCACCCGAGCCGACCCAGAAGGGCAGGTGCACCGAGCGCTCGCCGAGCGTGCCGGCCAGCCACGGGGCGATGGCGCCACCGCTGAAGCGGACGAAGCTGTAGGCGGCCGAGGCCACCCCGCGCTCGACCGGGGCCACCTTCATGACGGTCTCGGTGATGAGCGTGTTGTTGACGCCAAGGAACGCACCGGCGAGGACGACGCACACGACGAGCAGCGTCTTGCTCTCGGTGGCGACCGCCATGACGGCGAGGATGACGGCGAAGCCGAGCAGGGCGCCGACGATGCCGGCCATCGTGCCGAAGCGACGCTGGACCAGGGGCGCGACGAACACCGAGGTGACGGCGAGCAGGACGCCCCAGCCGAAGAAGATGAAGCCGATCTCGTGCGCGCCCATGGCGAGCGGGAAGGGCGTGAACGCGAGCAGGGTGAAGAAGCCGAAGTTGTAGAGCAGCGACGTGACGCCGACGGTGAGCAGCCCGCGGTGGCCGAGCGCACGCAGCGGCGCGCCGAGCGAGGTGGGCGTCGCGGCGGGCGGGGTGGCCGGCAGCGTCGTCACGGTGGCGATGAAGGCCAGGGCCATGAGGACGGCGACGCCGTAGAACGGCCAGCGCCACGAGATGCCGCCGAGCCAGCCACCGAGCAGCGGGCCGGTCGCGATGCCGACGCCGAGCGCGGCCTCGTAGAGGATGATCGCCTGCTTCACCGAGCCGGATGCCGCGCCCACGATCGTCGCGAGCGCCGTGGCGATGAAGAGGGCGTTGCCGAGGCCCCACAGGGCGCGGAAGGCGACGATGCCGCCGACGGAGTCCTGGCTGCCGGCGAGGGCCGCGCCGACGATGATGAGGGCGAGGCCGATGAGCAGGGTTCGCTTGGCGCCGACGCGGCTGCTGACCCACCCCGTGCCGAGCATGGCCACGCCCATGACGGCGAGGTAGCTGGTGAACAGGAGCGAGACCTGCGAGGGTCCGGCACCGAGCTCGTCGGCGATCGGCTTGAGGATCGGGTCGACGAGGCCGATGCCCATGAAGGAGATCACGCAGGCGAAGGCGATCGACCAGACGGTCTTGGGTTGGCGCCACATGGTGTGGTCATCCGTCCTTTCGGGTCGGGATGGGGTTCAGTCCTGGGGTGGGCGCCGCGGCGTCCGGGGAGGAGTCGACGGCGTCGGTGCCCTCCGCGCTCTCGCCGTTCTCGGCGTCCTCGGCCGACCGCAGCAGGTCGGCGAGCACGCCGACGGCGGTGCGCACCCGCGCCACGCCGGCCTCGTCGAGCTCGGCGAGCAGCGGGGCGAGGGTCTCGACGCGGGCCCGGCGCACGCCGTCGAGGGCAGTGCGGCCGGAGTCGCTCAGCGCGAGCAGTGACGCGCGGCCGTCGGCCGGGTCGGCCGAGCGTTCCACCCAGCCGGCGGACTCGAGCCGCTGCAGCTGGGTCGTCATCGTCGGCTGGCTGCTGTGGTCGGCGACGGCGAGCGCGCTGACGCGGGCCGGGCCGAGCTCGTCGAGCAGGGCGAGCAGCCGGGCCTGCGCGAACGGCACGTCGAACGGCGCGTTGCGGCTGGCCCAGCGCGAGAGCCGGGCGGCCGAGCGCAGCAGCTCGTTGCCTAGGGAGTCGAGGTCGTCCACGCCCCCAATATAGATAGATTATCTATGTATCGCAAGACGAGAGGATGCCGGCCCGCCCGGTCGGCGCGGAGGGCCCGCTCAGCGGGCGAGGAGCCCGTCGGCGACGACGCCGAGCATCGGCGTGACGTCGAGGTGGTCGGCCCGGGAGGTGTCGACGACGCTCGCCACGCCGCCGAGCAGGCGCATGATCTCGTGCGGGTCGACGTCGTCACGCAGCTCGCCCCGCTCGGCGAGGCTGTCGAGCACGACGCGGTTGGCCTCGCCCATGACGCGGCACTTGCCGTGGATGGGGGAGGTGGGGTCGTCCATGGCCGCGCAGATCTTGGCCGCCGCGCCGCGGTGCAGGGTGATGTGTCCCACGAGGTCGCCGAACCAGGCGACGAGCGTGTCGTGGGCCGGTGCGCCGGCCTCGGCGGCGCTGCGCGCATCGGCCTCGACCCGGCTGGCCCAGTCGCTCATCAGCGCGTCGACGAGCGCCTCGCGGGTGGGGAAGTGGCGGTAGAGCGTGCCCGGCCCGACCTCGGCGCGGCGGGCGATCTCGTCGAGCGAGCCGTCGGCGCCGCTCTCGGCGAAGACGAGCCGGGCGGTGGCGAGGATCTTGTCGTAGTTGCGCCGGGCGTCGGCGCGCATGGGCTTCGGGGCGGACGGGTCGGTCGCCGCCGACGAGGCGGCGGTCACGGCCGTCACGTCGGGCTGGTCGCTCGCATCCGGCGGGACGGCCTGTGCCACAGGCGGTTCCGAGGTGCGCGGCACCCGCTTCGAACGGGCTGCGCTCGTCGTGCCGGGAGGCGTCACGACCCTGCTCCTTGCTAAACGGAGAAGTTCTCCGTATCGTCGTCCTGGAAGAACCGGAGTGGCTCTCCGTTAAGCGTACCGCCACCACGGGGTACCTCCCAGCCAGTACCGCAGAGCACGACCAGCAAGGAGACCGCCCATGAGCTCCATCGCTCACATCGTCCGGTCGACCGGACGCAACCCCCACCACTTGCCCACCGTCACCGCCCGCACCTACGTGCCGCGCACCGAGCGTGCCCGCGACGCCCGCACCGGCCGGGTCGAGCCCCTGACGGCCTTCCCCGCGCGCATGTCGCCCGCCGCCTCGCTCGACGAGAACGAGAACGAGCACGAGCAGCGCTCGGTCGCCTGACCGTCACGCCTGACGGTCACGCCTGACTGCACCGGCAACGGCCCGCAGTCGACGGCCACCGGACACGACGACGGCCGCCACCCCTCGGGGTGGCGGCCGTCGCTGCGTCCGCGGCCGGTGCCGCGGACGCCCATCCGTGTGTGCGTGGTGTCGGTACGGCCTCAGTGACCGGTCGGCATGGCCCAGCGGGCCGTCGACAGGCCCTGCTCCCGGGCCCGCTCGAGCGCCTCGCCGATGACCTTCTCGGCCGCCGCGCGGTCGCCCCAGTCGGAGCCCTCGACGTGCTTGCCGGGCTCGAGGTCCTTGTAGCGCTCGAAGAAGTGCTGGACCTCGCCGAGCGTGAACGGGCTGACGTCGCCGATGTCCTGCACGTTCTCGGTGCGCGGGTCGACGGGCACGCACAGCACCTTGTCGTCGCCACCGGCCTCGTCGGTCATGTGGAAGATCCCGACCGGGCGCGCCTTGACGACGACGCCGGGGAAGAGCGGCTCGGGCAGCAGCACGAGGGCGTCGAGCGGGTCGCCGTCCTCGCCCAGGGAGTCCTCGATGTACCCGTAGTCGGCCGGGTAGGCCATCGGCGTGAAGAGGTAGCGGTCGAGCCGCACCCGCCCCGTCTCGTGGTCGATCTCGTACTTGTTGCGCTGGCCGCGCGGGATCTCGATCGTGACGTCGAACTCCACGTCATTCCCCTTCGTGTGCGCCGCACCCCTCGCGGCACCGGTCTCGGATGCCGGTGGGCCGGGCGGCTGCTGACAGAATCTTCCGCGACAGTGTGGCAGCACGACCGGCCGATGGCGAACGAGGCCCGGGGGCCCGTGCGCCGACGACCGGAGGGGCGAGAGGGGGAGCGGATGCGACGAGGTCTGGCCGTGCTGGCGGCGCTCGGCGTCCTCGCCGGGGGCTACGCCGCCCTCGACGCCGCCGACCTCACCCCCGGCCTGCTGACGACGCGACCGGCCCCGCCGCCGCCGCCGACCGAGACCCCCGCGACGCGCACGCTGCCCGTGGTCGCGCAGCCCAGCGCCCCGGCATCCGCGGGGATGCCGCTGCCCTCGCTCGCGGGCGACGCACGGGCGGCGACCCCGGCCGGCGTGCGCACCGCCCTCGCCGGGGTGCTGCGGCTGCCCGCCCTCGACGACTCCGCGCTCGTCGTGCGCGACGGCCAGAGCGGCGACGTGCTCTACGAGCAGGACGCCGACACCCCGCGCATCCCCGCCTCGACGACGAAGATCCTCTCGGCCCTCGCGATCGGCGACGCCTTCGCGGCCGACGCGACCCTGACGACCCGCACCGTGCAGGGAGCCGCGGCCGACGAGGTCGTGCTCGTCGCCGGTGGCGACTCGCTGCTCGCCCCCGGCCGGGGCGAGCCCACCGCAGTGGCGGGCCGCGCGGGGCTCGGCGACCTCGCCGACGCGACCGCCGCGGCCCTGCGGCGCGAGGGCCGCACGTCGGTGACCCTCTCGGTCGACACGACCTATGCGCGTGGTCCGCTCGTGGCCCCGACCTGGGCGACGAGCTTCCGCCCCGAGGGCATCACCGGCGCCGTCGCCATGCTCGGGCGCAGCGACCAGCGCGCCACCGGTGGCCGGATCGGGCCGGCCGACCCCGTCGCGAGCACCCTCGACCGGTTCGCGACGCTGCTGCGCGACCGCGGCCTCACGGTCTCGGTGTCGGCGACCCCGGCGCCGGCGACGCCCGCGTCGGCCGTCTCGCTCGGGGCGGTCGAGTCGGCGCCCGTCCGCGACCAGCTCGCGCTCGCCCTCACCGAGTCGGACAACGCACTCACCGAGATCCTCGCCCGCCAGGCCGCGTCCCGCTCCGGGGTCGACACCGGCGGCGCCGACGGGTTCGCCCGCACCGGCGCGTGGGTCGTCTCGCGGGTGGCCGCGCTCGGGCTCGGCACCGGCGGCGTCACCCTGAGCGACGCGAGCGGCCTCTCCCGGCAGAACCGCGTGACGGCCCGGCTGCTCACCGACGTCCTCGTCCTCGGCTACGACGGGCGACACCCCGTGCTGCGCACGGCCCTCGACGGCCTGCCCGTCGGCGGCCTGAGCGGCACCCTGGCCGGCCGGTTCGACACCCCGACGACGAAGGATGCCGCGGGGCGGGCCCGGGCGAAGACGGGCACCCTGACGGGCGCCAACGCGCTCGCGGGCAGCGTCGTCGACGACGACGGACGGCTGATCGTCTTCTCCGGCCTCGTCGCCGACGCGGGAACCAACGACGCGAGGTCGGCGTTGGATCGGTTCGTGGCGGCCGTCGCCGCGTGCGGCTGCCGCTGACCGGGACGGAACGGGCAGGACGGACGGCGGGTGCCGGCGGGTACGGTCACCGACGACACGACGAAGGGGATCGCATGACCGACACCACCGTGGCGCCCGAGGCGTCACCGACCGGCGGTCGCCGCCCGGGCTACGTCGACTACGAGTTCGCCAAGCGCGCCGGTCGCACCCTCGTCAAGGCGGGACCGCAGGTGTCCGCCGCCGAGGCGTCCGACATCGTCGGCGACCTCCGGCAGGCGGCGGCCGAGGCGGTCGCGCCCGTGGCCGAGACGTCCGACCTGCACGCCCCCGACGACGCGCCCGCACCCCTCGTCGTCGACCGGCCGGGCTGGATCAGCGCCAACGTCGACTCCTTCCGCGCCCTGCTGGAGCCCGTCGTCGACAAGATGGCGAGCACGATGAAGAAGGCCCCCGGTGCGGCCACCCAGGCCATCGGCGGCAAGGTCACCGGGGCCGAGATGGGCAGCCTGCTCGCCTTCCTCTCGAGCCGGGTGCTGGGCCAGTACGACCTCGCGCCGGGCGGCACCCCCCGCCTGCTGCTCGTCGCCCCGAACATCGTCGCCACCGAGCGGCGCCTCGAGGTCGACCCGCACGACTTCCGGCGCTGGGTCGCCATGCACGAGGAGACCCACCGGGTGCAGTTCACCGCGGTGCCGTGGCTGCGCGACCACCTCGTCAGCGCCTCGCAGGCCCTCGCGGTCGACCTCGCGCCGACGCCCGACGACTTCAGCAAGCGGCTCGAGTCGCTGGCCCGCAACCTGCCCGACGTCTTCACCTCCGGCGAGGGGGTGGCCAACCTCTTCGCGACGCCCGAGCAGAAGGCCCGCATCGCCGACATCACGGCGGTCATGTCGCTGCTCGAGGGCCACGCCGACGTCGTCATGGACGACGTGGGCCCCCGCGTCATCCCGACCGTCGCGCACATCCGGCGACGGTTCGACGAGCGCCGCAGCGGGGCGGTCGGCGTCGACAAGCTGCTGCGCCGGCTGCTCGGTCTCGAGGCGAAGATGCGCCAGTACCGCGACGGCGCCGGCTTCGTCCGGGCCGTGCACGAGCAGGTCGGGCGCGACGGCTTCAACGCCGTCTGGACCTCACCCGAGACCCTGCCCCGCGGTGCCGAGATCCTCGACCCGGGCGCGTGGGTGCGACGCGTCCACGGCGCCGCGTGAGGGGGCCGTCCGAGGTGCCCGGCCCCGATCCCGCCGTCGCCGCCACCCGGCTCGCCGTCCGTGACCACCTCGGCGACCTCGAGCCGGGCTCGCTCGTGCTCAGCGCCTGCTCCGGCGGCCCCGACTCCACCGCCCTTGCCGCGGCTCTCGCGTTCGAGGCCTCGCGGGCCGGGATGCGGGCCGGCGCGGTCGTCGTCGACCACCGGCTGCAGGAGGGCTCGGGCGCCGTCGCGCAGGAGGCCGCCTCACTCTGCCGCGACATGGGCCTGGACCCGGTCGAGGTCGTCGAGGCGACGGTGCCGACGACGGGGGCCGGCCTCGAGGCCGACGCCCGCTCGGCCCGGTTCGCGGCCATCACCGCGACCGCCGACCGGCTCGGCGCCGCCCTCGTCATGCTCGGCCACACCCGCGACGACCAGGCCGAGCAGGTGCTGCTCGGCCTGTCCCGCGGCTCGGGCGCCCGCTCCCTCTCCGGGATGCCGGTGCGCCGCGACCGCTTCGTGCGCCCGCTGCTGTCCCTCCCGCGCGCCACCACCCTCGCCGCCTGCGCGGCGTACGGCATCGACCCGTGGGACGACCCCCACAACCGCGACGAGTCGTTCCGCCGGGTGCGCGCCCGTCGGCTGCTCGCCAGCCTCGAGTCCGAGCTCGGCCCCGGCTTCGCGGCCGCGCTGGCCCGCAGCGCCGACCTGCTGCGCGAGGACGCCGACCACCTCGAGACCCTCGCCGTCGAGGCCCGGGCGTCCCTGCCCGACGCCGATGGCCACCCGGGCGTCGACCTCGACGCGCTCGCGGCGCTGCCCCGCGCCATCCGCACCCGGGTCTGGCGGCTGCTGGCCGCCGAGGCCGGGGCGCCGCTCGCCGACGTCAGCGCCGCCCACGTCGAGTCGCTCGATGCCCTGCTCACCTCGTGGCACGGCCAGGGCCCACTGCACGTGCCCGGCGGCATCGCCGTCGCCCGCGAGCGGCGCGCCATCCGGTTCCGCCCCCTGCGGGACGCCGCCACCGCCTGACCCGTCGAGAGGCCAGTCCCGACGCCCCCCCGACCCGTCGAAAGGCCACGTCCCGACGCGGCTCCACCCGTCGAGAGGCCGCGTCCCGAGGCGTCCTCGCGCCACCCCCGACGGCCGCGAGCGGGCGTGGGGTTGAATGGTCCCCGGCCGCCGGGGCCGGGGACCGACGAGGTCTCGCCGGGCGCCGGAGCACACCCAGCACACCGAGCGCACCGAGGAGCCGTCGTGGACAGCGAGCACATGGGAGCCGACCTGGCGAAGGTGCTGCTCACCGAGGAGCAGATCCAGGCCCGGCTCGGAGAGCTCGCCGCCGACATCTGGCGCGACTACGAGGGCAAGGACGTCCTGCTCGTCGGCGTCCTCAAGGGGGCGGTCGTCGTCATGGCCGACCTCATGCGCGCCCTGCCCGGCACGGTGCCGATGGACTGGATGGCGGTCAGCTCGTACGGCTCCGGCACGAAGAGCTCGGGCGTCGTGCGCATCCTCAAGGACCTCGACGCCGACATCAGCGGCAAGCACGTACTCATCGTCGAGGACATCATCGACTCGGGCCTGACGCTGTCGTGGATCAAGTCCAACCTCGAGTCGCGCAGCCCGGCCTCGGTCGAGATCTGCACGCTGCTGCGCAAGCCCGACGTCGTCAAGGTCGACATCCCCGTGCGCTACGTCGGCTTCGACATCCCCAACGAGTTCGTCGTGGGGTACGGCCTCGACTACGCGGAGCGCTACCGCAACCTGCGGTGCGTGGGCACCCTCGCCCCCCACGTCTACGAGTGAGGCAGACCCGATGACCTTCTCCATCGTCGCCCGGCAGGGCTCCGCCCACGGCATCGCCGTCGCGAGCAAGTTCCTCGCCGTCGGCGCGGTCGTGCCCGCCGCCCGGCTCGGGGTGGGCGCGGTCGCCACCCAGTCGTACGCCCGCGTCGCCTACCTCGAAGAGCTGCTCGGCCGCCTCGCCGGCGGGCAGCCGGTCTCGACGGCGCTCGACGAAGCCGTCGCCCTGGACGAGGGCCGCGAGACCCGCCAGATCGGCGTCGTCGGGGTCGACGGCGCCGCCACCTTCACCGGTGGCGAGTGCAACGACTGGGCCGGGGGAGTGGCGGCCGACGAGGGCGACACCGCCTTCGCCATCCAGGGCAACATCCTCGTCGGGCCGCAGGTCGTCCAGGCCATGGAGCAGGCCTGGCGCGACTCGGCCGGGCGCCCCTTCGCCCAGCGGCTGCTCGCCGCCCTCGCCGCGGGCGACGACGCCGGGGGCGACTCCCGCGGTCGTCAGAGCGCCGCCCTCTACGCCGTCGAACCGGATGCCGGCTACGACGACTGCGGCGTGCTGGCCGACCTGCGGGTCGACGACCACACCGACCCCGTCGGCGAGCTCGGTCGCCTGCTCGGCGAGTGGGAGATGTTCTTCGGCAAGCCCGAGGGGGTCGAGCCGCTCACCGGGCAGCTCGGAGACGAGGTGCGCGAGCGGCTGGCGCGGCTCGGCTTCGAGGGCGACGACGTGGCGACGTCACTGGCCGACTGGGCCGGGCACGCGAACTACGAGTCCCGCCTCAGCGACGACGGCATCGACGCCCGAGTGCTGACCGCCCTGCGCGACGCGACCGCCTGACCGCACGCGCGACGGCATCCTCGTCGGCCCCGGGGAGGGCGCTGGACACGGCGCTCAGAAGGGCCACCCCGGCGCCCCCACCGTCCCCGCGGCCCCCGTCACGGCTCCCTCACTGCTCCGTGTCGCGGAGCAGTGAGACCCACTGCTCCGTCAGGCGGAGCAGTGGGCGAGGGGGCCACAGGGCGGGCCACCACCGGACCGCTGTCCGTACCGCCGCCCCGCCGGCCACGCCCCGCAAGGTCGCAACGGGGCGCAAACGGGCATGGCCGGGTTGGTCACAGCGCGCGACCATGCGGAACACTGGACCCCTACCGGTCGTTGTGCCGGTGGATCGACTCATCTCAGAGCAGGAGGACCGGGGCCGCTGGTCTCGTACGCACATGAACGCCAAGCGAATCGTCAAGACACCATTGGTGTGGATCCTCGTGCTCGTCGCCGCGCTCGTCTTCGGGATGATGTTCTCGTCGTCGGGCCCGCCGCGCATCGACACGTCCGCGGCCATGGCCCAGATCGCCGCCAAGAACGTCGAGTCGGCCAAGCTCATCAACAACGAGCGCATGGAGCTGACCCTCAAGACGCCCTACACCTCGCCCGACGGCTCGGTGAAGGACGCCAAGACCGTCTACGCCTACTACGTCAACGCTCGTGGTGGCCAGGTCGTCGACGCGCTCAACTCGGCGGCCCCGAGCAAGGGCGTGACCGACCAGATCGACCAGCCGAGCTGGTTCGGCTCCCTGCTCTTCTCGATCCTGCCGATCATCGTCATCCTCGGCCTCTTCTGGTTCCTCATGGGCCAGATGCAGGGCGGCGGCAACCGCGTCATGCAGTTCGGCAAGTCGCGGGCCAAGCTCGCCACGAAGGACACCCCCAAGGTGACCTTCGCCGACGTCGCCGGCTGCGACGAGGCGATCGAGGAGCTGCACGAGATCAAGGAGTTCCTGCAGGAGCCCTCGAAGTTCCTCGCCGTCGGCGCCAAGATCCCCAAGGGCGTGCTGCTCTACGGACAGCCCGGTACCGGCAAGACCCTGCTGGCCCGCGCCGTCGCGGGCGAGGCGGGCGTGCCGTTCTACTCGATCTCCGGTTCGGACTTCGTCGAGATGTTCGTCGGTGTCGGCGCCAGTCGTGTGCGTGACCTCTTCGAGCAGGCCAAGGCCAACGCCCCCGCCATCGTCTTCGTCGACGAGATCGACGCCGTCGGCCGCCACCGTGGCGCCGGCATGGGCGGCGGTCACGACGAGCGCGAGCAGACGCTGAACCAGCTGCTCGTCGAGATGGACGGCTTCGACGTCAAGACCAACGTCATCCTCATCGCCGCCACGAACCGCCCCGACATCCTCGACCCGGCGCTGCTGCGCCCGGGCCGCTTCGACCGCCAGATCGCCGTCGACAGCCCCGACATGATCGGGCGCCACCGCATCCTCGAGGTGCACTCCCAGGGCAAGCCCATGGCCGACGACGTCGACCTGCTCGCCGTCGCCCGTCGCACGCCCGGCTTCACCGGTGCCGACCTCGCCAACGTGCTCAACGAGGCGGCCCTGCTCACGGCCCGCAGCGACAAGAAGATCATCGACAACCACGCGCTCGACGAGGCCATCGACCGTGTCATCGCCGGCCCGCAGAAGCGCACCCGCATCATGTCGGCCAAGGAGCGCAAGATCACGGCCTACCACGAGGGTGGCCACGCCCTCGTCGCCGCGGCGCTCAACCACACCGACCCGGTGACCAAGGTGACGATCCTGCCGCGCGGCCGGGCCCTCGGCTACACGATGGTCATGCCGATCGACGACAAGTACTCGACGACCCGCAACGAGATCCTCGACCAGCTCGCGTACGCCCTCGGTGGCCGCGTCGCCGAGGAGATCGTCTTCCACGAGCCGACGACCGGCGCGAGCAACGACATCGAGAAGGCCACCGGCATGGCCCGCAAGATGATCACCGAGTACGGCATGAGCGAGCGCATCGGCGCCATCAAGCTGGGCCAGAGCCAGGGCGAGGTCTTCCTCGGCCGCGACATGGGCCACCAGCGCGACTACTCCGAGGAGATCGCGGGCGTCGTCGACGAGGAGGTGCGCACCCTCATCGAGGCCGCGCACGACGAGGCGTACCACGCCCTCAACTCCAACCGCGACATCCTCGACACCCTCGTGCTCGAGCTGCTCGAGAAGGAGACGCTCAACGCCCACGAGCTCGCCGAGATGTTCAAGCCCGTCAACAAGGCGCCCAAGCGCCCGACGTGGCTCTCGTCGCAGACGCGTCAGCTGCCCGACCGCCCGCCGGTCCTGACCCCCGCCGAGCTGGCGGCCCAGAACGGGCACGGCCAGAACGGCGCCGGGCAGAACGGCACGAACGGGTTCCCGAATCCCAACGGCCACCTGCCGCCGCCGGTCGCCCCCGACCGCGCCATCGAGGAGAAGATCGACGAGGCCGCCTCCGTCGGCGCCCACCCGCTGGCCGACGAGCGCCCCGCCGAGCAGATCATCGAGGTGCCCGACGACCAGCCCGTCAACCCCGGCGAGAAGAGCTGACGGATGCCGGTCGACCACGAGCGGGCGGAGGCAGCCGTCCGCGAGCTGCTGCTGGCCATCGGCGAGGACCCCTCCCGTGAGGGGCTCGTCGACACCCCCGGTCGCGTCGCCCGGGCGTACGCGGAGATCTTCGCCGGGCTCGATATGAGCCCGGCCGACGTCCTGGGCAAGACGTTCGAGATCGACCACCAGGAGCTCGTCATCGTGCGGGACATCGAGGTGTACAGCACGTGCGAGCACCACCTCGTCCCCTTCCACGGGGTCGCGCACGTCGGCTACATCCCGAGCCGTGACGGGCGGGTGACGGGGCTGTCGAAGCTGGCCCGGCTCGTCGAGGTGTACGCGCGTCGCCCGCAGGTGCAGGAGCGGCTGACGGCCCAGGTCGCGGACGCGCTCGTCGAGCACCTCGACGTGCAGGGCGTCATCGTCGTCATCCAGGCCGAGCACCTGTGCATGTCGATGCGGGGCATCCGCAAGCCGGGCGCCAGCACCATCACCTCGGCGGTGCGGGGCCAGCTGCGCGACCCGGCCACTCGAGCGGAGGCCATGTCGCTGATGCTCGAGGGCAACCGGTGACGACCGCCGGCGAGCTGCTCGGCGTCACCGACCGGACGCTCGTCATGGGGGTCGTCAACGTGACGCCCGACTCCTTCTCCGACGGAGGCGAGTGGTTCGAGCCGGACGCCGCCCTCGCGCACGGCCTCGAGGTGCTGGATGCCGGTGCCGACGTCGTCGACGTCGGTGGCGAGTCGACGCGGCCGGGCGCCGAGCGACCCACGGTCGCGGAGGAGCTGCGGCGGGTGCTGCCGCTCGTGACCGCCCTCGCCGATCGCGGCGCCGTCGTCTCCATCGACACGATGCGCGCCGAGGTGGCGGCGGCCGCGGTGGAGGCCGGCGCCGGCATCGTCAACGACGTCTCCGGTGGGCTGGCCGACCCCGACATGGTGCCCTTCGTCGCGGGTTCCGGGCTGCCGTTCGTCGCCATGCACTGGCGCGGCCACAGCTCCGAGATGCAGTCGCGGGCCGTCTACGCCGACGTCGTCGGTGAGGTGCTCTACGAGCTGTCGGTGCGCCGTGACGAGATCGTGCGGGCCGGGGTGGACGCCGAGCGTCTCGTGCTCGACCCGGGGCTCGGCTTCGCCAAGACGGCCGAGCACAACTGGCAGCTGCTCGCCGCCCTGCCCGAGCTGCACGGGCTCGGCCACCCGGTCGTGCTCGGGGCCTCGCGCAAGACCTTCCTCGGCCGGCTCGGCCGCTCCGCCGACGAGGCCCCCCGGCCCCCGGCCGACCGTGACCTCGAGACCGTCGCCACCTCGGTCATGGCCGCGATGGCCGGCCTCTGGTGCGTGCGGGTGCACGACGTCCCGTCGACGGTGCGGGCGCTCGCGGTCGTGCAGGCAGCGGCCGAGCACGCCCCCGACGACGACCCCGACGGGCCCGACGAGGGCGGTGTCCGGTGAGCACCGACCGCGCGGGCGACCGCATCCTGCTCGAGGGCGTCAGCGCCTACGGGTACCACGGCGTGCTCGCCGACGAGAAGCGCGACGGCCAGACCTTCGTCGTCGACGTGCTCATGCACCTCGACGCGGCGACCGCCGGTCGCAGCGACGACCTGCACGACACGGTGAGCTACGCGGAGGTGGCCGGCCAGGTCGTCGCCCGCATCACCGGCCCGTCGTTCGACCTCATCGAGCGCCTCGCCGAGGTGGTCGCCGACGACGTTCTCGACCACGCCCTCGTGGATGCCGTCGAGGTCGTCGTGCACAAGCCGCAGGCCCCCGTGGGCCATCCGTTCACCGACGTCCAGGTGCGGGTGGTGCGGGAGAACGCGCCCCGCGTCGTCGTCGCCCTCGGCGCCAACCTCGGCGACCGCGGCGAGACGCTGGCCGCGGCGGTGGACGCGCTGCGGGACACCGACGGACTGACGGTGACGAGGGTGTCGCCGGTCGTCGAGACCGACCCCGTCGGCGGTCCCGAGCAGCCCCCGTACCTCAACGCCGTCGTCG